>CAWDKW010000001.1:0-71420 GCA_963803065.1 uncultured Acidimicrobiaceae bacterium
TGACGAGATTTTTGGCGAAGTGCTCGTGGACTTCGAAGAATTCCGAGTCGTCGGCGACGGCTCTGATGACGTCGAGCATGTCATAGGGCTTTTGGGGATCTTCCGGGACAAGCGTGTTGAGCGCAGGAATGGCGCGATCGACTGGATCGCCTGAAGCGCGGCGCGGCGGATCGTCAAGATTGTTCGAGGGGATGTAGCCGACAAGCTCGCGGATCATGGCGAGGCATTCCGCGTCGTCAACCGCGACGAAATGAGCGACACCGCTTTTGGCGTTGTGCGTCATGGCGCCCCCGAGCTCCTGCATGGTCACTTCCTCGTGCGTGACGGTCTTGATCACGTCCGGGCCGGTGACGAACATGTAGGAAGTGTCCCGCGTCATGAAAACGAAGTCGGTGATGGCAGGCGAATAGACCGCGCCGCCTGCGCACGGGCCGAGAATGGCGCTGATCTGCGGGATCACGCCGCTGGAAAGCGTGTTGCGCAGAAAAATATCGGCATAGCCCGCGAGAGAATTGACGCCCTCCTGAATGCGTGCGCCGCCGGAATCATTCAAACCGATGACAGGCGCGCCGCCGCGCAGGGCGAGATCCATAATTTTGGTGATTTTCGCGCGCGTTCGATTCCAGAGAGACCCGCCGAAGACCGTAAAATCCTGCGCGAAAACGTAGACGAGGCGGCCATGGATGTGCCCGTAACCGGTGATGAAGCCGTCGCCGGCGGGGCGTTGCGCGTCGACGCCAAAGTCGTGCGATTGATGGCGGACAAATTTGTCGAGCTCCTCGAAAGTGCCTTCGTCGAGCAGGAGATCGATACGCTCGCGGGCGCTGAGCTTTCCTTCCTTGTGCTGGCGCGCGGTGCGCTCGGGGCCACCTCCGGCCTCGGCTTCGGCGTTGCGGCGGCGGAGTTCCTCGAGACGGTCGGCGTGGTTGCGATGGGCGGTCATAAAGTGGGGGCCTGAGATGAAGAGTGGCCTATAAAAAATTGCGGATGAAGTGCCGGGAATCCGTGTCGAGATAGAATGGGCGGGACTATTTGTTTGCAATGACTTACGCGGAATTTATCTCGGCAGGCGTGTCGAGATAGAATTTCGCTTTTCGTTTGCGGAGAAATGCTCGTGAGTTGACTGCAACACGTGGCGGTTCTTGCCATAGGCAAAAAACGTCGCACAGATTGTCCTGTTGCCGCCTCCATTCCTCTCCCTTCCGTCGCATTCCAATGCGACGGAACACCCTAGCAATGAAAGAGGGGGCGTTTCAACTGGTAGTTGCGCGGCAGTCTGAGGAAGGTGCGCAGCACTGGTGATAGAACGCACTGAAAGAAAGTGAGTTGCTTCGGTCGGGTGTTGCGGTAGACTGGCGCATTAAAAATTTTCGTTTCGCCTTTCGTTCGCTTAACGATCTATGTACTATTTGACTGGTCCCGATAACGAACCCACCCAACGGGTTCGCTGTCCTGTGCACGGGTTAATCGAATATTCTCGCAACGAACGCAAGATTATTGACCATCCTGTCTTTCAAAGATTGCGGAACATCCGCCAACTTGCGATGGAATATTTGGTTTATCCAGGGGGTATTCACACTCGATTTGAGCACAGTTTAGGAGTAATGGATTTGGTAGCTCAAATGTTCGATCATCTCGTTCGGCATCACAAACCGATTATCGAGGAGGAGCTGAAACCGGTTCTACAGCTCAGAGAAGACACGCTCGCTAAGGCGCGTCAGGCTATGCGACTCGTTGGTCTTTTGCATGATGTTGGCCATCCTGCTTTTGCGCATGCCGGCGAGAAAGCGATACCGGGTGGCAACCATGAGGACGTTTCCGTTTACGTTCTCGGACATGTGCTAAAAGACGACCTGGAAAGACTCTTCTTCCCAGGGGCACCAGAACTTCTAATTCTCTTGCTAAAAAAATCTCCTGAACTGGCGTTTCTCAGTCAGCTCATTTCCGGAGAGGTCGACGCCGATCGCGCCGATTACTTGCTCCGGGACTCCTTACACTGCGGCGTCAGCTACGGAGTGTACGATTCTGTCAAGTTAGTCGATTCGCTAACTTTAGTGAAGGATCGTGACGATGGCCGCTTACGACTTGCCTTCGACCGAGGTGGCGAGCATACGTTTGAGGCGCTCATTCTTGCGCGATATCAGATGAACACACAGGTCTATTTTCACAAAATTAGACGAATATACGACCATTACCTCGAAGAATACTGCAAGATCTGGGGCCGCGAGAATTATAAGAGCTTCGACGATGTACTTAAGCACGACGACACGTCTGTCATGGCGGAAATTCGCAAGGATGCAAAATTGGATGTTGAGTCCAAGCCTTGGGCAGAACGAATATTAGAGCGTCGACATCATCGCGTCGTGTACGAAACCGGTGACAATGCTGATTATGCTCACCTTCAACTGGCAAAGCGAATCCTGAGAAGATTGAAAGAGCTGTTTGAAGGTCTAGACTTCTACCTTGATGATTCGCCGGTTTCGATATACAAACTTTCGATTCCTGATGAACAAGGGGAGCCCCAGGTAGAAAATTTGTACATTAAGGAACGCAACGGAGCGCTCAAGCTCCTAACAAGCGATAGTGCGATCGTTGCTAAGATTCCGAAAAAGGTGCGAACCGTTCGCATCTTCGCGGACGCCGAAGGCCCGGTATTGAAACAGATACGCGAAAAAGCGAGAGAATTGGAGAGTACTGCATGAATCTACATGATGATCTTGTTTATTCTGATGACCTCGGATGCGCCTTTTTGACCGCGATAGTACAGGCGTTCGCCTCCATCCACCCTGATGTTCGTCTCGGACGAACTGCGATGCAGAAACTTACATACTTCGTAAAGATCCTTGGCGCTCCAGTTCCGTTTCGATTTGGGATATACACGTATGGCCCCTATTCTGATCACGTGACCTTCTCTGTGGAATCCCTTCTCGCTGATGAGGTGATCGTGGATCTCAGCGACAATCCTAATTACTCGAATTATAAGCCCGGGCAAAACGCTCAAGAATTGCTGTCCGAGTTTGTGTTCGAGCTGAATCCTTATGAGCACACGGTCCATCAGGTAGTTGAAAGACTCGGTAGGTTGTTACCTGGCCAGTTGGAACTGGTTTCAACTCTGCACTTTATAGCTACACGACAGATGCAGATCTTTGGACACGCCGAAGAAGAATCTGTGCTTAGCGAGTTCAGGGCGATTAAAGGCGATAAATTCGGCGAAGCAGATGTCAGGTCTTGTTATCTGTCGCTATACGAGACTGGGCTACTACCAAAATCGCGTTTACGGGCTATAGGAGCGGCTAGATCTTAGGACCGGGCTAGTGGGGCGGTTTGTCTAGCGCGACGCGGCCGAGATCGGGCTGTTTCTTGAGGCAAAGGGGATCGCGAGTTCAAAGGCTCGCGCGCGGAGGTGCACCGATGAAGATTCGGGTTTTCTTGCCGATGCTGGCGGCGATTGTGCTGGCGCCGGTTTTCGCGCCGGGTGCTGCGGCGCACCATTCGAGCGCGGGCTTCAATCTCCAGCATCCCATTAACATCAAGGGCAAAGTCACCAAATTCGACTGGGCCAATCCGCACGCTTTCATCTATCTCAACGTGAAGAACAAGAACGGCGGGGTGGACGAATGGCGCGTGGAGGCCAACAGCCCCAACATGCTCAGCCGCGTGGGATGGAGTCGCGACATCATCAAAGAGGGCGATGAAATCACGGTGAACGGCGCGCCCGCCAATAACGGCTCCGAAGTGATGCGTCTGCAGAACGTGATTCTCGGCAACGGCCAGAAGCTGGATGGCCAGGGCTTCAGTTACGGACACTAGCTATCTCATAAATACTTGAACTCCGGGGGGCAAGTTGCTTCAGGGGGTAAAACTCTGATTTACAAGACCGACGGAAGGCAAAGGCTCGCGGAACATCGGTATGGCCCCTTGACTCGCTCCGCTCGCTCGGGGCCGCGATCCTTACCGGATCGCCAAGCACCGCGAGCGGTATGGCGCTGCGCGCCGATTCCTTTTGCCGTGGCTGAAGCCACGGCCTACAAGGCTGCTCTCACGCATACACTGAAACTCCGACCCCCAAAACTGCCTTTGTGAGATGACTTATGACCTGTGGAAAGGAGCGTCCGTTGCGAAAGAGCGCCGCAATTCTAATCTTTTCTGCCGCTGCTTGGCTCGGCTGCGCGATTTTTTCCGCACAGGCGGCGCGGCAATCTTCTGCTCCGAAAAGCCAGGGAAAGTTTTCGCCGCGCGATTTCTCCGGCGTCTGGTTCATCGAGCCCTACTACCAGACCATTTTGCCGAAGGAGGATCCGCCGTTCCGCCCCGCCGCCGAAGCGCTGTTCAAGAAATGGAATTACGAAAAGGAGCATTCCGATCCCGAGCGCGGGCCCGATCCTGCTCCGCGCTGCATTCCTCCGGGAATTCCGCGGACCATGCTGCAGCCGTTTCCCTGGGAAATCGTCATGGCGCGCGACCGCATCGTGATGATCTTCGAATACCAATCGCTGGTGCGGCAGATTTTCACCGACGGCCGCGGCCATCCGAAAGATCTCGACCCCACCTATATGGGCAATTCCATCGGCAAATGGGACGGCGACACGCTGGTGGTGGATGACGTCGGATTCAACGGAAAGACCTGGCTCGATCCCAAGGGATTGCCCACGAGCGATGCGCTGCATGTGACCGAGCGCATTCGCCGCATCGACTACAACACTCTCGAGGCCGCATTCACCATTGACGATTCGAAAATGTACACGAAGCCGTGGACGGCCACGAAACGCTTCACCCTCAAGCCGGATTGGCAAATTAAGGAATACGTCTGCGCGGAAAATAACCTGACGCACTAGAACATGGCTCGCGACTAGAAGCTATCAAGCTGTCTCAGAAATACTTGAACTCCGAGAAGCAGGTTCCTCCGGGGGCTCGCCCGATATAATCCGAGGCTTATTTGTCAGGGCAGCGCGAAACCAAAAGCTCGCGGAGCATTGGTATGGCCCCTTGAGTCGCTCCGCTCGCTCGGGGCGCGATCCTTACCGGATCGCCAAGCACCGCGAGCGGTATGGCGCTTCGCGCCGATTTATTTCCCAGCGCTCGCGCGCTGGGCTACAGTCTTCCGCTCCTTCGGAGCTGAGCTGCATCCGGTGGTGCCTGTAGTTGGCCCCAGCAGCGGGCTTGCGCGTGACCGCAGGCTCGCCGGAGTCATGCTAGGATATTTCCGCCCGACCACCTCAGCAGAATTTCATCATCGCTTGCGCATTCGCTGAGCCGTCGTGTATCGAGGTTCGCGAATCTTGAGCAGCACGGTTACCGACCACGCGGAAACCTACCAGGCGCCCGCGGTTAATCCCTGGATTATCACCGCGACGGTGATGCTGGCCACGTTCATGGAGCTGCTCGATTCGAGCATCGCAAACGTTTCCCTCCCGCACATCTCCCGCAGCATGTCGGCTGGCATCGACCAAAGCACCTGGATTCTTACTTCCTATCTGGTTTCAAACGCCATCGTGCTGCCGCTGGTTGGCTGGTTTTCAAAGCTCATCGGGCGAAAACAGTTTTTCATGTGCTGCACGCTGGTGTTCACGGTGAGCTCGCTTCTATGCGGGCTGGCGCCGAGCCTGCCATTGCTGGTTTTCTTCCGCGTGCTGCAAGGCGCCGGGGGCGGAGGCATGCAGCCCTCCGCGCAAGCCATCCTGATCGACAGCTTTCCCCGCAAGCAGCACGGCATGGCCATGGCCATGTACGCCACCGGCGCGCTGATCGCTCCGGCCATCGGGCCGACCATCGGCGGCTGGATTACCGACAGCTACTCCTGGCGCTGGATTTTCCTGATCAACATTCCCATCGGCATTCTGTCGATTGCGCTGAGTTCCTTCGTGCTTTCCGATCCTCCGCACGCGTCGAAACAAGCCGGCAGCGCGCGGCAGATCGACTACATCGGCCTCAGCCTGCTCAGCATCGGGCTCGGATTCACCCAAGTGGTCCTCGACAAGGGCCAACGCGAGGAATGGTTCCGCTCGCACTTTATCGTGGTGATGGCTGTTGTGGCCGCCGCGGCGCTGATCGCACTGGTTTGGTGGGAGTTCAAGACGCCCAATCCGGTTGTGGAATTACACCTGCTGCTCAACCGCAATTTCTTCGTTTCCACGGCGCTGATTTTTCTGATCGGATTCATCCTGTACGGCACGGTTGTGTTGCTGCCGATCCTGTTGCAAACAGTGGTGGGATTCACCGCCGAAAACAGCGAGCCTCGTTCTCTTGCCGGAGGCATCGCCGGATTGCTGGCGCTGCCCATCATCGGGCGCGTTCTTACGAAAGCCGATCCGCGGAGGCTGATTTTCATTGGCTTGATTATTCTTTCCTTCGGTGTGCTTCAGCTTTCCCACGTGGGATTCGGCACATCGATGCGCGCGCCGGCCGGCGATTGGATCATCTCGCGACTCGCGACATCTTTCCTGTTCGTGCCCGCGAACGTGATGGCCTTCGGAAATGTGGGACGCGACAAGACCAACCAGGCCAGCGGACTGGTGAATCTATCGCGCAATATCGGCGGAAGCATGGGCATCTCGTTCGTCACCACCATGCTTTACTGGCGCGCCAGCTACCATTTCAAAATGCTGGGAGGATCAGCGATCGCCGCCGGGAATCTGGGCCGCGGGGCGGCGCAGCTTGCCGCCAGTGCTTCGCATGCCGCGGGGAAAGCGCAGGTATTGATGTATCAGGGGCTCGAACGCCAGGCCATGATGGCTGCGTTCGTCGACAGCTTTCGAATTCTGGCGGGAGTTGCACTGGTTGTGATTCCGCTGCTTTTTCTGCTGAAGCGAACTAAGCCAGCCGCCGCGCCCATTACTGCCGGCGAAGTGGCCGCCTAGTGGGTCATGGCGTAGACAATGTAATTCACGCCGATACGGATTCCCAGCGCTGAAAATTTCTCGGGATATCTCGGCTCATCCGCCCACTCCCACGAATCGCCGATATCCGTGACCGGTGTTCCGGCGGCGACCTCGACGCCTCCGACGGAGGTCGTGCGACGGGCGAGCCGGAAGTCGGCCTTCACCGGGCTCTCCACCCGCAGAACTTCCTCGAGGAAATCGGGGATCCGATCGCGGTCGGCCCGCAATTCGTCCTGCAGCTCCGGGTGCTCCGCGAGGTGCTTCAGCGCCGCGGCCAGGAGGCGGGCGGTCGTCTCCTGGCCGGCGGCGAACAGGAAGGTAGAGGTTCGCACCACCGAGGTGACCGCTGGTGTCGTCCCGTCGGGATAGGTCGCCAGCGCCAGGTCGGTGAGGACGTCCTGGCGCGGCCGGCGCCGCCGGTCCTCGATGTATTCGGAGAAGTACTCGTCGAGCCAGGCGAGCGGGTTCTCACCCGGATTGCCGCTCTCGCCGACACCGACCTCACCGGGGGTCACGCTCAGTCCGAAGCCGTCACGGAACCGTTGATGGTCCTCCTCCGGCACGCCGAGCAGGTCAGCCACGACCAGCATGGCGAAGGGCTGTGTGTAGGCGCTGATGAGCTCGCACCGACCCTCATCGACGAACTCGTCGAGCTGCTCATCGGCGAGGCGCCAGATGAAGGCCTCGTTGTCCTTCAGCCGCTTCGGGGTGATCAGGCGCATCAGCAGTGCCCGTTCGCGGGCATGGTCGGGCGGGTCCATCGTCACCATGTGCTCGTGCATCGGCAGCTGGTCCCGGTAGCGATCGACGACATCGTTCACGTCATCGCCCTCGAGTGGGACCGGGAAGGTGGCGAAGGGTCCGACGACCGAGTTGCACGACGAGAAGGTCTCGGAGTCTCGGTAGACCTGGCTCGTCTCGTCGTACCCGGTCACAGCCACCACCCCGAGATGAGGAAGGGGCAGCACCGGGCACGCCCTGCGCAGCTGCTCGAAGTACGGGTAGGGGTCCTCGACCAATGACTGGTCGAAGAAGAAGTCGATCGTCTGCCAGTCGCTCAACCCGGTCTCCCGTTCTCACAGTGAGTGCTGTGCGACTGCACAGCACTGCTGAGCAATTGCATAGCACCGGGTCGCGGGTGTGGCAAGGTGTCGGCGTGACGTCCGCCCCGTCCCCTCGTCGCATCGGTGCCGAGGACTCCAAGAGTCGTTCCCAGCTGCTTGATGCAGCTGAGCTGCTGCTGCTCGAGGAGGGCTACGCCGCCGTCACCTCGCGCCGGGTCGCAGCACGAGCCGGCCTGAAGCCGCAGCTCGTCCACTATTACTTCCGCACCATGGACGACCTCTTCCTCGAGGTATTCCGGCGCCGGGCCGAGGAGAACGTGGCCCGCGTCGAACGGGTCATCGCAACCGACGGCTCGCTTCGGACGCTCTGGCAGCTGAACGCCGATCTCCGGGGGGCCAGGTTCAACATCGAGTTCGTGGCACTGGCCAATCACCGCAAGGCCATCCGCACCGAGATCGCACGGTACGCCGAGCGGTTCCGGGCGGCCCAGCTCGAAGCCGTGACCACCTCCCTGCGGACCATGGGAGTGACCGAACACGAGCTGCCGCCGATCGTCGCCCTGCTCATGATGACGGGCCTGTCCCAGGTCCTGGCCCTGGAGGACGCCCTGGGCGTCACCGCCGGCCACGACACCACCCGCTCGTTCATCGAGCGAACCATTGCCCGGGTCGATCCGACGCCGGTCGACGCCGAGAGCCTCGGTTCAGGTGGGGCTCGTCGGTCGTCGTGACCCGCTCGGGCGGCCGGCGGTGCTGGCCGTGACTGTCTCACGGGACGATGTCATCGATGCTCGTCCGGGAGCAGAGTGCATGAACGCCGCGACGCCGGCGCGGCCTACCGCGATCTCGACGGTTCCGGTTCGAACTCGAGGTGGAGGCGGCTGACACCGCGCAGGATGTACGTCGGCACGTAGTCGTAGCGGCGGGCGCCCGGGGGACCATGCTCCTTCTCGGAGATCCTGATGTCGCCCATCCGGTCGAGCAGTCGCTCGATGGTGATCCGTCCCTCGGTCCGGGCGAGCGGGGATCCGGGGCAGGTGTGGGCGCCGTGGCCAAAGGCAAGATGATGGCGGGCGTTGGCCCGATCCACCTGGAAGTGGGCGGGCTGCTCGAAGCGGTCGGGGTCGCGGTTGGCGGCTCCGTTGACGACCATCACCGTGGTGCCGGCCGGGATGGTCACGCCACCGAGCTCGGTCGTCACCCGCGCCAGGCGGAAGTCGCCCTTCACCGGGCTCTCGATGCGCAGGCACTCCTCGACGAAGTTCGGAATCCGCCCCCGGTCCTCTCGGAGCAGCTGTTGGAGCTCGTGGTCGTCTCCCATGCGCTGCAGCGCGGTGCCGAAGAGGCGCACGGTCGTCTCCTGGCCGGCGGCGAAGAGATTGGCGGCGATGCGGGCGACGTCGATGGCCTCGGGGATCGACCCGTCGGGGAACGTCGCGGTGGCAAGGCCGGTGAGCACGTCGTTGCGCGGGTCCCGACGGCGATCGTCGACGTACGCGCTGAACTGCTCGTAGAGGAACTCGAGCGGGTTGAGGGCGAGCGCCTCGTCGCCGGTGCTGCCGACGGTGCCCGTCTGTCCGCCCCGTCCGGCACCGAGCTGCTTGCGGAACAGGTCGTGGTCGCTCTCCGGTACGCCGAGCAGGTCGGCGACGACGAGCATGGCAAACGGCTGGCCATACTGGCCGATGAACTCGCAGACACCGCTCGAGATGAATTCGTCGATCTGGCCGTCGGCGAGCCGCCACATGAACTCTTCGTTCTCCCGGAGTCGCTTCGGCGTGATGAGGCGCATGAGCAGGGCGCGGTGTGCCGTATGGATCGGCGGATCGAACGTGAGCAGCTGGTCGCTCATCGGCAGTTCGTGGCGGTGCTGCTCGATTTGCGTCCTGACATCGTCGCCCTCGAGCGGCACGGGGAACCCCGGGAACGGGCCGGTGGGGGAGTTGCACGACGAGAATGTGTCGGGGTCGTTGTACACGGCGATGGCTTCGTCGTACCCGGTCACCATCATCACGCCGTGGTGGGGCTCGCGCTCGACGGGGCACTCGGTGCGCAGCCACTCGAAATACGGATACGGGTCGGCGATGAGCTCGTCGCCGCGGAAGAAGTCGATGGTGTTGTAATCGATCACAGCACGGCTCCTGCCATCCCGAACGAGATCATGTCGTCGTCACCCAGCCGGAGCTCGGACAGCCCCCTGCGCCCGGCATGCTAGCTCGGTTGTACCGATCGGTCCAGTTCCACCGGCGTCCGACCACCGTTGACCGATCGGTACAAAAATGGTAGGCATCAGGTGGCCCGGCCGGCGTGGAACCGAACGGGCTGGCGTGGACTCGGACTGGAAGGAGGAGCAGCCGTGACCAAGCGGTGGAACCAACGTCCGCCCGGCTCGACGTGGGGCGACTGGGGCGAGGATGACGAGCTCGGGCGCATCAACCTGCTGACCCCCGAGAAGGTCCTCCAGGGAGCGCGGGAGATCCAAGCCGGCATCAGCTTCAGCCTGAGCCTGCCGCTCGATTTCCCTGGCGGAACGGCGCTGAACCAGCGGCGCTACCCGCCGATCCTCAGGCCCACCGAGGATCTGCAGCACAACCCGGATACCTTTTACAACGTCATCGCGCGCGAGTCGATCGACACGAGCTTCATCGACGTGTGGTCCGACGACCTGGTGACGCTCTGGCTGCAGTATTCGACGCAGTGGGACGCGCTGGCGCACCAAGGCGCCCTGTTCGATGCCGACGGGGACGGCGAGGACGAACCGGTGTACTACAACGGCTTCCGGGCGGGCGAAGACATCATCGGGCCGCAGCCCGATGCCAAGGGTGACGGCAGCGGCAGCGTCAGTTTCGGTAAGCACCTCGGTCTGGAGCACATGGCCGCCCACGGGGTGCAGGGCCGCGGCGTGCTCATCGATGTGGCCCATCACCTTGACAACACCCCGGAGTGGACACCGGTGACAATGAGGACCATCCGGGAGATCATGGATGCGGACGATGTCATCGTCGAACCGGGGGACATGGTCGTCATCCACACCGGCTTCGCCACCCAGATCCTCGCCTGGGACCGTGACCCCGACGCCTCCAGGGTCCAGGCGATGTACCCATACCTCGATGGCGAGGACGATGAGGTGCTGGAGTGGATCAGCCAGTCGCAGATGGCGGCGCTCATCGCCGACAATTACGCCGTCGAGGGGTGGCCGGCTCCGAGCCGGGAGCCGCACACACTGATCCCGATCCACCATCTCTGCCTGTTCAAGCTCGGCATCCCGCTGGGCGAGCTGTGGTACACGCAGGAGTTGGCGGACTGGCTGCGCGAACACCACCGGAGCCGATTCATGCTCACGGCGCCCCCGTTACGACTACCCGGCGCGATGGGTAGCCCTCTGACACCGGTGGCGACCGTTTGAACCGGGAATTGCGCACCAGTGGTTCGCCGGCTGGAACCCGAGCGGCACACTGTCCGCAGGGGCATGCCGTCCGCAATCGGGATGACGCGGCTGCGGCGCCAATTCATATGACCAGTCAGTCTAAGATTGGGGGGTGCAGGACCAGACTCTGCGTGCCCTCACCACAGGTAGCCAGGAAGGCACGCAGGTGACCGGGGAGACAATGGCATCGCTGGACGATGGCCCGGGTGACTCGGGCGGGTATGTCGACGTTGTGATCGTGGGTGCCGGCATCCTCGGCCTCTACCAGCTGTACGTCGCCCGAGAAGCTGGTTGGTCGGTACGCCTGCTCGAGCAGGGCGACGGTGCCGGGGGCACGTGGTACTGGAACCGCTATCCCGGGTGCCGGTTCGACTCCGAGAGCTACACCTACGGGTATCTGTTCTCCGAGGAACTGTGGCAGGAGTGGGATTGGTCGGAGGAGTTCGCCCCTCAGCCCGAGACCGAGCGGTACCTCAACCACGTCGTGGACAAGTTCGATCTCCGGCGTCATATCCGGTTCGGCAGTCGGGTGACCTCTGCAGTGTGGGACGAGGCGTCGGCGACCTGGACGACACGGACGAGAGATGGGTTCGAGATCCGCTCGCGATTTCTTATCAGTGCGACCGGCGTGCTCTCGGTGCCGCAGTACCCGGACGTGCCCGGGCGCGAGGACTTCACTGGTGAGGCCTACCACCCGGCCCGGTGGCCGAAGGAGCCGGTGGATTTCACGGGCAAGCGGGTGGCCGTCGTCGGCACCGGCTCCAGCGGTGTGCAGATCGCCCCCGAGATCGCAGACGAGGTCGAATCGGTGACCATCTTCCAGCGGACGCCGACGTGGGCGACGCCGTTGAACAACCATCCCATTTCGGCGGGGCAGCAGGCCCACCTGAAGGCGAACTTCGAGTCGATCCGTGAAGAGCTGAACGCCTCGATTTCCGGGTTCTTGCACAAGGCGCACGATCGGAAGACCTTCGAGGAATCGAAGGAACAGCGGTGGGCGTTCTACGAGACGGTCTGGAACAGCCCGGGTTTTGCCAAGTTGTCGGCCAACTACGCCGACTTGCTGACGGACAGGGAGGCGAATGCGGAGTTCTGCGCCTTCCTCGAGGAGAAGATCCGCGGCATCGTGAAGCATCCGGGGACGGCGGACAAGCTGATCCCGAAGGACCACCTCTACGGCGGTCTGCGACCACCCTTCGTGACCGGCTACTACGAGATGTTCAACAAGCCCAACGTGCACCTGGTCTCGTTGCGGGAGACGCCGATCCTGCGGGTGACGGATACCGGGATCGAGACGTCCGAGGGACTTCGGCAGTTCGACATGATCATCTGGGCGACGGGTTTCGACTTCGGCACCGGTGCGCTTCGACGGATGGGCATCGTCGGCGTGGACGGCTTGGCCCTGAACGAGTACTGGGCGGACGGCCCCTCGACGTTCCTGGGTGTCATGTGCCACGGGTTTCCGAATTTCTTCTTCCCCGGTGGACCCCACGGCGCTTCCGGCAACAACCCACGCTACGGCGGCCTGCAGATCGACTTCATCCAGGATCTGATCGACTACGCCCGCGATCACGGCTGTCGGCGTATCGAGGTCCCCGTCGAGCCGGAGGAGGCCTGGATGGACATGATCGAGAGGTTCCGGCCGTATTCCCCCTTCGAGGAGCGGGGCCAATATTACGGCGGGAACACGGCCGGCAAGCCGAAGCGGTTCCTCCTCAACCCGGGTGGCCGTCCCAAAATGGACCAAGCGATGCAGGAGGTCATCTCCAGCGGCTACAAGGGGTTCCTGTCGTAACCGGGCTGGGTCCCGGATCGCACGCGTGGGTCAGCCACGCTGGGATTCGGACCGCTCCAACCGGTCAGACGTCGGCCAGTTGCCGCAGTGCCGCCGCGATGTCCTCGCCATCGGGCAACCAGACGCGTTCGAGAGTGGGTGCATAGGGAGGCGGTGTCGGCGCCGCGCCGACACGGACGATCGGTGCGTCGAGCACCCAGAACCCCTCCCGTGCCACCGCGGCCGCGATCTCCGCTCCGATGCCGAACGGCACCACCGCTTCGTGGGCGATCAGCAGTCGGCCCGTCTTGCCAACCGACTCGAGGATGGGCGCCATATCGAGCGGTGACACGGTCCTGAGGTCGATGACCTCGACCGATATGCCGTCGCCGGCCACGGCCTCGGCCGCGGCGATGCTCTCGTGGACCATGCGTGACACCGACACGACGGTGATGCCGGTACCGGGGCGGACCACCGTCGGTGTACCGATGGGAAGGATGTGGTCAGCAGGCGGCCGCGGGCCCTTCATGCCGTAGAGAAGCCGGTTCTCGATGAAGACCACCGGATTCGGGTCCTGGATCGCCGCCCGCAGCAGGCCGTAGGCATCGGCCGGACTGGACGGCATCACGACGCTCAGGCCCGGGATATGGGCCAGCAGGGCCTCGAGGCTCTGCGAGTGCTGGCTGCCCGACGAGCGCCCCGCGCCGAACTGGGTTCGGACCGTGAGGGCCATCTCGGCCGTGCCGCCCGTCATGAACGGCATCTTGGCCGCCTGGTTGAGCAGCTGGTCGAGGCACACGCCGACAAAGTCGAGGTACATCAGCTCGACCACCGGATGCATGCCCGCCATCGCCGCACCCACGCCCAACCCCATGATCGCCGTCTCGGAGATCGGAGTGTCCCGGACCCGGTCGCCGAACCTGTCGTGGAGGCCACGCGTCAGCCCGAACACATTGCCCCCCTGGGCGACATCGATGCCGGCGACGAAGACCCGGTCGTCGTGAGCCAGCTCCACCTCGAGGGCGGAGTGGATGGCGTCCATCATGCGGAAGGCCGGCGCGCCCTCGGCCGGCGGGGGCGGCTCGGGGCGCTCCCGACGAGGGCGCACGACGAAGTTGCCCATCGTGGCGACGTCGGGCGGGTCAAGCCGTCGGGCGGCGTCGACGGCCTCGTCGAGCTCCCGGGCGACCGACGACGCCAGCGACGTGATCGTCGCGGCACCGACCCCCGCGGACTCGAGTTGCTGCGCGTGGCGGACGATCGGGTCCCGGGCCTTCCAGGACTCGACCTCCTCCTCGGTCCGGTATCGCTGCGGGTCGCCCTCGTAGTGGCCGTGCCAGCGATAGGTGGGCGCTTCGACGATCGTGGGACCTCGTCCGTCTCGGACGGCGTCGACCACTTCTCCCATCACGGAGGCTGTGGCGGTGACGTCGTTGCCGTCGACGGCGACGTAGTCGATGCCGTACCCGGCCGCCCGACGCTCGAGCGTCCCCGTGTATTGGGTGGCCGCCGACGAGAACTCGGCGTAGCCGTTGTTCTCGCACCAGAAGACGACCGGGAGACGCCACACGGCGGCGAGGTTGACCGCCTCATGGAATGCGCCCTGAGCCAGGGCCCCGTCCCCGAAGAATGCGACTGCGACTCCACCGTCCGATCGGAGTTGGGCCGCGGCCGAGGCTCCCACGGCAATGGGAAGGCCGGCGGCGACGATTCCGTTGGCGCCGAAGATCCCGATACCGGGGTCGGCGATATGCATCGAGCCACCTCGTCCCCGGTTCGTTCCCGCCTCCTTCCCCATCAGCTCGGCGAACATGTCGACCGGCGCGAGCCCCTTGGCCAGGCAGTGTCCGTGACCGCGATGGGTCGATGTGATCACGTCGGAGGGGAGGAGGGGCCAGCATGCACCGACCGCCGATGCCTCCTGTCCGATCGACAGGTGGACGAACCCGGGTACCTCTCCGTCGCGATAGAGGGCCGCCACCCGTTCCTCGAAGCCGCGTATCACCAGCATGCGGCGATGCATGGCGATGAGGTCCACGGTCGAGAAGGCGAGCTCGAGCCGCTGGTCGACATCTCCGAGGTCAGAGTCCACCGCGTGTAGTGTACTGGTCAGTACAGGCTCCATCGGAACGTGGAGAACGGCGATGCCAGAGCGGATCGAGATACCTGACCTGTTCCCGAGCCCGCGGGAGGTCAGCGGCAAGCGGGTGGTGATCACCGGCGCCGGACGGGGGCTGGGCGAGTTGCTCGCCCACGCCTTCTCGCGCGCGGGGGCCAGCGTGACGCTGGTGGCCCGGACCGAGCGCGAGCTCAAGTCGGTCGCCGACGCGCTGCCGGGACCGACGCTCGTGTTCTGTGGCGATGTCCGAGACGCCGATCTCAACGAGGCGGTGGCCGACGGGACCGTGTCGGAGTGGGGCGGGGTGGACGTCTGGATCTGCAACGCGGGGATCTCACCGATCGTCACCGGGCCACTGGGCGTGGCCCCCGAGGTCTGGCGCGAGGTGATCGACGTCAACCTGACCGGGGCATTCCTCGGCGCTCGGGCCGCCGCTCGGGTCATGGGCGACGGCGGACGGCTGATCTTCACCGGCTCGGTGCTCGGTGAACGGCCGGGCCGGGGTCTCGCCGCCTACAGCGCGTCGAAGGCCGGGTTGGTGGGGATGGCCAAGGGCCTGGCCCTCGATCTGGCCCCGTCCAAGATCACCGTGAACGTGGTGGCCCCGGGCTGGTTCGATTCGCCGTTGGCCGAGGCATGGACCAGGAACGAGCAGCTCTCGGAGCGCATCATCGGGCACACGGCGCTGAAGCGCTGGGGTCGGTCCGCCGACCTTGCCGGCGCCTTCCAGTTCCTGGCCTCGGACGCGGCGGCATTCGTGACCGGGACCGTGCTCAACGTCGACGGGGGCTACCTCCTCGCATGACGCCACCGCCGTCCCTCGTGCGCCCGGACATGAGCTGGCTGGGAGTGCTCGAGCACCATGCACGCCGCACGCCGGACAAGCCGCTGGCCGTCGACGGCGATGACGTCGTGACCTATGGCGAGATGCTCGCCGAGGCCGCGGCGCTGGCGGCCGGGCTCGATGCCCGGGGAGTCGCTCCCGGCGACGTCGTCGGACTGCTCTCCTACAACAACACCGAGTTCCTTGCGACGATCTTCGGGGCCAACTACCTCGGTGCGACGGTGATGCCGCTCAACTGGCGACTGGCCGCGGCCGAGCTGCAGTTCATCCTGGACCACTCCCAGGCCCGCGCCCTCGTGTCCGACCAGGCGCTGGTCGAGCTCGCACAGGAAGCGACCAGGGGGCGGGACGACCTGGTTCGTGTGTGTATCGCACCCACGCCCGTCGCCGGCTGGGAGCAGTTCTCCGATCTGGGCGCCGGGACCGATCCCCCGGCGCGGGTCCGCGCCGGGGGCGACGACCTCCACCGCCTCATGTACACGTCAGGGACGACGGGCCGTCCCAAGGGGGTGATGATCACCCACGCCAACCTGGCCTGGAAGAACTATGCCCATATCGCCGAGTTCGGCCTTACCGGCGACGATGTCGGGCTGGCGTGCGGACCGCTTTACCATGTCGGAGCGCTGGACCTGACCACGACGTCACTGATCGCGGTAGGGGCGACCATTTTCGTCCACGGCACGTTCGACGCCGACCGAGTCGTTGACGAGATCGAACGGTCCCGGGTGACCACCGTGTGGATGGCGCCCTCGATGGTGAGGGCCGTCCTGGACGTTCCGCGAGTCGAGGCACGGGACCTCTCGTCGGTGCGGCTGCTCATCGGCGGCGGGGAGAAGATGCCCATCCCGTTCATCGAGCGTCTGCAGCGGACGTTTCCCTCTGCGTGGTTCGCCGATGCCTACGGTCTGACCGAGACCGTATCGGGCGACACCTTCTTGGACCGGGCGAGCACCCGCTCCAAGCTGGGAAGCGTCGGTCGGCCCTGTCAGTACCTCGAGCTCGACATCTGGGACGAATCGGGAGCGTCGCTGGCCCCAGGTGAGCGCGGCGAGATCGTGCTTCGTGGCCCCAAGGTGTGCAAGGGCTATTGGCGGGACCCTGAGGCCACCCGTGCCGCCTTCGCCGGCGGCTGGTTCCACACCGGGGACATCGGCGTGAGGGACGAGGACGGCTACCTCTACATCGTGGACCGCCTCAAGGACATGATCGTGTCGGGCGGGGAGAACATCGCCAGCTCCGAGATCGAACGGGTTCTCTATGAGCACGGAGCCGTCGTCGAAGCTGCGGTGATCGGGCGTCCTGATGCCCGGTGGGGGGAGGTCCCCGTCGCCTATGTCGTCCTCCGTCCGCCCGCCGCCGCGACGCCGGAAGACCTCGTCGAGCACTGCCGCGAGCAACTGGCCCGCTACAAGGTCCCCAAGGCCATCGTGCTCGTCGACGCCCTCCCCCGGAACCCTTCAGGAAAGATCCTGAAGCGAGAGCTCCGGGATCGGATCTGAGGCCGGCGTGAGGAGGCAACGGGAGGACCGCCCGCCCTTTCCTCTCCGCGCCCGCCTGGCTAGGGTTTCGCCCATCCGGTCGGTAGAGGCCCGTCGTGGCGCTCGGGAATCCATGGCCGGTCGAGGGGGACAATGAGCGAGGATACGAAGACGTGGCCCCATCACGAGCTCGGCCGGGCGCTGAGCAACTGGGGGCGATGGGGCGACGATGACGAGATCGGCACCCTCAACTTCGTCACCCCGGAAAAGCGTGTGCAGGCCGCGCAGCTGGTGAGGACGGGGAGGAACTTCGACCTCGGCATGCCCTTCGACAAGGACGGCCCGTTTCTGCCCGGAGGGTTTCGGATCAACCCGGTCCACGTCATGACGTTCCTGCCTTCGGACACGGCCGGAGCACCCGATGGCATGATCTCCGCCGACGACATGGTGATGATGGGCCTGCAGGCCGCGACCCAGTGGGACAGCCTGGCCCATGTCGGCTACGGCGGGTTCTTCTACAACAACGTGCCGGCACGGGCGGTCAACAACGTGGCCGGTGCCACCCGCAACTCGTTTGCCAAGGCGGTGGAGCACCTGATCTCCCGCGGGGTCCTCCTCGACATAGCCAGGTTGAAGGGCGTCGATCGGCTGGAGGACTCGTACGAGATCACCTCGGCCGACCTGTCGGCGGCCGAGGACCGCCAGGGAGTGCGGGTGGAGTCTGGCGATATCCTGCTCGTCCGGACCGGCTCCTACCAGTGGTTCCTCGAGGGCGACAGGGCCCACTTCATGGGCGACGAGCCCGGCCCCGGGCTCGACAGCTGCCGGTGGCTCCACGACCGGGAGGTGGCGGCGCTGGCCCTCGACAACTGGGCGTGTGAGGTCTGGCCGAGTCGGGTGGCGGGGGGCAATATCCCGTTCCACCAGGTCACCATCCGCGACATGGGCCTGACCCTCGGCGAGATGTTCAACTTCGAGGATCTGGCCTCCGACTGCGAGCAGGACGGGGTCTGGGAATTCCTCTTCTGTGCCCCCGGACTCAAGGTCACGGGCTCGGTCGGCTCTCCCATCACGCCGATGGCGCTGAAGTGATCACGGCGCCGGTCGCCTACCGGTGGGCCATGTAGTGGGCTGACCAGTCAAGAAGGTCGGCAGGGACGTAGTAGCCGGTCTCGTCGTTGATGGCGGCCCAGTTCGCGGCCACGTCCTCGATCGTCGACTGCTCCGGGCGGGAGGCGACGTAGCCCTCGGTCACGGCGATGAACATTCGTGCGAATCGCCCGCCTCCGGCCACGTAGATGGCGCCACTGACGTCGCACGCCTCATGGGCCAAGAACGCGACCATCGGCGCGATGAGCTCGGGCTCCATCTGTTTCGGGGCCGGCTGCTTGTCCGGGCCCGGGCCCTTCGAAGGTCGACCGGCCATCCGTGTCCATGCATTGGGCGCGATCAGATTGACGGCGATGCCGTGGGCGGCGCCCGCCACCGACAGGCTGCGGGTCATGCCGACCACGGCCGCCTTGGCCGTGGCGTAGCCGAGGTTGTCGGCCAAGCCGAACATGCCCGTCGACGTCGTCATCACGATACGGCCGTGACCCTGGTCGACCATGTGGGGCCAGGCGGCGCGGGTTGTGTTGAACGAGCCGCCGACGTGCACGGCCAGGTGGCTGGCCAGGTTGTCGGCGTCGGCCTCGGGAAGGCCGCCCCATCTGATGATTCCGGCATTGTTGACCACAATGTCGATGCGCCCGAACTCGGCGACGGCGGCGTCTATGAGCGCTTGACCGCCATCGACCGTGGACACATCACTGGTCTCGGGGATCGCTCGCCCACCGGCGGCGCCGATCTCGCCGGCCACGGTGCGGGCCGGTTCCGGGTCCGCTCCGTCGCCTTCCATCGTGCCCCCGAGATCGTTGACCACGACACCTGCGCCTCGCTCGGCCAGCAGGTGCGCATAGGCCCTCCCGATGCCACGTCCGGCGCCGGTGACCGCTGCGACCCGTCCTTCGAATCGGTACGTGCTCATGGATAACCTCTCTCGTACAGGGTCGATCAGCTGGCTCAGCCGGTCGATCGGGGATCGCCGGGCGTCAGCCTGGTGGTGAAGCCCCAGGGAATTCCGAGGCTCGTCGCCGGATCGGTGACGAGCGTGTCCTCCGACCGCATCTCGATCCGCACACCCTGAGACTCGAGGTGGCGCCGGGCGCGTTCGAGATCGGCGACCTGCCAGGTGACCGAGTGGTAGGTGTCATCTGGGTCGTTCCTCGCCCAGTCGGCGTGCCCAGCCGTCCCGACATCGGGCACCGCGTACTCGAGGATGGAGTCGGCCAGATGCACGTAGGTGCCGGTCGTGCCGCGGAGCCCATCTCGGCCTTCGTGGACGATCACTCCACCGAGCACCTCGCCGACGACCCTGAGAGCGCGCTCGGGGCGACCGGTCAGCACCGTGTGGTGCGAGCAGCACACGATCCCGAGGGGATCGGCGTCCGACACCGGTGGTACCGACCAATCGGGCGCAACCCGGGGGTCGAGAGGAAAGGGGATGGCGGGGAAGAACTCGTAGCGGAGTCCGGCATCCTCGGGCAAAGAGAAAAAGAGTGGCATGGCCGACCCGGCCGCGGTTGGTGGTTCGTCGCCGTCGGCGACCTCATCGAGCTGGCTCGTCACGCGGATCCCGTGGCGCTTGAGCGCACGGTAGGCCTCGCCCATGCCCTCGACGTACCATCCGAACCCCTTCAGATGCGGCTGTTCGACGGTGGCGTAGCGCTGCACGCCGAGGAGTACGTAGCGCTTGGGGTCGATCGTGTCGAACAACACGTCGCTGATCGGGGTGAATGTCGAATAGTCGGTTGGATGTCCCGGCCGGGGCGGCCGGTCGGCCGACAGCGACGCAAGGCTCGTACTGGCACGGCCGAACACCCGTTGGAACCAGCCCTCGGCCTCCCCGAGATCGGGGACGTGATGACTCGGGTGGTACATCATCGTCACCGAGAAGTCCCGGGTGCCGGTCCCGTCACCCCCTGCGTCAGTCACGTGTTCGGGCATCGGCCGGGGCCGAGAGAAGGGTCAGACGCCCGCCGGGACCCTCTCGAACCCCACGATTCCGCCCAGGGTGCCGCCGAGGATGGCCTGCCGCTCGTCATCGGGAATGCCGGCGAACTGCTCGGCGATCAACTCCTTGCTGTGACGGAAGGTTCCTTCGGCGTGCGGGTAGTCGTTCCCCCACACGATCGTCGACACGCCTGTGATGTGCCGGGCGGCGACGGCCGTGGGATCGTCTTGGAACGAGACGTGGAACTGGCGTTGGACGTACTCGCTCGGCTTCAGCGGGTGGGGCCACCTGTCATTCAACCGGAAGAGCCGGGCCATGGCGGGCTGGTCGTTGTCGGGACGATCGTCGTCCCACTGGCCGAGCCACCAGTCTGCGTCCTGACCGATCCCGGTTACCCACGCCTTGTCCATGCCGCCCATCAGGGACGCGAGCCAATGGGCGTTGAACTCGATCAACCCGAAGTGAAGGTCCGGGTAGCGCTCGGGGACGCCGCCGCCGACGAGCTGGCAGATGAGCTGCTGGGGGACGATGGTGCCAATGACCGCCTGGGTCACCATCCGTTCGGAGGCGAGTTTGGCGTTGATAGCCATGTTGGCCCGCTTGGACATCTCGGCGACGGTCTTCATCGTGGTCGACTCTGGGTCGCCGACCTTCACGCCACCGGTCGCCGTGTGGAAGAACACGTGCGTCCCGTTGGCCTGAGCCGCGGCCCACACCGGATCGAAGTCCGGCGAGTAGTACGGCTTTGGCGGGATCGCCGGCAGCAGGATCGCTCCGAGGCCCGCCCGAGCGATGCGTTCGATCTCGGCCACCGCGTCATCGACGTCGGTGATGGGGACCGGGCAGGTCGGGCGCAGCCTCGCCTTGTAGGGAAGGAACCGTTCGATGAGGTAGTCGTTGTAGACCCGGGCATGGGCCATGGACAGCTCATGGTCGTCCGAGTACAGCCCGAACAGCGACAGGTTGGGATGCATGAGTGAAGCGTCGATGCCGTCGTAGTCCATGTCCTGGAGGATCCCGTCGGGATCGCCGTCAGGAGCCGGCCCGTCGGACTGGCGATAGCGGGAGATCGTCCAGCCCTCGTACCCCGGCGTGTGCAGCCGCCGGAAGTAGCGGGCGCCGCCTTCCACCAGAGGCTCGATCTCGAAGTCCTCTTCCCAGACGGCTCGGTCGGTCAGATGCTTGGGCATACGGGTGAGGAACAGATCGGTCGGCTCCAAGATGTGACCGTCTGCGGAAACAACCAGATCGCCACCATCGCTCGTCATCGCCCCACCCTTCCTCGCTCGGGGACTCGTGCCCACACCACGGAGCGCATCCCTCCGCTACCAACCGCCTTGCCGGGTCGTTCACAGGGCCGGCTCGTTCACGGTGCCGGCTCGTTGGTAGTACCGACTAGTTGGTCCAAAAAGTGAAATTACCCCGGGTTGGCCCGTCAGTCAAACGACAGCCGACCGCAGCGGTACCCGGTCACACGCCTGCGGCGCGGGCTTCTCTCGGTCGTGGAGTCGCCCGCTCAGGTGACGTAGGACCCGCCGTTGACGCTGAGGGTCTGCCCGGTGACGTACCCCGCTTCCTCCGAGCACAAGAACGTGCATGCGGCGGCGACGTCGTCACCGGTTCCCACCCGGCCCACGGGAATGTGACGGGCCATTGCCTCGTTGGGCCCGACGGCCCCACTCGCCTGCCACTCCTGCACCATGGGGGTGTCGATGCTCGAGGGCGCGATGTTGTTGACGGTGACGCCGGACCCGGCGTACTCGAGGGCCAATGTCTTGGTCAGGGCGATCACCCCGCCCTTTGACGAGGCATAGTGCGCCATCCGGGGAGCACCCCGTTGTGCGCTCGAGGACGAGATCAGGACGACGCGTCCCCATCCGGCGTCCACCATGTCGGGGAGGGCGGCCTGGGTGCAGTGGAACGCGCCGGTCAGATTGACCGTGAGCACTCGGTTCCAGGACTCCAGCGTGATCTCTGCAAAGGGCTCGAATTTGGCCACGCCGGCGCTGGCCACCAGGATCCCGACAGGTCCGAGGTCGCGCCGGGCCACGTCCATGGCCTGGTCGACCTCCGACCGGTCGCCCACGTCGGCCTGGCAGGCCACGGCGCGGGCGCCATCTCGCCGCAGTTCCTTCGCCACCTGCTCGGCCGACTCCCCGTTCAGGTCCACCACGGCGACGTCGTTCTCCCGCCTGGCCAAGTGCTGACAGATCGAGCGCCCCATTCCGGATGCCCCTCCGGTGACGACGGCGACCGGCATCATCGGCTCCCGTCGGTTGGCCGACCGCCGTCCCGGTCCCACGCCCCGGTGGTGACGGGAAGGTGTGACACGATCTCGGCGTCTGGCTCGACGTCGAAGGATCGAAGGGCCATCGACAGGGTCCCGTAGGCGCCCACGGTGAAGACGAGGTCCATGAGCTGGTGCTCGTCCAGGTGCTGGGACAGCTCGGCCCAGGTCGAGTCGCTGACCCGCGTCCTGTCGAGCAGTTCGTCGACCGCCCTGAGCACCGACTGGTCGAGCACGTCCCAGCCGGCTCGCTCCGGGCCGTCCACGACCCGAGCGATCTCTTCGTCCGTCAGGCCTGCAGCGGTACCCATGGGCACATGTTGGGCCCATTGGTACTCGCACTGCGTGCGCACTGCGACCCGGAGGATCACGAGCTCGCGGAGGCGCGGCGACAGGCTCGAGGCAAATAGGACATGGCCGTTGAACGTGAGGTAGGCATTGGCCAGCTCGGGGTAACGGGCGAAGGTGCCGATGAGGTTCCCCGGCTTCCGGCCCCCTCGGCCCCGAGGTGAGGGTGGTTCGGCGCTCACCTGGGGTCGATAGGCAGCCAGCGCGCTCTGCATCGTTGGCGACCACTCGGCGACGGGCCGAGGCAAGATCCGAGCCATCCGTCTCACTTCTCCTTCTCTGGCGGGACCGCCACGTCCCGATGGTCGCGATGGTGGCACGGCCGAGCCCCGGGCGGCCACGAGTTGTCCGTGACACCGGTGAGGTCACCGTCCACCGCGTGTACTGTACTGGTCGGTACAGCTTTGGACCACCGCCACCTCGGGCAAGGAGACCCGAGCGAAGAAAAGAGGGTGATGGACGACGAACAACGGGTCATCGCAGTCCTTGGCGCCGGGGGAGCCCTCGGGTCAGCCCTCTCGCGCCAACTGGCGACTGAAGCCCCGGCCGGTTTGGTCTTGAGCGATATCAGCGTCCCGTCGCTCGAGGCATCGATCGAGGGGCTGCCGGACAACGGCCCCCCGATCGAGACCGCGCTGGCCGACGTCAGCCAGTTCGAACAGGTCGAGTCCGTGGTGGAGCGGGCAGTGGAACGGTTCGGACGCCTCGACGTCCTGATCAGCAATGCCGGCGTCCTGTCGCCCAACGGTCGAATTCACAACCTGCCGGCGGACGAGTGGGACCGGGCGTTCCGGGTCAATGTCATGGGACCGGTCAATGCCATCCGCGCCGCCGTCCCGGTGATGCGGCGGCAGCAGTCGGGCTCGATCATCCTGACCGCCTCGGTCGCAGGGCTCACGGCCTGGTCGCACGCGTCACCGTACTGCGTCACCAAGGCCGGCGTCATCCACCTGGCCAAGGTGGCTGCCGTCGAGTACGCCCGAGACGGGATACGCGTCAACTGTGTCTGCCCGGGAACGTTCCTCTCGGCGATGCACGACGACCTGCCGCCTGCCGCCATCGACGCCATCGGGGCCAACCATCCGCTCGGGCTGGGTGCAGCGACCGACCTTGTCGGGGCCTTCTCCTATCTGGCCAGCGACAAGGCCCGCTGGACAACGGGCTCGGCGATCGTGGTCGACGGAGGGTACTCGGCGCCCTGATCGGACTGCCGAACCGCACCCCTATGACGCGTCGGCGACGACCCGGGACTCGGCGTCCCGCCGCATATCCGGAGACGAGGTGGCCATGCCCCACACGAAGATGTCGGCGAAGGACGCGGCGATCTCCTTCGCCGACAGGCGCCCATCGGCCCGCAGCCACAAGTAGGTGTAGTTGTGCATCCCGAGCCAGGCGCGGGCTGACAGCCGCGCGTCGAGCCGTCGGAAGTGCCCGGATTTGGCGCCCGCCTCGAACACCGACTCGACCCGTCGCTCGTACTCTCGCCGCCGCTTCCGGAACTGCTCGGCATTCTCACCTGTCAGTGCCGGGAACTCGTGCAGGAACACCCAGACGTGATCGGGGTAGCGGACGATGACATCGAGCAGTTCCTGACCGAGCATGGCCAATTGGTCCGGCGGCGACCCGCCGGCCAGCGCGGCGCGATCGGCACCGACCATGACCTCGTCCATCACCCGATCGTGGATGGCGGCGAGCAATTCCTCCTTCGAACCGATGTAGTAGTAGAGGGCACCCTTCCCGAGCTGGTTCGCCTCACAGAGCTCGACCGTACTGGTGGCGTGGTAGCCCCGTTGGGCGAAGACCTTGGCCGAGCGGTCGATGATGGCCTTCCGGCGCAGGTGCCATTTCGCGCTCCGGTGGGAATCGTCCTTGGCGTTGCTATGGGGAGCTTTGCCTGGGGGAGCTGTGCCTTTGGGCATCTTCTAGCCTCATCTGACTCGTAGCCTGACCGATCGTCATCGCGACACGGGCCGGGTACGACAGGCCGCCTGTTGGCTGGTCACCGTCCCTTCCACAGTAGCAGGCCACTTGGGATCACCCCCTTCTATCGCAGGGCACCGGTGGCTCCCCCACGTCCGGGTCGAGGGTTCAGCAACCTAACGCGCGCGCGATCACCACGTGTTGTATCTCGTTGGTTCCTTCCCCGATCTCGAGCACCTTCGAATCGCAATAGAAGCGGGCAACCGGGGACTCGAGCATGTAGCCGACCCCCCCATGGATCTGGACGGCCTCGGACGCCGCCGATGTCGCCACCCGGCTCGCCTTCAGCTTCGCCATCGCCGCCTCCTTCAGGAACGGCTGCCCCGTGTCGCGCAGGTAGGCAGCGCGGTAGGTCAGCCATCGGGCCGCCTCCAGTTCGGTGGCGATGTCGGCCAGCTTGAACTGCACCGCCTGGAACTGCGAGATGGGCCGGCCGAATTGGCGACGGCCCCGGGCATAGTCGGTCGCCATGTCCAGGACCGCCTGGGTCAGGCTGAGCGACAACGCGGCGATCGAGATCCGTCCGACCTCGAGCGTGGCCAGGAACTGGCTCAGCCCGAGGTCCGGGTCGCCGATGAGGTGCTCGTCTGCGACCCAGACGTCGTCGAAGTACAGCTCACGGGTGTCGAGGCCCCGCCAACCGATGCCGCGCATCTTCGATCCCATCGTGAAGCCCGGCGTGTCCTTCTCGACCACGAAGCTCCCGAACCTGGGCGGCCCCCCACCGGCAGGATCCACGCGGGCGAGCAGCGTCACCCCGAACGACATGTCCGTACCCGCATTGGAAATGAACGACTTCCGACCGTTGATCAGCCAACCACCGTCGCGCCGCTCTGCCCGGGTCGTGATGCTCCGGGTGTCCGAACCCGCGTCCGGCTCGGTCAGCCCGAAGGCGCCGAGCAGCCGTCCCACAGCCAGCGGGCGCAACCAGCGTTCGCGCTGGGTGTCGTTGCCGAACAGGTACAACGGCAGCGAGCCGATGGTGACGTGGGCCTGCCATGCCGCCGCGACCGACTGATCGGCCAGTCCGATCTGCTCCATGGCCGCGACGAACCCGACCGTCGACATGCCGATCCCTCCCCACTCCTCGGGGATCAAGATGCCCAACAAGCCCAACTGGCCCATCTCGCGCAGGAGATCGGTCGGGCACTCGGACCGGTCCCACGCCGCCGGTGCCCGCGGCGCGATCTCCTTGGTCGCGAACTGGCGGCAGAGCTCGGCCAGATCACGCTCGGCCTCGGTCAGCGAGAGGTCCACGCGGGTAGTCTAGGGACCGGTCGGTACAATCAGCCAGAGGTCCTGGATTGGGAGGTCACGCGATGACGACCACAGAGGTCGAGTCGGTAGCCGCAGGTGTCGACGTGCCCGAGCGCTGGCGGCTTGGACCTGCGTACGTGCCCAAGGGCCGATACACGGATCCCGAGTTCCTCCAGCTCGAGATGGAGCGCTTGTTCCCGAGGACGTGGCTGAACGCCTGCCGCTTCGACGAGGTCGAGCGGGTCGGCGACTACGTGGATTTCGAGATCAACGGTCAGTCGATCGTGGTCGTCCGGACCCAGGAGGGCCTCCGGGCCTATTTCAATTCCTGCCGGCACCGCGGGACGAGGCTGGTCCAGGGCCGGGGCCGGATCGGCGAGTTCCGCTGCCCGTTCCACGCCTGGCGGTGGAACCTCGACGGCTCCCTCAAGTACCAGGCCGACGAGGAGAACTTCGACCCCCGCCCAGCCGAAGCGCTGTGCCTGCCCGAGGTGAAGGTCGACACCTGGGGAGGATGGGTGTTCGTCAACATGGACCCCACGGCTGAGCCGCTCCTCGACTACCTCGACCCGATCCCTTCTCGGTTGCAGGGCTACAAGCTCGAGGACATGCGGATCGCCTGGTACAAATCGGTGATCGTCGATGCCAATTGGAAGACCGCGCTCGACGCCTTCAACGAGAGCTGGCACGTGATCGGCACCCACCCGCAACTCCTCCGGGCGGACAAGCACACCAGCCCACCGACGATCGCCGAATGTGAGAACTACGGCGGCAAGACCTTCAACGAGCTGTTCCGCTACCACTCCCGCCACGCCGACGTCTTCCGCTACGGCAGCGAGGGCGACTCCACCCGCTTGCGTCCCGAGTACGGGGTCGATCCCAAGGCGGTGTACGACAACGTCGTCTACAACCTGCGAGAGCTCCGGGCCCTGTACCTACCCACGGACCTCGGCGCGGCAGCCGAGCTGCGGACGATCCCCGAGGCCAGCGGGCCCAACGGCAATGCCATCTACCAGCAGCTGCGCAAGAAGCATGCCCGGGCCGCCGGCGTCGACTACCCGGAGCTGACCGAGGCCCAGCTCAAAGCGGGCATGTACGACTGGCACATGTTTCCGAACACGGTGTTCCTCGTCGACTTCGGGACGGCCATCACCTACCGGACCCGCCCGTACGGCAAGGACCCCGACAAGTGCATCTTCGACGTGCAGGGCCTGTGGCTCCCGTCCGCCGAAGGCATCGAGACAGCGGAGCCGGAACGCTACGACAGCTGGCGGGATGCGTCGCTGGGAGCCATTCTCGACCAGGACTTCTCCAACATGCCCGAAGTGACCGTCGGCCTCCATTCGCCCGGTTTCGACGGGCACCATCTGAACCGGGCTCAGGAGATGACCATCTGGAACTACCACCGGGCCATTGACGAGTTCCTCTTCGCCGGTCCCCTCGGGGATTCGCCACTCCAGTGATCGGGCCCTGAGGGCGGCCTGAACGGGCGAGGATCGAGAGGCCCGGAAGGACTAGTCGAGGACGCTCGGATCCTGACGAACGATGCGCCGGGCCGCGGCGGCGAACCAGTTGTCAAAGTTGCCCTTGGCCACCGACCCGGCGATCATGGTGCCGAAGGCCGCCGCCACTTCATCGCCCATGGGCACTCCGGAGCCCAGAGCCTCGACGTGCCAGGCCTGCCGGCAGCGCCACTCGAGGACGGCAGCACGGAGGTAGGCCTCGCTGATGTCCTTGCCCAGGATCAACACGCCGTGGTT
Source organism: uncultured Acidimicrobiaceae bacterium (assembly GCA_963803065.1). Taxonomy (GTDB): domain Bacteria; phylum Actinomycetota; class Acidimicrobiia; order Acidimicrobiales; family RAAP-2; genus DASXMT01. The sequence continues at coordinate 28,269 of CAWDKW010000001.1, forward strand.
CACCATGAGGAGCACGTCGGCGTGGCCCAGGGCATCGACGACTTCCTTGGCGTTCGCCGTCTGGTTCACGGGACCCTCGTAGGAGGAGTCGATGGCGATGGTCTCGCCCATCATGGCCCCGGTCTGGTCGTAGACCGGCGGGACGCGGTGGCTGTCGGCCCAGATCGTGCCCCAACGCGGGTGGTTGTGGATCACGACGCCGGCGTTTTCCCGGTGCTGATGCAGCACGACATGCAGCTGCACTGCCGGCGAGATGACCCAGGGCCCCTCGAGCTGGTTGCCGTCGACGTCCATGCGGGCTACGTCGTGGGCGCAGATCTCGTCCCAGCTGAGGCCCAGTGGGTTCACCAAGAAGGTGCCGTCAGGCTGTCGATAGGTGATGTGGCCGGCCAGGTGGTCGTCGTATCCCTCGGCGTGGAGGACCCGGGCCAGGAGAGCGAGCTCCTGGCGAGGCGAGACACTGAGCGTCGGGAACGGCTGCGGCCTGGTCGGCGCGGTCGACGTCGTCACAGGTACCTCCTTCAGACAGATGGACTCTCAGGTGGACCGTCGGTCGATGGCTCCGCTTCGAGCTTACGACGACGGGCCGGTCACCTGCACCAGGTCACCGGCATCGAGATCCGTCGGGTCCCGACGAGCGACGCGCTAGTCGACCGGGTGCATGATCGCGGCACAGGACGTGATGGCGCGGTCCTCGTTGCCCTCGTCGTGGAGCGTGAGCCGCACGCCGACCCGGCCCCCGGTCCGGGCGGCGTCGGCTGTTCCCTCGACTCGGAACGGCCCCACCTTGCCCCGGGCCAGGTGCATGACGTGCCACGACTCCACCTGCAGCATCGGAGTGCCCGCCACGTCACCGGCGAGCTCGGTTGCTGCGGCCTCGAGGACCACGTGTTGCGGGCCAAGGTGAAGGGCGGCGTCGGGGGAGGCCAACTCGAGGCTCAGAGCGGGCAGGACCCAGTGCCCGTCGGGCCGCCGCTCGGCCCCGAACACCTCCCACAGTGGCGGGAGGTCGGGGGAGTCCACGACCTCGATCTTCTCCTCGTCCATCTTCTCGAGCCCGGGAGGCGGCGTTCCGATGCTCACGCCCTGGCCCTCGGTGTAGGCGATGACCCGATCGTGGTTGTCGGCGTCCACGATCTTCGATCGGCTGAACCCCATCGTGCTTCCCTGCTTGAGGACTTCCTGATCCACCAGCTCGATCCGGCGAACGTCCCGGGCGTCGTCGAGGATGTAGCAGCAATGGATGACCGGGTTGGGCACAGCGACCAGGTCGGAGCTGCCTCCGCCCTCGGGGGAGGTGATGGCCAGTGGAGCGGCCATGATCCCACCGGCCGCGTTGCGCATGTCGTGGCGCAGCGTCACGGTGTTGTCCACGGGTCCGGTATTCATCGAGCTGTGGTTCCGGCCGATATAGCGGTAACTGAGGAGACCGGTCCACCGTCGCTTGAGCTCGTCGGCATAGTCGGCACTCGGTACGCTGCGTATGTCCTCCAACACTGTCGTTCGGTCCTCTCTGCTCTGGCACGGGCACGGACCTGCCCTCCACTGAACAGGTCACCGAGACCACCGCGAGGCGCCTCGCATCACTATGACACTCTTCGTCATCTGGCTCAAAAGCGATGGTAACGTGCGCGGCTGGGGAGGGGTGCCGGGATGGAGCAGTTCAACGTGGACGCGGTCGTCGGCGAGGCGATCGAGCGGGCCGGGGGTGCCGATGATCTCGGCGATGGGCCGTTCCTCGAACCCCTCGCCCTCTTCCTCGAGTCACTTGAGGGCGAGGCCCGCTTGAACGAGGTCGGCCGCCTCATCGCCAAGGAACGCGCCCTCCTCCACACCGTCAACCGTCTCGGCTACGTGGCCGACCGGAACCGGTTCCCGGCGATGACCGAGGAGCGGATCGTCGCTCCCGTGTTCATCATCGGCTTCCCTCGCACCGGCACCACGATCCTCCATGACATCCTGGCCCAGGATCCGGACAGCCGAGCGCCGCTCACCTGGGAGACGATGTTCCCGTCGCCCCCACCGGAGGCAGCGACCTTCGACACCGATCCGCGCATCGCCCTCTGCGCCTCGATCCTTCCCAACCCGGAGACGGAGACAGAGCGCGATCGGCAGTTTCGGGCCATGCACCCGATGGGCGCCACCTTGTCGCAGGAGTGCGTGACCATGATGGGCGAGGCGATGTGCACACCCTTGTTCCACAACCAGTTCCGGGTGCCGACCTATGAGGACTGGGTCGACCACGAGGCCGACTGGTCGCACGTCTACGACTTCCACTACCGGCAGCTCCAGCACCTGCAGTGGCGCAACCGCCGCGACCGCTGGGTCCTCAAGACCGGGGCGCACATGTGGGGGCTCGAGCACCTGCTCCGGACCTATCCCGACGCCCGGATCGTGTTCACGCACCGGGATCCGGTGAAGTCGGTGACCTCTTATGCCAGCTTGACCACCCTGGTGCGGTCGATGGGCAGCGACGAGGTGGACCGGTTCGAGCTCGCCCAGGACTGGGCCGGCCGGCTGCAACGGGTGGTCAACCATGTGATCACCGTCCGCGAGGCCGTGCCGTACCCCGACGCCATGTTCTACGACATGTACTTCTCGGACTTCGTCGCCGACCAGTTCGCGGTGGTCAGCGACATCTACGCCGCCTTCGGCCTGCCCATGACCGAGGAGGGCGCGTCTCGCATGAAGGCCTTCATCGCCGACAACCCCAAGGGCAAGCACGGTCTCCACACCTACACGCCAGAGGAGTACGGTCTCGACCCGGTCACCCTCCGTCGTGACTTTCGGACCTACATAGAGCACTACGGCCTCGCCCCGGAATAGGGGGGCCTCGGCACCAGGCGACATCCAAGGGTCGCAGGGCCTCGTGTATTAGATTTCTATCGCCGTGCCGGAGGGGCCATCCAGCCTGGGCCAGCCGGTCGGCCTCGACTACACAGGGACAGGGGGAACGTGTCCATCGGGACCGTCATCGATCCGCCCCGAGCGGATGACGAGACCCGGACGGTTGTCCGGCAGCACGATCGGCAGCCCCGAGCGGCGGGCGAGGCCCGGCCGCCAGTCGGGCACGGCCATCGTCTCCTGCTCGTGCGGACGACGATGGTGCTGGCGGTGGGGCTCGGGGTCGGCGTACGACTGTGGTACCTCTTCCATCAACCGCTCGATTCCGATGAGGCGTTGGTGGGGATCGCGGCCCAGGGTGTTGCCCACGGGCATCTGACCGTTTTCTTCCTCGGCTCGTTCTACGGGGGCGTGGAACCCTACGTGAGCGCAGTCCTGTTCGCCGTCTTCGGTCCGAGCGCGTTCGCGCTCAAGGCGACCCCGGTCCTGCTGTCGGCGATCGCCTCCCTCTTGACGTGGCGCATCGCTCTTCGACTGGTCAAGGACCGCCGGGTGGCCGCACTGGCCGGGGTGGTCAGCTGGGTGGCGCCGCTCGCCACCGTCTGGAATTCCACCGTCGAGCGCGGATTTCGAGGGGTCACGATGGCGTGCGGCTTGGCCTGCCTGCTTCTGGCCCTCCGGTGCCTGGACGGTCGACGCGGGTACCTGAACCTCGCCGCCCTCGGGTTGTTGCTGGGCGTGGGTTGGTGGTCGTCCCCGGAGATCGTCTACTTCCTGGTTCCCGTCGGGCTGGTGCTCATCGGCGCGGTGGTGGTCTCGCCGGCCGGACATCGGATCTTGCTCTGGGCCCCCCGGCTCGTCGCCGCCCTCGCCGCGGTCGGTGTCGGTGCCATGCCGTGGCTGTGGGTCAACATCCCCGGTTTCGAATCGATGCGGGCATCCTCGTTCCCGGGCGGTCAGGCCAGGGAGAACACCGGGTACGTCGGGAGGATCGAGACGTTCTTCCACCACATCCTGCCCATGCAGACGAATCTGGTGGCCCCTGACTCGGCGGCCGACCTCTTCCACCGACCGCTCCAACTGGCCCTCCAGTTCGGGTTCGACGTCGTGATCATCGCCGCCCTGGCACTGTGCATCGTGAAGGGCGGACGCGGCCTGGCGATCGCGGCGGGGACGCTCGCCCTGCCTTTTCTCCTCGCCTACCAACCCGGCACGTGGTACTGGCTCGACGGTCGTTACGGCGTGTACGTCGGAGCCTTCCTGGTGCTCGTTCTGGCCATCGGGTGCGACCAGGCCCCCGCCCTCCTGGGTCGAACCGGCCATCGGCACAGCCACGCCCACCAGCCGAGGGCGCCGCGCTACCTCATGTGCGGGCTCCTGGTTCTCTCATCGGTGCTCACCGTGATCTCCTTCCACCAGAGCTCCTCGTGGTTCGACCGGGGCAACCACGGCTTCCTCGCCAACTGGCGAGATCCCAATGCCCCGACCGACCAGGCCATCAGCCGGCTCGAAGCGGGCGGCGTGGCCACCGGGTACGCCGACTACTGGGTCGCCTACGACCTCGACTTCTTCTCCAATGGTCGACTGGCCGTGACCACCGTGGCCGGAGCCGACACCAACCGCTCGCAGTCGATCGATCGGACAGTCGAGAGGTCTTCCCGGGCGGCGTGGCTGTTCGTGCCCTCAGGACGCATCGTCGAGGGCTATCAACAGTTCGCCGGCACTCCGGCCATCGTCGGGCCGGCCTCGATGACCGAGGATGCCTTCATTACCAGGCTGCACGCCTTGGGGGTCTCGTACCACGTCGTCGACGCCGGACTCGTCCAGGCCGTCGTCCCTTCCCGGCCAGTGACCCCGAAGGAGATCGGGCTTCCCTGAGGCCGACGTCTTCGGCCGTGCCAGGGACAGCGGGCATCACGGCCTGCGGCCAGTGTCGGCGGGCCAGCGACGGTCAATCGAAGGTGATGACGCCCCGGATGTTCGTACCGTCGAGCATGTCCTGGTATCCCTGATTGATCTGGTCGAGCCGGTACGTCCTGGTGATCAGCTCATCGAGCTTGAGCCGGCCCGCCTTGTACAGGGCCAACAGGTTGGGGATGTCATAGCGCGGGTTGCCGGCGCCGAACACGACGCCCCGGACCTCCTTTTGGTACATGGCCAGTTCGAAGAGGTTGATGCCGCACTCCGTCTGGGACTGCGGTGCCACGGCGGTGACGACGCAGGTGCCGCCCTTGCCCGTGAGGGACAGGGCTTCGGGCATGAGGTCTCCGTACATGACTCCCGGGGTGAGGATGACCGAATCGGCCATGGCCCCTCTGGTGAGGTCCTTCACCAGTGGCAGCGCCTCCTCCATCGACCCTGCGGTGTGGGTGGCCCCGAAGTCCAGGGCTGCCTTCTGCTTGAACACGACGGGATCGACCGCAACGATGTTCTTGGCTCCGGCCATGCGGGCACCCTGCACCGCGTTCATCCCGACGCCACCGATCCCGACGACGACGGTCGATTCGCCTGGCTTGACCTCGGCTCGGTACACCGCCGATCCCCACCCGGTGGTGACCCCGCACGACACCAGGGCGACGACGCTCAGCGGGAGGTCGGGCTCGACCTTCACCAACGATGCTTCGTGGACGACGCTGTGCTCGGCGAATGTCCCCACCTTGGCCATGAAGTTGATGTCTTCGCCATTGAGGTGGTGCCGGCTGGTGCCGTCCGAGATCTGGCCGATGGCGAAGGTGGCCGCCCCCAGGTCGCACAGGTTGGAGTGGCCGGTGATGCACATCTTGCAGTGGTCGCAGATGGGGAAGAAGCTCGCCGCCACATGGTCCCCGGGCCCGAGGTTGTGCACGCCGGGACCGACTTCGAGGACGACGCCTCCGCCCTCATGACCACCGATGACGGGAAACAGGGGCGGGAGCCCGGCGGCTTGGCGGGCTTCCTCGGGTGCTCCCATGTCGCTCGACCGGAGATGCTCGTCCGAGTGGCACAGCCCGGCAGCAACCCACTTGACCAGGACTTCCTGGTCCTTTGGTGGGTCGAGGTCGATCGCTTCGATCCGCCAGTCCTGGTTCCGGCCCCACAACACGGCCGCGTGCGTTTTCATGGCCCACACCCCCTGCGCGCTCGGCGGCCCGGCTGGGTCGCGCGTCAGAGTCTGCCATTCTTCTCGGGTGATGGCGTTGCCGGCGAGAGGGCGACGACCGTCGATCCGGCCGCGTCCAGGCCGCGGAGTACTGAGACTCTCGGAAGATCATCGACAGGGGAGGCAGCAATGGGAACAGTGGCTGGGAAGGTGGTTGCCGTGACCGGCGCTTCGAGCGGTTCGGGGGTCGGCATCGCCAGGCGGTTCGTGGAAGGGGGCGCAACGGTCGTCATGCTGGCGCGCGGGAGAGAGCGGCTCGAGCGGGCCGCCACCGATCTCGGCGAGCGCGCCGTGCCCATCCCCGTCGACGTCGGCGACCCCGACAGCGTCCGCCAGGCCTTCGACCGGATCTCCTCCCGGTTCGGCCAGCTCGACGTGCTGATCAACAACGCGGCGGTCTACCGGCCCTGCGCGGTGGAACGACTGAGCGATCCCGACATCGCCGGCCAGATCGCCACCAACTTTGCCGGGCCGGTCTACACGTCACGGGCAGCGATACCGCTCCTCCGGGCTGCCGGCGGAGGGGACATCATCAACACCTCGAGCGAATCCACGCTCCACCCGTTCCCGATGCTGTCGATGTACGTGGCCACGAAGGCCGCCCTGGAGGCCTTCGGCCGGGTCCTCACCATGGAGGTGGCAAAGGACGACATACGGGTAACGACGGTCATCCAGGGGACGGCCCGTGAGGCCGGGATGGGGTCGGACGACTGGCAGTGGGACCCGGAGCACGCGCAGGCTGCCTACGAGCTCTGGCAAGAGATGGGCCTACTGTCCACCGCGATCGGGCGTTACGGAGGCCAGGACGTCGACGATATCGGCGACGTGCATGTGTTCATCGTGACCCGGCCACGGGTCCAGAAGATGGACACCGTCTTCTGCCGTAGCTTCTAGACCACCGTGGCCAGGGCGACCCTCAGACCCCGGTCAGCCGCTGGCCCTCATCCACCGGCAGGGGCGTCGACCGCATGGATCCCGTCGACCCGGATGGCGGCGGTTGGGCAGTTCTCGGCGGCCAGCAGCACCTGCTCCTCATGCCCGGCTACCTCGCCGCAAACAACAGCGATCCCGTCGTCATCCAAGTCGAAGACCCCGGGCGCCCAGAACGAGCAGTTCCCGGAACCCATGCAGGCGTCCCGATCGATGACCGCCCGGCCGGGACGACCGGCAGAGCCGGGGTGCTCCGGCCCGTCGGTGTTCTCCGGCCCATGTTCGTTGTCTGACTCGGCGGCCATACGCAATGATGAACGGGCTCTCCGACCCCGTCAAGGCCGGCCCCCCTCCGGCCTCGGCGCCACCTCGGACCCACGGATCGTGTGGCAGGGGCGCCGGCGAAGGTGTAGGATTGGATTCGACATCGAAGTCAAAGTTGTGCTCCGTAGGGGGACCGTGCCGTGAGTGAAGCCGACGCCGACATGGAGGCGAGGGACTTCTTCCGCGACGGGTCGCTCTTCGTGAACCCGTACCCGTACTACGACACGATCCGGGCGCGGTGCCCGGTGCAGCGTGAGCCCAACCACGACGTGGTGATGATCACCGGTCTGGACGAGGCAGTTGCCGTCTACTCCGACCAGGTGAACTGGTCGAACTGCAACACGGTCGCCGGCCCCGGGTTCCCTGTCCCCCTCGAGGGAGACGATGTCAGCGACCTCATCGATCAGCATCGTGACGAGTTGCCGTTCAGCGATCAGCTCCCGTCGTTCGATCCGCCCTATCACACCGCGCAGCGCGGGCTGCTGATGCGCCTGATCACGCCCAAGCGGATGAAGGAGAACGAAGAATTCATGTGGCGGCTCGCCGACCGCCAGCTCGAAGAATTCTTGGAACGCGGCCGGTGCGAGTTCGTCGGCGACTACGCCAGTACCTACACGCTCCTTGTCGTCGCCGACCTCCTCGGCGTCCCCGAGACCGACTTCGGGAAGCTCCGATCGGGGATGGCCAGGCCGGCCGAGCGGGCGCTGGGGGAACAGGAACACCGGCCGCTCGAGTATCTCTATGACCAGTTCACGGCCTATATCGAGGACCGGCGGCAGCACCCGCAGGGCGACGTCATGACCAGCCTCGCCACGGCCACCTTCCCGGACGGGTCGACCCCACCGGTCAAGGACGTCGCCCTCATCGCGGCCAACCTGTTCGCGGCCGGGCAGGAGACGACCGTGCGCCTGCTCACGGCGGTGCTCCGCATCCTCGGGGAGCGGCCCGATCTCCAGCAGCTGCTCCGCGGCGAGCGGGACCGTATCCCGAATTTCATCGAGGAGACCCTTCGCATCGAGAGCCCGATCCAGGGCTCGTTCCGGTTGTCGCGTCGGACGACGACGGTTGGTGGCGTCAGCCTCCCTGCCGGCACGACCGTCTTCGTTGCCGCCGGCGCGGCCAACCACGATCCGCGGCGCTTCGACGAGCCCGACCAGTTTCAGGTGGATCGGCCGAACGCCCGGCAACACGTCGCCTTCGGCCACGGCATCCACACCTGTGCCGGGGCACCTCTGGCCCGGGCCGAGGCCCGGGTGACCATCGAGCGCTTCCTCGACCGTACGGCCGACATCAGGATCTCCGAGTCGGAGCACGGACCCCCCGGTGGGCGCCACTACGACTACATCCCGACCTATTTCCTGCAAGGCTTGACCAAACTCCACCTCGAGTTCGATCCCGTCTCCTGACGCCGTGCCCATCCGGGCGGACCGGACGAGGGGTCCCGGCGAGACCAGAGCAAACCAGAGCAACCAGCCGTCTTCGAGGAGGAGTGGCCCATGACGATGACCGGCCCTCGGATCGACATCGTGACGGCCGAGGTCATTCGCTCGGCCATGGAGACGGTCTGCTTCGAGATGGCGACGTACGTCTCACGCACTGCGACCACCCCCATCCTCAATCAGAGCAACGAGCGCAACGCCACGATCCTGGATGCCCAGGGTCGGCTGTCGGCCCTGTCGGTGGGGATTCCTCAATTCATGTTGAGCTCGACCCTTCCCGTGCGGTTCAGCATCGACTTCTTCGGCGACGAACTACGGCCCGGCGACGTGATCGTGGCCAACGATCCCTACCACGGAGGGGGCCACCTCCCCGACTTCAACGTGTTCTCGCCCGTCTTCTCGGACCAGGGGGAGCTGCTGCTCATCGCCTCCATCCAATGCCACCACGGGGACACCGGCGGGGCGGTGGCCGGTGGCTACAACACCATGGCCACCGACATCTATTCGGAAGGCACGCGGTACCCCCTGCTCAAGATCATCGATGCGGGAATCGAGCGGCGAGACGTCGTCTTGACCATGAGGGCGAACAATCGGCTGGCCGGTTTCATCGGCGACCTCCGTTCCCAGGTCGGTGCGGCCCAACTCGGCGCCCGGCGCCTCGGGGAGATCGTCGAACGCTACGGGGCCGACGCGGTGAAGGCCGCCGTCGACTACACCATCGAGGATGCCCACCGGCGGTTCTCCGGCGAGATTGCCGCCTGGCCCGACGGTACCTATGAAGCGGATGTGTACGTCGACAGCGATCCGCAGGGCAACCGGGACATCCACGTGCACGTGGCCGTGACCGTCGAAGACGACCGCCTGATCATCGACTTCGCTGGGTCGGACGAACGGCCTCACATCTCCGCCTGGTCCACCTTCGGGAATACCCGCGGAAACGCCATTGCCCAGCTGGCCAGCCTGGTCGATCCGCTGATCCCGAAGAACGAGGGCTTCTTCGACTGTGTCGAGCTGCGGGTGCCGCTCGGCTGCTGCCTCAACCCGGTGGAGGGGAAACCGGTGAGCAGTGGAACGCACCATCCTGGTGTCGAGGTGGGCGATGCGATCGCCGTGGCCATGTCACAGATCATCCCCGAGCGGTGCGCACCCCAGACCTACAAGTTCGGGAGCCCCCGTCAGATGTACGGCGATCTCGATCCGCGTTCGGGCTTACCGTTCTTCGATCACGGCGGGGAGGTCAGCGCCGGTTGGGTCAACGCCGTCCGCGGGGTTGACGGGTGGGGAGCCCATGCCGCGGCGATGGGCAACCTGATCAAGGCAGAAGCCGAGTTCAACGAGCACCTGTTCCCGCACCTCATCCGGAGCCGCAACTTCATCACCGATTCGGGGGGACCGGGAATGTTCCGCGGAGGATGCGGAAGCCACTTCGTCAAGGAGGTGCAGGCCCCGACGTATGTGAACCAGTACGTCGTGAACCAACGGCACATCCATCCGGGCATTGCCGGGGGGCGCCACGGCAGCCCGGACGCCTGTTGGCTGAGCCCGGGGACCCCGCGACAGGTCGTGGTCTCACCCTCGGTGACCCGTCACGTCCTGGCACCGGGCGATCAACTCGTCTACGACTTCGGCGGGGGTGGCGGCTGGGGTGATCCACTCGAGCGTGACCCCCAACGCGTGCTCGATGACGTCTGGGACGAGTACGTCTCCGTTGGCGGGGCCCGGCGGGATTACGGCGTCGTGATAACGGGGACCCTCGAGGACATGGACCTCGGGATCGACAAGGAGGCCACGACCAGGTTCCGGTCCGAGATGGCAGCTGAAGGGAAGACCCCGCCGTGACCGAGCCGTACCGCATCGGCATCGACGTCGGTGGGACGTTCACGGACTGCGTCCTGCTCCGGCCCGACGGGACCGTCACCGTGGAGAAGACACCGACGACGACGGATGACCAGTCCGTCGGGGTCCTGGACGGTCTCCGGCGGCTGGCCGAGGCCGAGACCCTGGCCGACGTGCAATCCCTCCTCGGGCGGTGCGAGTCGATCGTCCACGGCACCACCACAGCCGACAACACCATGATCCAGATGTCCGGTGCCTCCACCGGGCTCATCGTCACGGCGGGCTACCGCGACGAGATCGAGTTGCGGCGCTGCTTCAAAGAGGACATATGGGATCCTGCCCTCGAACCGCCCCCTCCCATCGCCCGGCGCCGGGTGCGGCTCGAGGTCGCCGAACGTCTCAACGCCGAAGGTGAGGTCGAGGTACCCCTGGACGAAGCGGGGGTGCGCAACGCCGCCGCCCGCCTCCGGGCCTTCGGCGTCACATCGATCGCAGTTACCTTCTTGTACTCGTACCTGAATCCCGCCCACGAACGGCGAGCGCGCGAGCTCATTCTCGAGGAGTTCCCCGAGGTCGAGTTGATCTCGCTGTCGCACGAGGTCCATCCCAAGCCACCCGAGTTCGAGCGGATCTCGACGACCCTGGTGAACGCGTACGTTGGTCCGCCGATCGTCCGTTACCTCGACCGTCTCGAGGCCGCACTGACCGATGCCGGGTTTCGGAGCGAGTTGTTGTTGGCCACGTGTTCGGGAGGGGTGGCCACGCCCTCGAGCGTCCGGTCCCGCCCCCTCCTCACGATGAGCTCGGGCCCGACGGGAGGGGTCGTGGCCGCCGCTCGGTCAGCGGTCGCGGCCGGACTGGGTGACGTCGTCAGCGTGGACATGGGCGGGACCAGCTATGACGTCTGCCTGATCCGAGGCGGCCGGCCGGACGTCACTTCCGATTGGAACTGGCGCCATCGGTACTGCATCGGTCTCCCCATGGTCGACATCCACGCCATCGGCGCCGGCGGAGGTTCACTGGTCGGCGTGGTCGACGGGGTCCTCCGAGTGGGGCCCGCATCTGCGGGGAGCGTGCCGGGTCCCGTCTGCTACGGCAACGGGGGAACTGCCCCGACGGTGACGGACGCAGACCTCGTGCTGGGTCGGCTGGATCCAGGTTCGTTCTGGGGGGGCCGGCTCGAGCTCGACGTGGCCGGGGCCAACCAGGCCCTGGCCGAGGTGGGACGTCCCCTCGGCCTTGGTGCCGAAGGTACGGCGCGGGCCGCGGTCGACATCGTCGACGCCCACATGGCTGACGCCGTGCGGCGGGTTCTCTCGCTGGCCGGCGCCGATCCGCGCCACCTCGACCTCGTCGCCTTCGGTGGCATGGGTGCCGTTCATGCCACCCGGCAGTGTGGGTTGCTGGGGATGCGCCGCGTCCTGATCCCCGAGGCGGCGCCGACCTTCTCGGCCCTGGGCTCTGCTGACGGCTGATCATGTCGTCGACGACGCGAGAGCCGTGCTCAGCGACTGGAGGAAGGTCGACATCGAGGGCCTGACACGCCTCGCCGAGGACCTGCGGGCGTCGGCAGACGCCAAGCTGGAGCTGGCCGGCGTGGACCCGGGCCGCCGGCGCTACGAGTGGCTCTTGAATCTCGTGTACCCGGGTCAAACGTTCGATGTATCCATTCCGCTGGAACAGCGGGACCACGCACCTTTCACACGCGAGTCGGTCGCCTCGGCGGCGGAGGAATTCCACCGCCGGAACGAGGCCGCCCGCCTCATCGAGGCCCGTTCCCAGGAGCCGGTGGTTCGGGGCATTCGCCTGCTGACGACCGGACTGGTGGACCAGCCGACCAGGACCGAGCGGGCCGCCCTCGGTGCACCCCGGCCGGTGCGCTTCCGTCGGGCGCACACCGGCGACCGCTGGTTCGACGAGACGCCGGTGTACGAATGGGGTGACCTCGGGGACGGTGCGACGGTCGCCGGACCGGCGTTGATCCAGAGCCCGTTCACCACTGTCGTCCTGGCCGAGGGCGATGTGGCCGCCGTGCTCCCATCCGGCGATGTCCTGGTCGAGGTGGCATGCCCGTAGGCAGGCAGCGCGCAGCACGAACACCGGCAGCGGGCCTGAGCGAAGGGCCGGCTCGATATGGAGGAGGCGAATGGGCACGTACAACCACACGGGGCAGGTGGTCTTCGATCTCGAACGGTCGAAGCGCTTCTACCAGGAAGTGCTCGGATTCCGGTTCTGGTACGAGATCACGCCGCCCGACGAGGCCACGTCCAAGCTCAACTGCCTGCCGCCGCCGCTCGGTGTCACCGCGTCGTATCTGACCCTGGACGGTTTCGTCCTGGAGCTGATGCACTACTCGGCGCCCGGAGCGGGGGCGCCCTTTCGGCCGCGCACGATGAACGAGCCCGGGCTCACCCACCTCTCGATCTCGGTCGACGACGTGGCGGCCACAGCCGAGAAGGCGGCCGACTACGGCGGCGAGATCATCAAGGAGAGCGATCTCGGCGTCGCCATCTTCATCCGGGACCCCGACGGCCAGCTGCTCGAGCTCTTGCCCACGACGTTCCGGGCCGGCCTCCCGCCCAAACCGTAGACTCGGGGGTCGTCATGGATCTTTCGTACAGCGACGAGACTCGGGACCTCCGGGAGAGCCTGGCCAGCTTCTTCGCCAAGGAGTCCACGCCCGAACGGGTACGGGCGGCAGAGCCCGGCGGATTCGATCCCCTGCTGTGGGCCAAGGTCGCAGCCATGGGGCTGCCCGCGATGGCCGTGGCCGAGGATCTCGGCGGCGGAGGGGCGTCCCTGCTCGACTTGGTGCACACGGCCGAGGAGTTCGGGCGGCGGATCCCGCCCGCGCCCTTGATCGAGGCGTCGGCGGCCACCAACCTGCTCGGGCGCCTGGCCCGGGCCGGGGGCACGGAGACCGCCCGGGAGCTGCTGACCGAGGCGGTCGCCGGTGACGCACTGGTCAGCCTGGCGCTCGTGCCCCTGCGGGGCGGTGTGGCCACGCTGGCCCCGGCCGGTGCGGTGGCCGATGCGGTGGTGGCCATGGACGGGGAGGAGCTGGTGGCCTTCCGATCCGAGGTCAGTCCGCGTTCCCCCCTCCAGGTGCCGCCCAACTTGGGGACGTCCCCCCTGGCCGACCGAGGAGCCGGCGTCGATGAAGGGGTCGTCCTGGCCTCGGGACCCGGGGCCAGGGCTCTCTACGAGCTCGCCCGTCAGGAGTGGCAGGTGCTCATGGCCGGTGCCCTGGTGGGCCTGGCCCAGACCGCCCTCGAGATGGGGTCGGAGTACGTCCAGCAGCGCCGGGCCTTCGGGGTGCTGATCGCCTGGTTCCAGACGGTCCAGCACCGGCTGGCCGACGCGGCGACCGACCTCGAGGGGGCGCGCCTTTTGACCTACGAGGCGGCGTGGGCGGCCGACCAGGGCCTGGACGATGCCCCGGCGCTGGCCACCATGGCCTTCCTCTTCGCCTCCCAGGTCGGCTTCCGGGTCGCGGCTGAGAGCCTGCACTTCCACGGGGGCTACGGGTACACCCTGGAGTACGACATCCAGCTCTACTTCCGCCGGGCCAAGGCGTGGCCCCTGGCCTACGGGGACCCGCGGGACGGGTACCAGGAAGTGGCTGCCCACCTCTTCGAGCACGGAGGGCGCTGAGATGGAATTCGCAACCGTCGACGACCTGGCCGAGCACCGCCAGGCCGCCCGGGACTGGGCCGCCGAGCACATCCGCCCGCACTGGGCGGCCGAGCAGTACCGGAGCGGGACCCATCACACCGCCGAGCTCCACCAGGCGCTGGCCCGTGATGGGATCCTCGCCGCCGGCTGGCCGTCCGAGTACGGGGGGAGCGACACCGACACCGGCTTTGCCCGGGCCGTCCTCGACGAGGTGACCGCCGCCGGTCTGTACGCCGACGGTTGGGCCACCACGCTCATGGTGATCCGGACTATCGACCAGGTCGGGACCGAGGAGCAGAAGCGGACCATCATCCCGGCCGCCCTCGGAGGCACGATCCTGATCGCCCTCGGCTACTCCGAGCCGGACTCGGGCTCGGACGCGGCCGCGGCCAAGACCCGTGCTGTCAGAGACGGCGAGGAATGGGTGATCAACGGGCAGAAGATGTTCACCAGTACGGCCCAGGTCTGCTCGCACGTCTTCGTCCTGGCCCGGACCAACCCCGAGGTCCCCAAGCACAAGGGCCTGACCATGTTCCTGGTGCCCAAGGATTCCCCCGGCTTCGAGCTCCAGCCGGTGTACACGCTGGGCGGCCAACGCACCAACGCCACCTTCTACTCCGACGTCCGGGTCCCCGATTCGTTGCGGATCGGTGGCGTCGACGAGGGCTGGCGGGTGATGCGGGTGGCGCTGGTCCACGAGCGGGGCGGGGGCCGCAGCTCGGCCGGACCGACCCTGGCCGAGAAGGCGGCGGCCTGGGCCATGTCGACCGAGCGGCCCGACGGGACCACCGTCTACGACGACCCGAGGAACCGGGAACGGCTCGCCCGCATCGCCGTGGACGAGGAGGTGGGGCGGCTCCTCGGCGAGCGGGTGCGCTGGATGTACACCGTCGGCGAGTTGCCCGGTGTCGAGGGCTCGATGGCCAAGCTCTTCGTCAACGAGGCGGCCCAGCGCCATTACGCCGACCTGCTCGACCTGCTCGGTCCCGAGGGGGTCCTCCAACCGGGTGCCGCCGGTGCCCCCTTGGAGGGTGACCTCGAGGCCCACTTCCGCTCGGCCGTCGTCGGGACCATCTACGGCGGGGCCAGCGAGATCCAACGGGAGATCATCGCCGAGCGACGGCTCGGGCTGCCCCGGAGCCGGCCCGCGGGCTGATTTGATCGGCCGGTCCGGGAGCCGAGCTCCCCGAACGCGGTGACTCGCCCGAGGCTCGGATCAGGTCGGGCCGATCACCTCCTCGCCGTAGCGCTTCAATGACGGACCGAGATCCCCGCCGAACATGGCGGCGGGGATGAGCACCCGGCTCGCCCCGAGCGCCTGGAGGGCCTGTACGTCGGCCGTGGCCTCCCCGCCGGTCGTGGCATAACTGTCCATGGTCAGCTCGATCGTCGAGGGGTCGCGCCCAGCTTCTTCGGCGCTCCGCCGCACGACATCCACCAGGCGGGGCACCTCGGCCCGATCGACGCCGAAGGGGAAGTACCCGTCGCCGATCCGGCCGGCCCGCCGAGCGGCAGCCTCGCTGTGGCCGCCGATGTGCACGGGAATGGTCCCGCCCGGGGGCTGTGGTCGCAGGTAGCAGTCGCGAAACCTCGTCGTGGTGCCCTCGAAGCTGGCCCGCTCCTGTCTCCACAATGCACGCATGGCCGCGATCGCCTCGTCGGTTCGCTTCCCACGCCCGTCGAAGGGGACGCCCAGGGCCTCGAACTCCTCGTGCAACCAGCCGACCCCGGCCCCGAGGATCATCCGCCCGCCCGAGAGGGAACCGAGTGTGGCCAGCTCGTTGGCCAAGATGACCGGATTGCGCTGGGGCACGATGAGGACGCCGGTTCCCAGCCGGAGGGTCGTGGTGGCGTGGGCCACGTAGGCCAGCCAGATGAGCGGGTCGGGAAAGGCCTTGTCCTCCCGGGACGCAAAACGCCCCGACGGGTCGTAGGGGTACCGGGAGCGGTAGCCGGCCGGGACCACCACGTGGTCGACCGTCCAGATCGACTCGAAGCCGGCAGCTTCGGCTGCGGTGGCGAGGAGCACACCCTCTCTGGGCCCCTCGAAGGGCTCGATGTTGGCGAAGGCGATCCCGAACTTCATCTGCTCCCCCTCATTCGACGTCGAAATCAACAGCCGGAGGGTACTACCGGCACGAACGGAAGAACGTGCGAAGGTCGTCGACGAACAGCTCCGGCTGCTCCATGGCCGCGAAGTGCCCGCCGCGGGGCATGGCCGTCCAATGGGTGACGTTGTACTGGCGCTCGATCCACGAGCGCGGCCAGCGCAGGGGCTCTTTGGGGTAGCGGGCGACGCCGGTCGGCTGCTCGATGAACGGCAAGGGCGTGGCCCGGGTGAGACTACGGCGGGTCTCCCAGTAGAGCCGGGCCGACGAGGCGCTCGTCTGGGTCGCCCAGTAGAGCATCACGTTGGTGATCAGCTGGTCTTTGCTGTAACTGTTCTCCGGGTGGCCGTCACAGTCGCTCCAGGCGCGGAACTTCTCCACGATCCAGGCCAGGAGTCCGGCGGGCGAGTCGTTGAGGGCAGCGCCGATGGTCTGGGGCTTGGTGCCCTGCTCGTTGGCATACCCTGCCTCCTCACGCTGGAAGCGCTCCATGGCGGCCAGGTCGGCCTGTTCCTCGGCGGTGAGGGGTGCGCCGTCGTCGGAAGGGGAACCGATGGGCATGTTGAGGTGGATGGCGGCGCAGTGCCCGGGGTCGAGCGCGGCGATCCGCGTCGAGACCTGAGCGCCCCAATCCCCTCCCTGGGCGCCGTAACGGGTGTAGCCCAGGCGCCCCATCAGGACGGCAAAGGCGGCCGCCGTGCGCTGGACGTCCCAGCCCCCAGTGCGTGGAGGCTCGGAAAAGCCGTAGCCGGGGAGCGAGGGCGCGACGACATGGAATGCGTCGGCGGGCCGGCCGCCGTATGCCTCGGGGTTCGTGAGCCGCGGAATAGCATCGAGGAACTCGACGACCGATCCGGGCCAGCCGTGGGTGATGAGGAGGGGCATGGCGCCGGCATGAGGAGATGGCGCCTGGATGAAGTGGATCGACTGCCCGTCGATCGAGGAGCGGAAGTGGGCCAACTCGTTCAATCGCGCTTCGTGCGCTCGCCAGTCGTAGGGACCGGACCAGTACTCGACCAACTCCCGCAGGTAGTCGACCGGGATCCCGTACTCCCAGCCCGTGTTCTCGATCTGGTCGGGGAAGCGGGTCCTGACCAGTCTCTCGTGCAGATCGGCGAGGACCGAATCGTCGACCCGAACCTGGAATGCCTCGATCGCGCTGCTCATCGCTCGTTTGGATGGCATCCGCTGCCGTCGCTCAAAGGGGCTCCCAAACGTCGTGACGGGCCGTCTTCCCGCCTGCAGTGTAGGAACGTACCCTTCCAGGTGCAATGGTGTACGGGGGCAGCGGTGCGTGGCACCGGCCCGGGTCGAGTGGAGGAGCTGGACATGGCCGAGGAGCTCTCGGGGAAGGTTGCGATCGTGACTGGGGGGGCCAGCGGGATCGGCCGGGCCACCGCCGAGCTGTTCGTCGAGCAGGGCGCACAGGTGGTCGTCGCCGACGTGGACGTCGAGCGGGGTGAAGGCGTCGTCGATGCCATCGGTGACGCGGTCGCGTTCAAGCGGACCGATGTGGCCGATGCCGGCGACGTCCAGGCCCTGGTGGACTTCGCCGTCGGCACGTTCGGTGGCCTCGATGTCATGTTCAACAACGCCGGCATCCCGAGCTCGTTCCGGCGCTTCTTGAAGAACGACCTCTCGGATTTCGAGCGGGTGATGGCGGTGAACGTCTTCGGTGTGATGCTTGGCAGCCAGCGCGCCGCTCGGCACATGGCCGAGCACGGCGGCGGTTCGATCATCAACACCACGTCGATCGGCGGGCTCACCGGGGGCGCGTCACCGGTCGCCTATCGCATCTCGAAGGCGGCGGTCGTCCAGCTCAGCCGGTCGATTGCCATCGACCTGGCCGAGTACGGCATCCGGGTGAACTGCATAGCGCCGGGCCACATCCCAACGGGGATCACCGACTACGACCTCGGCCCGGTCATCGAGCTCACCCAGCCGCTGCAGCGCCAGGGCAGCCCGCGCGACGTCGCCGAGGCTGTCCTGTTCCTGGCCGGTGATCGCTCGGCCCAGATCACCGGGATCGTCGTGCCCGTGGACGGAGGGACGGTGGCCGGCCCTCCGGTGAACCAGCTCCGGGCCCTCGTGGCCGGGCGCGATCCCAGCGGGGATGCCGGCTGATCGCCACCCCCGGCCTCGAACGACGGGGCTCGCCTGCACCGGCCCGGGAAAGGCCACTAGTATTGACGCCGACGTCGATTTCTATGTAGGGGTGGAGTCGCGGGCACGGTGTTGGACATCCACGAGCGGCGGCGGGCTCCGACCGGCCCTGGCAAGGACCGTGTGGGGGTGCTCCGGCACCTCCGCCATGATCCGGTAATGACCGAGAGGACGAGCTGAGGAGGCCGGGAGGTGTTCGTCAGCCTGTGAAGGAGCCAAGCATGTCCATGACCATCGACATCGATCCGCTCGACCTGGTCGACCCGGGGCGCTACCAGCGCGAGGGCTATCCCCACCAGCTCTGGGCCCGGCTGCGGGCCGAGGCGCCGGTGGCGTACTTCGAGCCGCCGGGGTTCCCACCCTTCTGGGCGATCACCAAGCACGCCGACCTGGTCCAGGTAGCGTCCCAGCCGCTCATCTTCTCGAGCGCCAAGGGGATCACGCTCGACCGCAATGCCGAGGCGGTGTCCGAGGCGATGGCCGGGCTGGAGATGATCGTCTTCCTCGATCCCCCGAAGCACGGGCCCATGCGCCAGGCCGCCAACCGGGAGTTCACAAAGAAGGCGGTACGGGCCCGGTTCGATGACATCGGGCGCATCGCCGCCGGGGTCGTCGACGAGGCCACCACCGGGGGCGAGTTGGCGGAGTGCGACTTCGTGACCACCTTTGCCGCCCGGCTCCCCCTCGGGGTGATGGCCTGGGTCCTCGGTGTGCCTCCGCCGGAGTGGCAGCGGCTGCTACATGCCACCGAGACCATCATCGGCAAGGAGGACCCGGAGTTCCGGTTGGCCGGAGAGACGCCCGACCAGGCCCGGAGGCGGGCCCAGGTCGAGGTCCACCGGTACTTCGAGGGCCTGGTCGAGGAGCGCCGCCGTGAGCCCCGACCCGACCTGGTCAGCCTGCTGGTCCAGAGCTCCATCGACGGCGTGCCCTTGCGGCAGGACCAGCTCATCGGCTACTGCGAGCTGCTGGTCGAGGCGGGCAACGAGACGACTCGGGATGCGATCAGCGGCGGCATGCACGCCTTCTGCCAGCACCCCGACCAGTGGGAGAAGCTGCGGGACCGTCCCGAGCTGCTTCCCCACGCCGTGGAGGAGATCCTTCGATGGGTCACTCCGATCAGCTACTTCGTGCGCACGGCGACCGAGGACTACGAGCTGCGCGGCCAGAAGATCCGGGCCGGCGACAAGGTGGTCCTCTTTTGGGGTTCGGGGAACCGCGACGAGGAGGTGTTCGAGGGCCCCTTCGAATTCCGAATCGACCGGCAACCGAACCAGCACCTCGTCTTCGGCTTCGGACCGCACTTCTGCATGGGGGCGCACCTGGCCCGGGCCGAGCTCGAGCACATCTTCGGCCTCCTGCCCCGCCGCATGGCATGGTTCGAGCAGTCGGGTCGGGTCGAGCGGCTGTACTCGTCGATCAACGGCGCCATCAAGCACCTGCCGATCCGCTACCGCCTGGTGTAGCTCCCCGTGCGGATCGTCAACTGAAGCGCGAACGAGAGAGGGGCGACAAGATGGACGCATCCAGCATCTATTCCTGTGACGATCACCTGGATCTGAACGCGGTGCCGCCGGAGTTGTGGCGGTCGCGGCTGTCGTCGGCCGAGGCCGAACGGGCGCCGCTGGTGGTGGCCCGGGACGGCGTGCCGACCTGGGTCTGCAACGACCGCGTGCTCGGCCGGAGCGGACGCCCCCCGGGGTCCGATGACCTGAAGAAGCTGAGTGCGATCGGACGTGCCGGCATCGAGGACGACGGCTTTCGCTCCAGCAACCCGAAGCTGCGGTTGGAGGACATGGACCGCGATGGGATCTGGGCCTCCGTCATCTACGGACCGGTCCCGTTGACCCTGTCCATCCCCGAACCGGACCTCCAGAGCGCGTGCTACGCGGCCTGGAACGACTGGGCCGTCGAGGAGTTCAATGCCACCGCCCCCGACCGGCTGTGCGTCCTCGCCTTCCTGCCCAGCCATTCCCCTGAGGCCGCCGTGGCCGAGCTGGAGCGCTGTGCCGAGCGCGGTCACCGGGGCGCCCTCATCGACGTCTTTGATTTCGACGCCGGAGACCCGGCCTGGGACCGCCTCTGGGCCGCGGCCGAGCGCACCGGCCTGCCGCTCAGCTTCCACATCAAAGGGGGTGCCTCCCCGAGGCTCAGCTACCAGGTCGGCAAGTGGCAGTCGGTCGCCTTCGCCACGCTGTTGCCGCTCCAGCTCGACGAGGCGCTGGCCATCATGGTCTTCTCCGGTGCGCTCGAGCGGCATCCGGGCCTCAAGCTCGTGCTGGCCGAGTCGGGCGTCGGCTGGCTCCCGTACTACCTGACCCGGATGGACCTCGAGTGGCGCAACCTCAGGGACAAGGTCGACTATGCACCTGCCCTCCGACCCAGTGAGCTGTTCGAGCGGCAGGTCATTGCCACCTTCGAAGAGGAGGAGCTCGCCCCCCGGTTCATCCCCCTGGTCGGGGCCGACTCGTGCATGTGGGCCTCGGACTACCCGCACACCGACAGCACCTTCCCGGAGTCGCAACGGGCCATCGCCGAGACGTTGGGGACGCTTGCCGCCGAGGATCGCCGCAAGATCACGGCACTCAATTGCGCCAAGCTGTACGGCTTCGACCATGTCGCCTGACCGGGCCGGCCCCACCCGGGCCGGGACCGTTCTCGGCTTCGACCATGTCGCACTGCCCATGGAGAACACCGAAGCGATGATCGCCTTCTATCGGTCGCTCGGGCTCGAGGTCGGCGAGACGCCCCACCTGGTCCAGGTCCATCTGGGCGACCAGATGATCAACTTCCACCGACCGGAGCTGTGGCGGCGGGGCTTCTCCCTGCGGGCGCCGGCAGCCGCGCCACCGTGCGGCGATCTCTGCCTTGTCTGGCAGGGGTCGGAGGCGTCACTTCAGATGCTGCTCGACCATGTGGGGGCCGAGGTCATCGAGGGTCCCGTCGAGCGGGACGGCGGCCGGCGGGAGAGCGCAACCAGCGTCTACGTACGGGACCCGGATGGGAACCTTCTCGAATTCATGAGCTACCGGGAGGAGCGCGCACATGTCGGCTGATCTGGTGATTCGGGGCGGAACGGTCTTCGACGGCAGCGGCGAGCTCGGCCGTGTCGCCGACGTGGCCATCGCCGGTGGTGTGATCCGAGAGATCGGACCGAAGCTCGAGGGCAACGTCGAGCTGGACGCGGCCGGGTGCGCGGTGGCGCCCGGCTTCATCGACATCCACACCCACTTCGACGCCCAGGTCTTCTGGGACCCGGCCCTCAAGCCGTCGTCCTACCACGGGGTCACGACGGTCGTGGCCGGCAACTGCGGCTTTTCGATCGCCCCGTGCCGGCCCGAGCACCACGACGTGATCGTGCACACGCTCGAGAACGTGGAAGGCATGGACGCCGACGTACTGGCGACCGGCATCGCCTGGGAGTTCGAGTCGTTCCCGGACTATCTCGAGGCGGTGAGCCGGCGGGGGACCGCCCTCAATTACACGGCCTACATCGGGCACACGGCGCTCCGGCTCTACGTGATGGGGGACGCGGCCTACGAGCGCGCCGCCACCACCGAGGAGATCGAGCGCATGTGCCGGCTCGTGGCGGAGGCGATGGAAATCGGGGCGGCGGGGCTTTCGACCAGCTTCTCGTTCGCCCACCGCGGGGTCGACGGCAAGCCGGTGCCGAGCCGCTTCGCCCAGATGGACGAGGTCGAAGCGCTGTTCATGACGGTGGGCGAGGCGGGCAAGGGGGTCGTGCTCACGACGCCGGGCTGGCAGTGCGAGTACCCCGACGTCTTCACCTGGCAGCCGCGCGTCGGGAGGCCGTTCACCTGCCCGCTGTTCGCCTTGTCGGGCGGAAAGCATCTCGAGATCGTCAAGTTGCACGAGGAGGGCCTCGCCCGCGGCGCCAATGTCTGGCCCCAGGTCACCCCCCGGCCTCTGACCATGCAGTTCACCATGGCCGACGCCTACAACCTCAACGTCGGAGGGGTGTTCGCCGAACTGATGAAGGTCGGCAACGACGTCCGCAAGGCTGCGTTCCGCGATCCCGAGTGGCGGGAGCGGGCCTTCAAGGACCTCGACCAAGGCGAGACGGGAATGAAACCACGCTGGGAGACCTATGAGGTCTCGGAGTCGGAGCGGTTCCCCGAGCTGCTGGGGCGGCGGGTCACCGATATCGCCCGTGAGCGAGGTTCGAGCCCGTTCGACGTGATGTGCGAGCTTTCGCTGGCCGAGGACCTCACGACCCGTTTCCGCGCCTACATCGCCAACGACGACCCCGAGGCCGTGGCCCTCCTGCTCAACGAGGACCACGTCGTGCTGGGCCTCACCGATGCCGGTGCCCACGTCGACCAGCTTTGCGACGCGCCGCTGCCCACCGACCTTCTCGGGCACTGGGTCCGGGACCGCGAGGTCATGCCGCTCGAGAGGGCCATCCGAAAGTTGACCGGCGAGGCCGCCGACATGTTCGGGTTCGAGCGGCGCGGCTACCTGCGAGAGGGCAACTTCGCCGACGTGTGCGTGTTCGACCCGGCCACCGTTGCTCCCGGCCCGCAGCGCCGATTACGCGACCTGCCGGCCAACGGGCAACGCCTCACCGCCGAGGAGCCGAGCGGCGTCCGACACGTGCTGGTCAACGGCACCCCGATCCGCCAGGACGAGGCGCAGCTCGAGCTAGGGGAGTTGCCCGGGGCCCGGCCTGTGCTCCGCTGACACCGCCTCGGCCGGGCTCCGTCGGCCCCCCGCGTCAGCCGGGCGGTGAAGTGGGTTGCGCATCGGGCCTCATTTCTGAGCTCGACGGCGCTTTGGTTTCTCCGGTTTCTCCCGGAGCCCCAAGGCATTTACGAAAACCCTGGTGAGCTGGTCCACCCCCTTGTCGAAGGAGCACGTGACGGCACCTTCGACGAACCACATCTCGGGGAACCGTCTCGTCATGGACCCCAGGGCGGCGGCGGCGATCACCGGGTCGAGGTGCGGGTCCACCAGTCCGTGGCGTTGCAGCTGCCGGATCGACTCTTCGACCCGCTCGCCATAGCGTCGGTGTCGATCGGAGCGAGCGGCCTTTACCTGTTCGTCGTACCGGGAGACCAGCTCGATGACGCCGATGATCCGGGCCTCCCGCCGGTAGCTCTCCATGTGGAGCCGAATGGCCGCTTGGATGCGCTCCCGGGGCGTGGCGTCCGACGCCGGGTCGAACACGACGCTGCCCAGCGGCGCGCTGAGCTGTTCGTCGACCGCTTCTGCCACCTCCCGGAAGATCTCTTCTTTGGAGTCGAAGTAGTGGTAGAAGGATCCGTGGGAGAGGCCGGCCCGCTCAGCGATGTCGGAGATGCGAGCATCCAAGAAGCCGTCCTCCTCGAAGGTCTCCTTGGCCGCCGCCAGCAGCCGAGCACGGGTCTTGGCGCCCTTGCGCGAACGCGGCCCATTCGGCTTTTCGTTGTCGACCGCTGCTGCAGTTGGTGGCACGACCCGTCCCCTCTTCGCCCTGTCTTACCTGAGCTTGCCCGTGAGGAACTGGGCCACCGGTGTGGCACTCGGGTACGAGCCCGTGATGCCGGAACTGATGTACCCGACATCGGAGATCAGGGTGACCCCGTTCAGCGCGGCAGCAGCGTCGCTACACAGGAAGGCCAGTGGGTAAGCCTGCTCCAGGGGCGTGGAAGGCTGGATATTCAGCTCATCGCGATAGTCGGCACCAAAGCCGAGCCATGTCTCCGCATTGGCCCGAGCGAGGGGGGTGTCGGTGGGACCGGGGCAGATCGCGTTGATCCTGATGCCCCGCTTCAGCAATGGAAAGGCCTGCCTGGCGACATAGGCGCAGACGGCTTCCTTGCTCCACATGTAGTCGGCCTTGCCCTGTTTCACGGCCCATTGTGAGGCGAGCTCGAAGTCGGTGACGTCCAGGTATTCGCTCAGGAGCTCGAGGTCGGCTTCCCATCCCAGGCCGGCAGCTGACGAGATGAAGGCGATCGCTGACCCGGGGCGGATCGCCTCGGTGGCAAGCAAGTGGTCGATCAGGTAACGGTGCCCGATGAAATTGATCTTCTCGATGCCCGCAGTGCCGTCGGCCACTCCGGCGCACAGGAAGAGGGCGTCGAGCGGTCCGTTCCACTGATCGACCGCAGCGTCTATCGATGCCTTGTCAGCCAGGTCGACGTGGATCTCCGTCGCACCGGCGAGCGAGCACTTGGCGATGTCCATCACCACGACCTCCGCCCCGGCGTCCTGTAACAGCTCGGCCAGCGCCGCGCCCATCCCGGTTGCCGCCCCGACAACGAGGGCTCGCTTGCCGTTGTACCCGAATGCATCGAACACCGTCATGTCGTTCCCTTCTCACACGCTGAGGTGGAGGATAGCCGCCTCGCCTGGTTAGACATCGACGTCACTGTCACTGCCACGGTGTTTCGAGGGCCTCAATTCTTCTCGACGACCTCGATCCGGCCCAGTGCTACTATTGACGTAGGTGTCGAAAATTGGCTCGAGATGTGCCTTGGCAACAACGACCTTTCCAACACACAGCAAGGAATGAGGATGGCGACGAAGGTGTCTGACGTCTACTACGACCCGTACGACTTCGGGATCGACGCCGATCCCTATCCGGTCTGGACGCGCCTTCGGAACGAGGAGCCTCTCTACTACAACGAGAAGTACGACTTCTACGCGGTCAGTCGCTTCGACGACGTCGAGCGCTGCCTGGTCAACTGGCAGACCTACAGCTCGGCCAAGGGCTCCGTCCTCGAAGTGATCAAGGCCGACATCGAGGTGCCCCCCGGCCTCTTCATCTTCGAGGACCCGCCCGGGCACGACCTGCATCGGGGGCTCCTGAGCCGGGTGTTCACGCCGCGGCGCCTGGCGGCAATTGAGCCCCAGGTCAGGGAGTTCTGTGCCCGGAGCCTCGATCCCCTTGTCGGTTCGGGCGGGTTCGACTTCATCAAGGACCTCGGCGCCCAGATGCCCATGCGCACCATCGGGATGTTGCTGGGCATCCCCGAGGACGACCAAGAGGCCATCCGGGACCGGATCGACGAGGGCCTCAAGCTCGATGACGGTGTGATGCCGGACTCGATCGATTTCGGGGCCGTGGGCGGGGCGACCGACTTTGCCGACTACCTCGACTGGCGGGCCGAACACCCCTCGGACGACCTCATGACCGAGCTCCTCCATGCCGAGTTCACCGACGATGACGGGCTCACCCGGACGCTGACCCGCGACGAGATCCTGGGGTACATCGGCCTGCTCGCCGGGGCCGGAAACGAGACCACGACGCGCCTCATCGGTTGGACCGGCAAGCTCCTGGCCGAGCGCCCCGGTCCGCGCCGGGAGCTGGCCGAGGATGCGACCCTCATCCCCCAGGCCATCGAAGAGATCCTCCGGTTCGAGCCGCCCTCCCCGGTCCAGGCTCGGGCCGTCACCGCGGACGCCGAGTGGTATGGCCGGACCGTGCCGGCCGGCAGTGCCATGTTGCTCCTCAACGCCTCGGCGAACCGGGACGAGAGAGCCTTCGACGATCCGGACCGCCTCGACATCCATCGGACCGTCGGCCGTCACCTGACCTTCGGCTACGGGATCCACTTCTGCCTCGGTGCCCACCTGGCCCGCATGGAGGGACGGGTCGCGCTCGAGGAGGTGTTGAAGCGGTTCCCGGACTGGGAGATCGACCAGGAGCACGCCGTGCAGGCTCGAACCTCGACGGTCCGGGGCTGGGAGGCGCTGCCCGTGCTCACGCCATGACAGACCAGGTGGCAGACGGGGGCGTCTGCTCCGACCTGGGCCCGCTATCCCACCAGACCCAGGCCTGCCCGCCAAACCTGGGCCTGCTCGCCGCCGTCCAATTCAGTTGATCGTGCTGATCGAGCGCCTCGCCTCGTTCGATTCCTTCCTGACCAGGTCGGGGTAGGCGGCCCCGTCGAAGGCCACGATGAACTGGCGGACCGGTTCAGGGAGCCAGACGGTCACCCACGTGCGTGGACGCAGTCGGCGCGGCTGGTCGGTGACCACCTTGACATTGCTGCTCTGGACGGCAAGCGAATGGATTCTCTGGTCGCCACCCAGGACGGCCTTGAGGTAGACGGCAACCGCGCAATCACTCTCGTCCTTCGGCTTGCCCCGTACCCCGGCGTTGCGCAGCGTGTCTGCCACCTGGTTGCGACAACTGCCCAGACCTTCGAGAAGATCACGAGTCTGCTGTTTGAGCTGCCGGTTGGCGATCATGGTTCGCTCCTTCTCATCCGGCCCGCGCCCCGGCGCGGGTGGCTCCCTTCCTGGAGTGTTGGTGCTGAGTCATGCCGACGCGGCGGCGGCCCCCGCTTGTCCCTGACGGAACCGACAGGCGCCATGGCGGCCGCGCATGGCAACACCCGTGAAACCAAGTGACATGAACAGGATGGTTGCAGCGGAATGCATCCATCGCTCCCTTCACTCGTCCTGCACTCTGTTGTATCCCCGGCGCCCTTGTTGTCGCAACGCCCCAAAGCAATTTCATGTTACCGCTCCGACCCCAGTTTGGGTCCGGGCCGCCTCACGGGTCCTGGTTACACCGGCCCGACCAGGGCGGCCGGGCCACCCGCTCGTCAGGGTAACCAGCCGGGCGGGCGCCTTTCACCGCTCAGGGCGACCGCGTGGTTCGACCTCGCCGGTGCTCGAGGCCCGGCCCGTCCGAGCTCCCGTCCGAGCTTCAGCGGCGGAGCGCTTTGAGGGCGGCTCTCGTTCGAACGAGCTGGTCGTGTGCCGCCCTGACCCTTTCTTTGGCCCCGCGCAGGTCTCGTTCGGCGTCGCTCTGGGCGGCTGTCGCTCGATCTTCGGCGGTCCGAAGATCCCTCAGCTGTCGCTCGAGAGCTCGAACGTCCTGCCGTCGTTGTTTCCGCTCCTCTCGCGCCTCGCGCACCCGGCGGCCCAGTTCGTCTGCTTCCCGCTGCAGGCGGTCGGCGGCAGCTTCCGCCTCCCGGACAGCCAGCTCGGCCGCCCTGATGCTCTCGGGTTGGTCATGCCCGGGAGCCTCATGCCCTCTCGCCGGGCCTCGGGTGGCCGCCCGCCGGGCTCCACGCGTACCGGTCGGCGTCGCCACTGCACCGCTCAGGTCCACGGGCCCCAGCCCGGTGTAGCTCAGGCCGGTCGTGAGTCGACCGGCCCTGACGGCCCCGCCGGCACCGGGGTCGACGATCGCGGCCTCGAGTGTCGCCTCCAGTTCCCGCCAACCCGCCTCGCTGACCGATTGCCCGGCGTCAGCGGCCAGGTCCCGTGCCTCACTCAGCAGCGCACCGAGCACGGTACGGCGTTCTGCCGAGAGGCGACGGAGGTCGGCAGCGGCGAGCTCGCCCTGGGCGCTGCGCATGGCCGATCCGAGCTCCAGCAGGTGGGCGACCCGGTCGGGACGCTCGCGTGCGAGGAGGTTGACGAGCCAGGCCCCCAGGGTGGGCCGTCGGAGCTTCTTGACGGCGGCGGCAAGTTCGCGGTCCCCGTCGCGCCTGGCCTCGGCAGCCCTGGCGTCACGGGCAGTGGTGAACTCTGTCGGGCGCAGTCCGTAGAGGTCGTCGCTGACGGTGTCCAGGTCCACGACCACATCCTGCCCTCTCGTTGCGAGGACCACATCCTGCCCTCTCGTTGCGAGGACGGTTCGATGTCGACGGAGCGCCGGCGTCCATAGCGTTCGCTATATACGATCGGTATAGTGCCCAGCGACGCCCAGGGTCCGCGGCGATCGAAGACCGAAGGAGACGATATGGAGATTCTCGGGTTCAACCGGGTCGAGTTGATGATGTCGCCCGAGGACATGCATGACGCAGTCGTGCGGTTCAACGACCTGCTCGGCACGTCCTTCGAGCCACCGCAACTGGTGAGCGACGGCAATATCTTGACCACCACTGACTGGGACAACAAGATCGAGTTGTTCGGCCCCGCCCATCCCGGAAGCCCGCAGTACGCCGTGCTCGAGGAGATGGGGAGAGGAGGGATCGGCCCCCTCGTGTGGGAGGTCGACGACATCGACGAGGCTCGGGAGCATGTCCTCGGCAAGGGCTACCGCATCCGCTACGAGTACCAAGAGGCGGGGGTAAAGCAGATCGTCCTCGACCCGAAGCAGTTCTTCGGCTACCTCATCACCTTCATGGAGCGATCAGCCTGAGCGCATCGGGGCCCACCACAGCACGAACCCACCCCGCACCCGCGGCAGCGGGACCGTGGTCATGCCGGCATTGTGCCCCAGAACGTGAGGTGGGCTGGGCTCCTCATGTCTCGGGTGCACCGAGCCCTTGGCGGTCGGCCTCGGCGGCCCGTTGTTGATCGTGGGGATCGGCGAAGTGCGACGCCACCGCCTCGTCGAGCGAGTCGAGTCGGCGCCTCAGCGACGGTTGGCGCTCTTCGGGGGCGAGAGCCAAGAGGTCGATGAGAACGGAGCGAAGCCTGCGAACCACCTGGAGCGAACCCGAGCCGTAGATACGGATCTCGTCGAGCGCCAGCCCCACGAACGTCTCCCAGGTGGGTGCCCGGTACCGCACCCGTACGCTCCCATCTCGGTCGACGATCTCCCCGTTGCCCAGGGGCCTCAGGATGAGCCGTTGGAGAAGATCGTGTAGCTGGTCGAGAGTCTGGACTGCCGTGGTGGGGTCGTTCACAGCCGGCGACAGGGCGCGGACGGCGATATCGGCCAGCAACCGGAACCCGTAGGCCGGATCGTGATCGAGTGTCCGGACCGGACCGATCCGAAGCGACGCCGCAGCTCCCTCGAGATCGGAAGGTGGAGCGGACATGATGACATCGGCCACCACGGCGCCGGTGGGCACGAAGTCTCCCACGACGGGACGAAAGCTCACGACTGCAGCATGGCGCGCAGCCCAGGCCACAAGCCGTACCTCAATGAAGGATTGGAATACGCCGGGCGCCCCGGTATGGTGCACGGCAACGGTGGTGAGGTCCGTTTGTCCAGGGTCGACTGGGCCCTCGTCGCCCTCGGTCCCCTGCATCGGGTAGAGCTGCTCAAAGCTCTCCCGCAGCTGGTTGCCGATGGTTCGGACCAGGCCACCTGACGTGAGGCGGGTGCGCAGGGTCATCAGCAACCGGAAGAAGGCTGCCACGCAGACAAGGACCAAGCAGATGGCGAAGTCCACGGTGATGGCGGGAGCGCTGTCGCCGTGGACGCTGCTGAGGGCCACCAGGGAATACGAGAAGGTGGCGGAGAAGAGCCCGAACAGGATCGGAGTCCTGTCGGTCCGGTCGATGGCTCGCAACAGGCGCGGCGACTGGGACTGCACCGTCTGGATCACCAGGGTCACGGCGGTGAAGACAAAGCCGGTCAATGTGATCATGCCGCCGGCGATGGCGGCCAAGGTCGCCTGCGCGCTCGAAGCATCGAAGCGAAAGACCTCGTTCCAGTGCGTCCGCGTCCCGACGATGGGAACGACCCAGCCGGCGAGCACGCCGAGTCCGACGATGAGCGCGGCAACCGTCCACCGGTGGTGGGCGATCAGATCAGACGCCGCCGCCCGCTGATCCACCGGCGGTCGTCGAACGATGCGGAGCGGAGCCCGTGGCTGGCTCGAATCGTCCACGCCTAGGTTCCGGTACGGACTCGTGCACCGGTCAGGGCTCGCGGCCGACTCGGTCGAGGTGCATGGCCAGCGGAGGGTCGGGTGGCGCCGTCGGAGAGCATCGTCACCATCCAAGCATGCGCCGCCCCTGCGATCGGGCATGATCCGCTTCTCCCGACACCCCGGCCAAGCTAGAGGAGCGCGATCAGGGTCAGCACCACCAACGTCGAGATGTAGACGGTGACTCCAATGACGACCCATTCCGGCACGGCGGAGAAGCCCTGGTGGGCCAGGGCCCGTCGCGACAGGTGCCCGCGGATGGTGCCACCGATGACAAAGAACAAGGACAGCACTCCGTAGCCGACGGCCAGCGCAATGAACCGCGGACGGGGGAGGTCACCCAACCTGGGCAAGAGGCCTCCCACGGCCAGCGCCACCGCCCCCGCTGCGATCCCCGTCCGCCACCACGCCAACAGCGTTCGTTCCTCGGCGAAGTGGGTCCGGCGGGACGCCGCACCGAAGGTCGGTTCTGGTTCTGACGCGTCATCTCCAGGCATTGGTGCTCCCGCATGTCATCGGGCTGGCCGACCGGGCGAAACTAACATCGACGGGGCAGGCCGGCATCACCCGGTTGGGGTGAGATCCTGTCTCGGGTCCCGACCACCACGACGCCGTGCATCGGCGCGAGGCGATTTCCTACGTCACGATCAGGGTGGTGGCCAGGATCACCAGGCAAGCGAGGACCGCCCCGTCCACCAATCGAGGCCGGCTGGCTGGGTCATCGAAGTCTGCGAATCCGCCCCGCGCCGTCATGGCATCGCTCAGGTCGCGTGCCCTCCGCAGCGCGACGGTGATCGCCGTCACCGCCAGCAGCCCCAGCTCCTCGATGGCCCGGTGTCCGCCCCGCCAGTTCCGCTTGGCCGGCCGCCGCCGGAGTCGTCGGGCGGCCATCAGCGTCCTGGACTCGTCGATGAGCGACGGGAGTGAACGGATGGCCAGCGCGGTGGCGTTGACCAGTTCATGGATCGGAAGACCTATCCGGCGCAACGGGCGACCCAATACGCTCAGGGCGGCCGGGATCTCGCCGAGCGGCGTCGTCCAGCCGATGAGGGCGGCGCTGAGCACCAGCAGGATCAGGAGAAGGGTCAGGCGGCCCCATGCGCTGAGACCGCCCAGGCTGAGCGCCACCGAGCCCAGGTGCATCAGGGGTGGAGCATTCGAGCGGAGGCTGACCGCCGCCCCCAAGGCGAGAGCGAGGAGAAACCAACGCGGGAGGCGCGGGAGTGCTCCCGGTGGGATGCGTCCGGCGACGAGGCCGAGGAGCACGACGGCGGCCAGGGCGAGCAGCGTCGGCCATGTCGGCTTGATCGACGCCGTGAGCGAGAGAAGCCCGACGGCCACCAGCTTCGTCCCGGCCCAGAGGCGGTGCATGGGTGAGGATCCTGGAACCAACCGGAGCAGCGTCATCTCGCCCGGTGTCCGCCTCGGGCTGGCCGGGGGCACGCTTGCCGGAGTGGGCGAGATCGGCTCGGAGTCACGGACCACCCGTCCGGCCTCGAGCCGGATGAAGCGGTCCACGACGCCGTTCAGGAAGGCGTTGTCGTGGGACACGACGATCAACGTGATCCCCCGATCCCGGCGGAGCCGGGTGAGGATGTGCATGAGCTGCGTGCTGCCCGCGTCATCCAGGCCGGCGAAGGGTTCGTCGAGCACCAGGACGGAGGAATTGCGGGCGAGCATCCCGGCGATGGCCACGCGCCGTTGCTCGCCGCCGCTCAACTGGTCCACCGGCCGAGACCCGAACAGCGCCGGATCGAGCCCGACCGACATCAGGGCTTCGGCCGCCGCCTGGCGATCGGACCCGCTGGCGTCGCGTACGTCGTCGAGGGCCCGGCGCCTCAGCAGTTGCAGCCGGGCATGCTGAAAGGAAAGTCCGACTCGCCCGACCTGTTGGGACACCGGGCGCCCTCCGAGGAGCACCTCGCCCTCGGTCGGGGTGGTGAGCCCGGCCAGCAACCAGGCCAACGTGGACTTGCCCGAGCCGTTGGGACCGTTCACGGCGATGCCGCTGCCCGCTGGGATCTCGAGGTTGACGGAGCCCAGGCTGCGGTGGGCCCATGGAGTTCTGGGTGAATAGACATGGCCCACTCCCCGTAGGGACACGGTCCGGGGGGAGGCGACCGCGGGCGAGCCGGCGTGGCGCGACCGGTCCTCCGCTTCAGGCCGTCGCGTGAACGGCGACGACCTGGTGGTGACCGTCGACGGAGCTGGCGCCTGTTCGACCCGCCGTCCATTGGAGAGCATCACGGCATGCTGAGCCGCCTTGGCTTCGATCGGGTCGTGTGTGACGTGCACGACGCTGACGCCCTCGTCGGGCAGGCGCCGGAGAAGCTCCATGAGGACCACTCGGCCCTCGGGGTCGAGCATCGCCGTCGATTCGTCGGAGACGACAAGGGTCGGCTGGCGGGCCAGCGCCGAAGCCACTGCCAGCCTCTGTAATTCGCCGCCGGAAAGGGTTGCCGTCTCCCGATCGGAGAACCCGACCAGGCCGACCCGGGCCAAGAGGTCGTCGGTGTCGACCATCCTGGTGGCGGACAGGCCCCAGTGCAGGTCGTCTCGGACCCGGACGCCGAGCACCTGTGCGTCGGGGCGCTGGAAGATCAGTGCGCTTCCGCCTCGTGCGCCAAGGCCGGCCCCACCGCCGCGCACCACGGTGCCCTCGGTCGGCGAGGCGCCCACCAGGATCCGTGCCAGCGTCGACTTGCCCGAGCCGTTGGGCCCGATGACGGCCAGCAGCTGGCCCCTCCCGAGCCGCAGCGTCACGTGGCGGAGAGCCCAGCGCTCGCTGCCGGGGTAGCGGAAGGAGACGTCCTCCAGCTGGACAGGGACGGGATCGGGCGCTCGGTCGTCAGGCGCGCCGAACAGCAACGAGTGGGGACTACCGAGGCTGTCGAGGACGCGCAGCGTGCCGCGGGCGGCGAGCCATCCGAGGAAGCACGCTGCGGCCACCGCGGCGAACAGGCCGATGGGGATGACCAACCACCAGAAGCGGGTTCCCCAGCTGACCACGGCGTCTCCGACGTGAGCGATCCCTCCGAGGCCCACATTTCGGAGGGTCTGGCCGATGCCGCTCCACGAGTTCCGGGTCTGGTCGATCGACAGGCGCCGCGAGCTCGTGAACACGGCGAGGAACCCGACGGTCACGGCCGAGGTGGCCGGCCAGAACAGAAGGATGCCGCTGGCCACGGTGCGGGTGGGACCCCACTGCTGGCGGTGGCCGTGACCCACCAGCGCGCCGACGGCCGTGCAGACGGCGACGGCGAGCACGACACGATCACCGGCGGCCAGGAACCCCACGAACACGGCCGCCAGCCCACCGATGATGGCGGCTCGCAGCCGGTGCCTGGCCGCGATCGCCGCAATGGGCAGGAGACCCAGCACGAGGAGCGCACTCCCCAGGGGCACGAACCTGCTGACCAAACAGAGCGCCAGCGTGAGGTCACCGAGGACGACCGCCTCGGCCAGTTCGATCGAATCGAGCGGGCGCCCCCGGGCCCGTCGCCGCGGATGCAGCGTCACCCGAGCAGACACGATTCGGAGGGCATCGACCAACTCTGGCACGGCCGCGGTACCGTACCGGTGCCGCCCGTCGCTCGGATCGGGAACATCACCGTCGGCGGCGCGGCCAGGCACTGAAGGCCGGCGACGAAGCCGGCATCTGGACCGGTGGGCTACCGCGGGCTTGACACTGCTTCGGCCGCGGTGCGGAGGTAGGACCAGGCCCGTTCGGGCGGCAGTCCCCCGCAGAGGGGCTCGAGGGAGAGCACCGTGCCCGCCGAAGCCAGATTCGCGGCCTCGTCGGGGGTGTAGATCCGATAGCCGCCCCTCTCGGCCCGGAGCTCGTCGACGGTCTCCGCATCGGAGAGCGACGCGATGCCCACCTTGCCCGCCGTGCGGTTCCATTCCCGGTAGAGCCGGATCTCTTGCAGCATCCGTGGGCCAAGTTCGGACCAGGCCGCATCCGGGTCCTCGGCCACGAACACGGTGGTCGCCGTGTCGGTCGGGGCCAATTGGCAGCCGACCGGGTCGATGCCGACCCGGCGCGCCTCTTCCTCGTATGCCGCCCGCAGGTCCTCGTGTCCCGACTCGGCCAGGAAGAGCAACCCGTGGCGGGCGGCGCGCCGGGCGGCCGCCTTGGAATGACCCCCGTAGGCGAGCGGCGGTCCGCCATCGGACGCCGGTCCCGGCGTGACCTGGATCGTGCCACGCCCCGGGTACGCGAACGGCTGTCCGGTCCAGGCCTGCTTGAGACTGGCGAGGAGTGCCTCGATCTTGGCCGCTCGGCTCCCTGGGTCCACCCCGAACAACCGGTACTCCTCGTCCCGGTAGCCCAGCCCGATCACACAGAGCACGCGACCGGCGCTCACGTGGTCGATGACGGCGAGGTCCTCGGCCAGCCGCACCGGGTCGTAGAGCAGTCCCAGGAGGGCCGCCACGACGATCGGGGTGGAGGTGGTCCTGGCGGCCATGGCCGAGGCCAGGATGAGGGGTGAGGGTATGTAGCCATCCGGCGAGCTGTGGTGCTCCGAAATGACTGCAGCCACATTGCCGTGGTCCTCGCCCCAGGCCACCATGTCGACGGCCGTGCGGTACAGCGCCGACCGAGCGGCTGACACCTCGGAGGCTGACCGTCCCTCATCGGGGCACCGCATGGAGAATCGAAGTTGGTACATCAGCCCTCCTTGCCCCGCCCGTCGATGGGGGCTGGCCAGGAACGTACCAGGCCGGCACCATCATCGGGACGGCCGCGACGCCGGCCCTTGGTGTTGGTCGTGGCGTTGCCGGTAACGTCTACCTCCGACAGGGGAGGCGCCATGGAGAAGTCAGAGTTGATCCTGGTCAGCATCGATGACCACGTGATCGAGCCACGCGAGATGTTCGATGCCCACGTGCCCGAGAAGTACCGAGATCGAGCGCCGAAGAGTGTGACCGACGATGACGGCATCGAGAAGTGGTGGTTCGAAGGCGTGGCCAGCGGTTCGGGAAGCCTGAACGCCGTCGTCGGGTGGCCCAAGGAGGAGTGGGGAATGGACCCGACCACCTTCTCGGAGATGCGGCCTGGCGCCTACGACGTCCACGAGCGGGTGCGTGACATGAACCGGAACGGGATCCTGGCATCGATGTGCTTTCCGTCCTTCGTGGGGTTCAGCGGGCGGTTCTTCCAGGAGGCGAGCGACCACGACCTGTCCCTGATCATGACCCAGGCCTATAACGACTGGCACATCGACGAGTGGGCCGCTTCATATCCTGGACGGTTCATCCCGCTGGCCATACCGCCCATTTGGGATCCGGACCAGCTGGCGGCCGAGGTCCGGCGGGTGGCCAAGAAGGGGTGCCGGGCCATGACGATGCCCGAGCTCCCGCATATCCAGGGCCTCCCCAGCTATCACGACCGCGAGTACTGGGATCCCTTCTTCCGCGCTGCATCCGAGGAGCAGGTCGTGATGTGCCTGCACATCGGGCAGGGCTTCGGCGCCATCAACTCGGCACCGGGTGTGCCCATCGACAACCTCATCATCTTGAGCACCCAGGTATCGACCCTGGCCGCCCAGGATCTGCTCTGGGGTCCCGCCTTCCGCGACTACCCGGACCTCAAGGTGGCGTGGTCCGAGGCGGGAATCGGGTGGATCCCGTTCTACCTCGACCGCTGTGACCGGCACTACACCAATCAGCGGTGGCTCGGCCATGACTTCAAGGGCAAGCTGCCCAGCGAGATCTTCCGAGAGCACTCCCTGGCCTGCTACGTGACCGACCCCTCCGCGTTGAAGATCCGCGAGGACATCGGAGTCGAGATCATCGCCTGGGAGTGCGACTACCCCCACTCGGACTCGATCTTTCCCGATGCGCCCGAGTTCGTCCTGGCCGAACTGGGTCGTGCCGGTGCCTCCGATGCCGAGATCGACATGATCACCTGGCAGAATTCCTGCCGCTTCTTCGGGTGGGACCCCTTCGCACACGTTCCCCGGGAGGGCGCATCGGTGGACGCCATCCGTGCCCTTTCGCCCGATGTCGATACCACCATTCGGTCGAAACACGAGTGGCGCAAGCGCTACGAGGCGGCCACCGCCTAAGGGAGGGGAGAGGCCATGGTTGAACCGAAGCCGGACGGGAGCGCCAATACCGAGGTGGACCGAGGGCCCACGCGTGCCTTCTTCTACTCGATCGACGAGCTGCCGGCCCAGTCGATCGCCGAGATGGCGGCCGGCCTAGACGACGCGCAGGCCGAGGGGCTCTTGGAACTGTTCGGGCGGGATCTGCTCACCAAGACCATCCTCCAGACACCCGGCCTGTCCGTGTACCACGAGGTGGTCGGACCGGGTCAGACAGTGAAGCCGCACCGACACGGGACCCACCAGATCACCTATGTGCTCAGGGGCTCGCTCAACTACGGGAGCCGCACCACCTCGGCCGGTATGGGCTATTTCAGTCCGAACCGCCCCTATTCGTGGACGGCGGGTGACGAGGGGGCCGAATGGCTCGAGATCCACGCTGGCGAGCCGCAGGCATTCGTGGACGGCTGACTTGTCGTTGACACCGGGTCGGACACCGTCCGGCCCGGGCGCGCCGCGGCCATCGTGCTAGGCGTCGTCGTCCATGCCGAATGCACGGGTGAGGGCGGCCCACCGCAGGCCCCAGGCCAGACGGGCGAGCCGGGAATCCGGGGCGATGAGGTCGAAGCCATGAAATGCTCCCGGGTACACGTGCAGCTCCGTCGGGACGCCGGCGGCGAGGAGCCGGCGGGCGTAGTCGATGCACTCGTCTCGGAAGGTCTCCACCTCGCCCACGTCGACCAGGGCCGGTGGCAGTCCGGCCAGGTCTTCGGCGCGGGCCGGTGCCGCGTAGGGGGACACGCCCTCGCCGCCGGCCCGGTCGCCGAGCAACGACCTCCATCCATGGGCGTTGTCATTGCGGTCCCACACGGTGGTGCCGTCGTACTGGGTCGAGGAGTAGGTGGCCGACCGGTCGTCGAGCATCGGCTCCAGTAGGAGTTGGAAGGTCAGACGGGGCCCTCCTCTGTCTCGAGCGACGAGCGCGGTGCCGGCGGCGAGACCCCCTCCGGCGCTGGCGCCCCCGACGGCGATGCGTCCGGGGTCGATGCCGTGGTCCCCAGCATGGGCTTCCGTCCACACGAGGCCGGCGTAGCAGTCCTCCACCGGCGCCGGGTGGGGGTGCTCGGGGGCAAGCCGGTATTCGACCGAGACGACCGCGAATCCGAACCGGTCCACGGCGCCCACCAAGAGCGCCTCGTCCATGTCCATCGACCCGATCATCATCCCCCCGCCGTGCATCCAGTACAGCGCAGGGACCGGCGTCGGTGCAGCAGCCGGCCGGTAGATGCGCACGGGGAGGGCCGGCTCACCGGACGTCCCCGGGACGCTGACGTCTTCCACGCGGACCGTTGCCGGGCGCACCGGCGGGGTCGCTTCCTTCAGGGCCCGGAGCCCAGCTCGTAACTCCTCCAGGCCCTCGGGTTCGAACCCAGGCAGGGCGGCGAGGGTGGCTTCGAGAAACGGACGCAGCTCGGGGTCAATGTTGTCGGTCGGCACGCCTAGACGTTAGCGGCCGTCCCGCCCGGCGCACCTGTCCGATCGAGCGCCTGGCCGAGGACATCATCAGCCGACATCGGGCTCAGGTGCACGCCACCGACGAGGTCCTCGTCGGGCGCCGTTCAGACGGGCGCCGTGCCGGGCCGCTCGTCTCGTCCCGCCGCCGCCCACCAGTTGGGAGAGGCGGTGAGTCCCATCGGGCCGGCCGTCCCCCGGCGCTCCGCCTCGATCACGTGCAGCACGGCGTTGACCAGGGCCAGGTGGGTGAGGGCCTGGGGAAAGTTGCCGAGGTGCCGGCCGGTGCGGGGATCGAGCTCCTCCCCGTAGAGCCCGAGAGGACTGGCCGAGGAGAGCAGCCGCTCGCAGAGCTTTCGGGCCCGGTCGACCTCGCCGATCTCCACCAGCGCCGAGACCATCCAGAACGAACACACGGTGAAGGTGGACTCGGGCTCGCCGAGACCGTCGTCGGTCGTCTCGGTCCGGTAGCGGAGGACGAAGCCGTCATCGGTCAGCTCGTCGGCAATCCCGAACACGGTCGAACGCAGCCGCTCGTCTTCTGGAGGGAGGAACCGAACCAGGGGAAGCAACAGGAGCGAGGCGTCGAGCTGGTCGGAGCCATAGGACTGGGTGAACCGCCCGTCGGCGTCGACGCCGTGCTCGCAGATGTCGCTGTGTATCTCCAACGCCGCGTTCCACCACCGGTTGGCCCGCTCGGTCTCACCCCGGAGCGCCGCCAGACGAGCGGCTCGGTCGGCGGCCACCCAGCACATGACCTTTGAGAACGTGAAGTGCCGGGCCTCCCCCCGGGACTCCCAGATGCTCTGATCGGGCTGGTGCCACGAGCGAATCGCCGTCTCCACGGCCTGGACGACGATCCTCCATGCCCGTTCGCTCAGTGAGTCTCGTGAGCGGGTCTGCTGGTAGACGCAGTCGATGATGGCGCCGAGGATGTCGAACTGCCGTTGGCTGTAGGCGGCATTGCCGACGCGAACCGGCCGGCTCCCGCCGTAGCCGGACAGATGATCGATCTCGGTCTCGGGCAAGAGCCTCGTCCCATCGACCCCGTAGAGGACCTGCAACAGGCGCTCGACTGGTGGCTGCCCCTCCCCGCTATCCTCCGGTTCGATGGCGTCACCCAGGAAGGCGAGGAAATCGTCGGCTTCGGCATCGAACCCCAGGGCGTGGAGGGCCCAGAGGGTGAAGGCGGCGTCCCGCACCCACGAGTACCGGTAGTCCCAGTTGCGCCTGCCACCCACATGTTCGGGAAGCGACGTCGTCGGGGCGGCGAGGAGGGCGCCGGTCGGCGCGTAGGTCAGGCCCTTCAACGTGATGGCGCTGCGCTGGAGTTGCTCCCGCCATGGATGGTCGGGGAATCGACCGCCATCGACCCAGCCGCGCCAGAACCGCTCCGTTGCCGCCATCGATGCTCTCACCTCGGCCATGTCGCCGGGAGGGGGCCGATTGGCCCAGGTCAGGGCCACATAGCAGGATTCCCCCTCGGTCAACCGATGGCGGGCGCGCACCGCCCGGCCCTCGATGCCCATCCGCAGGTCGCCGGCCAATGTCAACGGAATGAAGTCGGGATTGGTGGTGACCACCTGCTGGTATGCGGCGCCGGCGTACTCCCATCGGGCGTCGACTCCGCCGTAGTCGAAGGACGGCTCGCAGTCGAGCACCACGTCGACCGTGCCGTGCAGGCAGGTCGCCGTGCGGATGAGCACGTGATCGGCGTCGAAGTCTCCCGGCGTGCGCCGGTGCAGTGCCGAGCGGTCGCTCGTCCGGTGCCAGGGCCCGATGGCCATGAAGTCCCGGACCGCCAGCCAGCCGGTACGGGTCTGCCAGGTGGTCGCCAGCACCATCGTGCCCGGTACGTACCGACGGTTGGCGGGCACGGCCGTGTCTGCCGGCGCCAACCGGAGCGAGCCCGCCGCCCGATCCAGGATCATCCCGAAGACGCTCGGGTCGTGCG
Source organism: uncultured Acidimicrobiaceae bacterium (assembly GCA_963803065.1). Lineage (GTDB taxonomy): Bacteria > Actinomycetota > Acidimicrobiia > Acidimicrobiales > RAAP-2 > DASXMT01. The sequence goes on from CAWDKW010000001.1 coordinate 67,813, forward strand.
GGCGCGGCAGGCACAGCCACTCGATCGCCCCAGTCGGTGCCACCAGGCACGTGTTCTCGCAGTCGGACAGGAAGGCGTAGTCGGCGATCGGCGGAAAGATGGCTTCGAGGGAGCTCAGGCTCAGAAAGCCCGGGGGAGCCGACCCGGGTTCCCCCTCGGGTTCGGGCCGCTCGATGGGCCGTAGCGGGACGAGGCGCCCGGTCGGGGCCGAAAGGTGTGCCGGCACCTTGCGGGCGTGGCCACTCCGATCCGATGCCATCGTCACGCTCCTCGTTCTGCCCCGTCGAGATGCTAGCGATCAGGCAGGCCGGATCGATCCGCCCCCTTCCCACCTGGTCTCGAACGCGGTGAGATTGGCCGCGGCCTCGTCGTAGCGGATGTTGTTGTCGGCTTGCCTCGGGCCGGCCCAGCCGTCGAGGAGCTTGCGGTCGTGGCAGAACCATTGGGCCTCGATGGTCCTCCCGTTGTAGGCCAGGGCCTCGTCGTCGGTTGCCAACCAGCCCACGACCCGCGCTACCACTTCTGGGGGCGCACCCAGGTTCGAGATCCCGAATTTGACCATGTCCTGGCCGATGCGCTCGGTAGCGATGAGCCCGGGCTGGACGTTGTAGCAGCGGATGCCCTGATCGCCCAGTTCGACGGCCAGGAACCCGGCGATCCGCTGGAATGCGCCCTTGGAGATCCCGTATCCCATGCCCCAACCACCCTCCCCGGCCGGCTTGGTGGGGTCGCCGTAGCCGGACGCCGAGGTGATGTTGACCACGGTCCCCCCGCCGTGCTCGATCATCGACGGCAGGATCAGCCGGTTGAGCACCAGGGGTGCCACCACATTGGCCTCGAGCTGTCGCTCGAGGAGCTCGATCGGGGTGTCGAGGAAGCGGTCCATGTGACCAGGCCCGATATAGCGGCCGTTGTGCACGACCAGGTCGATTCGCTCCCACTTCCCCAGCACCGAAGCCACCGCGGCGCCGAGCGACGCCCGGTCGAGCAGGTCGGCCGGGACGGGCAGTGCCTCCTGGCCGGTGTCCCGGATCAGAGCCGCTGTCTCCGACAGGCTTCCCGGTAGGGGAGAGAGGTCGGTCGAGCTGATCGTCGAGGAGTGCTCGCGCCGTTCGCCGCTGTTCACCGTCCTGGCCGTGATGGCCACGTCGAACCCGGCGCCGGCCAGCTCGACGGCCACGGCCTTTCCGATCCCCCGACTGGCTCCGGTCACGAACGCCACCTTGCCTGCCATACATTCCCCTTCTAGATGAGCGGTCGCCGTTTCCCGATCAGCGGTCGCCGTCCCGAGCGACTGGGTGGATACGGCGCCGGACGTCAGTCCTGCGGTGTGGGGTCCTGGTCCACGAGGTCGGCCAACTTCTCGACCGACTTCTCCATCATCGCCGCCGGCACGATCGGGAAGTGCTCGCGAACGTTCTCGGGAACATCGCTCCAGTCGCAGTAGTTGGTCACCTCGGTCGCACCAGGACCGACCTCGGCGATCGCCCAACCGTAGACGTGGCCGTACGGACCCTGCTCGGCCGAGCCCACGTTCCACTCGAGGAGGGCATCCGGCACGATCCTCGTGACCGTATTGAGGACCTTGTACTTTCCCATCGGGACGTCACCGAGGGGCTCCCGGTCCATCTCCATCTCGAAGGTGTCGCCCACGGCCTCGAGCCGCGTCGAGCCTGGCGCCGCCTCGAGCATGCCGGATCCGTCGATCTCGACCTGCATGTTCGGGTCGGTGACCACCTTGAAGATCTCGGAAGGAGGAGCGTTCACGATCCGGCTGATGGCGATTCGGTTGTCGCCTGCCACCATGTTGCCTCCAACCGTGCTGCCTCCAACCATGCTGCCTCCCACCGAGTTGGTCCCACGGAGTTGTTCCCACGGGGTTGGTCGATAGAGACACTATCCACCGCGGCGGGCAGCGTGTCGAAGCGGAAGAACGCCGGGCGCTCACGTCCACGGCATGGCGGACCGCTCGTTCCAATAGACCTCTGGTTCCTGGGCGAGCGTCGTCAGCCGATCGGCGTCCTGCTCCGTGGCGTCGTCGAGAGCCGCCAGGTTCGAGCGCAGCTGGGACACGGTTGCCGCTCCAGAGAGCACGACGTCGGCCCAGGGCTGGGCCAACGCGGCGGCGAGCGCGATCACGTCGGGACGTTCGCCCAGGGCCGCGGTCGCTGGCCCGGGTACGGCGAGGCGCCCGTTGGCCAGCGCCTCCTTGACGATCACCGTCCAACCGGCGGCCTTGGCCTCGGCCAGCGCCAGGGCCGGCCGAGGTCTCGAAGAGGTTCCAGGTGGCCTGGACGGCGGAGAAGAGCGGCCTGTCGTCGACTGCGATCGAGAGCGCCCGGCGGAGGGTACCCGACTGGTGCGGACCGCTGAGGCTGAGTCCGACGGGCACGCCCAACCGGGCCAGGGCCCGATGGACCCCGGCATCGTCGAGGACCCCGGACTCGATGGTGGCCGAGTGGACCTGGTAGAGCCGCAACCACGGTCCGAGGAGGGCGTCGGTCTCCGGCCACTGGCGGGCCAGGGCGGCAGCGGAGTGGTCCTTGATCTCGTGCACCGCCGCGTCCACCGCCCAGTCGGCCGTGTAGGTGTACCCCCACTTGGACGAGACCACGACCCGCTCCGGCTCGATGGCCCGGCGGGTCAGCCACCCGGCCAGGAACTCCTCGGCCCGGCCATAGGAGCGGGCCGCGTCGAACCAGCGGATCCCCCCTTCCCAGGCTGCATCGCACACCTGATCGCTCCGTGCCCGGAGCGCATCGATCGACCGGTCGGCGCCGAGAGCGGCGCCATGGCCAACGGTCAGATACCCCGGCCGGCCCAACGCGGCGAGGCCCAGTCCCAGGACAGCCATGGCGCATTCTCACCCGTCGATCGGGGCCGGGGCGAACCCGTGGTCAACCGGACCCGGTCCACCGCGACCGGCGACGGCGTCGCAGGTTCTCAGCCCTTGGAGACCTTCTTGGTGCTGCCGTACCCTCGCTCCATGGCCGAGACGATGATGGCTTCGAAGTCCTTGTCGGTGAGCACGCGGGGCGTTCCCAGCGAGGAGGCGCGCCAGTACAGCTCAGCCAGCCACTCGAGGAGCTCGAGGCGCTCGATGGCCTCGGCCATCGTGCTGCCGTAGGCAACCGAGCCGTGGTTCTGCATCATGGCCGCGTTCCGGCCCTTCAGCGCCTCGATGACGTTGTCGGCCAGCTCTTGCGAGCCGAAGGTGGCGTACGCCGCCGTCCGGGGGGTCCCGCCAAGGCCCAGGCAGCTGTAGTGCAATGCGGGCAGCTCGTCGTGGGTGCACGAGAGGGCGGTGGAGGCCATGGCGTGGGCGTGGGTGATGGCCAGGGCATTGGTGCCGGCGTAGATGCCGGTGTGCAGGGGCACCTCGGAGGTGGGGGCGAGGTCTCCGTCCACGACCGCACCGTCGAGATCGATGACCGTGACCATCTTCGCCGTCACCGTGCCGAGGTCGGCCCCGGTGGGGGTGACCGCGACCAGGTCTCCCCGGCGGGCCGAGATGTTGCCCGCCGTTCCGATCACGAGCCCCCGCTCGGCCAGGTGGCGGCTGGCCGCGGCAACGGCCTCCCGTTCGTCGCCCAAGAGCAACTCGCTCA
>CAWDKW010000002.1:0-638456 GCA_963803065.1 uncultured Acidimicrobiaceae bacterium
CTCGCCGGAGGCGATCCGGTCGACAATCGATCGCTTTGCCGAGGCCGGCGTCGACGAACTGGTCTTCACCGCCACCACGACGGATCCCATGGAGTCCCTCGACCGCCTGGCCGACGTGATCTGAGCGCTCGGCCTCCTCCCGGACTACTCCTTCTTCCCCATCCCGAGCATACGAAGGAGAAGCGAACCCGCCCGCCCCGGCTTAGCGTTGCGCTTGTGGTCCGAACCGTGGCCGAAACGGCCAGATTCCCCACCGCCACTTCCGCCCAGCGGGAGGCTGTTGGGTTCCTCGTACTTCGGGACCTTCGCCAGTGGATGCCTTTTCTTACGCGGTTTGTCGCCAGCGGAGCCCATGACTCCATCATGCCCGACCGGTCGCCGCGATGGCGGGGTAGGGCGCCAGCCGTCACGAGTCCCGACAGCACGACCTGTCGTCAGGCAGGTCTACGCTCGGGTGCTAAGTCTCCGGGGGCACTCGGACAGATCGAGGAGAGGCACATGGCTGAGGGCATCAAGCTCGACGGACATCACCGGGCAACGGTGACGAAGATCTTCCAGCATCCGGTCAGCCACAACATCCAATGGCACGACGTTCTGTCCCTGCTGCGCAGCGTGGGCCGCGTCGTCGAGGGCCACGACGGCCGGTTCAAGGTGACCCTCGGTGCCGAGACCGAGACGCTCGACGCACCCCGGGGTCCCGATATCGGCGAGCGGATGGTGATCGATCTTCGTCGGATGCTCACAGGCGCCGGTATCACTCCCGGCTCGTAACAGTCTTCGGTCCCCGGTGTCATGCCACTTCTGCACCAGCCGCCTCTCGTTCCGACTCACTGCCGATACCGGCGGTCGTCTGTGACCGGCGCATGCCAAAGAACGCGATGAGGGCCCCGAGCCCGGCAAACAGGGCGCCGAACCAAAACGCAACGGAGAACCCGTGATTCAGTCCGGCAATTGCTTCCTGCTGCCCGTGACCGTGCGTACTGGCGAATCTGGTTGTGACCGAGACGGCGATCGTTGAGAGAACGGCCACCCCGAGCGCTCCGCCGATCTGCTGGGTGGTCGTGATGAGTCCAGAGGCAACTCCGGCTTCGTCTGGGGTAACGCCGCTCACGGCGCCGATCGTCACTGGCACGAAGGAGAGTCCCAGTCCGACCCCGGCCAGCAGGAAACCCGGAAGCAAGGTGCCCACGTAGGTCCCCTGCGGCGTTATCTGCGTGAAGTAGATCAGGCCTCCGGCCGCCAGCACCATTCCGACAGTCATGACGTTGCGAACGCCGACCCTGGCCACAAGCGTCTGAGCGGCCCCGGCAGCGATGATGATGGCAAATGCAATCGTGAGGTAGCCGATCCCCGTCCGGAGGGCTGAGTAGCCGAGGACCTGCTGCATGTAGAGGGACAAGAAGTAGAACATCGAGAAGATCGATGCACCCAAGGCCAACGAGACGATATTGGAGACTCTGAGACTTCGGTTCCCAAAGATGGACAGGGGTACGAGTGGAGACGCCGTTCGACGTTCGATGAGGACGAAGCCGCCCAACAGGATGACCGCCCCAGCCAAGGTGCCGATCGTGTTCGGCGATGCCCACCCCCAACTCGTGCTCTTGACCAGGGCGAAGACCAACAGAATGAGGCTGGCGGTGAGAGTGATGGCGCCAGGGACATCGAACCCGCGCCGTTCGTCTTCCGACAGTGAGGGAGCGAGAATGAACAGGCTGGCCAGGACGACCAGGGAGCCGATGGGCACATTGACGTAGAAGATCCATTGCCAGCCGACTTCCTGGGTAAGGACGCCGCCGAGCAGCACGCCGAACGCTCCGCCGGCTCCGGCGATTGCTCCCCAGATGCTCAATGCCTTGTTGCGCTCTGACCCCTCATCGAAGGTCACCGTGAGGATGGAGAGAGCGGCGGGCGAGAGGATTGCGGCGCCGAGTCCCTGCACCGCGCGGGCAGTCACCAGCCAGCCGCTGCTTGTCGCCAAGCCACAGAACAGTGACGCCAGCGTGAAGAGCGAGACACCGGTGACAAAGACTCGACGGCGTCCCAACTTGTCGGCAACCCGTCCTCCCAACATCAAGAAGCCACCGAAGAACAGGGCATAGGCATTCAACACCCAGAGCAGGTTCTGCTCCGAGAAATGCAAACCACTCTGAATGGATGGGAGGGCGACGTTCACAATTGAGACATCCAGGATGACCATGAACTGGGCCACGCAGATGATCGCCAATGCAAACCACTTCCGGGAATCGGTCTTCACTGTTCCTCCGCAACTGTCGTTCCGAGCTCCAACCAATAAGACGGATTGGACCGGTCGAATTCGACGCCCTCTGAAAGAAAACCGAAAAAATCAGCCGACGGGGCCCACGGCGGGACATGGCACGCTGCGGGCCGGGTGGTCTATGAGCTCACCAACTCCCGCTCGTTCCCGGAAACCCGGCGGTCCTCTGCGATGTCATTGTCGATCACGTCTACACCATGGGGCGTGAACGATGCTCAGGCTGCCGGTGGTGATGACTTCGTGTTTCGCTTTTGACGATGACGATGACGATCACGCCGGCGTCGACGACCTGGGGCACACAAAAGGACCCCTGGCGGAAGCCAGGGGCCCTTTACTGCGACTGTCATCAACCTATTTCTTGCCGACGGCGTCCTTAAGGTTCTCACCGGCCTGCTTGAGATTGCCCTTGGCCTTGTCACCCTTGCCCTCGGCTTCCATCGAGCGGTCATTCGTCGCTTTTCCGGTCGCCTCCTTGGCTTTACCCTTTACTTCTTGTGCCTTGTTCTTGGCATCGTCTGCAAGTCCCATATCACTCCTCACATTGTTCGGCGACCCTATTGATCGACCGTGGCAATCCATTGTTTGTAGCCAACCGGCCCGCCATCCAAACCTGCCCAAAGCAACCTGATGGTTGGCCCTTCCCCTGTCAGCGCACCCAAGAGGCACAGGACCACACACAACGGTACAAGTGGCACTTTGACCATGGATCAACGCTTCTGATCGGGTTGTACGACACAACGAGATCTACCAGCGGTAGAACCTCCGACTTCCAGCGCTCTCGCCCCGGCCGATGAGGAGGCCGACCAGCCAGAGGACGAAGAGGACGGCGGCAACGACCCACAACACATGAATGGCGAAACCCAGGCCAACAAATATGGCGACCAAAATCAACGCAAGCAGTATGAGCACCCGAATCGGCTCCCCGTGTCTGTCGAGACCCCCGTGGTCCCTTCCATTTGGTTTCCCAAGGTCGGCCGATCCGAAACCGCAAGGTTCGGGAGTGAGCCTCGTTGTGACTACGTCCGAGCCGTGACGATTCCCGTCGTCAGGTCGGTCCTTCCGGTTTTAGCGAACGAATGGAGAGGTGATGATCGTGAGCGACAAGGACCCACCATCCATCACCACTGATGTTCCCCAACTCGTCAATGCGCTCACCAAGCTGACCGAAGAATCCTGCCCGATTGTGGCGAGCCAGCCGTCGTCGAGCGAGCGAAGACAGAAACAGGGGAAGCAGCCGAACTGGTCTTGAACGTCCGCTGCTCAAACGAATCCTGCCGCAGCTTCGAGCCGGGCATGACGCCTTGGACTGGCTCTTGAATCAAGGCCCGCGCTTCTCGGCATGTGGCTAAGAGACGGCCGGCGACAGTAGCGGGCCCGGGCAGGACAAGGGATACGTCGGCCGAGGCACCTTCGACTTGGCCGACAGATTCTGGCGCCGGGTTGCCCGCAAACGCGGTCGAAGGGTTCGAGCTCCTTGTCCTCACCGCGTTCGAGCTTCGGGTCGCGGTCATTCCCGCGCGGAACGATGCGGGTCTCGGTCAACAACGCGAGACCAGCACCGAGAGTGGCACGTGGCCCTTGACTCTCGGAACGATGTTCCGGAACGGGGTCAAGTATTCACCGGCTAGTCGCGGACGACAGGGTTCGTTGGCATTGTTTTCTCGGTGTGCCCTTTTTATGAGATGACGCCCTGACTCTCCCGAGAGACCGACATCAATCTCAGCTGGCGCCCCGGTTCGTACGAAAGATCCCTGGCCATCCCGTATAGGCCCACGAGCAGTCCGCTGGTACACTCAATTGCTCTTGGCCGGAATGAGGCGAAGATGAGCCACTTCGCGATGAGAAAGATCCCCGTTCGTCTGGATTTGCGGCGGCGCCGAGCGTTTGTTCATGGGGAGCACCCACTGCGATCCTTGGTTGCGGTAGTTGTCATGGGAGTTGGTACGTGCTTGGGACTGCCTTTCTTCGATACGCCTGCCGCCTATTCCGCCGTGGGCGAGCACATCTTCGTGAAGACAATCGCGGGTAGGACATTGACCATCCATGCTGGGCTGAGTGAGACCACTGAGAATGTCAAGGAGAAGATCCAGCACCAAGACGGCATACCGCCGAATCATCAGCGCTTGATCTTCAAAGGAAGGGTCCTCGATGACGAGAGATCACTCGCCTCCTACGGAATAAGGCACGGCAGCACACTGCACCTCGTATTCGTGCTTAACGGCAATGATGCGAGGCCAACGGCACCCCATGTGTCCGACCCTGGATCCAGGTCGGTCGCTATCCCGCCTGGAACACCGACAGGTGTCGTGGTGTCGGGCTCGGGTATGGCCGACTGGTTGGCGTCCGTCGCCGCCCAGTTCGGCAATCCATCGATTACCTACTCACAGGCCGTGGCTTCCGCCGCAACCACCTGCTCGGCTGCCGTCGAGACGAAGCCCGGCAACTCTGTGCTCTGGGCCTATTGCGCCCTCCCATCGTGAAGATCTGATAGCCACGAGATGGACCACGTTGCGTCGACCGCGTCCCGGGGCATCCGGTCTGCCGACATCCAGCTGAACCTCGAGATAGTGGCACCTGGGAACGACCTCGTGAGGATCGGCATTATGACGACAGGGGTCCGTGGGTGCGCCCTCAAAGGAGGGTCCACCGGACCCTCCGGGCGAACGAACCACCGCACGCCGGGAGTCAGCGAGCGTTAGTTGCCGGGAAAGAGCAAGTCCCATAGATTGACGTGCACTGAAAACGGAGGAGAAACCGTGGTTCATCGACTCACCAGGGGAATGGTCGCACTTGTTGGTGCGGGCGGTCTCATTATTTCTGCCGGAGTAGTTGGTGTGGGAATAGGACCGGCTGGAGCAGTGCCGACCACGCTCACGGTGGGATGTGGGCAGGGAAGCTACGCCTCGATTGGAGCGGCGGTAGGTGCGGCCGGGCCCGGGAACACCATCTTGGTCTGTCCCGGCACGTACACGGAGGATGTCGTCGTGCCGCCCTCAAAGCCGCTCTCCATCCAAGGCATCGGGAATCCCGTCGTCGATGCCACCGGCCTCAACAATGGAGTACAAGTACTGGCATCGAACAGCAGTGTGAAGGGGTTGGTAGTCGAGAATGCGATCGGAGAGGGAATCCTCGTCCAGGGAGTACCGGGCACGCCGATCACCGGCGTGACGGTAAGCGGCAATACCGTTATCCAGAACGACCAGGGCAATCCGACCGGGGCACCTATCACCAGTTCGCCGTATCCGGAGTGCAACGGGTCGGCCCAGGCCCCGGGTGACTGTGGTGAGGGTATCCACCTGATGGTGGCTGACAACTCGTCGGTCGTCGGCAACCAGGTCAACCACAACAGCGGCGGCATCTTGTTGACTGACGAGTTCGGGCCGACCGATGGGAACCTGGTGGCTTTCAATAACGTGTCCAACAATACGTTGGACTGCGGAATCACGGTGGCTGGCCACAACCCAGCTGCGTTCAGCGGTGATCTGCCCCAACCGACCGTCGGCGGTGTGTTCAACAATAGAATCGCCTATAACGTGATCTCTGGTAACGGCGTCGCCGGCCAGGGTGCAGGGGTGATTCTGGCCACACCATTTCCGGGTGGAGCCGTTTACAACAACCAAGTCCAAAACAACATCCTGTGGGGCAACGGACTCGCCGGGGTCACCGTTCACAGCCACGCACCCGGTCAGGACGTCAACGGCAACACCATTGAAGGCAACTTCATCGGCACCAACAATCTCGACGGTGACCCGGACTTCTATCCCTCGGTGGACCCGTCAACCACCGGTGTGATCGTTGCCGCCGTTGCTCCGCTCAGCATCACCATCGAGCACAACCTCATCGTCAACAATGTCTATGGCGTGTGGATGATGCCTGCTGTTACAGCCACGGGGACGGCCACGAATCTGTATCTCAATGTGACCACGCCCGTATTCGTGGCACCGTGACGAAACGGCGTTGATCGAACTCTCGGACCATCTGTCGCATCCCGGCTCCAGGGCAGTCGAAGATCAAAGAAGCGATCCAAACGAGAATGACCCGTTCGTAGCTACCGCCACGGCGATACGGTCGCTGCCAGTGGCGTGCGACAATGACAACCCAGCAGAGTTGACGGACGATGGTGCCTACCTCGCCTGGATCTCGGCCCACCCCAACGGATTCGTCCTAGGCGCCAATCGTCCATCCAGCGCCGCCTACGTCGTTCTACATCGGTGAGTGCCCCACAATCGGCGGAGGGCCTGCGCATGGGCAGTCATGGACTGCCGATTACCCCCCATGAGGTACAGGAATCCGAGCACGATCGTGCCAAGGCAGCCGAACGAGACGCCGGTGGTGCCACGACTGGTGACGAAGGCGCGTGGGCTCACGCCGCCATTGTGCGCCATGGGGTGTGACGGCCGGGGTCCATGTGAAGGGGGTGCCAGGCTCCGATTCTTGCGAACTGGTGGACTCCCTGTCGCGGGCCGGCTACGGTCCGTGGTAGCCCAAAATCACCGGGGGAAACATGTTGAATCTCAGTCACTTTCGTGCGCGCCGTCTGGCCGTGATCGGAGCCGCAGTGGCTATCGGTTCGGGGGTGGGTGCAGTCGGTCTGCTCTCTGCTTCGCTGTCACCCGCTGGAGCGACAGTGGGGCCGTCCTGCACCGGCACCACGACGGTGACCTGCACCTTCTCCTTCACTGGCTCGGCGGACAGCTTCACCGTGCCCTCAGGTGTTACCCAGGTCACCATCGACGCCAAGGGCGCCCAGGGCGGCGGGGCCCTTTTCCAGGGAGGGTTGGGTGCAGACGTGCAGGCCGGCTTCTCCGTAACCCCGACTAACACCCTGCACGTCGTCGTGGGCGGCTCGCCCGGCGGGGCCTACGCGGGCCCCAACGCCGGCGGCGGCGGTGGCTCCTTCGTGTACACGGGCGCCATCTCTACCCCCAACCTGCTCATCGCCGCGGGAGGCGGAGGTGGCGCTGCAGAGGGTCTCCCCGGTACGGGTTCTAACGCCAGTACAACCACGACGGCGACTGCCGGCGGGTCCTCGGCCAACTGTCCTGGCGGCGCGGCCGGCACGAGCGAAAACGGCGGCGACGCCGGCGGCCCAGACCCCTTCAACATCTGCGGCCCAGCGGCGGGCGGTGGCGGGGTGCTCGGTGACGGCGGAAGTCCGACAGTGCCATCGGGCAATGCTTCCGGTGGGAAGGCCCTGGTCAATGGGTCGGCTGGGGGCGGTGGGGGCGGCGGCGGCTCCGAAGGCGGCGCGGGTGGCTTCGGCGGGGGCGGAGGGGCTCCCGGCACCGGCGGTGGCGGTGGAGGCGGCGGCGGCTACAACGGCGGAGGCGGCGGCTCCGGCACCGAGATCGGCGGTGGCGGTGGCGGCTCCTCGTTCAGCGCCTCGACCATTACGCAGACCGGCACGAACCTCGGCAACGGCCAGGTGACCATCACCTACACACCGCCTATCGCACTGACGACGCTGACCTTGTCGGCATCGCCCAACCCAGCCACGTTCGGATCCCCGGTCACCTTCACCGGGACACTGAGCGGTGGTCTGGCCAGCCCCAATGAGCCGTTGGGGTCGATCTCGCTCGGTGCCTACACCGATCCCAGTTGCCACAACCTGGCCTTCACCCTCGGCGTCGACAACAACGTCAACGCGGGGAATGGGACCTATACCATCGGGACGACCACCCCGGCGACACCGGGCACCTACTACGGCAGCGCCTTCTTCGCAGACAGCGATGGGTTCAACTCCAGTGCCAGTAGTGGTTCATGCCAGCCGATCCTCGTGGTCAACTCGGCGCCCACGTCGACCGTAGTGACGGCTTCGCCCAACCCAGCCACCCCATGGCAAGTCGTTACCTACACGGCTACGGTCTCGCCCCCACCGTCCACCGGCACCGTGACCTTCGCCGATAGCGGGAGCACCATCGCCGCCTGTAGCGCAGTGCCTGTTTCTGCCGGTGTCGCCCTGTGCCACGTCCACTACGCCACCGCCGGCAACCACACGATCGTTGCCACCTACAACCCAGGAGTGGGCTTCCTCGGCTCCACCTCGAACCCGCTCGGCGAGACGGTGACCTTGTGCCGAGCACTATTCTGGGGCTGCGATCTGAGCTCGGCCAACCTGCAAGGGGCGAACCTCGCCGGGTTCAACTTCACACGGGCGAGCTTCGCCTCGGCCAACCTCAGCGGTGCGAACCTCCAGGGTGCCAACCTGGCCTTTGCCAACCTCAGCGGTGCGAACCTCCAGGGTGCAAACCTGAGCTCGGCCAACTTGGCCTTTGCCAACCTCAGCGGGGCCAATCTGCAGGGTGCAAGCCTGAACGGATTGAACCTGAACGATGCCAACTTGACCAATGCCAACCTGAAAGGGGCCACGACCACCGGCGGCGCCTTCAACTCGATCAAGTGGTCGGACACGATCTGCCCAGACGGCACGAACAGCAATAGCCATGGAGGAACGTGCGTCGGCCATCTGTAGGCGCACGTGCGTTGATGAACCATCCCTTGCTGCCCTCGGCTTGAGTAACTGGGGACGGAGAATCACCTTGAGGTCAAGATCAACGTCCTCGACCCGGAGGCCCGTCACTTCGGCGAGCCTTGCGCCGCAGTCGATGAATACGCGCAGGATCGCGGTGTCACGGAGTTGCTCGAATGAATTTCCCTCGCAGGCCTTCAGGAGCTTCTTCAGGTCGTCGTCACTGACCATGGGCACCGGCACATCGGGGATCGTGGGCGGCCCCATGTTGGCCATGGGCGAGACCTTGATCTCCCCGTCGTCGACTGCCCACTTGAAGAACTGGCGGAGGCCCCCGTATCGGACCTGAGCGGTCGTTGGCTTCCAGCGCTCGAGCTGGTCGGCGATGAACGCCTCGACGTGCTCACGGGTGATCCGGTCGACCTCGGTCGGCATCCCGACTCGGACGAGGAACTCCCGGACAGCTCGGCCGCTTCCCGGTACCCCTTGGTTGTCTTCGGGGACCGGTTGCGCGCCCGGAGCGAGAGCTCGAAGCCTCGCAGCAGTTCGGCAATGTCGTTGCCTGCGAGGACTTCGGTAGCCTGATTCGGGCCCTGAAGTCATCAGGCGTTGAAGCGCTGGGCAAGTACCTCCATTACTATTTTCCCAGGTGGTGGGCGCTACCGGACTCGAACCGATGACCTGCTGCTTGTAAGCAAGACTGGGCTTTACGGTGTGCGGGGTGCGGTTATCCCTGGTCGCCCCAGGTACGGAACCGAATAGTTAGCAGGTGTTGAATCAGTCCAACTGGAGGAGGTCTCCGGTCGAGGATGGATCGCAGAGCCTGACTTCGAGGACGAGGATTCGAGACTCACTGAGCGCACCCCATAGGCGTACTCCGATGACCTCGGCGTCGGCTCGACCATTCGGGAACCGTTCCTCATCCAACGGAACGACCGGGGCGCCTGGAATGTTGTCCAGGTTGATTACCGAGCCGATCGGAAGGGGCAGCAGACCCTCGATCCACAGCAGTTGCGTCTGTTGGTTCCCGTCCACCCCCAGCACCAGGGTTCTGGTGGGTGGCGAGATCTCGGGAGGTCCAATGTCTTCGGCCGTCATGGTCGAACGGTACTCCCTGGTGGTGGCGGGCGCCTCTTTCGCTGGTACGCCTGTCCCCCAGCCATACAGAGCCTCACGAGCACCATGACGACGATTACGCATGCCGCAATCAGGACGTAGAGAAGCATCGCGAATGCGTAGAAGGCGAACCCGATAACACCGAACGAGACGCCCGTCCGACCACGGCTGGTGACGTAGACACGAGGACTCACTTGCACGCCCTGAGAGACATCTGTCGCACACGCTCCCTGCTGACTCCGAGTCGCTCGGCGATGGCATCGAGCGACAGTCCGTAGCGCCGAGCCTCGGCAATCGCCTCCGCTCGCTTGGCCGCCTCGGCCTTGCGCACGGCTTCAGCATCCCGCATCGCCTCATTCGCTGCCACGATGCGGTCAAGGGCGGCCCAGGCCTTCGGGTCGACTGGTCTGGCTTCGAACGGCATCCGGGAGGTTTTTACCACACTGCAAGATTACTCTTGCGGATTCCATAGCGCAAGCGTAAGGTGACAAAAGCGACACGAGTCGCAGCGAACCCAAAGGGGAACCAAGTGACACGAGAAGAGCTATCAGCCCGGCTGGATCGGATCGAGGAGATGGCCGACAAGCTGGAGGACCAGTTCGCCGAGATCAAGGCGATACTGGACCAAAGGGACGCCGCAGAGGCAAAGGCGGTGAAGGCATGACCATTGCCCACGATTTGCCGGCCGCACCCCAATATTTCGGTGGCAGCACGGAAATGGAGTGCGAACGTCGGTTCCACGAACTTCTCGAGTCCGTTAAGGACCTCGTGCCCGGGGAGGCGTACAGGGAGCTGTCCGACACCGCTGGAGAGCGGGTATGGAGGGCGTACGACTATGGGGTCGGCGTCGGCCTTGGCCAGATCGTCCGGGACGATACCGATGGCATGGGACGCCACGCGGCGATCGCCATGGTGCGCAACGCCCTGGGCCGCATTGGTCAGTTCGTCGACCAGATTGCCGAAATGCCATGACCGAGCAGGATTTGGAGAACCTCAGCCCAGCGACGAGGAAGGCGATCCACAAGGACCTTCTGCGGGCCGCAAATGGCATCGCCAAGGCATCTCAGATGATCGCTGACATAGCCGTTCGCCTAGAGCAGGATGCCAAGGCGAACTAATCCCATCCCTGCTGACTCGGAGCGATGGCCCCCGGTGAATCGTGACAATGTCACGGTTTCGGCCGGGGGTCTGTCGCGTCAGCCCGCAGCGTCGTCCTCGTCCTCCACCAGCCTGAGCCCCGGCCACTCGGGAGGATCGGCGACGCACCACGGCGTTGTTGCCCGAGGCCGCCTCCAGCTTCACGGCCCGATCGGCGAGGTGATCCAAGAGCGGGTTCTGGGCCGCGATCCACCGCTCGACGGTCGCTAGGCGGTCCTCGGCGGTCCCTGCTCCGAGCTCGAACTGTTGTGGGTCGATCATCTCTTCAGGTGCTCCGTTCGTTTAGGTGGATAGGTGGGTGCGCCCCAGCCCGGACTCCCCAGACCGGACCGGGGGCGCAGCCCTTCACGGGGCACCGGGGAGAAAGAGACAAAAGACCCCGGCTGTGAAGAACCCCGTGAGAACTTGGAAAGGTGGGCGCGCTCCCCGATCCGGGAAAGACGAGAAACCGGACCGGGGGCGCGCACCGTCGCAGGGCAACCGAGTGAAGTCAGGCTCGGAAGTAGAGACCCCCTGCGAGAACTTGAAAAGATGGGGGCGCCACCCGGCCCGGAGACATGACTAACCGGACCGGGGGCGCGCTCCCTGTTCGTAGGGCAGCCGAGGAAGGACGTCTCGGCCGGGAAACCTCCCTACGAAGACTTAGGGACTAGCCGTTTTGGACGATCCCCGACACCACGCCCGACCAAGCCGGTGCGTAGTGCGCCATACAGCCCACCGAAATTGTCGAACAATCGTAGGAAAATTGAACGGCGGGCCACTGGATCGCGGCGTAGTCCTGAACCATCGACATCACGGACGTCTGGCTGACGTTCGAGTCGGGGATGGGCAGTGTACGGGAACGGATCAGAGCATTACCCTGAGGCATCCAGGGGTGGACGTTGAACTCCACCTCTTTACCCGTGATCTGGTTGACCACGCCCTGCACGATGGCACCGACCGTTACGCCGGTGGCGTTCGACGGCTCGTTGATCCTGACCGCGTAGTTGTTGACGTTGTTACCTGCCAACAGCGCGTTGGAGAGCTGGTTACGGTCGTGACCGTTCATCCAGATCTCGTCGGGGTCAGCCTTGACCGAGTCGAAGACCGAGCTGAACATGGTCTGGAACTCAACACCAGGGGTGCTGGTCGAGAAGGTGCTGTTCAACCTCGTCGAGTACCCGTTGGCCGCAATGTTGGTCAACAGGCCGTCGAAGTTCGTCGCAACGGCGGACGTGTCAGCGGCGGATGCAGCGACCGAAGCGGTCGTGGTGCGTAGCCGACTGCACCAGGATCTTGTTGTACCCGGAGCGTCCCGCATAGAAGTACGGGCCACCGTGGACGGAGGCAACGAAGACGTTGTAGCCAAGGGCTCCAGCAGCATCCGTACCGACCGTGACGGTGAACGCACCGCTGGCGGGGACGGTAACCGAAGCCTCTGCCGTGGTGGCGGACTGGTGGATACGCACCAGTCGTACCGAGCAGGTCTCCAGCGTCAGAGGCGACCACGTAGGTCCAGACGCCAGAAGCCAGCGACCCGCCGACCGAAGCCGAAGCAGCGGTGACGGAGCCGGGAGCGGCCAGGACACCGGCATAGCCGTTGGCCGTGGTGCCACGCCCGTAGAGCATGAGGCGCTCGTCCATCAGCATGGTCGAGTAGAGCAGGGCGGTGTTGGACAGAGAACGGATGTCCTCGAAGCCCTGGCCTTCAAACTCTGCCTGCCACGAGACCGAGTCCGACAGACCCCACGACACATTGGTCAGGGTGACGTCGTAACCGGCGTAGCTGATGTACGGAGGCCGGATGTAGGCCAGCCCACCGGGGCCGACGTTGGTGGTCGACTCGGTGATGCCTGGCTGCAGCGTACCGATACCGCCAGTGCCAGTGCCGGTGAAGCCGGAGATCACCTTGAACCGACGAGCGGCACCCTGTCCCTTCACACGAGGGATCGTGTTGCGGAGCGGGGTGGGCCGGGGGGTGAGGAGCTTTGCCGGGCGCCTCGAGGTCGAAGGGGACCAAGCCGGTGCTGATCGGGTTGCCGAGCGACCACTCTTTGGCGAGCGTCGACGTCGAATAGTTGGACAAGGCCGACTCAACCGCACCAATAGCGGATTTCGTCACGGCGCTGCCGCCAGCCTCGAGCTGCTTGGTCATTGCCTTGCGGACTTTGGTGTGCGACTTGACGAGGGCGGCGCCACTGTCGTGGGTGCCGTCGAAGTAAGTCTCACCCCGTACGCCGTCGACCGTGGCTTCCGTCATTGCTTTGACGAGCCGCTCGTGCCGATCGGCAATCTCAGCGTTGCTCTGAGCATCGCTGAACATATCTCCCGATCTCGGGAGCGATGGTGTAGACATATTGTCTAATATCCTTTACAAGTTTGGTGGTTATTGTGTTGCCACTACCAAACTGCACACGCCCAACCTGGATCTTTAGCTTCTCCCGTGCCTTCGGGCACCTCGTGGGATTGCTCTTTATCCTTGTATGACGCTGCCTCTTGTGGGTTGTGGGTTTAAAAAGAATCTGGGTTAAGTGACCGGAGCATGGCCAGGGTTGCGGCCGTCTCCGGTGCGAACGCCGGCTCTGGGATGGGTGTCCATCGCCAGCCGACCTCGTGATTGTCGTTGGCTGCCGCCTGTTTCGGCGCCGCCATGTATTCGAGGTAGTTCTTTGCCGGTGAGTTCAGTTCTGAGCCGAGCAGGACGGATACGGCGATACCGATTGCCACCGCCTGGTCGTCATGCTGACCGCTGTCGTGGTCCAGGCGGACAACGCCGGGTGACGTCTCTCGCAGGCGGACCCGTGCGAGCTCGGCGAGGAGCTCGTCGTCCTTCGGAAGCCAGATCAGCCGGTTTCGCAGCGCCAGGTGGAGTGCCTGACCGACTCGTCCGACGCTGGTCGAGCTGAACACGAACTGCTCGGCGATGACGCCACGCTTGGCGAGGCGCTGTAGGACGCCCGCCGCTTGCCAGGGGTCGGCGTGGACCGGCGCACGGTTGTAGGTCTCGCTCGAGGTGGCGACCCAGGCTTCGACCTCGTCCAGGCTCACTGGCGTGGCTTTGGTGCCATGCCACCGGGCGATGCGGTCGACCACGAGGCGCCGTGCTTCGGCCTTGTCGTCTCCACGCTGCTCGGCGTGGGCCACGACGGCCACGCACGCGTCGTTGGTCAGGCCAACGTCAAGCGTGACCACGTAGCGGACGCCGGGTTGTGGCTCTAGTGGGCCGTCGAGCACGGCTGCTGCGCCAAGATCGGCCGCGGACACGAGGCGATCTTCCGCCTGTGTCCACTGGTTCAGGTGCAACCGAGCGAACTCTGAGTCCAACATGAACGGCCGCTGGGCCTCGAGCTTGGCCAGATCAACCCATGGCAGCGGGCCTTCGACCTCGTTGACCCGCCAATCGGCCGACTTTCGGGCCTCCTGGATGATCTTGAACGACCAGTGTGAGGGCTCGCCGGCCGAGGTCAGGACGACCATGCGGCATCCGGGCACCTTGCCGACGCTCGAAATGAGGGCGAGCCAGACGCGGCGGGCGTTCCGAGTCTCGGGCCACTGGGCGAACTCGTCGACCACCACCAGCGAGGGGCGTAGACCGAAGGCACTGGCGCCGTCGGCGGGGATGACCTCGACGGTGGCGCCCGACTGCGCCGTGATCTTGTAGGCGTTGACCGATAGAACGGCGGCGAGGGCGGGTGTGCCGTCGATCAATCCTGCAGCGGCGTCGATCAGCAACGCGGCTTGGTCCCGGTCGGAGGCGACCACGTAGCCGCGTTCGCCCGGTTGGGCCTCGACGGCGAGCCAGGACTGAGGGCAACGCCGGCTAAGTCCGTCGTTTTGCTCCCACCGCGAGGGCGGGTGAGGAAGTGCCAGCGCGGACCCTCGTCGCTGAAGATGGCGCGGGCGTCGTCCCATTGGAACTCTGCGGCGACTTCGCCCCAGAGGCCCCTAGAATTAATTCTAAGGCCCGCTAGGACACTCAGGGCGTCATTGTGCCCCGACACTTGGTTTCCAGTCCTCAGGCCATCCTGGCGTCTCGAAGGGGAAGTCCAGTGGCCGTGACCGTTCCACGATGCGCCCGTAGGCGCGCTCCCGGAGTTCGTCGATGCTCGCCCCGTCGCATTCTCGGTCCGTCAGACGCTCGATCTCGTGGGCCTGGCAGGCCTCGAAAGCGACACGATCGGCGACCATCGTCCACCGTTCCCGCGTCTTGTCGTCAATGCAGGTGCAGACCGCGACCTCGTTGCCGTCCACCGGGACGCCGAACTTGTGGGCAGACTCGGCATCGAGGAAGGCGTGACCGACCAGACGGCGCTTCACGACGCATCCTGGACGTAGCCGGGGTTGTGGACTGGGCCGAACGGACCGGGTGCCGTGGTGGCGCAGCGCCGCAACCAGCCTGCCGTGACGTTGATGCAGCGGGCGTCGCCTTCCATCTGCGGACGGACGTACCAGTGGCCGGCCAGTTGGGGCGCCAGCGGGGTCAGTTCGCCCTTCTCTGATACCGACCAGCCAGGCAGCGGCACCACTAGGCGATTGCCGTCGACCTCCTGCTCGAGCACGTAGCCAGTGCCAGGAAGGAGGGCGCTCATGACGCACCCCGCAGCAGCGCCGCCTTCTCGCGGTAGCCGGCACGTAGGCAGATGTCGGTGGTGGCGTCGGCCTTGGCGAGCAGACGGTCGATCTCGGTGACGGTGTCGCTGGTGCCGGTGCCCTTGGCGAGTATTGCTTCCCCCGCGGTGGAGTCATTCTTGGCGAGCGGACTGGTGTTGTCCGGTCCACCTAGAACCCGGTCGGTAACGGGCTCTAGCTCGATGTTGACGGTCACACCGCCTGTGGTGAGTTTCATGGGGTTGTCTCCTGTTCGTGGGCGTCCGGTACTTCGCTGCCCGACGTGCGTTTGCGGGGCTCTGCGCTCCTGTGGGGTGGGGTCTCCTTGGCTTGCTGCGCCTCGACCAGCGCTGCGCCTCGTTGGCGTAGGTCCGTCATGGCCGCTTGTGTGGCTTCGGCACCGGCTGACAGCGCCCTGATGCGGGCGTGGCCGAGCGGGTCGAGTCCGAGGTCTGAGCCGAGCTTGGCTGCCAGGCGTGCGGCAGCGGTGACCTGCTCCCACATGCGCAGCGGGACAGCGCCCGCGCCCTTGCTGGCCGATACCGACTGGATGTGGTTGTCGAGCAATGCCTCGCGTGCAGCCGCCGTCAGGTAGCGGTTGACCGCCGGCAGGAACTTGTCCTCGGCGAGATACGGTGCGCACTCGAGCAGCGCTTCGTGCACTTCCTTGGCCTTGGCAGCGATGACTCGCGGTGACTCGGCGCCGTGAACTGTCGACAGCGTGTGGCCTGGCTGGAATGGCGGCCACGAATAGCCGCGTGCTGGCTGATTCATGGTCCTCCTTCGACCGCTCTGACAGCAGCTAACTGTGCGTTATCTACACCCGGTAAGGTGCTCTGACCTGGGCTTATGGTCATGCTGCGTCCTCGTCGTCTGCGGCAACGCTCTGACCAGGGCTGCTAGCAGGGTCCAGGAACTGCGCTAGCTGGGTGCTCGCGATAGTTAGCGCTCGCGCAACATGACGTGGACGTTGACGCTGAGCCTGGAGTTTGGCCATGCGCTTCGCCCGGTTCGCCTTCTTGCGTCTGAACGCCTTCGCCTCCTGTCGACGTCGTGTGGCGTTCCACTTTCGAGCCATCAGTTCTTCTTCTCGGGAACGGTGACGAGCATCACGGCTGCCAGGTGGCTGCAGGTCTCTCGCCGCGTCACACGAACAGCTCCAGTGACCACTGTGAAGGTGGACGTCATGCACTCCTGAGTCGCCCCTGACGACCGCGCAGACGTGCTCCGGTGTCGACCACTTGACGAACACGTTCCCATCGGTGAGAAGCCTGTGTGACTTGTTGATGACCGTGTCGGAGGTCATCGGAAGTCCGCCACTCGGTAGCTTGCTGCTAGTTCGGCGACCTGCCCTTGTAACTCACTCGCGAGAGCATCTTCTTTTTCTCTCTCAAAAGATGAAGGGCACTCACCGTCGTTCACACCTGTCGGTTGGTTAGGTAGGTCGGTAGGTAGGTCTGTAGGTGCATAAGCACCGGGCACTGCACCGGGCACTGCATCTGCATTGCTTGGAGCACCAGACGTGCCTGTGTCCCCGTCCCCGCCGGGTGATGGTTCCGACTCCCCATCGGCCGCTGACTCGTCGCCATCCGGAGCAGGCTTGGTTCCCGACCACCGTGCGAACGCGGCCTTCTTGGCCTTCTGGACCTTTGCCTCCACCTGCTTGGCCGTAGGGTTCACCGACAGGAAGTCGACCAGAACGACGGCGTCCTTCTTGCGCTTGGCGATACCGTTGGCGATCAGTTCTTCCACTAGACCGTGGGGTTCGGCTGTCAGCTTCATGGCGAGTAGCGGCAACGCCGAGAGGGGGACAGCACCATCTGTGCCGTGGTCTGCGGCGTACAGCCAGGCGCGCGTGCAGAACACCTCGGCTTCGACGGACAAGGACAGCACCCGCGGGTCGAACTGGTATGAGACCGGGATGGCGGCCCACCGAGCGGCGGTCACAAAGCAGCACCACCTTTGGATGCGATTGGTGTTACAGTCATCGGTGTTCCTTTGGATAGGGGGACGTGAATGGATGCGCCGGCCTGGCAGGGCCGGCGTTTTCCGTGTCTAGGGGTCAGGCGAGACCGCGAGCGGCCATGAACTGCTGTAGGTCCGCATCGCTGACACGGATGAGGCGACCACCCGGTCGAGTGCAGGGCAGCCGTCCCGAGGAGATCCAGCGGTACACCGTTTGCTCGCTTACGTCCCATCTGCGAGCGATGGTTCTCGGGCTGTTGTACATGGGGCACCTCCTTGTGGGCGCATTGTTAAACACACCTCTCCAAAAAAAGAGGCGCGTGGTCCTGTCCTTCTATAAGGGGGACAACTTGGCTGTTTGTAGACAAGGAATCTGAAAAAGTTTCGGAGCACGTGTTGCACCTGTCGCCGTCCATCAGCCCACGACGCACGATCAGGTAGCAACGCGGGCAGACAACTTCGTCCTTTCGCCTCAGGCTGACGTCGCTGTCCTGGCCAAGGAGCGACCGAGGCGGTTGGCGCCTCTTGACCTTGACGACCGGAACCGAGCGGGCCATCTCCTCGCGCCATGTGAGGCGACGGCGACGCGGGCTCAACTTCTTCTGAGCTCGCTCCCGGTGCTTGCCCACCGTGCCGCGGCTGACGCCCATCTCTTGGGCCACTTCCGAATGATTCCACCCGGCCGCAAACAGACCGAGCACCTTTGCTTCGGACGGCGTGAGCAGTTCATCCCGGAGCAGTCCGTCGACCTCGCCGGTGTCAGCCCTGTCCGACGCCCTGTCTCCCGTTGGGTCAGCGGGAATGCCTCGGCCCGTCTTGGGTCGCGTGTTGTGTTCGTCTATCGGCTCGGTCCCCGGCTTGAGATTGAGCTTCTCGTACGTGCGAAGGCCGGCTTCGTAGTCCTGGCGCCAGTGACGCTTGCAGAGGCGACCGTTAGCTCCGTAGTTGTGGTCGTCGCACAAGGGACACGGCAACTCCTCAGACGGAACGGGGTGCTTTCCGGGCCCTGGCAACTTGGGTTGCCGAGGCCGCTGCTCCCAATCGTGGGGGGAGTAGTCCCACTGGGTGAGTTCGTCGTCGTACAGGGTGAAGATCACACGTATCTTCAACCCAGACAGCTCTATGACGTGGACCCCCTGTGCGTCGTAGACGAGGGCCGCATCTGCTGCTGTCCGAAGCTGACTCCACGCTGCCGTGACTCCAGACTTCTTCGCCACCCGAAACTTCAGCACCGCGCCGGCGAGTTGTGATCCAGCGCCTTCGTCGTAGCCGACGACCGCCATGGCCTGCCTGACCCCTCCGATCTTGCCATCTATGCGCGTCGGAAACAGCTTGAGCAGCGGCCGACTCACATAAACAGCCCCGTTGCCCTTCTTGCCCTTCTTGCTGAGGGTGGGGTCATAGACCTTCTTGGTGTTGGGGCTGGGATCGTAGTAGTAGAACTCTTCTTCCTTGGCAGGACCGTCGGTCACGTCGCCGCCCACCTCTCGGGCATGAGGGCCAGCGTCTCCCGCTCAAGCTCCTCCTGATGGAGCTGTCGATCGAGGGCGTCCTGGTCGATGTGAGACGTAATGGCGTCACCGACTAGCCCGCGAAGCTCGTCCGGGGCGATGGCGTCGACCTCCACGGACTCACCCCGGAACCCCTTGGAGCGGGTGTCCGTCTTCTTGGTGGGCCTCGTGGGCAACTCCATGTTGATGATTTGGTCTGGCAGGACTGCCAGGCGCTCGAACCTGATATCGGCCTCCGGGGCCATCTCCCGCAGGTTCTCCTCCACCACCCGTGGGATGTCCACCCCGGACGGGTCGTGATCACCCAGGTAATAGATGAACGTGGGCCAGGTTCTGTCGGCCATGAGCTCGGCCGCGCTGTTCAGGAAACTCAGGGACGAGTAACCACGGGTCACCATCAGCGGGACGTCCCACTCCTCGGTGACCTCGATCAGTACGCCGGCCAAGGCGTCCTTCTCCAACCAGACCTCGACGTCCACCTGTTGGGTGTCCCAGAGTGCCCGGCGGTAGAACCGCGCCTGCTCCTCGAGCATCTGGGCGAGGTTGGAGAAGGACCGCGGCTTCCGTATCCACCGGGTTGAGTCAGCGAGCCAGCCGTAGGGCATCACCTTCTCCTTGCGCATCACCGCCAGGAGCCGGCAGACAGTTCCCTTGTACTCGGCCTCGGTCTTGTCGATGAACCCCCTCGACACCATCTGGTAGTAGACCTGCCGGACGCTGGCCGGCTTGATCTCGGCCGTCACCTCGTACAGGGCAGCCTTGAGGGCCTCGATCTGTGCCTGGGACCGCCTTGTTGGTCTAGTCCCACTAACCGTGCCCGTGGTGTTGCCGATGGGCAACACGGTGGCCGGGACGGCGGTCAACTCGCCTTCCTCCGAGCCTGAGCCGACTTCAGCGCGAGGCCGAGGAAGTACGCCTTCCGGGCGTGCTCGGCGCGCTTCGCCCGGACGACCGGGTCCAACGTGCGGTCGGGGTCCACGGCGCGCTCAAAGCGGGCGTCGAAGGCCTTTCTGGCCGGTGCGGTGTTGGTGCCGCCCTGTGCATGCAGGGCGTGTGCTGCTAGCCGGGCGCGCAGCGTCCGTTCAGCGGTGGTGCTTGACATGGTGATCTGACCTTCTGGCGCGTCCCGTCAGTGGGGAACGTCAGCAAGAAGGTCGCACGTAGCCAAAGGGGTGGTCAGAGCTGCCGGGTAAGTTGCGCCAGAGTGAAACAGCGAGGAAACACCGCATTGGGCCGCTCGTTCGAGCCTGCGACCGTCATGCTTGCCCGGTGGTATGCCGGACCTCACCAAATAACTTCGAACGCTCTCCTTGAGGGTTTTCGAACACCCCTCCGACGCACCCGTTCACCTCTGGCCACTTGGCCCTGTCATCGCACCCTAGGAACTAATCCCAAGAGCACAACGCTCTCACTCTACAACGAGGGTGCGCGCCACCGGCCGACCCCCCGTCACCTCAGAGCCTGTCGCCCGGAGAGAGCCGGTGGTAGGCGTCCCTGGCCCGCTCGTCAGCGGCACTCGCCCCGTACCGGCTGAGCATCTGGCGGGAGCGCCAGCCAAACAGCCGCATAGCGTCCCCCTCGTTGCCGCCCATTGCCAGCCAGTTGTGCGCGGCAGTGTGGCGGAGTTGGTGGGGGTGAAGCTGCTCGAGGCCGGCGTCCTTGCATCGGCGGCGGAGCATCTGAGCAACTCCCGAGTCGGTGAGCCGACCCTTCGAGCCGATCCACAGATCTGGCAGCGCTGCCTGTGCGTGCCGGGACCGGTAGCGGAGGTACTTCTCGATCGCCTTCGCTGTCTTTATTCCAAACGGGACAGCACGTGGCCGCTTGCCCTTTCCGACCACGAGAATCACCTTGAGATCAAGATCAACGTCCTCGACCCGGAGGCCCGTCACTTCGGCGAGCCTTGCGCCGCAGTCGATGAATACCCGCAGGATCGCGGTGTCACGGAGTTGCTCGAACGAATTTCCCTCGCAGGCCTTCAGGAGCTTCTTCAGGTCGTCGTCACTGACCACCGGCACCGGCACATCGGGGATCGTGGGCGGCCCCATGTTGGCCATGGGCGAGACCTTGATCTCCCCGTCGTCGACTGCCCACTTGAAGAACTGGCGGAGGCCCCCGTATCGGACCTGAGCGGTCGTTGGCTTCCAGCGCTCGAGCTGGTCGGCGATGAACGCCTCGACGTGCTCACGGGTGATCCGGTCGACCTCGGTCGGCATCCCGACTCGGACGAGGAACTCCCGGACAGCTCGGCCGCTTCCCGGTACCCCTTAATTGTCTTCGGGGACCGGTTGCGCGCCCGGAGCGAGAGCTCGAAGCCTCGCAGCAGTTCGGCAATGTCGTTGCCTGCGAGGACTTCGGTAGCCTGATTCGGGCCCTGAAGTCATCAGGTGTTGAAGCGCTGGGCAAGTACCTCCATTACTATTTTCCCAGGTGGTGGGCGCTACCGGACTCGAACCGATGACCTGCTGCTTGTAAGGCAGCTGCTCTGACCAACTGAGCTAAACGCCCGAAGGCACCACGCTATCCGCGGCGCCGGCGCGCAAGGTCTGGAGCAGCTCCGGCGTCCCAGCGGCCACCGGTGTCCGACGCGCCTGGTGATCGAGTATCACGAGCTCCCGGCCGAGTGACTCGGTGATCACCGCGCCCGCTTCACGACAGATGAGCATGCCGCCCAGGTAGTCCCATGCCCCGAGCGAGGAGTTCCCGACCACGGCGTACCCGTCGAGGACGCCCTCGGCCACCGCACAGAGGTCGAGGGCGGCCGCGCCCAGCTGGCGGTACTGGGACCATCCGAAGTATCTCCTCGGGTACCCGGAGAATCCGACGATGGCCTCCCCCAGCACGGTGCACCCCGACGTCCGGATCGGTTTCCCGTCCCGTCGTGCCCCCCCTCCCCGAGTTGCCTCGAACCGGATCCCCGACGACTGGTTCACCACCACGGCGGCGCGGGGCCCATCGGCGTCCACCGCACAGACGCTGGTGGCGTACCAGGGAATCCCACGGGCGGCATTGGTCGACCCGTCCAGCGGGTCGAGGACGGCCACCACCTCACGCTCTTCGTCGTGGGTCCCGGACTCCTCGGACAGGACCCCGAGGCCGGCGCCGTCGAGGACCTCGATGGCGGCCGCATCGGCCACCAGGTCCGAGCGGTACTGTCCCGGTCGCGTACCGGCCGGGCCCCAATCGCCCAGACCACCGAGGGCATCGGCCACCGCGGTGGCGCTCCGGTGGAGAACGGCCAGCAGCGCATCGTCGTCCATGCGGTCGACGCTACCGCCGGCGGGCCTCGACCGTCGTCCACGGGTTCACCGACGGCTGGAGGCCCGATAGGCTGATTTGCCTGTGGCAGTCATCGACGTGGCCGGGTACGTGGCCGACCTCAAGGATCACTCCGTCGACCATGGGTTCCATGTTCACGACGAGCGTCATTTCGTCGAGACCTATTCCCTCCGCCAGGTCTGGGAAGTGGAGCTGCACCCCGAAGACGGCTGCGGTGGCCCGCTCGACCTGCACCTCGGTCTGGAGGTAGACCCGAGGACCCTGCTCGCCTTCGAGGACGTGGTCTTCGGCCTGCCCGACGACGAGGACCCGCCCGACAATTTCCACTTCCCGCTTACCTTCACGTGGGCCCTTCCTCCCCTCCCCAATGGCCCTGACCTGCTCCGATTGGCCATCGACCTGGCCGGTATCGGGGGCATCGAGCTCCCGCTCGAGGTGTCGGCCATCGATTCCTACGCCTCGGCCACCGATGCGGCCGAACGGCGCCTCACCATCGTGGCCCGGTGCCCGGTCTCGCTCACCCGCATCCTGGCCGGTGAGGAAATGATGTGCGACGTGTTCGACCGCTGCCTGGCCGTGAGCCGCTACCTCCTCGAGTCCGCCGGTAGCTGGCTCGGGTGACTGGTGCCGCCGACGGTCGCCGAGTTCTCCGCTCGGCCAGGCGTCGGCACCGCTGGGCCCTCCCCCTCATCGTCGTCGCCGCGCTGAGCGTCGGCCTCGCTGCCTGCAGCAACGGTGGCGTGGGCCTGGCCCGCCAGGCCTGCGGCCACGTCGACAAGTCCCTGACCCTCTTCAAGCAGGCTGAAGATGCCCCCACCCAGGCCGAGGCCAATAGGCTGGGCGAACGGGCCTACGTGGAGCTGCGCAACGCCCTCCCCCTTGCGGCCAAGGCGGCGGCCAGTGACGGCCAGTTCCAGGCCCTCATGACGACGCTGTCGGAGACCAACCGGGTCGGCGAGCAGTACCTCGTCGTCTCGCTGCGGGACCAGTGCGCCGAGGCCGAGCAGTCCAATCCCCTTCAACCGGCCGGGCCGACGGGGCCGGCGCACACCATTCCCCCGCCCCCCACCAACATCACGGCTCCACCGGGGAAGTAGGGGACCTTCGGGTTCGGGCCCAGGCCGGGATCCGGCCCAGGGCGCGGCTTCAGACGCTAGGCGAGTATCCGGCCGGCAGGTTGATGGTCTTCTTCTCGAGGAACAGCTCGAGGCCGTCCTCGCCGAACTCGCGGCCCATACCCGACTCCTTGTAGCCACCGAAGGGCGACGAGAAGTCAATGGGCGTACTGGAGTTCACCATGTAGGTGCCGGTGCGTACCCGGCGGGCCACGCCGAGCCCACGGTCGTTGTCGGCGGTGAATACGCCGCCGCACAGGCCGTAGTCGGAGTCGTTGGCAATGGAGACGGCATCGTCGTCACTGTCGTAGGGGATCACCGACAGCACCGGCCCGAAGATCTCCTCTTGGGCGATGCGCATCGAATTGTCGACGTCGACAAAGACGGTCGGGTCCACGAACCATCCACGATCGAGGCCCTCGGGTCGACCTCCCCCCAGGGCGACCTTGGCCCCCTCGTCCTGGCCGATCTTGATGTAGTTCTCGACCCGGTCTCGTTGGCGCTCGGCCACCAGCGGGCCGACCTCGGTAGCGGGATCGAGCGGATCGCCCACCTTCATGGCCTGCATCTGGTCCACCAATGCCTCGGTCACCTCCTGGTAGCGGTGCCGAGGAGCGAGGATCCGGGTCAGCGAGATACACGCCTCACCGTTGTTCATGATGGCGTTGGGCATCATGAGAGGAAGGGCCTCGGCCAGGTTGACGTCATCCAGCAGGATGGCAGCCGACTTGCCCCCCAGCTCCAGGCTGAACCGCTTCAGGTTGGCGCCACAGGCGGCACCGATCTTCTTGCCCGCTGCCGAGGACCCGGTGAAGGAGACCTTGTTGACATCGGGGTGGTTGACCAGGTGCTCGCCCACTTCGCGTCCGGCCGGGACGACGCTGAGGACACCCTTGGGCAGTCCGGCCGTCTCGAGGATCTCGGCCAGCACGTTGGCATCCAGCGGCGTCTCGGGGGCGGGCTTGAACACCACCGTGCTGCCGGACAGGAGGGCCGGAGCCAACTTGGCCGCGGCCAAGAAGAGAGGCACGTTCCAGGGAGTGATGGCGGCGACGATGCCCACCGGCTCCTTGGCCACCATGACCGGGCCGAGCAGGCCGTCCCTGACCGTGTCGAACTCGAAGGTAGACCCGAGCCCGGCGTAGTAGTCGAGGATCATCGTCGGGGCCAGGACCTGGGCCAGCAGGCCCCATGAGATCGGCGAGCCCATCTCGTTGGAGATCAGCTCGGCGATGCCCTGCATGTCGTTGCGGATGGCCTCCGCCGCCTTGGACAGCACCGCGGCCCGCTCAGACGGCGTCATGCGCGGCCATGGACCGTGCTCGAAGGCATCCTTGGCCGAGGCCACGGCCCGGTCGATATCGGCGTCCTTGGCCTCGGGGACCCGGCCGATGACCTCCTCGGTCGTCGGCGAGACGACCTCGATGGACGAGGAAGACGAAGGTTCGACCCACTCCCCCCCGATGTACAGACGGTCGTACGACTTCATGGGCCCTCCTTGATTGGAACTGGTTCTATTCCAGCGGAACGATCGTACCCGACGGCTCGGCCCGGACCGCCGGAGTCCGGCTGATCGATCGTACCGCCCGGGCGACAGCCGTCGCCCGGCGAGGGCCTGGGCGTCCCCCTCGCCGGGTGAGGTGGCGACCGATACGCTCCGGGCACCACCATCGTGCTGTCCCGTTGGCCATCGACGTCGTCAGCACCGGATCGACAAGGAGTTCACGTGCTCTCCCCCCTCGATGACTACCCGGTCCACCAGATCTCCGAGCCCATGCGCTTCGTCGGTCCATCCGACCGAAATTTCTACGACCGGTACTACTTCAACCTCCTCGGCGCAGAGGGGGTTTCGGGCACGGACGAGGAGCTGTTTGCCGTCATCGGGCTGGGCCAGTACCCCAACCTGGGAGTGGCAGACGCGTTCGTCTCGGTCCGCACAGGCGATGACCATCGGGTCGTCCGATCCTCAATGGTCATGGGGGCCGATCGGATGGACACCACCATCGGTCCTATCCGGGTCGAGGTCCTCGAAGGGCTCCGCCGTGTGCGGGTCATCCTGGAGCCCAATGAATGGGGCCTGGAGATGGACGCCGTCTACGACGGCTTCTCCGAGGCCCACCTCGAGGCCCGGCACTTCAACCGGCAGTTCTCACGGGTCACGTTCGACACCTCCCGGTTCGCCCAGCTCGGGTCGTGGACCGGCTCGCTCACCATCGGTGACCGGGAAGTGGCCCTCACCCCCGATCGGTGGTGGGGCTGCCGGGACCGGTCCTGGGGCGTCCGTCCGGTGGGCGAGCCGGAGCCCCCGGGCATCAGGGCCACCGACGCCGGAGGCGGCTTCTTCTGGATCTATGCCCCCGTGCGCTTCGAGGACCACGCAATCGTGACCATCGTCCAAGAGGAACCCAACGGCCGACGGGTCATGCAGGACGCCCACCGGGTCTTCCCCGTCGGATCGGGTCGAGAGCCCGAGTGGCTGGGTCGCCCCGAGCACGAGATCCGATTCGTCCCTGGGACCCGGATGGCGACCGGGGCCACACTCTCGTACTTCGGGGCCTACGGCCGAAAGACAGCCGAGGTCGACTGCGAGGTCACCTTCCCGTTCGCCCTGATGATGGGCACCGGTTATGGGCTCGAGGCCGACTGGCGACACGGTATGTACCAGGGCGACCTGGTGGTGCAGGGACAGCGGTACGACCCCGCCAGCCCGGAGTACAAGCCGTGGGGGCTCACGGAGAACGCGGCCCGCTTCACCTCGGACGGGCAAGTCGGCTATGGCATGCTCGAGTTCGCCGTCCTCGGGCCACACGAGCGGTACGGGTTCAGCGGCTGGGAGTGAGGACCTCGGCTCGCCTCCACATACATCGGAGAACCCGAGTGGACGCTACCCGGCCCGACGGAAAGGGTGGTGTCCCCGTGTCCGCCACGACCGCCGCCGGGCCATGTCCGGCTCCGCGATGACGGCGCCTTCGGCCGGTGGCTCAGCGCACTCGGCGCAGAGGCGGCGGCCCTCGGCCAGCCAGGTCACCGTGGCCTTCCCGCAGCCCTCGCAGTGCAGGCCCACGAACACGCGGCGCCGGATCATCCCACGGGAGGCCGACTGCTCCTCCAACATTGCCTGGAGCTCGGCACTGAGGACCCATTCACCGGGGGCCGCCCGCTGGACGAGATCCGAGTCCACGAGCTCGTGAAGCAGCGAGGGCAATCGGTCCTGGGTTCTTCGATTCGGCCGTGCGTGGGCCTCGCCGAGGTGTTCAGGCACCTTGCTTACCGGTTCCCGTCCTTCATCGGTCTGCATCTACCGACCTCCTCTCAGCGTCCGCCGACATCGGCGATGCTCCTGCCGATCGGACACCCGTATCCCCGTCCTGCGTCCCCTGGTCCTAGCGAGCGAACCCGGGCACTCCAGTGACTCCATGAAGCATGGCAGATTCTGCCAGGGTCTTCACGAAATTACTGGTCGGTCCCGGCCGGTCGGTTCGCCGCGGGGCTCACGGTCGGCTTCAGGTCGGTGCGCTCCGGGGGATCTCGCCCTCCCGGAGCCGGTCTGCCACCCAGGAGATCCCATCGGGCTTGGCCATCTCGTCCTGCCAGCCATCGAGGACGCGTTCCAGCTCCTCATGGGTGGCGATATGCCCCACCACGGACACGATGACCTGGTCCACCGGGAGCTTGTCCACCTCGACGTCGCCAAAGGGCGTCCAAGAGCCCGTCTCGGGAACCCGCTCGAGCATCATGTACAGCTCCCCGGTGTCCTCCACCCAACTGAGCTCGTACCGATTGCCGGTGGGATCGTGCCATTCGGTGCCCAGTTCGATCTCGGCAGACTGCCGTCGGCGCTCGTCGGCACTGTAGAACTCCTCGATGTCCATCGGGCTCCTGTCTTCGCTTTGCTCGATCCGGCAGGGGTGAGGGCCGGTCGAGGCATGGTCGTCTTCGGGGTGAGGGTATTGCGTGGGGCAGGCAGGGATCGAACCTGCGGCCGAGGGATTATGAGTCCCCTGCTCTAACCACTGAGCTACTGCCCCTGGCTGGTCTTTCCGTTGTCTCCTCGGTCTTGTCGTGCTCGTGACGGTCAGCAGGGCAGGACCGAGCCGCAGGTACGCGCCCGGCCACTGGCGCCTGAGAGCCTACGTCGCCGCCCGTTGGGCGCCCGTTGCCCGCCGCAGATCGCCCGCCCCGACCGTCCTGCCGACTGCCCCGACGCGCAGGACCGCACCGAACCCACCCGACTACGGCGCCTCCCACCGCCGGCGATCCATCCGCCAGGTGCAGTCGACGCCCACCTCTCCGGGTGCGGCGACCACGTCGGGCCGCTCCCCCACGAACCGGTAACCCAGACGACGAGGGATGGCCCCACTGGCCTGGTTGGCCTTGTCGTGGTGAATGTCCACGTGGCCGACCTCGTCCAGCGACAAGGCAGCATGGGTGAGGAGCCGGGCCGCCCCGGTCGCATAGCCCAATCCAACGAAATCGACGTGGGTCCAATAGCCGATGTCGAGGCCATCAGGCCCGGAACGACGGTGGAGGCCGGCGCTCCCGACCACGGTGCCGTCGACGAAGACACCGAGCACGACGTCGCCCCCGGCCTCCCAGGCCTGTTCCCAGGCCAGGATCAACGCACGCCGTCGGGCGATACCCAGCGGCTCGGCGGCGACCCAGGGCATCCACGGCCGGAGGTGGTCGACGCTCTCGACCACGGCCCGCTCGAGCAGCTCGGCGTCATCGACGTGCCAACGCCGGAGCACCAGGTCGTCACGCCCGACCGTCTCAGGGAGTCGGTTCGGCCTCACCGGTCGGCCACGGGGATCGGGTCGGGCGTGTCTCTCGAACAGGACGGGTCACGGGACGGCCATTCCGCGGGTCAACCGGCAAGGAGCCGGGCCGGGAACCCGCCCCGACTGATGGGGCCCCATCGGTCGATCGTCACCCTGAGCAGCACCTTCCCCTGCTTGGCCATCGCCGCCCGGTACTCGTCCCAATCCGGGTGCTCACCGCTGATCGAGCGGAAGTAGCCCACCAGGGCCTCGATGGCCTCCGGCTGGACGATCACCTCGGCCCGGCCGTCGACCTGGACCCACTCGCCGCCGAATTCGTCGGAGAGCACGCAGATCGAGACCCGCTCGTCCCGGGCGGCGTTCCGAGCCTTGGCCCGCTCGGGATAGGTGGACACGACGATCCGTCCCTCAGGGTCGACGCCCATGGTGACCGGCGAGAGCTGCGGACGGCCGTCCCGGCGGGTGGTGGAGACGATCCCGTGATGCCGGGGGCGGATGAAGTCGAGAAGCTGGTCCCGGTCGACGGTGATGTCTCGTGCCGAGGCTGGGGCCATGCGGGCAACACTAGCGAGCGCCCGAGCAGGGATTCAGTCCCCGACGTCCTCGTCGGCATCGAGTTGCCAACCCTCGTCGTCGCCGCCCAGTTCCCCGTCGCCGTCGAGGTCCCAGCCCTCGTCGTCCAGCGCCCCCGGCCGGGTGCCCACCGCACCGGGCCCGACCCCGTCCGGGTCGTCCATGCCGCCGTCGAGCACGGCGAGCTGCTCGGGGTCGTCGAGTTGGGCACCCGCCTCCTCGAGCTCACGGTCGTCGACGGGAAGCTGTTGATTGCGGGGGGCCAGCACATCGGGACCATCGACGCTGGCCGAGCTGAAGGCGTCCTCCTCGTCGAGGGCCTCATCCGACTGCTCGAAGGTCTCGGTGTCCAGCTGGTCGTCAGGCGACCAGTCTCCGGATTCGGTCATGGCGTTCCTCCCTTCCACGGTGGATCGGTGTGTTGTACCCAAGGCGGTCGAGGGCTATCGGCTCGGAACATCGACCTGGCCCGAATCCTCGAGCTGGCGGGTGACCTTTCGCTCGACGATGAAGGCGACGAAGGGGACGAAGCCGGCTAGGACGACCATGATGATCCTTCCCAGGCCCCACCGGGCTCGGAGGGCGAGGTCGGCGCCGGCCACGAGGTAGACGATGTAGAGGAAGCCATGAATCGGGCCCACCACCTTGACGACCCCGGGGTGGCCGGCGATCTGCAGCGGTATCCCGACGAACACCAGGATGATCAGGCCGATCCCGACGATGTAGGCCATGATCCGATACCGGATCAGCGCTCCGTGCACAGGGACTCCTCGCTGGGTTGTGGGTTGCTGGCGGTTACGGCGATCACCGGGACGTTGCGGCCGCCGGGCCAGTGCTCAAGCGTACCCGCGGGCACGAGGGGCACCCATTCGGCCGGCCGATGCTCGACGGTGTGCTGGAGGTTGTCGGTGGCGGTGGATTCTGCCCTCCCCGAGCGCCCCTCGCCCCGCCTCCGCACTTAGGATGATCGGGCACCCGTCGTCCGCCCCGGGCGCCCAATGACGGGCCTCGACCCGGCCGGCCGGGCTGTCGCACCCGGTCCGTAGCGTGAAGGAGATGACGCTGCCATTTCACCACCAGCCAGAGCTGTTGCCCTGCGACGGGGGATACCTCGCACCCGGTCCAAGCTCGGATGGCTCCGCCTCGACCGTGGAGCCCGACTGCCCGGAGGTCCCGGTCTCGACCGTCGGACCCGACCGGCCCGAGGTCCCGGCCCGCCCCGAGATCGAGGTACGGCACAGCACCCGACGCCGGAAGACGGCCGCGGCGCGGTGGGAGGGGGACCGGGTGGTCGTCCTCGCCCCCCACTGGCTGCGAGGAGTCGAACTCGACCAGATGGTCGACCACCTGGTGGGCCGGATGCTGAAGCACCGGCCCAACCTGCATGCCTCGGACCAATTCCTGACCGATCGGGCCGCAGAGCTGGCCGACCGGTACCTGGACGGGATTCGGCCCGCCTCCATCCGGTGGTCCTCCCGCCAGCAGATGCGGTGGGGCTCGTGCACCACGACGACCCGGGAGATCCGGATCGCCGAGCGGCTCCGGCCCGTTCCCGCCTGGGTGCTCGACTCGGTCATCGTCCACGAGCTGGCCCACCTCATCGAGTACGAGCATTCGGTCAGGTTCCGCGAGCTCGAGGCCCGTTATCCGCGGCTCCACGACGCCAACGTCTATCTGGCCGGCTACTCGCTGGGACTGCGGGGGGAGCAGGCGCCGGGCGCTGAAGATCTATAAATCCGACTTTCTTAGTCGGGTTTATCGGCGTACACTGTGGCCGTGGCCATTGCTCACCTGGACGACGTCGCCTCGGACTCCGGATCCCCGACCGCCGTCGCCACCCCGGCGGCGTCGGCTGCTGAGTTTTCGACGGCGTCTCGAGCGGCAGACCCCCGCCGGCGTGAGGTCGACCTCCTGGCCATCGCCGAGGGGTTTGCCGTCTCGGCCGCCGAGATCCCGGAGTTGCTCCACGTTCCCGAGCGCCGCTGGGTCCTACTGGCCGCCACCGACCTGTTCGAGGCGTGGGCCATCGGATGGCCATCGGGCGGGAAGATCGAGCTCCACGATCACGGCGAGTCCGGTGGTGCGGTGGTGGTCGCCCGGGGTGCACTGGTCGAGACGAGGATCCGGCCGACCGAGCACGGTGTGGCCACCGTCGTCCCTCACCACCTCGGCACCGGGGACCACCGGACCTTCGGGCCCCGCTATGTGCACGACATCGTGAACGGTGGGCCCGGTCACGCCGTCAGCGTGCATGTCTACGGTCCTCGATTGACCTCGATGAGCTACTACCAGCTCTCCGCTGCCGGCCGGCTGGACGAAGTTCGCCGCGAGCGGGTCGAGCCGGTCGGACCCTTCGACGTCACCCGGGCCCACGATCCTTCGTGACCGCCTCGGCCGAGGAACTCGTCGCCCGGGCTCGTGAGCGGATCTCCCGAATCAGACCGGACGAGCTCGGCCCCCTGTCCGCCGCCGGCGCCCTGATCGTCGACATCCGTCCGGCCGCCCAACGAGCCGAGGAAGGCGAGCTTCCCGGCGCCCTCGTGGTGGAGCGCAACGTCCTCGAGTGGCGGCTGGACCCGTCCGGGGAGTACCGGATCCCCGAGGTGACCGACTACGAGCAGCCGGTGGTCGTGGTCTGCTCCGAGGGCTTTGCCTCGAGCCTGGCTGCCGACGCGCTCCACTCACTCGGCTACCTGCACGCCGCCGATCTCATCGGCGGGTACCAGGCCTGGTCGAACTGGTTGGCGGCCGGAAAGCGGGAGTCCCCGGTCGCCACACCCCGCGACGGCTCTGCTGTCGGCTAGGGCCGTGCTGGCGTAGCAGCGGAGGAGACCGCCGCTTCGGCCTCCCGGTCGTCCAGGAACGCCCACCAGGCATCGGCTCCACGCCGAGCGGCGGCGTTCACCTGAACGGGCTCTGCGTCCAGGCTGGCCAGCGCATCGACGATCCAGTCGCCGTGGTCCGCCTCCATCGCCGCGTGCACATCCCAGAATGCGGTGCCTTGGTCGTCGATCCCGTAGTGGAGCCGGAGGCCCTCGGCCTTGGACCCGGCGATCGCCGAGGCTTGGGTCTCGTAGGCCGCCAGTCCGGCCAGTCCGGCGACGGCGCCCTCGATGACCAGATCCGTGTACGTCGAGGCCAATGCGCCGGTCGCCGGCGTGGGCTGGGCGCTGGTGCCGCCGACGGCGGCAACGAAGCGGTCGAACAGCTCCAGGTGGGGTCCCGGGTTGCCCAGCTCATCATCGAGGTTGGCCGAGATGGCCCGAGCTGCCTCCACCGAACCCTCCGACATCAACTGATCGGCCAGATCCCCGAGGAGGCCGGGGAGCATCGCCTCGAAATGCCGGTACTGCGACGAGTACGCGGCCAACTCGACCGGTGCGAGCTCGCCCGCCTCCCACCTGACATAGAACGGATGAGTCAGGAGCATCCGACCGTCGAGCGCCGCTGCCAACGCCTGTTCGAGCCGATTGTCGTCGTATCCCGGGTTCGTCGCCATGCCGCATGCTAGCGAAACGAGCGCAGGCGACAGCACGTGACGTTCGGGCTGCTCTGGCTCAGCGTACGGCCAGGGTGCGATCGGCAGGATGCCGGAAGCGGTCCTCCCCATGGCCCCCCTCGCCGTAGGCGGCACTGGCGGGGTAACCCGCACCGTCGCCAGTATCGGGCCGCAGGTAGTGCAGCTTTCGCTCCCTCTCCTCGGCCACACCCCGCAGGTGGACGAGAACGGCCACGTAGGCGACGATGGCCACGCCCGAGACGGCGCTGACCACCCAGAGCATGTGGGCGCCGGGGATCATCCCCAGGAACACACTGCAGGCAAAGGTGAGAACCAGGACCATCAGTGTGTCCCGTCGACGCCTGCGAGCCACCTGCCGACTGAGGGCGTCCGACACCCGGTAGGCATCCTCAGAGGCGCGGGTCGGCTGACGGAGATCTGGTTCGCCGGGAGGCTGAGCATTTGAGGGCCCTTGCTCGCCCAGATAGGCCAATGCCGGGCGGGGCAACTGCTCACACCCCACCACGGTGAGCACGGGCGGTGTGGTGATCGGCGCGCCGTTGACGGTCACCGACCTCGTTGACGGCACGCTCGAGAGTCGGTACGGCGGAGGCACGGCAGGCGTATCGCCCCGCTGCAGAATGCCGAGCTGGTGGTGGAAGTGAGAGATGGAGTCCCCACTCCGTCGTCTTCGAAGCAGCGTCGGGATCAGAATGACCGCCCAGACAACTGCAAGGAACACAAGGACCACTAGCGTCAACTCCTCGACCTACCTTCCTTGCCTAAAAACCCTAACGACGGGTATCCGGACAGTGGTGGATGGTCGGGGATGACGGCGCCGACGACAACTGTGCTACCTCAGTTGCAACGCCCTCCCCGGCTGTTGCTTCCCGACGTTGTACACCCCAACGAAGCCGCGCTCAAACGATTTTCGAGTTCCCAGGTGAGGCCGGGTAGACGGACGCCGATCCAATCCGGTTGACGACCGGACCAAATGCCACTAATGGCTTGCCTCCCAGCGTCCCCCGGGTCAACCCGCGGCTCGAGCGGCCCATCGGCCCTCCGACCGGGTCACGGTCACCGGCACGCCGAAGCACTCCGAGACCGTGGCCGAGTTGAAGACCTCGTCGATCGGCCCGGACACCAGCAACCGACCGGTCTGAAGCAGCGCGGCGTGGGTCACACCTGGTGGGATCTCCTCGACATGATGGGTCACCAGCACCAGGGGGGGGACAGAGGGGTCCTCGGCCAAGGAGGCCAGGTGGCCGACCAACCGCTCCCGTGCCCCGAGGTCCAAACCGGCAGCCGGCTCGTCCATGAGAACCAGTTCCGGACTTCCCATCAGGGCCCGGGCCAACAGGACCTGCTGGCGCTCCCCTTCCGACAACAGCCCGAAGGGGCGCTCGTCGAAGGCGGCGCCGCCAAACCCAGCCTCGTGCAGGAGCCGGTCGGCCTCCAGCCGGTCGTCGTCGCTGTACTCGTTCCACCATGTCTCGAGTGCAGCATGGCGTCCGGTCAACACGACATCGAGCGCCGACAGGGTGGGGCGCAGCGCCCGGGTCACGGCCGCGCTGACCACGGCGATCCGCTGTCGGAGCGCTCGCATGTCCACCGTTCCCAGCCGGGCGCCCAGGATCTCCACCGTGCCCCTCGTGGGCCACAGGGCCGAACCGGCCACCCGCAAGAGGGTCGTCTTCCCCGAGCCGTTCGGTCCGAGGAGGGCCCATCGCTCGCCTCCCCGCACCGTCCAGGAGATGTCGTCGAGCAGCGCGCTCCCGTCGCGCACGACGGCGACGCCCTCGAGACGGATGGCAGTCGGTCCGGGCGCGAGCGAGGACTCGGAGGTGGCGGCCATGGCACCAGTTTGCCGTCTGGTGCCGCGGCTGCTGTCATGGGCTGCCGCTCAGGGAATCCCGGGCTCGATGTACACCCACCTGGCGCTGGTCACCGCGGCGCGGATGGCCACCTCGGCCTCGTCGACCACGACCGCCGCCTGGTTGACGGTGAGGACGGGGTCGAAGATGACCTTGGCTCCGACGAGGAGCTCCTCCGGAGCGACGTGAACGGCCCGGAGGTGCACGACCCGCTCGATTCCCTCAGTCTGGGCCAGCGCCTCTTCCATCGCCCTCAGCTGGATGTCCGATGCGCTCTCGCCGACCAGCAGCGAAACCATCTCGGTGCCGAGGATCATCGAGTTCGTGCCCAGGAGCAGACCGATGGCCAGAGATCCGGCCGCGTCGAACACGGTGCTCCCGGTGATGGCCGTGAGCACCAGGGCGATCAGGGCGAACCCGAGGCCGAGGAGGGCGCCGGAGTCCTCCAAGAGCAGCACGGCCAGCTCGGGGACGCGGGTGGCGCGTACGAAGCGGAGCCAACCCGCGTTCTCCCGCTCCTGGTTGGCCGCGCCGACCGCCGTTCGCAGCGACCAGGTCTCGAGAGCGATGGTGACGGCGAGGATGGCAAAGGCCACCGGGAGGTAATCGAGCGGGTGAGGGTTGACCAGCTTCTGGATGCCCTCATAGATGGAGAAGACGGCCCCCAAGCCGAACAGGATCTCGGCCACGAGGAACCCGCCGAGGAAGCGGTAGGCGCCGTAGCCGAACGGGTGCAACGGATCGGCCCGCTGTTGTGACCGCTGCTTCCCGACGAGCAGGACCACCTGGTTCCCCGTGTCGGCCACGGAGTGGGCGAATTCGGCGACCAACGAGCTCGATCCGGTGAGCAGGAACCCCACGAGCTTGGCTGCGGCCACCCCAACGTTGGCCAGCAGGGCCACGATCACGGCGCGAGTGCTGGTGTGCTTCGACGCCTCGTCGCTCTCGGTCATCGTCCTCCGGACTCGTCGTTCCCCGATCTTGGCACCGGCGGGTGGAGTCATGGTGAACGTGCTCACCCGGCGGCGGTGCGCGTCGAAGTCAGCCGGGCGGCGACTGAGGCGATCGGCCTCTACAACGACCAGTCGTCAATGACCGTGAGGTCTGTGAACTCCGGAGCGCCCTCGAAGATCTCCGTCATCGTCGCCCTGGCCTCCGTAAGCCCTTCCTGGCGGCGGGAGTCGTTCTCGCGCTCGCGGCCGCCCAACGGCCCGAGCAGAGCGGCCTACTTTTCGATGTAGATCGTCAAGGGAGGCACGACCCCGTGGCGCTCCATGGCTTCCGCGAGCTCAGCAGGCGGTGAGGCGAGAGCCGCCGTGATCGCCCCCGGATCGTCAGCGTCACCGATGACGGCGACGGCATTGGCCCCATCCTTCGCCACGAGGTCCACCGCATTCGAGCCCCCCATCCCAGCAATGGCATCGGCTCGCTCTGACTTGAAGCTAAGCCAGTTCTCGACGTCAACGACCCCATGAGTGATGACCACTTTCGGCATACCATCTCCTCCCACGGCGCGTCGTCTTCGATGCGGCGCTGGCCCCTGTATAGCGTGAGCGGCACTACCGGTGCTGATCAGACGCGTGGGCATCTGCCGCTCAGGACACGTTGAAGCGGAACTCGACGACGTCGCCGTCCTGCATGACGTAGTCCTTGCCCTCGACGCGGGCCTTACCGGCGGCCCGGACGGCGGCCACCGATCCGGCGTCCATCAGATCCTGGTATCCCACGACCTCCGCCTTGATGAACCCGCGCTGGAAGTCGGTGTGGATGACGCCGGCCGCCTCCGGTGCCGTGTCGCCGATGTGGATCGTCCAGGCCCGGGACTCCTTCGGGCCGGCGGTGAGGAAGGTCTGGAGCCCGAGGGTCCGGAAGCCCACATGGACCAGCTGCACCAGGCCGGAGTCGTCCTGGCCGTACCCGGCCAGGAGCTCGGCGGCGTCCTCCGGGTCGAGCGCAGCCACCTCGGCCTCGATCTGGGCGCACAGGACCACGGACTCGGCCGGGGCGACCAGGGCCGACAGCTCGGCGTGCAGGGCCTCGTCGGTCAGGCGCCCCTCGTCGACGTTGAAGACGTAGATGAACGGCTTGGCACTCAACAGGTGCAGGTCGGCGAGCAAGCCGGCGTCGACTTCCCCGGCGGCGACGGCCTCTGCGATGGTCCGGCCCGAGTCGAGGATGTCCCGGGCGGCCGTGGCCGCGTTCAACGCAGGAACCAGCTCGGGCTGTTTGCGGGACTCCTTGGCCAGCTTCACCAACCGGTTGTCGACCGTCTGCATGTCGGCCAGGATCAGCTCGGTGTTGACGGTGGCGATGTCGTCGGCGGGCTCGATGCTTCCGGCGACGTGGATCACATCCGGGTCGGAGAACACCCGCACCACCTGGCAGATGGCATCGCTCTCCCGGATGGCGGCGAGGAACTTGTTGCCCAGTCCCTCCCCCTCGGAGGCACCCCTCACGATCCCAGCGATGTCCACGAAGGTGACCATGGCCGGGACGATCTCGTCACTGTGGAGCAGCTCGGCCAAACGGTCGAGACGGGGGTCGGGTACGGCTACCACACCCACGTTCGGATCGATGGTGGCGAAGGGATAATTGGCCGCCAGTACCTCGTTACGGGTCAGGGCGTTGAACAGGGTCGACTTGCCCACGTTGGGCAGGCCGACGATGCCGATCGACAATCCCACAGATGCTTCCTCCAGCGTTGACGGGCCGAAGGAAGAGCGTAGGTGATCAGAGTGCTCACCAGAACAGGGCGCCGGCTACCGGGCGGCGGCCGGCACAGTGCCCCAGGATGCTGGTGGTCCCCGGGCTAGCACTGGGCGGTGCGCCTCCTCGGCGTGCCCGTCAGCCGGCCTCGGTGGCCACCCCGGGCGTACTGGCCGGGACCCTGCACCCGCCGTCGATGTCGAAGACCTGGTTGAAGCGGCCCAACGCCAACCACGACCCCACGCAGAGTGCCAGGTCGACCAGCTCGTCATCGCTGAAGTTGTCGTGCAGGCGCTCCCAGAGCTCGTCGCCCATGGCCAGGTGGTCGGTGGCGTACTTGTCGGCGAACTCGGCCGCCAGACGCTCGCGCGGGCTGAAACCGGACCACTCGGGATCGCGGCCCACCTTCTCGTAGAACTCCTCGGGAACAGCCGCGGGATCGTCGGACCAACCGGGAACGTCTCGCGCCGTACGCCACCCCGTGCAGATGGCGCACTCGTTGATTCGGGCCAGCGTGATTCGGGCCGCCTCGAACTCACGGAGCCCGAGGGACGACTTCTCGTACACCGCATTCGAATAGGCGCCCGCCGCGCTGGTCAGTTGCGGGGCCAGCTCGCTCCACGTGTAGATGAGCGGGTCCTTGTCGGCGGGAACGGTGATGCGGGGCATGGGCTCGGGCTCCTCGCTCGGCTAGGGGATCACCGGAGGGTGGGTTCTGCAGATCACTGGGTCTGCGGTTGGGGTACTCGCCGGGCGATCCGCCCGGCCAGCCCCGACACATACTGGTTCCAGAGCCGGTCCCCGATCAACCACAGCCATAGCTCACGCTGGGTGGCGACGACGGCCGCCACCAGTTCCTCTCGACCGAACCCGACGGGCTCCAAGGTCGGCTGCCAGTGGTCCCACAGCCACGCCCCGATGCTGATGTCCTCACCGAACACCTGCCACCGGTCCTGACCGCCGAGGAGGGCATCCCGCAGTTCCCTCCTCAGCTCAGCAGGCTCCTCGGGCAACTTCAGCTTCTGGCCATCGGGCAACTCGACGAGTTCGACCGGAGCCAGCCGGTCGACCGGCGCCATCGTGGCTCGCGGCTCGGTCGACGCCTGCTGATCGGCCTTCCTCGGCGCCCCACCCTTCCTGCCCGGTGGTCGGGGACGGGCCCGACTCATCGGCCGATCACCGCCAGCCTCTCATCGGTCGATCACCACGGGGGCACGGTCGGTGTCCGAGTAGGTACGGATGTGCTCCTCGTAGTCGATGAAGAGCGGCCCGTCGGGGTCGAACTCGCGCTGGAGGCTCTTCAAAGCGACCTTCTTGTCGTAGTTGTCCAGTTTCACCAGTGCGGCGGGATTGTCGAGCTCTCGCAGGTCGAGCCGGCCGCGGGCGTTGTCGAGGGCCTCCCGACCCCGCTCGGTCCGCACCAGGACGCTCGACCAACCGTCCATCGACCCCACGCTCCCGACCGACAGGTCCGCACCGCGGCCCAGGAAGTCGGCACACTCGTCGCACCCCTTCAGGGCAACGTCATGGAAGTCCTTCACCGGCTCGTTCACGGCGACCTGGCCGTCGCGGTACTCCACGATCATCTTCCCGTGGATCACGTCGACCTTGCTGACCCGGTCCAGGTCGATCCGGCGCTCGTCACGGAGCTTACGGAGCATCAGGCCCTCGTAGTCGAAGCTCTTGGTGCACAACAGCGCGATGGTGAGCACCACCGAGTCGACCCGGTGTGCCCCCGTCGGCCAGCGGCGGGACTGCATGGCCCGGATCCCCTGGATCTCGCACGGCGTGCCCACCACGGCGAGCCGCGGCTTGGCCGGAAGGTCGTAGGCAGAGAGGTCGAGGCCGGCCAAGGCCATGGTCTGGTTGTAGAAGCTGCCGGCGGCGTCGACGATCTCCTGGGCCGTGGTGGCCACCGTGGGGATGCCCTTCCACGGCTCGTCGGGGTCGTTGCTCGGCTTCGACACCAGGGCCCCGTCGATGTCCCCGGCGGCCAGTGCGGCGATGAGCAGGGCCGACACGACCCCGCCGTCCTGGGCCTCGTCCGGACGCTTGCCCGCCCGCACGGCATAGGAGTCGAGCACGGCGCCCAGGCCGTCTCCCGGGGGACCGCCGGAGATCGTCCAGTACGGGTCGGCCGCGTCGGCCCTCACCACCGTCTCCGACAACAGCGGCTCGCGAGCGTCGAGGTCCACGCTGGCCACGGCCGCGTCGGCCTCCACCGACAGCGGCGTGGACGGCGGCCACAGGGCTTCGTAGCGCAACCCGCCGCGGGGACAGAAGTCCCAGCACAGGGAGCAGCCGGTGCACATCTTCACCAGCTCGGGCAGGAAGGTGTCCTGGTTGACGCCAATCGAGTTGGACGGGCACACGGCCACGCAAGTGCCGCACTGGATGCAGCGATCGGCTTCGACCACGGCGGCCTCGAGCTCCCAGAACCAGGTCTTCGCGGGCGGCTCGGTGATCCCGTTGACCTGCTCTCGGATCCGGAACCCCTTCATCGGCTCTTCTTGGTCGTCATGGTGACCGGCGTTCCCACGCCCGACTCCGCCAGCGTTCCGCGAAGGTCGTCGGCCGACAGCCGCCGGGCCCAGTTGTAGAAGGGCTCGTCGGCCCGGCGCTCCGCCTGGTAGCGCCGGACCAAACGGAGCATGGCGTCGGGGACGTCGGCGACAGGCCGGGCGCTCTCCACCCAGTCGATGAAACCGGAATCGGTGCCCAGGGAACCCCCCAGCCCGATGTCCACCGCCTCGGAAAGATGGTTGCCCACATGGGCCACGGCCCCCCGGAACCCGACGTCGGCGATCTGCGGTTGGGCACACGACGCAGAGCAGCCCGAGAAGTGCATCCGGACGATCCCGACGTCCTCCCGATCGCCCGATCGACCCGGATCCGGTCGGGCGCCCACCGGCTCCCCGGCCAGCTCCCTGTCCAGGAACCGGGCCCACTTGACGGCGCGCTCCTTGGTCTCGACGATGGCGTACCGGCAGAACTCGGAGCCGGTGCAGGCGACCACGCCACGGGAGAACGGGCCCGGGAAGGGCGAGTACTTCTCCAACAGGCGTTCGGCCAACAGGTCGTCGAGCCGGTCCTCGGGGACGCCGGTCAGGATGAAGTTCTGATCGGTCCCCGTCCGCACCGTGCCGTCGCCGTAGGTCTCGGCCAGCCGGGCCACCTCGACCAGCTCGAGCCCGGACATCCGCCCGACCGGCACCGAGCAGCCCACGTAGACCAGGCCCGGTTGTTTCTGGGCGTGGACGCCGACGTGGTCGCCCCGGTAGCGCTTGGTCAGGTCCTCACCCGCCGTGGCCAATGTGAATGTCGCCCTATCGGCGATCGCCTCCCGGAACCCTTCGGGTCCCAGCTCTTGGACCAGGTAGCGCATCCGGGCCAAGCCTCGGTTCTCGCGGTTGCCCAACTCGCCGAAGGCCTGGGCGATGGCTCGGGTCAGCTCCACCGTCTGATCCTGTCGGACGAAGATGTCGAGGTCGGAGGCCATGCGCTCCCCGTCGGACAGTCCGCCCCCGGCCAGGACGTTGAACCCGAGCGTGCCGTCTTCGGCTCGGGCCGGCCACAGACCGATGTCGTTGATCTCCGCCTGTGCGCAGTCCTCGACGCAGCCGGTGACGCTGATCTTGAACTTGCGGGGCAGGTTGGCGTAGTCCCGGTTGCCGGTGAAGAAGGCCGAGACCTCTTGGGCGATGGGTAGGCCGTCGAACGCCTCGTGGGCGTCCACGCCCGACACCGGGCAGCTCAACACGTTCCGCAGCCCGTCGCCGCAGGCCTGCAGGGTCGAGAGTCCCACATCGTGGAACCGTTGCCAGATCCGGGGGATGTCCTCCATCCGGATCCAGTGGAGCTGGATGGACTGGCGGGTGGTGATGTCGGCGTACTTGGCCCCGAACACCGCGCTCTCGGTGCCATCGGGCCCCTCACCGAAGGCGTCGGCCACGACCCCGATGGCCCGGAACTGGGCCGCGGTGAGGAACCCGCCGGGCACCTTGACCCGCAGCATGAAGGCATCGCCCCCCTGCTTTTGCGGGTAGATGCCCGCCCACTTCAGCCGCTCCACCTCGCCGGGAATGGCGGGGATGGCGCCGGGTCCCTCTTTCGAGTACCGGGTGAGGATGGAGTCGACGACCTCGTAGGGATGGCGATCGAGCTTCTGCTGCTCGATGGCGTTCAGCTCGCCGATCGTCCGGTAGGGGTCGAGGAACTGCATCGACCGCTCACTACCCCGGAACTTCATCCCATAGAGGTTGTCCTTGTCCCGAGCCATTAAGCGTGTAGTCCGCACTCGACCTTGTCAGTGCCGGCCCACCGTCCCGCCCGGGGATCCTCACCTTCGGCCACGGGTCGCGTGGTCGGGGCACAACCGATCGACAGGTACCCCTGCGACAA
Organism: uncultured Acidimicrobiaceae bacterium; assembly: GCA_963803065.1. Classification (GTDB taxonomy): domain Bacteria; phylum Actinomycetota; class Acidimicrobiia; order Acidimicrobiales; family RAAP-2; genus DASXMT01. The sequence goes on from CAWDKW010000002.1 coordinate 41,307, forward strand.
CAGGGGGTGACGGGGAATCCCGTGGTCGGCCTCGTAGCCGGCAATGTCGGCATCGGTCCAGGTGGCCAGCGGGTTGATCTTCACCATGCCCCAGTTGTCGTCAAAAGAGACGATTGGAGTGGTGGCCCGGGTGGGAGCGTCGACGCGCTTCAGCCCGGTCAACCAGGCCTCGTTCCCGGCCAGGGCCTGCCGCAGTGGACGGACCTTGCGGTACTCGCAGCACTGGGCCGAGCCACACGGGAAGGCCTCGGCGCCGTCCACCGGCTTGGTCACGGTGAGATTGAGGTCGTACCGGGCCCGGATGGTCTCGACGTACTCGAGGGTCTCGGAGAAGTGGGCCTCGGTGTCCAAGAAGATGACCTCGATCCCGGGGTCGACGGCCACGGCCAGGTCGACGATCACGGCGTCTTGGAACGAGCAGGCCAGCGACAGGCGGCTCCCGAAGCGCCGGGTGGCCCAGGCGATCACCGATCCGGCTGCCGCTGATTCGAATTCGGCAGAGCGTTCCGCCAGCTCGTCACGGAGCGCGGTGAGCTCCGCCTCGGTCCGGTGTGTCGCAGTCTGGTCTGTCTCAAGCTCGGTGTCACTCGACAACGGGGCACTCACTTTCGGTCCACGGGCCGTTCCACGGCCGACCACCCGTCGCCGCCGATGAGCGGGGCGGACTGCCATGGACTCGGTCGGTTTCGGCGTCCGAGATCGGCGCCTTTTCCCTACTATGTCAATAGACTTTCATCCTGATCAGCGCCCCACCGGACACGTCCGGAGAGCCCATGCCCGCCTTGCTCGGACCACCTGACCACTAGTATACATGACTAAGTAGATCAAGTTTTCGGACAATCGGTTCCGGGGCGCCAGCCCAGCCCGAGGAATCAGGAAGGCTCCGTACGCTGTGACCACGATTCTCGACCCCGTTGCCCTCTCGTCCACGGTCGCCACCGCGCCCGGCGTCGACCACCTCGACCTCCTCGAGGCCCATGCCGTCTTCATCATCCGCGAGGTGGCGGCCGAGTGCGAACGCCCGGTGCTCTTGTTCAGTGGGGGCAAGGACTCCGCTGTTCTGCTGCGGCTGGCCGAAAAGGCCTTCCGCCCGGGAGGGTTCCCGTTTCCCATCCTGCACGTGGACACCGGGCACAACTTCGCCGAGGTTATCGACTTCCGGGACCGAAGGGTCGCCGAGCTGGGCGAGCAGCTGTTGGTAGCGTCGGTCCAGGCGTCCATCGACAACGGCCGGGTAGCCGACCCGGGCCCGGGAGGGACGAGGAACCGGCTCCAGACCACCGCCCTTCTCGACGCCATCACCACGTACGGCTTCGATGCAGCTATCGGCGGAGCGCGCCGTGATGAGGACAAGGCTCGGGCCAAAGAGCGCGTCCTGTCCTTTCGGGACACGTTCGGGCAGTGGGACCCCAAGCGCCAACGACCCGAGCTCTGGCAGCTCTACTCGGGCCAGGTCCAGCCGGGCGAGAGCCTGCGGGCCTTCCCTCTCTCGGACTGGACGGAACTGGACATCTGGCAGTACATCGCCCGAGAGTCGATCGAGCTCCCCTCCATCTACTACGCCCATGAGCGCTCGGTCATCGAGCGCGACGGCATGCTCCTGGCCGAATCGGAGTGGGTGACGCCGGGACGCAACGAGGCGGCGGTCACCGAGACCGTCCGCTTCCGGACGGTCGGCGACGCCACCTGCACAGGCGCCGTCCGCTCCGAGGCGACGACCATCGAACAGATCATCGCCGAGGTGGCCGTCTCCAGGGTGTCGGAGCGGGGGGCCACGCGGGCCGACGACAGGTTCTCGGAGACATCGATGGAAGACCGCAAGCGCGAGGGGTACTTCTAGCCCATGGCCGCAGCCTCGGACGGCGCGGCCGCCGTCACCGAATCGTCCCCGGAACCGGTCATGGATCTTCTGCGCTTCGCCGCGGTGGGCTCGGTCGACGACGGCAAGTCGACGCTCATCGGACGTCTCCTGCACGACACCAAACAGCTCTTCGACGATCAGCTCGAGGCGGTGGCGACGGCATCGCGACGGCGAGGAGCGGTCGGCGTCGACCTGTCGTTCGTCACCGACGGGCTGCGGGCCGAGCGAGAGCAGGGCATCACCATCGACGTCGCCTACCGGTACGCGGCCACACCGACGCGGAAGTTCGTCATCGCCGACTGCCCCGGTCACGTCCAGTACACCCGCAACATGGCCACCGGAGCCTCGACCGCCGATCTGGCTCTCGTCGTGGTCGACGCGTCCAAAGGGCTCCGTGAGCAGACCCGCCGCCACGTCTGCATCGCCGCCCTCCTCGGGGTGCGCCAGCTGATCGTGGCGGCCAACAAGATGGACAGGATCGCCTGGGAAGAGGATGCCTACGACCAGGTGGTCAAGGACATGATCGTGCTGTCGGCACGCCTCGGGATCGAGTCGTGCACCGTGGTCCCGGTCTCGGCCCTCTACGGCGACTACGTCGCTGAGCGGTCGGATGCGGCCCCGTGGTACGACGGTCCCACCATCCTCCAGGCCCTCGAGCAGGCTCCGGCCGGCGCGTGGGCCGGCGTGCACGGAGCCCACCACGGCTCGGCCGCCCGCCTGCCCGTTCAGTGGGTGCTCCGCCAGCCCGGGGGAGGCCGGAGCTACGCCGGGATGGTCAACGGCGGCCCCATCCGCCCGGGCGACCACGTGGTCGTCCTCCCCGCCGGGCAGCGGACGACGGTCACCGCGGTGGAGACTCTGGACGGACGGTTGGATGAAGCATCGGTGGGCCTGTCGGTCTCGGTCCACCTCGCCGACGACGTGGACGTGAGCCGGGGCGACATCCTGGCCGCGGCCGACGACCCTCCCGAGGTGACCTCCGAGATCGTGGCCACCGTGTGCTGGTTCGACAAGCGCCCGCTCACAGCCGGGGCTCAGTACCGGCTGAAGCACACCACCCGCATCACCCCGACCCGGGTCCTCGCCGTCACCGGGCGGCTCGACGTCAACGATCTGGAGCTGTCGCCGACCGAGTCCCTGGAAGAGAACGACATCGGCACGGTCGTCCTGTCCACAGCCTCACCCCTCGCCGCTGATCCCTACCAGCGCAACCGCATTACCGGGAGCTTCGTGCTGATCGATCCGTCGACCAACGGGACGGTGGCGGCCGGCATGATCGGGGCACCCGACGTGGCGCCAAGCCCAGACTGAGGGCGCCAGACCGTGTCGAACCACGCGCCTCTCTACCCGGTGGCACTGGTCGTGGAGGGCCGGCGTTGCCTGGTGGTGGGAGGTGGGCCCATCGCCACCCACAAGGCGGAGGGCCTACTGGGTTGTCGCGCGTTGGTGACGGTGGTGGCCCCCCGGATCAGCGACCGGCTTCGCCTACTTGGCCACGGGCCGGCGCCGGCAAGCGCCGGTGGAGCGGCACCAACCATGGCCGACAGAGCGGGCCAACCCGCAGCCCCGCCGACGGGATCACTGGTCCTCGAGGAGCGACCGTACCGCTCGGGCGAGGCCGCCGGCTACCGCCTGGTGATCACGGCCACCGGCGACCCCGACGTGGACCGGGAGGTGGCGAAGGACGCTGAGGCCGCCGGGGTGTGGGTCAACAGTGCCGACGACGCCGACAACTGCACGTTCCTTCTGCCCGCCGTCCACCGGGACGGCGATGTGACATTGGCCGTGTCCACCGGCGGTGCCAGTCCGGCGTTGGCCGGTTGGCTCAGGGATGCCGCCGCGTGCGCCATCGGCAACGAGGCGGGGGGCATGGCCGTGCTCCTCGACGAGGCTCGCCGACGCCTCCGCGCCGAGGGTCGCTCGACCGAGTCGATCGACTGGTCGGCCATCCTGTCGGGCCCCTTCGTCGACCTGGTCCGGTCCGGTCGGATCGACGAGGCACGGACCGTGTTGCGCGCCGCGGTGGACAGGGGGAACCCGCGCCGCTGACCATCGAGCCGGGGCCGGCGGAACGGTCAGTGCTCGTCGGCCGCCAGGACCTGGCGGTCCGAGATCTCATACTGGGTGGCACCAGCGCCGGCCAGCCGGGTGAGATAGCGCTGGGTGAACTCTTCCTCGTAGGGGGCGCCACGGTGGGCGTCGAAGGCCTCGGTCGATTCCCAGCATTCGAAGAAGCGGAACGACCCTCGATCGACCAGATCCTCGGCGTACCAGTACTCGATGCAGCCGGCGTCGGCCCGGCTGCGCTCGGTCACCCAGGCCAGTCCCTCGATCACCTCGTCCCGGTCCTCGGGTTTGAAGCGCAGTATGCCGCTGATGGCCAGCATTGGACCTCCTCGTGCTCGGTACCGCACGCGGACCGACATCGAGCTCGATCCCCCCGCATCGACGGTCGACGCGGGCGGCGGACAGCACCACCGACGTGTACCCGACTGTAGCCAGCGTCTCGTCGACGCTCACAGGCTCAACCATGGGCCCGGTGTTCTGGAGCCCGATGCGGAGAGCGGGATAGCCCAACTACGCCCCACGCTCGACGGGAGGGCGGCCGCCGGTATCGGGGCGGCCACAGGTCCGATGCGCGCCGCAATCGGCTCATCCGATTGGTCCTATCGGTGTCGCCGATGGACATAGGGCTATCGGTGTCGCCGATGGACATAGGGGCAGTGGCGGCAGCCGCTCTGGCAACACGAGCCTCGATCGGACAGCGTCGCTGCGGTGAGCACGTAGAGCCCCGTCTCTGGATCGGTGTATCCCTGCTCACCCGCCCGGACCGCAGCTTCGTGCGCGTCGAGGATGGCCTGGTAGTCCGATCGGTTCGGATCGAGCCGGTCCGGGTGGGGCAGGCCAGCACCTCCGTCGTCGATCCCGTCCGGCTCGATCGGCTCCGGATCAGTCACAGGGCCCCGGTCATCCGAGCCCGGACACCGTGAACCGCCCGAACGCGACGAACGTGATCATGGCTTGGCCACCATGATCACGGTGGCGACCACGAACACGAGCACTATGGTCGCCGAGCCGATGGCCACCCGGCGCCGGAGCGAACGCCGGCGAGCGTCGTCGGAGGATCCCTCGGTGACCAGGCGCTGGAGCCCACGCTCGGCCGGCCATACCACCATCTCGCCGGCCAAAGCGGCGACCGCCCACAGGGCCAGGCCACCGGACACCCAGCCGTCGCCGAAGGACCAGGACCCGTCGCTCATACCCACCAGGGCCACGCCGAGCACCGGGACCAGGAACGTCACCCGACCGGCCCAGTTGACCCCGGGCCGGTAGTAGCGGAGCAGCGACGCCGAGGGGCGATCGGGGCCCCGCAGCAACAGTGCGTTGACCCCGGCCACGGCCACGGCGCCAAAGCCGACGAAGGCCGAGAGGACGTGGGCCAACAGGACCACGTCATAGGCGGCGCCACGACTCGAGGACAGGGCAAAGAGCGCGGCACGGGCTGGTTGCATCCCCGGGATTCTCGCACCTGGACCCACCGCGGCGGTCCCGAGAAGCCATATCACAATGGCGGTCCAAGCATTGATACGTTGGGGGCATGCACTTCGGTCCCAGCCAGGATCGGTCTGAGGGACCGGCGACGAAGGGCTACCAGAAGAGGGCCGACGCCCAGATCGAATGACACGGATCGCACATGGAAATCACCCGCCCCGAATGAACCAACTACGCCTTGACCCCCTCACCGGCCGCTGGGTGGTCGTCAGCACCGACCGGGCACAGCGCCCGAGAGCCTTTGCCCCCCGGATGGTCCCGACCCAGGCCGACACCAGCCGCCCCTGTCCGTTCTGCCCGGGGAACGAGGAGTCCACGCCGCCCGCCCTGGAGACCTACGGCCCCGAGGGCCGCTGGCGGGTGCGCGTCGTGCCCAACCTCTACCCTGCCTTCGAGGGGGACGACCCCTTCGTCGTCACCAACCGGGGGCCCATCTTCACCCAGGCCACGGCGGGAGGAATCCATGAGGTCCTCGTCCTCTCCCCCGATCACCAGAACTCCTGGTCGATGCTGAGTGACGAGCAGGCCGGGATGGTGATGGCCGCCATCCGGGACCGGATCGAGGAGCATTCCCACATTCCCGGACTGCGCTACAGCCAGGCCATCGTCAACGCCGGCCGCGAGGCGGGCGCCTCCATCGAGCACCCTCACGGCCAGTTGCTCGGCATGTCCTTCGTCCCCCGCGAGCTGGTGGAGGAGCAGGCCGGGTTCGCCCGGTTTGCCGGGCGGTGCCTCCTGTGCACGGCGGCGGATGCCGAGGAGGATGTGGGCTACCGGGTGGTCTACGCCGACGAACGGGTGGTGGTGATCTGCCCGTTCTGGAGCGGCACCCCCTACGAGATGCTGGTGATCCCGCGGGCCCACGGGCCCCACCTGCACCACAGCCCGCCGGCCGATCTCGTCGCCGTGGGTCGTGCTCTTCGCCAGGTACTCGGCCGACTACGGGAGGTGGCCGGCGACGTGGCGTACAACCTCGTGTTCCATTCGGCCCCCTACCGGGCTCCCGAGCCCTATCACTGGCACGTCCATGTGGCGCCGAAGTTGGCCACCGTGGCCGGCTTCGAGTTGGGCACTGGGGTCCTGATCAACATCGTCAACCCCGAGCAGGCGGCAGAGCAGCTCGCCGTGCCGCTCCCGGTCGCCAACGCGGGCTAGCCACCTGCCTGCGCCGACACCGGGCCCGCCGGCAGGTGACAGCCGACCCCTTCACAGCTGAGCGCTGAACGCTAACCGAGGTAGAGACCGGCGACGTCCTCGTAGAGGTGGGGGTCGATCCGCTTCGGCTTACCCACCGCGTCGGACAGGGGAACCGTGACGATCGCGCCGGCCTGCAGTGCAACCATGGCCCCGAACTCGCCCTCGTGGACCGCAGCCAGGGCGGCGGCGCCGAACCGGGTGGCCAGCACCCGGTCGAATGCGGTCGGCGACCCGCCGCGCTGGATGTGCCCGAGTACGGTCGACCGGGACTCGTACCCGGTTCGCAGCTCGATCTCCTCGGCCAGGAAGCCGCCGATCCCGCCCAGGCGGGTGTGACCGAACTGGTCCGCCTTCCCTACTCGTTGGGAGCGCTGGAGCGACTCGGACTCCTCGCCGCGGGGCAGGGCGCCCTCGGCCACGACGAGGGTGGAGAAGAACCCTCCACCGCCGTGGCGCCGGCGGAGCCGGTCGCAGACGGACTCGAGCGAGAAGGGGACCTCGGGAATCAGGATCTCGGCGGCACCACCGGCTATGCCGGCATGCACGGCGATCCAGCCGACGTTCCGCCCCATCACCTCGCACACGATGACGCGGTGATGGGACTCGGCCGTGGTCTGGAGCCGGTCGATGGCCTCGGTGGCGATCTGGACGGCGGTGTCGAACCCGAAGGTCACCTCGGTCCCGGAGAGGTCGTTGTCGATGGTCTTGGGGACGCCCACGACCGGGAGGCCCCGTCGGTAGAGCCGGTCGGCCGCGCCCAGGGTGTCGTCCCCGCCGATGGCCACGATGGCATCGAGCCCGAGGGATTTCATGGTGGCCTCGACCCGGTCCGGGCCCTCGGCGGTGGCAAAGGGATTGGTCCGGGACGAGCCCAGGATCGTCCCGCCCTTACTCAGGATCGATCGGCACTGGTCGGGGTGGAGCGGGACGGTGTGGTTCTCGACCATGCCCAGCCATCCGTCCAGGATGCCGACGAATTCGTCGCCGTGGCGGGCGGCTCCCCCGAGGACCACGGCCCGTATGACCGCGTTCAACCCCGGACAATCGCCTCCACCGGTGAGCACGCCGATCCGCATGCCTTCATGGTAGGGAGCGCGGGCTCATCGGGGTGCAGCCAGGCTCCGCAGCGCCTGCCGGGTAACCGAGCGCTCGAGCTCGAACACCGGGACCAGTGCCTGCACCATGTCGGGCTCGAGTGGCACCAGGTGCTCGATGCCGGGCGTGCCCAGATATCCGGCCAGGAACGCCCGGCGGTTCCGTGCTTCCCACGCCTGGGCCAGCTCGGTCAGTCGGAGCCGGCCGCTCGGGTCCCGCTCGATGGCGGCCACCTCGGCGACGTGGTGGAAGGACCAGAGCATGTCGGCCACGTCGGCCAACGGTGACCGATAGACCGCTCCGGGCAGGGTCAGCATGCCGGTACCGGACCCCTGGACGCCCCCGGGCGAGAAGTCGACGACGAACCAACCGACGTCGGTCCGGCTCACCCGGCCGAGATGGAAGTCACCGTGGGTCCGGATGGCCGCGGCCCCGACCGGGGACCCCCGGAGGTCGCCCAGGACGGCGTCGACGTCCTCATCGATCTGGTCGGGGTCGGCGGCGGCCACGGCCTCCTCGACCGCCGCCACCCACGCGGACACATCGCCCGCTCGGCGCCCGAACGCCTGCTCGAGCCCGAGATGCATGCGCGCCGTCATGGTGCCGAGGTGCCGCGCCTCGGTGGCGAAGTCCCCCCCGGCCTGCTCGGGCGGGCCGCCCAGGGCGTACAGGTCTCGCAGCGAGGTCAGCGCCAGCGCCCACCCTCCCGTCCCGCCGGCCTGGTAGTCCTGGGCAACCCCGAGGTCTCTGCCGCTCCGGCGCCAGAGTGCGTACGGAGCGGGGATGTGGTTGAACCCGACCTCATCAAGGGCCACGACGAGCTCGAGCCCGGGGTGTGGGCCCTCCTGCACCGGCAGCTGTTGGTAGACGGTGAAGGCCAGGCGGTCGTCGAAGGTGAGCATCACCGAGTCGCAGGTGGTCCAGACCCGCCGGACCCGCTCCGGCTCCCCGTCCCCCCCACCGACCACACCCAACAGCAACAGCGCGAGCTCCGCGTCAGACAGGGCGTCGAAGACGACGGCCATGCCGTGCTCGTCCTCGAGCAGGCCGAGGGGAGCGTCGTCGGCATCGGCCAGGAAGCGCACGTCGTCGCCCGGCGCCCGGAGCCCGATGACCGCGTGGACGGCGATCTCGTCCACGCCCGCCACCTCGGCCACCACCGAGATCAGCCCCGGTCGCCCACGGCGGAGCAGGTCGGCACTGGTGATGGCCACCGACGCCGGTGCGACGTCGACGAGCGCCTGGCCGGCCGATCCCGTCCATCCCGGCTGCCGATTGACGAAGGCCGCCACCAGCTCGGCCAGCGGGCCGTGGGCCGTGGTCGGCAGCTCTGCGTCCGACGCCTCGAACACGTTCACGACAACGCCTCGATGGAGGCGTCCACGACAAAGGACAGCTCACCGGTCAGGGACACCACCGGCGGCACCAGCTCGAACCACTGGTAGCCGTAGGGAGCCAGGGTGACCGGATAGGGGTCGATACCCACGAGCGGGAACGGCACCCGGCCGAGCAGCTCCACCGGCTGGAGATCGTGCCAATGACCCATGTGGAGCTCGGCCGGCTGGGCGAATCGGCTCAGGTTGTGGATGCACAGGACGGGATTGCCATCGGTGCCCAGCTCGGTGCGGACGAAGGCCAACACCGACGGGTTGGAGCAGGGCAGGACCTCGAACTCGCCCGTGCCGAGCACCGGGAATTCCCGCCGGACGGCGAGCATGCGCCGGATCCAGTGCAGGAAGGAGCTGGGGTTGCGCTGCTGGGCCTCAACGTTCACCGCTTGGAACCCGTACACCGGGTCCATGAGCGGCGGCAGGTACAGCTGGGCGAAGTCGGCCCGGCTGAAGCCGCCGTTCCGGTCGGGGGTCCACTGCATGGGGGTCCGCACCGAGTCGCGATCCCCGAGGTAGAGGTTGTCGCCCATCTGCATCTCGTCCCCGTAATAGAGGACGGGGCTGCCGGGGAGGGACAGCAGCAGCGAGTAGAGCAGCTCGGAGAGCCGGCGGTCGCGGTCGATCAAGGGGGCCAATCGCCGCCCGATGCCCAAGTGCCGCTTCATGCGCGGGTCCTTGGCGTACTCGGCGAACAGGTAGTCCCGATCCTCGTCGGAGACCATCTCCAAGGTGAGCTCGTCGTGGTTGCGCAAGAAGATGGCCCATTGTCCTCCCGGAGGTGCCGCCGGAGTCTGGGCCAGGATCTCGGTGATCGGGTACCGCTGCTCTCGCCGAACGGCCATGAACAGCCGCGGCATCAGGGGGAAGTGGAAGCAGAGGTGGCACTCGTCGTCGTCGCCGAAGTAGTCGGCCACGTCGGCCGGCCATCCGTTGGCTTCGGCCAGGAGGATCCGGCCCGGGTACTTCACGTCGAGCTCGGCCCGTACCCGCCGGATGAAGGCGTGGGTCTCGGGCAGGTTCTCCCCCGCCGTCCCGTCCTTTTGGAACAGGAAGGGCACGGCGTCGAGGCGGAAGCCGTCCAGCCCCAGGTCGAGCCAGAACCGGACGACGTCGAGGATGGCGTCGGCCACCTCGGGATTCTCGTAGTTGAGGTCCGGCTGGTGGGAGTAGAAGCGATGCCAGTAGTACTGCTCTCGCACCGGGTCGTAGGACCAGTTGGACCGCTCCACGTCGACGAAGACGACGCGGGCCTCCGGCCATCGCTGGTCGTCGTCGTTCCACACGTACCAGTCGGCCTTGGGGTTCTCCCGGTCCTGGCGGGACTCGAGGAACCAGGGGTGCTGGTCGCTGGTGTGGTTGATGACGAGATCGGCGATGACCCGGATGCCCCGGCTGTGGGCCTCGTGCAGTAATCGGCGAAGGTCGTCCACCGTTCCATAGTCGGGATGCACGGTGAAGTAGTCGCTGATGTCATACCCACCATCACGTAACGGCGACGGGTAGAAGGGCAGGAGCCAGAGGCAGTCGACGCCCAGCCATTGCAGGTAGTCGAGCTTGGCGATCAGCCCGGGCAGATCCCCGGTGCCGTCATCGTTGCCGTCGAAGAAGCCTCGGATCAGGACCTCGTAGAACACGGCGCGCTGAAACCAGCGAGGGTCCTCCTCGGGCGGCGGGAGTGGCTCGCCCGCCGGGGTGGGCACGGTGACGCCGCCCGGCTCCACCCGCGGGCCCGCAGGGACGGGTAGGGACGAATCGTGCGTCACGGGGCGTCTCTCACTACCGGCCGGTGAATTCCGCCTGGTTCGGGCCGTGGGCCAGGAAGGACTGGATCCCGATCGTGGCGTCCTCGGTCTCGAACGAGGTGACGAATGCCGCCTTCTCCCGGTCGAGCCCGTCAGCCAGCGAGCCGTCCAACCCTGTGTCGATGGCCCGTTTGGCCAGGGCCTGGGCGGCAAGGGCCCCACCGGCCAGCGTCCCGGCGAGCGACAGGGACTCGATGAGCACCTCGTCGGCCGGGACGACGCGGTCGGCCAAGCCCATCCGGAGGGCTTCGTCGGCCCGGACCTGACGGCCGGTGAGAATGAGGTCCTTTGCCCTCGATGGTCCGACCAAGCGGGCCAGGCGCTGGGTGCCGCCGCCGCCGGGAACCACCCCGAGCAGGACCTCGGGCTGACCGAAGGTGGCGTTGTCGGCCGCCACCCGCATGTCACAGGCGAGCGCCAGCTCGCAGCCCCCTCCCAGCGCATAGCCGTTGACCGCGGCAATGACCATCCGGGGCAGCGCGGCCAAGCCGTCGCCGGCGGCCCGGAAGCCGTCGGCCACGGTTGCGGCCGAGCCCGGGCCCACGAACTCGGAAACGTCGGCACCGGCGGCGAAGATCCGGGGCCCGCCCCAGAGCACCACCGCGCCGGGCGGGTCGGCGGCCAGCTCAGCGACGATGTCCCGCAGTTGTCGCAACACCTCTCCCGAGAGCGCGTTCATCTTGGGGCGGTCGAGCCGGATCAGGGCCACGCCGTCGTCTCGCCGCTCGACGGTCACGAACCGTCCATCGTCCGACACCGGGTCCGGGCTCTGATCAGCAGTCACAACCGCACGGTAGTCGACGCGCCGGGGGTGACCTGCGGCCCGAGGTCGGCATGTGACGCGGCCGGGGCCATCTCGGCGGACGATCGGGGGCGCGCTAGACCGGGTCCACCTCGATGAGGACGATCTCGGCCCCGGCCCGGGCGAGGTCCGATTCGGCCCTCGGGCCGTTCGAGGGGCTGCTGGCCAGGAGGACACCGTCGCCGTCGGCGGCGCCGAACGCGGAGTAGTCGTCGCCGAACTGGCCCTTGTAGAGCTGCCGGTCGACCAGGTCGGTGAAGGTGGCTCGGGCGCCGACGTCGAACGGGCCACCATCGGTGCAGTCGTTCTGGACATCGATGACGAGGAGGGCGTTGGTCATGCCGTGCTCGCGGTCACGTCAGGGAAAACAGCCCGGCGCGCCAGGGAACCACTTCTGCAGCGATGTAGGCCATGGCCGCCAGCGCGGCATCGTGGTATTCGGCCGGGCCGCTGGTACAGTCCGACGCCACCGTGACACCGAAATCGCGCTGCTCGGCCGAGCGGACGGTGGACTCCACGCACACGTTGGTCGCCACCCCGCAGACGAGGAGGCGTTCGACCCCGAGTGAGCGCAGTACCAGTTCGAGGTCCGTGTACAAGAAGGCGTCGTACCGGTTCTTCTCCACCACGAGGTCGGATTCGAGTGGCTTCAGCTCGTCGGCGACGGCCGCGTCCCAGCCCCCTGCGACCAAGGTGTCCTCTCCTTCGTGGAACAGGCCTCGGGCCCGGAGCCGCGGGGGGACATCGACATAGTCGGGCCGGAACACGTGCTGGGTGTAGACGACCGGCAGCCCGGCGGCCCGGGCCTCGGTCACCAACTGCACCGTCTCCGCCACCACCCGCTCGATCTCGAGCATCGGTTCGCCGTTGCGGGCGACCGAGCCCTCGGGGTGGACGAAGCCGTTCTGCATGTCGATCACCAACACGGCGGGCAGCGAGGATGGCGCGGGCACGGCTAACCCCACTCGGCGAAGGTCGGCGTGGGATCGAACAACAGCCCCGGGGCCTCGTACCTGGCCTCGGGTACAGCGTGGAGCAGTTCGACCATGCCCCGAAGTCTCGGATAGTCCTCGGTGAAGGTCAGGATCTCCTCGTCGGAGGCCGGGATGCCGGCTGCGGCCAGCAGCGTGCGCACCGTTGCCTCGTCGGTGGATGTCGGTGTGTCGGTGGTCATGTCCGCTTCCTCTCGTCTGATGCTCTCTTGGCGTTGATCAAGGCGTTCCCCGGGCCATGGGCCGCATCGGCGGCCGCCACTACGCCGCCACCGCGTCCGCCACCAGGGCGGGCAGGCGGCGATGCCAGTCGGTGGCCTGTTGGTAGCCGTACCCGGCGCCGAGCAGGCTGGCCTCGTCGAAGTGCCGACCGGCCAGCTGGAGGGACAGGGGCAGTCCCTCGGCGGTGAAGCCCATGGGCATCACCAGGGCCGGGTTCCCTACCGAGTCCCAGTACGGCGTGTGGACGAACCGGAACACATCCCCGACGTCGAACACGCCGCCCGCCATGTCGTCGTAGTGGGTGGCTCCGGTGGAGGCGGTCGGCGTGGCCACCATGTCGACGGTCTCGAACAGGGCACCGAGGGCTCGCAGGGCCACCCGGCGCACCCGCTGGGCCTGCACGAAGTCGGCACCCGACAGGAGGGCCCCCTGGACGACCATACGCCTCGTCCCGAGGAAGAAGTCCCCCCAGCGGCTGCGCATGTCGGGCAGGTGGTAGGCCAACGCCTCCCCGCCCATGGTCACCATGTCGGCTGCCAGCATCTCGTCGTAGTACGGCAGCACCACCTCGACCACCGTCGCCCCCAAGCCCTCGAGCACGCCAACCGCGGCGTCGAAGCACGGGGCCACGGCCGGGTCGGCGTCCTCGGGAAAGTGATGGACCCGGTCGACGCCGACGCGCTTCCCCTCGAGCGATCCCGAGGCCATGTCAGCGGAGAAGTCGGGCACCGACCGGTCGGCACAGTCCGGGTCGCTGGCGTGATAGCCGGCCAGCACTTGGAGCATCGAGGCGCAGTCCTCCGCCGTCCGGGCCATCGGCCCGATGTGGTCGAGGCTGTAGCCCAACGGCGCGCAACCCGACTTGGGCACCCGGCCGAACGTTGGCATCAGGCCGGTGATCCCGCAGAAGGCGGACGGGAGCCTGATGCTGCCGCCGGTGTCGGTGCCGAGACCGCCGAGGAACAGCCCGGCGGCGACGCCGGACCCGGTGCCCGAGCTCGAGCCGCCCGGCCACGTGTCGGTGTCCCAGGGATTGCGGGGCAACGGGAACGGCTTCGCCGGGTCAGGCGCCCCGCAGGCGAACTCCATGGTGGTCACCTTGCCGGTGATCACCGCCCCGGCCGATCGGAGGCGGGCCACGACCGGTGCGTCCTTGCCCGCCGCCCATTCCCGATCGAGCACCAGGCTGTTGGCCGTGGTCGGTCCCTCGGCGGCGGCGATGATGTCCTTGATGCCGAGCGGGATGCCCTGGAGCGGGCCCCGGTCGATACCGCGGTCGAGCTCCCGGTCGGCCGCCGTCGCGGTGGCCATGGCCTGTTCGTCGAACCGGGCCAGGTAGGTGCCCAGGACGGCGTCGTGGGCGTCGGCCCGGGCCAGGACCGCCTCGGTCAGCGCCACGCTGGTCAGGTCTCCGGCCCGGATGGCCCTGGCGGCTTCGGCAATGGAAAGGGGTATGTCGGTCATGGCGGTGCTCCTCCTAGAGATGCTCGATACTGATGGTGGTTGTCTGGTTGCTGGTCGTCGGCTGGTGCAGGTCTGACCGGGCCTCTGCCTCAGCTCACCCACACCGTCGTCAGGTTCACGAACCACGACTTGGGCTCGATGAACCCGTGGACGGACGAGGCCAAGGCTCGGGGGTTCTTGTCGTTGACGACGAAGAGCCACGGGGCGGACTGGGTGATGATGTTGCCCGCCTGCGTGTAGAGCTTCGCCCTGGCCACGGGGTCGGTCACCGACTGGGCCTGGGTCAGCAGGCTGTTCACCTGTGGGTCGTCGTAGTGGGAGATGTTGATGGGCGATCCGCCCATGAACTCGTATTCCCAGAACGCCTCTTGCTGGAAGCTCAGCGAGATGTTGGTGGCGCTGGCACCCCCGGGCACCTTCCCCGTCTCGAATTGGGTGAGCATGGTGGCCCACTCCATGGGCTGCAGGTTGATGCGGATACCGACGGCGGCCAGGTCGTGTTGCAGCTCCTCGTTCATGGGACCCGGGATCATGTTCCCCGACCCGCTGGTCGGATAGGACACCGTGGCCGTGAAGCCGTTCGGGTACCCGGCCTCCTTCAGCAGTTGCTTGGCCTTGCTCGGGTCATAGCTGTAGGTGAAGTTGGTGGGGCTGTATGCCGAATTAGCCTGCGGGATGAGCTGGTAGGCGGGGGCGGCCGTCCCATGCAGGAGGTCGGTGGCCATGGCCTGGCGGTTGATGGCGTAGTTGGCCGCCTGGCGCACCTTCACGTTGTCCCACGGCTTCTGGGTCAGGTCGAAGATCCAGGGCCAGATGTGGTCGTAGGTGTTCTGCTTGATCTGGAAGCCACTCGACCGGAGCGAGGCGATGTCGTCCGGGGTCGGGTACTCGATCCAGTTGACCTCCCCCGAGCGCAGGGCGGCGATGCGGGCGGTGGGGTCGGGGATCGGCTTCAAGATGAGCTTCGACAACTTGGGAGCGCCCGCCCAGTACTGCATGTTCGGGCCGAGGACCAGTTGTTGACCCGTGGTCTCGGAGACGAACTTGAACGGCCCGGTTCCCACCGGCTTGAGGTTGAAGCCCGTGTTGCCCTCCTTCTGGACGGCGGTGGGACTGGCGAAGTACAGGGTGGCCAGGTCGGACGGCAGGTGCGAATCGGGGGTCTTGGTGGTGAACTGCACCGTCGAGTCGTCGATCTTGGTGTAGCTCTGGATGCCCGAGGTCAGGGTCTGGGCCTGGGCGGCCACCGCGGCCGAGTAGTACGGGAAGCTCGGGTTGTAGTCACGGTCCAAGTTGAAGATCACCGCGTCGGCGTTGAACGGCGTCCCGTCCTGGAAGGTCACGCCCGACCGGAGCTTGAACGTCCACACCGTGGCATCGGCGTTCGACGACCACGACGTGGCCAGGTCGGGGATGATCCCGGGGACCTTGGTCGACTGCAGCAGGTCGAACCGGGTGAGGCCGTCGTAGAGCGAGTTGCCCACGAACCGGTACCCCTCGTACCCCTGGAGGCCGGCCAGCTCGGTGTCGAGCGACGGCAGGTTCCCTGCCGTCATGCCCACGATGAGCGTCCCACCCGTTCCCGAACTGGCGGATGCAGGTACAGCGGTGGCGATCCCCAGCATCGGAGTCAGCGAGGCCACGACGACGGCCAGGGCAGTCGCTCGGGTGCGGACACGACGCCCCCATCGAGCACGACCTCGACGGGTGGACGAACGGGTGAGGATGGGCAACGGTCTCTCCTTCTTGGATGCTGGTGGTCTGATTGGTTTTCATGGCTGTGTTGGTGCGGTTCGGCTCTGCCGTGATGTCTCGAACCCTCATGTCCCGGGTACGAACGGTGACGACACGCTCGACAGGACCGGAGGCGCAGGCGGTCAACTCCCGTCAGGCCGCGCCGACGGTGCTCGCCGCAGTGGCACCCTCGCCGATCCGGATACACGCGGCCTGGTGCGAGGGGTCGCCTCCGACGGCGATCGAGGCGGGCCTGCCCACCGCACAGGCCTCGATGGCGACCGGACACCGCGTCCGGAAGCCGCACCCACTGGGCGGGTTGCTCGGGCTGGGGAGGTCGCCGGTGAGGACCAGCCGCTCACGGCCCGGTCCGGGCACGGAGGAGAACAAGGCCTCGGTGTAGGGATGGGCCGGGCGGCGCCACAGCCCGGCGGCGGTGGACTCCTCGACGATCCGCCCCAAGTACATGACCACCACCCGGTCGGACAGGTGCTCGACGACGCCGAGGTCATGGGAGATGAACACGTAGGCGACGCCCAGGTCGCGTTGCAGCTCCACCAGGAGGTTGAGCACCTGGGCCTGCACGCTCTTGTCCAGGGCGGAGACGGCTTCATCGCAGACGATGAGCTTCGGGTCGGTGGCGAGCGCCCTGGCGATGGCCACCCGCTGGAGCTGTCCGCCCGAGAGCTCGTGCGGGTAACGGTGGGCGTATGCTGCGGGGACGCCGACCCGATCGAGCAGCATGGCGGTCCGCGCACGGGCGTCCTGCTTGGCCCACCGGTGGGAGCGGAGGTTGAAGGCGATCGCCTCGGTGATGGTGAGCCGGGGGTTCAGCGACGTCTGCGGATTCTGGGGTACCAGCTGCAGCTTGGCCCGGACGTCGTGTAGGCGCTGCCCCGACATGTTCCCGAGGCTCATGCCATCGAACGCCACATAGCCAGAATCGGGCTCGAGCAGGCGCATGATGAGCTTTCCGGTGGTGGATTTGCCGCACCCCGACTCTCCGACGATGCCCACCGTCTCTCCGGGGGACACAGTGAGGCTGACGTCGTCGACGGCCAGCACCCCGTTGTCGAACCGCTTGCTCAGGTGCTCGGCGAGAAGGATGGGTGTGGTCACGAGGCCTCGGTCGTCGTCACCGGGTTCGTCGCCCGGTTCCCGACGTCCACGGGAACCCGGCCGTTGACCACGGGGCATGCAGCCCGGTGCGCCGGGGCCACGGCAACCAGCTCAGGTCGGTCGGTCCGGCACCGATCGGTCACGAAGGCGCAGCGAGGTGCGAACGAGCAGCCCTCGTCGACCGCCTCGCCGGAAGCGGGAGGTTGACCGGGAATGGCCTGGAGATCACCACGGGCGGTCTCAGGCGTTGGGACCGCCCGTAGCAGGCCGGCCGTGTAGGGATGGGCGGGTTGCTCGAGCACCGCTGCCCCCGGGCCCTCCTCCACCAGCCGCCCGGCGTACATGACGGCCACCCGCTCGGCCATCTGGCGGGCAACGCCCACGTCGTGCGTGACGAGCAGCAGCCCCATGCCGAGGTCGGCCTGGAGGCTGGCGAAGAGATCGAGGACCTGGGCCTGGATGGTGACGTCGAGGGCGGTCGTCGGTTCGTCGGCCACGAGCACCTGGGGCTCGCAGGCGATGGCGATGGCGATGAGGGCGCGTTGTCGCATGCCCCCCGAGAGCTCGTGGGGGTAGGCGCGGACCGCCCGGGCAGGATCGGGGAGACCCACCTGGGCCAGGAGGTGCTCGGCCCGTTGCCGGGCTGCCTTCCTGCCGTGCTCTATGCCGTGTCGGCGCAGCACCTCGGCGATCTGGGAACCGATGCGGCGGAGGGGATCGAGTGACCCGCTGGCATCCTGGGGCACCAGGGCGATGGCCCGACCTCGCAGCGACTGCATGGCCCGCTCGTCCAGATCGAGCAGTTCGACGCCGCCGAGCGTGGCCGAACCCGATATTTCCACGGCATCGCTGTAGAGCCGCAGCACCGACCGGGCGCTGACCGACTTCCCGCTCCCCGACTCGCCCAACAGCACCAGCGTCTTGCCGGCCTCGACGGTGAAGCTGATGCCCCGGACGGCCTCCACCGCCTTGCGCTTGGACCGGAACGTGACGGCGAGGTCCTCCACCCGCAGAGTCCCCTCGGTCGGGGCCGGCGCGTGACGCGGGCTCCGGAAGCGGGACGGCTGCGGAGTCGTCAACGGCGCGTCGCGGGTGTTGGGCGGCGTGTGAACGTGGGTGGCAGTGGTCAAGAGACAGTCTCCGAGTGGGTGTCGAGGAGGTCGCGAAGGCCGTCCCCGAGAACGTTGAAGGCGATGGAGGTGACGAAGATCATCACGGCGGGGATGAGAGCCAGGACCGGCTGGTTATAGAGGTCCTGGTCCAGGTCGTTCAGCATCGATCCCCATTCCGGGTGGGGTGGCGCTATGCCGAGTCCGAGGAACGACAGGCCCCCGGCGAAGACGATGGCCAGGCCGATCAGGGCGGTGCAGTAGACGAGCAGGACCGGAGCGATGATGGGCAGCACCTGGCGCCGGGCGATCCTCGGCCACGAGGCCCCGCTGGCCCTGGCAGCCTCCATGAAGTCGGCCGAGCGCATCCGGGCCACCTCGGTCTCGGCCACCCGGGCGATGGGAGCGATCAACACGATGGTCAGGGCCACGATGGCGTTGACCACACCGGCCCCGAGCGCCGCGGCCAGGGCGATGGCCAGGAGCACCGCGGGGAAGGAGTAGAGGACGTCGAGGGTCCGCATGATCAGGGTGTGGGTCGTGCGGCCCGACAGGCTGGCCACCATGCCGAGCACTGTGCCCACGACCCCGGCCACCACCACGGGGACGATGCCCTCGAGCAGCGTCGGCCGGGCACCCCAGATCAGGCGGCTGAGAATGTCACGGCCCTGGCCGTCGGTGCCGAGGAGGTGCCCGGAACTTCCCACCGGCAGCAGTCGTTGGCTGATCGACCCGGTCGTCGGCCCGTAGGGCGCGACCAGTGGGGCGAAGATGGCCGCCAGGATGACCACGGCCAGGAAGGCGCCGGGAATGATCACCGTCAGGGGAACATGGCGCCGTGCCCGGTGCGTGCCGGCCAGGACTGCGGCCGCGCCGCCTCGTCCCGGTGCCGGATGGCTGGTCGGGATCTCGATGGCGCTCATTGCCGGACCCGTGGGTCGATGAGGGCATGACCGGTGTCGATGACCACGTTGAGCAGCACGAAGGCCACGGCCAGGACGAGCGAGCAGGCCTCGATGACCGGGTAGTCCCTCGACGAGATGGCCTGGAAGATGAGCTGACCCAGGCCCGGCCAGGTGAAGAGGATCTCCACGAAGATGGCACCGCCCAGGAGAAAGCCGATCTGGAGGCCGGCCACGGTGAACAGCGACGGGAGCGTGTTGTGGAAGGCGTGCCGGAGCACGGCACCGCGAGCCAGGCCTCGAGCCCGCAGGCTGGTCACGAACTCCTGGTTCATCACGTCGATGAGCGACGAACGGAAGATCCGGGCAACGACGCCCATGGGCGCGAGACCCACGGCGATGGCCGGGAGCACCAGGTGGTCGAGGAGGGCGGGGAGGCCACCCCCACCGCCGGCGTTGTACATGCCCCCCGATGGGAAGATCGGGTTGTCCACAGCCAGCAGGACCAAGAGGACGAGAGCCACCGAGTACTGGGGAGCGGCGACGGCGATCACCGATGTCCCCGAGGACAACGCCCCGTCGACGCGACCCCGCCGGAGGGCGCTCCACAGACCGAGGAGGATGCCGCCCACGAAGGCCACCACGGCACCGGCAAAGGCCAGGATCAGGGTGTTGCCCAGCGCGCTGAAGACGAGGGGCCGGACTGCGGTCTGTCGCGAGATGGAAATCCCGAAGTCTCCCTGGACCGTGCTCTTGATCCAGTCGAAGTACTGGACCGGCCAGGGTTGGTCCAGTCCCAGCCGGTGAGTGAGCGCGGCCCGGGTGGCCGCCGACGAGTTCATGCCGGCCAGGCTGGCAATGGGGTTGCCCGGGATGATCTTGATGGTGATGAACACCACGATGGTCACCCCGATGAGGGTGGGGATGGCGATGAGCAGACGTCGAGTGATGAAGCGCCCCATTCAGCACGCACCATCGGTTGCCGGGTGGAGCACGACGATCATCCGACGCGGGCGACGAGGCGTCCAGGTCGCCTTCGCCGTCGCTGTCGCCGTCGCTGTCGCCGGTCGGGCCGAGGTCATGCCGTTATGCTGCCAACGGTTTGTTTCCCCGGCGTAGCTGCGCGGTTACTTCGCGATTACGCCGATGAGATGGCCGCTCGCACCTTCGTGAGGAGGAAGTTCACCGAGGCGGGGCCGGGATCCGCCGAAATAGGCCCCAGATCCGCCGATAGGTCGGCCAATGCCCACGAGTCGCCACACCGGTCCGCTCGGCCTCCCGACGGGGAGCGGAATCCGGCGGCGCGGGACGCGCAGGAGCCGGGTGCCGAAGCACCCGGCTCACGACGGCCGGCGGGTCGATGCCGCACGAACGAGGCCTGATGGCTACGCCATCGAGGCCTCGAAGGCGTAGCCGGCTTGGTAGACGAGCTCCTCACCGAAGTGGGGACCGACCAGCTGCAGCCCGATCGGTAGGTCGTGGTCTCCCGTCCCGCACGGGACCGAGAGGGCGGGGTTGCCGGTGAGGTCGAACGGCATGGTGTTGGTCGTGGCTCCCATCGAGAGCTGCATCCGCTCGGCCATCTCGCCCGGCCGGGCCCGGCGATCGAGCAGTTCGTAGGCGACGGTTGGGACCGTCGGTGTCATCATCAGGTCCACGCCCGAGAGGGCGGCAGCCGTCTCGCGGCGGAGCTCGAGCCGGAGGTTCTGGCCCTTGGCGATGGGCACGCCCTGGTAACGCGACAGGAGGTGTTCGGTGGTGAGCAGGGTTCCCTTGAGCATGTCGGGAAGATCTGCCGCCTGGAGCAGGGTCTGTGCCGCCCATGCCGCGGTGACGGACGGATCGATCCGGCCCAGATGGCTGAAGCCCATGCCGTACGACACAGCCATCCCGTAGAGCCCGAGGCCGAGGGCCCCGAGGCCGATCACCTTGGAATCGGTCCACAGTGGGATGGAGACCTCGGTGACCACGGCGCCCAGGTCGACCAGCAGCTTCTGCGCCGTGTCGAAGGCCTCGAGCACGTCGGCCGTGCACCCGGATGCCTCCAGGGCTTCGGTGATGACGCCGATGCGCAGGCCCTCCACCCCGCGCCCGGCCGCGGCTGTGTAGGAGCCGACCGCCGGATCGGTCCGGACCCACTGCGGGTCCCGCCAGTCCGAGCCGGCCATGACCTCGAGCATCAGGGCGTTGTCCCCCACCGTCTTGGTCATCGGGCCGATGTGGTCGATGGTGTGGTCCATGTAGGTCAGGCCGTACGACGGGACGAGCCCGTGGGTGGCCTTCATCCCGACCAGGCCACACCAGGCCGCCGGGATGCGGACGCTTCCCCCTTCGTCGGCCCCGAGGGCCAGGTCGACCAGGCCGGCGGCCACGGCCGCGCCCGAGCCGGATGAGGATCCGCCGGTGGCGAAACCCGGGTTGACGGGGTTCCGGGCCGCTCCGAAGGCCGAGCCCTCGCCGAGGCCGAGGGCGAGGTCCTCCAGGTTCGTCTTTCCGGTGATCGTGGCCCCGGCGTCGAGCAGGCGCTCGACCACCACGGCGTCCTCGGTGGGCACGACGGCCGGTGTCCGCCGGCCCCCGTTGGTCGTGGGGATCCCGGCTACGGCGATGCAATCCTTCACGCCGACCGTCTTGCCGGCTAATGGACCGTCGTCGGCCCCGCGTACCTCGCAGAAGCGGATGAAGGCGTTGTAGGGGTCCTCGCCGGCCAGCGGAACGTGGCCAGGATCACGATAGGGGTGATGAAGCGGCACCACCGGCTCGTCCAGCTCCTCGACTCGGGTGTACAGGTCGAGCGATGCGGTCACGGCGGCCACCATGTGATCCGCCTCTGCCGCGTCCAGGCACAGGTGGTGTCGAGATGCGTACTCGATGACTTCATCCCGGCTGGGGGGTCGCAGGTAACCGACGGCGCGGGTAGGAAACATGCATCAACCTCACTGGTTCAGGTGGGAACGAGCCCACGAGTGGAACTACAGGACACGAGTGGAACTGCCGGACAGGAGATCGAACGACCGGCGCCGCCGCGGGCGTCAGATCGGGTGGCCGTTGTCGACGCCTCGCCGGGCCCGGGACACGATGCTGTTGCGGTCGCCCCTGCTGGCGACGAAGGCGAAGTTGTAGAGCCGGCCGTCCTGGTCCCTGATCACCTGCTCCATGGTGAGCACGGCGCTCCCGGTCTCTGTGGAAAGGAGGGAGGCAGTGTGCTCGTCGGCGTTCATGCACCCGATCACGAACTCCGACTCACCGACGACCAACTGGGCCCGATCGAGAAGCTCATACCAGCTCTGCCCCAACGGGATCGGCTCGATGGCGATGGCCTCCGGTTCGAGCACGTAGTTGGTGGCGACGGCGAACACCTCATCGCCGTAGGACGCTACGTACTCGACCCGCATGCATCGCTGGCCGGGACCGGTCTCCAGGCGTGCGGCGACGATGTCCGGAACCGGTACCCACGAACGGTCGATCTCATTGGTGCGATGGTGTTCGAAGATGCTGTCTCGTTCGGGGCGGAACACACCGTGGGCCTCGCGCAGCTGTGTCGATGCGGTGTGGGAGATGACGAAGGTGCCGGTGCCCTGCTGCCGATCGATCACGCCTTCGTGACGCAACATGTTCAGCGCCTCGCGGACAGTGGCCCGGGATGCACTGTGTGCCACCATGAGCTCCGACTCTCCCGGCAGAAAGCCGCCGGGGTACGCGTCCCAGTGGATGTTGGACCGGATGAGGTCCCGGAGGCGCCGGGCGGCATGCTCTCGCTGACCGGCCGGAAGTCGTTGCACTCGTCGGGCCGGCCTGGGGTACATGTCTCAGACAGTACGGGCGCTGTGTTAACGGCGTTGGACGGGTCTATAACGCCTCGGTTACGCCAGTCTTCTCACTGTGATCTCCTGTCCGGCCTGGACGAACCAGTTCCGGCGGCCGGCAAACGCCGTCCACGGCACAGAACCGCCGCCGAACACCGGCACGAACCCGGCTGCGCCGACAGGTTCGGCATCCCCGCTTCAATGGGATCTCGTATCGCCCCGATCCTGCGTGGGATCCGAGGAGACGATTCCGTCCAACAATCGATCGGCCGCGTCGTAGGGGTCCAGCTCGCCGGCAGCCAGTGCATCGATCATCGAGGCGTACCCGGCGGTCCCGTGGAGCTCCACGATCTCCAGGTCGAGCCGGGCCACGAGGATCTGGTGGAACTCCCGCTCGAGCCGTTCCCGCCTGAGCTTCGCGAGCAGGCCGCTGCCCGTGAGGTAGGCCCGGTGATCGGCGATGGCGCTCCACAGGTCGTCGACACCCTCCCCGCTCGACGCCACCGTGTCCACGATCGGCGGCCGCCACTCAGCGAGGGCGGTGAGGTCGAGCATTCCCTCGAGATCGCGGCGGGTCTCCCTGACCCCGGGCCGGTCGGCCTTGTTGACGACGAACACGTCGGCGATCTCGAGCAGCCCGGCCTTGTTGGCCTGGATGGCATCGCCCCAGCCCGGGTTCACCACCACCACGGTGGTGTCGGTGGCCGACGCCACGTCCACCTCGACCTGGCCCACCCCTACCGTCTCCACCAGGACCACGGGCAGGCCGGCGGCGGACAGGACCCGCACCGCGTCGGGTACGGCGACGGCCAGTCCGCCGAGGTGGCCGCGGGTGGCCATGGAGCGGATGAAGACGCCGTCGTCGAGGGCATGGTCCTGCATGCGGACCCGATCGCCGAGGATGGCGCCCCCGGTGAAGGGCGACGACGGGTCGATGGCCAGAACGGCGACGTCCTGGCCATCGGGGCCGGATGTGGCTTCCGAGGCCTCGGCAGGGGGCCCCTTCTGGCGAACGGCCGCGATGAGCCGGTCGGTCAGGGTCGACTTGCCCGATCCGGGTGCGCCGGTGAGGCCCACCGTATAGGCGCGCCCGGGCGCCCGGTAGGCCAGATGGGCCACCTGGCGGGACCGCTCCCCACCACGCTCGACATAGGACAGCAGTCGTGCCAAGGCCACCCGATCGCCATCCTGGGCGGCGGCGAGCAGAGCAGAGGGAGCGGTGGGGCGGGTGGACATGAGTTCCGAGAGCGTATCCGGGCGCTGGTGGGTCCCCGGGGGCCGGCCGCGGTCAGTCGCTTCGGGAGACCTTGGCGCCCAGCGACGACAGCTTGCCGGCAAAGTCCTCGTA
The DNA here is from genome assembly GCA_963803065.1 of uncultured Acidimicrobiaceae bacterium. GTDB lineage: Bacteria > Actinomycetota > Acidimicrobiia > Acidimicrobiales > RAAP-2 > DASXMT01. The sequence continues at coordinate 65,703 of CAWDKW010000002.1, forward strand.
GCCCCGGTCCACGTGGTGGGCGTCCGAGACGATCGTCTCCCCTTCGGCCGCCAATCCGGCCAGCACCAGCGCGGCGCCGGCCCGGATGTCCGACGACCGCACGGGGGCGCCCGACAGCCGAGGGACACCACGCACCACGGCGTGATGTCCCTCAGTCCGGATGTCCGCACCCATCCGCCGCAATTCGTCCACGTAGCGGAACCGACCGGAGAAGAGGTTCTCGGTCACGATGCCCACCCCGTCGGCCACGGTGAGCAAGGTGACCACCAGAGGCTTGTAGTCGGTGGCTACGCCGGGATACGGCAACGTGGCGATGTCCACCGGCCGGAGCCGCACGGACGGGTCGCGCTCGGCCCGCAGCCCGTCGGGGTCCTGGGTGATGTGCATGCCCATCTGGGTCAGCTTCCGGATCAGCATGTCCATGTGGTCGGCCCGTGCATCCTCCACGACGACGTCACCGCCGGCCAGGCCCGCTGCGGCCAGGAAGGTGGCGGAGACCACCCGGTCGGCCACCACCTGGTGGCGGGCGGGTTGGAGACTGTCGACGCCCTCCACCTCGATGCGGGAGGTGCCCGCACCCTTGACCCGTGCCCCCATGCCGTTGAGGAACGCAGCCAGGTCGCAGAGCTCGGGCTCGCGAGCCGCGTTCTCGATCACCGTGGTGCCCTTGGCCAGCACCGCAGCCATGAGGACGTTGTCGGTCGCCGTGTGGCTTGGGTACTCGAGGACGACGCGGGTCCCCACCAGTCGGGGCCTCGACGCCACCGTGCTCTCCACGGTTCCCTCGACGTACCCGTGGGACGACTCGAACGCCGCGCCCAGGGCCTCAAGGGCATGCAGGTGCATGTCGATCGGGCGGTGGCCGAAGTCGTCCCCGCCGGGCATGGACACCCTGGCCCGGCCGTGCCGGGCCAGGAGCGGCCCCAGTACGACCACGGAGGCCCGCATCTTCTCCACCAGGTCGTAGGGTGCCTCGGGCAGGACGTCGACGGGGGTGTCCACCACCAGCTCGTCGGGCGTCGCCCCACGGGTGACGGTGACGCCCATGGCCGTGAGGACCTCGCCCATGATCTCGACGTCGGTGATCTGGGGCACGTTGGTGAGCACGTGTCGACCGTCGGCCAGCAGACAGGCGGCCATGAGCTTGAGCGCCGAATTCTTGGCCCCCCCGGCCCGGACGGTCCCCGACAGTGGACCGTTGGGCGCCACCACGAACCGGTCCATCATCGCTCGGCGACAGCGGATCGGGTTGCTGACGGCGCAGTCGCCCTGGGGGCAGTCGCCAAGGCCGAAGGGGCGGTCAGGGCGGGGGTCGTCGGAGATGACATCGGTCAAGTATGCCCTGTCGGATCACGGGAACCGGTGACTACGCACTGTGGCTTCTCTGCCGATTTGCGACTACGCGCAGTGGCTTCAGGGTGGGCAGGTGGGACGGGGATCACCACGGGAAAGCGAAGGGGACTGGCCCGCCACGGCGGCGAGCGGGTCTGTCGGCTCGGAGCCCAGCAACTATCGTCGTCATTCGTGACCGTCTCTTCGCAAGCGCCCGATCGCAACCTGGCCATGGAGCTCGTCCGGGTCACGGAAGCCGCCGCTCTCGCTGCTTCCCGCTGGATGGGTCGGGGGGACAAGGAGGGGGCCGACGGCGCGGCGGTGAACGCCATGCGCATCGTGCTCTCCTCCATCGCCATGGACGGTGTGGTGGTCATCGGCGAGGGCGAGAAGGACAAAGCCCCGATGCTCTACAACGGCGAGCGGATCGGCGACGGCACCCCGCCCAAGGCCGACATCGCCGTCGACCCTATCGACGGGACGACGCCCACGGCCCTCGGGCGGGGTGGAGCCCTGGCGGTCATCGCCGTGTCCGAAGAAGGGACGATGTTCGACCCCGGACCCTGCGTCTATATGGAGAAGTTGGCGGTCGGGCCCCGCGCCGTCGGGGCCATCGACATCACCCGCCCCATCGAGGACAACCTCGAAGCCGTGGCCAAGGCCAAGGGGACCTCGGTCCGGGACGTGACCGCGGTGATCCTCGATCGTCCCCGCCACGAGGACATGATCGCCGACATCCGGGCCACGGGGGCCCGCATCCGGCTCATCACGGACGGGGACGTGGCCGGCGCCATTGCCACCGCCTGGCCCGAATCCGGCGTCGACATCCTCTTCGGCGTGGGGGGCACCCCCGAGGGTGTGATCGCCGCCGCCGCGCTGAAGAGCATGGGAGGTGAGATCCAGGGCCGCCTCTGGCCGAGGGACGACGAGGAGCGCCAGGCCGCCATCGACGTCGGCTACGACATCGACCAGGTCCTCACCACCGACGACCTGGTGCGAGGGGACAACTGCTTCTTCGCCGCCACCGGGATCACCGACGGCGAGCTTCTCCACGGGGTCCGGTACAACGAGCTGGGGGCGACCACCCAATCCCTCGTGATGCGGTCGAAATCGGGGACGGTCCGACTCATCTCGGCCATGCACCCGCTCCACAAGCTGAGCGAGTACAGCGCCATCGAGTTCGGCTAGGCCCCCGGCCGCTCAGGCGTTGGCGCTGGTCGTGGCGCCGGCTGCCTCGATTCGGACTTCGGCCCGACGGACGGCCGCCTCGGCCGCCACCATCTCAGCATCGACCTCGTCGCCTTCGGCCGAGGAACTCCTCCCCGATGCGGCGGTGAGGTCCGCCACCCTGGCCTGGCCAGCCTCGAGGGCGGCGCGGGCCCGCTCGACGTCGATCTCGTCCGACAGCTCGGACACGCTGGCCAGCACGGTGACCCGCGTGCCGGTCTCGCCGTCGCCCGAGGCGTCGGTTCCCGGCGGGCCCTCGACGCGGTCCTCGTCTTCGAGCTGTTCGACCTGGACGAACCCGCCGTGGACGGCGAGCCGCTCCTCGTCGTCGCCCTCGCGGACCACGCGTACGACGCAGGGGACGACAGCACCGATCAACGGGGTGTGCCCGTCGAGGAAGGTGATGTCGCCCTCGTCGGTCCGCATGATGACCTGCTCGGCCGAGCCGGTGAGCAACACCCGATCGGGTGCCAGCACCTGTACCGCGAAGCGTTTGTCGTCGTCAGCCATCGTTCGGCGCCGGTCCGATCACTCGGACTCGAGCGAGTGGGCCTTGGCCAGCACGGATTCGGCCCCGCCGACGTTCAGGAAGGCTTGTTCGGGGACCTCGTCGAGCTCGCCGTTGACCAGTGCCTCGAAGGACTCCACCGTCTCCTCGATCGGAACCGTGACCCCCTTGAGCCCGGTGAAGACCTCGCCCACGTTGAACGGCTGGGACAAGAAGCGCTGGATCTTCCGAGCCCGGTAGACGGTGACCCGGTCCTCCTCGGACAGCTCGTCGAGACCCAGGATGGCGATGATGTCCTGCAGCTCCCGGTAGCGCTGGAGCACGCTCTGGACCCGGCGGGCCACGTTGTAGTGGCGCTCACCCACCACCTCGGGGGCAAGGATGTTCGACGTCGAGGTGAGCGGGTCGACCGCCGGGTAGATACCCAGCGACGCGATGTCCCGGGAGAGCTCAGTGGTGGCGTCGAGATGGGTGAAGGTGGTGAACGGCGCCGGGTCGGTGTAGTCGTCCGCCGGCACGTAGACCGCCTGGAGGGAGGTGATCGAGCGGCCCCGGGTCGAGGTGATCCGCTCCTGGAGCTCGCCCATCTCGTCGGCCAGGGTGGGCTGGTAGCCCACGGCCGACGGCATCCGGCCGAGGAGGGTCGACACCTCCGAGCCGGCCTGGACGAAGCGGAAGATGTTGTCCACGAACAACAGCACGTCCTGGTTCTTCACGTCCCGGAAGTACTCGGCCATGGTCAGCGCGGCGAGAGCCACCCGGAGGCGGACACCAGGCGGCTCGTCCATCTGCCCGTAGACGAGGGCAGCCTTCTCGATGACCCCCGACTCCTGCATCTCGAGCCAGAGGTCGGTGCCCTCACGGGTGCGCTCGCCCACCCCGGCGAACACGGACACGCCGCCGTGGTTGATGGCCACCCGGTTGATCATCTCCTGGATGAGCACGGTCTTCCCGACACCGGCTCCACCGAAGAGACCGATCTTCCCACCCTGCACGTAGGGCTCCAGGAGGTCGATGACCTTGATGCCGGTCTCGAACATGACCGACCGGGGCTCGAGCGTGTCGAAGGCCGGCGCCTCCCGGTGGATGTCCCAGTGGTCCTCGGCCTCGCCGATCGAAGCGGTGTCGAGGGGCTCGCCCAGCACGTTGAAGACGTGACCGAGGACGGCGTCGCCCACCGGGACCCGCAGGCCGTGTCCCAGGTTGTGGACGACGGCGCCTCGGGTGAGGCCGTCGGTTGGCTTGAGGCACACACAGCGCACCCGGCCGTCACCGATCTGCTGGGCCACCTCGGCGGTGACCACGATCGTGTCGTCGTCGAGCTGGACCTCGACCGTGACGGCGGTGTTGATCTCGGGCAGAGAATGGGGCGGGAACTCCACGTCGATGACCGGGCCGGCGATGGCGACGACCCGTCCGGTGGGAAGGCTCTCGGTCTTCGTGGGCTCAGGGGCGGTGGTGGTCATGAGCGGATGGCTCCCTTGGTGTCGTCAGTCGGTGCTGTGCTGGTGCATCGGTGCTGTGTGGTGCATCGGTGCTGGGTCGTCCCGTCGATGCCGGGGTGGTGTGGTTCTGGATGTGGCATGGGCTCACGCGCCGAGGCTCGGAGCATCGCTCACATCCCGGTCCGGATCATCAGGCCACCCTCGTCGTCACCCGTACTGGCCCGGAGCGCCTCGGCCCCGCCGACGATCTCCATGATCTCCGTGGTGATGGTGTCCTGGCGGGCCCGGTTCATGATGCGCGAGTACTTCTTGATCAGCTCTTCGGCGTTGTCGGTCGCGGCCGCCATGGCCCGCTGCCGCGCCGTGAGCTCGGCGGCCGACGCCTCGAGCAGGGCGGCGAAGATCTCGGTCTCGGCGGCCGTAGGGGCCAGCGTCTCGAGCAAGGTGGCAGCGTCGGGCTCGAACTCGGTGTAGCCGGCCCGGGCCTCATCGCCGTCCGAGGACGAGGGGGTCGGGCTGTCCGTGCCCTCCGCCCCGGCCGCACCGGATGGCTTGCGCGGGTCGACCAACGGCAGCAGCTGGCGCACCTCGACGACCTGCGAGCCGGCAGACAGGTACCGCGTGGAGACGATCAGGACCTGGTCCACCTCGCCGTCGACGAAGGGGGTCACGATGGCCTTCGTCACCTGTCGGGCCGCCTCGAAGGTGGGGCGCTCACTGAAGCCGCTGAACGACTCCTCGACCGGCCGGCGGCGGTACCGGAAATAGCTCTGGGCCCGCTTGCCCGACGTGAACAGCCGGAAGTTGATCCCTTCGTCGGCGCCGGTCGCCAGGAGGCGCTCGGTGGCCCGGAACACCGACGTGTTGTACCCACCGCACAAGCCACGGTCGGCCACCACGGCCAGGACGGCCACGCTCTCGATCGTCTCCGGGATCCCGAGGAGGCGCCCGGCTGCAGCCTCGTCGCCGGTGGCTGTCTCGAGGACGATCCGGGCCATGGCCTCGTGGTAGGGGCGAGCGGCGGCGATGCGGTTCTGGGCGCGGATGATCTGGGAGGCGGCGATGAGCTCCATCGCCTTGGTGATCTTCTTCGTCGACTGAATGCTCCTGATCCGTCGCTTGAGAACGCGCTCCTGCCCACCGGCCATGGATCAGTCGACCTTCCCGGTGTCGAAGTTGTCGGTGAATCGTCCGCAGGGCCTTCTCCAGCGCGTCGCCCTCGGGCAGCTGGCCCGTGGTCCGGATGGTGTCGAGGAGATCGGCGTGATTGGCCCGGAAGAACTCGCGCACTTCGGCCTCGTAGCGTCGGACCTCGGAGACGGGGATCTCGTCGACGTAACCCTTGGAGCCGGCGAAGATGACCAGGACCTGCTCCTCCACCGGCACCGGCACGTTCAACCCCTGCTTCAGCAGCTCGCTGAGCCGGTAGCCCCGGTCCAACTGAGCCTGGGAGACCTTGTCGAGCTCGGAACCAAAGGTGGCGAACGATTCGAGCTCACGGAACTGAGCCAGATCCGTCTTCAGCGTGCCGGCCACCGCCTTCATCGCCTTGATCTGGGCCGCGCTCCCCACCCGGCTCACCGAGATGCCCACGTTGATGGCGGGCCGCTGGCCGGAGTAGAAGAGCTCGCTCTCCAAGAACACCTGGCCGTCGGTGATCGAGATCACGTTGGTGGGGATATAGGCAGAGACGTCTCCGGCCTTGGTCTCGATGATCGGGAGCGCGGTCAACGACCCGCCGCCCTCGGCGTCGGACAGTTTTGCCGCACGCTCGAGGAGCCGGCTGTGAAGGTAGAACACGTCGCCCGGGTAGGCCTCTCGGCCCGGCGGGCGCCGCAGGAGCAACGACAGCTGTCGGTAGGCCTCGGCCTGCTTGGACAGATCGTCGTAGACGATGAGGGCATGCTCGCCGTTGTCCATCCAGTGCGTGCCGATGGCACAGCCCGAGAAGGGGGCGAGGTACTTGAACGGCGCCGGCTCGCCCGCCCCGGCCAGCACGACGACCGTGTAGTCCATGGCGCCATGGGCCTCGAAGGTGGCCACCGTCTGGGAGACCGAGGAGTCCTTCAAGCCGACGGCGACGTAGATGCACTTCACGCCCTGTCCGCGCTGGTTCAGGATGGTGTCGACGGCGACCGTGGTCTTGCCCGTCTTCCGGTCGCCGATGATCAGCTCACGCTGGCCGCGCCCGATCGGGGTCATGGCGTCGATGGCCTTGATGCCCGTCTGCAGCGGCTCGGAAACGGGCTGCCGACGGACGATGCCGGGGGCCTGGACCTCGAGCCGCCGCGTCTCCTCCGTGGCCACGGGGCCCTTCCCGTCCACCGGCTCACCCAGGGCGTTGACCACCCGCCCGAGGAGGGCGTCGCCCACGGGCATGGACAGGATCCGACCGGTCGCCTTGACCAGCTGCTCCTCCTCGAGGCCCTCGTCGCTACCGAGGATGACCGCACCGATGGTCTCCTCGTCCAGGTTCAGGGCCAGACCGGTAGTGCCGTCCTCGAACTCGAGCAGCTCGTTGACGGCGGCGCCGGGAAGGCCGGTGATGTGGGCGATCCCATCGCTCACCTCCACGATGCGCCCGACCTGCTCGGTCCCCACTTCGGGGACATACTCGTCGACGTGGCGCCGCAGGGCGGCGGTGATCTCGTCGGCGCTGATCATGAGCTCAGCCATCAGCTCTCTTCCCTTCCTTCTGGGAGTCGGTATCCCGCCTCGGAGATGAGGAGGTGCTCCTTCAAATTGGTCCAACCGGTGCCGGGCGCTGCCATCGATCAGCAGATCACCAACCTGCACCACGACCCCGCCCAGCAGACTCGGGTCGATCGTCAGCTGGAGCTCGACGGGCGAGCCGGTCAGCTGGGCCAGGGCGTCACCCAGTCCGTGACGCTGGGTGTCATCGACGTCTTCGGCCGAGCTGACTCTGGCCACCCGCCAGCCTCGCGCTCGGGCCGCTTCGAGGACGACGGCGTCGAGCGTGCCGACGACGTCGCGAGCCCGGCCGCCCCGGATGACGTACGAGGCCAGGCGTTGAGTGGCGGGCAGCGTCTTCCCGCCGATCAGGTCGTTGATGACATCCTGGCGGAGCCGGACGGGTATGTCCCGATCACCGAGAACGTGCCGTAACGCCCGTTCCGATTCGACGGTTCGGGCGAACCGGAACAACTGATCCTCGACCTCTTCGATCTGTTCAGTAGACAGGGTCTCGAACACACCGGCGGCGTACCCGGTCACCCGGTTGCGCGAAGCCATTCGCCCGAGCCCAGGTTCGGGCTCCGAGACGATGGGCTCGTCAGGCGAGCGCGCCGCCAAGGACGCCACTTCCGAGGCAAGCCAGTGGAAGGAGAGGACCACCTCCGAGGCGGGGACCACCGTCACCGCCCTCGACACAAGCTTCCGGACCTCGGGCAGCACCTTCCCTTCGAGAAGATCATCGAGCACTGCTCGCCGCGCCGCCACCGACACGGCGGCGTCGTTCAGGGCCAGGCTCAATTCGTTGCTGCTGTCCACCAACGACGCCACCGCACCCAACTCGTCCGCGGCTTGGGCCAACGCCCCCGCGTCGGCGAGCGACTCGCTCACTGCGGCCAGATAGCCCTGAAGGGCAGGGTTCACCCGCCACTCCCGGTGGCCGCACCGGTGTCCGCTGCTTCGGCAGAGACGGCGGCGATGGCCTCATCGATGAGGTCCTGATTGTCCGAGGCCCGGATCTCCCGCCCGAGCACCCGTTCTGCCGCGGCCAGGACGATCTCCCCCACCCGGGCCGTGATGTCCTCGATGGCGGCCTGGCGGGCCAGGGCCACCTCGGCGTCGGCCGACTTCACGATGCGCTCGTACTCGGCTTGGGCCTCGCGCTGGCGGGCGAGGGTCACCTGATCTGCGGTCCGGTTGGCCTGGGCCACGATCTCCCGGGCCTGCTGCCGAGCCGCCTCGAGCTCGCGTCGGCGCTCGTGGTCCGCCTCTTCTGCGTCCGTCTTGGCCTGGTCGGCCGCCTCCATCTCCGCCCGGATCTGGTCCTGACGCTCGCTCAACATCTTGTTGAGCGGGGGCAGCACCTTCCAGCCGATGACACCGAGCACGATGAGGAACGCGACGAGCTCGAAGATGAAGGTCCCGTTGGGGACGAGGAAGTTACTGGTTGCCATGGGCATGGTCTGTCAGCCTCGCTTGGTCATTCGGTCGTTGCCCTCGCGGACGGGCCACCGCACCGGGCGGTCGCCTGTCCGGCACAACGCCGGCTTGCCTCGTGCACGGGCCTACTTCTTGTACAAAGAGAAGACGAAGAGGGCGGTGAAGGCCAGGTTGATGAAGTACATGGCCTCGACCAGGCCCACCGTGAGGAACATGATGGTGAACAGTCGTCCCTGCGCCTCGGGCTGTCGAGCCACACCGGCAATCGTCTGGCTACCGGCCAGGCCGTCACCGACGGCAGCGCCGACGGCGCCGCCTCCCAGTGCCAAGCCGCCGCCAACCATGGCGCCGGCCAGTTTCACGGCCTCCGCCATTGTGGTGTTTGCCATTGGTGCTTCTCCTTTTGTGTCGGTTTGCTAGAGAACTGTGATTGAACGAAGACGTCGGTCGGGCGGCCTAGTGGACGTCGCTCATCGCGGTGTCGAAGTAGAGGATGGTGAGCAGGGCGAAGATGAAGGCCTGGATGGCCCCGATGACCAGGTCGAACAGCTTCCAGACCGGGTCGAAGACCAAGAACAGGATCCCCCCGACCGGGATGGACCCGAGCTTCCAGGCCACCAAGAAGGCCAGCAGCGACAGCATCAGGGCGCTCGAGAGCAGGTTGCCGAAGAGTCGAAGGGCCAGGGTGAGCGGCTTGGCGATCTCCTCGACCAGATTGATGAACGCGTTGAACGGCATCAGGATGACCGGAAACGGTTGCAGCAGGTAGTGCTTGAGATAGCCCTTGAAGCCCCGAACCCGGATCGAGGCGATATGGACCAACACGATCACGAAGAGGGCCATGGCCAGGGGCAGGTTGATGTCGGCCGTCGGTGCCGGAAGCCATTCGTACGTGCTCCCGAGGCCGAAGACGGCGAACACGTTACAAACCAGGATGAACACGAAGAGGGTCACGGCCAGGGGAACGATGCGGGCCCCTCGAGGACCGATGTTCGACTCCACCTGCCTCTTCACCGTGGTGATCCCCATCTCCCAGGCCAGCTGCATCTTGCCCGGCACGCTCGCGGTGGCCCGGGCCCGCACCGCCAGACCCAGCGCGATCGTCACCACTCCGGCAGCCACGGTGCCCCATACCGTGTCCAAGTTGAGCGAGAGGCCCCCGACCGTCTTCACGACGTGATCGCCAACGGAGACGTCGGCCAACAGGTGGGAGCTCAAGAGGCTGAGAGCCAGGTTCACCGGGTCACCCACCCCCGGGGCTGTCGTCTGATCGCTCGACGACGTCGAGGACCTCGGCGTCGAGGACGCCCTCGCCGCTGTCGGTGGGCGGCCCGAGCTTCAACATCGACCGGGCCACGTTCACGAGGAGCAGCAGCTGGAAGACGGCCAGGCCGGCGAGGACCCCGAAGCCGAGGTTGAACGACAGGAAGAGCAGGCCGATGGTGATGGCCGAGATGACCCCCATGCGGGCCAGGGTGTTCATGGCCAGCGGGCGGCGCTTGTTGTCGTCCTCCCGGGCGCCCACCTTCGTCACCGAGGAGTTCACCAGCCGGAAATTGATGGTGCCGAGGGCCAGGCCGATGCAGGCGCCCACGCCGAGGAGGTACCGGTCGAACGAGATGGCCGCAGCAAGGGCCATGGCCCCGACGATCAGCGCGGCAGTGACCGTACGGCGGGAGACCGAGGGGACATCAGGCAGCGTGAACCGGGCGAACATGTGGCTATCTCGGCGCTCGGGGGGCGCGGGCTACAGGTACCGGCGGACCAGGGTGATGGTCACCAGGACCGCCGACACCACCCCGAAGGCCAGGCCCACGAACGTCAGGATCGGCGAAGTGCCGGCCAGAGCATCGATGCCGTACCCAATGCCCCCGCCCAGGACCAGGCACAACGCGCTGGCCACGCCCATGGTCAGGAAGTCGATGATGCTGGGGGTGGGATTCGGCCCCGCCGGCGAGGTGCCGTCCTCCGGATGGGAATTCGGAATTGGGGTGTTGTCCGCCATCGCTGGGCCGTGCCGCGTCAGAAGATGTGAAAAAAAGGTGCTTCAACCGAATATCCCGGAGTCACGCAGCGCGTCGGGCGCCGTCGCCAATGGTGTGACAGGAGCGAATACCGCCCCTGAACCCGGCGAGATGGGAGAACATCACGTGCGACATCATCGCACCCGGGCAGGCGTCCCGGCAAAACGAGGACACCGCCCGTTTACCGAGCGGTCACCGAACCGGTCTACCTGCCGGTCACCGAACCGGGCCGGCCAGCCGGTTCCGTGGGCGGGCGATCGGCGACCGGAGCCTCCGATGAGCCGTTTCCGACCGCGGCTCGGGTGAGCCGGGGAACCGGCGATTGGCGGTGGGAGGGCCTCCGGCCAGGGCGTTTGTCCTGCGACGGCCCCTCGGTCGGTAGGTCGGGGTCTTCAGGCTGCCGGCGGAGGCTGGGGTGGAACAGCGTGTAGAGGATGACCCCGAGGGCCGCAGCCCCGAAGGGGATGAAGGCGTTCACGCTCGACACGTACAGCGGGAACAGGATGAAGCCAGACAACAAGGCCGTCCACGCCCACAGGATGAGCACGCTGCGGCGATGGCCGTGGCCCAGGCGCAACAGCCGGTGGTGCAGGTGGTTCTTGTCCGGGGTGGCGAAGCCCGTCCGGTTGGCTGTCCGGCGGACGAAGGCGAACGCCATGTCGACGAGCGGGACGCCGAGGATGAAGAAGGGGATGAACAACGGAGCGAAGAAGAAGTAGGTCTGGCCGCTCCTGACCGCTCCGGACGCGGTACCGCCGATGAGTCCGGCCGACCGGCCCCCGATGAGCATGGTCGAGGCAGCCATCAACAGCCCGAGCAGCAGGGCTCCGGCGTCCCCCATGAAGATCTTGGCCGGGTGGAAGTTGTGGGGGAGAAAGCCGATGCAGATCCCGCAGGTGATGACCGCGATGAGCGGGCCGATGTTGTCGGCCGCCAGGTTGCCCAGGCCCTGGAGGTGGAACCCGTAGACGGCGAGGGCGCCGGAGGCGATGCCCACGACCCCGGCGGCCAGGCCGTCGAGACCGTCGATCAGGTTGACGGCATTGGTGATGGCGATGACCCATAGCGCGGTGAGCAGCGGGGTCACGTCCGGGGAGAGCACGACGAACCCGGCCAGGGGCACCTTGAACTGGAACCAGTCGACACCCAGGAAGTACAAGATGGTGGCGGCCAGCACCTGTCCCGCCATCTTTGCCGGGGCCGACATGTCCCGGATGTCGTCGATGACCCCCACGACGAAGATCGCCGCTGCCCCGAGTATCAGGCCGAGGGGCTCCGAGGACCCCTGGAACAGGGAACGGAGCTGGGGAATGAGGGCGGCGACCGAAAAGGCGACCAACAGGGCCACGAACATGGCCACGCCACCGGCCTGGGGCGTCACCCGCTGGTGGACCTTGCGATCGTCCGGTTGAGCCACGTACCCGACCCGGGTCGCCATCCGTCGGACGGGGAAGGTGGCCAGGTACGAAACCAGGATGGCCACCACGAACACGACCCCGTACCACTCGACGGGCACGCCGGCGATCATCGGATGGACCCTCCGATCACGTCCTGGCCAGGGTCGGATACGGCGGGAACGCCGTGCACAGGGCGCGCACCTCGTCGCGCACCGACGCCAGGGCGGCTTCGTCGTCCCGGGCGGACAGGGCTCGGCCGATCAGCCCTCCCACCGTCCGCATCTCGTCGGCACCCATGCCCGCCGTGGTCTCGGCCGCCGATCCCAGCCGGAGGCCGGACGTCACGAAGGGAGTCCGCGGATCATCGGGGATGGTGTTGCGGTTGCAGGTGATCCCGGCCCGATCGAGCACTTCTTGGGCCACCTTCCCGGTGAGCTCGGGGTCGAAGGTCCGGAGGTCGACCAGCACCTGGTGGTTCTCCGTTCCCCCCGAGACCAGACGGAACCCGGCGTCGGCCAGCGAGCTGCCCAGCGCGGCGGCGTTGGTCACCACCTGTCGGGCGTAGGCGGCAAACTCCGGACGCGCCGCCTCGGCAAAGGCCACGGCCTTGGCTGCGATGACGTGCTCGAGCGGGCCCCCCTGCAGGCCGGGGAACACGGCGCTGTCGATGGCCTTCGCGTGCTCCGCATTGGACAGGATCGCACCGCCACGGGGGCCGCGCAGGGTCTTGTGGGTGGTGAGAGTCACCACATCGGCCACGCCCACCGGTGAGGGATGGGCCCTTCCGGCGATGAGCCCGGCGGGATGGGCGGCGTCGAACATGAACAGTGCGCCTACCGAATCGGCGATCTCGCGGAATGGGAGCGGATCGATGATCCGGGAGTACGCCGTCGACCCGGCGACGATCAGCTTGGGGCGCTCCCGGCGGGCGGCGTCGGCCACCTGGTCGAAGTCGATGATCTCGCCCGGCTTATCGGGATCCGAGGTGGCCGACGAGACCCCATAGGAGACGAAGCGCCAGATCTTGGAGGTGATGCTGGCCGGGGACCCGTGGGTGAGATGGCCGCCGTGGTCGAGGCGCATGGCCAGGATGGTGTCGCCCGGCTGGAGCAGCGCCTGGTACACGGCCAGGTTGGCATTGGCGCCGGCGTGGGGTTGGACATTGGCGTGCTCGGCCCCGAAGAGGGCAGTGGCCCGATCGCGGGCGAGGCTCTCCACCTCGTCGATGACGCGGTTCCCGCCGTAGTAGCGCCGCCCCGGATAGCCCTCCGCGTACTTGTTGGTGAGGACAGATCCCGACGCGGCCAGCACTGCCGGGGAGGTGAAGTTCTCCGACGCGATCAGCTGGAGCGTCGTCGACTGGCGTTCCATCTCTTCGTCGAGCAGACGGGACACCTCGATGTCACCGCCGAGCCATGCATCGAACGGCGTTGGGGCATAGGTGGGGCTCATTGGGTCGGGCGGTACCTTTCTATGGAGTGGCTGGCTGGGCCGGGACGCGCCCCGCTGGCTGGGCCGTGCACGCCTCGTACGCGGAGATCTCGTCGATCCGGCGCTGGTGGCGCCCACCGGCATAGGCGGTGGCGAGGAACGTGTCCAACGCCTCAGTGGCCTCGATCATCCCGGTGGTCCGCCCACCGAGACACATCACATTTGCGTCGTTGTGCTCCCGGGCCAGGCCGGCGGTGGTCACGTCATGGACCAAGGCGGCCCGGATCCCCCTGACCTTGTTGGCGGCGATGCTCATGCCGATCCCCGTGCCGCAGACACAGAGACCCAGGTCGACGCGTCCGCCGGCCACGGACTCGGCAACGGACTGGCCGAACTCCGGGTAGTCGACCGAGACATCGGGCGAGTTGGTGCCCAGGTCCAGGACCTCGTGGCCCCCGTCGAGAAGGTGCTCGGCCAGCCGGGCCTTGAGGTCGTAGCCGGCATGGTCCGAGCCAACCGCGATGCGCATCCTCCCAGTCTACCGAGGGGTACCGCTGCCGCTCGGTCTGCTCGGGGTGGTCCGATCAGGGTGCCGGCCGCATCGCCCGGGCCGTCGCTCCGGTCCGCTCGGGCGATCTCGTCGGTGCGGGCGACCTCGCAGACAGTGACCGGGCGACAACGGCGGGCGCCTGTCCCGCTACGCTCGGGCATCCATGTCGTCCGTCGATCCCCGCACACCCGTCATCGTGGGGGTCGGTCAGGTCACCAACCGGCGCGACGCCGACCCGGAAGCGGACCTCGTCGGCCGTCCTGAACCGACCGAGCTGATGGTCACCGCCGTCCTGTCCGCGGTCGACGACTGTGACGGCACGTCCGCCGGGGCGAGCTCTCCGGCTGGTTGTGCGCTCCTGAAGCGCACTGACTCCGTCCGGGCCATCCCCCCCTTCAGCTGGGATTACCGGAACCCGGCCGGGCTGGTGGCCGAGCGGCTGTCCATCGCACCCAGAGAACTGGCGCTGGCCACGGTGGGCGGGAACAACCCACAGCTGGTGGTGAACCAGACTGCCCTGGCCATTGGACGGGGCGAGCTCGACGTCGCCGTGATCGTCGGGGCCGACTGTGGCTACACGGCGACGGCGGCCCGCAGGCACCCCGGCCGCCCCGTCCTGGGCTGGACGGTCGAGGCCCCGGGCGGCAACCAGCCCATGACCCTGGGTACGGCTCGCCGCGGCACTACCGACGCCGAGGAGGCCAGCGGCATCGACGTGCCCATCCACGTGTTCCCCCTGTTCGAGAACGCGCTCCGGGCCGCTTCCGGGCGTTCCCTCCGCGAGCACGACGAGCGCATGGGCCGATTGTGGGCCCGGTTCTCCCAGGTGGCGTCCGGGCATCCCAACGCCTGGATCACCGAGCCCTGTACCCCCGAGGACATCCTCACGGTCAGCGAGGCCAACCGGATGGTCTCCTTCCCGTACCCCAAGCTGCTGACCGGGAACATGCAGGTCGACCAAGGAGCGGCGCTGATCGTCTGCTCTGCTGCCGCCGCTGAGGCGGCGGCCGTGCCCCGCGACCGGTGGGTGTTCCCCTTGGCCGGCGCGGATGCAAACGACCACTGGTTCCTCTCCCATCGAGCCGACTTCCATTCCTCACCCGCCGTTCGCCTCGGTGCCCGCGCGGCCATGGCCCAGGCAGGCACCGACATAGACGGCATCGCCCACCTCGACTTCTACTCCTACTTCCCCTCCGCCGTCGAGGTCGTCGCCGACGAGCTTGGTGTGGACATCGAAGGGGACCGGCCCTTGACGGTCACGGGCGGGCTCACCTTCTTCGGGGCGCCGGGTAACGACTACGGGAGCCACGCCATCGCCACCATGGTGGGAGCGCTTCGGGAGGACCCCGGCTCTCTCGGCATGGTCACCAACGTGGGCCTGAACATGACCAAGCACTCCATCGGGATCTACGGGACCGAACCGCCGTCTTCCGCCCGGTCCGCTCCCGCCATCATCCCGGAGAACACCGAGGTGGAGGAAGCCTCGGCGTTCCGCTGGGTTGACCCCCAGGCGGCGGTGGACGCCCTTCCACAGTGCTCGCCGGATGCCGATGCCGCCGGTGAGGTCACGGTGGAGACCTACACGGTCACCTATGACCGCGATGGTGCACCCGAGCACGCCATCGTCGCGTGCCGTACACCCGAGGGTCGTCGCGCCTGGGCCAACGTCACCGACACCGACCAGCTGGCCGTACTGGTGACCGAGGAGGGATGCGGGCGGTTGGGCATGCTCCGCAGCGACGGCCGGGTGGACCTGCGCTGACCCTCGGGAGACCCGGCGAGCGGTTGGAGCTGCTACTGACCCTGCGACGTCAAGCGAGCGAGGCGCTTTCGCTGTGCTCAGGGCCTCGCGATGGGTCGACGTGCGCTCTCGTGTGGGCACGGGCTGGGCTCTCTGAGCGGCCGGTGGCGCCGATTAACCTGATAGCCGTGAGCGACAATTCTGGGACCCAGCTGACGCGTGAGACCTACGAGCGGCTCCAGGCCGAGCTCGAGGACCTGACCACCCGGGGACGGGTGGAGATCGCCGCCGCCATCGAGTCGGCCCGGGCCCTCGGTGACCTGTCGGAGAACGGCGACTACCACGCGGCCAAGGACTCGCAAGGCAAAATGGAGTCCCGGATCCGTCAGCTCCAGGCGCTGCTCAAGGAGGCACAGGTCGTGGACAACGGGGCGGAGGCGCCCGACGGGACGGTGGGGCCCGGTGCGGTGGTCACCCTTCGCTACGAGGGGGACGACGAGGAAGACACCCAGGACTTCTTCGTCGGGTCGATCGAGGAGCGCCAGGGCGATCTCACCGTGGTGTCCCCCGGCTCGCCCCTGGGCCAGGCCCTGATCGGGCGAGAGGCTTCGGATGTCGTCGAGTACGCCGCACCGGGCGGCAACCTGAAGGTCGAAATCGTGAAAGTAGGGAACTGATCCGATGGCCGAAACGCCCCGTACGATGGCCGAATCACCCCGGACCCTGTCCGAGAAGGTCTGGGACCGCCATGTCGTGCACGTCGGCCACGACGAGCCGGACATCCTCTTCATCGATCTGCACCTCGTCCACGAGGTGACCTCCCCCCAGGCTTTCGAGGGCCTCCGCTTGGCCGGTCGGTCCGTCCGTCGCCCCGACCTCACCGTGGCCACGGCAGACCACAACGTACCGACCAAGGACATCGACAAGCCGGTGTCCGATCCCATCTCGGCCAAGCAGCTCGAGGTGTTGGCAGCCAACTGCACCGAGTTCGGCATCACGTGCTACCCGATGGGAGACGTCAACCAGGGCATCGTCCATATCATCGGTCCCGAGCAGGGGCTGACTCAGCCGGGGATGACCATCGTGTGCGGTGACAGCCACACGTCGACCCACGGGGCGTTCGGGGCTCTGGCCTTCGGCATCGGCACCAGCGAGGTCGAGCATGTCCTGGCCACCCAGAGCCTCCCCCAACAACGGCCGTCGACCATGGCCGTGACCATCGACGGTGAGCTCCCCGCCGGGGTCACGGCCAAGGACATCGTGCTCGCCGTCATCGGCCGGATCGGGACCGGGGGCGGGATGGGGCACATCATCGAGTACCGGGGCTCGGCCATCCGGAGCCTTTCGATGGAGGGGCGGATGACGGTCTGCAACATGTCCATCGAGGCGGGGGCCCGCGCCGGGATGATCGCGCCGGACGCGACCACCGTGGCCTACATCGAGGGCCGGGACCATGCCCCCAAGGGGCCGGCCTGGGACGAAGCGGTGGAGGCCTGGCACCGGCTGCCGACCGATGCCGGCGCCACCTTCGACAAGGAGGTGACCATCGACGCATCGGCACTGTTCCCCCATGTCACCTGGGGGACGAACCCGGCCCAGGTGGCCCGCATCGACGCGGCCGTTCCCGATCCGGACTCGTTCGACACCCCGGGCGAGCGCGAGGCCGCGGCTCGGGCCCTCGAGTACATGGGCCTGGTGGCCGGAACGCCACTGCACGAGGTCCCGGTTGACACCGTGTTCATCGGGTCGTGCACCAACGGCCGGATCGAGGACCTGCGGTCGGCGGCCGACGTGCTGCGGGGTCGGCGGGTCCATGCCGGGATGCGCGCATTGGTCGTACCCGGGTCCCACCGGGTCAAGGCCCAGGCCGAGTCCGAGGGCCTGGACACGGTATTCACGGCAGCCGGGTTCGACTGGCGGGAACCGGGTTGCTCGATGTGCCTGGCCATGAACCCCGACAAGCTCGCTCCCGGCGAGCGGGCCGCCTCCACCTCGAACCGGAACTTCGAGGGTCGACAGGGCCGGGGTGGCCGCACCCACCTGGTCTCTCCCGCCGTGGCCGCGGCCACCTCGGTGGCCGGCCACTTCGTCACACCCGAGGAGCTCGACTGATGGAAGCCGTCCAAGTGGTGACCGGTCGGGCCGTGCCCCTGGACCGGTCCGACGTCGACACCGACCAGATCATCCCGTCGGACTGGCTGAAGCGGGTGGAGCGGACCGGGTTCGGCGCCGGCCTGTTCGGCGAGTGGCGGGACGACCGCGACTTCGTCCTGAACCAGGAGGAGTTCGCCGGGGCGACCATCCTCGTGGCCGGCAACAACTTCGGGACCGGCTCTTCCCGGGAGCACGCGGTCTGGGCCCTCCAGGACTACGGCTTCCGAGCCGTTATCTCGCCCCGCTTCGCGGACATCTTCCGCAACAATTGCACCAAGTCGGGCCTCGTCCCGGTCCAGGTATCCGCGGAGGTCGGGCGAGCGCTGCTCGATGCGGTGGTCGCCGATCCGTCGCTAGAGATAACGGTGGACGTGAAGCGCTGCACGCTCGACGCACCGGCGGCCGGGATCGAGACGACGTTCCCCTTGGACGACTTCACCCGGGAGCGCCTCGTCAACGGCTGGGACGACATCGGGCTGACCTTGCGCTACCTGGACGAGATCGACGCGTACGAGGCACATCGAGCTTCCTGGCTCCCCGTCACTCGTTGAGGGACGGCTCGAGACCGCTCCTCGTGGAGGGTTCTGCCGGCTGGGTCGATCAGGACTCGGGTCCGCACCCTCGGTAGGGTGGCCATGGTGAAACGACTTCTGCTCCTCCTACTCGTCGCCGGGCTGGCCGCGGTCGCGGTCTTCAAAGTGATCGGGGACCGAAACAAGGACGCGACTGGTTTGATCCCAGGCATTGGCGGCGATACCTGGCCGCCAGTTCCATCAGCGCCAACCTCTGTGATCTGAGCACGTCGGCAACCACGTACGACCGTATCCGAACTGTCTGCCGGATAAGGCCCTGGGCGATATGCGGGACGGCGCCCTGGGCGGACGATACGGGCTACGCCTGGACGATCCGAGCAAGCAGAGCCCGCCTCGGCGTCAAGAAGGATCTCCAAAAGGCGCTCCAGGGCAGGGACACCTCGACCCGAAGCTTCCCGTTCTTCGGGAGCTCGACTGCCAACGGCGAGCTCGACGTCCAGTCCATCCAGGCCTGGATCGAATGCGGGCCGGGCCGAACCCTCACAGTCTCAGTCTGACCTGGCCGGAGCCGAGCTACCACGACTCCATCGAGATCGATCCTCATTCTTCGCGCCGCGCCGGCCGTATCACTGGCCCGTTGCAGGATGAGCTGCGCCACCGGTTTCCCTCCGTCCCGTCTGCTTCCGACCGGCACCACCGACGACCTCGACCTCGACCCGCCGACCCGTCCGACGGCTCCCACTCCTCGGCGGAACCCGACCGGCTCCTTTAGCCGGAATCGTCGATCAGGTTCAGGACTGAACGGTATGCACGTCGCTGATACCCGGCGCGGCGCGAAGCCGACTCAGGGCATCGTCTGGCGCCAACCGATCGGTGGTCAGCACCATCAACGCGGTGTGCCCGGTGGCCGACGGGCCCACCGCCATCGATGAGATGGACACGTCGGCTTCACCGATGATGGTCCCCACCACGCCGATCATTCCGGCCCGATCGTCGTTTCGCACGACCAACATGTTGGGAGCAGGAGGAACCTCGACCGTATGGTCGTCCACCATGACCAAACGGGGTTCGGGCCTGGGACCGGTCAGCGTCCCGGCAACTGAGTGGTCGCCGCTCCGCAACGTGATGAGGTTCACGAAGTCCTGTGCGGTGACCGTCGAGGTCTCCCGGACGACCAGGCCCCGCTCGGTGGCCAGCTGGGGCGCGTTGACATACGACACCGGTTCCTCGGTCCCCGCGGCGAAGATCCCCTTCAAGATGGAGAGGGTGAGGATCCCAGTGCCGGCACCGGCCAAGCCACCCTGGTACTCGATGTCGAGGACGTCGGGCAGTCCGTCGTTCAAGCACGAAAAGATCCGGCCGAGCTGCTCAGACAGGCCCATGAAGGGCCGCACCGTCTCAGAGACGTCGGTGGCCGACACGTTGACGGCATAAGGAACGAAGTCGCCGCTGAGAGCCAAGATCACCTGTTCGGCGATGGTCACGCCCGCCTTGTCCTGCGCCTCGGCCGTCGAGGCCCCAAGGTGGGGGGCCACGATGACCGACGGCAATTCGAACAGGGGCGACTCGGTGGTCGGTTCCTTGGCGAACACGTCGAGACCCGCCCCTTGGATCTGGCCATCCTTGATGGCTTCGGCCAGGGCCTCCTCGTCCACGATCCCGCCCCGGGCCGTGTTGATGATGCGCAGGCCCGGCTTGGCCTTGGCCAACAGGTCGCGGCCGAACAGGCCGATGGTGTCGGGGGTCTTGGGCAAATGGATCGTGACGAAGTCCGCCTCGGCCACCAGCTCCTCGATGCCCATGAGCGCCACCCCCATGTGCTTGGCCCGGTCAGCCGAGACGTAGGGGTCGTAGGCCACCAGGTGCATCCCGAATGCCATTGCCCGTTGTGCCACCAAGGCTCCGACCCGACCCAGGCCGACCACGCCGAGCGTCTTGCCATGCAGCTCCACGCCGGTCCACTTGGAGCGCTCCCACTTGCCGGCCACAAGGGCAGAATGGGCCTGGGGGATGTTGCGGGCCTGGGCCAACAGCAAGGCCATGGCCTGTTCTGCTGCGGACAGGATGTTCGACTGAGGTGCGTTGACCACCATGACACCGCGATCGGTGGCCGCGGTCACATCGACGTTGTCCAGGCCGATGCCCGCTCGGCCCACCACCACGAGGTCGGTTCCTGCGGTGAGGACCTCCGCCGTGACCGTCGTGGCCGAACGGATG
Source organism: uncultured Acidimicrobiaceae bacterium (assembly GCA_963803065.1). Classification (GTDB taxonomy): domain Bacteria; phylum Actinomycetota; class Acidimicrobiia; order Acidimicrobiales; family RAAP-2; genus DASXMT01. The sequence continues at coordinate 86,393 of CAWDKW010000002.1, forward strand.
ATCAGCGCGTCGGCTCCGACGACGGCGGACAGCAGCTCCTCGGGCGACAGGTCGGTCTGGACATCCACCTCGTACCCGGCCTCAGCCAGCAGATCGAGGCCTCGCTGCGCCAACTTCTCGGTGACGAGCACCCTACCCATGGTGTTCCTTCCTCTCGGCACGTCCCCCGGCGTGCATGTCTTGACCAGCGGCCGGCGTGCCTTGACCGGGGTCCGACGTCGACCCTACGGACCTAGCTGGCCTCGCCGAACAACTTCGACAGCCGGGTAACCCCTTCGACCAGGTTCTCGTCGCCGAGGGCGTACGACATCCGGAAATACCCCGGTGCGCCGAATGCCTCGCCGGGAACGACCGCCACCTTCACCTCGTCGATGGCCAGCTCGGCCAGTTGGGAGCTGGAGCTGGGACGGTGACCGCGGATCTCTCGGCCCAACAGGCCCTTCACCGAGGGGAATGCGTAGAACGCCCCCTTGGGGTCGATGCAGGAGACCCCGTCGATCTCGTTCAACATCGTGTGGATCGTTTGCCGGCGGCGGTCGAAGGCCTCGCGCATCTCGGCAACTGCCGTCAGGTCCCCGGCAACGGCGGCCAGCGCCGCCTTCTGCGACACGTTGGCCACGTTTGACGTCTCGTGAGACTGGAGATTGGTCGCCGCCGTCACGATGTCGGTGGGGCCGATGAGCCATCCCACTCGCCAACCGGTCATGGCATAGGTCTTGGCCACGCCGTTCACCACGATGCAGCGATCGATCAGCTCTGGCACGACCACGGGCATCGAATGATGCTCGACCCCGTCATAGGTCAGATGCTCGTAGATCTCATCGGTGATCACCCAGATGTGATGTTCCACGGCCCACCGACCGATGGCCTCGATCTCCTGGCGCGGGTACACCGATCCGGTCGGGTTGGACGGCGAGACGAACAGGAGCACCTTCGTCCTGTCTGTCCTGGCTGCCTCGAGCTGGGCGATCGATACCCGGAATTCGCTCGACTCGTCGGTAGGGATCACCACGGGGACCCCTCCGGCCAGGGCGATCGCCTCGGGATAGGTGGTCCAGTACGGGGCGGGAAGCAACACCTCATCCCCGGGATCGCACAAGACGGCGAATGCGTTGGCGATGGCCTGCTTGCCCCCGTTGGTCACCAGGATCTGGGACGGCGTGACCTCCAGTCCCGAATCGCGCCTGGTCTTCTCCACCAGGGCCTCGCGCAGGGCCGGAATCCCGGCCGTCGGCGTGTACTTGTGGGACTTGGGGTCCCGGCAGGCGACCACCGCCGCCTCCACAATGTGCTCGGGCGTGGGGAAGTCGGGCTCCCCGGCGCCGAACCCGATCACCTTCTCACCCAGGGCCTGGAGCGCCTTCGCCTTGGCGTCCACGGCCAACGTGGCCGAGGGGGAGACCGCAGCAATTCTCAAGGAGATCCGGCGCTCCGGAGTGGGGCCCCTCGAGCCGGTTTCGGTCTGCATTGCCATAGGTGCCATGATCGCATATGTGACCGATACCCCCGACATCACGATCCCCGACAACCTGCGACCCACCGACGGCCGCTTTGGAGCCGGCCCCTCCAAGGTCCGACCGGCCGCCGTCTCCGCCCTGGCCGACGCTGCTCCGCACTTCCTCGGGACCAGCCACCGCCAGAAGCCGGTGAAATCGGTGGTGGGCAGCATTCGGGCTGGCCTCCGCGAGCTGTTCTCCCTTCCGGACGGCTACGAGGTGGTGCTGGGCAACGGGGGCACGACGTGCTTCTGGGACGCAGCCACGTTCGGGCTCATCGAGCACAAGAGCCAGCACCTGAGTTTCGGTGAGTTCTCGTCCAAGTTCGCCGCTGCAGCAGCTTCTGCCCCCCACCTGGCCGATCCTGAGATCATCACGTCGGACGTCGGCACCCACCCCACCACGGTGGCCAGGGACGACGTCGACCTCTACGCCCTGACCCACAACGAGACGTCGACCGGGGTCATGATGCCCATCGCCCGACCGAAGGGCGCGCCAGCACCAGCTGACGGCGGCGGACTGGTCGCAGTGGACGCCACCTCGGGCGCGGCTGGCCTCCCCGTCGACCCGGCCGAGTTCGATGCCTACTACTTCGCCCCCCAGAAGTGCTTCGGCTCGGACGGTGGCCTCTGGCTTGCCCTCCTCTCTCCCGCCGCCATCGACCGGATCGCCCGGATCAGCGCGTCGGGCCGGTGGATCCCTGCCTCGATGGACCTGACCACGGCAGTGGACAACTCACGGCTCGATCAGACCTACAACACGCCCGCGCTGGCCACGCTGTTCCTCATGGACAACCAGATCCAGTGGTTCAACGACAACGGGGGGCTGAAATTCGCCACCGGACGCAGCGATCGGTCGGCCGAGATCCTCTACACGTGGGCGGACAGCTCGGACTTTGCCCAGCCTTTCGTCCAACGGGAAGAGGACCGGAGCCACGTGATCGGTACCATCGACCTGGCCGATCCGATCGACGCGGCAACGGTGGCGGCCGTGCTCCGAGCCAACGGCATCGTCGACACCGAGCCCTACCGCAAGTTGGGGCGCAATCAGCTCCGCATCGCCATGTTCCCGGGCGTCGACCCCGAGGACGTGGCCTCGCTGTGCGCCTGCATCAACTACGTCGTCGGTGCGCTGGCCTGACCCTGCAGACGGAGCCGTCGGTCAGCCCCCCGAGACGTCCTGGATCCGCTGCTTTCCGGCGCTGATGAACGGCATCATCTCCCGCAACTCGGCCCCCACCTTCTCGATGGGGTGGTCGAGCCCTGCCTGGCGGAGCTTGGTGTAGTTCGGCAACCCGTTCTTGTTCTCGGCCACCCACTCCTTGGCGAACGAGCCATCTTGGATCTCGGACAGGATTCGCCCCATCTCGTCGCGAACCCCCTGGTTGATCACCCGTGGCCCACGGGTCAGGTCGCCGTACTCCGCCGTGGTCGAGATGGAGTAGCGCATGCCGCTGATCCCCTGTTCGTACATGAGGTCGACGATGAGCTTCAGCTCGTGCAGGCACTCGAAGTACGCGGACTCGGGCTGGTAGCCGGCTCCGACCAAGGTCTCGTACCCGGCCTGGACCAGCGCGGTCAGGCCCCCACAGAGCACGACCTGCTCGCCGAAGAGGTCGGTCTCGGTTTCCTCGGCGAAGGTCGTGTCGAGGACGCCGGCCCGGGTGGCCCCGATCCCATGGGCATACGACAGCGCCAGGGCGTGGGCCTTCCCCGACGGATCGGCCTCCACGGCAACCAGGGAGGGCACGCCACCGCCCTCGGTGTAGGTCCGGCGGACCAGGTGGCCGGGCCCCTTGGGGGCGACCATGGCCACGTCGACACCCTCGGGCGCGGTGATCAGCCCGAATCGGACGTTGAAGCCGTGCGCAAAGAAGATGGCATCGCCGGGCCTCAGGTTGGGGGCGATCGACTCCTCGTACACGGCTGCCTGCTCGGTGTCGGGCAACAGGATCATGATCACGTCGGCTTCCGCCGCGGCCTGGTCGATCGGTAGCACCCGGAGGCCCGCCTCTTCGGCCTTCTGCTTGGATCCCGAGCCTTCCCGCAACCCGACCCGCACGTCGACGCCCGATTCCGACAGGTTGAGGGCGTGGGCATGGCCCTGGGAGCCGTAGCCGACGATCGCCACCTTTCGCCCTCCGATCAGGCTCGGATCGGCGTCTTTCTCGTAGTACAGCGTGGCCATCGCGCTCAACCTGCCTTCTCTGTGTGGTCGGAACCTGTGTGGTTGGAACCTGTGTGACTGGAACCTGTGTGTCGGGATGTTGTCAGACCGAGGGCTCGGCCGCCGACGGTCGACGTCGAGCGGCCCTCCGAACGGTCGAGCATAGGCAATGCCACGCGACCGGTTCGCTGGAGCTCGACGATCCCGTACACCCGGATCAGCTCCTCGAAGTCGTCGACCTTGGACGGGGCCCCGGCCATCATGATCGTCAGCCGGTCGAACCCGACGTCCACGATCTTTCCCTCGAACACCCCGACCAGCTGGATGACCTGGCCCCGGGTCTCGGTGTCGACCGCCACCGTGGCCAACAGGAGCTCCCGCTCACGGGAGAAGGCCGGGTCGAGCTCGGTAATGGCCACCACCGGGATCAGCTTGTCGAGCTGCTTGACGATCTGCTCGAGCGGCGCCGACTCGACGTCGACCACAATGGTGATCCGGCTGAGGCGCTCGTCGTCGGACGGGGCGACGGCCAAGCTGAAGATGTTGTAGCCGCGGCGGGAGAACAGGCCGGCCACTCGGGCCAAGACGCCCGCCTTGTTCTCGACCAGCACCGAAAGGATGTGGTGCTTTCGGTCGACTCCGTACGCAGACATCAGCGTCCTCCCTGGCCGTGTGCCGGGTCCACCACGATCTCATCGTTGGATGCCCCGGCCGCCACCATGGGGTACACCTTCTCGAAGGCGTCGGTTCGGAAGTCGATCACCACGGGGCGGTCGTCGATGTCGTTCGCCTTGTCGATCGCCGGTCCCACCTCCCCGGGCGCCTCGACCCGCAGCCCGACGCAGCCCATGGATTCGGCCCAGCCGACGTAGTCCGGAAGGTCGGGCGACAGGTACACCTCCGAGTACCGCTCCTCGTAGAACATCTCCTGCCACTGGCGCACCATGCCCAGATAGGCGTTGTTGAGGATGGCGATCTTGACCGGGATCCGCTCCGATGAGGCCGTCACCAACTCCTGCGCGGTCATCTGGAAGCAACCGTCGCCGTCCACGGCCCACACCATCCTGTCCGGACGGCCGACCTTGGCCCCGATGGCGGCCGGCACGGCGAAGCCCATGGTGCCCAGGCCACCCGAGTTGACCCAGGTGTAGGGATAGTCGAACTGCCACCACTGGGAGGCGAACATCTGGTGCTGGCCGACCCCCGAGGCCACGATGGCGTCACCCGGCGTGGCATCGCGCAACTGCTCGAGGACGAATTGTGGCTTGAGCGCCGCCTGGCTCGGATTGCGGTCGTATCCGAGCGGGAATCGGCGCTGCCACTCGCTGACCTGGGCTCGCCATGGCGCCAGCCGCTCCCGGGGGAACTTGGCCGCCGGCGTCCCGGGCACCGACTCGGCCCCCGGCGATGCGTCTGAGGGAGAGCCCCCCGAGCGCCCGCCGGTCGCATCGGAGTGGGGCAGCCCGAGATCGCCCAGCGCGACGAGGAGCTCCTCGATGACCAATCGGCAATCGCCGGCAATGGCCACGTCGGCCCGACGCACCTTGTTGTGCTCGGCCGGATCGATGTCCACGTGGATCACCTTCGCCTCGGGGGCAAAGGCACTGATCTTGCCGGTGACCCGGTCGTCGAACCGACTGCCCAGGGCGACCAGCAGGTCGGACCGCTGCATCGAGGTCACCGCCGTGTAGTTGCCGTGCATGCCCGGCATGCCCAGGCACAGGGGGTGGGAATCGGGGAAGGCGCCTCGAGCCATCAGCGTGGTCACCACCGGGATGCCGGTGCGCTCGGCCAGCTCGAGCAGGGCCCCGGCCGCCCGGGCCTTCAGGACGCCTCCGCCGACGTAGAGCACTGGACGTTCGGCGGCGAGCAACAGCTCGGCCGCCTCCCGGACCAGCGCCGGGTCGCCTTCGGTCACCGGGTGGTAGCCGGGAAGGTCGAGATCGGTGAGCTCGGGCCAGTACCACTTCATGGTGGCGTTGGAGATGTCCTTGGGCATGTCGATCAGGACCGGCCCCGGGCGTCCGGTCGTGGCGACATGGAAAGCTTCAGCCACCACCCTGGGGATGTCAGCCGGGTCGGTGATCAACCAATTGTGCTTGGTCACCCCCATGGTGATGCCGGTGATGTCGCTCTCTTGGAATGCGTCGGTGCCGATGGCGGCGGTGGCCACCTGGCCGGAGATCACCACCAGCGGCGTCGAGTCCATGTAGGCGTTGGCCAGCGGGGTGACGACGTTGGTGGCACCCGGGCCGCTCGTGACCATGGCCACGCCCGGCCGCCCCGTCACCTGTGCGTAGCCCTCGGCCATGTGACCCGCGCCTTGTTCGTGCCGGACCAGGATGTGGCGGATCGAGGAGTCGAGGATGGGGTCGTAGACGGGAAGGATGGCACCGCCGGGGAGGCCGAACATGACCTCTACGCGCTGCATCTCCAAGCTCTTGATGAGGGCCTGGGCACCGGTCAGTTCCATCGGGGTTCTCCCTTGTCGATGTGATGGTTCGGGGGTTGATGTGGGGATTTCGGGGGTTTGACTCGGGTTTCGGGACAAAAAAACGACCTCCCATCTGGGAGGTCGGCAGGCGCATACGGCGATGACAGCGTCGTATGCGCTACGAAACGAGTACCAAGGTGATCTGGGTGGCGTGGGTGCTCGGGTGCATGGTCCAGACATTGTGACACGTCACCGTTGCGCTCGACAAGCGCGGCTCGCGTCCACAGCGTGCCGGTGGGGACACGGGGACGGGGGGACGGCCACCAGGCCCACACCTGACGACTCGACCTGAAGGGCGCATCGGCCCCTCGCTCCCGACAGCCGCGTCTGGCCGCGCCTGGCCCCAGGCTGGATTTCTACCGTGCGCGCCAGTGATGAACCTCGTGGCCGTCGCCGACCACCCGGAAGAACCCGACCTCGTCGATGTCCACCGAGAACAGGTGATAGTCCCCTTCCGGCTGCCAGCCGATTCGCGCCTGCAGTGCGGCGCCGTAGCGCTCCCGTTCCCCCGGGTCGACGACGTTGACAGCACGCCCGTAGATCTTGACGTCGCCCTCCGAACCACCCTTGTCGGTCACGATGCTGTGCACCACGCACCGTGGGTCGGAAAGGAGGTCGAGAGCCTTCTTCGACTGCCACATCATGCCCAGGTAGAGCGAACCGCCCGTGATCAGCGGCTCGACCGGACTGATGCGGGGCCAGCCGCTCCGCCGGAGGGTCCCGACCAGAACCAGCCCGACGCCGTCCACCCGCTCCTCGCACCGCGCCGCGAAGTCAGGGTCGGCGGCCCGAAACTCGTCCCAGGTGGCCATCGCTCCTCCCCCGGTTGGGTACGTCTACACCTGCTCCGGACCTACGGCGCGCCGAGTGCTTCGGACAGCGCTGAGTGCTCCGGACCTACGGCTCGGTGACCGCTCCCCTCTCGGCTCCGGTGACCAACCGGGCGTACTTGGCCAGCACGCCCGTCGTGTAGCGCGGCTCGGGGTGCTTCAAGGAGGCCCGGCGCCGCTCCAGCTCGTCCTCGGTCACGTCGAGGTCGACCGAGTGATTGCTGACATCGACCACGATCCGGTCGCCGTCGGCCACAAGGGCGATGGGTCCGCCGTCGACTGCCTCAGGAGCGATGTGGCCGATGCAGAACCCGTGGGTCCCGCCGGAGAACCGGCCGTCAGTAACCAGCGCGCAGTCCCCGCCGCGGCCGACGCCCTTCATGGCACCGGTGATGGCCAGCATCTCGCGCATACCGGGGCCGCCCTTGGGGCCCTCGTAGCGAATCACCACCACCGTCCCCGGCTCGATGGACCCCGACAGGATGGCGTCCATCGCCTTGTCCTCGCCGTCGAACACGCGGGCGGTGCCGTCGAAGGTCAGATCGTCGATGCCGGCCACCTTCACCACGGACCCTTTCGGAGCCAGGGACCCGGTCAGGACGGCGATGCCCCCTTGGGCGTGGATCGGTGCCGTCATCGGGTGGACCACGTTGCCGTCGGGAGCCGGCGGGTCGAGGGCGGCCAGATTGTCCGCCACCGTCTTCCCGGTGACCGTCATGCAGTCGCCATGGAGCAGGCCGGCTCGAAGCAGCTCCTGCATGACCACCGGGACACCACCGATCCGGTCGATGTCGCTCATGTGGTACTTCCCGTGCGGTTTGGTGTCGGCCAGGTGCGGAACCCGGGCGGCCACCTTGTTGAAGTCGTCGAGCTCCAGATCCACTCGGGCCTCGTTGGCGATGGCCAGGAGATGCAGCACGGCATTGGTGGACCCGCCCAGGGCCATGGTCACGGCGATGGCGTTCTCGAATGCCTCTTTGGTCATGATGTGCCGAGGCCTGATCCCATTGGTCAGGAGGTCCACCACGGCCAGGCCCGAGGCGAAGGCCGAGTCGTCCCGGCGCCGGTCGACGGCAGGTGCGCTCGAGCTGCCAGGCAGCGACATGCCGAGCGCCTCGGCCACCGAGGCCATGGTGTTGGCCGTGAACATGCCGGCGCAGGAGCCCTCGGTGGGGCACGCGTTGTGCTCGATGAGGCTCAGCTCCTCGTCACTCAGCGCATCGACCGCATGGGCGCCGACGGCCTCGAAGACACTGGTGATGTCGAGCGCCCTATCGCCGGCGCGGCCGGGCAGGATCGACCCGCCGTAGAGGAACACCGTGGGAAGGTTGAGTCGGGCGGCAGCCATGAGCATCCCGGGCAGCGACTTGTCGCACCCGGCCAGGGTCACCATCCCGTCGAACCGCTCGGCGTGCATCACCGTCTCCACCGAGTCGGCGATCACCTCCCGACTCACCAGCGAGGCACGCATTCCCTCGTGACCCATGGAGATGCCGTCGGACACGGCGATGGTCACGAACTCGAGCGGGAAGGCGCCGGCGTGCCGCACCCCGTCCTTGGCCCGCTTGGCCAGGCGGTCGAGGGGCAGGTTGCAGGGGGTGACCTCGTTCCACGATGACGCCACCCCGATCTGCGGCTTGTCCCAGTCGTCGTCGGTCATGCCGACGGCTCGAAGCATGGCCCGTGCCGGTGCCCGGGTGGGGCCCTCGGTCACCTCTCGGCTGCGGGGCTTCGAGCCCTCCAGCGGCTGCTCTGCCGGTTCGATGGGTGGGTGATCGCTCATGGTCAGCATCGTAGGACGTGCAGACGGAGGGCGAAGGATCGACCACCCACCGAGTTGCCCGACGACAGCATCCGCGGCTGTACCGTGAGGGCATGCAGGACGAGATCGCCCAGGCCGTGGCGCGGGGAGCAATGGTCCTCGCCGACGGCGGTGTGGAGACCCGGGTCATGTTCGACGACGCAGTGCCGATGGACCCAGTGCTCGGATCGGCCTCCCTCTTGGACACTCCATCGGGCCGCGAGGCGCTGTTCGACATCTTCGCGGGCTATATCGGTGACGCTCGATCCTGTGGTGCCGCTGCCGTCGTGGGGACCCCCACCTTTCGAGCCAGCAAGCACTGGGTAGACCCCGCCGGCGGCCACGACGTGCGCGAGCTCAACCAGCGGGCCGTCGAATTTCAGCAGAGCGTCCGGGCCCGGTCACCGGAGAGCGCCGAACCGGTGTGGATCGCCGGCGTGCTCGGGCCTGCCGGCGACGCGTACCAGCCCGACCAGGCCCCCGACACGAGCGTCGCCCGCGCCTACCACCGCTCGCAGGCCCACGCCCTGGCCGATGCAGGCGCGGACTTCCTGTATGCGGCCACGTTCTGCTCGGTGGACGAGTCCATCGGCGTGGCCCAGGCCATGGCCGAGACCGGGACCGCCGACCGTGGTGTCCTTCGTCCTCGGACCCGACGCCCGGGTGCTCGACGGCACCCCGCTGGATGTGGCCATCCGACGGGTCGACGATGTGTCCGCTCCCGACTGGTTCGCCTTGTCATGTGTTCATCCCGACGTCGCTCGGCGGGCGGTCGACAGCCTCGGGCCTGAGCTCGGGCGCCTGCGGGAGGTGAAGGCCAATGCCTCGGCGCTCAGCCCCGGCCAATTGGTGACCCTCGATCACGTCGACGCCGGAGATCCTCGGGCATGGGCCGTGTCCATGGCCTGGCTCGGTCGAGATGCCGGCATCCCGGTGCTCGGCGGGTGCTGTGGGACCGACGGGCGGCACCTCCGGGCGCTCGGCGCCCTGTTGGCCTCATGATCGCCGACCCGCTGCGGGGCCAGACGGGCGTGACGAGCCAGATGGGCCAGACCAGCCAGACCAGCCAGACCAGCCTCCGGGGCCAAGCGCACGCACCGACGGAGGACCCACCCCTGGAGCTCGGCGTCTTCGACGGATCCCGGCCCGACCACCAGGGCGATCGGGCCCCCGAGACGGCGGGTATGGCCCCCGTCCCTTTGGACGGCCGCTATGGCGCGACGTGGCGCAACTTCACGGTCTGGTTCGGGCCCAACATGGAGCTCTCCGGTGTGTTCACCGGAACACTGGTGTTCACCTTGGGCCTCGGCTTCTGGCCCGGTCTGGCCGCCATGCTCATCGGGGTTGGGCTCGGTGCCCTCCCGGTGGCACTGCTCTCCCTGTGGGGACCCAAGACGGGGATGGCCCAGCTCCCGCTGGCTCGCCTCCCCTTCGGCCGGTCCATCGCCCTGCCGGCCCTCGTCCAGTGGTTTTCCGCCATCGCCTGGGACGGCCTGGTCGGCCTGTTCGGGGGGGAAGCCGTTCAGATCCTGTTCCACGTGCCCTTCTTCGTCGGTGTCCTCATCGTTCTGGCCCTCGAGGGAGTCATCGGGATCCTGGGCTACGAGTTCATCCACCAGCTCATGGCCTGGGGGTCGGCGATCCTGGTCGTGCTGTTCGCCGTTCTCACCGTCAAGATCATCCAGCACGGCAACGTCCCTATGCACTCGAGCGTGCACGGCACGGCCGCGGTCGGGACCTTCGTCCTGGTCTCGACCATCACGTTCTCCGGTAGCTTCAGCTGGGCCAGCTATGCGGCCGACTACAGCCGGTACATGAAGCCGGAGGCATCGCGGCCCGGCATCTTCTGGGCCACGTTCGGCGGTCTGTTCAGCTCATTGGCCTGGATGTACACCATCGGCCTGGCCGGCGCCAAGTCCCTCAGCAACCAGACGGCGGCCGGCGTGCAGAGCCTCATGGGTGGCGGATTTCTTGGCGTCTTGGCCCTGGTCGCCATCATCTTCGGCTCGATCACCGGGACGGCCATGAACGACTACTCGGCCTCATTGGCCGTGCAAGCGGGCGGCGTGAGGATCAGGCGCCCGTACTCGGCCGGGTTGGGGACCGTCCTGGTCTTCTTCTTGGTGCTGTGGATTCACGGGGGTGACACGGCGACCAAGTTCCAGAACGTGCTCCTCTTCACCGCCTATTGGATCGCGCCCTTCCTGGCCGTGGTCGTCATCGACTGGTACCGCCGGGGTCAGACGGTGACCCGTAGCCGTCTGCTCGAGACGTTGGACTTCAAGCGCCTGGGATCGGGATGGCCCGCACTCGTCGCGTTGCTGGTCGGCTTTGCCGCCATGGTGCCGTTCATGAACACCGGGCTGATCGAGGGGCCGGCGGCCAAGGCACTGGCCGGGGCCGACCTCTCGTTCTACGTGGGCTTCATCGTCGCCGCCGCCGTGTACTTCCCCTTGCGGAACATGGAGGTCCGTGGAGCTGACGGCGTGTCGGGTCCGCTGGCCACGGCCAGTGCCGCCTCCTGAGCGGCGGCAACGTTCAGATCCTTGGCAGCGCTCCTGGCGTTCAGGTCGAAGGGGCCGGTAGCTTTCGGACCAAGCCGTAACCGCCCGTTCCGTTCATGGACACGATCCAGATGGGTTGGTCGACGTCATGGTCGGCAGTGAAGTGGAATGAGCCCAGCGGCGTGTTCATCCGGACACCGGCCAGCGCACGCATGATGGCCAGGCGATCGTCGGCGGTGTTCGAGAATTGCAGCGGGGCCGAGCGGGCCGCTCCGGCCAGGAGCTGGACGCCGGTGTAGGCCAGCGCTGCGAACTGGTCCGGGGTGGTCCCGTAGCGCTTCTTATAGGCAGCGACGAACGCACGGTTGACCGCGGACGGGTTGCCCAGGTACCAAGCGGCGGCGCTGCGGGCACCCTTCCCCGAGGACCCAGCCGTGGCCGCCGCCGTCGGGCTGTTGAAGGCGTTGCCACCCAGGATCTGCCCACGGAAGCCTTGGCTTCGGAGCTCTTTGATCAGCGCCCCGGCCACGGTGGCCGAGGACGCGGTGATGGCCACCGCGGTCGGGTGCGAGGCAAGAGCCGTCTGGACCGGGCCGCTCAGGGACGTCGGATCAGGAACGGCTACCGAGGACACGTGGTTGACGCCACTGGCCGTGAACGCCTCGGTCGTGATCTGGGCGGTGCTGACTCCGAATGGATCGGCCGCCGGATAGACGACGACCGCCGATTGCGGATGGAAGTGGTTCACGTAGTAGCCCACGTTGGCCGGGGCTGACGTAGCCTCTCCCAGCGAGTCCCGGAAGATCCACGAGCATGGGTAGGAGCACGAGCCCACGATGCCGGGCCCCGTGTTGCTCACGGCCAAGACAGTGGTACTCAGGCTATCGGCCACGGGGTCGGCGGCGGCTGCCGAATTGGAGAACGTGGGGCCGAGCACGGCGAGCACGTTCTGGGACGTGATCAGCGAACCCATGGCCGCGGCTGACTGAGCCGGTTGCGAGCCATCGTTGTCGATCACCAGGTGCACGGTGGCACCCTTGATCCCACCGGCGGCGTTGATCTGACGCACGGCCAACTGCGCCCCCTTGACCTGTTGAGGGCCGTAGGCAACGCCCGCGCCGGTGGTCGAGAAGACGGCGCCCAAGTTGATCACCTTGCCAGCCCAGGGCGGCCGGGGCGCACCGGTCGTGGCCGCAACCGGTGTGGCCGCAACTCGGCTGTCAGCACGGGAATTGGCCGCACCGGCAGCGGCCACACCGGTCATCGAATTCATGCCAGCAACCACAAACAGGACGATGAGCGCAGGCAGAAGGCCGGGCCGGATTCGTTGCGGCCGGAGCATCCGGGCATGCTCGCGGAACAGCACGCCGGGGGCAAATGCGTGAAGTGCCCTGCCCGGTCCGCGTGGGCAAGACCCGCGTATCCGGCCTCCGAGCGCCCGCGTAGCCGGCCTCCGAGCGCCGAGCTGACCTGGCGCCAACCCGCGGCGCCGACGCAGATCAACGCGGGACGTTCAGAGCCAGTCCTTGTACCTGAAGACCCCGTAGAGGATCGCGGCCAACCCCACGATCAAGGCCGACGAGAACCACAGGCCGGACTCCTTCCCGAAACCCGGGTACGGGAGGTTCTGCCCGAAGAACCCGGTGATGGCCGTGGGCACGGCGATGATGGCCGCCCAGCTGGTGACCTTCTTCATGATCATGTTCATTCGGTTGCTCTGCTGGCTGAGGTTCGTCTCCACGATCGTGGTGACCAGGTCCCGCAACGACTCGGTCCACTCGGTGGCTCGAAGGACGTGGTCGTAAATGTCGTGGTAGTAGGGCTGCATGGCCTCGGTGACGACACCGAGGTCCTGGCGTAGGAGGGTGTTCACGACCTCGCGCATGGGGAGCGTGACCCGTCGGAGCTGCACCAGGTTCTTGCGTAGCGCGAATGTACGGCGCTGCACCGCCTCGACATGGGACCACTCGCCATCGAAGAGGACATCCTCGGCCTTCTCTACCTCTTCGTCGAGACGCGTCACCGCGGCGAAGTGGCTGTCGACCAACGAGTCGAGCAGGCCGTAGAAGAGAAAGCTCACGCCGTTGACGGCAAGGTCGGGCGATCCGTCCCATCGAGCGACCACCGAGTCGATGTCGATGTTTGGGCTCTTGCGGACGGTGATGAGGGCCGTTGGCGTGATGAAGGCAGCGAGCTCGTTGGTGGCCAGCTGACCGGACTCTTCGTCAACGGTCACCGAGTAGGCGCTGAGAAAGAGGTGCGTCCGGTACCGGTCGAGCTTGGTGCGCTGGGCCTCGGTGAGGGCGTCCTCGATGGCCAGTTTGTGGAGACCGAACTCTGTCTCGAGCACGGTGAGCTGCTCGGCGGTCGGGCAGCAGAGGTCGAGCCAGATCACCCCGTCGTTGGCCTCCAGATGGTCCGAGATGTCGGCGACGGGAAAGTTCTCGAGGACCATATGACCGTCGCGATAGAGCCGGCTTCGAGCCGGAAGGTCGGTGTTCGTCTCGGTCTCGGTATTGACCATGGATGCGTCCTCTGTCACCGGTGGCTCGGTCGGTACTGAGCCAGACGACCGTACACCGCGCCGGGCGGGGGGGCGCCGGACGGGCGGACCCGGACAGGCGGACCAGGACGGGATGGGCGCCGGACGGGATCGGCGCCGGAGCGATCAACAGGCCCTTCAGCTGCCGAATCGGTACGGTACTCCCCGTGGAACGACGACGCAGCGAGCCTGGGACGACCTCGACCCAAGCTGGGCCGGCTGCCGAGGAAGCCGAGGAATCCCCGCCAGCGCCACCGACCGCTTCAACGGACACGGCCGCTGTCGTCGTCGACGGACTGGTCAAGCGCTACCCCAAGAGCCGCGTGGCCGCGGTGGACAACTTGAGCTTCTCGGTCGAGCGCGGGGAGGTGTTCGGCCTGCTCGGGCCGAACGGCGCCGGGAAGACCACGACGATCGGCGTCCTCACCACCAGGGTCATGCCCACGGGGGGACACGCCTATGTCGCCGGGATCGACGTCGTGCGGGACCCCGTCCGTGCCCGAGGGTCCCTGGCCGTCGTGCCCCAGCGCAACAACCTTGACCGATCGCTCACCATCCGCCAGAACCTGCTCTTCCACGCCAACTACCACGGCGTCTCACAGCGGGTTCGGGATAAGCGGGCGACAGAGTTGCTCGAGCAATTCGGCCTGGCCGATCGATCCCGCGAGAAGGTCGAGATGTTCTCTGGGGGGCAGACCCAACGGATCATGATCGCCCGCGCCCTCATGCACTCCCCCGAGGTGCTGTTCCTCGACGAGCCATCCACCGGGTTGGACCCGGCGGCCCGCCTATTCGTCTGGGACCGGGTCCGAGAACTGCAGGAACGCAACGTGACCGTCGTCCTCACCACCCACGACATGGACGAGGCCAGCCAGCTCTCCGACCGCGTCGGCATCATGGACCACGGTCACCTCTTGGCCCTCGACACTCCCGAGGCTCTGACCCGGAGCCTCCCGGGAAGTTCCACGCTCGACGTTGCCGCCGCCGGCGTGCCCCCCGAGTCGGCCGCCGAGCTATTGATGGCCCTGGCCGAGCTCGAAGGAGTCGAACGTGCCGATCCGGTCGACGACAGCGCCACCGGGGCACTGAACGGTTCGCGGCCAGGAGAACCGCGACCCGGTCCCCGGTCCGGCTCCCAGCCGGCAGCGCAGCGGCGACGTCGTGGTCCGAGCCCGCAGCCAGGGGCAGAGCCAACCAGTGGAACGCCACCCACTGGTCAGAACACAGTGCAGCTGGGAGCTCAGCCACTCGGAGCGGGCCGGGGGACCGATGGCGGCGCGTCCTCGATACCCGAGATCCGGGTCCGGCTGTACGTGACCGGTGACGCCGCTTCCATGGTCGCCCCGGTCGCCAGGCTGCTGAGTGGCCGCGGGGCCTCTCTCACCGACGTCCGATTGGGCAGCCCGAGCCTCGAGGATGTCTTCATCCACCTCACCGGAAGGTCGCTCCGTTGACCGGCACCCCCTCCGCGGCCGCCGATGTCCCCAACGCCGGTCTGGCCGTGGATCCCGGAGTCGACGCCCGCATCGACGGCCCCCGGACATCGGTGCGCCCCGGGCGGGCGTTCCTCGCCGTGCTGGGCCGCGACCTGTTCGTCACGGGCCGCGAGCTCCCGATCTTCCTGGCCCAGGTGATCCTCCAGCCCTTCTTCTTCCTGTTCGTGTTCGGCCGCGTCCTCACTGAGCTCGGGTACACGACGAACGGGTACTCCCAACTCCTCTTCCCGGGCATCGTCGCCCTTACGGCATTTCTGACGAGCCTGCAGACAACGGCACTCCCATTGGTGTTCGACTTCTCCTACACCAAGGAGATCGAGGATCGCCTGCTCGCCCCCATGCCCGTCTCCTGGGTGGCGCTCGAGAAATTGGTCTTTGCCAGCATCCGATCGCTGATTGCCTCGGTGATGATGTTCCCGATCGGCATCCTGGTGCTCGGCTCGATCCCCTGGCGGGCGGCGGGCGTGCCGCTCCTCGTCGTGGTCCTGTTGCTCGGGACCCTGGTCGGAGCGACCCTCGGGCTCACCTTGGGCACCCTGGTCGAGGCGAACCGGATCAACATCGTCTTCGCCCTCGTGCTCACGCCCCTCCTGTTCACCGGGTGCAGCCAGTATCCATGGCCCTCACTGCACAAGCTCGAGTGGTTCCAGTGGCTGACCACACTCAATCCGTTGACCTACGTCAGCGAGGGCATGCGAGCAGCCCTGGTTCCCGAGGTTCCCCACATTCGGACCTGGGTCTGCCTCCTCATGCTCGTCATATCACTGGCCGTCTTCGGCACCATCGGCGTCAAAGGGTTCCTGCGCCGTGCCATCGACTGACCGGCGGTCGACCCACCCGTCTGGCACGTCGCCGCCGACGCGGGAAGCATAGGGGAGTGATTCGAGACCGATTGGCCCGTGGCCGGGACGGACTGTGGAAGCGCCTCCTCAAGGTGGGGTTCATCCGCCGTTGGTACGCCCGGCGGCTGCTCAAGTACATCCAGAAGTTGAAGGACAAGCATCGTCCTCTGCCAGATCACCTGGTCCAGGTCGATGCCATCACCCGCCGGCTGCCTAAGCCGCAGCGAGCCAAGAAGCTGGAGGAGTTGCTGGTTCCCCAGGACGAGGAGGAGATGGGACGGGAGTTCCGCCGGGCCGCCGAGCGGCAGAACCGGTCAAAGGGCCACGGCGGGCCGGGCAAGCGTCCGGGCATGCCGCCCCAGCAGGTGGTACGCCGCCAGCCGAAGGGCCGCCGGTAAGAGCTGAAGCTCGCCGGCAGCCCGATGGGCCGCCGGTCAGGAGCCTCGGGGCGGCGGATCGGCGAAGATCACGCCGCGATTCAGGATCCCCTGGGGGTCGAGTGCGCGCTTGATGGCGCGCATGGCCTTGATCTCCCCGTCAGAGCGAGCCAGTGTCAGCCAGGGCGCCTTGGCCCTGCCCATGCCGTGCTCGGACCCGATGCTCCCTCCCAGCCGCGCCACCAGCTCGAACACGGCACCGTCGACTCTGTCATCCCCGTCCTCGAGCCCGAGCACGTTCACGTGCAGGTTGCCCTCCCCCAGATGGCCGAAGATGTAGACGGAGGCCGATGGCGCAACTCCCGCCACCGTTCGGCGAACCTCCTCGGTGAACACCGGGAGCTGTTCGAGCGGTATACCGGGGTCGAGCTTGTGGGCCACACCGAGTTGTGCGATCGACTCGGTGATGTGGTCCCGGAAGGCCCAGAGTCGGGCCCGGGAAGCGGGGTCGACTGCCACAGCCACGCCCCCGCTCTCAGAACCGCCCCTGCCACCAGAACCGCCGCTGCCCTCGCCGTCGAATCGGGGCAGCGCCTGGGCCATGCTGGGAGCGGGGTCCTCTTCCCCGGCACACTCCACGATCAGGTACCAGGGGTAGCCGGCCATCGGGGGTTTCGTCCCGAGGTGGGTCGACACGGCGTCCATCGCCGCCCCGTCGAAGGCCTCGGCGGCCTCCAGCGAGGCCGCCGACCGCCTGAGCTCGCCCACGATCTCGATGCCCTGCCCCAGCTGCTCGAGGCCGATCATGGCCGTCGCCCGGACCGGGAGCTCCCGGACCAGCCGGAGACGAGCCGCAGTCACGACGCCGAGGGTCCCTTCGCTCCCCACCATGAGCTGGGAGAGGTCATATCCAGCGTTGTCCTTGGCCGGTCCCTCCAGCCGACGGACGATCGTCCCGTCGGCCAGCACGGCCTCCAGCCCTATGACCTGGGATCTCATCTGGCCGAAACGGATGACACGCAACCCTCCCGCATTGGTGGCAACCATGCCGC
The DNA here is from genome assembly GCA_963803065.1 of uncultured Acidimicrobiaceae bacterium. Lineage (GTDB taxonomy): Bacteria > Actinomycetota > Acidimicrobiia > Acidimicrobiales > RAAP-2 > DASXMT01. The sequence continues at coordinate 103,993 of CAWDKW010000002.1, forward strand.
CGACCGTGGCACTGTCCCGGGCGGCCAGATCCACCCCGAAGGCCCAGCCTGCGGCGGCGGCCTGCCGATGGAGCTCGGCCAACGTCACCCCCGCTCCCGCGGTGAGCCGGCCTCCCGTCGCGTCGACTGCGTCGACCCGATCGAGGCGTTCGAGGCTGATGGCGACGTCGCCGCCCATGGGAACGCTCCCGCCAACGAGGCCGGTGCGACCGCCTTGGGCGACGCAGCCCAGACGGTGGCGGTGGCACACACTGAGGACCGAGCTGAGCTCAGCGGTGTCTGCGGGTCGGACGGCCACGGAGGCGGAGCCCGTCCACCGGCGGGTCCAGTCCACCTCGTAGGTGGCCAGCACGTCCGGGTCGGCGATGACGTGGTCGGGACCGACGATGTCCACCAGCTCGGTTCGGACCGACGAATCGATTCCGGTCACGTCGAGCTCTGTTGTCTCATTGTCCACTCCTTCTCCACTCCGTTCTCCATTCTTCGGTTTCTCTGGACGGGCGGTTCCTCGCCCAGCCGCGCTTCCCCTGGACCGGCGGTTCCTCGTCCACCCACCCACACCCAGTCTGCGGTTGAGGCAACCGCCCCCCGGTTGAGACGACAGGCCCCCCGGTCGAGACCACCGTCCCCCGGTTGAGAGTAGGGGGCTTGTCTTCGGTCGGGAAACGGGACATAGTGATTTATTCGGTATTTAGACTGTCGTTCGATATAGTGAACGCTTGGAGGTCGATGTGAAACTGGACGTGCTCTACGAGATCGACTGTCCCAAGCCCTGGCCCGGCCCCCATCCCCTCGGCCAGCGCCAGGCCGAGCAGCAGTCCTACCGTGAGGCCCTCGAGCAGATCCGCCTGGCCGATCAGCTCGGATTCCACACCACCTGGCACGTGGAGCACCACTTCCGAGAGGGCCGCTCCCATTGTCCGGCCCCCGAGGTGGTGCTCGGGGCGCTGTCCCAGATCACCGAGCGCATCCGGCTCGGGTTTGGGGTCACGCTCCTGCCACACGCCTTCGGCCCACCGATGCGGGTGGCCGAGAAGGTCGCCACCGTCGACATTCTCTCGGAAGGCCGGGTGGAATGGGGCACTGGCCGCTCCACGCCGATGGAGCAGACCGCGTTCGGCGTCGACCGCGAGCACAGCAAGGACCAGGCCCGCGAGGCGATCGAGGCCATCGTCGGCATGTGGGAATCGGAGCACTTCGAGTTTCACGGCAAATACCTGGACTTCCCACGGCGGATGGTGACGCCCAAGCCTTTCCAGGACCCTCACCCTCCCCCCTGGATGGCCGCCACCAGCGATGGCAGCGCCACCATGGCTGGCGAGATGGGACTCGGGTTGCTGTCCTTCTCCATCATGCAGCCGCTCGAGCGGATGAGTGCGCAGATCGAGCAGTACCGGGCGGCCAGCGGCCGGGCGACGCCCATCACCCGTGTGCACAACAACCGCGTAGCGGCGTACACGTTGGTCCACTGTGCCGAGACCATGGCCCAGTGCGAGGCGGACGGCATCTGGGAGTCGGTGTGGTGGTGGTACAAGAACCTGGCCGAGTTCACCATCGAGTGGGAACTCCCCCACCTGTCCCAGGGCGAGGCGGACCAGGTCTTCCCTCTCCTCAAGCGCCAGATCGAGGGCGACTTCGATCCCCACGAGTTCTCCGACGCCGACATGATCATCGTGGGCGACCCCGACCAGTGCCTCGAGAAGATGTTGCACTACGAGGCCCTTGGCGTAGACCAGCTGATCTGTTACGTACAGTTCGGCTACCTCTCGCACGAGTCGATCATGCGGACGATCGAACTGCTCGGCACCCGGATCATCCCCGAGCTTCGCCGACGCGAAATCGAAGTCTCGGCCACCGCCGTCGGGGGTGGGGGCGGCGCCTGATGAGCAGTAGTGACCGCGAGCGTCCGGCGCCCTCGACACAGCCCGCCGATCCGACGGGACCGAGCGGATCGAATTCCGACCGCCGACCGCCCGAGGTCGATCCGTTCCTGGCCGGCTGTGCCTTTCCCCCCGCTCCGGGCGTTCCCTACCCGCGGGCCCATCCGGCCGACGCCGGGCGCCTACCCGCCGACACGTGGGCGACGGCATCGATCCCCGTCGGCGTTCGGTTGGAACTGACCGGTGACGCCGAGGCAGTCGAGGTCGAGTACGAGACGGCCACCACCGAGCTGGGCTACCGGGGGGAAGGGGCGGGGACAACCTTCACCTTGTGGCGAGGCCAGTCGGTGCTCGACGACGTGGCGGCGGTACTGGGCCGAGGCCATGTGACACTGCGCCTGGTGGAGCGCCCGGGACCAGTGGGCTCGGCTCCGACCAGCCCTGACGGCTTTGGCGGCACGGGCGGCCCTGGCGGCTCCGGCGGCTCCGGCGGCTCCGGCGGCACGGGCGGCACGGGCGGCCCTGGCGGCTCCGGCGAGTCCGACCGATGGGGCGGCGGCGACAACTCCCCCGATCGATGGGTCATCACGCTGCCCGAGGGCATGCGTCCGACCGTCCTTGCTATCCGCGGGGTGGGCGGGACGATTCGGCCGGCTCCAGCCCAGCCCCGCTGGCTTTGCTACGGCGACTCGATCGCCGAGGGCTGGGCGGCAAGCAATCCCGGACGCGCCTGGCCCGCCATCGCCGGTCGACACTACGGCCTCGACGTCGTCAACCTGGGTTACGCCGGTGCCGCCCGGGGAGAGATGGTGAGCGCCGAGGAGATCGCCGGGCTCAGGGCGGACCTGATCAGCCTCAGCTACGGGACCAACTGCTGGACACGAATCCAGCACTCGGCCGAACAGGTCGGAGCGGGCCTCGACGCCTTCGTCGATCTGGTGCGCTCAGGCCACCCGGACACCCCGATGGTGGTGGCCTCGCCTGTCATCCGGCCTGATGCGGAGGACCAGCCCAATCGCCTCGGCGCCACGTTAGGCGACCTTCGGTCGGTCATCGAGGAGAGGATCGAGCGCCGTCGGGGGTTCGACCACCGGCTCTTTCTCGTACGTGGGGGTGTGCTGCTGACCGCCGACCAATTGGCCGACGGGGTCCACCCCGGTGACGAGGGTCACCGGGTCCTGGCCGAGGCCATCGGCTCGGTGGTACGGGCCGGCTTCGACGCCGCCATCTCGGGGAGTACAGGCACCGCCGACCCGGCCAGCACCGCCGACCCGGCCAGCACCGCCGCCTCGCCCAACACCGCCGACAGGCCGTAAGCCGCGACTGCACATGGCCCAGTCATCTTCGGCCGAGCGCATCGTCGACGTCGTCGAGTTCCTCGGATCCCATCCCGACCGCGACTTCACCCTGTCGGAGCTTTGCCGCCGGCTCGAGCTGAGCAAGGCGACCGCACACGGCCTCCTCGCCACCTTGACCAATCGAGCATGGGTGGTGCGGCATCCCCGGGACAAGACCTACCGGCTGGGGCCCGCGCTGGCCACCCTGGCTGTTGCCGCCGGAGCCCACCAGCTCGAGGTCGTCGACTACGCCCGCGACGAGATGCAGGACGTGGCCAAGGACCTCGGTGTCCAATGCGTGGCGTCGGCCGTCCTGGGAGACGACATCGTGTTGCTGGCGGTAGTGGGAAGCGCCAGGCCGCTGAGCGTCCACGTCCAACCCGGCCAGCGCATCCCCCTGGCCCCACCACTGGGGACGGTATTCCTGGCCTGGGCCGGCCCGACCCGCATCGACCGATGGCTGCGCCGCCTGGGCCCCCACGCCACCGAGGCGCAGCTGGTCGGCTACCGGGCTGCCGTCGACCGAGTCCGCGAACGGGGCTACTCGTTGTCCCTCGAAGTGGACGCCCGAGCGCTCCTGGAGCGGGCCATGGCTGATGGCGACCGGCCGCTGTCCGAGGTGCTCGAGGAGCTAGAGCAACAGGAGTACCTCTTGGTGGACCTCCAGCCTCGTCGCTCTTACCGGTTGAGCATGCTGGCCGCACCGGTGTTCGGCGCTGACGCCTCGGTCCAGTTGGCCCTCTCCCTGTTCGACCTGCCGCCGACCGTGACGGCCGAGGAGGTCGCCAGGCTTGGCGAGCGACTGGTCCAAGCCACGAGGGCCGTGACCAGGGCCATCGGTGGACGGGAACCCGGAAGGAACAACAACGGCCGGTCGTGACCCGTTGCTGCGGTCATCATCGCAGGGGATCGGCGCCGGCGGCGGTCGGGCTTGTAATCAATCAGCACGGCTGGGATTCAGGGCTGCAGGCGGTCGAGCTGCCAGGCGTTCCCGGCCGGCAGGTAGCGCAGCCGGTCGTGCAAGCGGTCGTCCCGGTTCTGCCAGAACTCGAAGGAATCGGGAGCCAGGCGGTAGCCGCCCCACCACGGGGGTCGGGGCACGGTCCGTCCCTCGAACTCCTTTGTCAGCTCCTGCACCCTCAGGTCAAGGGACTGCCGGCTGCGAGCAGGCTGGCTCTGCCGTGACGCGTGTGCACCGACCTGGGCACCGAGCGGCCGGGTATCGAAGTAGGCGTCGGACTCCTCGTCTGACAGCTTCTCCACCGCTCCCTCGATCCGGACCTGCCGGCCGAACGGATCCCAATAGAAGAGCAGGGCGGCGAAGCGGTTCTCCTCGAGCTCGCGTCCCTTCCGGCTCTCGTAGTTGGTGTGGAACACGAAGCCGCGTCGGTCCCATGCCTTCATGAGCACCATGCGCAGAGACGGCCGGCCGCGATCGTCGACCGTGGCCAGTGCCACCGCCTCGGCCAGCCTTACCTCGGCGTCGGCCTCCTCGAACCACCGCCCGAATTGGACGAACGGATCGGGGTCGACGTCAGCCTCGTCCAGGGGTTCCGAGTGATCGGCCACCCCTGGACGATAGCGACCCCTCGGATGCCCAGTGGCTACCCCGAGGTCGCGATGGGCTGGGTCAGGTCGTAGATGGTCGACCCGTCGACCGACTTTGCCGTGAAGTGGCTCGAGACCCAGCTGCGGATCTTCGATGCAGAACTTCCCGAGCTGCCCCCACCGATGCCGCCTCCTCCAGCGAGACCACCGAATCCACCTCGGCCTCCGCTCGAGATGTAGTAGTGGATCTGGCCGGATCGGACGTACTGTTCGAACTGAGCCAGGGTAGGTGCGGGATCGGTCCCATTGAATCCGCCGATGGCCATCACGGGGTCGCCCGAAGCCAGCTGGTAGCCGGCGGCGGAGTTCGAGTTGGTGGTCGCCGCCACCCACTTGTACCTACTGGCGTCCTTCTGGAGCGCGGTCACCAGCGCCTTGCCGGGGGTACTCGCCTGCAGGAGCCCGCCAGCACCACCGCCGCCGGCAAAGCGCGTGGCACCACTGCGTCCAGCGGCAGAACCAGGAGGCAGTTGGCCTGTGGCGCCGGCGGCGCCGGGGAACCGCCCGCCGGCCGCACCGGGGAACCGCCCGCCGGCTGCGCCGGGGAACCGCCCGCCGGCCGCGCCGGGGAAGCCGCCGCCGGCCGCACCGGGGAAGCCGCCGGGCCCGGACGTTCCCGCCACGGTGGGGCCGGCCGAGGGAATGGCTCCGGTGTGGGGAGTGGCGATGGTGTCCACGGCATAGGCGGCCGGGCCGGCGCACGCGGCGATCACCGCCACGGCGGCGATGGCGGCGGCCACGCGGCCGCGCAGACGGGGGACCACGGCGATGGCCAGGCCGGTCGCCACGCAACCCACCAGGACCAAGAAACGCAGGGCGGGAAGCCAGGTCGGGCTCCGGCTCAGGAGCCTGAAGGCCCAGACCCCGGTCAGGGCCAGCGTGGCCCCGAGCACGACGCGCACCCACCAATGCTCGCGACGCTCCCACAGCATGACCGAGCCGATGCCGACCAATGCGGCGATCGCCGGCGCCAGGGCCACCGTGTAGTAGGGATGGATGATGCCGGCGGCAAAGCTGAAGATGGCCCCGGTCAGGAGGAGCCACCCGCCCCAGAAGACCAGTGCGGCTCGCGTCCGATCTGTACGGGCGGCTCGCAGGGTGATCCACAGGCCCGCGGCCAACAGGACCAGAGCGGCCGGGAGAAGCCACGAGATCTGGCCGCCCATGTCCGGTCCGAAGAGGCGGCTCCAGCCGGTCGCTCCCCACCGGGAGCCCGCCGCTCCGGCGCCGCCGACGCTCCCGGACTCGTTTCCCGACAGCCGACCGAAGCCGTTGTACCCGAAGATGAGGTTCAAGATGTTGTTGTCCTGGGAGCCTCCGATGTACGGCCGGCTGGAGGCGGGAGTGAGGGCCACCGCCGCCACCCACCACCCGGCCGAGACGATCAGGGCGGCAGCGGCCACCAGGAGCTGGCGGATCCGTCGAGTCAGCGGCGTGGGCGCGAACAGCAGGTAGACGAGGCCGATGACCGGCACGATGATGAAGGCCTGCAGCATCTTGGTGATGAACCCCGTACCCACGCAGGCCATGGCGGCCACCAACCACCAGGTCTGGGCCCGCTCGAGGGCGCGGACGGTGGCGTACGCCGCCACCACCAGCAACAGGACGAGCAGGGCGTCGGGGTTGTTGAAGCGGAACATGAGCACCGCCACCGGGGTCAAGGCCAGGAGTGCCCCCGAGATCAGCGCGGCGCCCGGGCTGAACCACCTGCGGACGGTGGCGTAGAGGACCCCGACCGTGGCCACCCCCTCGAGTGCCTGGGGCACGAGGATGCTCCACGAGTTCACACCGAAGATGCGGGCCGAAATCTCCATCACCCACAAGGAGGCGGGAGGCTTGTCCACGGTGATGAAGTTGGAGGCGTCGGACGACCCGAAGAAGAAGGCCTTCCAGCTCTTGGTCCCGGCCTGTACCGCGGCCGAGTAGAAGGAGTTGGCCCAGCCCAAGTCGCCCAAGGCCCAGACGTAGGCCACCGCTGTGGACACGAGCAGGGCGATGAGGCCGGGCCGGACCCAACGGGGATCGTCAGGACGGCCCCGGACGAATCGCCTCACCCAGCCGCGGCGCCTCGGTCCGGGGGGTTGCGACTCGGTCTCGGGAACAACCGGCTCGAGCAGCGTGGTCATCGTCGTGGCCCCCCACCGAGACTCGGTGCCTGGCGCCGTCGGGATGGCGACCAACTCGCTTCGGTGTGGCTGTCCTCGATCATGGGTGCCACTGTGGGCAGCCCGCTCGCGGATCGGCTGGGTCCTTACTGTGAGCCACCTGTGAATCCGAGCCAACCCCTTGCAGGCTCGCAGCAAGGCCCCCTCACGGGAAGCCTTCCCTCGGACCTACTTCAGTGCTTTGTCCTGCACCAGGGCGACGTTCGTGAGGTTCTGCTGTTGCCCGGCGGTCGGGGGCGGTGGTGGCGCCGTGGTCGTGGTCGAGCTGCTGGACGACGCGGGCACGTTCACGTCGAGGGCGACGACGGAGAGCAACTTGCCTCGCTGCCAGAAGATCACGTACACGTTCTGGTTCGAGGCCGTCTCGAACGCGGTGGACCCGAGCTGGGCAGGCGCCTTTTGCAATGTGGACGAGGGAACGGCCTTCTTCTGCGTGGCCAGAACGCTCGTCGCCACCTTGGGCGAGGTGCACACGAGGATCTCCGCCACCACCCCGGTCTTGCCCCCGCTGTCCTCGTATTTGGCCTGTGCACCCTTCTTGCAGCCGGCTTGGCCCGTATTGGACGATCCCACCGGCTTCAGAATTGGCTTCGGGTAACCCAGGGACTTTGCCGCCGATACGGACAGGACGCCAGTGACCGGGCGGGAGGCCACCGAGCTGGCCGATGCACCGGCCGCAGGCACCCCGACCGACGCGCCAGCCACCGACAGCGCGCCCAGTGCGGATGCGGCGACTATGAGTCTTCCTCGTGTGAACATCGACAACCTTTCGGGCAGGGGGCGTCACCCGCCACCCATGGAGAGCGATCCCTCGGTCTGAGGGACCTCGACTGGCTACCGCAACGAGGTCGACCACCCCCGACCGGAGCGGGCCCGCCGGGGCTCCGCGAACGATCCGATGGAGCCCAATGTGCGGGTTTGTACCGCCCGTACGATATCGGGCCTGGCCGCCGTTGTTGCCCCGGGGTGGCCACTGGGGGTCGCTGGGGTGGCGTCGGCCCCGTCTCCGCCCGGTCGGCACGCCACGCGTCCCTGCCTGGAGGACCATCCCGCCCACCTGACCACCTGTGCAAAAGCTGAGTTCGGGCCACCCCGGTGGCCTCTCTGGCCGGGTCCAGCCAGTCCATTCCGTCAGATGTACCCAGGGAACGATCGGTCAGGAATCGCCCGTTCGCACCCGTCCAGCCCGGTCCAGCCCGTCATCAGATCCACAGCGGGTTCACAGGCAGCCCACATCTGACGCATAGTTGGCGTTGCGATTGTGTCGTCTCGGGAGGTGGTTCGGGTGACCGTTCTGACCGGACAGCGGATTCTCGTGGTGGACGACGAGCCGTCGATCGTCGACTCGGTGGCGACGTCGCTGCGCTACGAGGGGTTCGAGGTGGAGGAGGCGACCAACGGGCGGGCGGCCCTCGCCGCCGCCCAGGAGCGCCCGCCCGACCTCATCGTCTTGGACGTGATGCTCCCCGACCTGGACGGGTTCGAGGTCACCCGTCGGCTTCGGGGCGACGGCATCCGGGTCCCCATCCTGTTCCTAACCGCCCGGGATGCCGTCGAGGACCGGGTGAACGGGCTCACCATCGGCGGGGACGACTACGTGACCAAGCCCTTCGCCCTGGCCGAGATCATCGCCCGGGCCCGGGCCATCCTCCGGAGGTCGCAAGGCGATGCAGGTGACGACGGGATGCTCCGGTTTGCCGACATCGAGATGGACGAGGGGGCACACGAGGTCCGCCGGGCCGGCGAGCTCATTCACCTGACCGCCACCGAGTTCTCGCTCCTGCGGTTCTTCTTGTTGAACCCGCGCATCGTGCTGTCCAAGTCCCAGATCCTGGACTATGTGTGGCACTACGACTTCGGAGGGGACGCCAGTGTGGTCGAGACCTACGTGAGCTACCTGCGCAAGAAGCTCGAGGCCCATGGACCACCATTGATCCACACCCTCCGCCTGGTCGGGTACGTGCTCAAAGAAGACCGGTAGCGACCGTCGATGTCCCTGCGGATCCGTCTGCTGTTGGCCGCGGGGGCGGTCGCACTGATTGCGCTCCTCGTCGCCGACGTTGCCACCTACTCGGCACTGCGCTCCTTCCTCCTGACCCAGGTCGACCGGAGCCTGATCGTTCCGCAGCACGCCCGCAGCCAGAACCTCGGGTCGGGAGGGATCCCGGGCGCCAACCCGCTCGATCCGACCAAACCCCGTGAGTTGTACCCCCCGAGTCCGATCCTCGGCGGGTTCCGAGAGGTCCGGTCACCAACGGGGAAGGAGCTCCTCGTCACCGAGGCTCAGGACAACGGGCACACCTACTCGCCGCGCCTGCCCGCGCACATCACCGGGTTCTCGGTCCAGCCCGACGGCACCTCGGCCACGTACTTCACCGCGCCGGCTGCGCAATCGGGAGGGCCGTCCTTCCGGGTCCGAGCCTCGAAGCTCGACGACGGCAATGTGCTCATCGTGGGCGTTCCCCTGGACGCCACAAACAGCACCCTCAACCGGCTGCTGGTCATCGAGTTGATCGTGACCGGGGCAGCGCTGATTGCCGCCGTGCTCCTGGGATGGTGGCTCGTGCGGGTGGGCCTCCGCCCGCTGGAGGAGGTCGAGCGGACGGCCGAGTCGATCGCCGAGGGCGAGCTCGACCACCGGGTGCCGGGCGAGAACACCAAGACCGAGGTGGGACGGATGGCCCGGACGATCAACATCATGTTGGCCCGCATCCAACGGGCCTTCGCCGAGCGCGATGCCACCGAGGCCGAGCTCCGCGCCTCGGAGGGCCGGCTGAGGCGCTTCGTTGCCGATGCCTCCCATGAGCTCCGGACGCCGGTGTCGGCCGTGTCCGCGTACGCCGAGATGTACCAGTTGGGCATGGTCAAGCCGGGCGCAGAGCTCGATCGGGCCATGGCCGGCATCAGCCAGGAGTCGGCCCGCATGGGGCGCCTGGTCGAGGATCTGTTGACGCTGGCCCGGCTGGACGAGGGCCTGCCTCTGGAGCGGAGGGCAGTGGAGCTGGTGAAGCTCGGTGCCGACGCCGTGCACACCGCGGCCGCCGTCGGGCCCGACTGGCCCGTTCGCCTGGAGGCAGCCCGCCCGGTCGAGGTGGTCGGCGACCCCTTGCGACTCCGCCAGGTCCTCGACAACCTGCTCTCCAACGTGCGGGCCCACACCCCCCCGGGGACGAGCACGGTGGTGCGGGTCAGCCAGGAGAACGACGAGGCCGTGGTGGACGTGACCGACAACGGGCCCGGACTGGACGACGAGCAGCGGTCTCGAGTCTTCGAGCGCTTCTACCGCGCCGACCCCTCGCGTTCGCGCCTCAAAGGTGGTGCGGGCCTCGGCCTCTCGATCGTCAACGCGATCGTCATCGCACACGGCGGCACGGTTCGTGCCTTCTCCAACCCCGGCCAGGGTGCGTCGTTTTCCGTCCATCTGCCCCTCTCTCACGACGACGCCGACGCCGACGCCGATGGGGTCGGTTCCGGGCAAGTCGGTGCAGGCGGGACCGAACTCGCCGGAGCGGCGGGGGCAGCTGAATTGACTGGGTCAGCCGGGGCAGCCGGGGCAGCTCGGGCAGCCGCATCGGCCGAATCGAGCGGATCGACGGGACCGGACGGACCGGACGGAATCGGAGGCGGCGCGCCGGTGAGCGCCACCTGAACGGGCCCGCGCTCCGAATCATTCGATTCACACCGGGCTCACAGGTTCCCGTGGGCTAACCGGAAGGTTGCGTCAGCACAATCCCCTCATGGCGATCGCCGAAACCGTCGCACCGGCCCCGGTGGGGGACTCGCGGCCGCCCGACGTGGAGATCGTGGTACCGGTCTACAACGAAGAGGCGGTCCTCGAGGCCAGCGTGCGGACACTCCGCGCTTACCTGGACGATCACTTCCCCTTCTCTGCCCTCGTCTCGATCGCCGACAATGCCAGCACCGACGCCACCTGGCCGATCGCGTCGGCACTGGCGGGGACGATGGACGGCGTCCGGGCCTTCCGGCTGGGGGACAAGGGAAGAGGCCGGGCCCTCCGCGCCGTGTGGATGGTCAGCCAGGCCCGGGTGGTCGCCTACATGGACGTCGACCTCGCGACCGACCTCGACGCCCTGTTGCCGCTGGTCGCGCCGCTTCTGTCGGGGCACAGCGACCTGGCCATCGGCACACGCCTGGCTCCCGGCGCCCGGGTCGTCCGGGGCACCAAGCGGGAGCTCATCTCCCGGTCCTACAACGTGCTCGTGCGGACCGTGCTCCGCAACCGCTTCACCGACGCGCAGTGTGGGTTCAAGGCCGCTCGTGCCGAAGTGGCCCGGGACCTGCTCCCTCTGGTCAGCAACGAGGAATGGTTCTTCGACACGGAGCTCCTGGTCCGGGCAGAACGCAGCGGCATGCGAATTCACGAGGTTCCCGTCGACTGGATCGACGATCCCGACTCCCGGGTGGACGTGGTCCGGACCGCGTTCGAAGACCTCCGAGGCCTCTGCCGGCTCCTGTACGAATTCGTCAGCGGACGCGGGCAAGACGGCGCGCCATCGGTCCCCGGTCATCCCATGGCCGGAACCCACCTCGCCCGATTTGCCAGCATCGGCGTCATCAGCACGGTGGTCGACCTCGGGTTGTTCCTCGTCCTGCGACCGGCGCTGGGCACGTTGGGTGCCAATGCCGTGGCCCTTGCCCTCTGCAGCATCGCCAACATGGCGGCCAACCGACGGATCACGTTCTCCGACCGGGCCCCGTTCCGTCGGCGCGACCAGTTGCTGGGCGGGCTAGCCGTCTTCGCCACCAGCCTGGCCCTGACCACCGTGGCCCTCCTGGCCGCCGCCGGGATCGGTGGGGCATCGGTCACCTCCGACCTGGTGGCCATCGCCGTGGCCAACGGTGCCGCCGCCCTCGTCCGTTTCGTCCTCTTGCGAGCCTGGGTCTTCCGCAAGCACCGACACCCCCAGAACCGAATCCGGTAGACGCGATTTCTTCGGTCGCGGCCCGAGCACACATCTCGCCGGCACGCCGCCTCCGAGCCCGAAGGGGGGCGATCCTCGTGATCGAGCGCACTTCCGCCTCGCCGGGCACGGCGGCTGCTCACCGCGAGGTCCACGTCCTCGACTGGCAGGGTGCCATCAGGCACACGCCCACGGCTGATGGGGAATCGCCGGGTTACCTCGGCAGCCCTCAGAGGAAGCCCGTTGGGGCGGAGGGTCAGCCCGTCGGGACCAGCGGGAGCCGGCTCCGTCGTCAACAGCCCGCTGCGTCAGACGGGGAGCCGGGAGCGTCGGCGGGGCGACGACGCGCTTTTGGCTACGGCTGGCCACACCCGCCACACCAGCGACGCGAGCACCATGGCCACACAGCTCACACCGATGCCGAGCGCCCACGCCGAGCCGATGTCCGACCCCGAGCCGAGGGCATGAACGAGGGCCAACGGCCACAGCAGCCACGTGGTCCAGTGGACCAGCCGCCAGGTGCGCCGACTGAGGTGCCTTCGGAGCAGGCTGGTGGCCATGACGGCGATGAGCAGGTCCAAGGTCAGCGCACCCATGCCCACCCAGACCGGCCGGTAGGTCGACTGGAACGGGATGATCGTTCCGAACCAGCGGAGACCGATCCAACCGTCGACGATGGCGGTGATGACATGGACGGCGAGGAAGCACACGGCCAGCAGGGACACGGTGCGATGCAGTCCGGCGGTCACGATCCGGGGCCATCGAATCGAACCCCAACGCTTCACCCCCACAACGCCCAGGGCGACGGTGACGGACAGGAGTGCCAGCGCAACCAGTCCGCTGCCCCGCATGAGGTACCAGACGAAAGTGGGGGTTCCGGTGGTCGCGATCACGAGGCCAAGGAACCGGCGTCGCCGGAATATCGGTCGGCCGGCCACCCTCCCAGGCTCACGACGGACCCCTGAGCCGAGACGAGCCTTGCCGCGAAACCGCGCTCGGTCAGCCAATGCGGGGCCCTCGGTCCCAGGATGACCGAAGCGGTCGAGGCGATATTGGCCTCCAGGCAACTGGCGGAGAACACGGACACCGTTCGCCAACAGGTGTTGGCTGGCGCACCGGTCGCCGGGTCGATGAGGTGATGCAGGGCCTGGCCGCCACGGGACCAGCGCCGGGAGGCCGTACCCGATGTGGCCAAGCCACCATGGCCGATGGCCACGGTGGCGCCGGGATCGTCGAGCGGGGCGTCGTGGCGGTCGGCGATGCGGATCACCCACCCATCCTCGGGAGGAGGTCCGGCGACGGCGAGATCCCCGCCCAGGTTGACCAGGACCCCGGCCCGGGTGGCTGCCGCTGCCGCCTGCGCGCTCCGATCGGCGCACCCGGCCTTGGCCGTCGCCCCGAGGTCGATGCGGACACCGGGCGGCAGCGTTGCCGTTCTGCGGCCCCGATCGAGCCGCACGCGCCGCCACCCCGGGACACGCTTGTAGCGCACCCCGATTGGGGGCCCATCTGGTGCCATCTCGGAGAAGTCCCGGTCGTAGCCAGACTGCTCGAGAGCATGGCCCACGGTGGGATCGACGATCCCATCGGTCATCCGTGCAGCCTGGAGAGCTTCCTCCAGGGCCACGAAGAAGGGCCACGAGACCTCGACCGGTCGGCCCGATGAGGCGTTGAGCAGGCTCAGCTCGCTGTCGTCACGGAATCGACTGGCTGCCGCATCGAGGGCGGCAACCCGGGACCGGACCACCTCGGTGGCCGGCTCGAGCGCCTCGGGGACAGCCACCACGACCTCGACGGTGGTCCCGATCGCCCCGAAACTTTCACTCAGCGCTCCCGGGCTCACGACGCACCGGATGTGGTCACGCTCCGGCCTGACGACGAGCTGGGTGCGGTGATCCCGGAGGAGCCCGAACTCGTGGAGGAGCCCGAACTCGTGGAGGAGCCCGAGGCGGAGCTGGACGTCGAGTGGGTCTGGTTGGACGACGGGGTGGCCCGGATGCTCGAGGACGTCGCCGCGGGCGACGATTGGGAAGCGGCCAATGCGGCGGTCCCGCCGGTCAGCGCCATGGCCACCCCGGCGATACCGGCGGTCATCCTCCGGACCCGACGCCGAGCCAGCTGTCGGCGAGTGACAGCCTCGCTCGGACTGGGACGGGCATGGTGATTGGGGTATGCCTTCATGGTCACCACAGTGCCGACCCACCTTTGGTGCACCCTCAGGCGCCGGTGTGTGGCAGCTGTGAATGCCGGACACGGACTGCCGGACTGCCGGACTGCCGGATGCCGGACTGCCGGAAATGCCGTGGTGACACGGCCCGACCCCGAGCGCGGAACCCCTATCGTCTCAATGGCGTCTCGTGGAACCCCGACCGGCCCGAGGGTCCGGCAGAGGGATGACCACCGCCCTGAAGGCGGCGGTGCGGTGGCCGTTGTGCAAACCTCGGTCGGTGGCGTCGAGCATGCTGGCCAATCGCCGCACGCTTGGATTCGACTTCAATTTCCACTCGCTACCCGAGGAGAGCAAATGAATACGATGGTGACCAAGGACGGGGCCACGCCGGTGGCCCTGGTGACCGGAGCCAGCCGGGGAATCGGGCGCTGCGGTGCCTTGGCCCTGGCCCGGGCGGGCTGTGACGTAGTGATCACCGCAAGGACGGTACGGGAAGGAGAGGGGCGGAGTCAGCCCTCGTCATCGGCCGCCCCCACCGAGGAACTGCCCATTCCCGGCAGTCTGGAGACGACGGCACGGGAAATCGAGGCCCTGGGGGCTCGGTGCTTGCCCATTCGCATGGATCTGATGGACCGCCAATCGGTGCGCAACGTCGCCGAGGAGGCACTGGGAACATGGGGCCGGGTCGACGTGCTGTTCAACAATGCCATCTACCAGGGACCCGGAACGATGGACCGCATCCTCGACCTGCCGCTCGAGCTGGCCGAGCGATGCCTTGTCGGCGACTACCTCCACCCCCTGCTGCTCATCCAGCTGCTGGTCCCCCAGATGCTCGAGCGGGGCGAAGGCCGGATCGTCAACATGTTGTCCGAAGCCTCGTTCATCACGCCGCCTGCCCCGGCGGGCCAGGGTGGCTGGGGGGTCGCCTACGCAGCGGCCAAGGCCGCCTTCCACCGCGTGACCGACGTGTGCCATGTCGAGTTCTTCGACGACGGGGTGTGGTCGTTCAGCATCGCCCCGGGCCTGACCCTCACCGAATCCATGAAGGCGTCGGGCACCTACGAGTTGTTCGAAGCGGCTGGGGCGGTGCCGGCACCCCCGGAGATCGCCGGTGAGGCTGCCGGCTGGCTCGGCACCTCGCCAGAGGCGGCAGAGTACTCGGGGAAGATGGTGTCTTCTCGATCCCTTTGCCGAGAGCGTCACCTGATCGCGGACTGATTCCTGCATGTGCGGAGCCCGGGACTGAATCCTGAGGGGCCGGAGCCGGGACTCGTTTATCGCCCGACGAAGCGTGGCGTTCTCCGGTCGGCGGTGGCGGCCAGGCCCTCGGAGAAGTCGACGGTCTGGCGGAGCCGCTCTTGCTCGGCGTCCTCCCGAACGGTGGCCTCGTGGATCCGTGCGGCCAGGTCGCCACGCAATGTCGCCCGTATCGATTGCACGGCAAGCGGCGCGGCCCGGGCGATCTCTGCGGCGATGGCGTGGCCCTCGGCCCGGAGTTGCTCTGGCTCGGCCAGGCGGTCACACAGACCTATGGCCAGGGCCTCGTCGCCGGACACCCGACGCCCCGTGTAGAGCATCGATTGAGCGTGCTGGTTGCCGACGATGCGAGGGAGGGTGACGGTGAGACCGAACCCGTGATGGAATCCGAGCAGAGAGAAATTGGCGACGAACCGGCTCCGCGGCGACGCCACCCGGAAGTCGGCCGCACAGGCCAGACCCAGCCCCCCACCAATGGCTGCTCCCTGAACTGCAGCGACGATGGGGAGGCGCCCACTGAAGATCCTGACCGCCTCCCGGTAGAGGTGGGCGCCCTGGCCGGCGCCGAGCAGCTCCGCCTCACCGGCTCCACCCAGGTTGGCCCCGGCGCAGAAGTGCCGGCCGTCCGAGCACAGCATGATGGCCCGACAGGCTTCATCGTCGTCCAGGCGGGCGAGGACGTCGGCCAGCCCGGCCATGAGCCCGGTGTCGAAGTAGTTGTTGGGTGGCCTGCGGATCTCGACGGTGGCGACGTAGGCGTCATCGATCGAAACCGCGATCTCGTCCGTGTTGTTCATCTGCAGTCTCCGTTGTCTATGGTCACTTCGACCGATGATGGCACCCCAAGCGAGGTGGGACCGATGATTTCCTCTGAACCGAACCCGGCAGGGGCCGGCCTCGGGTGCGGCGAGCTCGACGTCGTGCCATCGAGATGACACTCGGTTCCGGCGAGGCCGCCACCGAGGCCTACCGTCGCTCACTGGCAGCGGCGGCCAACCCGCCTGCCGCGGCCCGGGCGGCGGTACGGTTATCGGCTGCCTTGCGTGTCCTGGTCGACACGGCCACCGGGAGCAACGCCGACGACGATCTGCTCGATCACGTGGCCGGGGAGGTCGAGCGCCTGGTTCCCCTGCTCAGCCCGCACTCCGAGGAGAGCCGGTATCCCCAGAGCGAGCGCCTGGGTGGCCCCGTCGGGATGATGATCAGCCACCCAGTGATTGGCCCGATCAACCCGTTCGCCCCCCGGGTGACCATGACCCGCTCTGGTGACGAGCTCGTGGGAACGGTGACGTACGGGGCGGCGTACGAGGGGCCTCCCGGCTTCGTGCACGGTGGCCACATCTCCTCGGGCTTCGACGCGATCTTGGCCATGACTGCGGGGGTGCACGGTCGGGGCGGCGTGACGAAGTGGCTCCGAGTCGACTTCTTGAAGCCCACACCGCTCCACGTCGAGGTGACCTACGTCGGAGTCATCGACGAACGGCGCGAGAGGTCGACCACGGTTCGGGCCGAGCTCCGGGCGGGCGATGTCGTGTGCGCCCGAGGTGCCAGCGAACAGGTGATGAGGCGACGCGACTGAACCGGGCAACGTGGCATGGCGGGGACCTACCTTGCCCGGCCGGGCGCCGATCGTTCAGGACTTGGCGATGACCTCGTCGGAGAACTCCTTCATCCAATCGATGAACTCGTTCTTGCGAAGGGGATTGCGGCTCGGCCCGCAGGTATAGCGGCTCACCCCCAGGTCCTCGAGGGCGTGGACGTCATCGACGGTACCGGTGAAGCCGGCTTGGATCTCGAAGGGGAGGCCGGCGCGGCCCGAGTCCTCCCGGTGCTGGTTGATCACGTCGATCTCCCGGGCCAGCATGCGTCGGTCCTCATCCACCTCGTCGGGCGTGGCCGGACGGGGGCGAAGGGGCTTATGGGCGATCCATCCGTCGCCCAAGCGCCCGGCGCGGCGCAAGGCCGGCTTGCTGATGCCGCCCACCAGGAGTGGGATCGCATGCCGCTTGACCGGCTTGGGCTCGAAGGTGATGGGTTTGGCGAAGTCGAAGAACTCACCGTGGTGCTCGATGACCTCCTCTTGGGACCAGAGCTTCCTGAGCACCTCGATGGACTCGTCCATGCGTCGGCCCCGGTCCTCATAGGGAAGCCCCATGATCTCGAACTCGTCGATGAGCCACCCGGCCCCGACGCCGGCCGAGACCCTGCCCCCGGAGATCCGGTCGATGGTAACGAGAGATCTGGCCACAGAGATCGGATGCCGCAACGGCAGGATGAACACGGCCGTCCCGAGCTGCAGCGTCGACGTAACGGCGGCCATCGCCCCCAGTACGACCCAGGGATCGTAGGCGGCCGCGCTGGAGTCCATGGGCGGCAAGCCGGTGTCGTGGTTGTAGCTGTACAGCGGGGGCATGTCCACCGGGAAGACCAGATGCTCGGGGACCCAGATCGACTCGAAGCCGTTGGCTTCCGCGGCCACAGCCATTTCGGGGTAGTGCCGGGCGCTCAGGCCGAAGCCCTGCAGTGCGAACTTCATTGTCATTCTTCCTTTCCGTCGGTCGTGCCGTCGCCGGTCGGCGCCGCGTCGGTCGGGGCCGCGGTGCTCGCCAGCGGATCAGACCTTGCGGATAGGCGCCATGTACGAGCGCATAAAGGATCGGACCTCCTCGCTGTGGTTGGCGAGGTCCTGGTTTCGGTTCTCAAGTGCAATGGCCGCCGCCATGTTGTTGGTGTCGAGGTTGTGCCACATGACCTCCTTGGTGTTGCGCAGTCCATGGGACGTGTAGCCGGCAATCCCTGACGCCATCGAGAGCGCCTCGGCCCACAATTCCTCGTCGTTGACGACCCGGGACACAATGCCCATGTGCTCGGCTTCGACAGCATCGACGGTGCGCCCGGTGACGATCAGGTCGAAGGCCCTGGCCGCGCCGATCAGGCGAGGTAGGAGGTAGGTGATCCCAATGTCGGTCCCCGTCAGGCCGGTCTTGATGAAGGCCGAACAGAACCGAGCCGACCGGCCGGCAATTCGCAGGTCGCAGGCCAGGGCCAGAGCGAACCCACCACCAAAGGAAGGGCCGTTGACCGAGGCCACCATGATCTGGGGGGTGGCTCGAATGTGCTGGGTCAAACTGGCGATGAATCCCTGACCGGTCTGACCGGCCGGGAAGTGAGTGTGGGATCCCGCCGTCGGAGGCGTGCCCCAGTCCTTCAGGTCCAATCCGGCGCAGAACCCTCTGCCCTCACCAGTGAGGATCACCACCTTGCAGGCATCATCGGCGGCAACCTCGTCCAGCGCGTCGTGGAGGTCGGCGACCAGCTCGAAGCTCATGGCATTGAGCCGGTCGGGCCGAACCAGCCGCACCACCTTCACCCCGGGCGCAGCAGTTGCCACTTCGACCGTACTCATGCTCGTCCTCTCCGTCGGCGCCCACCGGGCAGGGGCGACCGAGCATAACGTCGTGCTTGCGGGACGTGATTGCGCCTCCGCACGGTGGCGTGCGCGCTCATGCTGTGCTCGCTCATGCTGTACTCGACCCTGTAGTGACTGTCTCGTCCCGGTGTGCAGCCGCTCCGATGAATGAGAGGACACCAATGAGTGCAGGCGACGATATCGAAGCCATCAAGCAACTGAAGGCCCGCTACTTTCGGCTGATGGACACGAAGGACTGGGACGGACTGGCCACCGTCTTCGTCGACGATGTCCATATCGATATGACTGGGGAGGGCGGGGCCGTCACCGAGAGCGTCGCCGAGTACATGCCCTTCATTCGCCAGGTGATCGGGGACGTGATCACCGTGCATCACGGCCACATGCCGGAGATCACCCTCACTTCCGCCACGACGGCCACGGGTATCTGGGCCCTCGAGGACAGGCTCTGGTGGCCCGAGGGAAGTCCCATCTCGTCCATGCACGCCTTCGGGCACTATCACGAGACCTACGAACGGCGAGACGGGGAGTGGTACATCAAGACGATGACCCTCACCCGACTACACCGACTGCTCACCATGCCGACCTGAGCCACACCGGATCCGACAGGCTCGGTCACTTGCGGACACGAGGGCCGCGATGTCCTGACCCTTCGACGCTCACGAGGGCCCGGTGGTCTCAGCCACGCCAGCCGTCTCCGGGCTGGCGCGAACCCGATCGAGACCGTCGGCGATGAGGTCCATCAACAGGTGCACGCTCTGATCGGGGTCGGCTGGCAGGTTCATCATGTCTGCTGCCTCCAGGGAAAGGAAGCCCTGCAACGAGGTCCAGATGATCCGGCGCCAGTGGGCCAGCTCGTCCCCGGCCAGCCCATAGCTGGCCAGGAGAATGGTGAAGGGCTCTGTCACTTCCACCAGGGCATCGAACATGGCCACGTCGGTCGGATCGGGTCGGCTCCACGAGGCGAGCCGGACGAGGCCCGGGTGCTCCCGATTGACCTGGACGAGCTCGTTCATCAGGGCGACCAGGGCCTCCCGCCCGGACTTGGCCATGACAGACCGCCGAAGACGGACCGCCTGCATGCTCAACGCGTAGAGGATGAGATCCCGCTTCAAGCCGGCCAGCCCGTCCACGTGGGCGTAGAGAGACTGGCTCCGCACTCCCAGATCGTCCGCCAGTCGTGACAACGTGAGCGCCTCGGTCCCCTGGTCGTCGACAATGACCGCGGCGGTGTCCAGGACGTCGCTCTTGGTCAGCCCGACCCGGGCCGCCACGCTTAAGCCTGACGCCCGAGCTGGGTGATGACCTCGTCGACGGCCTGCTCGCCCCATTCGAACAGGCGCTCGTGGTCGGTACCCCCGATCGGATGGGGCAGGACGAGCGTTCGGGCCGATGGCAATCCGAAGTCGGTCACCAGCGTGCGGGCGATCTGCTCGAAGCGGGTCGTGGTGGTGAGAATGGTGGGTATGCCGTTGCGCTCGAGCTCGATGGTGTCGTAGGCGGTGTAGGCGCTGCAGCTCCCGCAATCGGCGACACCGGTAATCACGACGTCGGTCTTCTCCTTCAACAGCTCGAGGACTCCCTCCGAGATCCCCATCTCGTCGCCCTTGGCGTTGTCGAACTCAGCGCTGTTGGGGAGGCGCTTGCCGGTGAGTACGGTCACCGTCCCTCCCACCCGGGCGGCCAGGACCTCGGCCGCCCGGCCCATGACCACGTCGGAGTTGGGCTTGGCGTTCTCCATGACCCCGATGCGGATTCCGGCCAGCGAGGTCGGGCCGGGTGTGATCGACAGGGCCTCGGACCCTGGCTCACCGTCCGGCCGGTAGATCAGGGTAGGAGTGGTCGTGAGAGTCATCGGGTCTCCTCGTATCGCGTGCTCGTGGTCATTGGCTTTTGGTCACTGGGCTTGGGTTCCTGAAGTGTCGGGTCTAGTCGCCGATGTTCGGCGTTGCTGGGCCGGGTGGGTCATCACGCCGTGAGGGGCAGGGTGACGCTCCTGGTCATACCCCACGAGGGAATGACCGAGCCGTGCTTGCCCGGGCCCCCGATCACCATGATGCGTATCTTTCCTCCGTCGGTGGTCATCCCGCTCAGCTCGTCCTCGTCCGAGAGCTCCTGCCAGGTGGTGCGCCCGTAGCCCTTGAAGTGACGGTGGAACTCGCGCAGCGGCAGGGCGGCGTGCTCATGCAGGTACGAGGCAATGCCGTCACGATCGAGTCCGACCTTGGCCAGGCTCTGGGCATGCTCGGGGCCGAAGGCCACAAAGAATTCGGCAAAGGGCATACATGCGTTGTTCATGCCCAGCGACGTCATGGCCGAGGCGTACTTGCCCAAGATGGTGACCGGATCGCCATCGGCCTCCATGTCGTGGACGTTGTGCGGGTTCTCCCCGCAGTGGACCGTCACCGAGCTGGCTGCGTTGACCCCGATACTGGCCGGATAGCTCGGCCACGGGCACTCGTCGGCGTTCTCGGCCGCACAGTAGGTGTACTTGGACGGCTGCCCCTGGGTGGCCGCATCGCCGAATCCGGGACGGGCTCCGGCCACGTGGAGCATCAACAGCCGGATGGCCCGGCCCACGGTGGCGTTGGCCCGGTTGCCCGGGCCGAACGCCCCTACCCCGGCATTGAACCCGGCCGAGCGAGCGATGTCGCCGTGCACGATGGTCATGAAGGAGACCGGATGGGTGGTGGCGTTCACCCCGCGCAAATTGGCCTCCGGCCGGGACAGGGCCAACGCCGCGGTCAGCACCACCGGGAACACCTCGGGTGGACATCCGGCCAGCACGGCGTTGACGGCCACCACGCGGCGGGTCAAGCGACCGAAACGCGGGGCCAACGTGGCGAGCACCTCGTCGGGGTTGCCAGCCGCCTGCTCGAGCATGGTCTCGACCCGACCGGTCGTCGGCGCCACCAGGGGGAGCCCGTCGCCCCAACCGTTCGCCTCGAACAGCTCGTAGAGCCGCTCGGGAGATTCGTCGCCTACCTCGATGAAGCGCTGGTCATATGCCGCATCGGTTGCCGTCATCATCGCTCCCTGGCCATGAGGATGCCTGCTCCGATCCTCGCGCTCTTCACCCGCAGCTCTACTCTACAACATGTAGACACACCAAGGATAGGATCAGGCTTCGGAGGCCTCAGAGCTCCGGAACCCTCTCGCTCAGGACCCATCAGGTGCCGGCGCCCTGGCGTTGCTCGACGAGAGGCGTCGGGACCGACCTGTCAGTTGCCGAACCCGAATAGTCGCCGGGTGTTGTCCCCGAGCACGGCGGCCTGCTCGGCCGGGGCGAGCCCGCCAAGGGCGTTGTGGGCCAGATCGACCAAGCCGCCATAGGAGTCGTGGGCCGTCTGGGGATAATCGGATCCCCAGAGGACCTTGTCGGTTCCGAAGCAATCGGCCAGCTGCTCGGCCAGTGGCCGGGCGCTCCCCGCCTCGGCCAGCGGCCCCAGATTGTGCGACGTGACCTTCACGGCCACCTGGGGCAGGTCGACCAGGCCGAGGAGAGGGTCGTCACGCCGGATAACCGATCCGTCCAGGGTGGGAAAGGCACAGTGGTCGAGTACGGTCGGCACCTCACGGAACCGGTCCAGGACCGGGCGGAGAGCCGGGATCTGGGCAGAGAAGACGGTGAGGACCACGGTCAGGCCCGTTCGAGCAGCCGACTCGAATGCTCCCTGGGCTCGGTCGGTCCCCACCCAGGTGGCAGTGGGTCGGATGGCCATGTACCGGACCCCGGTGACACCTGGATGCGCGGCCAGGTCGGTGATCGAGGGGGTGGTTCCTGGTGCGTCGGGGTCGACGACGACGACGCACCTGACCGATTCGGGGTACCGCGTGGCCGCGTCGAGGACGTAGCGGTTGTCGTCGTCGTAGACACCGGCGGCCTGAACGGCGACCATCTGGGTAATGCCAACGCCGATGAGCGTCTCGAGCACAGCCTCGACCCCGTAGCCGCCCCCTTTCCACCACTCGCTGGCCAACCCGGTCGGATGCCGAGGGAATCGGGCCTGGTCGTCGCTGGCTATGTGCACGTGGGCGTCGACCGGTCCGGAGCCGCCGGCCAGGGTCACGGGCGACCGATGGCCGCGGGCCGAGTACGCGAGAGGTGGGCGCCGGCGTCGGCCAGGATCAGCTGGCCGGTGATGCAACGGGCAAGGTCCGAAGCCAGAAAGACGGTGAGGCGAGCCAGCTCGTCGGGCTCGGTCATCCGCTGCAACGGGGTGGAGGCCACGGTGGCCTCCACCAGTTCGTCGGTGAGCCCCTCGCGCACCGTCTCGGTGAGGGTGGTCCCCGGAGCCACGGCCACGACGCGGATGCCCGAGGGCCCGAGCTCGACGGCCAGGCTCTGGGTCAGGTGGTTGATCGCCGCCTTGGAGGCGGCGTAGGCGGCCATGAACGGCGAAGGCCGCGTCGACTCACCGGAGCTCACGTTGACCATGACGCCGCCACGACCCTGGTCGAGGAAGTGGCGGGCCTCGGCCCGGGCACAGAGCGCCGTGAGCACAAGGTTCTGGTCGAGGATGTCGCGCCAGTACTCCCCGTCCGAGCTGGTCGACGGACCTGGTCTCCGTCCGGCCATCATGCCGATGTTGTTCACTGCGATGTCGAGGCCCCCGAAGGCGTCCGCGGCCTCGTCCACCATGCGTTCCACCTCCTCGTCCTGGCGACAGTCGGCCACGATGGCCCGGGCCCGTCCGCCCTCGGCCTCGATCGCGGCCACGATGCGGTTGGCCTGGTCGGCCCGGACGTCGGCGACCGATACCGAGGACCCGGCCCGTGCCAGCCACTGGGCGATCTCGGCCCCGATGCCCGCCCCTGCCCCGGTGACGAGGGAGCTCGTCCCGGACAGGTCGATCGTGATGCTCATTGGTTCCTTCTTCCCCTCGGCCGAACGGGCGAGTGACTGGCGAACGTGATGGCCGAAGTTGCCGGCGCGGCCTAGAGGGACATGCCCACTTTGATGGAGCCTTCGGATCTGGAGGCGGCAACGCGGAAGGCCTCCGGGCTCTCCTCGAGCGGGAAACGATGGGTGATGATGGTGTCGCGAACGTTGGGTGCAGCGGCGAGCAACCCAGCCGCTTCATCCAGGTCGCGTACGCCCCGGTGGCGCCCATAGGCCATGGCGCCGATCCACGACAGCTCCTTGACCAGCGTCAGCGTTCCGGGAACGGGAGCGGCGGCGGCAAAGACGCCGAGCACGACGACACGTCCCCCAGGTCGAGCCAGCTCGGCACAGGTCACCAGTCCCGACTCGGTGCCGGTGGCTTCGAGCACGACGTCAAAAAGACCGGAAGCGCTCTGTGCCCCCAGGCGCTCGCCGGCCTCATGCTGGTGACGATGGCGAGCGACCAGGGCCACGTCGTGGCCCAGATGGCGAACGGCGGCCACGGCCAGCAGGCCTATCGAGCCGCCTCCCACCACCACCACTCGCTCGCCGGGGACAATGGCGGCGCGGCGGGCGCCGTGCCAGGCCACACCGGCGGGCTCTACCAGACAGGCGTCCTCGAGCGAGAGCCCTTTCGGAAGGGGGACGAGATTGGACGCGGGCACGATGATGCGGTCGCAGAGGCCCCCGTCGACGAAGATCCCGAGATTGGTGTGCGGGCCGACGCAGCGCTGGGTGTGCCCGCCGAGGCACTGGTCGCACGAACCACACGAGATAGACGGATCAACGGCATGGGGCACGCCATCGACGAGCCCGGCGAACTCATGGCCGATCGTGAACCCGGTCAGCCCGGCATCGACCAGGGCGAGATCGGTTCCACAAATGCTCGACGACGCAACGTCGACCATCACCCCGGGGCCAGATGGATCGTCGACGTCCACCACACGAACGCCTTCCTCTGTGTTCCGCACGGCTCTCACGTCGGGCCCCGAGGATCCGTCCGGCAGTCGACCGTGAGGGTCACCTTCGTCAGCGAGCGGTGTTGCCCATGTCGACGACGATCTGCGAGCCGGTCATGTACCTCGACTCGTCGCTGGCCAGGAAGGCAACCGAGGCCGCGATGTCCTCGGGCTTCATGAACATGTGGGGCAGCGAGTTCATGAAGATGGGTCCAAGGGTCTCCGGCTTCGAGTTGATGAGCTCTTGCAGATGGGGGTCGGTGACCATGGCCGTGTCCACTCCGGCGGGATGGATGGTATTGACGCGGATGTCGTACTCACCGAGCTCGGCGGCCAGGACCCCGCACAACCCGACCACCCCGTGCTTGGCCGCGCTGTAGTGCGCCTTGAACGGGAGCCCCTTGCGGCCCGCGGTGGAGCTGGTCAGGATGATCGACCCGCCCGTTCCCTGTCGGATGAGCGTCGGGATGGCCGCCTTGGCCGTCTGCCACACCCCTTTCAAGTTGATACCGACGAGCTCGTCCCACTCATCGGAACTGATCTCCCAGCTGAGGTTGGCACTGTCGATGCCGGCGTTGGCCACGACGATGTCGAGGCGACCCAGCTCGGCCACACCGTCGGTAACCAGCGACTGCAGCGCATCGAAATCCCTGACATCGACCGGGCGGGCCACGACGCGCCGGCCCTCCTTCTCGACCAGCGTGGCCGTCTCGACGAGGTCGCTCGGGGTGGCGCCAGGGTAGCTCGTCGTGTCGAGCTCGGCGCAGATGTCACAAATGATCACATCTGCACCCTCCTGGGCCAGGCGTAGCGAATGGGCTCGCCCCTGCCCCCGAGCGGCGCCGGTCACGAAAGCGACCTTTCCGGCAAGACGACCTTCGGCCATGGTGAACAACCCCCTGAACGCGGCCACCAAGACGGCGCTCCAAAATTCTGTCGCCCGCACGCTACCGGGTTGCCGAGGGGCGCGTCTCGTCCGGTGGCGAGGTTCCGGCCATCCCTGGAGAGCGAACCACGTCGCTGGATCGCCGGAATTTATTGATTGACTCGCGGCCGGGGAGAGTTCACACTTGCGATACAGGGTTGTCATGAAGTCATAGAACTGAAACACGAACAGCAAGCGCGAGTTCCGCACTACTCGGGGGAGTTTTGCTATGAGGGGGGATTTGCCGTGAGGAAGCACCTGTCGGTTGCTATTGCCGTCGTCGCCTGCGCCGGGTTGCTCACCGTGGTCGGCCCGACGACGGTGGCCGGAGCCAGTTCCGGGTACCCGCCCATTCCTGCAGGCCCGATCACATTCGGGATCTCGGCACCCACCAGCGGTGCCCTCGCCTCGTACGGGATCCTCACCAAGATCCAGACCGGGATCGCCCTCCAGCAATTCGAGATGATGCACCCCAACGGCATCGACGGCCACCAGGTGAAGCTGGACATCGAGAACGACGCCAGCGACGTGACCACAGCGGTCCAGGTGGCCAACCAGATGGTGACCAACAAAGATGCCGCCGTGATCACGGCCAGCTACAACCCAGCGGCGGCCGGGCAACAGCTGGCCGTCTGGACGAAGGCGAAGATGCCGGTCGTGGCCAACCTCGAGCTCACCAACACCCTGACGCCCGCCCAGCTGGCCAAGCAGTACCCCTACCTGTTCAGCCCCAACCCGTCGCTCCAGCAGACGGGGGTGGCCGCCATCAACTGGATCAAGCAGAAGGGCTTCAAGAACGTCGGGATCCTGAACGACGGGATCCCCTACGACACCGTGTTTGCCAACCAGATCAGCGCCGGCGTCCAGTCGATCAAGGGCGCCAAGGTGACGACGGTGAACATAACCCCTGGATCGGTGGACAACAGCGCGGCCATCACCAAGCTGAAGGGGGCGGGGGCCAAGCTGCTGGTGGTCACCGCCGGTGAGGGGTACGGACCCATCTGGCAGGCCGTCCAGTCAGCCAACTGGTCCCCCACCATCCTGGCCTCGGCCGGTGCCTGGTACAGCGGCTTCGACTCGATGGGGTCCCTGACGGCCAAGGCCAGTGCCTACTACTACAACTGTGCCGACACGGCCACGCAGACGTTCACGCCGGTCCAGAACCAGCTGATGGCGGCCTACTCCCAGGGGACGAACTACCCGTCGTTCGTCAACTACCTGACGTCAATGGCCACCGACAGCGTCCCGCTCGAGATCCTCAACTACGCCATCACCAAGTACCACTCGACGGACCCGGCAGCGATCAAGAAGGCGATCGAGGGGATCACCAGCAAGGAGTTCCTCGGCCTCTCCTACAAGTTCTCGCCCACCAACCACTTCGGCCTGGTGGGCTCCTTCGGACCGGCTGTGTGCGCCATGGGACCGCCGTACGCAGGTGGTGTGGGCCGGGTGCCGGTCAAGAGCTGACTCGACGCTACGGGCGTCCTGAGCTCGGCTGACCTGGGGGTCGAGCTCGAAAGGACGGGCGGACCAAGCTCGGTCGCATGCCGGCCGAGCTCGAAAGGACGGGCGGGGCCGAGCCCGACTGACATGGGGGATCAGTTGGGCTCGGCCCACAGCCCGGTGAACGGAGGGTGGTGGGGGAACTCGAACACCTGGCCCCGACCCGTCCGCGCCAGGGACTGATAGTGACGCTGGGCGAACCACCATTTCCCGTCCACCCGCCGGTAGCGGTCGTGGTAGACGCCAAAGGCATTGGTCCACTGGCCACTGGCTCGGTCCTGGCGTAGCTCGCACATGAACATCCTGGCCAACGCGGTGTCGCTCTCCGCCCTTCCCTGCCCCAACACGATGTGCGAGTTCAAGATGACGAACTCGAAGAACTCGAAGCCCTCGATGGACCGGCCGATGAAGTCCCCGATCGCCCGGGGTCCGACGAATTCGAGCGTCTCCTGGGATTGCTTGTCGATGGAGATCGTGCAGTCAGGCAGGAAGAGCTGCTCGAAGTCGCCCCACGCCCGTCGGTTCACCACATCGGCGTAGGCCGACTGCACTCTCGTCACTGCTACGTGGTCGACGGCTTCTCGTACTGCGTCGTCATCCATAGCAGGACCATATGCCATTCGGACCGGGCCTTCGCTCAGAGTCGGCACTCGCGACGCGGCACTCGACGGAGTCGGCCCTCTCGTGACGCCGCACTCGACGGAGTCGGCACTCGCGACGCGACACTCGCGGGGCGGCACTCGATTGACAGCGGTCGCCCGGTGGCAGATGCTTGGCCGTCATCACGTCGTGTTACGACTGTCACGCCGTTCGCTACTGGGAGATACGACCAAGCTCATGCCGCACCCGCAGCTGTCCGTCATGCTCATCAACTTCTCGGCTTCCGATCCCGGCAGTTGGCAGCCGCTTCTGGATGGGGCACGAGCTGCCGACCAGGCAGGCGTCGATCGCCTGGCCGTGAGTGACCACGTCGTCTTCGGCGAGAATCTCGAAGCATACGGAGACGCCAGCGTGGGCGGGATCGAGGGCGGGAAGCAGCCCACCGGGCCCGACGGCATGTGGCTCGAGCCGCTCACCCTGCTATCGGTCGTGGCCGGGGTGACCTCCCACGCACGGCTGGCCACCGGGATCCTCCAAGCCGCACTTCGCCGACCCGCCGTCCTGGCCAAGGCGGCCGCCACCTTGGACGTGCTCTCCGGAGGCCGGCTCGACCTCGGAGTCGGGGTGGGTTGGCAACGAGAGGAGTACGACGCAGCTGGCCTCAGCTTCGAGGGCCGTGGCCGCCTGCTCAACCAGACCCTGGCCGTCTGCCAGGCGTTGTGGCGCGAGGACCGGGCTGACTTCGACGGCGACGGGCTCCACTTCGAGGGCATCCACGCCATGCCCAAGCCCCTCCAGCCCGGAGGCGTGCCCATCTGGGTGAGCGGAACCCTCAACGACCGGGTGATCGATCGGCTGGTTCGCTTCGGCGACGGCTGGATCCCGTGGGGGCCTATCGCCCGGGAGCCTGCCACCGGCATCGCACGGGTCCGTGAGGCGCTCTCGGCCGCCGGGCGGGACACCACCGGCTTCCAGGTGCAGGGGAGACTTCCGGTCGTGAAGAGATCGGACGGTTCGATGGATCTCGGTCGAACCATGGACGGGGTCCCCGCCTTGGCCGAGGCGGGCATTACCGACTTCCGGGCCCCGGTCTCGATCACCCTCGAACCCGGTGCGGCCGCCGACCAACTCGCCGAGATGGTGTCCGCGTTCCGTCAGGCCGTGGGCCGCAGCTAGACGTCGTACTCGGCCAGGCCGTGGGCCGGAGCTAAGGCGTCGTACTGCGCCAGATGCCGTGGGCCGCAGCCCAGGCGTCGTCCTCCGCGTCAGGAGCTCTCGCCCGGGGCCACCGGCGGAATGCGGGAGCCGATGAAGCCGATCGTGTTCGGGTCGGCAACCGCGTGGATCTTCTTGATGGTCTGGCCGTCCACTGTCAGGTGCAGAACCCCTGACAGCTGAGACCCGGCGAAGGCCAGCACCACCGTCTGCCCCTCGATCAGGTTCGAGACCAGGGTCATGGTGGCGAGGTTGCGAAGAAGGTTGCGCGCCACCGCCGTCGACCCGGTAAAGCCCCGACCGGTACGCGGGTCGTCGGGCCCGAGGTCCACATCGCCGGTGACGTCTGGGTCGAGCACTTCGAGAAGGGACGAGAGATCGCCGTCCGAGCACGCCTGGATGAATCGCTCGGCCACCAGGCGGTGCTCGGCCGTATCGACCTCGACCGCGCCCCGAGCGCGCTCCGACTGGATCTTCAGGCGAGCTCGTCGTGCCAGTTGGCGGCAAGTCGGGGCCGGCCGGCCCACACTCTCGGCGATGGTGTCGAACGGCATCTGGAAGATGTCGTGCAGGACGAAGACGACCCGTTCTGCCGGGCTCAGACGCTCGAGCACCACGAGCAAGGCCAGGCGGATCTCGTCGTCGAGGGTGACGCGGTCGGCGGGATCCACGAAGGCGGCCCGAGTCGCGGCCGGGCCGGCGAACTCGATGGTGGAGGACTCGTGAGCGCGCTCACGGCGGGAGCGGGCGGACTGGATCTGGTCGAGGCAGATGCGGCTGGTCACAACGATCAGCCAGCCTCGTTGGTCCTCGATCCTCTCGAAGTCTGACCGGGCCAGGCGGGAAAAGGCCTCCTGCACGGCGTCCTCGGCGGCTCCGATGTCGGCCAGCATCCCGAAGGCCAGGTCAACCAGGTACGGGCGGTGGACACGCCACGCATCGGTGAACTGTGCATCCGTCGGCCCATCGCCTGTCGTCATGTCGTACCAACCCTAAGTCGTGCCCGACGAACGCCGGGGGGAGATCTGAACCTCGCTGTGCAGCCATGGTCGGAATGCAGCCATGGTCGGAGGCCTGCTCCGTCCATGGCGGGAGGACACTGCACCCCAATAAGGACGAAATGGTGCAGGCATTCGTGACAAGCGAGTTCGACCGGGCGCGAACGCCCGATCGCGGCGGCCGTGTACGAGCGAATGTCACGTTCCACAGCTTCGTTTCGTCCTCTATGGCACGACACCGAATGCTCCAGATCGTCGGACCAGACCGACACGCAGAGGAGGACCAGTGGGCACCCAGTTGGCCGTGGAGGCAGAGAACCTCGTCAAGACCTATCCCGGCGAGGTCGAGGCGGTCAGAGGGGTCAGCTTCGCGGTAGCGGAGGGCGACGCATTCGGCCTGCTCGGGCCCAATGGCGCCGGCAAGACGACCACCGTCGGGATGCTCAACTCCTCGGTGAGGCCCACCTCGGGCCGGGCCTTCCTGGGAGGCCGGGACGTCGCCCGCGACCCGACGGGAACCCGAGCCATCAGCAGCGTCGTGTTCCAGGATGCTGTCGTCGACCGACCGCTGACCGGTCGTCAGAACCTGGAGCTGCACCTGAAACTGTGGTCAGTCGACCCTGCGGACGGCCGGACCCGACTGGCCGAGCTGACCCGTACGGTCGGGATCCTCGACATCCTGGACCGTCCGGTGGCCACCTACAGCGGCGGTCAACGACGCCGGCTCGAAATCGTCCGAGCGCTGCTGTCCGGCCCCCAGGTGCTCTTCCTCGACGAGCCCACCGTGGGACTGGACACCCGGATCCGCCATGACCTGTTCGACGTCATCGCCTCCCTGCGGGACCGGACCGGCGTCACGGTCATCATGACGACGCACTACCTCGACGAGGCCGAGCAACTCTGCGACCGGATCGCCGTCATCGATGCGGGTGCCATGGTCGCGTGCGACACGCCCTCGCGGCTGCTCGCATCGATCGGCGACGAAGTGTTCGAGCTGAGGCTCGGCGACCCCGAACGGGCCGTCGAGATCCTCCAGCGCCATGGCGTACCCGCCGACGACCTTCTCGTCATCGGTGAAACCATCACCGTCGCGCTGCGGACTTTCAGCTCGTCCACGGTCTCGCGGCTGTTGGCTGACTCCTCGATCACGATCCGATCGGCCACCACACGACCTCCCACGCTCGATGACGTCTATCTCCGCCTGACTGGCGACACGATCCACGGCACGACCGAGTGATCAGGTCAACGGCACGACCGACCGACCGGATCGACTCACTCGACCAACTCACCAGATCAACACCACGACCGACCGAGAGGAACCACCGATGACCACCGCCACTATCCCCCTGCCCGTCACGACGGCCCCGACCCGCGCCCGGAAGGTGAGCGTCCTCCCGACCCTGACCGGCCGTCGGCTCGCGCTGACCGTGCGATCGCCGCGATCGGTCGCCATACCGGTCATGGCGCCTGTCCTCTTCGCCCTCGTCGTCGCCCCCGCCTTGGCCAACTCCGTCGCCGCAGGAGCGCAGCGAACGACGTACATGACCTTCTTCTGCGTGGCCACTGCCGGCCTGCTGATCCCCCTCAATTGCATGTTCTCGGGACTCAGTGTCCTGGTGGACCGCCAACAAGGGGCGATGCGGGAATTGCTCGTCGCCCCGATCAGCCGAGCATCGATCGTTCTCGCCAACGTGGTCGCGGTCATGGCCATCACTACCCTCCAGCTCGTCGTGCTCATCGCCGCTTCCGCGCTTCGAGGGGCCCAGTACCAGACGACCAGCCGCATGCTGTGGTTCCTCGCTGCGGCCGTGCTGCTCGTCGTGGTGACCTACGGCTTGGCCGAGATCCTGGCCACCCGGCTGACCAGTGCCGAGGAGTACACCAGCGTCATTCCGGCCGTTGCCATCATCCCCTTCTTCTTCGCCGGCTCGCTCTTTCCCATCACCTCGCTGCCCAGCTGGCTGGCTGACGTGGCCACCGTCCTTCCGCTGACCCACGCATTGGCCCTCTTCCGGTACGGCTTGACCGCCCACGGCAGCCAGGCGCTTCACAACATCTGGGGGTTGAGCAACGACACCACCATGGCGGCCCTGTCACTCGGAGTCCTGGCTCTCTACGCCAGCGTCATCCTGGCCGGTGCGATCCGGCTCTTCACCCGAGCGGGCACCAGTTAGGCGACGGTGGCGGGCAACAGTTGAGCGGCGGTGGCGCGAACCAGCTGCCCACCCGGCCGGGCGGGCACGAGCCGAACGGCGATCACGAACGTCGGTACTCGCGGAGGGGCATCGCCGTGTCTTGGCCCGCTCCGAGACGGGGTCGGTTCTCATCCGGGGCAGACAGGGGGACGGCGGGACGAAGGGTGGAGCGAGAACGCCGAGCCAGATCCTGGTAGACGCCCGTCCCGTTGGCCTTCCAGGCCATCTCGGCCTCGGTCAATTCTCGGAGCACCCGGGCCGGGTTTCCGGCGACCAGGTGGTGCTCTGGGACCTCCGTCTCTGCTCGCACGAAGGAGCACGCGCCGACGAACGAGAAGTCGCCGATCGTCGCCCCGTCCATCACAACACTGTTCATTCCCACCAACACGCCCCGGCCGATGTGGCACCCGTGGAGCACGGCGCCGTGGCCGATGTGACCGTCCTCCCCGATCACCACATCGCGACCGGGAAAGCAGTGGAGGACGCACCCGTCCTGGACGTTCGCACCCGCCTCGACCACCAC
This sequence comes from uncultured Acidimicrobiaceae bacterium, assembly GCA_963803065.1. Lineage (GTDB taxonomy): Bacteria > Actinomycetota > Acidimicrobiia > Acidimicrobiales > RAAP-2 > DASXMT01. The sequence goes on from CAWDKW010000002.1 coordinate 136,562, forward strand.
GTGGCCGAAGTCACCGCGCAGGCTGGCCAGCGGTCCCACGTAGCAGCTGGCCCCGATCAGGACGTCGCCGATGAGGACGGCTTCGGGGTGGACGAATGCGGTGGGATGCACGATGGGTACCACGCCTTCGATCTCGTAGGTGCCCATCAGCAAGCCCCAACGGGTCGATCAGCGCCGCATCCGGACGGGGAGGCGCTTCAGCCCGTTGTTGAGGTTCGACCGCACCCGGACCGGCTCACCGACCAGCTCGATGCCGGAGAAGGCCGACAGCAGCTCCTCGAAGAACACCCGTCCCTCCAGCCGGGCGAGGTGGACACCCAGGCAGAAGTGCTCGGCGATGCCGAAGGCCAGGTGCGGATTGGGGTGGCGGTGGATGTCGAAGGTTTGGGGGTCTGCGAACAGGTCCTCGTCCCGGTTGGCCGAGGTGTAGTACATGGCCACCTTCTCGCCTGCCGAGATCTTCACGTCCCGGACGACGGCGTCGGCCAGTGCCGTTCGCCGGAAATAGTGCAGCGGGTTGGCCCACCGGAGGATCTCCTCGACCGCACCGGGAATGAGCGACGGGTCGGCCCGGAGCTCGAGCAACTGGTCGGGGTGGAGCAACAAGGCCCAGAGGCCCGACGAGAGCATGATCTTGGTGGTGTCGTTACCCGCCGTCACCAGCTGCACGAAGAAGGTGGCGAATTCGACATCGTCCATGAGGTGGCCGCCGAACTCGGTACCGAGGATGATCGAGGTCAAATCGGGAGTGGGCTCCTCGGTGCGACGACGGGCGGCCAGCTCCATGCCGTAGACGGCCATATCCATGGTCGCTCCGTTGGAGTCGTCACCGGCATACTCGGCATCCTGCCCGCTGGTGTTCCGCTCGGCCATCTCGTGGATGCGCCGCCAGTCGGCTTCGGGCAGGCCCATGAGCTGGCCGATGACCCGAGAGGGAATGGCCGACGTCACCTCGTGCACGAACTCCACGTCGCTGGTCTCGTCGATCCCCGTCATCACGTCGCGGCAGATCCCACGGATCTGGTCGGTCATGTCCTCGATCACCCGGCGCCGGAAGTGCTCGGCCATCGGGCGCCGGTAGTCGAGATGCCGGGGTGGGTCCATGGCCAGGAGCATCCCCCGCATCTGCTCGACCTGTTCGGGGGCGAGGGTCTCGATGACCACGCCTCCCTCGCTGGCCGAGAACAGGTCCGGGTTCCGGGCCGCGTGGACCACGTCGGCATGCCGCAGCAGAGCCCAGAACCCCGAGTCGTCCTGCATCTCCTGGAAGTAGACGGGCTGGGCGCGCCTGAGCTCGGTCAGCTCCTCGTGTGGGACGCCCCCGACGAAGGTGTCCGGGTCGGACAGGTCGATCACCGACGGCATCAGCTGGCCAGGACGTTGGGCCGGGGAAGGCCCTGCGCCTCACACAACGCGTAGTAAGCGGCCAGGGTCCCGGCGCCGTCGAAGACGCTCTCGATGTTCCCGCTGGCGTCCAGGTTGAGGTTGGCCCCGTACATCTGGAACCAGACCTGGGTTCCGTCTTCGATGCACTGGAGCGTATGCACCGAGCCCGCCGGCTCGTAGAGGAACGATCCCTGCCGGTTGACGTAGTCGTATTCCCTGTACTTCCACGCCCCGGACACGGTGTAGGCGTACACCGGACCGGTGTGGCGGTGGGTCTGGACCTCGTAGCCGTTCTGGAAGATGTTCTCCACGATCCAGAGGCCCTCCTCCTCCTTCACCTGCAGGACCTTCAGTTTGCTGCCATCACCGATATCGACAAAGGGCAGGTCGGACGCACCGATGTGCACGGCGCTCGGAATGGACTCGGTCGTTGTCATGGCGCTCCTCGTTGGCTCGGCGCTTCGGCTGCGAACTCCTCGCATCACCCTATGGCCCAGAGATCCTGCGCGCCGAGGCGGCCTCCTGGCGGCGCCGGATCTTGGGAGGGCCCGCCGATGCGGCGGCAAAACATCTCTAGCGTTGACGCCATGTCCCCCAGCGACGGTCCGGGAATGGTCGCTCCAGACCCCCATCGGGCCGAACTGCCCCTGGCCGGCATCCGCTTCCTCGAGGTCGGTGAGGACTTCGCGTTGTGCGTACGCCGGCCACCTCCTCTCGCTGCTCGGTGCGGAGGTCGTCCGAGTACCAGCGCCGGCGGGGGGACGGGCGCGCTCGGCTGGGTCCGGAACAGGGTCGAGAACGGGCTCGGGAGCGGACACAGACCCAATCGTGGGGCCTCGATGCGGGAAAGGCCCTGTTCATCGGCGAAACGACCGCCAAGACGCTGGCCAGGCTGCCGGTTGCCGCCGCGGTGGATCCGACCGGATCCCTGGGGACCGCCTCGTTTCCGGTCGTCCGAGCGTCCCCCTGCCCGAACCCGTCCAGGGCCTGGGCCACCTCGGGCGCCATGGCCCTGACGGGCCGGGCGGACGGACCGCCGCTCTTGGCCCCGGGCGACGTGGCCGGCTGTCTCGACGGGGCCGCATTGGCCTTCCGTCTCCTCGCCGCGGCCAGGGGCATCGCCGTCACTCTCGACGGGTCGGCGCTGCTCGGCGAGCGGGCCGCCGTCTTCGGGCACCACCGCAACGGCACCATCTCCAACGGGGGAGCCTGTCGCCTGGTGGCGACGAACGACGGCTGGCTGGCCGTGAGCTTGAGCAGGCCCTCCGACATCGAACTCCTTCCGGCCTGGCTGGGCTCGTCGGTCCCGTCCGATCCCTGGACCGCAGTGGCAGCCCTGGCTGCGGCGGGGTCGGCGGACGCCCTGGCCGACCGGGCGCAGCTCGTGGGCATCCCGGTGGCCGTCGTGGGCGGGCAAGGCCAGGACGAGCAGTACAGGGCCCGGGACCAAGGGTGGCCCCCCGCACCGTGGCTGTACGAGGGGGCACGATCGTGGCGCCTCCCGGCCCGGACCCTGACCGACCTCGGCCAGCTGGGCCCGAGCCGAACCCCGTCCCGGCGGCGACCCCTGGTCGTGGACCTGTCGGCGCTGTGGGCGGGACCGCTGGCGGGCTCGCTCCTGGTTGCTGCGGGCTGTCGCGTGGTCAAGGTCGAGGACCTCCGACGTCCCGACCCCTCCCGAGAAGGCCCAGTGCGGTTCTTCGACCTCCTTCAAGGGGGGAAGGAGAGCGTGACCGTGCCCGTGGCGGCCACGGGTCCCTTCCCGGTGCTGGTCGGGGCGGCGGACGTGGTCATCGAGTCGTCGAGGCCCCGGGCCCTCGAGCAGCTGGGGATCCACCCATCCCCGCATCAGGCGTGGATCAGCATCACCGGCTACGGCCGAGCCGGACCGTGGCGGAACCGAGCTGCGCTGGGTGACGACGCCGCCGCCGCGGCCGGCCTCGTCGCCCGCGAGCACGAGGGGGGCCCTCCGTTGTTCTGCGCCGACGCCGCCGCCGACCCGGTGACCGGGCTCCATGCCGCCGTGGCCGCGCTGGCTGCCATCGTCGGTGGCACCGGGGGGACGATCGACATCGCCATGCGCGAAGTAGTCGGCCACACACTGTCGTACCGACGACAGGCACTGCCGTCCGACACCGGTCCGGTCGCCCCACCGAGGAGCAGGACGCCTACCCGGAGGGCGGCCACATTGGGGGCGGACACCGAGTCGGTTCTGGCCGACCTGTGACCGTGCCCGAGCAGCAGGATCCGAGCACCGGGCAGGACACGGGTCTCACCGTCGTGAACGTCGAGGTGGACGGTCGCCCGGGATGCACCGTCCATATCGAACAGGGCCGGGTCGCAGCGCTGGAGACCGGCGGGGCCATGACGAGGACCGCCAACAACACGGTCCTCGACGGCCGAGGCGGTGCTCTCCTCCCCGGCCTGCACGACCATCACACCCATTTGTTCAGCCTCGCCGCACGCCAACGGTCCGTGCTGTGCGGCCCTCCGACCGTACGTGACCGATCGTCCCTGGCCCGCACGCTGGCTGCCGCCCTTGGCGAGATGGCGCCGGGTTCGACCGGTTCCCCCTGGCTCCGAGGGTACGGGTACGACGAGTCGGTGACCGGCCCGCTCACCGCGGACGTGGTGGATGACCTCCTCGGAGACCACCGTCGGCGACCGGTTCGGATCCAACATCGCAGCGGTCACCAGTGGGTGGTGAACCGGAGGGGCCTGGAAATGTTGGGGTTGGCCGACGCAGCCTCGGGCGCCATCGGGGCGGCGGCCGGCGGTGAGGTGGGAGGCGCCGGTGGCGTGGAGGTCGGCGCCGATGGGCGGCCGACGGGTGTGCTCTACGATGCCGACACCCTGATCCGCCTGCGAGTCCACGATGACCCGCCGTCCCTGACCGCCATCAGCGAGCAGCTGTCACGCTGTGGCGTGACCGGGGTAACCGATGCCACGGCGTCCAACGGCTCCGAGGAGCTGGCCGCATTCGAGGCAGCCGTCCTCAACGGTGAGCTCGGCCAGTCCGTGCTCGTTCTGGGGGGCACCCTTCCCGTCCGCCACCAGGGGCCGGTCACCACCGGCGCCCTGAAGCTGGTGCTCGAGGATCGCCAGCTCCCCGGGGTCGACGACCTGGTCGACTCGATCAGGTCGGCCGGGCGGCGCGGCGTGGCCCTGCACGCAGTCACCCGTGAGAGCCTGGTGCTGGCGGCCACCGCCCTGTCGATGGCCGGGGGCGGCCCCCATCGCATCGAGCACGCCAGCGTTGCCCCACCCGAGGTGGTGGACCTCCTGCGCCCGCTGGCTGTCACCGTGGTGACCCAACCGGCGTTCATCGGCGAGCACGGCGACAGGTATCGCCGTGATGTCGACCCGACCGACCAGGCCTGGCTCTACCGCCTCCGGGCCTGGGACGTGGCCGGCGTCCCCTTGGCTGGGAGCACGGACGCCCCCTTCGGCCCACCGGACCCCTGGCGGGCAGTCGCCGACGCCGTCTCGAGGCGGACCGCCCTCGGTGCCGTGATCGGGGCCGACGAACGGTTGACACCAGAGCGGGCGCTGTCCCTGTTCCTGGGCCATCCCGGCGACCCCGGCGGCCCCGCCCGCACCGTGTCGCCGGGGAGCCCCGCCGACCTCTGCCTGTTGGCGCTTCCCTGGCGGCGTGCCCGCACCGAGCTGGGCAGCCAACTGGTCAGGGCCACCATCAAGGGGGGCCGGATCCTGTACCAGGCCCCCTCGTGAGCCGAGGTCCCACCCTGCAGTTGACCCGCCACGAGCCGCGGGCCGGCCTTGCGCCTGGCTCCGCCGTGCACCGCCCCGACAGTACGTTGTCGAGGTGACCAGCTCCCCAGGCGAGGCGCGCATCCTGTTCGCCCCCGAGGTACTTCGGCTCGTCGAAGACGGTCTGGCCCCGGAAGCCGTCGGGCCGTTCGGGGATCGGCCGGTCCTGGCGATAGCCGTCGATGACGACCCGATGCTGGGGGCGGCGGCCGACGTGGTGCGCTCCGTTCCGTGCGTGACCGTTGGTGTGGCCCGGGCCGGCGCCGACCTCTCCGCACCGCCGGACCTCGACATCCTGTTGGCCGAAGAAGGTGAAGCCACGGCGAGGCCTTGGGTCGGATGTCCCGACATCGAAGGCGCGCTCACCCGGGTCGGCCGGGCCGTCGAACAGGGCCCCGCTCCGGCCATCGCCCTCGTCCAGCTCCTGCGGTTCAGCGGCGGCATCTCGGTGAACGATGCCCTGGTGTCGGAGTCGTTCGTGTACTCGATGCTGCAATCCGGGCCCGACCATCGCCAGTGGATCGGCCGGCGCGGACCGATGGCCCACCGAAAACTGCCCGGCCCCGCGGTCCTTGCCCACCGAGAAGGCCCGTCTCTGTCGTTGACCCTCAATCGGCCCGAAGTCCGGAACGCCTACGACGCCGCCATGCGCGACGAGCTGGTGACCATGTTCCAGGTGGCTGCGGCCGACCCGTCCATCACCTCGATCTCGCTGGCCGGAGCAGGGCCCTCCTTTTGCAGCGGTGGGGACCTGTCCGAATTCGGATCGGTGCCCGACCCGGTGGCTGCCCACGTGATCCGGACGACACGAAGCGTGGCTCCCTGGCTGGCCCGGTGCGCGAGCCGGACAACGGCCATCGTGCACGGTGCCTGCGTCGGCGCCGGCACCGAGCTGCCGGCCTTCGCCGCCCACGTGCTGGCCAGACCGGACGCCACCTTTCAATTGCCAGAGGTTCCCATGGGGTTGATCCCCGGGGCCGGCGGCACGGTGAGCCTTCCCCGCCGTATCGGCCGCCAGCGCACCGCCTACCTGGCCATCACCGGTTCGGCCATCGACGCGGCCACCGCTCTGGCCTGGCATCTGGTCGACCGGATCGAACCTGCGCCGTAGCCTTCGCCGCCGCTGGCTCCTCACGTCGGGAGTAAACGGGGCCATGACGCCCGGGTTCTCCGATGTCCCGAGCCCTGACGGCCAGGGTCCGCGGCGCGGGCCATGACGCTGGGGGCCGTGGACATTTAGGGGCCGTGGACATTTAGTAGGACGTACAACTATTATGCCGGCATGAGTTCCTCCAACCGTCCCGAGCCGGCCATCGATCGGGTCGACGGGAACGCCCCCCTCCACCGGCCTGCGCACCCGGTGCGCTTCATCACCGCGGCCAGCCTGTTCGACGGCCACGACGCCGCCATCAACATCATGCGCCGGCTGCTCCAGGCCCAAGGGGCCGAGGTCGTCCACCTCGGCCACAACCGCTCGGTCGACGAGGTGGTGGCGGCGGCCATCGCCGAGGACGTCCAGGGGGTGGCCATCAGCTCCTACCAGGGCGGCCACGTCGAGTACTTCAAGTACCTGGTCGATCGGCTCAAGGCCGAGGGGCGAGGTGACATCGCCGTCTACGGCGGCGGTGGTGGCGTCATCGTCCCTTCGGAGATCGCCGAGCTCGAGGCCTACGGCGTCCGCCGGATCTTCTCCCCGAGCGACGGCCAGCGCCTGGGGCTCGAGAGGATGATCAACCTGCTCATCGAGGAGTGCGACCGCGACCTGGCCGCCGAGCCGCCGGATTCGCTGGACCTGCTCTACGGCGGACACACCGGGGACCTGGCCCGGGTCATCACCTGTCTCGAGGCGGGATCCCTCGACCAGCGCTCCATCGAGGCGATCGAATCGGCCGCGCAGCGCCGGAAAGCGCCGGTGCTGGGCGTCACCGGCACCGGGGGGTCGGGGAAGTCATCGCTGACCGACGAGATCATCCGGCGTTTCCGGCAGGATCAGGAGGACAAGCTGGCCGTCGCCGTGCTGGCCGTCGACCCGACGCGCCGCCGAGGAGGCGGGGCCCTCCTCGGCGACCGAATCAGGATGAACGCCATCGACTCGTCCCGGGTGTACTTCCGGTCGCTCGCCACCCGGGGCTCGGCCTCCGAGATCCCCCCGCCTCTTCCGATGGTGGTGGGCGCCTGTCGGGCCGCCGGTTTCGACCTGGTCATCGTGGAGACCCCGGGCATCGGCCAGGGTGATGCCGGCATCGTCGATATCGCCGACCTCTCCCTCTACGTGATGACACCTGAGTTCGGGGCCGCCTCGCAACTCGAGAAGATCGACATGCTCGACCTCGCCGATGCCGTGGCCATCAACAAGTTCGACCGCCGCGGCGCCGACGACGCCCTGCGGCAGGTGCGTCGGCAGTGGGTCCGTGACCACGGGCTCGCCCCCGAAGACACCGAGCCCGTGTTCGGCACCATCGCCTCGCGCTTCAACGACGACGGCGTGACCGCCCTGTACCAACACCTCCGGGACCGGCTGTCCGGCATGGGCCTGGTGACCGTGCCCGGGGTGCTCCCGGTGATCGGTGGCCGAGCCTCGACCAAGGCGTCGGTGATCATCCCGGGCCCGAGGCGGCGCTACCTGGCCGAGATCACCGAGACCGTGCACCGCTATCACGCCACGACCGCCGAGCTGGCGGCAGAAGCCCGCCGGTCCCAGCAGTTGACCGAGGTGCTGTCCCTGGCCGAGTCCGAGGGATCGGCCGTGGGCGACCTGGACACCCTGGCCGAGCGGGCGGAATCGGCCCGGGACCCGGAGGGGCGACGGCTCCTCGAGGAGTGGGACCAGCTGCGCACATCGCTGACAGCGGCCGGTCCCGAGGATGCCTCTCTCTCGAGCGAGACCAACCCAGTCCTGTGGCGGACGTCGCTGTCGGGGAACCGCATCCCCAAGGTGGCCCTGCCCCGGGTCACCGAGCACGGGGAGCTGGTGCGGTGGCTCCGGTCGGAGCACCTCCCCGGCCACTTTCCCTTCACCGCCGGTGTGTTCCCCTTCAAGCGTGAGGGCGAGGACCCGGCCCGCATGTTCGCCGGCGAGGGCGACCCCTTCCGCACCAACCGTCGGTTCCATCTGCTCGCGTCGGGGCTCCCCGCCACTCGGCTGTCGACGGCGTTCGACTCGGTCACGCTGTACGGCTTCGACCCCGACGAGCGACCCGACATCTACGGCAAGATCGGCACCTCCGGCGTATCCATCGCCACCCTGGACGACATGAAGGTGCTCTTCGACGGGATCGACCTCTGCGATCCGGCCACGTCGGTGTCGATGACCATCAACGGTCCCGCCCCCACCATCCTGGCCATGTTCCTGTGCACGGCCATCGACCAACGTCTCGACTTGTTCGAGGCCGAACATGGCCGGCCGGCCGCGGCCGGCGAGCGCGAGGCCCTGAGCGCCGAAGTGTTGCGCACGGTACGGGGCACCGTCCAGGCAGACATCCTGAAGGAGGACCAGGGCCAGAACACGTGCATCTTCTCGACCGAGTTCTCCCTCGGGGTGATGGCCGACATAGCCGACTGGTTCATCGAGCACGAGGTGCGGAACTTCTACTCGGTGTCCATCTCCGGTTACCACATCGCCGAAGCGGGCGCGAACCCGGTCACCCAGTTGGCCTTCACCCTGGCCAATGCCTTCACCTATGTCGAGGCCTATCTGGCCCGGGGCATGAACGTCGACGACTTCGCTCCCAACCTCTCCTTTTTCTTCTCCAACGGGATGGACCCCGAGTACACGGTGATCGGGCGCGTCGCCCGGCGCATCTGGGCCATCGCCCTGCGGGACAATTACGGGGCCAACGCTCGGTCGCAGCGGCTCAAGTACCACGTCCAGACGTCGGGACGGTCGCTCCATGCCCAGGAGATGGCGTTCAACGACATCCGGACCACGCTGCAGGCGCTGTGCGCCATCTACGACAACGCCAACAGCCTGCACACCAACGCCTACGACGAGGCAGTGACCACGCCGACCGGGGAATCGGTCCGGCGGGCATTGGCCATCCAGCTCATCATCAACAAGGAGTGGGGCCTGGCCGCCAACGAGAACCCGCTCCAGGGCAGCTTCATCGTCGAAGAGCTCACCGACCTGGTCGAAGAGGCCGTCCTGGCCGAGATGGACCGGATCAGCGAGCGCGGCGGGGTCCTCGGGGCCATGGAGACCGGGTATCAGCGTGGGCGGATCCAGGACGACTCCATGGTCTACGAGCACCGCAAGCACGACGGCACGCTGCCCATCGTCGGGGTCAACACGTTCGTCGACCCCGAGGCCAAGCCGCCAATCGGAACGATGGAGCTGGCTCGCTCCACCGAGGAGGAGAAGCAGGGTCAGATCACCCGACTCCGCCAGTTCCAACGCGAGCACGCCGGTGAACGGGATGGGGCCCTCGACGCCCTCCGCGCCGTCGCGCTCGAGGGCGGCAACGTCTTTGCCCAGCTGATGGCCACCGTCCGTCACGCCAGCTTGGGGGAAATTACCCACGCCTTGTTCGACGTCGGCGGCTCCTACCGACGCAACGTGTGAGCCTGGGGCGCGTTCGCGTGCGTCCGTCGGGCGTGGATCGCCCGGACCGGGTCCCTCATCTGCCGTGAGCGGGTGGCTCGAGGGGATGGCTACGGGTCGGTGAAGTCGCCGATGTGAACCCGGATCTTGCGGATGATCCGGAAGAGCTCGGCGAGATCGTGGTCGTCGAGCATCCCGAGTCCGAGGGCGATCTCGTTGACGGCGCGGGTCGCTCGCTTGGCCAGCGCACGGCCCTCGGGCGTCACCTCGGCCAACGTGGTCCGACCGTCGGTGGGGTGCGGCACCCGCTTGGCCAGCCCCTGGGCCTCGAGCCGGTCGATGATGTTGGTGACGCTGGTGGGGTGGATCATCAAGCGGTCTCCCATCTTGCCCAGCGGGAGCGACCCACCGCGGCTGAACGAGAGCAGGACCAGCCCCTCGTAACGGGCGAAGGTCAGGCCGAACGGCCGCAGTGCCCCGTCGACGGCGGCCAGGACCACCTGTTGCGCCCGCATGATCGATGTGGCTGCGGCCATGGCTTCGCTCGCCTCGGCGTCCCACCGTTTCGCCCACTGGGACCGGGCCTCGTCGATGGGGTCGAAGGGGAGAGGGCGACGGCTCACGGCACTGAAGGGTAGCTAGCCGAAGCCACGCCGGCCGGGCCCGGTGCTCACCCGAGCGACATCCCCACGATCGCCGAGAGCTCCTCGAGCGCCGCCTCCGGCGCGGCGACCTTGATCGTCCGCATGCCCATGGCCCGGGCCGGCTTCAAGTTGATGCCCAGATCGTCGAGGTAGACCACCTGGTCCGGCGACACGCCCACCACCTCACAGGCCATCTCGTAGAAGCGCGGGTCGGGCTTGCGGACGCCCAGCTTGGACGACTCCAGCACCACGTCGAACAAGGCCAGGGCCTCGGCCACGTCGGGGCGGGCCGGGACCTGGTCGGCGTCCTGGTCGAGCACGAAGTTGTTGGTCAGGCAGGCCGTCTTGTACCGTTCCGAACAGCGGCGCAGCGCCTCGACCATGGCCGGGCGCACCTGGCCCGCCAGCCTCGCCATCACGGCGCGGGCGTCCACCCGGTACCCGGCAGCCTGGGCTTCGACCTCGAACAGCTCGCAGAACTCGGACATGTCGACATCGCCCCGTTCGAGCCGGGCCCACGCGTTGATGTCGGGATTGGTCGAGTTGATGGTCCGGATGGTGCCGACCGGAAGCCCCGCCGCCTCCTCGTACCGCTCGAAGGCATCGAACGGGCTGTCGGTGATGACCCCCCCGAAGTCGAACATCACGGATCGGATCACCGCCGCGCCCTTCCCGAGGTCGGCGGCCCGTTGCCGGTCGAGTCCGGCATCCGGTTCACCCGGCCTGCCGACGGGCCCGCTCGATCAGGGCCACCCGGCGGTGCTCGATGAGCTCGAGATCGATGCCCGCTCCGAGGAAGGTCTCGGCCGTGCGGACCTCCTCGGCCAGCGCCGCGGGGCCCCCGCCGGAGAACCCGGCGTATTCGGCCACGAGCACGCGTGTGGCCGCAGGCTCGGCCGACGCGATGTCGACGGCCAGGGCCTTCACCACGTCGATGAGCTCGTCGTGGGGGACGACCCGGTTGACCAAACCGACCCGGCATGCCTCCTCGGCGCCGATGAAGTTCCCGGTCAGGCTCATCTCCCGGGCCGTGCGCACACCCACCGCCTGGGGCAGGAGCACGGACATCCCCCAGAACGGAACGAGCCCCACCCGGGTGTGCGTGTCGGCGAACCGGGCCCGTTCCGAGGCGATCAGAAAGTCGCAGGCGAGCGCCAGCTCGAGCCCTCCGGTGACGGCCGCTCCGTTCACCGCCCCGATCAATGGCTTGGCCAGCTGGGGCCAGGGCCGCCCGTCGGCCGGACGGACGTTCGCCCCTGAGGCGGCCATCTCCTTCAGGTCCAAACCGGCGCAAAAGGCCGGTCCAGCGCCAGTGAGCACCAGCACATCCACGTCGGCCCGGGCATCGAGGCGCGTCATGTGTCCCACCAGCTGCGAGAGCATGTCCGAGCTGAGGGCATTCCTGGCGTCGGGACGGTTGAGGGTGATCAAGGCGATGCCGTCGGTCACGTCCACCAACACCAGGTCAGACACTTGATTCCTCACTTCGTCTCGTGCCTCGCGCCAAAGGCGGCCGGTCACTGCGGTGGCATCGTAGTGCCCCGGTCGGACCGGGCACCCGCCGAACCGGCAGGGAAGCGACAGGCTGCCTCGAGACCCGGGTATGGCGGGATCGCATCTCCCTTCGGGGGTCGTTTAGGGTGCCAGGGCGGATCGACCGAACAGAGGAATACCAGACCGTGAATCTCATGATGTTGCTCGACATGGCCATGTCCGGCCACCCGACCCGTGTGGCCATCGGCCGTGCTGATGACGGGCTCAGCTACGAGGAGCTCTACCGCCGGGCCGGCATCGCCGCGGCGAGGATCCGGCGGGACGGCGTCGCCCACGTCGCCTACGTGGGCACCAATGCGCCCGCCTTCGCCGTCGCCGTCTTCGCCAGCTCGTGGGCCGGAGTCCCCGTACTTCCGATCAACTACCGGCTGGGACACGAGCAGGTGACCGGGCTGCTCGACCAGCACGAGGACGTCCTGGTCATCGCGGACGAACTGGCCAAGGCCAGCCTGTCGGGTGTGAACCATCCCGTGATCGACCGGGACGACTGGATGGCCTCGACCGCGATCGGTCCGACGTGCGAAGAGTGGTCGAACGACCCCGAAGGCATCTGTGTCCTGCTGTACACCAGCGGCACGACATCGGCACCGAAGGCGGCCATCCTGCGACACCGCCACCTCCTCTCCTATGTCTTCTCCTCGGTCGATTTCGGGGGGGCCGAGGAGAGCGATGCCGTCGCCGTCACCGTCCCGCCCTACCACGTGGCCGGTGTCGCCAATCTGGTCAGCAATCTCTACGCCGGAAGACGGCTCGTCTACCTCGACGCCTTCAGCCCGGAGATCTGGCTCGACACCGTCCGCAAGGAGCAGGTGACCCACGCCATGGTCGTGCCCACCATGCTGGCGCGGATCGTCGAGTCCCTGGCCGGCCAAGAGGACGCCGGCGTGTCCACCCTCCGAACGCTTTCCTATGGTGGGTCCCGGATCGCTCCGACCATCGTCGCCCGCGCTCTGGAGCTGTTCCCGACCACCGACTTCGTCAACGCCTACGGTCTGACCGAGACCAGCTCGACCATCGCCCTCCTCGGGCCCGAGGACCACCGGGCCGCCGTCGAGAGCGACGATCCGGGGATCCGCGCCCGCCTGGGGTCGGCCGGCCGCCTCATTCCCGGCATCGAGGCCGAGGTCCGAGGGGCCGATGGTTCACCCCTCCCGGTCGGCCAGGCCGGCGACCTCTGGCTTCGGGGCGAGCAGGTGTCGGGTGAGTACCTCTCGGCCACGTCGCCGCTCGACGCCGAGGGTTGGTTCCCCACCCGCGACCGTGCCTTCTTCGACGCGGACGGCTACCTGTTCATCGAGGGACGGACCGACGACACCATCATCCGCGGCGGCGAGAACATCGCCCCGGCCGAGATCGAAGAAGTCTTGGTCCAACACCCGGCGGTGGCCGACGTTGCCGTCGTGGGCGTGCCCGATGAGGAGTGGGGCCAACGGATCGCTGCCGTCGTCGTCCCCGTAGCCGGCGAGTCGGTCGACAGCGAGGACCTGCGCGCCTTCGTCCGCGAGCAGTTGCGGACCTCGAAGACACCCGACCAGATCGTGGTGTGGGAAGAGCTCCCCTACACCGACACGGGCAAGCTGGTCCGCCGGAAGGTCGCCGCCGCGCTCGGCGGCGACGAGAGCTGACGGCCCCGAGGCTCCGAGCGGGAGTCCCTTCCTTCGAGGCCGGTACCGCAAGACCGGGTGCGCACGGGCGTTGCTCCAAGAGACGCGTTGCCACCGGGGGCCCTCCGTCGGCCGGCGATGCCGAGGGAGCGTGGACTCGTATGCGGACACGATGGATCGGGACAGTGCTGGCGGCCGGCGCGCTGGTGACGGCCCCGCTCGGTTTGACCGGGGCCACGATCGCCGGCGGACTCACCTCGTTGTCCGCCGGGGCGACAACGCCGTCGTCATCAGGTGACCCGGATGCGGCCACCTACCCGGTGCCGTACACCTTCCTCGCCAATATCCTCGCTGCACCCACCGGGCCTGACACTCCTCCCCCCGGTGCCAACGACTGGACCTGCAAGCCGTCGGTCACCCACCCCGAACCGGTCGTCCTCGTCCACGGCCTGCTGGCCAACGAGACCGACAACTGGCAGACCATCTCGCCCCTGTTGGCCGACAACGGGTACTGCGTGTTCGCCTTGACCTACGGCACCAACCCGAGCTTCCCCGCACCACCGATCGACGAGCTCGGTGGATTGATGCCGATGGAGCAGAGTGCGGCCGCCCTTGCCGCGTTCGTGGACAAGGTGCTGACCGCCACCGGAGCAGCCAAGGTCGACCTGGTCGGCCACTCCGAAGGGGCCACGATGCCCGACTACTACCTCAAGTTCCTCGGTGGTTCGGCTCACGTCGATGCCTTCGTCGGTCTGGCCCCAGTCGTGCATGGCACCGACGTCGCCGATCCGCTCATGATCCAAGAGGTCACCGACGCGCTGGGCCTCGGTTCAAGCGAGTCGCAGCTCTTGGCTTCCCTCTGTGCCGCCTGCGAGGAGCTCGCCCCGCATTCGGCCTTCACCGAGAAGCTCGATGCGGGTGGTGTGGCCATGCCCGGCGTGCGATACACCCAGATCATGACCACCCACGATGAGCTGGTGGTCCCCTACACCAGCGGAGAGATCGCCGGGAGCAACAGCACGAACATCGTCGTCCAGAACCAGTGCTCGCTCGACCTCGCCGATCACCTGTCCCTCGCATCCGACCCGGTCGCCGCGCAGGACGTGCTCAACGCGCTCGACCCGGCCGAGGCGCAATCGCCGCCCTGCACCCTCGTCGCGCCTGTCGTCGGCTAGGCCAGCGTCCACGCCATCGGCAGGTCGCGACGTTTCAAGGGAATCTCTGGAGCCGGGGGTTCGCCACCGGATCGGGAGCGACGCTGCTTGGTTTGCCTGGTCCGCCGGCGGGTATTTCTTTATTGGGGAGGGCGTAATGCAATGTCTGAACGCCCCGCAGGACAAAGAGAGGAGTCGTCATGACGACCACGCTCGGTCAGGCAACCGGTAGAGGTGGGTTTGGCACCCACCGGAGGTCATTTACGGGGGAAACGGGGGTCGCAGTGCGGTCGACCTCGATCAGCTTGGGCATGGTCGGCTTCCTTGCCCTCGTGGCCTCGGCGTGGGGCGGGATCGTGCCTTTCGTCGGTCCTACCTTCGGCTTCAGTGCTGATGGTGCTGCTTCGTGGTATTGGAATCTCAGTCATGTCGTACTGGCATTGATACCGGGTGCTCTGGGTTGTCTCGTCGCTCTCACCTTCTTGGCCCCTGTGAACGCCACGGTGACCCGCCGGCGCCTGAGCCTGACCACCGCCGGCATCATCGGCATCGCCAGCGGTGCCTGGTTCGTGATCGGGCCGCTGGCCTGGCCAGTGTTGGTGAACACCCACTCGTACTTCCTTGCCGCCACCCCATTGCGGATGCTGGAGTACCAGGTCGGCTACGCACTGGGACCAGGACTGATCCTGGTGATGTGCAGCGCTTTCGCCGTCGGTTGGGCAGCCCGTCACAATCGGCCTCTTGAGGCAGTCGGGGCGGCTCGAGACGTTCCCTACGTGGCCGGGGCCGGTCCTGGCGTCGTAGGCGATCCAGCCATGGCGCCGCGGCCCACCGCCTCTGGGACACCGGTTGCTCCCCAGGCCCAGCCGGTTGCTCCGCAGGCCCAGCCGGTTGCTCCGCAGGCCCAGCCGGTTGCTCCGCAGGCCCAGCCGGTTGCTCCGGAGGCCCAGCCGGTTGCTCCGGAACCTCCGGTACAGCACCTCGCCTCGGAGAGCGAGGTCTTTGGAACCGCTCCGACCCGGGAGGCCGGCAGCGCGAGACCAGCTCCGCCTTCTGAGTCCCCGGCGGGCACCGACAAGTCCGCGGCGAGCACCGAGCCGCCGCTCCCGTAGCGGACCCCGCGTTCGATCGACCGTCTCCCGGGTCCGGGCTAGGCCGATTCATCTGCTATTCAGATGGCTATGATCTCATTCAACTGTTTGACAGATATACTCCATCCAGGCAGAATTGTGGCGGGACGGCACACATGGCCCGAGCAGACATGGCCGGAGAAGATGGAGGTCAGCGATGAGGAACCGGAATCACGCCTCGAAACTGGGGCAGTTGGAGCTCTTCGGAGACTGCAGCAGGCGCGAGTTGGCCAGGGTTGAGTCGCTGCTGACCATGGTCACCGTTCCCGCTGGCCATGTCCTCATCCGTGAGGGGAGGACGGGGAACGAGTTCCTCATCATCGCTTCGGGCGAGGCCGAGGTCACTAAGTCCACCGGCCATGGCAACGCCAAGGTCGCCGAGCTGGGCGATGGCGAGTTCGTTGGAGAGATTGCCCTGCTCCAGGGCGTCCCCCGGACGGCGACTGTCACTGCCAAGACGGACCTGACCGCGTATGTGAGCAATGCAGCCGAATTCCGGGAGATCCTGCGGTCCGCTCCGGCCGCGGCCACGCGGATCACTCGGGCTTCGAGCCTGCGTGCCGCCGACCTGGCGCTCGCCGCCTAACTCCCAGCGCTCGACGCCTAACTCCCAGCGCTCGTCGGACTATCCCGGCTGCGTTCCGGTCGCAGTCGTCAGACCGCTTTGTCCGCCCCGCCCGGCTGGACGCGGACGGCGAAAAGAGCGCCACTACGCTCTCGATCGATGTCACCGAGCGCGAAGGTCCTGACCGTCTCCGACTCGACCTACCGGGGGGAGCGCGTCGACCGGTCGGGGCCGGCACTGGTCGGCGTGCTAGAGGCGAACGGGTTCGACGTGGAGGAACGCCGTCTCCTTCCTGACGGAGCGCAGTCCGTCGCCGAGGCGATCCGGGAGTCGGCCGTCGGCTTCGCCGGCGCCATCCTCACCACCGGCGGGACCGGCTTTGCCCCGACGGACCAGACACCCGAGGGGACCCAGCTGGTTCTCGAACGACGGGCCCCGGGGTTGGCCGAGGCCATGCGCGCCGCCAGCCCGCTGGGCCGCCTCTCCCGGGGAGCCGCAGGTACGGTCGGGCAGTGCATCGTGCTCAACCTGCCGGGCTCGACGGGAGGAGCGGTCGAGTGCCTGGAGGCGGTGATCGACGTGCTCCCTCATGCGCTCGACCTGCTGTCGGGCGGTTCCCCGCACTGAACGGCGGTCGGACGCCGGACCGCCTACTGATCGGACCCGACCGGGCCGGGGCGCCCGGCCGAGCGCTCCCAGCGACCGGAGCGACCCCCCTCTTTCAACCACAGCGTCACCTCGTCGAGGTACGCCGCCGGGTCCACCGGGCTGAGTGCACAGACAACGGTCAGCCCAGCCACCGTGCAGGCGGTGAGGGCCTCCATCTCCACCCCGGTGCGATCGACCACCTCGGTCATGGCCGATATATCGACCCTCCCTTCGCTGGGAACCACGTCGACCTGTACGTCGGTGAGCCGGATCGGGTGGCACAAGGGAAGCAGAACCGAGGTCCGCTTGGCCGCCTGGACCCCGGCCACCCGCGCCGCCTGCACGGGGTCGAGATCGCCGGGCCCAACGGCCAGTGCCTCGGAGACGTCGGACGCCGTGCGGACGACGGCACGGGCAACTGCACGACGTGCGGTCGGCTCCTTGCCGGTGATGTCGACCATCCAGGCTCGGCCGTGTTCGTCCAGGTGCGGGAATTCGGGGTGGCCGGTCACGGGTGACCAGGCCCGGCGTCGTGGGCGGCGACACCCGGGGGCCGAGCCAGGCGGGCCAGGTCCTCGGGGGTGTCGATGTCGGCGAAGCACCCTTGGTCGACGACCCCGGACCATGCCTCGGGTCCGAGCCAGGTCACCGGGGTGACGTCGAGCAGCTCCATGAGCGATCGCCGGCCCTCCTCGACCAAGCCACGGCACCGATCCAGGGCCGCCCGACCAAAGCGGGCGCATAGCGGTTGGGGGCGACCGCCGACAACGGGCACCACCGTCCCCGCCCCCCGCGCTCCGGCCAACAGCTCGAGCAACGGCACCGACACGGTGGGAAGGTCGCAGGCCAACACCAGCACGGGGCCGGCGTGGCCCAAACCGGACAATGCCGTCCAGCCCGTAGCCAGGGCGGCCAGGGGGCCGGCACCGGGACGGTCGTCAGGAACGGCGACGAACCCCGACCTGCCGGGCCCGACCTCGAGGACCGGGTCGGCCACCTCGGCCAGGGCGGACGCCACCGTCACGGCGCACGTGCGCCCGTCGGCCAGCACGATGGACGCCTTGTCCCGACCCATCCGCCGGCTGGCCCCACCGGTGAGCACCAGACCAGCGGTTGGGCGTCCGCGCCCGGCGACCGCCGCCCCGCCCTCAGTGCCGCTATCTCGGCCGATGGCCTGACCTCCTGGACTTCGAACCAGCCCCGGCACCATCGCATCGCGCCGGCGATCAAGTAGTGCTGGTGGGCTATGTACGATACCGATACCGACGCACCCGCCGAGCAGCCGGCTCCCACGAGGCACATGCGTACCGTTGCGCCATCTCTGCCTTGCAGATTCGGTGTAAACCTGCTCAGTTCTGCCGCAAATGCTTGTTAGAATTCGGCCGTGACACCGAAACGGAGGGGCAGGCCACCCGCGCCAGCCCGCCGGATCCGCCGTGCGGGCCCTCCAGTCGGGCCCGTGGGCCACCTGCGCACCGTCGGCCTCTTGGGCGCCGCCGGCCTCCTGAGCGCCGTGAACCTCGCGAGCACCGTGGGCCCCCTGAGCGCCGCTCCCGCCTACGCCAGCGGCCCGACGGCGGCGACCGTCCGGCACACGGGGCCGGTGAATGTGCTCTACGCCGGATCGCTCGTGCAGACTATGGAGCAGGTCATCGGGCCCCGGTTCGACGCCGCCACCGGGTACACCTTCACCGGCTTCTCGGCCGGCTCCGACGCGCTGGCCACCCAGATCAAGGACGGGGTGCAAAAGGGCGACGTGTTCGTCAGCGCCAGCCCAGCTGTGAACCAGGAGCTGGCGGGCCAGGCCAACGGGAACTGGGTGTCCTGGTACATCACCTTCGCCCGCGCCCCGTTGGTCATCGGCTACAACCCGAACAGCACCTTCGCCCATGATCTGAGGACGAAGCCCTGGCCTGACGTCGTCCTCGAGCCCGGCTTCCGGCTGGGACGGACCGATCCGGCGACCGACCCCAAGGGCAAGCTGGCCGTGACCGCGATGGACGAGGCGGCGCAGCTCGACCATCTGCCGGCGCTGGCCCAGCTGGTCACCACCGACACCGGTGTGTTCCCCGAAGAGACGCTGGTCGGCCGGCTCCAGGCCGGCCAGCTCGATGCCGGATTCTTCTACACGGCCGAGGCCAGAGCGGCTGGCATCCCGACCATCGCATTGGGGCGCATCGCGTTGGCCGCGACGTTCACGGTGACCGTCCTCAACCGCGCTCCCGATCGGACCGCGGCCGTCGCCTTCGTCTCCTATCTCGTGGGGAACAGGGGTCAAGCCGCCCTGGCCTCACAAGGGTTCACGCTGGTCAAGCCGCCCACGGTCCATGGGTCGGCGAGCAGGGTACCGACCTCGCTCCGGCCGACCCCAGGCTCTGGGTGAGCCTCTCCGCGCTCAGAAGCCCGCTTCCCTGGCTGGGGGCTCTGCTCGGTCTCTACCTGGTGGTGCCGATCGTCGCCTTCGGGGCCCGGATCGCCGGGTCGGCCAATCCCGGGTTCTCCACCCCCGGTCTCCTTTCCGCACTGTACGTCTCGGTGGCCACCGCCACCATCTCGACGGCCATCGTCTTGCTCCTGGGCATACCCCTGGCCTACCTGCTGGCCCGGTCGCATGGCCGGCTGGCCGTCGTGGTCGGGTTGCTGGTGCAGTTGCCCCTCGCCCTGCCCCCGTTGATCAGCGGCGTCCTCCTCATCTACGTCATCGGGCCCTACACCGCGATCGGGCGGGCGTTCGGCGGTCACCTCACCGACTCGATGACCGGGATCGTCCTGGCCCAGATTTTCGTCAGCGCCCCGTTCGTAATCGTGGCCGCACACGCCGGATTCGCTACTGTCGATCCCGAGCTGGTCGACCTGGCCACCACGCTCGGCCATCGGGAGGTGTCACGCTTTTGGCGGGTGAGCCTCCCGCTGGCCGGCCCGAGCGTCCGCGCCGGGCTCGTCCTTGGATGGCTTCGGGCCTTCGGCGAGTACGGCGCCATCGTGATCCTTGCCTACCACCCGAGCGCGCTGACCGTGTTCACCTACAACCAATTCAGCGCGGCCGGGATCACCACCACTGAGGCCCCCACCGCCCTCGCTCTGGGCGTGGCGGTGGTGGTGGCGACCTTGGCCGCCCTCGCCGCCCGTCTACATCCGTTCCGGCGGCACCGGGGACCGGGCCCGTTGCGCCCTCCCGAACCTCCGACGATGAGCAAGCCGACGGCGGTCGGCTTCGACCTCGACGTCCGCCTGGGCGACTTCCACCTCAACTTGGCCCACACCGCCGACAGCGCCTGCCTGGCCATCCTGGGGGCCTCCGGCTCGGGCAAGTCCATCACGCTCCGGTGCCTGGCCGGCCTGCGCGGCCCGCGGCCAGGGCCCGTCCTCTACGGAGGGCGCAACGTTACCGACGTCCCTCCCGAGGAGCGAGGCGTCGGGTACGTACCCCAGGGCGCACCGCTCTTCCCCCACCTGACGGTTCGCCAACAGGTCCTCTTCGGCCAGGACGCCGATGAGGCGCTCGCCGCGTACTGGCTCGACCGGCTGGGCATCGGCGGGCTCGAAGACCACCTCCCGCACCAGCTGTCGGGCGGCCAGCGCCAGCGTGTCGCCCTGGCCCAGGCGCTGAGCCGGAGGCCGCTGGTGCTGCTGCTCGACGAGCCCTTCTCCGCCCTCGATGCGCCGGTTCGCGACGCCCTCCGCTTCGATCTCCGGCGGCTTCGAGCGCGAAGCCGGCCTGTCCACTGTCCTGGTGACACACGACCCCGAAGAGGCCGCCCTGCTGGCCGACGAGGTCATCGTGCTCGGGCGCGGCCGGGCCCTCCAGACGGGGCCGTCCCTCGACGTCATGACCCACCCGGCCAGCGCCGAGGTGGCCAGGCTGGCCGGCATTCAGAACGTGCACCCGGGTCGTGTCGTGTCCGCCGGTGTGGTCCGGGCCGAAGAATTCGACCTTGCCCTCGACACCATCGGCTTGGGTCCGGGCACCGAGGTCCTCTGGTGCATTCGCCCAGAGGAGGTTCGGCTGTCCGAGGCCGGGACCTACCCCGCCACGGTCACCGACGCCGCCGTCCTCGGCGCGATCGTCGAGTTCGTCGTCCAACTGGACGATACGGGACCACAGCTCCGGGCCCGAGCCTCGCGTTCGGTGACCTACGCCCCGGGAACGCGCTGTCGGGTCGACATCCCGCCGGAGGCGGTGACGTTGTGGGCGCAGGATCGCGCCACCCCGGTCCAGGTGTGAAGGCCCTCAGGCGCCATTTCGTCGGGCCGCGAGCTCCCGCGCTCGTTGTCGGGCCGCCGGCTCATCGTCTCGGACCACCAGCTCGTCACCCGTCGACGGCCAGCTCGATACCCACATTGGTCGCCTTGACCACAGCCTCGGCCAGCATCCCGGGGACCAGGCTCAGCTCGTCGACGGCTTCCCGGGTGACCAGGGCCACGAACCGGTGCGGGCCCGCCTGGATGTCCACCTGTGCGGCCACCGCGTCCGCCACCACCTTGGTGATGATCCCGGGAAATCGATTGCGGGCCGACTGCCCGCCGATGGCCGCCGGCTCCCTGTTCCCGGCCATCTCCACGGCGAGCCGGGCCAGATCGGCCCCATCCACGGCACGGCGGCCTCCCTCCGAGGGCACGGTCTTCACCCGACCCGCATCCGCCCATCGCCGCATGGTGTCCGTGCTGACGCCGAGCAACGCGGCCGCCTGTCCGATCCGGTAGGCGGGCACCCCTACACGCTAGCCCTGGGTCGTTCGACGGGGATCGTCCAGCGGATCCACAGCCAGGGCCAGGAGCGCCACATCGTCGACCCGCTCGGTGGTAAGTGCCTCGATCACCCGCTGACAGACGGCTTGGGGCTCGACCTCCCCGTCGGCCACGGTGTGGGCCAGGCGGTCCATGCTCGCCTCCGCCCCGACCCCCCGGTCGTCGACCACGCCGTCGGTGTAGAGAAGGAGGACCTGGCCGGGATCGATGCGGCCGTGCCACTCCGTGGCCGCCGTTTCCGGCGCGCCGAACGGGCTGGCCGGCTTCACCGGCAGGTACCGGGACCCCGCCGGTCCGACCATGAGCGGGGGATGATGGCCGGCCGAGGCCATCATCAACTCGCCGGTGCTCGGATCGAGCTCACCGAACAGGCCGGTGGCCATTCGCTCGAAGCCGAGCAGGTCCCAGCTCCATCGCAGCGCGGCGACCAGCTTCCCGGGCGTGTGGACCTGGCCCGCCAGCGCCCTCGCCGCGCTACGGAGTTGGCCCATCATGGCCGCGGCCGACCGGTCGTGGCCGGCGACGTCGCCGATCATGAACCCGAGGCGCGCCCCCGGCAGCGCGACCAGGTCGTAGAAGTCGCCCCCCACGTCCAGGCCACGGGTGCTGGGCACGTACCGGGTCGCCGTCCTGACCCCGGGGAACTCCGGTGGCCCCTGTGGGAGCAGGCTCTCCTGGAGGACATGGGCCGTGTGATCAGCCTGCTCGAACCGCTGGGCATTGGCGACAACCGCGGCCACCTGTTGGGCCAGCTCCTGGGCGAAGTCGACATCGTGGACGCCGAAGCTCCGGGCATCCGAGACGAAGGTGATGCTCCCGATCACCTGCCCGTCCGCGGCCAGCGGCACGGTCAGGTACGAGCGGAAGGCCAGGGCCTTGGTGAGGGAGAAGTGCCGTTCGTCGCGGGTGGTGGACCGCAAGAACTCATCGCTCATCTGCCCCGACCAACTGGGTCTGCCGGTCATCACGACGCCTGCGGCCGGATGGAGGCCATGTGCGTCGGGTGGGTAGTTGGTGTGGAGCTCGTCAACCAGAGGCTGCCGAGCCGGATCACGATGCCGGGCCACCATGCGCCGAAGGCTGCCGTCGTCAGCCAGGACGTCGATGAGGCAGAGATCGCCGAGAGCGGCCAGGGCCAGGGTGGCCAGGCGATCGAGCGCCTCCTGGACGTCGGGGGCCTCGGCCATCACCTTGGCCGCCCGGGCCAGAAAGGCGCTGATGGTGGCCAGTTTCTCGAGCTCCTCGTAGATCCGCGCCTTGTCGATGGCCTGCGACGCCTGGTCCACCACCGTGGTCAGGAACTCACGCTCCTCCAGGTCGAAATGATGCTCAGCCGGGTAGCTGATGGCCAGGACGCCGACGCACTCCTCTTTGATCGACAGGGGCAGCACAGCGAAGGCCGAGTCGGCCATCCGCCGGGCCGACCAGGCGGGAAAACGGGCTTCCCCGTCTGCGGCCGAGGAGACGAAGACCGCCTCGCTCGCCCGGGCGACCGCGGCCACCGGCAGGTCATCGTCCATGGCGATCTCGTCGAACTCCCCGCCGGCGAACGGCTCGTCAGTCGAGCGGACCAACCGGGCCGGCTCGTCGTGGACCAGCCAGACGTCCGCCCGCTCGATCTCGCCTTTCGGTCCCTTGGAGCTCATGGCCCCGGCAAGCACGGTGGCCACCTCCACCCGGGACGAGGCGCCGGCCAGCAGCGAGGTGATGTTCTGCAATCGGGCCAGGCGATCGGCGACCTGCTCTGCACGGAAACGGGCTATCCGCTCGGTCTCGAAGAGCCGGACCCGGCTCAGCGCACCGGCCATGCGGTCGGCCACCTGCTCGAGCATGCGGGCGTCCATGGCGGTGAAGTGACCCAACTGGTGGCTCCCAGCGTGCAGGACGCCCAGCACACGACCATCGAGCAGGATGGGCACGGCCACGACCGACTTCATGCCGCTCTCCCCCAGGACGGGCGAGACCAGCTGCACGGTGGACAGATCGTCGACCACGAGCGGCTCCCGCGTGGCCAACACCCGCCCGGCCATGCCCTCTCCGGACCGGATCTGGAGGTCCAACGAGACCGCCTCCACGAGCCCGACCGCCACCCGGGCCACGAGCTCGTCTTCCTCATCGTTGGCCAGTAGCACGGCGACCTCGTCTGTGCCCAATGCCTCCCGCATGGTGACCAGCGCATACTGGAACAGCTCGTCGAGTGATGTGCGGGTCACGGCGGTGTCGGCGGAGCTACCGAGCTCGTGCCACCAACGGGCGACCGACTCGCCCACCGCCCGCCCGGCCTGCTCGGCGGAGACCAGCATCTCGAATTCGTTCCGGACCCGCCGGTCTCCGGCGTCGGGTCCTTGGCCGCTCCCGTGCGACTGGGCAGGCTTGTCCATCGGTCAGAGCCTACGGCCCAAACAGGGCCCGGGCCCCGGTCAACTCGGTCAGGTGTCCTTTCCCTGGTCGGCCATGAGCTGAGCCAGCCGCTCGAGGGTCCGTTCCATGTCCCGCTTCGTCTTCTTCGAGTAGATGTCGCCGACCTTCAACAGGACCCGCATCGGGTCCGGCGTGATGTCCCAGCTCTCCCGGACCAGTGTCCCCTCGCCGGCCGGCTCCAGCTCGTAGCGCCAGATCCTTCCCCCCATGAGACGACCGGCAAATCCCTCGGGGCCGGTCTGCCAGGCGATCAGGCGGTTCTCCTCGAACTCGACCACCTTGTTCACCGTCGAGTACCGGACACCGAGCTTCATCCCCATGCCGAATTTGGAGCCCAGCGTGAGCCGCTCCGGCTCGTGCTCCTTGGCCCCCTGCAGCATGCCCGAGCCATCGATCAGCGTGTGCTTGGCCGCGTCGGCCAGCACCGCGAAGATGGGCTCGGGTTGGGAGGGGATGGTGTGTTCAACCGACAACACGTAGCCCTGCATCGCGGTCCCCCCTCGGTTGCCCACCCCGGCCCTGGTGTAGACCATAGATCGTGTCCGAGGCGTTGACACTGGACCTGGGTGCGGTCCGCATGAAGGGTCCCCCATCGAGTCCCGCTGGACCAGCGGCGGTGAGGCTGTCCGCCGCCCAGGTCCTCGAGTCGAGCTGGTCAGTGCACGGGCCCGGAGCTTGCGCCCTGGGGTCGCCCCGGCGGGGCAGCCGCCTGGCTAGATTCGGCCCCGATGCCCAGTGTCCCCCAACCCGGTCCCCCGTCCACGCGTTCGCCGTTGGGCACCTTTGACCAGTGCCCCCACTGCGGCGCGGAGCTCCAACCCGAGCACGCCCACTACCGTTGCACCGGCTGCGGTTGGCGCGACTCCTGCTGTGACTGACGATCCTGCTGTGACTGACGATCCTGCTATGACTGACCGATCCTGCTGTGACTGACCGATCCTGCTGTGACTGACCGATGGTCAGCGGCCGGCCGGAAACGGACGCCCCGTCGGTCTGCTCATGGATCGATGCGCGCCGTGGCCGTGCCGGTGAACACCTCGGTGCCGTCTTGGTTCACGGTGGTGATGGCCAGCTCGACCAGCGGGGCGCCATCGCCCTCGGTCAGCTCGGTGATCTCGGCCCTTGAGGTGAGATCGTCCCCCGGCCACACCTGGGCACGGAAGCGGCCGCCGAAACGAACCAACCGGCCGTCACCCACGTAATCGGTCACCATCCGACCGGTCAGACCCATGGTCAACATGCCATGTGCGAAGACCGACGGGTACCCGGCCACCTGGGTGGCGAACACCTCGTCGGTGTGCAGCGGGTTGTAGTCGCCCGACGCGCCCGCGTACTGGACGATCTGGGTCCGTGTCAGGTTCTCCACCACGACCTGCTCGTGGACCGATCCCACCTTGAGCTCACTGCGACGGAGCGCCATCTCAGCTGTCCCCCACCGTCTTCGAGGTGCGGACACCGACACCCCGTGCCGTGACCACCAGTTCGCCGGCCGCGTTCCTGTACTCGATGATGTGCTCGCTGAAGGTCATGGTGCCTCCCCGTCGTCCTTCCTTGGTCCAGGTCTCGCCATCCCGTGCGGTGGCGGTGAGCACCTCGCCGGGCCCGAGCGGACGGTGGTACTCGTAGTGCTGCTCAGCGTGAAGACCGGTCCCACCGCCCCCGCTGCCGGGGGCACGCTGGACACCGGTCGGCTCCTTACCCGAACCGAACCAGGGTTGGCCGATCTTGGGTCGGAGAACATAGTCGGGGTCGAACTGGGCGCTCGCCTGCACGAAGGTGGGAGGTGCCACCACGTGGCCCACTTCGGTGGTGGCGGCATAGTCCGCATCGGCATAGACGGGATTGGGATCCCCCACGCCGCGGGCGAACATCATGATGTGCCCGGCTTCCACCGGGAACTCGAACGAACGCATAGGCCCTCCTTGCTCGACGTAGTAGTAGGGTCTACCGCAAGACAAATCGCGCGATCCAATGGTCGATCGACGCATGCGGGCGGAGCCGAAGCGACCAGCCGCCGTACTACGTGCAGGTGGGCGAGGGGACCAACGAGATCCAACGAAACGTGATCGCCCGACAGCTCGTCGCCCGGGGAGGGGTGGGGTGAACCCGCCGGTGGCCGCGGAGGGGACGGTGCTCTGGGAGCCCTCGGCCGAGAGGGTGGCCGCGGCCAAGGTCACGGCGTTCATGGCGTGGCTGCGACATGAACAGGGCGTCGATGTCCGCGACTATGCCGACCTGTGGCGGTGGTCGGTCGACGACCTCGAGCAATTCTGGGGGGCCATCCGGCGCTACTTCGACGTCGGTACGGAGAAGGGAGCGGAGCCGATACTGGTTCGAGGCGACGGCGCCGAGCATGCCCGGTGGTTCCCCAACCTCGTCCTGAACTACGTCGACCGTCTGCTCGAGCACCCCGACGACGACATCGCCGTCATCGACTGGGGCGAGGACCGCCGCCCGTCGCCCGTCAGCTACGGCGAGCTTCGTGCCCAGGTGGGGGCGCTGTCCCAGGCCCTGGTCGGGCTGGGGGTCGGACCGGGGGACCGGGTGGCGGCGGTCATGACCAACGCCACACCGGCCATCGTCGCCTTCCTGGCCACGGCGTCGATCGGCGCAGTGTGGTCGAGCTGCGCGCCCGAGTTCGGGACCGAGGGCATGCTCGACCGGTTCACCCAGGTCGAGCCGACGGTGCTGGTGGCCGTGGACGGCTATCACTACGCCGGCCGCTACTACTCGTTGGGCGGAAAGATCCAGGCGCTGGAGGAAGGCCTCGACACGGTGATCGCCACCGTCATCGTGAGCTCGGAACCCGGTCCGAGCACCCGGTTGCCGCCCCCGCCCGCCCGGGTCGGGCGCCGTAGCTGGCAGTCGATGCTGGCCCATCCCGCACCCCTGACGCCCACACCGGTGGCCTTCGACCACCCGCTGTGGATCCTCTACTCATCGGGCACGACCGGGCTGCCCAAGCCGATCGTGCACGGGCACGGGGGCATCGTGCTCGAGCACCTGAAGGCCCTCTCGTTCCACTGCGACGTGGGCCGGGGGGACCGCTTCTTCTGGTTCACCACCACCGGCTGGATGATGTGGAACTTCCTGGTCGGCGGGCTCCTCACCGGCACCACCATTTGCTGCTACGACGGGAACCCGGCCTGGCCCGACCACGGCGTCCTGTGGCGCATGGCTGCCGAGCTGTCGATCACCTACTTCGGCACCAGCGCCCCCTTCATCGAGAGCTGCAGGAAGGGCGGGGTCGTGCCCCGGCTTGACGCCGGCGCAAACTCGATCCACACGATCGGGTCGACCGGGGCGCCGTTGTCCCCGGAGGGTTTCGTGTGGGCCGACGCCTCGGTCGGCGACGACGTGGCCGTGGCCTCGTTGTCGGGCGGCACCGACGTCTGCACCGGATTCCTCGGCGCCTGTCCCACCCTGCCCGTGCTCATCGGCGAGCTCCAGTGCGCCCAGCTCGGTGCGGCCGTCGACGCCTACGACGCGGAGGGCAAACCGGTGGTGGGCGAGGTGGGCGAGCTGGTGATCACCCAACCCATGCCGTCGATGCCCATCGAGCTCTACGGCGACGAGGACGGCTCGAGACTCCACGACAGCTACTTCGCCACCTTTCCGAGCGTGTGGCGGCACGGGGACTGGGTCAAGCTCACCCCGGGTGGCGGCGCGGTCGTCTACGGGCGCTCCGACGCCACCCTCAACCGGGGCGGCGTGCGGATGGGCACGGCCGATTTCTACCGGGTCGTCGAGGCACTGCCCGAGGTAGCCGACTCGTTGGTGGTCGACACCTCCGAGCTCGGCCGGGAAGGCGAGCTCGTCTTGTTGGTCGTGCCTGCGACCGACCGGTCCTCGGTGGCCTCGGCCGGGCTGAGCCAGGACACGGTGGGCCGGCTGCGCCGGGTGCTCCGCCAGCAGCTGTCTCCCCGGCACGTGCCCGACCGGATCATCGGTGTGCCCGAGCTTCCCCACACCATCAACGGCAAGCGGATCGAGGTGCCGGTGCGCAGGATCCTGCTGGGCACACCCGTCGAGCAAGCCGTGGCCGCTTCAGCCCTCGACCGCCCCGACGGGCTGGCCGCTCTGCTCGGTGTGCTCGTCGACAACGGCCTGCTCGACCCCGTGGCGTACACAGCCTGGTCGACCCCTCTGCCCGATAGGGGTGTACGGCTCCCCAGGTGATTGGGCCTGCCCGGCTGGGTCAGGTGATGGCCAGCGCGTTGGGCGGAGAGGCCACGCCGGCGTGCACGTTGAGGGGGGCCGACGTGAAGAGACAGTCGTAGCGCCCCTCCCGCTCGCAGTCCGCAGCCAGGGCGTCGAGATCGAAGAGCTCGCCGATTGGCATTCCGAGCAGGGGGAGCAGGCCGAAATGGAGGAACCCCTCGATCATGTCCGCGGGCTGGACCGACGCCGGGTCGGTGGGCCTCGGCGCTGTGAACAGGGACGGGGGCCACGCCTCAAGGGCGGGGTTGTCGGCGGCCACGGCGGCGATGTGGAGGTCCCAGAGGCAACCGGCCATGGCCGTCCCGGCCCGGAGCCCGCAGGCCTGCAGCGAGGCGCCGGCCTGACCCCGGCGTCCGTCCTCGTCGAGTCCCCGGTACCAGGCCAGCCACCCGGTGCGGATGAGGAGGATGTCCCCCGTTTCGACCTGCGCTCCTTGGGCAGCCAGCGTGGCCAGCAGGTCCTCGGCCTCGATGGTGTCGGTCGTGTCGGGGCGGAGGGGTCGCCCGACCGAGCTGCGCCACCGGCCCACGTCGGCGAGGACGGCCCGCCCGACGATTCCCCGCTGGGCCCACAGGTGGGTGCCGTGCTCCTCGTCGGCGCGCCCGTTGTAGAAGCCGTACCGCGGATGGCCGACGTGCCGGAACCCGTCCCACTGGCTCGAGCTCTGCGTGTTCCAGTGATGGAGCTCGTCGTCATGCCCGAGGCCCGAGCCGAGGTCGTTGACCACGTGCTCGAAGGCGGCCCGGCCGAACAGCGGCGGTGAGGGCAGCTCGAGCTCGAGGTTCACGTTGAACACCCGTCCTGACCGCGGGATCGACAGCGCCCGCTGGACCCGCTCGGGGGTCAGGAGGTTCAGACAGCCCAGCGCCCCATCGTCGTCCCAGACACCCCACGACGACCCGGGTGGGTCGGAAGGATTGACGGGCAACTGGTCGTATGTCGGCATCGGATCGATCACGCGGGACCTCGCTCCTCAGGGCTGGTGCGAACTGTAGAGCACGGCACCGCCGAAGTTGGGGGTGGCCTGGCAGGCCAGGGCCACATCGGCCTTGGCCAATTGTCGGTCACCCGCTCGCCGGGACAGCTGGAGGTAGCACTCCAGCATCTGGGGGACGCCGTGCATCCGCCCGTTGCCCAGCGCGCCGCCTCCCGAGAGGAACGGGTGGCCACTGCCCGGATGCAACCCGCCGTCTTGGACGAAGCGATGCGCCTCGCCCTGCGGGCAGTAGCCGAGAGCCTCGAGCCAGAAGTAGACGAAGGGCGAGAAGCCGTCGTAGAGCTGCGGGACGTCGACATCGTCACGCGTGATCCCCGCGCTCTCCCAGAGATGGCCGGCCAGCTCTGTCCCCGCGTCCTGGATCTCGTCGAGGGACCAGTGTCCGATGCCAGTTGCCGGCCGGGAGCGGCCCTGGGCGAAACCGGCCACGTAGACGGGCCGGTTGGGCAGGTCCTTGGCCCGCTCGGCGCTGGTGAGCACGAAGGCGCCGACGCCGCTGACCGGCATGTCGCAGTCGAGCAGGGAGATGGGATCGGCGATCATCCGTGCACCCATGTAGTCGTCCACGGTGATCGGGCGGTCGTGCCAGTAGGACCAGGGAATCGAGGCTCCGTTGCGCCGAGCCTCCACCACCACGGTGGCCATGTCCTCGCGCGTCGCCCCGTAGCGCTGCATGTACTCCATGTAGGGCAGAGCGGCCTGTGCGATCGGGCTCCAGTATCCCTGGGGCGCGTTCCATTGGGCGTCCCCGCCGGCCTCGGTCATCGGGTTCTCGTGGTAGCGCCCGGGCGGGTTGAACATGGCCCGATGGACCAGCACGGTGTCGGCCGCTCCGGTGGCGATGGCCGTGGCCGCCAGGATGACCGAGCCTGGGATCTGTCCCACGCCCTGGAACCCGCACAACCAGCGGGGCCGGATGCCGAGGTGTTCGACCAACCAGTCCGAGGTGACGATGTGGACCCCGTCGATGACGGTTCGCCCCCCGCTCGAGGGAAAGATGGCCCCGGTGGTGAAGCCGTCGACCTGCTCAGTGGTCAACCCGGCATCGGCGATGGCCTCGAGCGCCGTCTTGACCGTGAGGGTGCCCAGGGGTTCGTCGATGTGGCGCGTGATCGGGCTGTGGGCGTAGCCGGCGATGGCCACCTGGCCACTGGCTCGGAACCGGGGGGTGGTCATTGCCGCACCGCTGTCCGGAAATGCGGCACCGATACGCCGGTGGCCACGTCGTCGAAGACGACCTCGACGGGAAGACCGATGCGCATCTCGGACTCCTTTCCATCGACCAGCAACAGCACCACTCGGAGCCCCTCCTGCTCGTCCAGCTCGGCTTCGGCCAGCACGTAGGGGACGTCCCCGGCGAACCCGGCCAGGAACGCATCCCGCACGATGGTCCACGTTCGCACGCTGGCGCGTCCGCTCACCGGTTCGAAGTGGAAGGACCGATCAGGCGAGAGGCAGTTGCGACAGATGTCCGCAGGTGGATGGCTGAAGAAGCCGCACTGGGTACAGCGCTGGATGGCGAGGACGTGATCGGCGGCGGCCTCCCAGAATCCCGCCGAGTGTTCGTCCGGCACCGGAACCGGCTTCGGGACGCTGGTGGTCTCCAATGGCTCATCTCCTCGAGGGCATAGAGGGCGGCGGGCGAGGCGCTGTGGGCAACACGGCTGTAGGGGCGCAGGGCGAACGGCAGCTTGCCAGAGCCACCGGCGGTCCGCACGGTGACATGCCTCACGGTGTAGATCCGCCGCGCCCTCCCGGCCCTCCTCCCGGCCCCCTCCTGACCCGGGCCCGAGCGCCGATCCGTGGCAGACTCACCGCTCATGATCATCGTTGCCGGGTTCATTGATGTCGATGCGGGCGTTCGGGGCGAGTTCCTGGAAGCCATGGGCGAGACCATCGTCGCCACCCGCTCCGAGCCGGGCTGCATCGACTACACGTTCGCCGCCGACGCGGTCGACCCGGGTCGGGTGCGCCTGTTCGAGCGGTGGGAGACGAAGGACGACCTCCTGGCCCACCTGTCGGCCAGCGCCGAGCAGCCCTCACCGGTGTCGGCAACCTTCGAGCGGGCCGCAGTCGAGCTGGCGCAGTACGAGATCAGCGCCCACGGACCCCTCGGGAGCTGAACGACTGAGCGGACCGACGGCCGAGAACCGGCCCGGCTCGAGGCCGGCCGCGGGGCGCGTAGGGTGCACCAATGGCCGATCCTTCCTATCCCACCCGTCTCCTCGGAACCGCCGGACTGGAGGTCTCGGCCCAGGGCCTCGGCTGTATGGGCATGTCCGAGACCTACGGGCCGGCCGACGAGGGTGAGTCCGTCGCCACCATCCACCGGGCCCTCGAGCTCGGCATCAACTTCTTGGACACGGCCAACGTCTACGGGCGTGGCCACAACGAGGAGCTGGTCGGCCGGGCCATTGCCGGGCGCCGGGACGAGGTGGTGTTGGCCACCAAGTTCGCCATCGAGTTCGGCGACGACGGTCACCGCTCGATCAATGGCCGGCCCGACTACGTGAAGTCCTGCTGCGACGCGTCGCTGCAACGCCTGGGCACCGACCGCATCGACTTGTACTACCAGCACCGCGTGGATCCCACCGTGCCCATCGAGGAAACAGTGGGGGCCATGGCCGAGCTGGTCGGCGAGGGAAAGGTCCGGTACCTCGGCATGTCCGAGGCCAGTGCGGCCAGCCTGGAGCGGGCATCGGCAGTCCATCCCATCACCGCCCTGCAGAGCGAGTGGTCGCTGTGGACTAGGGATCTCGAGGCCGACGTCCTGCCCGCCGCCCGTCGGCTTGGCATCGGAATCGTGCCGTTCAGCCCGCTCGGCCGTGGGTTCCTCTCCGGGCAGATCACCAGCCCCGACGACTTCGACAAGCACGACTTCAGAGCGAACAGCCCGCGCTTTCAGGGGGAGAACTTCACCCGAAACCTCGACCTGGTCCGCCGGGTCGAGGCGCTGGCCGCGGCCAAAGGCTGTACCCCGAGCCAACTGGCTCTGGCCTGGGTACTGGCCGCAGGCGACGACGTGGTGCCCATCCCCGGTACCAAGCGCCGCTCCTACCTGGAGGACAATGCGGGGGCGATCGGCGTGCAGCTCTCCAACGACGACCTGGCCCGGCTCGAGGCCCTCTCCCCTCCCGGGGCGTGGGCCGGCGGCCGCTACCCGTCGGAGAACATGGCCAGCTACGGCGACAGTCCGGCGGTGTCCTAGCCGCGGCGAAAGCCCAGCCGTGTCCTAGCCGGGCGAAAGCCCGGCGGTGTCCTAGCCGGGCGAAAGCCCGGCGGTGGCCTAGCCTCGCCTCCGGGCTCCCCTCAGCGCGGCGTTCGGGCTCAGCCCAGCCCGAAGAACTTCATCGTGGCGTCGATGGCACCGAAGTCCGACGGGGTGGAGAAATGGTCCACGCCGGGCAGGATTACCAGCGACGCCGAGGGCAGGGCGGCAACGAGCCGGTCTGCCGGCCCCACCATGTCGCGATCGCCGAGCACCACCAGGACGGGGCATGACAGCATGGCCAGGTCCTCTTCGCGGAGTGCGGCGCGGGGACGACGGATGAAGGCCGAGAGCGCTTTCGGGTCGTTCCCGGTCGAAAGGGCCAGGCGCCGGAACAGGCGAGCTTGCACGTCCTCAGGCTCGTCTTCGCCCTCGAGTGCGCCAACGATGACGCTGGGGTCGGCATCCTCGAACACGTTGTTGCCCACCCCGAGCAGGGCGATCCGCTCGAAGCGCCCCGGGTTGGCGATGGCCATGCGCAACAACAGGTCGCCCCCGGCCGAGAAGCCGACCGCGCCGGGGACGGTCGACGGGAGCAGGGCCAGCACCTCACTCTCCACATCGGCATAGTCCTGCGGATCGGTCGGGCGATCGGAGGACCCGTGACCCGGCAGATCGATCTCGGGCACGTCGCAGTCGAAGTCGGACAGGATGTCCACCCATCCGCTCTCACGCCAGCCATGCTCGAAGGAGGAGGCGAAACCGTGGAGGAGGACCAGCGAGGTGGGTGGGTCGGCCATCGCGGAGATCAAACTACCGGCCGCGGATCACCGCTGGCGAGCGGCGGTAGAAGAGGTCTCGTCCCGAGGGTAGAAGAGGTCTTGTCCCGAGGGGCGAGACGATCCGCCGGCTGGGAGGCATGACCGGGCCCCATATACAGTGCAGCCGGGCCAATCCAGGGGAGAGAGCTGCTGTGACCGACATGTTCGCCGGAGTCCGCGTCGTCGAGGCCGGGACGTGGATGTTCGTACCGTCAGCGGCCGCCGTGCTGGCCGACTTCGGGGCCGAGGTGATCAAAGTCGAACACCCGAGGCGGGGTGACCCCCAGCGGGGCCTGCAGACCGGTGGGAAGGGCTTGGTGCCCAGCCATCTGGCCATGGAGCAGGCCAACCGGGGCAAGCGCAGCATCGGTATCGACACCTCGATCCCCGAGGGTCGCGAGCTGCTGTACAAGCTGGTGGCGTCGGCCGACGTGTTCATGACCAACCTCCTTCCCGGCGCCCGCCAGAAGAACGGCGTCGACATCGAGCAGATCCAGGCGGTGAAGCCCGACATTGTCTACGTGCGGGCCACCTCGGCCGGGCCAAAGGGCCCCGATGCCGGCAAGCCCGGCTATGACGCAGCCACCCACTGGCTCCGGGGCGGCATCGCCTACACGGTGACCGAGCCCGACGCGCCTCGCCCGGCCAAGTCGCGGCCTGGGTTCGGCGACAAGACCGGGTCGATGAACATCGCCTTCGGTGTGGCCGCCGCCCTCTTCCGCCGGGAACGGACCGGCCAGGGCGCGGTGGTGGACACCTCGCTGCTGAGCACGGCCATGTGGTCACTGTCGAGCGACATCACCTACTCGGCCTATACCGACCAGGAGTTCAGCCGCATCGAGCAGCCCATCTCCAATCCAATTACCTACTCGTACAAGACGGCGGACAACCGATGGATCGGCCTGTTGATGATCGAGTCCGACCGTTGGTGGGCCCCTCTGTGCCAGCACCTGGGGCGCGAGGACCTGATCACCGACGTTCGGTTCAGCGATGCCGCCTCCCGCTACGAGAACCGTGATGCGTGCGTGGAGGTCCTGACCGGCATCTTCGCCTCGGCCACACTGGGCGAATGGCGCTCCCGCTTCGCCACGCTCACCGCGCCGTGGGAGCCGCTCCAGAGCCCGCTCGAAGTGATCGAGGACCCACAGGTCAAGGCGAACGGGTACATCCGGGACCACGTCGTGGTGACGGGTGAGACGGCAAAGATCGTGGCCGCCCCGGTCCAGTTCGACGAGGGGGTGGTCACCGCCATGCGGGCCCCCGAGCTGGGCGAGAACACCGAGGAGATCCTGCTCGAGCTCGGCTCGGACTGGGAAGAGATCGCCCGTCTGAAGGACCTCGGGGCCATCAACTGACAACAGCGTCGAGTTCCACATGGCCGCGTTGGCCGTGTGGAAACTGGGTGCGGGTCCCGATGCCCGTCTCCCACCGTCTACCCCGATGCTGAGCTGGAACCCATCGTGGATCTGGCCCAGCCGACGAGCCACGCCACCCGGTGGGTGTGCTCACCACAAGGTTGGCCCGGCCGCGGGACGGTGGCGGCCATCCCGGCCGTCAGACCGAGGCGAGCCGGGGAATGACCTGCTCGCCGAAGGCAGCCAACGTGGCCGGAGCGGCAAAGTCGGTGAACCAGACGTAGAACCGCTCCACACCGCGATCGGCCAGCGCGCCCAGCTGGTCGACGAGCTCCGTGGCGGTGCCGAACATGACCGCGTCCCCGAAGCCGCCGAACCGCCGCCGGGCCAGGGCCTCCACCTCCGCCCGCTCCTGCTCGGAGGGGATGAAGCACACCATCTGCTGCAGCGACGTCCGGGCATTGCCCGTCGACGCCCGGAGCTCGTCGAGCCGGTAGAGGTTGCCGATCTGCAGGTTCCACCAGTCGGCGTGACGAGCCACCAGCTCGAGCGTCTTCTTGCCGGTCCCGCCGATGACGATGGGGATGCGACCGAGCGGGGCCGGTCGCTGCATGGCCCCCCGCAGGTGATGGAACTCGCCGTCGAAGTCGACCGACTCCCCCGACCACAGTGCCCGCAGCACCTGGATGGTCTCGTCGAGCCGCCGTATGCGGGCGCCCGGCGTCTGCTCGTCGATGCCGAAGGTGTCGAACTCGGCGGGCACCGATCCCCACCCCATGCCCAGCTCGAACCGGCCTCCGCTGGCCCCGTCGATGGACGCCACCTGTTTGGCCAAGACGGCAGGGTGCCGGAAGGCGTCGCAGAGGACGAGGTGGCCCATGCGCAGGCGCTCCGTGCGCGCCGCCAGCCACGTGGCCGTGACCAGGGCCTCATACATCGGCTGGGTCTCGGCCATCGGCGGGGCGAAGTGGTCCATGAAGGCCATGCCCTCGAATCCCGCTGCTTCGGCGTTCTTCGCATGCGCTTCGAGCTCCTCGAACGAAAGGCGCATCTGGGGCAGGTACAAATGGAATTCGCTCACGATCATTCTCTCCCGATCAACTATTCGAACCTGGCCCGCACGGCCGGGTTGGTGACGAAGACGGGCAGTTGGTCCCCGCCCGGCCCACCCAGGGTCATGCCTCCGTCGACGGCCAGGGTCTGTCCGGTGATGTAGTCACTCAGGTCCGACAGCAGGAACAGCGCGGCATTGGCGATGTCCAGCGGATCTCCTCGGCGGCGCACCGGGATCGTCTGGACCGCGTCAGAGAGGTCGCTCTGCCCGGCGCGGGGAGTCTTGACCGTGCCCGGCGCCACCAGGTTGACCCGGATGCCGTAGGGGGCCCACTCCAGGGCCATGGTGCGGCTGAAGGACTCGAGCCCGGCCTTGGATGCGCCGTAGGCGGCGAGAAGGGGCGCACCGCGAGCGGCAACAGACGAGACGTTGACGATGCTGCCGGGCTGTCCGGTGTCAATGAGGCCACGGGCCACATCGCGGCAGGTGATGACGGCGTAGCGCAGGTTTCGAGAGACGATCCGGTCGAATGCTTCCATGTCGTAGTCGGCGGTGCGCCACCAGTCATCGGGCAGCGCACCCCCGACCACGTTGACCAGGTGCCGGAGTGAGCCCAGCTCGGCCGACGCGGTGGCGATGGCGGCACGCAGCGCCGTCTCGTCGGTGACGTCGGCCACCACCCCGATCGCTCGGCGCCCGAGGGCACGGATCCGGTCCTCTGTGTCCCTGGCGTGCTCGGCCACATAGGTGATGACGGCCACGTCGGCACCCGCCTCGGCCAGGGTGACGGCCATGGCCGTGCCGATGCCGCCACCTCCACCCCCCACGACCAGGGCATTTCGCCCGCTGAGCTCGATCGCCGTGCTCACCGTCGGCCTCAGCGGTCGGTGGGCTGGGCCTGGAACGGTGACCATGCCCCAGAAGAGACATGGTTGCCGGCGTCCACGTCGATGAGGACGCCGGTGATCGAACGTGCGTCGTCCGAGAGCAGGAAGGCCACGGCCGCCCCGATATCGTCGGCCTCGGTGAGGCGCCCCAGTAGAAGGTGGCTGCCCGCACCCGCACCCTCGTCGTTCTCCCACATCGATTGGGTGGCCGTGGTCTTGGTCAGCCCGGGGCTGACCGCGTTGACGCGCACGCCGCGCCTACCCAGGTCGTTGGCCAGGGTCCGGGTCACCGCATTGAGCGCCGCCTTGGCCGCGGCATAGGCGGCCATCGACGGGGTCGTCTTCTTCGGGGACCCGCTCGAGATATTGACGATGGCACCGCCCCCGTCATCACCGAGCCCGCGACGGACCGCTTCTTGGATCAGGGCCAGGGTGGGCCAGGTGTTCAGGGACACGGTGTCCATGAAGGCGGCACGATCGATGTCCAACGCCGACCCCGGGTGTGGAGCGCCGCCGACCGTGTTGGCCAGCAGGTCGATCCGACCAAAGCGCTCGAGCGCCGTGTCGACCAAGAGCACCGGGGTGGCGGCGTCATCGGCGGAGCCGGCCACGGCCACGACGGAGAGTCCTTCGGATTGCAAGGCTCGCTCGGTGTCGCGGAGCTTGTCCTCGGACCGCGCATTGATGACCACCGATGCCCCTTCGAGGGCGAGGCGGCGGGCCGAGGACCGACCGATTCCGGGATTGGTCGAGGCGCCGGTCACGATCGCGACCTTGCCCTCGAACCGTCGTCCGAACGTCGTCTCGTCCACTGATCCCCCAAGTAGGCCACCGGTTCCCTACGGCAGATGGAACCTACACGGGATCGACGGCCGGGAGGAAAACGACCTAGCCGTCCCGTGGGTGACCGCGAACCACGGACGTCAGGCCGTCGGCACCTCCGTCGACCCCGCTGCGCCTGCCCCATATTTTCAATTCCGGTACTTAGAGTACTTGTACTATAAGTACTTGTACTATAAGTGCTCGAATTGAAGGTGCCGGAGTTGAAGAGCCGGAGTTGAAGAGCCGCAGGCAACAGCGACTCGCCGTCCAATATCGACGGCGCCGGCCCGTCGCATATCGAGGGCGGCGACACAGCCAGACGTGGACGACTTTGCCCTGTACCGTCGGGCTCGTGCCACCCCAGCCCGTGCTCATCGTCACCGGACCGCCGGGGTCAGGGAAGTCGACTGTGTCGAGGCTGGTCGCCGGGCGGCACGAACGCGGAGTCTGCATCGAGTCCGACTGGTTCTGGTCCACCATCGTCAAGGGGTTCATCCCTCCGTGGGAGCCCTCGGCTGACCGCCAGAATCGCATCGTGCTCAGGTCGTTCATGGCCGCCACCTCGGTCTTCGCCCAAGGTGGCTACCCCGTAGTGCTCGATGCGGTCGTCGGTCCCTGGTATCTCGACATCGTCACCCAAGAACTGGGGCAGCACGACGTAGAGGCCCACTACGTCGTCCTCCGACCGGCTCTACCCATCGCCTTGGCCCGTGCTGCTGGTCGTTCGAAGATGGAGAGTCGGGTACCAGGCCATGGGCATCTTGTCGATGAAGACCCGATCCGCTTCATGTGGGAACGGTTTTCGAACCTTGCCGGACACGAACGCTACGTGATCGATACCAGCACAGAGGAGCCCGAACAGACAGCTCTGCGCGTATGGGAAGGGTTTCTGTCCGGGGATTTCAAGCTCTGATCTTCGCTGCCCGACGCGTTCGTGGCGAGCGTCGCTCGAGGGTGTTGCCGTGGCCGAGACCGTGGCCGAGACCGTGGCCACGACGGTGACTCTGACCACCTCCAGCGGATGTTTCCGGTCCTGCAGAAAGGGTAGAACACTCGCTTGTGCCCGCGAACGGAAGGTGAACAACAGTGTTGACTCTCACTCCTGATGCAGCCCAAGTAATTCAAGATCTCGTGTCCGATCATCCGGGAGCCGGACTTCGAATTTCCTCGAACCCGGTGGATGCCGACCAGATCGAGCTGGGGCTGGCGGTCACTGCGAACCCCGAGCCCACCGATCAGGTCGTCGACGAGCAGGGATCACAGGTGTTCCTCGACCTTCAAGTGGCGCCGCTGCTCGAGGACAGGACACTCGACGTCGAGGTGTCCGACGACCACGAGGTGGCGTTCAAGCTGTTGCCGTAGCGCACAGCGGTGACGCCGTCGCCGCTGCGCACCGCCGTCACAGCGCAGCTGCCGCCCGAACTGGGTGCTCATTGGCAGACCTTCTGCGGACCCATGGCGCAGTACTTCAAGTTTCCTTGAGGTTAGGGCCCGATACCGGGTAGCTTCTCGACATGGAGCCTGAGCTGACCATCGGTGCCTTGAGCGAGCGCGCCGGTGTCGCGGCTTCGGCTCTCCGGTTCTACGAATCGGAGGGGCTCATCCACGCCGCCCGATCGGAGGGTGGGCAGCGTCGCTACACCCGGGACACGCTGCGACGGGTGGCGTTCATCCGGGTTGCCCAGCAGGTGGGCCTGCGCCTCGACGAGATCCGGGTGGCACTCGAGTCATTGCCCGAGAACCGGACGCCGACTGCCAAGGACTGGGAACGGCTCTCCACGTCATGGCGCCCGCGCCTCGACGCACAGATCGCCCTGCTCGAACGGCTCCGGGACCGCCTCGGGGGCTGCATCGGCTGTGGATGCCTCTCCTTGCGGTTCTGCAAGCTTCTCAACCCCGACGATCGCGCTGGTGACCGCGGGCCCGGGCCCCGGCACCTCCTCGAAGGCTGACGGATCTACGACGGGCTCACGCCGCAGCCAGCGCTGCCCAATGCTGGCGCAACGAGCTGACCAACTCACCGGAGCGCTCGTCGGGAAAGAAGAGCCGGCCACCCTCGATCTCGACGACGCCAGTCGCACCGGGGATCAGGTCCTTCAGCCAGTAGGCCCACGAGAGCTCGAAGAACGGGTCGCCGGTGCCCCAGGCGATGAGGGTCGGAACCTCGAGCCGAGACAGGTCAGGCTCGACGGCCAGGAGGTCCTCCGGGCGCAGCGAGACGAGGAGCTGCTCGAACTGGCGCGCCCGTTCGGGAGTTCCGATCACCGGACGGAGGAACAGTCGCAGGACCTCGATGGGGAGGGCGGCGATGTCCTCGTAGCCGGACCCGAAGACCGTTTCGCGAGCGAGAGCAAGGTCGGCCAACAGGTCAGGTGCCCCGGCGACGATCGCCCCGGCCTCGGCCAGTTCGACGGTGGGCTTGAACGCCTCGGGCGGAATGTTGTCGTGCGTGTCACAGTTGGTCAGGCACAGCGAACGCAGGCGCTCGGGGTGCCTGGCCGCAAACACCTGGGACACCGCGCCTCCGGTGTCGTTGGCAACCAGATCGAGCACGCCCAGGTCGGCCGACGTACAGAAGGCGTCGAGCACCGCAGCCAGCGAGCCCAGGTGGAAGTCCTGGTCGGGCGCTGCTGGTGTGTGACCGTGCAGGGGGAGGTCCACGGCCACACACCGACGCTCGCCGGCCAGGGCAGTGACGGCGTGGCGCCAAAACAGGGCATTCGTCCCCACCCCGTGGACGAACAGGGTCACCGGACCCTCGCCGACATCGAGATAGCTCACGGGCCCCATCGCCGTCTCGACGGTTTGACGGTGCGTCTCGAGCTCGGAAACGTTCATGTGCGTTCCTCCTGGTGTGAAAGGGTCCAAGTACCCGGTCCGGCGGCTGCCGGGAGGTAGATTGCCTATACCGACTATCGGTCTAGAGTAGTAGACCGATAGTCGGTATG
The DNA here is from genome assembly GCA_963803065.1 of uncultured Acidimicrobiaceae bacterium. Taxonomy (GTDB): domain Bacteria; phylum Actinomycetota; class Acidimicrobiia; order Acidimicrobiales; family RAAP-2; genus DASXMT01. Next base: position 177,038 of record CAWDKW010000002.1, read on the forward strand.
TCAAGGAGGGGAACGCAGAGGATGCCCGATCGGACGAACCAGAACGTGGCTCGGGGCGCGGCCACCCGCGACCACCTGATCGAGGTGGCGACCAGGCTGTTCGCCGAACGGGGGTACGAGGAGACGTCGATCGAGGCGGTCCTCGAGGAGGCGTCGGTTAGCCGCGGATCCCTCTACCACCACTTCAAGAACAAAGAAGCCCTGTTCGAAGCGGTGCTCGAAGCCATCGAGAGCGACGTGGGGCTCAGGTTGATGGAGGCAGCAGGTGACGCCACCGACCCGAAGGCAATCCTTCGATCGGGGTCACTGGCCTGGGTGCACCTGGCTGGGGACCCAGTCGTGCAGCGTGTTCTGCTGATCGACGCGCCGGCGGTGCTCGGGTGGGAGCGCTGGCGCGCCCTCGAAGAACGGCACGCCCTCGGACTGATCAAGGGGGTGCTCAGCGCCATCGCCGAGCAGGGCGACCTGGACGCAGCGCTGATCGACGTCTTCTCGCACGTGATCCTGGCCTCGATCAACGAGATCGCCCTCATCGTCGCCCGCTCCGACCAGCCCGACAGGGAAGCGGAGCTGGGCGCTGACGCCATCGACGAGGTCCTGTCGCGGCTCCTCGGGGTGCCTGGCGCTACGTAGCCGACGGCTCCGGCGATTCGGCGGAGGCGACCATCCGGGTGCCAGCCTGGGCCGACGTCACATCCCTGCTGCTCAGCTACGGGGCAGGTCCCTCCAGGCGATGTCCTTGTCCGTTCGCGGCTCGCCGGGGAGCCCGAGGACCCGCTCTCCCAGGATGTTGCGCATCACTTCGGACGTGCCTCCCTCGATGGAGTTTGCCCGCGCCCGCAGAAACGCCTTGTGCACGTCGGGGGTCCCGAGCGCGATGTGGTCGGGCCGGATCTTCGGGTAGTCCGACCCGTAGAGCATGCCCTCCGCGCCCATCAGGTCCATGCACAACTCGTAGATCTTCTGGTTGAGCTCGGCGAAGGCCAACTTGGCCACGGAGCCCTCTGGACCGGGTGTCCCCACCCCTCGGGCGATCGACGCACGGAGGTTGGTGAGCCGGGCTGCCTCGTTGCTGGCCCACAGCGACATCAACCGGTCCCGGTGGGCGACGGCCTGCGGCGACGTGGACCCTGCCCACCGCTCACGCCACAGTCGAACGGCATCGCCGATCGGGCCGGCACCGCGAGGGGCGACGTTGCCCCCGATGGACACCCGCTCGTTCATGAGCGTGGTGACGGCTACTCGCCAGCCGTCTCCCTCGCCGCCCAAGCGTCCGGCATCGGAGACCCGGGCGTCGGTGAAGAAGATCTCGTTGAACTCGGCCTCGCCGGTGATCTGATAGAGCGGCCGGACCTCGACGCCCGGGGCATGCATGTCGACCAGGAAGGCGGACATCCCTCGGTGCTTGGGCAGGTCCGGGTCGGTCCGGGCCAGGAGCAACCCAAAGCTCGACAGATGGGCCACGGTCGTCCACACCTTCTGGCCGTTCAGCACCCACTCGTCCCCGTCACGCACCGCCCGGGTGGCCAGGCTGGCCACGTCGGATCCCGCTCCGGGCTCGCTGAACAGCTGGCACCAGATCTCCTCACAGGTGAAGAGCGGCCGGAGGTAACGGTCCTTCTGTTCCTCGGTGCCGTGCACGACAACGGTCGGTGCCACCATGCCGTAGCCGATGACGTTTCCGATGGCCGCCGACGGTGCCCCCGCCGCGGCCAGCTGACGGACCACCCGTCCGTGCAGCCCGGGGCTCAACCCCAGGCCACCGTGGCCCACCGGGAAATGCACCCAGGCCAGGCCGCGGTCGAACTGCTCGCCGAGAAACGCCTGGGCCGAGACCGTCTTGGGCGGGACGTCGGCCAGCAGTCGGTCGACCAGCTCGTCGACTTCCGCTTCGCTCTGCACATCGGTCCTCGCCACGTCTGTCGTCGTCACGGGCTCCTCCTCGAGGTGGTCACGGGACCGAGCATACGACCTACCTGACAGAGTCCCCAGCCTGTATGGACAGGGTCCCCAGCCTGTATGGACAGAGTCCAGCCTGTGTGGACAGAGTCCGGCGCACACGATGATGCGGCGTGGGCAGGTTCCGGGCAGCGGCAGCTCTCTTCGTCTGCGTGTCCCTGCTCGCCGCCTGCGGCCAGCCCACCGGTCGGTCCCAGCCAGGACCAACGACGAGCCGGTCAGCGACCTCGGCCTCCGGCGGGTCCTCTACGTCGAGCACGGCGCCGCCCGCCGACGACCAATGGCTGACCTACCACCGTGATCTGGCCCGTTCCGGGCTCGATCCGAACGAGCCCCCCGTCACAGCCGTCGGCCAACGGTGGCGAGCCCAGCTCGACGGCCAGGTGTACGCCGAGCCGTTGGTCGACGGCGACCGGGTCATCGCCGCCACCGAGAACGACACCGTGTACTCCCTCGATGCCGCCTCAGGAGCGGTCGAGTGGTCGGCACGCGTCGGGGCACCGGTTCCCGGAAGCGCCCTGCCGTGCGGGAACATCGATCCCTCCGGCATCACCGGCACCCCCGTCATCGACCCGGCCGACGATGAGGTCTGGGTGGTGGCGTTCGTCGAGCCGGGCCTGCACCAGCTGGTCGGCATCAACCTTCTGGACGGCCGGGTGCGATCCCGTCAGACCATCGACCTTCCCGGTGTCGACGAGCTGGCCGAGCAGCAGCGCAGCGCGCTCACCGTCGAGGGTGGCAACGTCTACGTTCCCTTCGGCGGCCTGTTCGGCGATTGCGGCAATTACCGCGGCTTCGTGGTGAGCTTTCCGACCTCGGGGTCGGGAGCCCAGAGCACGTTCGCCGTCCCTACCTCTCGACAGGGGGCGATCTGGGCTCCGGCCGGGGCGGTCGTCGACGGCTCCGGGACGCTTTTCGTCGCGACCGGCAACGGGGCGTCCACATCGAACCACGACGACGGCGATTCGGTCATCGCCCTCTCCCCGACCTTGCAGGTACAGGGGACCTTCTCGCCGTCGAATTGGGCACAGCTCAACGCAGACGATCTCGATCTCGGTTCGGTCTCACCGACGCTGGCCGACGGCGACCTCTTCCAGATCGGCAAGCAGGGAGTCGGCTACCTTCTCGACCCGGCCAACCTGGGCGGCATCGGCGGCCAGCTCTACTCGGCCAGGGTGTGCGCCGCCCAGGCCTTCGGGGGGACGGCTGTCGACGGATCCACCGTCGTGGTCCCCTGCCTGAGCGGGCTCACGGCATTGCAGGTGAACCCGGACCACACGTTTCACACCGTGTGGACCCAGCCCTCGGTCGTGGCCGCAGCCCCGGCAGTTGCCGCCGGCAGGGTCTGGGCGGTCACCCGGACCGGGCAGCTGGCCGAGCTGAACGAGCAGACCGGTGCCGTCTTGTTGACCGACCCGGTCGGGGCCCAAGCCACGTCCTTCCCCTCGCTGGCGGTGGCCGGCGGCATGCTCTACGCCCAGGGCGGCACGTCCATCGTGGCCTTCCGCGGCATCTGAGCCCGGAAGGCAATGACGAGAACGCACCCGAACCCGGCCCGGGGTCACCGGCTTGCGCTCGCCTGGCGACGCTGTTCCAAGAACGCCCGCTCAGCCGAGTTCGTGGTGAGGGCCAGGGCGGCGGTATAGGCCTCGGCCGCATCGGCGGAGCGACCGACCCGTTGGAGCAGGTCGGCCCGGGTGGCGTGGAAGAGGTGGTACTGGTTCAGGTCGAGCCGGTCGACGACGGCGAGCCCCGCATGGGGACCGTCGACCTCGGCCACAGCCACGGCCCGATTGAGCTCGACCAGCGGCGTGGGCGCCAGGGCCATCAGCTGGTCGTAAAGCTGGAGGATCTGGGCCCACTCGGTGTCCGCTGCGGTGGCCGCATCGCTGTGGACGGCGCTGATGGCCGCCTGGATCTGGTAGGGGCCGGGCATGTTCCGACGGAGCGAGGCGCGGACCAACGCCTGGCCCTCTTGGATGAGCGCCTGATCCCAGAGGGACCGGTCCTGACTGGGCAGGACGACCAGCGAACCGTCGCGGGACGTACGGGCCGCTCGCCGCGAGTGGGTCAACACCAGCAACGCCAGCAGCCCGAACACCTCGGGCTCGTCGGGCAGCAACTCGACCATCAATCGAGCCAGCCGGATCGCCTCGGCACAGAGGTCCTCGCGCAGGAGCGCGTCGCCGGCAGTGGCTGTGTAGCCCTCGTTGAAGATCAGGTAGACGACCGACAGCACCGCGTTGAGCCGCTGGGGAAGGTCGGCGTCGTTGGGAACGCGATAGGGAATGCCGGCCGCCTTGATCTTCCCCTTCGCCCGGACCAGGCGTTGGGCCATGGTCGCCTCGGGTACGAGGAAGGCCCGGGCGATCTCGCGCGTCTCGAGCCCGCCCAGGAGCCGCAGGGTCAGGGCCACCTGAGCGCGATGGGCCAGTGCGGGATGGCAGCAGGTGAAGATCAGCCGTAACCGATCGTCCCTCACCGGTCCCACCGGCTCGGGTGGCTCCTCCCGCTGGTGGATAACTGCGGCCTGGGCCTGACGGTCGGCGCGGGATGCCTCGCGACGGAGCCGGTCGATGGCGCTGTTCCGGGCCGTGGTCGTGATCCACGCGCCAGGGTTCGGCGGGACGCCTCGCTCCGCCCACCGGTCGATGGCCACCGCGAACGCCTCCTGCACGGCCTCCTCGGCCAGATCGATGTCGCCGAAGGATCGGACGAGGGTGGCCACCGTCCGGCCGTACTCGGCCCGGAAGTGCCGCTCGACCTCGCCGACCCCGACGGCCACCGGAGGGTCCTACTCCCCCGGCTCATCTTGGAAAGGACGGACCTCGACCGGGCCGCCGCAGGCTCTCGTGGCCTGGGCCGCCCAGGCCAGGGCGGCGTCGAGGTCCTCGACCGCAATGACCCAGAACCCGCCGAGCTGCTCCTTGGTCTCGGCGAAGGGACCGTCGGTGGTGAGGATCTCACCGTCGCGGTCCTGCACCACGGTCGCCGTCGTCGGCGGGTGGAGACCACCGGCGAACACCCAGGCGCCTTCGGCCTGCAGCAGCTGGTTGAGGGCGTCGACCCTCTCGTAGGCCTCCTGCATCACCTCGGGTGGCGGGGTCTCCTCGCCCTCGACCATGTGCACTGACAACAGGTACTGCTTCATCGGGTACCTCCTCTGGACGGGGCCGGCTCGGCACCGGCCCAACACTGTCACTACGAACGGGGCGGAGCCGGATCGACGCTCGACCCGGAAATTCCCGAGAATTCCGGGTGGTTCCCGGGCCAACAACGCCTAACCGCCGGTTCGAGCGACGCCGGTTCGAGCGACGCCGGTTGGGGCAACCGCCGGTTCGAGCGACGCCGTCGAGATACGTCCCAGGGGATTGACACGTGACCAAATAGTCACCTATTGTGGATCTGTGGACGCAGTGTTCAAGGCCCTTGCCGATCCGACCCGGCGGAGCTTGCTCGACGAGCTCTTCGCAGAGGACGGGCAGACCCTGAGCGCGCTCGAGGAGCGCTTCGCCATGTCTCGCTTCGGCGTGATGAAGCACCTCAAGCAGCTCGAGGAGGCGGGCCTGGTGGTCTCCAAGCGGCGTGGCCGCGAGAAGCTCCACTTCTTGAACCCGGTCCCCATCCGGCTCGTCCACGACCGGTGGGTGGGCAAGTACGCCGAGCCGTGGGCGGCTGCGCTCAGCGGCCTCAAGCACAGTCTGGAGAGTCCAATGGAAAAGGTATTCGAGATCTACATCCGCACGACCCCCGAGCGCCTCTGGGACGCGATCACCGACCCGGCCATCCGGAGCAAGTACAACTTCGGCGCTGGGATCACGTCGGACTGGACGCCGGGGTCGCACTACGAGATGGGCCATCCCGAAGCCGGCGTGCTCCTCGGTGAGGGCGAGAACCTCGAGGTCGACCCGCCGCGGCGGCTGGTCCAGAGCATGACCGCCCTCTGGAGCGACGCAGTGAAGAGCGAGGGCGCCACCCGCGTCACCTGGGAGATCGAGCCCGTGGCCGACTCCTGCCGCCTCACCGTCACTCACGACCAGCTCCGCGAAGGTGCGAACGACGAGCTCTACGGCGGCTGGCCGATGATCCTCTCCGGGCTCAAGACCTGGCTCGAGACCGGAGAGCTGCTGACCACGCCGGGGTCGCTGATGTACACGTGACGCAGGGCTGACCGAGCTCCCGGGGCCCGATCGGGCCGTCGGCTGTGGCTCGATCGGGCTGTCCGCTCGGGCCCGGTCGGGATGCTGGCCCCGTCACCCCGGTGCGTTCACGCCGATTCGGCCGTCGACTTGAGGGCGGCCAACGTCGCTGGGATCCCGTTGTGGGCAGCGTCGATGCGCTGCTGGATCTGGGCCGGCGCGTCGGCACCGAACCGCTCCTCGAACATGGCGATGCCGCCGGGTAGGAACTCCCAGGACTCGGTCACCTTCGTCCCCCCATCGACCGGCTCGAACGTGTAGCCCCACCGGGCAAACGTGCCACCGACGACGAACGTGAACTCCCGCCCGGGCTCGGCCACCGCGACCTCGGATCGCGTTTCCCAGGTCCGGTCGGGCAGCTCGTTTCGGCCCGTGAACCAGGCCCCCGCCCGTGGTGTCTCCCCCTCGTCCCACCAACAGGCCTTGCAGACCGGGCTCCACTCGCCCATCCTGGTCACGTCCGAGACCATCCGGTAAAGGTCGTCGGGCGAGCGGGCGACGATCACCGATGCCGAGTGCTTGAGATTGTCCATGGGGATCAGTCTTTCCGATGGCGCAGCCGGACACGACGGGGCCGGCGTGGCGCACGGAGCGCCGCCCTTGGGGCTGGGAGGGCCGCTCGCGGCGGGGTGGGCCCGGCGCCGGCGCTGGGGGCCGGCTACGAAGCTGGGAGGGCCGCTGGATCTGGCCGTCGGGCCCTCCCGAAGTGAACCGTGACACCGTCTCGTCGCATGCTGCGAGCGAACCAGATCACCGAGAGGGCGATGGCCACCGCGGTGAGCGACACCGAGATCCCGCTGCGCTCCACTGCGAAGGCCCCCACCGACTCGGTGAGGAGGAGCCAGAGCACGACGGCACCGTTGAGGAACATGACCGTGGCCCACAGGAACGAGACGCGCACGAAGAAACGGTGCACGGTCGGGCGGGCGAGCAGCTCGGGGGTGAGGGGACAGAAATCGTGCGTGAAGCGCTGGGTGAACGGCCGACCCAGGAGAGCCGAGCCCACGAGGGCCAGCGAGACGAGAAAGGTGCTCGCCGTGGGCTGGATGAAATAGATGAAGGCGCTTCCGGTCACAAATGAGATGATGGTCCGCAGGGTCAAGAGGGCGGTGCCCACTATGAGCAGGGTCGATACCCGCTGATGCCGCACCAGCCGGCGGCCAACGATCAGGTACGACCAGGCCAGGGCCCCGATCAGGGCGCCGCGAAACCCGGCGAGCAACAACATGAGGTAGTAGGCGGCAAGGGGCGCGACCACGCCCTCCAACACGACGGGCACCGCGTGCCAGAGCACGTGCCGAGGGGAAGGGAGGTGCAGAACAGAGCCGGCGTGCCCGTCGGGATGATCTGAGAAGGTCAGCGCCCGCAGTGGCCGTCGGTGGCTACCGAGAGGGCTGATCCGGCAATGGTACTCCCCGAAAGCCCGGGCCGCCGGTCGCAAGGAGCCGCCGGGGCCGGTCCGGCGGCTCCCATTTCGGCTCCACTCCAGCTCACCGAGGTACGAGGCCCATGGCGATCCACAGCAAGAATCCTCCGTCGTAGCGCAAGACTGGCGCCCTAGTAGGGCAAGCAGAGTGCCCGACGGCATGCAGAGTGCCCGACGGCATGCAGAGTGCCCAAGCCGGGCGCTCTCTCCCAAGCCCGATCAGCGGAGGAGAAACTCCTCCAGGACAGGGACCAGGACGTCGTCGGCGACCCCGTGGGTCTGTCCGTCGAGCACGCGGTGCTCGCTGCCGGGGATCGCCCGGGCAACGGCCTCTACGGCCTGGCGGGCCCATGGGGGACTGTCACCGCCGCCGAGGGCGAGGGTCGGAACATCGATGGTGGCCAAACGCTCGACGGGGACCACCTGATCGGCGCAGACGGCCAGGTCGTAGGGGAGGGTGTGGGCCATCGCCTCGAACCGGGCCCACAAGGGTGCGGTCTTCATCGTGGCCAGGACCTCCGGCGGCACCCCGGGCCCCTCGATCAGGAACAGCTCGACCGCCTCGCCCCTCCGGCCGGAGGCGATCAGGTCGCTCACGCGGGGGGCCAGGGTGGTGGGTCGGTCCCGGGTGCCCTCGACGATGTAGGGCGGCTCGTAGACCACCAGCCTGGTGGCCGAAAGGCCCCGAGCCGCGGCCTCGAGCGCGAGGACGGCTCCCGACGAGTGCCCGTAGACGAAGGCGGATCCACCGGCGGCTCCGACCACTGCCTCGAGGTCCTCGATCTCATGGTCGACCACAGAGGGCAGGGTGTCGCCGCTCTCGCCGCGTCCCCGGCGGTCGTACGAGAACACGGTGAATTCGGGGACCAGCTTGGCCGCCAGCGCGGCCGGCGTCGATCGATCGCAGAATGCCCCGAGCACCAGGACGAGGTGCGGCCCGTCACCGGTGCGGTCGAAGGCGATCCGGGTGCCGTCGGCCGATCGTGTCGTCTCCATGCCGCTCCTTGTGCAGCTCGGTTCAGCTCGCCCGCTCGACCTCGACATCGGCCGTCTGGGGCAGGGGCTGCTTGTACCATCGGGCCGGGGTGTCCTCGATGAAGGCGACCATGGTGTCCATGCCCATGAACCTGGGCTCGATCCTCGACACGAGCACTTCTGCCCCTGACTCGAGCCGGACTCGGTCGCCCACTCGGACTTCCGACACCGGGATGCGTTTCCACGATTCAGTCATGCCCCCATCGTGCCATTCGCTGCCGCCCTTGTCCCTGTCGCTGGGCCGAGTTGCGCACACGCCGGTGGCCACGGCAAGCCACGGGGCGGCGGCGTCAAGCATCAGCTGAGTGGGGAATAGTCCGTGGCCGTGAGGAAGACGGACTCGATCGCCGTCGTGAGCACGCCCTGCTCCTCGCTCTCGGCTTTGGCCCTGATCCACTCCGGGTCGGCCCGGAAGGCCGACCAAGCCTCGTCGGCGGCATGCCGGTTGCTGAAGGCGAGCAGGTAGACGAGGGTCTCGGCGGGCAGGCCGTGCCCGTCCTGTGGCGTCCAGAACCCGACCATGGTGAAGCCGTGCTTCTCGAACAGGGCACAGGTGTGGTCCCGGAATCGGGCGTGGAGGGCGTCGAACTTGCCCGGGGCGGCGTGGTACGTGCGGAGCTCGAAGACGCGGGATGGAGGAGTCATGGACGCACGTTAGGGCGGCCCGGGGTCGGCCCTTGCGGCAACGGGACCGGCAGCGTCCGGCCCGGAGACCGGTACCCTGGGCGACTCGTGGCTGTGCTCGTCGATCTGGAACAGGTAGCGGTACGCAGGGTGGATCGAGTGCTGTTCGAGGGCCTGTCCCTCACCGTCTCCGACGGCGACCGGATCGGGGTGGTGGGCACCAACGGCAGCGGAAAATCGACGCTCTTGAGAATCATGGCCGGCGAAGAGCTGCCACAGGAGGGCCAGGTCCGTCGAGGCCGCGGCTCGCGTGTCGGGTTCTTGGAGCAGGTGCCCGAGTTGCCGGCCGGGACGGTGCGGTCGGCCATCGGGGAGGGATGGGAGGCCGACGCCGCCCTCGACCGCCTGGGCATGGGGTCTGCAGTCGACGAGCATGTGGCGACGCTCTCGGGTGGACAGGCCAAGCGGGTGGCCCTGGCCCGGGTCCTGGCCCACCCAGCGGAGCTCCTGATTCTGGACGAGCCCACCAACCACCTCGACCTGGGCGCCGTGGCCTGGCTCGAGCAACGGCTGCTCTCGTTCCGCGGCGGCCTGGTGCTGGTGACCCACGACCGGCACCTGCTCGACCGGCTCACCACCCGGATGCTCGAACTGGACCGGGGGCAGGTGCATGGGCACGACGGGGGATACGGGTCGTACCTGGAGGCCAGGGCCGAGCGGGAGGAACGGGCGGCGTCAGCCGAATCGACGCGCAGGAACCTGGCCCGACGGGAGCTGGCGTGGCTCCGTCGAGGGGCGAAGGCCCGGTCCCGCAAGCCGCAGGCGAGGGTGGACGCCGCGGTGCGCCTGATCGAGGGCAGACCCGACGCCGCGGTGCCGACGACCGAGTTCGACGTCGCCAGCGACACGCCCCGACTGGGCGACAAGGTCATCGAGTGCCTTGGCGTCGGGTTCCACTACGACGACGGGGCCACGGTGCTCTCCGACGTCGATCTCACCTTGGGTCGACGCGAGCGCCTCGGCATCGTGGGGGCCAACGGGTCGGGCAAGTCCACCTTGGTCGATGTCATGGCCGGCAGACGCGGCCCCACGGCGGGGCGGGTCGAGACCGGACAGACCGTGGTGGTGGGCTACTACGACCAGCGGGGAGCGGAGCTCGACCCCGAGGCGCGGGTGCAGGACCTGGTGGCCGGCCCGCATCGCTCACCGGGCTCCTTCGCTGACGTCGACTTGATGAAGCGCTTCTCGTTCTCGGGCGAATTGCCCTTCGCCCGGGTCGGCACCCTCTCGGGCGGCGAGCGGCGCCGGCTGCAACTGTTGTTGGTGATCGCCGACCGGCCCAACGTCCTGTTCCTCGACGAGCCGACCAACGACTTCGACCTCGACACGCTCCGGATCCTGGAGGACTTCCTCGAGGATTGGCCGGGAGCGCTGGTGGTGGTCAGCCACGACCGTACCTTCTTGGAGCGGACCACCGACCGGCTGGTGGCGGTGGAGGACGGCGGCAGGGTGTCGGCCGTACCGGGCGGCGTGGCCGGCTGGATCGCCCGGGTCGGTCATGGCGATGCCCGCCGAGCCGGGTCGCTTCCCCCCCGATCACCGGCTGAGTCGTCGCGGACGACCGGAGCGGCGGGGCCGGATGCGGGCGGAAAGCCGCCACCCGTCCGCCGGCTCCTGCGCGACGCGGAGAAGCGCATGACCCGCTTGCAGCGGCAGCGCGACCGGGTAGCCGAGGCACTGGCCGGCGCGGTCGACCACCGGGAGATGACCCATCTGGGTACCGAGCTGGCCGAGGCCCAGGCGGCGCTGGATGCCGCCGAGGAAGAGTGGCTGACCCTGGCCGAGGCGGCCGAATCACGAGCTTGAGGCAAACCCCACCTCGTGGGGTCAGCGGAAAAGGACCTCGGAGACCTGCGTGCTCCAGGGACGCGTCAGCGACCGGAGCTCGGTGCAGCCCTCGTCGCCGAGCTCGGCATAGGGCGCGGCGGCCAGCCGATCCGTCTCGTCCTCGATCTCCTGGCGCTGTGCTGCGCCCCACTCGGTGAACGTCGCCTCGTCGGCGCCATCAGACAGCCAGCCCCGTCGGCACAGCGAGGCCTCGGCCGCTGCCCACTCCCCGTCCGACCAGCCACGGGTGGAGCGGAGCAGGGCCAGGGGGGCGTCACCGCCGGCCCCGTGGGTGATGAGGGCCTCGATCCCCGACAGCTCATGGAGGACGAGAAGGGCGATATGGCCGTCTCCCCGGAACTCCCGCAGGATCGACTGTGCCTGCCAGAGGGCGAGATGGGGCTGGTCCGGCCAGTCGAGCCGGGCGTGACCGGCGCAGAGGGGTCGGCCCTCGAGACGGGTGGTCGCGTCGTCGGCCACGACCCGCGCCAGTTCGGCGGCGCGGCGCATCGCATCGGACTCGACGATGTCGTCGCCCAGGAGGCGCCGGTAGGCCTTGTCGACGGCGCCCAACCTGGCCCTGATCAGCTCCTCGGGCGACGCGACCTCCCAGGCACCGGGAATGGCGGCTCGCACCAGGTCGGGCTTGAAGTTGTAGAAAGTCGAGATCACGACCTCGGCCGACACCGCCCCCATGGGCGCGGCGCGCGAGGCGAAGTAGCCGTTCGTCCCGGTGATGCCGAGCGCCGCGTACGCCTCGGCCGCTTCGGGCACGAAGTAGATCATCCCGTGCAGCGGCTCAACCGTCCGCCACGTCTTCCGGGCCAGGAGGGCCACGCCCTCCTTAGGCACAGACGCACCAACCATGGATCCTCCCCTCATCCACCGGACATCAGCGATCGGGCTCGGACTGCGAGTGCCCGAGCCGGTGGACGAGCTCGATGACGGCATCGGCCGCCTCCTCGGGGCCGGTCCGGGTGGTGTCGATGTGCATCTCGGGATGGGCGGGAGGCTCGTAGGGGGAGTCGACCCCGGTGAAGTTGATGAGCTCCCCTCGCCGCGCCTTCTTGAACAGGCCCTTGGGATCGCGGGCTTCGGCCACGGCCAAGGGGGTGTCGACGAACACCTCGACGAACTCTCCCGGTCGGACACAGCTGCGGGCGAAGTCGCGCTCGGACCGGAAGGGCGAGATGAACGAGGCGATGACGATCAGACCGGCATCGACCATGAGCCCGGCCACCTCCGCGGTGCGGCGGATGTTCTCCACCCGGTCCGCATCGGTGAACCCCAGGTCCTTGTTGAGGCCATGGCGGACGTTGTCCCCGTCCAGAAGGTAGGTGTGCCGTCCGAGCTTGTGCAGCTTGCGCTCGACGATGTTGGCGATGGTGGACTTGCCCGCACCTGAGAGCCCGGTGAGCCAGACGAGCACGGGCCGCTGGCCCTTGAGGGCTGAGCGCGCCTCTTTGTCCACTTCGATCGCCTGCCAGTGGATGTTGGCCGACCGACGCAGGGCGAAGTGCAAGAGCCCGGCACCGACGGTGGCGTTATCGAAACGATCGATGAGGATGAAGCCGCCCATCTCGCGGCTCTCGATGTAGGGGTCGAAGGCGATCGACCGATCGAGGTTCATGTTGCACACGCCGATGTCGTTGAGCTCGAGGGTGGCGGCCGCGGCATGCTCCATGGTGTTCACGTTCACCCGGTACTTGGGATGGGCGAGCGTGGCGCCGACGGTGCGGGTGCCGATCTTCAGCAGGTAGGGCCGACCCGGGAGCATCGGGTGCTCGTTCATCCAGACGATGTGGGCCTCGAACTGATCGGCCACCTCGGGCGGATCGGCGTCGGCGGCCAGGACGTCGCCCCGGCTGACGTCGAGCTCGTCGCTCAGCGTGAGGGTGACCGACTGGCCGGCGACGGCCTCGTCGGCATCGTCGCCGCTGACCACGACCCGGGCGATCGAGGTCCGCCGGCCCGAGGGGAGGACGCGGACGGGGTCGCCCGGGCGGACGGTGCCCCTCACCACCCGCCCACAGAAGCCCCGAAAGTCGTGATCCGGGCGGTTGACCCATTGGACCGGCATCCGGAAGGGTCCCGCCTGGACGGCATGGTCGATCTCGATCGTCTCCAGGTGGTCGATCAGGGTCGGGCCGTCGTACCAGGGCGTGTTCCGGCTCCGCTCGGTGATGTTGTCGCCCCGGAGCGCGGACATGGGGATGGCGGTGACGTCGTCGAGGCCGATCTCGGCGGCGAAGGACCGATACTCCTCGCTGATGGCGCTGAACACATCGTGCGAGTAGTCGCACAGGTCGAGCTTGTTGATGGCCAGCACGACGTGCCTGATCCCCAGCAGCCACACCAGATAGCTGTGACGCCGGGTCTGGGTCAGCACGCCCCGGCGGGCGTCGATCAGGATCACGGCGAGATCGGCGGTCGAGGCGCCGGTCACCATGTTCCGCGTGTACTGCTCGTGGCCAGGCGTGTCGGCCACGATGAACTTGCGCTGCTCGGTGGAGAAGAACCGGTAGGCGACGTCGATGGTGATGCCCTGTTCCCGCTCGGCCGAGAGGCCGTCGACCAGGAGGGCGAAGTCGAGCTCGCCCCCCTGGGTGCCGACCGACTTGGAGTCGGCCTCCAGGGCGGTCAGATGGTCCTCGAACACCAGCTTCGACTCGTACAGCAACCGACCGATGAGCGTGCTCTTGCCGTCGTCCACGCTCCCGCACGTGATGAAGCGGAGCATCGACTTGCGCTCGTGCGCGTCCAGATAGGCATCGATGTCGCCGGCGGCGAGGTCACCGGGAGCGTGGGCCATCAGAAGTACCCCTCTTGCTTCTTGCGCTCCATCGAGCCGCTCGAGTCGTGGTCGATCACCCGGCCCTGGCGCTCCGACGTCGCCGTCAGCAGCATCTCCTGGATCACCTTGGCCAGGGTATCGGCCTCGCTCTCGATCGCTCCGGTGAGCGGGTAGCAACCGAGCGTGCGGAAGCGCACGCTCTTCAGCATCGGCGACTCCCCCGGCTCGAGGCGCATGCGGTCGTCGTCGACCATGATCAGGGTGCCGTCCCGCTCGACCACCGGTCGGGGTGCGGCCAGGTAGAGCGGGACGATCGGGATCTGTTCCCGGTAGATGAACTGCCACACGTCGAGCTCGGTCCAGTTCGACAGGGGGAAGACCCGCATGGTCTCACCCCGGTTCCGGCGAACGTTGTAGAGATGCCACAGCTCGGGGCGCTGCAGCTTCGGGTCCCAGCGGTGCTGATCGGAGCGCAGGGAGAAGATCCGTTCCTTGGCCCGCGACTTCTCCTCGTCCCGCCGGGCACCGCCGAAGGCGGCATCGAAGCCGTTGAGGTCGAGGGCCTGCTTGAGCCCCTGGGTCTTCCACATGTCGGTGTGCAGGGCCGAGCCGTGGTCGAAGGGGTTGATGCCCCGGGCCACGCACTCCTCGTTCCGGTAGACGATGAGCTCGAGGCCGAGCTTGTCCACCAGGGCGTCGCGGAACTCGTACATGGCCTGGAACTTCCACGTGGTATCGACATGGAGGAGTGGAAACGGCAGCTTGGCCGGGGCGAATGCCCTCATGGCCAGATGGAGCATGACCGCGCTGTCCTTGCCGATGGAGTAGAGCATCACCGGTCGCTCGCTCTCGGCCACCGCCTCGCGGATGATCTGGATGCTCTCGGCCTCGAGCTGCTCGAGGTGGGTCAGGTGCTTCACGACGGGCTCATCCGAGCTCGGCCACCGCCGCGAGCGCGGCGGTGGCCAGGGACGGGTGGCACACGAGCAAGTCCGGCAGCCACGGGTCGGGGAGGCCGTAGCGGAGGGGAGAACCGTCAAGTCGGGTGGCGTGCCACCCGCCGGCCAAGGCCACGGCCACCGGCGCGGCCGAGTCCCACTCGTACTGGCCTCCGGCATGGACGTAGATCTCCGCCTCCCCTCGGATCACCGCCGCGATCTTTGCACCCGCCGAACCCATGGGGATGGTTGCCGCACCCAACCGATCGGCCACCGTCTCGGCAATGGCCGGCGGACGGGAGCGGCTGACCACCAGCCGCGGCACGGCTCGTGGCGGGGCCATGGGCGGCACTTCCGCGGTGCAGAGCACCACCCCCCGGGCCGGGAGGGCGACGGCACCGACGGCCGGAAGGCCCCCGACGGCCAGCGCGACATGGACCGCCCAGTCCTCCCGGCCCTCGCCGTACTCCCGGGAGCCGTCCAGCGGGTCGACGATCCACAAGCGCTCCGCCCCCGGTGTGCCGCGTCCCTCCTCCGACCGGACGGTGTCGTGGGGGAACCGCAGGGCCAGCTGGGTCATCAGGTAGTCGTGGGACCGCTGGTCCCCCTCGTCGCTCAGGGGGCGGCCCGATCGGTGCGTGCCTGTCCGGAGCCCCACCAACAGCTCGCCGGCACCACGGGCCAGCTCGGCGGCGGCGTGCTGTTCCACCGGCATGGTCACCGCGTGGTCCGATGGCTCGGTGGTCTGCACCCTTGCTCCTCGTCAGTGCGCCTGGGCAGGATGTTAAGACGTGAGACTATATTGGATCCTGTCTCAGACGGTCAAGCCATCCGGACAAAGCATAGGGCATCGGATCGCCGACGCGTCGTCGTTGGGACCCGATGCAAGCATCGAACGACAGGAACCACTCGTCTAATCTTTCCCGGGCAGCGGTGACCGGCCAAGCCCGGTGCCAGGAATCGGCCGTCGACACCCCGTGCAAGGAGTCCCATGTCCCAGCAGCGTCACAGTGGCGTCGACACGGACGTCGTGCTGGATGCCGCCGCATCCTGCTACCTCCGCTTTGGGGTGGCGAAGACCACCGCGGCCGACATCGCCCGGGTGGTGGGCATCTCCCGGGCCACGCTCTACCGTCGGTTCGGCAGCCACGAGGCGATCTTCCTGGCCGTGCTGGCCCGTGAGTCGACGGCCATGGCGGCCGACGCCGAGCTCCACCTGGCCGACATCGACGACCCGGTCGAGCGAATCCTCGAAGGCATGATGTTCGCGATCGACGAGATCGGAAACCGACCGGTGCATGCCGCCGTGTTCGGCGGCGACTCGGCGGCCTGGGCCGCCACCCAGGCCATCCATGTCGAGGCGCTCCGCCACATCGGTGAGGCCGGAGTCAGGCCGCTCCTGGCACCGTCGCTGGCCGACGGCTCCGTGTCGGAGCAGGACATGTCCGATCTCATCGATTGGATCCTCCGGGTCCTCATCTCCTATGCGGCCGTGCCCGGCGATGGCGGCCGTCAGCCCGACGAGATCCGCCGCCAGCTGTCCGCCTGGTTCCTCCCCGCGTTCGCGGACCGAGTCGGTGGCAGGCCGCGGGAGTCTGTGAGACACTGAACCCCAATCGTCTTACGTATCAGGGGGAGAGCATGAAGGCCTTGCAGGTGACCACGCACGGTCGGCCCGGAGAGGTCCTGGCGGTGCGCACCGTCGAGCGACCCGAGCCCGGCCCGGGCGAAGTACGGGTCGAGGTGGGCGCGGCATCGTTGAACTTCAACGACATCGACCGGTGCCGGGGAAATCTGGTCTCGGTACCGACGCCGCCGCCCTTCACCCTGGGCATGGATGTCTGCGGGGTCGTCGACGCCGCGGGCGACGGTGCACAGGCCTGGGTGGGCAAGCGGGTGGTCGCCATCACCAAGACGGCCCTGGGTGGCATCGCCGAGTATGCCATCGCCCCGGCCGTCTCGGTGTTCGACGCCCCCGAGCAGTTCGACGACGCCGAGGCCACCGCGTTTCTGCTGACCTTCCAGACCTCGCACCTTGCCCTGTTCCGCCGGGGGCGCTTGCGCAGCGGGGAGACCCTCGTGGTGCACTCGGCGGCCAGCGGGCTGGGCACCGCCGGGATCCAACTGGGCAAGGCCGTGGGTGCCCGGGTCATCGCCGTCGCCGGTGGGCCCGACAAGGGTGCACTGTGCGCCTCGCTCGGTGCCGACCTGGTCATCGACCACACGGCCGAGGACTTCGTCGAAGCCGTGCTGGCCGCGACCGGGGATGCCGGAGCCGACGTCGTCTACGACCTGGCCGGTGGCGACTTCGTCGAGCGCTCCTGGCGATGCACGGCGCACGGTGGCCGCTACCTGGCGGTGGGGTTCGCCGACGATGCCGACAACGGCATGACCGGCCGACCGCTGCGCATGGCCTGCATCGGCAACATCGACATCGTGGGAGTCATGCTGGGTTGGTCGGAGGCGGTCGATCCGGGGATGCGACGGTTCGGCTTCAACCCGTTCGGACGGGCCGAGGGCGACGAGGTCCATGCCGACCTGCTGCGCATGGCGGCCGAGGGGAGCATCCGTCCCTTCGTGGGTAGGCGGGTGGCCATGGACGAGGCCGGCGCCGCCCTCGACGAGCACGAGGAGCGGCGCTCGCTTGGTCGCACCGTCGTCGAGATGGCTCGTTGAGCGACGTCAGCTACACGTGGCGCGACTCCGAGCTTCGAAGCCCACCCCTCCGTGCCCTGAACCAGGTGGGCGCCCGGCTGGCCCGATTCGGAGTCACCCTGCCGTCGCTGAAGCCGTCGTCGGTGGTGGCTTCGGCGATCAAGGCGGCCGGCTCCGACGATCTCGGCAGCGGCAGCTACCGCGAGCCGTTGGAGGTGTTCCTCGAGTCCTGCGAGACCGAGGCCGACCTCACCACCTTCGGCCGCCTCCTGATCGCCAAGCTATCGGCCTCCGCCCTGGCCAACCGGATCGCCCTCCAGCAATGGTCGGTGGACCATCCCGAGGTGCATGCCGAGCGCATCGACAGCCCCTGGGTCATCGTCGGGCTGCCGCGCACGGGTACCAGCGTGCTGTCGATGTTGCTCGGGCTCGATCCCATGGCCCGACCGCTGCTCCAGTGGGAGGCGGCCCACCCCATCCCGCCGGCCACCCTGGAAGAGTCGGCCGAGGATCCCCGCATCGCCCAGACGGCCAAGGAGCTCGACGGGCTGATGAAGCTCAATCCCCCGCTCAAGGCCATGCACCCGTTCGGAGCCACCCTGGCCCAGGAGTGCGTGACGTTGTTCATGTACGACATGCGGACCCTGGCCCTCGAGATCCAGGCCCACGTGCCCACCTATGCCCGCTGGCTGGAGCGCGCCGACATGGCGCCGGCGTACGCCCAACATCGCCTGGCCCTCCAGACCCTCCAGTCGCGCCAGCCCACCGACCGTTGGATCCTCAAGACGCCCAACCACCTGTGGCACCTCGAAGCCCTGCTCGACGCCTACCCCGACGCCCGGATCATCTGGACCCACCGCGACCCCGGCCCGGTCGTCACCTCGCTGGCCAGTCTGGCCAACGCCGGCCAGCGGCCGCAGACCAACCGGACCGACCCACGTCCCACCGCCGAGGAATGGAAGCGCAAATGCAGCTTTGCCCTCGGTTCGGCCGTGACCTTCGACGAGAAATCCGAGGACGGATGGTGCCGGCACCTCCACTACGACTCGCTCATGGCCGATCCCCTCGGGACGGTGCAGGACCTCTACCGGCACTTCGGGAGCGAGGTGAGCGATCTGCACGCCCGGCGCATGGAAGCCTTCCTCGAGCATCGACCGAAGGATGCCTTCGGTCGCCATCACTACGACCCAGAGGACTTCGGTTGGACCTACGCTGGCCTGGCCGAGGAATTCAGCGGCTACATCGAGCGCTACGACGTCCGTCGCGAGATCCGAACCGATTGAAAGAGACTGATTGAGAGACACGACACGCTGACCCGGTGCGTCGCCGGGCGGCCCAAAGGGGGGGTCATGAGGTACTTCAGGAACAAGATGACGACCGGAGGTCTCGCTCTCGTCATCGGAGCAGGCGCCATCGGAGCAGGCGGCATCGTCGCCAGCGCCGGTGGCGTCGCCGCCTCGGCGGCCGAGCCGGCGACGCCGGGTATCACGGCCACGACGGTGACCGTCGGTTCGATCAGTGATATCTCATCACCGGTGCCCGGGCTGTTCGAGGGGGCCAAGATCGGGACCGAGGCCTACTTCGCCTACATCAACAGCCAGGGCGGGGTCAACGGACGCAAGCTGGTGCTCGACGCCCGGGACAGCGCCTTCTCGTCGGGAACGATTGCCAACGCAACACAGAGCATCGCCAAGAACGACTTCGCCATCGTCGGAGGGTTCTCGCTGCTCGACAACGCCGAACAGCCGATCATCGACGCGAACAAGCTCCCCACGGTCACCGAGGTACTGAACCCGAGCCTGTACACGGATCCCAACCTGTACTCGGCCGTCCCGATGGTCAACGGGGGGGGCATCACCGGGCCCTACAAGTGGCTCAAGTCGAAGTACCCTTCCGCGGTCAAGTCGGTCGGGATGATCGGCGACAACACCACCGCGTCGGTGTTGGCGGCGGAGAAGACCGATCGGGCCCTCACCGAGAGCCTGGGCTACAAGTGGGTGTACTCCCGGGATGCCAGCTACACCGAGACCACGTTTCTGCCCGACATCATCAAGATGAAGAGCGCCGGGGTGAAGTTGGTCTTCCTGCCCACCCAGATCGGTACCTACATCGCCACCATCGCCCAGGAGATGAAGCAACAGAACCTCGACGCCCTGGTCCTGAGCGGGGCCAACGCCTATGAAGCCGACTTCAAGCCTGGCTCGGCCGGCAACGGCACCCTCTTCACGGGGACGACCGCACTGTACCGGGGCGAAGATGCCAAAACGGTCCCGGCGGTGGCCCTCTTCGACAAGTGGGTCAAGAAGGTGGACCCCCAGACCCAGCTCGACGTGTACACCGCGGACGCGTGGATGAACGCGGAGCTGTTCGTCCAGGCCCTCAAGGCGGCCGGGCCCAATCCGACCCGGGGCAGCCTCGACGCCCAGCTGGACAAGGTCACGTCGTTCGACGCCGGCGGCCTCGAGTCCACCCAGAACCCGGCCCAGAAGATCCCCGGGCAGTGCTGGCTCGTCGCCCAGTACGAGAACGGGAAGTGGAGCCGGATCAGCCCGGACCCGAAGTCGGGCTTCGTCTGCAACCCCAAGGGCTTCTTCCCCTCGAGCTACACGGGCATCTCTCGCTGATCAGACCGTCCTCACCGGCCCGCCCGTTGGCTATCGGGTACATCAACCCTGGCCAGAGCGGTCATTATCCCGGTGAGGAAGATGACCGGGCCCATCGGTGTTGAAGTTGTTCGGGAGGTGGGAATTCGAGATGGTTAGCGATGGCGAAGGGAGCGTGGACATGGAGCAGGTCCGCCCCGATGAGGGCAATGCGCACGACACAGTGAATGCACACGACACAGTGAATGCACACGACACAGTGGACGAAGACCGGGAACCCACTCCTGGAGACCTGCTGCGTTCGCTCCCGGCCGAGGCGGAGACCCGGGGGACCCGGTTCGTATCGGCCCAGGCCATGCAGGCCAGGCTGTTCTCCATCTACGACGCGGCGGCAGCCGCGGAGGACGCGCTGGCTATGGTCCAGCAACAGCTCACCCTGACGTTGAACCGCAGCTATTACGAAGCCGACGAGATCAAGAGCATGGCCGAGCAGCTCGACGCGCTGCTCACCCTCGACGATGTGGACCTGTCCGAGGTCGACCCGAACGAGGTGGGCCTGACCGAGGACGGCCTTGTCTCCGAGGAGTAGGTGGGCGGTCGGGCTACCCGGCCCCGAGGATGGCGGCCAGCTTCTGGAGCTCGCCCGACGAGTCTTCGGGAACGATGTACCCGTCTTCGTCCCGGATCTGGCTCCAGTGGTCGCGGACATCCTCGACCGTGAGATCGAGGGTTGTAGTAGCCGGGGGTCAGCCCGATGAAGAAGCGGGCCACGACACCCCCGGCCGCCGAGTAGACCTCGCCGCTGACGTCGACATCATCGGAGGCCAGCCAGCAGACGAGCGGGGTGACGAGCTTCGGGTCGAGCTTCTGTCCCAGCTCGGCGCCGAGGATCTCTTCGGTCATGCGGGTGAACGCCACCGGGGCGATGGCGTTGGCCTTGATGTTGTAGCGGCGTCCCTCGATGGCCAGGACGCGGGTGAGACCGACCAGCCCCATCTTGGCCGCCCCGTAGTTGGCCTGGCCGAAATTGCCCAGGATGCCGGAGTTCGACGAGGTGTTGATGATCCGCCCGTAGCCCTTCTCGCGCATGTGGGCGTACACCGGTTGGGTGACGTTGAATGCACCCCGGAGGTGCACGTCGAGCACCGCCGAGATCAAGTCCGGGGTCATGTTGTGGAATGACTTGTCCCGAAGGATGCCGGCGTTGTTGACCAGGATGTCGATGGAGCCGAAGGCGTCGAGGGCGGCCTGCGGCGATGGCCTGTCCGCCCTCCGTCGTAGCCACGCTGTTGGTGTCGGCCACGGCTTCGCCGCCGAGGTCCTCGATCTCCTTGGCCGTGGTGTGCGCCGGTCCCTCACCACCACCCTCGCCGTGGACCGATCCACCCAGGTCGTTCACCACAACGCGTGCACCGCGTCGAGCCAGCTCGAGGGCGTGCTCGCGGCCCAGTCCGCCTCCGGCGCCGGTGACGATCGCCACCTTGCCGTCGTATCCGATGTCTGCCATGCCACACCCTTCTTCGAAGCTTTGAACTCGGCGGATGTTAACCGCTCTGTCATGACCACCTCGCCGGTGGTCGCGGCCCCGACCACGACGCCAGAACGGGTTGGCTGCTCGCCGACGTCGGTGTGAGGACGGTCGGAGCCGGGTATGGGCGCGAGGGACTCTGGGAAGCGAGAGGAGCCGGGCATGGCCAGACGGGCTCGAGCAGTCAGGTTCGACGAGTACGGCGGCAGGGAGGTCCTGCACGTCGCCGAGGTGGAGGTGCCGTCGCCTCCGCCCGGCGAAGTCCTGGTCGCGGTGAGGGCGGCCGGCATCAACCCGGGCGAGGCTTCGATCCGTCAGGGCCTGCTCGCCGATCGTTTCCCGGCCACCTTCCCCTCGGGTCAGGGCAGCGACCTGGCCGGCGTGGTGGCAGAGATCGGCGACGGCGTCGATGGGTTCGCCCCCGGCGACGAGGTGCTGGGTTGGACCGATCGGCGGGCGAGCCAGGCCGAGTACGTCGCCGTGCCCGCGGGCCAACTCGTTCCCAAGCCGCCCTCCGTCGACTGGGAGGTGGCCGGGTCACTCTACGTCGTCGGTGTCACCGCCTACGCCGCCGTCCGGGCCGTCAAAGCGGGGCCGGGCGACACGGTCGTGGTCTCGGCCGCCGCCGGCGGTGTGGGGTCGATCACCGTGCAGTTGCTCAGGGCCCGGGGGGCCACGGTCATCGGCATCGCCTCGGAAGCCAACCATTCCTGGCTGGCTTCGGTCGGGGTGACACCGGTCGCCTATGGCCCCGGACTGCTCGAGCGCATCCGGGCCGCGGCACCCTCCGGAGTGGACGCATTCATCGACACGTTCGGTGACGACTACGTGGAGTTGGCCATCGACCTCGGCGTCGAACCGGACCGGGTGGACACCATCATCGCCTTCCAAGCGGCCGAGACGTACGGGGTGAAGACGGAAGGCAGTTCCACGGCCTCGAGCGCCGCCGTGCTCGCCGAGATGGTGGATCTGGTGGCATCGGGCCGGATCACCGTGCCGGTCGCTGCCACCTACCCCCTCGAGCAGGTACAGGAGGCCTACGCCCAACTGGAGGAGCGGCACACCAGAGGAAAGATCGCTCTGATCCCCTGACGGTCGCTGAATCCGGGTACCCACGATCGCTCCCGACGGGTGGGGCGCGAGGAGAACGACATCCAGCCTGGACCGGCCCGGACCTGGCCGGCCACGGGTGTCGCCTACCGGGGACGGCCCGTCTCGAGGTGCTCGAGCCACTCGTTGGTGCTGAGCACGGCAGCCTGGCGAGGGAACACCTTGTCGAGCAGCACCCGGTGGACCTCGGGGTCGGTATCGGCACACCCGTCGTGGAGGACGGTCAGGTCGAAGTCCAGGTCGGCTGCGTGACGCACGGTCGACAGCACGACACCACTGGTGGCGATACCGGTCAGCACCAACGAATCCACTTCCAGAGATCGGAGCACCACGTCAAGGTCGCTGCCGGTGAATGCGCTGACCCGCTTCTTGACCACCACGACGTCATCGGGAGCGGGGGCCACGGCCGGATGGACCTGCGTTGCCGGGTCGTCCAGGCTCATCGACCCCGCCCCGGCGAGGGCAGCGAAGGAGCGGTTCCTGGCGCTGATCTCGGCACCGCCGGGACGGAAGGCCACCCGGACGTAGATGACCGGCACCCGGGCCTCGCGGGCTGCCGTCGTTGCCCTGGCCAGCGCAGCGAGTAGGGAGTCAGCAGCGGCGCCGACGCGCTCGACGATTCCGTTTTGGACATCCATGACCAAGAGCGCGGGCCGTACCATCCACCCCATCATGGCTGCCCTGGCCGAGCATGAGCCACTCGAAACCGGCCAGCGGCGAACCGCTCACGACGGCACGGGTCACCACGGGGCTAGGGCTCACCCTCGTGCGGTTCGGCCAGTTCGAATCCGCGGAACTCGAAGGCGGGCGAGACGGTACAGCCGACCAGGCTGAACGCTCCGAGGGAGCGGGCCTCCTGCCAGTCCCAGGGCGGCACCAGGATCTGGGGCGTCTGGCCCTGCTCGATCTCCGGGCCGAGCAGGTGAACGGCGTCGGACGAATCCGGCGCACTGGAGGCCCCGACCCGGAGCTCGATGGGGGCACCGCGATAGTGGTGCCAGATCTCCGTCGAGTCCACCCGGTGCCGGCGGGAGACCTCGCCCGCCGCCAACAGGTAGAAGATGGCACTCCCACTGGGGCGTTCACCGCCTTCGGCGATCCCGCGCCACGTCTCGCGGTACCAACCTCCCTCGGGATGGGGCTGGAGCCCGAGGCGTTCGATCAGCTCGGCTGCTTGGGTCACCGGGCGATCATGCCATCTCGGTCATGCCATCTCGGTCGTGCCATTTCGGACTTCCGCCCGGCGGACCCGATCCCGGGTTCGAACCTCCCTGCACGTGTAGGTGGTCACGCCGGCCCGGGGATGCGGCGGTCTTGGGGACGTTCTAGGTTGGCGGCACGAGGGAGCGGAGGGACGCCCATGGACGAGTCGACAACCGAGTTCGCCATTGCCACCGAGGATCGGGGACGGGTCAGGATCGTGACCCTCGATCGTCCCGACAAGCTGAACTGCTTCACGCCTGCCGGCTACGACCGCCTCGCTCGATCGCTGGCCGAGGCAGATGCGGACGATGGTGTCGCCGTCTGCGTGCTCACCGGGAGCGGCCGGGCATTCTCCTCCGGGGTCGACCTGTCGGTGATGGACCGGCCCGACGGCGGAGCGGAGCTCGCTCGTCATTTCGACCCGCTGGTCGAGCAGCTGGCGCGCTTCACCAAGCCGCTCCTCGGCGCCGTGAACGGGCTGGCGGTTGGGTTCGGGGCGACGGTCCTCCTCCACTGCGACCTCGTGGTCGTGGACGAGCGGGCGGAGATCCGCATGCCCTTTGTCTCGCTCGGGACCGGGGCCGAGGCGGCGAGCAGCTGGCTCCTTCCCCGACGGGTCGGCATGCAGCAGGCCAGCTGGTTGATCCTGTCCGGCCGGGGGCTCACCGCGGAGGAGGCGGTCGCCACCGGGTTCGCATTCGCCATCGCCCCTGCCGGTCACGCTCTCGACGAGACCCTCGTGCACGCCGCGCAGATCGCCGAGCACAAGACGGAGGCGCTCGTAGCCAACAAGCGGCTCCTGCGCGCCGGTTGGGCCGAGGCGATCGCCGAGACATGGGACCGCGAGCAGGCGGCGATGTCGGACCTGGCCGAGAAGATCGGGCCGATCGGCCGGAAGCAATCGGCTGACGTCATGGCCGACTTCCATCATGTGGCCGAGGAGTACGACAGGATCGGCTCCCAGTACCAGGAGTCGAAGCTCCTCCCCTTCCGCCTCCACGTCGAAGAGCACACGACGTTCGGGCTGCTGCCCGACCTCGCTGGATGTTCCGTCGTCGACCTGGCCTGCGGCGATGGCATCTACTCCCGCAAGCTCATGCGCCGGGGCGCGGCGAGAGTGCTCGGGGTGGACATCTCGCCCGAGATGATCGCCCTGGCCACCCGGGCCGAGGAGAGCGTGCCACTGGGCGTCGACTATGTCCTGGCCGACGTGGCCGCGCTCGATCTGGACGAACGGTTCGACATCGCCTTCTGCTCCTATCTGTTCAACTATGCCGCCACCCGGGCCGAGCTCCGCAGCCTGATCCGGGCAGTGGGCCGCCTGGTCCGGCCCGGTGGGCTGGTTGTCGGCAGCAACGACTATCCCGACAACCCGCCGGACTGCTACGACCGCTACCGGCCGTACGGCTTCGTGAAGGTCGGTGCCCACGATCGACATGAAGGCACCGCCATCACCTACCGGTTCTTCAACCCCGACGGCACGGCCTTCGAGCTCGACAACTACTACCTGCCGACCGAGGCCTACGAGACCGAGTTCGCCGCCGCCGGCTTTGCCTCGTTCCACTGGGTCCTGCCCGAGGTCTCCCCCGAGGGACAGGCCGCCTTCGCCCCGGGCTACTGGGACACCTACCTCCAGGCGCCCCCCATCGTGAGCTTCGTCGCTACGGCGGGCACGGGCTGAGCTCCTCAGTGGCCGTAGCGGTGCGCGTGGCCGTCCTGGCCGATACCCACCTCCGGGACAGCGACCCGCCTCGCCGCGACCTCCCCGGCCAGGCCTGGGAACGGATCCGGCAGTGCGACGTGGTCCTCCACGCCGGCGATGTCATCGAACCCGGCCTGTTGCGCCGTTTGAACGAGGTGGCCCCGACCCACGCCGTGCTCGGCAACAACGACCAGGCCCTGGTCGGACATCTCCCCGCGACCCGGCAACTGGTCCTGGCCGGTGTTCGCCTGGCGATGGTCCACGACAGCGGGCGGCGGACAGGGAGACCGGCGAGGCTACGGCGCAGGTTCCCCGATGCCGAGATCGTCGTGTTCGGCCACAGCCACATCCCCTGCGACGAGGTCGGCACCGACGGTCAGGTCCTCTTCAACCCGGGCTCGCCCACGACCCGCCGATCACAGCCGACGTGCACCATGGGCCAGCTCGTACTGGCCCGCGGGAGGGTCGTCGAGCGCCACATCGTCGCCCTCGGCTGATCAACCGACGGCGACGCCGGTGCCGGGTGTCTCGACCCCGATCGGCGGCCGCTCAACCCAGCTGATCGTTCACGGCCCGAGCCTCGATGTCCAACCGCCGCACCACCCCGGGCACGATCCGTCGCTCGGCCATGCGACCGATCCCCGGCACGGCTACCACCAGCTCGCCTTCGAGACGCCGGACGCAGCCGCCGGCCGCTTGCGTGAGGATGAACGTCGCGCCGCCGTGGAGTTGCTTCGGGCTCTTCTCCGCCTCGAAATGGAGGGCACCGGACCCGGCCGACCGGTCGATCCGCACCTCTTGGATCCACGACATTCGGTCCGAGCCGATCAGGCGACGGGCGATCGGATCGATGCTCCCGACGAACTCGTAGCGGAGCCGAAGGGACGCCACGGTGCCGTCCTGGCCATGTTCGAGGATCTCGGGCTGTCCCAGGTCGGGAAGGGTGAGCGCCAGGTAGAAGGCGGGGTCGGCCAGGAGCCCGGCGACGGCTTGCTCGGAGCGCGTGAAGGTGTGCTCGGCCTGGAAACGCACCGCCACATCCTCCCACGGCCACTCCCGGAGCCACCCGCTCCGGCCCTGGCCCGGTCGGCCTCGAGCCGCCGGCGAGGACGACCACCGTCGGAACGGAGGCCGGCGATCTATATGTTGGTGCAAGCGAATCCGAAGGACTCCCTCATGACCACACCACTTTCGATCCTCGACCTGGCACCCGTCCGCAAGGGCGAGACAGTCAGCGACAGCTTCGCGGCGAGCGTCGCCCTGGCCCAACGGGCCGAGCACTGGGGCTACCGACGGGTGTGGTACGCCGAGCACCACAACATGTCGAGCATTGCCTCTTCTGCCACGAGCGTGATCATCGCCCACGTCGCCGCCCACACCCGGGAGATTCGCCTCGGGGCCGGCGGCATCATGCTGCCCAACCATGCCCCCCTCACCATTGCCGAGCAATTCGGCACCCTCGAGGCGCTGCATCCCGGCCGCATCGACCTGGGCCTCGGGCGAGCCCCGGGCTCGGACCAAAAGACGATGTTCGCCTTGCGGCGCAATGCCACCTCGGCCGATCGCTTCCCCGAGGACGTGCTCGAGCTCCAGGGCTACCTGTCCGGTGAGACCAGGGTCCCGGGCGTGAACGCGACGCCGGGCCGGGGCACGAACGTCCCGCTCTACATCCTCGGCTCCTCGATGTTCGGGGCCACCCTGGCCGCGGCGCTGGGGCTCCCCTACGCCTTCGCTTCCCATTTCGCACCCGACGCCCTGCAGCCTGCCGTCGCCGCCTACCGGCGCGAGTTCCGACCGTCGGCACAGCTCGACCGGCCCTATGTGATCGCCGGGGTCAACGTCGTGGCCGCGGAGACGAGGGCAGAGGCCGAGGAGCAGTTCCTCCGGGCCAAGCGGAGCCGGGCGGCGTCTCTGTTAGGCCGGGGGCGGGCTCTCAGCGACGAGGAAGCCGACGCGCTGCTCGACTCGCCGGCCGGCCGGCACGTGCAGCAGATGGTCACCTACTCCGCGGTCGGGACACCGGCCGAGGTGAGCGACTACATCGACGCCTTCGCCCGGCACGCCGACGCCGACGAGCTGATGGTCGCCCACCAGTCGCCCGACACGCAGGCCCGGCTGCGCTCGGTCGAGCTCTTGGCCGACTCCGTCGAGCCGGCATCGGCGTAAAGCCCACGCCGGCGCTGTACGTCGGCTACCAGGGGGACCGTGAACCCGAGTGGCAGAGGAGCACAACCGATGACGAGCACCGACCTGCTGGTGGAGTCCTTCCAGAGGATCCGTGACGCCGTGTACCCGACGGTGAACGGGCTCTCACCCGAGGACCTGGCCTTCCGGCCCGAGGCCGAGTCCAACTCCATCGCCTGGCTGGTGTGGCACCTGACCCGGATACAGGACACCCAGGTGGCGGCGCTCGATGGCATCGAACAGGTGTGGACGGGAAAGGGGTGGGCGGTGCGGTTCGCACTGCCCCTCGACCCCTCCGACACCGGCTACGGCCACGACCCTCAGACCGTGGCCCTGGTGACGGGCGACGCCGCCTCATTGCTCGGCTACTTCGAGGATGCCCACGAGAAGACGCTGGCCTTCGTACGCTCGCTCGACGAATCCGGTCTGTCCCGGGTAGTGGACCGCAGTTGGGACCCGCCGGCGACGGTGAGCATGGGGCTGGTGAACATCATCGTCGACGACCTCCAGCACGTGGGTCAGGCCGCGTACGTCCGGGGGATCCTCCAGCGGCAGGTCCTGAGCTAGCGCCGCGGCTCGAGAGCCGGCCGAGCACCTAGGAGCGCCGCAACCGGTGCACGGTGAGCGGGGCAAAGACCAAGATGATCCCGGCCGTCCACACCAGGGACGGGACGAGGTAGGCGCCGACGGAGTGGCCCAGGAGGGCTTCGGCCCGCGGACCCTCGGCCAAGCAGCCGCACCGTGTTCGACATGTACGTGAGCGGCTGGTGGCTGGCAAAGGCCTGCATCCACCCCGGCATGGTGCTCACCGGGACGTACGCGCTCGAGACGAACGTCAACGGGAAGACCAGGAACGAGAGACTCTGGGCCGCCTGCGGGCTGCCGGCCAGGAGACCCAGCCCGATGAAGAGCCAGACGAAGGCGAAGCCGTAGAGCATGCACAGGCCGAACGCGGCTGCTGCCGCCGCGGCGCCGTTGTTGACCCGGAAGCCGACCAGGACGCCGACGAAGGTGGTGAAGACCAGGCTCCAGGTCAGCAGGGCGGAGTCCGCGGCCACCCGCCCGGAGACGATGGAGATCAGCCGGATGGGCAAGCTGCGCAGCCGGTCGAAGAGGCCGCCCTGGAGGTCCTCGGCGATGCCGGTCGCCGCACCCATGCCGGAGAACAGGACGCTGGTGACGACGAATCCGGGGATGACGAAGTCCACGTAGGACAGCGACCCGGTGTGGGCGATCGCCCCTCCGAAGACGTAGCGGAAGATGAGGAGGAACAGCGCCCCTTGAGCCGTGCCGGCGATGATCAGCTGGGGCGAGCGGATGAACTTTCGCACCGTACGCGCCGCCACCTGGTGGGAGGCGACCAGGAACGAGGCGCCGACGTTGTCGGCCGGGGTCGCCGGGGGAACCGGTTCGGGTGACGCCGAGGGCTTGACGGTTGCGGGGACAGGGATCGACATGGTCATGCGACACGCTCCTTGGTCGGGGTGGGCTCGGTGGTATGGCCGGTCAGGGCCAGGAACACCTCGTCGAGGGTGGGGCGGCGGAGGGAGATGTCCTCGACTGCGATGTCGGCCTGGTCCAGGGCACGCACCACCGCGGGCAGCAGCTGTGGGCCGCCGGGGGCAACGACCGAGCAGCGGCGGGTGGACCGGTCGACCGTCGGCTCGTCGCCGTGGAGCCTTGACAGGACCAGGGCGGCCTGGTCCAGGCTGGCCAGGTCCCGGGTGTGCAGCTCGATCATGTCGGAGCCGGCCCGCGTCTTGAGCTCGCCGGGCGAGCCCTGGGCGATGACGGCTCCGCCGTCGATGATCACGATGTAGGCGGCCAGCTGGTCGGCCTCGTCGAGGTACTGGGTGGTGAGCACGATGTCGGTGCCGGCGTTGCCCAGCTCGCGGATGGCGTCCCACAGCTCGATGCGACTGCCCGGGTCCAACCCGGTGGTGGGCTCGTCCAGCAGGAGCAGCCGCGGCCTCCCGACCAGGCTGGCCCCGAGGTCGAGCCGG
The DNA here is from genome assembly GCA_963803065.1 of uncultured Acidimicrobiaceae bacterium. Lineage (GTDB taxonomy): Bacteria > Actinomycetota > Acidimicrobiia > Acidimicrobiales > RAAP-2 > DASXMT01. The sequence goes on from CAWDKW010000002.1 coordinate 206,888, forward strand.
CGGCGCATGCCGCCCGAGTAGGTCTTGGCCCGGCGGTCGGCAGCCTGGCTGAGGCCGACGACTTCGAGGATGCGGTCGGTGCTCGAGCGCGCCGCCGTGGTGCTCTGGCCATAGAGGCGGGCCACCATCGACAGGTTCTCCCGCCCGGTCATCATCGCCTCCACGGCGGCGGATTGGCCGGCCAGGCCGATGAGGCGCCGGACGGCCATCGATTCGTGCAGCACGTCGCGGCCGAGGACGCTGAGCGACCCGGCATCCGGCCGCAGCAGGGTGGCCACGGTCCGGATGAACGTGGTCTTGCCGGCGCCGTTGGGGCCGAGGATGGCCACCACCTGTCCGGTCGGAACGGTGAGGCTCAGCCGGTCGAGCGCCGTGACCTTGCCGAACTGCTTGCTGAGGCCGTCGGCCTCGATCAGGGTGGGCATGGGCGTCCTTTCACGGATGTGGGGGGCAATGAGCTGGAGAGCCCGATCCGTGGAGGTCGCCTACGCTGTGGGTGCTGCCCCGGGCGACGGTCCTCCACCGGACCGATCTCGTGGTTGTGCGGATTCGGCGTCGCGTGGGCCAACACGCGGCGCCGAACCGTTATGGGAGGTCGAAGTTGAACACCACCCCCTCCAAGGGGTTGTGACCCTCGGTATGGAAGGCCTTCCACATGTCCAGGCCTTCGAGGCTGCCGGACTCGATCTCCTTGACCAGCCCGTTGACGAAGTGCAGCTCGGCCTCCATCTGCTGCTCCTCGTACTCGGACTCCAGACCGAAGAGGCGGGGAAGGCCGACGTCGTGAGCGACGCGGATCCCGCCACGCAGCTGGGCCAGCTTGAACGTGAGCACCTCGGCTCGGGTCCGCAGGGCCCGCAGGGCGTCGTCGGGGGTGAGGGCGGCGAGGAAGGAGAGGCCGGCCATGAACTTGGGGTACTCCTTCTCGGGCACCCCGATCAGCTCGGTCATCCAGTCGATCATCTCCCGGGCCCCCTCGTCGGTGATCTCGTAGACCGTCCGCTCCGGGCGTTTGCCCTCTCGGACGGTCTCCCGGGCCGTGATCAGACCCCGTTTCTCTAACGATTCGACCACGGCGTAGAGCGAGCCGTAGTTGAGCCGGACGCTCTCTTGCTTGGCCCGCGTCCGGAGGGTCTGCGCCACCTCGTAGGGGTGCATCGGGCGCTCGTACAGGGTGACGAGCACGGCCAGAGCCAGGGGATTGGATCGGGTCCGGCGAACCATACCGGCCATAGTATTCTAGTCAGAGTAATCTGTAAAGACCATTCTGACTTGAGCCCTTCGCCGGACTAGCAGCGGCAGCGCTCAGAGGTCCGTGTCATGAAGGTGACACGCTTCACCGAACGTTCACCTCCCCGGGCACGACCAAGGGCCTTCGACTCTATTTCCCGTGACCAAGCCGCCATAGTGTCCCGAGTATGGCCGTGGGCACCAAGACGGAAGCCTCGCCGGTTGTGCGAGGGTGGGCTGGTCGGCGGTTCAGCCGATGGGCCAGACCCCCATCTCGGGCGTGCTCTTCGTCGATCACCTGGAAGAAAGCCTGGCTGCGCCGCCGGCGATCGAGTAGCGATCCCGACCGAGCGCTGATCCGCGCCGAACTGACCGGCCTGGAAGATCTCATGCGTCGCCTGGAACAAACCCACGGTGAGGATATCGCCGCCGTCCGGCCCGAACACCGGTCAGATGCCATCAACCTCGTCCACTACCTCGGGCTGCGGCACAACGATCTACGTCGGCTGCAGCGAAGATTGGGTGAGCGAGGTTTGTCGTCGCTCGGGAGATGCGAACCTCATGTGCTTGCGACGGTGGAGAGTGTGGGCGCCGCGCTCGACGGAGCGGTACCCCGCCCCGGCACCGCCACGCTGACATTTGCAGAGGGCCGTGCGGCGCTCGACCGCAACACCGATGCCCTCTTCGGTCCCCGCCCGCAGGGGCGAGTACCTCGGGTCATGGTGACACTCCCGAGCGAAGCTGCTGACGACTATCCCCTCGTACGGCACTTGGTCGCTCAGGGCATGGATGTGGCCCGAATCAACGGCGCCCATGACGACCCCGACGCTTGGGTGCGAATGGCGCACCACGTGCGCCGAGCCTCCACCGAGACCGAACGCGCTTGTCGCGTGTCGATGGACCTCCCGGGACCCAAGGTGCGGACCGGCCCTCTCGTCGATGGGCCGCGGGTCGTGAAACTGCGGCCCGAGCGCGACCAGCGCGGCGTGCCGGTGATACCGGCCGTGGCCACCCTGGTCGCCGGTTCCGGCCCTGGCGGGCAGGCCCCGGCCATCCCCGTGGACCCTTCGTGGATCGAGCGCCGCCACCCAGCAGACGTGGTCGACCTGGTCGACACCCGACGATCGGCGCGCGCCTTGCGTGTCGTCGATACCGCCCCGGGAAGGTGTGTCGTGGAGGTGTGGGACACCACCTACGTCGAGGATGGAGCGACCTTGTGCTGTGGTGACGACTCGACCTTGGTGGACGGGCTCGACAGCATCCCTCAATACCATCGGTTGCGTATCGGAGACCCGCTGGTGCTGACACGCGACCTCGAACCGGCCGTCCCGTGGCGCCATGGACAATCAGGCTCTGCCCGGATCGGTTGCACCCTGGCGGCCGCCTTCGAAGCCGCTCAGGTCGGTCAGCGAGCGATCCTCGACGATGGGAAGATGACCGCCGTCATCGAGAGTACCTCGGCCGACGAGCTCCGGCTTCGGATCCTGACCGCCTCGCCCAGCGGCTCGAAACTTCGGGCGGAAAAAGGGATCAATCTGCCCGACACGGATCTCCCCGTTCCCGCCGTGACCGACGCCGACCTGCCGTTGCTCGAGATAGCTGGCATGCACGCCGACATGGTGGCGCTCTCGTTTGTGCGCCACGAGCGCGACATCGACAACCTGCGCCACTATCTCCGGCAAGTAGGGGCCGAACACCTAGGAATCATCCCGAAGATCGAGACGCGGGAGTCGTTCGCACGACTGCCCGAGATCCTCCTGCACGCCATGCGGTCCTCTCTCGTCGGGGTCATGATCGCTCGCGGGGATCTCGCGGTCGAAGCGGGCTACGAGCGTCTCGCCGAGGTGCAAGAAGAAATACTGTGGCTCTGCGAGGCGGCACACCTACCGGTCATCTGGGCCACCGAGGTCCTCGACCAGGTGGCCCGCACCGGCCAGCCGTCTCGCGCCGAGGTGTCCGACGCGGCAATGGCACAGCAGGCCGAGTGCGTCATGCTCAACAAGGGACCCCACATCGATACGGCCATCGTCGTGCTCGATGACATTCTGCGCCGCATGTCAGGGCACCAACGCAAGAAGACACAGCAACTGAGGCCCCTGCACAGCTGGATCGACACGTCCTGATGGACCGGGCAACGCACGAACCGCGATCAGGCAGTACTCGACGAGGAGACCGTCATCAGGCAGTGATCCCGGCGACGGCGCAGGCCGTGACCGCTTCGGCAGTCCTGTCGTTGTGCCTAGGGCCCGTCGCCGAGTGATGATCGACCGCCGGTGGTGTCGGCCAGGGCACCGAGGCGGCCGATGGTGGCGTAGAAGCCGGCCATGGTGCCCTCGATGATCTCGGCGACCGGCACGACCGCGTCGACCAGGCCGGCCACCTGGCCGCCGAAGGCGAACCCGGCGTCGAGGTCGCCTCCGAAGTACAGCTCGAGCACGCCGTCGATGCCGACCCGTTCGTGCATCCGCACCACCGGCTCCCGTTCCAGGGACTCGGTAAGCGGGGTCCGCATCACCCGGTAGGCCGGGCTCGAGTGGGCACTCAGCACCACGGTGTCCGTGGCGTCCGCATCGACCACGAGCTGCTTGTAGTTGCCGTGCACCGGGGACTCGGCCGACGAGACCATGCGGGTGCCCATCTGCACCCCGTCGGCCCCCAGGGCGAAGGCGGCGGCCATCGCCGGTCCGTCCGAGATGCCACCGGCGGCAATGACCGGCAGGTCGAAGCGCCGCCGGATCTGGGGCAGGAGCACGATGGTGGCGACCGGCTTGGTGTTCTTGAACCCCCCGCCCTCGCCGCCCTCCACCACCAGGCCGTCGACGCCCGCCGACACCGCCTTGGCCGCAGCCCGCAGGGAGGGCACCACGTGGAACACCGTGATGCCGGCGTCGTGCAAGGGTCCGGTGAAGCGGGACGGGTCGCCGGCCGAGGTGGTGACGAAGCGGACGCCCAGGCCGGCCACGAAGGCCACGATGTCGTCGTCACCCACGAACATCTGGGCGATGTTCACCCCCCAGGGCTTGTCGGTCAGCTCCCGCATGGCCAGCATCTCGTCGCGCACCTCGTCCAGACGGCCCGACGACGTCTCCACGATCCCCAGCCCACCGGCGTTCGAGACCGCCGAAGCCAACGCGGCGCGTGCGATGTACCCCATGGGCGCCTGGACGATGGGGAAGTCGACGCCCAGGAGCGCGGTGAGCCGATTGCGAAGTGGTGCGGGACGTCCGTCGGTCATGGGGTACCCCCTCGGTGAGCCGATCGTGCCACACCTGGCTACGGTGGTGCAGCGGAGCGACCACCACCACACCGATCGGAGACAGGCGATGACCACGAAGTCCGATTTCTCGTCCGAGGAGTGGGCGCTGATCCTCGAAGCGCCGCCCAGCGCCGGCATGATCGTGGTCACGGCCCAGCGAGGGGGCACGTTCCGCGAGACCATCGCCATGGCCAAGGCCTACGTGGAGGCGCGCAAGCAGCATGGCGAGAGCGAGCTGCTCGACGAGATCGTCGCCACCAAGCCCGAGCGCGATCACACCCACTACCACTCGGCCGAGGAGCTGAAACAGCACGGCCTCCAGCACCTGCGTGACTCGGTCGCCCTACTCGAGAGGAAGGCCACGCCGGAGGAGGTGGACGAGTACCGCCGGTTCATCGTGACCCTGTCCCAGGCGGTCGCCGCGGCGCATCGCGAGCATGGTCAGGACGTGAGCGAGGCCGAGCAGGCGGCGATCGACGACATCACGGCGGCTCTGAACCCGGCCGGGGGATAGGGAACCGGCTCCGGCCGGCCCCTACCAGGCGTCCACGTAACGGGCCGCGGTTGGTCCAGGGCTCCGGTGACCGGCGGCGGCCAAGATCGATCCCACATGGGAGCGCGTGTCGGCCGGGTCGATGACGTCGTCGAACTCGAAGTAAGTGGCGGCGCTCAGGGCCTTCCCTGCCTCGTAGGCCCGGGCGACCATGGCCTCGAACCGGGCGCGACGCTCCCCCGGATCAGTGATGGCGCCGAGCTCGCGGGCATAACCCAGGCGCACCGCTCCTTCGAGACCCATGCCGCCGAACTCCCCGGTGGGCCAGGAGACGGTGCTCGTCGGTGCCCGGAAGCTCCCGCCGGCCATGGCCATGGCCCCCAGGCCGTACCCCTTGCGGAGGACGACCGTGACCAGCGGGACGGTCAGAGCCGCGGTGACGATGAACATCCGACTGAAATGACGGACCTGGGCGTCGCGTTCGGCGTCGGGCCCGACCATGAACCCCGGGGTGTCGCACAGAGAGACGACCGGCAGTCCGTGCGCCTCGCAGAGCTGGAGGAACCGGGCGGCCTTGTCCGCACCGTCACGGTCGATGGCACCACCGAGGTGACGGGGGTCGTTGGCCACGATGCCCAGCGGCCGTCCCTCGATGCGGGCCAGGACGGTGACCATGCCCGGGCCGAACCGGGACCGGAGCTCGAGGACCGAGCCGCGGTCACAGAGGATGTCGATGACCCGTCGCGTGTCGTAGACCCGAACCCGGCGCTCGGGCACGACGGAGCGGAGCAGGCGCTGGTCGGCCGACTCCAAGTGGGAGAGGCGGCCCTGGAAGTAGGACAGGTAGCGCTTGGCCGTGGCCACGGCGGCGGCCTCGTCGTCGACCACCACGTCGATCACCCCGTTGGGCTGCTGCACGCTGACCGGGCCCACGTCTTCGGGTCGGTAGGTGCCGAGGCCCCCGCCGTCGATCATGGCCGGCCCGCCCATCCCGATGTTGGCGTCGGGGGTGGCGATGATGACGTCGCAGCAGCCGAGCAAGGCCGCATTGCCGGCGAAGCACCGACCGGAGACGACCCCGACGAGGGGAACCTGGCCGCTGAGGGCGGCGAACAGCCGGAAGGCCGCAGTGTCCAGACCGGCGACCCCGGACATGTCGGTGTCGCCGGGCCGGCCACCCCCTCCCTCGGCGAAGAGCACCACCGGAAGCCGGTGACGGGCGGCCAATTCGAACAGCCGGTCCTTCTTGTGATGGTTGCGTTGACCCTGGGTCCCGGCCAGCACCGTGTAGTCGTAGGAGAGCACCGCGGCGCGAGCGGCATCCTCGGCGAAGAGGTCGCCGTTGATGCGGCCGATGCCGGTGACCAGGCCGTCGGCCGGTGTCCGCTCGATCAGGTCGTCCAGGCTGCGGCGCTGGCGCTGGGCGGCGATGGCGAACCCGCCGTACTCGACAAAGGACCCCGGGTCGCAGAGGTCGTCGAGGTTCTCCCGGGCCGTTCGCCGCCCGGCGTCGTGGCGACGGGCAACCACATCGGGACGGCCCTCGTCGAGGGTGAGGCGGCGGCGGCTCTGGTACTCGGCCAGCTCGGGCCGGACAGCATCGAGATCGATCTCCACACCCTCGACGACCTCGTCGCTGTCGTCCCCCGACGGATCGACCCGGACGAGCACGTCACCGGCATTGACCCCTTGGCCGATCGCCACCGAAACGGATCGGACCCGGCCGGCACGGGACGCGGTCACCCAGTGCTCCATCTTCATCGCCTCGAGCAGGACGACGACCTGGCCCCGGCCCACCACGTCGCCGACCGACACCGGGATCTCGACCACGGTGGCGGCCATGGGGGCGAGCACCGACCCCTCACCGACTGCCGGCGTGCCCACAGCCCGGTCGACCATCCCCGCGCCGGTTTCGTCGGTCAGCCCCAGTGTCGCCGCGACGGCCAGCAGTTCGTCCAGATGGCGGTCCACGAACCGGGTGTCGGCTCGGCCGGCGACGACGTCGGGGTGGGCCAGGATCGCCCGCAAGAGGGAGATATTGACGTCGATGCCCTCGACCCGGCACTCGGCCAACGCCTCCCCGGTCCGGCGGATGGCACCAGCGAGGCTGCCGGTCGCATCGGTGCCGATGACCTTGGCCAGCAACGAGTCGTACCTTGGGCTGGCCTCGGAACCGCCGACGGCCGACGTGTCGGTGCGCACACCGGGCCCGGTGGGTGCCTCGAATACGGCGAGGATGCCGCTCGAAGGCTGCACCGTGCCGTCGGGCATGACCGTCTCGGCGTTGACCCGGGCTTCGACGGCCACCCCCCTGGCCGCGAGGGGCCCCAGTCCCAGCTGGCCGAGAGCCGCACCGTTGGCCACCTCGAGTTGGGCGCGGACCAGATCGAGGCCGTAGACCTGCTCGGTCACCGTGTGCTCCACCTGGAGGCGCGGGTTGGCCTCCATGAATGCGTACCCGACGCGACCTGGCGTGCGGTCCAGGTCGAGCAGGAATTCGAACGTGCACAGACCTCGGACGGCGACCGAGGCGGCCATGCGCAGGGCGGCGTCGGCAATGTCCCGGCCAAGGGCGGCATCGAGGCCGGGAGCCGGGGCGATCTCGACCAGTTTCTGGCGCCGGCGCTGGATGCTGCAGTCCCGGTGCCCGAGGCAGACGACGTTTGCTCCGTCGCCGAGGATCTGTACTTCGATGTGGCGGGCGCGGGGAACCAGCGCCTCGAGGAACACCTGGTCCGACCCGAACGCGGAGGCGGCGACCGATGCACAGCGCCGGATGGCTTCGTCGAGATGGGAGGGGTCGTCGACCACGCTCACCCCTACTCCTCCGCCTCCGGCGACCGGCTTCACCATCACGGCGGCGCCGGAGCCGAGCGAGCTCAGGAACTTGTGGGCGGCCGGTCCCTCGATCGGTCCGGTTCCGGCCAGTACCGGCACCGATTGCTCCTCGGCGAGCTGCCGGGCGGCCACCTTGTCGCCCAGGAGGGCCAGGGTCGTCGCCGTGGGACCGACGAAGGTCACGCCCGCTTCCTCGCACCGTTGGGCGAGCTCGGGGCTCTCGCTGAGGAACCCGTAGCCCGGGTGGAGGAGGTCGGCACCGACGGCGGTCGCCGCGGACACGAGGGCGGTGGCGTCCAGGTAGGCCGCCGGGCCGGAGCCGGGCAGGGCGGCGGCCCGGCCGGCCAACCTGGTGTGCCGGGCATCGACCTCGTCCTCGGCATAGACGGCACAGGACGCCCATCCGAGCGAGCCGACGCTGCGAAGTATCCGCACCGCCACCTCGCCCCGGTTGGCAACGAGCACGACCGGAGCCTCGGTCACTGGTTCATCCTCTCGGTCCGGGTCATGATGCTCCCAATCCTGGCCCACCGGCGGCCGGGCGCGTCGCGCCTGCTCGGGACCCCCCGGTCGCCGGGGGCTGCCCGCCTGCTCGATCGTCGCTAGAGTACGGCTGCCCAGACCCCTAGCAGGGCGCCGGGCGCCGTGGGCCGGGCGCCGTGGGCATGGTCGCCGCGGCCCACCTGACGAGAGGACCGCACGTGCACCATGCCGCCACCTGGGTCCGACCCCCGGGCCGCCGACTGCTGGGCTGCGCCGCCGCCCTGGCGACGTTCTTCGGGCTCTGCGCGCCGATGGCGCTCGCCGATCCGGCGAGCGGGTCGTCTTCCGTCGTCCGGGCCGCGCTGGCGCCGGGCTCGATCAACCACATCGTGGTGATCGAGCTCGAGAACGAGGGTTACAACGCCACCTTCGGCCCCGGCTCGGTGGCCACCTACCTCAACGGAGTCCTCCGCAAGAAGGGTGAACTGGTGGCCAACTACTACGCCACCGGCCACGCCAGCCTGGACAACTACGTCTCCCAGGTGTCTGGACAGTCGCCGACGCGGTCCACCCAGGCCGATTGCCTGGCCAACGGCGCCGCCTTCGTGGACGTCACCCCCGGGACCGCGTCGGCCAACGGCCAGGTGCTGGGCCAGGGCTGCGTCTATCCCGCCTCGGTTCCCACCATCGCCAGCCAACTGGACGCGAAGTACCCTCCCAACCCCAAGACCCACGTCGCCGCCTGGAAGGGCTACAACGAGGACATGGGCAACACGCCGACGCGCGACGGCGGCGTCGCCGACCCGGCCGGGGGGACCAGCTGCGGTCATCCCGCCATCGGGTCGCCCACCGCGGTCGTGGCCACGCCGACGGATCAGTACGCCACCCGCCACAACCCCTTCGTATGGTTCCACTCCGTCATCGACAACGCCGCCCTCTGCGACGCCAACGACGTGCCCCTCGGGACGCTGACGGCGCAGGGAGTGCCGAGCGCCACCGGGCACCTCGTACGGGACTTCTCCAAGGTCAGCACGACCCCCCGCTTTGCCTTCGTCACCCCGAACCTGTGCGACGACGGGCACGACGCGGCGTGCGCTGGTACCAACAGCGCCGGCACCACGGCCGGCGGCCTGGTCGGCGCCGATGCCTTTCTCCGTCACTGGGTGCCGACGATCTTGAACTCGCCGGCGTACAAGCAGGGTGACACGCTCGTGGTCATCACCTTCGATGAGTCGGAGATCTCTCCCCAGACGGACCCGTCCTACGCCGCGGCTTGTTGCAATGAGCAGCCCGGGCCCAACACCGTCGCTCCGGGCAATGCCGCCGCCGCGACCGCTGCCGAGGCTCCCGGGGGCGGTCAGGTCGGCGCCCTGCTGCTCAACCCCCGCTTCGTGAAGGCCGGCAGTGTCGACACGGCCGGGTCCTACAACCACTACTCGGCCCTTCGAAGCTACGAGGACCTCCTCGGGCTGACCACCGGCGGCACCGACGGCCGCGGCCACCTCGGTTGGGCCGCGGCGACAGGGCTGAAGCCCTTCGGCAAGGACGTGTTCAACACGGCCAAGAGCTGACGCCCCCGCCCGGCTCAGGGTCGCTCGGCGAGCGTGAGGACGCCATCGCCGGTGAGGTCGGCGTGGGAGCCCTTCCGTCCCACCATGGCCAGGACAAGCGACAGCAGCGGGCCCGCAACCTCGGGACCGGTGCCGTGGGCCCAGCTGACGTCGGTGGCCCGCAGCCGCAGGCCGCCGATCCTGCGCTTCGCCCCGATCAGGAGATTCGAGTTCTTCCAGCTGTCGGCGACAGCGACCACGGCGGTCTCCGGCGACGTGTGGACAAAGCCCAGGGGCCGACGGATATCCTCGCCGTGGACGATGATCTCGCCGAGCATGGCCATCACGGGAGCGGGCGGATGGTTCGTCGTCGACGTCCGTGCTCGGAGCCGACGCACGAGCTCATCGGGAGCAATGGCCCCGAACCTCTTGGCCGCCCGGTCCGTGAAGACGTTGAACCGCAGTCCTGCTGAGATCAGCTCCGTGTAGAAGTTGACCGGGGTCTGCTCGGCGGCGGCCAGGACATGGCCGGCGGTCTCCCGGACCGACCAACCGTCACACCACGACGGTGCGTCCCATTGGGCCGGAGAAAGAAGGGCCCACGTGTCCGCCATATCGGCTCGCTCTGCGTGGATGTACTTCCATGTTTCGTTGGAGTTCATGATCAATTCCCGCCGCCGGGTATCTCATCATCGGGTCCCGGGTCCCCACCGGTGCCGACGACGGCGAGGCGCCCAAGGTAGTGATCCCAACCTCCGGTATGTTGGGCGACGGCGTCAGCCGGAAGGCCACGGTGGACGAGGCGGACGCGCGTCTTACCCCCTTCGGGGATCAAGGTGATCTCGACGCGCGTCGAGCCAGAGGGAATCGGGTGATCGGGCTCGTCCCATCCGAACGTGAAGACGACCTTCTCGTCCGGCACGACTTCGACGAACTCTCCGACCGACGGGTGCTCGCCACCCACGAGGACCCGGTACGCGCCTCCCGGGTGCGCGTCCATCACCGCCTCCGTTCCCATCCACTTCACGTGGAGCTCGGGATCGACGAGGAACGGGAAGATCGTCGACGGGGCGGCGTCGACCACAATTTCTCGCACCAGTTCGGTCATGTCCGTCTCCGATCCCTGTCTTCGGCGGCCTCGGACAGGTCGCGCAGACGTTCGAGGCTGCTCGTCCAGAAGTCATCGAGGAACGTGCGCAACCGGGCCATCTCCTCCCGGTTGACCCGGTACATCCGACGCGCGCCGTCACGGCGCTCCGAGATCAACTCGGCATCCCGCAGGACGCCGAGGTGTTGGGAGACCGCAGAGCGGGTGACGTCATGGAACCGGGCGGCGATTTCTGCCGCGGGCAGCTCCACCGACCAGATGAGCCGGAGAATCTCTCGTCGGCGGGGCTCAGCCATCGCCTTGAACGCCGCGTCCACCCCGATACCGTAAGCCAATCCTTGCGTTAGTGTCAACTAACGCAATACGGAGATGGCCTGGCCCCGAGACCGGATGGCTGATGCCGGGATGGGTCGGGCACGCGACAGTGCGATCCCCGGGGGAGCGCGCCCCTGCGTGCGGCGCCAGACTGAACGGATGACGAACGAGGCTCCATGACCCCGACCATAGAAGTGACCACTGGCCGGCTCCGAGGACTGTCCACCCGGGCAGGCCGCTCGAAGCGGACCGTGCGGGCCTTCCACGGCATCCCGTACGCCGCTGACCCGGTGGGCCCCCTGCGCTTCCGGGCGCCCCAGGCGCCCGAGCCCTGGGGCGGCGTCCGAGACGCCACCGAATTCGGGCCGGCTTCCATGCAGTCCCCGGCCAGCCCGTTCAGCGGGACGATCCCGGGGAACCAGGTCGCGGCGGTCAGCGAGCGCTGCTTGACCCTTGACGTCTGGACCCCGGACGAGCAGGGTGGGCATCCCGTCCTCGTGTGGGTGTCGGGAGGCGCCTTTCTCACCGGGGGCACCGCAATCGAGACCTACGACGGGTCCGGCCTGGCCGCCGACGAGGGCGTGGTCGTCGTCGAGGTCAACTACCGGCTCGGGGTGCTCGGGTTCGGGTGGTTCGGCGGGCTCGGCGGGGACGCTCCGTGGCCCGGGGACACCAACTGCGGGCTCCGCGACCAGTTGGCCGCACTTTCCTGGGTGAGAGACAACATTGCCGCCTTCGGCGGCGACCCGACGAACGTCACCGTGTTCGGGGAGTCCGCCGGTGCCGGTTCGCTCGCCCACCTGCTGGCCTCGCCGGCCAGCGCCGGCTTGTTCCAGCGATGCATCCTGCAGAGCCCGGGGATCGACCACACCCTCTACCCCGACGACGTCGAACGGGTTGCCGACGCCGTGCTCCGCACGCTGTCCATTCCCCGCTCCAAGACCGACCGCCTTTGGGACGTGAGCGCCGAGGACCTGGTCGCCGCCCAGGAGGCAGTGGTGCTCGAGATGTTGACCGCGTTGACGTCGATGCCCTTCCACCCCTTCGTCGACGGCGACCTCCTCCCGGCCAGCCCGTCGACCGCAATGGCCGGCGGCGCCGGCTCGGCGGTGGACCTCCTGGTGAGCTGGACGACCGACGAGATGCGCCTCTACCCGAATCCGGCAGCTGACACGGCGGGCCCCGATGGCCTGGCCCGATGGGCCCGGCGGTACCTCGCCGGGCGGCTGGGTTCGGACCCCGGCAACGATCGGGCCCGCCAGCTGGTCGCCTTCTACCGAGACCTGCTCGGGCCCGGGGGACGCACCAACGGGTCCGACCTGTGGGCGGCCATCCAGACCGACGGGGTGATGCGGCTTCCCGCCCGCAGGGTCGCCGAGAGCCACGCCGCCAACGGCGGACACACCTACGTCGCCCAGTTCGCCTGGAGCGGGCCCGCCGTGGCCGGCCAGTGGGATGCGGGGGCGTTCCATGCCATCGACCTCCCCTTCACCTTCGACACCCTCGAACGGTGCGGCTGGCGCACGTTCCTGCGCGCCGGGCCGGACGCCGGCGAGCTCGCCCGCCAGCACCTGCATGCATGGGGCACCTTCGGCCGAAACGGGACACCGCAGGTTCCCGAGGCCGGGAGCTGGCCCCGCTACACGACCCCGGACCGCCAGACCCTCGTGTTCGACGCGCCCTGCTCGCTGGCCGCCGACCCCTTGGCCGCCATCGCCGAGGCCTGGGACGGCCTGTGGTCCACGCAGTGCCGGGCGCCGTATCTCGGGTAGTGGCGTGGGTGCTGGCCCGGCCGCCGGCTACGGGCCGAGGACCCGGATCGGCGCCCCGTCCAGGTAGGCGTTGACGTCCTCGACGATCTGGGAGAAGAAGGACGCGTAGGTCCTATCGGTGACGTAGCCGAGATGGGGGGTGAGCACCACGTTGTCCATCGAGCACAGCGGATCGTCGGGCGAGTACGGCTCGGGATCGAAGACGTCGAGGCCGGCCCCGGCGATCCGACCGGCCCGCAGGGCGTCGATCAGGGCTGCCTCGGAGACGAGCGGTGCCCGCGAGGTGTTGACGAGCAGCGCGGTCGGCTTCATGAGCGAGAGCTCCCGTTCCCCGACGATGCCTCGGGTACCCTCGCTCAGCACCAGGTGGATGGAGAGCACATCGGCTCTCCGGAAGAGGTCCTCCTTCGAGACGAGGGTCGCCCCGCCCTGGTCGGCCCGCTCCTCGGTCAGGTGGGGGCTCCAGGCGACCGTCTTCATGCCGAATGCCCGGCCGACGCCGGCAACGGCCGAGCCGATGTGGCCGAGACCCAGCAGCGCCAGGGTCCTGCCGTAGAGGTAGGTGCCCACGGTCTGCTGCCACCGCCCGGCGCGCACGCCCCGGTCCTCGAACGGGATGTGCCGGGCCGAGGCCAGGATGAGCCCCCAGGTGAGCTCGGCCGTCGGATCCGAGCCCGGAGCCCGGTGCCCGCCCGTGCCGCAGACGACGATGCCCCGGCTCGACGCCTCGGCCAGGTCGATCACCGCGTTGTGGGGCCCCGTGGTCACCAGCAGGCGGAGGTTGGGCAGCCGGCTCAGGAGCGAAGCCGGGAACGGCGTCCGCTCCCGCATGGCCACGACCGCCTCGAAGGGTGCCAGCCGGGCGGCCACGTCTCGCTCGTCGGACAGGTGGTCGTGGAAGTACTCGACCTCCACGCCGTCGGCCAGGAGGTGCCACGGCCCCGCATCGGCGGCGACCCGCTGATAGTCATCCAGGACAGCGACCCGGAAATTCGTAGCCACCGCCCTCCCCTCTCGTGACGGCCCCCTGGCGGCGTGGACGCGTTACCTCTTTACCACGGACTGCTCGGCCTAGAGGCTGCCCCGGCCTCGGGGCCGTTCCAACCCCGGTGCTACCATCGCAGTCGCATCGTCAGGGAGTGGCCACTCGCTGAGGTCCAAGAGGCGAAGACGCTGACGGGGGGATCACATGGAGGGCTCGGCAACCGACGACAGCGCGACCCGCCCCCAACGGTCGCCGCGGGTCGTGGCAACGAAGGCAGTCCGCACCTGCAGCGGTCTCGTGATCGGTATGGGCTCGATGAGCCTGGCCGCAGGCGGGCTGTGGGTCGGCACGGCGGCGGCGGCTCCGACGGTCACCGTGCCCTGTGGCGGTCCGGGTGGTGGCGCCGCTGGGCTGGTGGCCGCCGTCAGTGCGGCCGATGCCGGTGGCGGCGGCACAATTCGACTGGACGGGGGCTGCATCTACACGATGGTGAACCCCGACAACGGAACCGACGGGGGCAACGGCCTGCCCGTCATCACCGCGCCGGTCACCATCGTCGGACAGGGGGGCACATCGATCGCCCGGAGCGCCTCGCCGGCGACCGCCGACTTTCGCATCTTCGAGGTCGGCCCGACCGGAGCCCTGACCCTCACTAGCGTGGCCGTCACCGGAGGGAAGACCGATGTGGACGGGGGTGGGATCTTCGTTCACGGCGGCACAGTCCACCTCACGGCCAGCCAGGTGAGCGGCGACACGGCACGATCGGGAGGCGGCGTGTTCGCCGACGCCACCGGGAGCCTGCACCTGGTGAACAGCCAGGTCAATCAGAACACGTCGAGCGGCACGGGCCTGCAGGGCGGCGGCGGGATCGGCGTCACGGACGGTAGCGCGGTCAGCCTGAGCGAGAGCTCGGTCATGAACAACACCGCCGCCTACTTCGGTGGGGGCATGCTCATCACCGGAGGAGGAACCGTTACCGCCCGATCGAGCAAGATCGACGGCAACGTCTCCGAGGGCAACGACGGTGGCATTGCCGATGGACTTGGCTCCAGCACCGGGAACCTCACGCTCCTCAACAGCGAAGTCAACGACAACCGCGCCTTTGACGACGGGGGCATCGACACCAGCGAGGGCAGCGAGGCGAGCCTGACGTCGAGTCTGGTGATCGGCAATGCAGTGGTCGGACCAGAAGGCATCGCCGAGGCCGGAGGCATCGGGAATGCCGGCTCCACCAGCCTCGCTCGCTCCATCGTGGCCGGCAACACCGCCACCGGGTCGACGGCGGACGGTGCCGGGGTGTTCAATCGACCAGGAGGACGCCTGACCGCCACCTACTCGCTGGTCATCGGCAACACGGCCTCGGGCACGATCGCCGACGGTGGGGGTATCTTCAACGACGACGGAGCCGAGGTCGCGCTGACCAACTCTGCGTTGGCTGCCAACACCGCAAGCGGCACGACCGCTGCCGGCGGTGGCATCTTCAACAACGGAACCGTGACGCTCAGCGCCAGCCTCATCGTTGGCAATCAACCGGAGAACTGCAGCCCACCGGGAAGCGTCCAGGGTTGCGGAGCCGGCTGAGCGGTTCGGGGCCGATGGACCTCATCGGACGTCCGTCGTGTCCATAATGGGTGTGGCTCAGCCCTTGCCGGAGACGGGCGACGGGACGAACAATCCCACCAGACCGGCCAGCGCGGTCGTAATGACCGTGACCAGCTTGTCGGTTTGGGCGGCTCCGTTCCCCGTCCAGGCAATGAGACCCGCCACTGCAGCCAGGGCGACCAGGACCAGACCGGTAACGACGATGAACCACAGTGCGTTGGTGGTGCGCTGATCCGGTGGGCCCAGACTTTCGAGCGCCGCGGCTTGGGCGTCTGGTCCGAGGTGCTGGGTTGCATTCATCACTCGCTCCACGGCGTCAGCCCGGTCGGCCGAAGTCTCGGGAGCGAGCAGCTTCTTGAATGTGCCTGACATAGGACGAACGGTACTCCCGGGCCTTCCCCCGTGCGAGGAGCTCCCGTATCGCGTCGCCCATGGTCCGTCGCCTCCGTGGAACGAGGAGCACCCGCTCGGAACGCCTCTGAGCTCCTCCTCGAGGGGCGCCACCACCCCTCGCCTAAGCCGCCCCTTTCGTCCCGATTTCATACAGTACCGTTTCTTTACTAGTTTGGCGGCATGGACCTGCCGCCTGATCCGATCGAGCACTGGCCACTGCCGGCGCTGCTGCGCGGCGCCCGAGCCGCCTACGGATCGGCGATTCGCGCCGCGCTGGCCGAGACAGGCGCGGACGACCTGCCGCCCAACGGACCCTACGTGATCGGCGCCATCGCCCGGACGGCCGCGCCGCTCAGCGAGATCATCCCCCAGCTCGGTGTGTCGAAGCAGGCCGCAGGTCAGCTGGTCGACACCTTGGTCGTGCGGGGATACCTCGAGCGCTCGGTGGACCCGGTCGATCGACGCCGTTTGGTCGTCCACCTCACTGAGCGGGGCGAAGCAGCCGCCGAGCTCGTTCGGTCGGCCGTCGAGGAGGTGGATGCCGACCTGGTGGCAAGGCACGGAACCGAGGACGTCCAGACCGCTCGACAGGTCCTGGCCAGCTTGATTCAGAGCGGGACGTCCCGTGCGTAAGGGGTCGCCGTCGCTCACGGCCCAACGGGTGGCCGCCTATCGGCTCACCTTCGACCGCCTGGCGGCCCCCTACGGCGATCCGGCGGCCGATGAGGCACTGGCCGGTGACGTGGCCGCGCAGGTCCAACACGAGCCGGACCCGTCCATGGCCCGCTACCTCCGAGCACGTACCGCCTTCTTCGACCGCGTCGTGACAAGGGCCATCGACCGCGGCGTGTCTCAGGTCGTGATGCTCGGGGCCGGCTACGACGGGCGCCCGCTCCGTTACGCCAAGCCTGGCGTCCGGTGGTGGGAGGTGGATCATCCCGATACCCAGGCGGACAAACGAGCCCGGCTCGATCGCCTCGGGATCGCCACCGCGCACGTCTCCTTCGTCGGTCATGATCTCGAGGCGGGCGGTCTGGGCGGCGTTCTGACCGACAGCGGTTTCGAGCCGGACGCCCCGTCGCAGCTGTGCTGCGAAGGACTGACCGTCTATTTGAGGCCCGGGTCGGTGGCATTGCTCATGGCGGAGCTGCGCGCCCTGGCCACGCCGGGGACGCGCCTCGCCCTCTCGTTGTCGACGTCGAGGGAGGACGACGGCTCGGATCGACGCCAGCGGTTCCGGGCCACGGTGGCCGCCTTGGGTGAGCCGGTACGGACCGTGATGACCCCCGAGGGCGCCCGCGGCCTGTTCGGCGCGAGCCGCTGGCGGACAGTTGAGACGTCCGAGCGGTCACAGCGGGCCGGGCTCGTCGTAGCCGCCCCGATCTGGTCTCCGACGGCTAGTGACGGCCTCGCCAGTATCGGCCGCATCGCCGGCTTCATGGAGCGGACACTGGACCGCTCCGACCGCGGAGGACTGGCCGCTCACCTCGCCGAGACCTACGGCGTTCCCGTGACGAAGTCACGGGAGCTCGACCTTGGCGTCCACCGAGTCGAGCGGGCCGACGGATCCAGGTGGATCGCCCGGGTCTTCCCCTCCTCTCGACCGCTGCAGGCGACACGCGGCGATGCCGAGCTGCTCGCCTGGCTCGAAGGGGCCCGGTTCCCCGCCGAGCGGTGCGCAACCGACGATCCGGTCTCGGTCCATGACGGTCGCAGTGTCCTCGTGACCGAACTGGTGCCCGGTCGCGCATCGCCGACCAGCCGGCAGGGCTTCGAGCTCCTGGGCCAGCTCTTGGGGCGGCTCCACGCCATGGACGCCGCCTGTACGGCGGCCAGGCGCCCGGGCGGGGCGTGGCACCACCTCGCGCCCGACAGCTCTCCCCACGGGGAGTTGCAGGCGATACGGACCCTGTTCCACGACGCCAGGCACCGCGTCCCGGCCGACGACCGACAGCCCTACGAACGGATGGCCGGGCAGCTGCGAACCCTCAGCGACGGACACGACCAACCACACGCCGTCGTCCATCCCGACTTCGTGCCCCGAAACGTCATCGCCACCCGAGAGTCGAAGCCGACGGTGATCGACTGGACCGGTGCCGGCTGGGGGCCGCGCATCATCTCCCTCGGATGTCTGCTCTGGGCGGCCAGCGCCCACGGCAGGGCCGGCGTCGACGCGGTCATCTCTGGCTACCGGCAGTCCGTCACCCTGGAACCAGGGGAGCTGGAGCAGCTCGTCTCGGCCATGAGCCTTCGACCGCTCGTCCTCGCCTGCTGGACCTTCTCCACCGGGCGCGGCCAGTTGCCCGCAGTCGCGAGTTGGTGGGAGACCGAGCGAGGCAGGATCGAGGATGCCTCCCGGACGGCACACCGCACACACCGCACCATCAGCGCGACCCCTGACCGCTGAGTCCCGGGGGACCCGGCTGGGCAGACGAGGCTGGGCGCCTCGTCGTTTCTCCGATGAAGGTTCAGGCGGTCCCGGTGGAGGCGAGGCGCAACGCCACCGCGGCCGCCTCGCTTGGGTCGTCCATCGGGACGACCCCGGTATCCCCCTCGCCCCCCGGTCGGGTGAGCCGCCACGTATCGACACCGATCACGGGAACCCCGGCCCGAAGGGCCAGGGCGATCTCGGACAGCGTGCCGTACTCGCCGCCGATTGCGATCACCACGGCGGCCGATCCGACAACGAGCGCGTTGCGTGCCTCCCCCAGCCCAGTGGCGATGGCCACGTCGACCCATGGGTTCGCCGCCGAGACGTCCGTGCCTGGCAGGATGCCGACCGTCAGCCCGCCGGCCGACTTGGCGCCCCGGCAGGCGGCGGCCATCGCGCCGCCGAGCCCGCCACAGACGAGCGTCGCCCCGGCGGCGCCGAGCGCGGCGCCGACCGTCTCCGCCATCGCGGTCAGCTGATCGTTGGCCTCGGACCCCCCGACGACGGCGACCTGGGTTGCCATAGGCGCACCAGCGTACGCTGCGTTCCCGGCGGGAGCCGGTCCCGGATGCCGGCGCTGACTGCCAACCGCTCCTACCGGGGGCGGGTGCGCAGCCTGAACTGGGCGCCGGCCGGATCGGCGACGGTGGCCAGGCGACCATAGGGGGTGTCCTCCTGGCGCCATCACCACCGAACCGCCGAGGGCGCCGACCGAGGCGACGGTGGCGTCAGCGTCATCGGTCTCCCAGTAGACGGACCAGTGGGAGGGCACCCCGTCGGGAAGGAAGGCCGTTGCATCCCCGATCCCGGCCAGCTGCCCGTCCCCCGACGGGTCGCGCATGGTGGCGTAGCGGAACTCGTCGCTGTCGGCCGCTGCGTCCGTCTCCCAGTGGAACACCGAGCGGTAGAACTCGACGGCGGCGGCGTAGTCCCGGGTGAGCAGCTCGAACCAGCTCGGAGCGCCGGGCTCCTCCTGGCACGGGTGGGCATGGCTCCTCCTCCTGATGCGGTCGATGTTCACCTGTTCCGACGGTGGCCGGCAACGAAAGTCATCGACGCCCCGGCATCCGACTTGGTCCGGCTCCCTCCAACCAGGTCGAGCGCCTCCCACTCCAATGGTCGGGGAACGTATGTTCGATTAGGCTGACCAGGATGGTGCCGGTCAGAACGGCCACGATTCTCCACGCCGACCTCGACGCGTTCTACGCCTCGGTCGAACAACTGCTCAATCCTTCCCTGCGCCGGCGACCCATCGCGGTGGGCGGTGGGGTGGTACTTGCCGCCTCCTACGAAGCGCGGGCGCTCGGAGTCCGGGCGGGCATGGTCGGATGGCGGGCGCGGCAGCTGTGCCCGAGCTTGCGCTTCGTCGGCGGCCACTTCGAGGAGTACCAACGCCTCGGCGACCAGGTCATCGATGTGCTCCGGGACTTCACTCCGTTCGTGGAGCGGATCTCGATCGACGAGGCATTCCTCGAGGTTGCCGGCGCTGTCCACCTCTTCGGCTCGCCGAGCGAGATCGGGGCCGACATCCGGCGGCGGGTGCGCAGCGAGATCGGCCTGGGGCTGTCGATCGGGGTGGCTCGGACGAAGCACCTGGCCAAGGTCGCTTCCCAAGCAGCCAAGCCCGATGGGTTGATCGTGGTTGACCCCGACCGGGAGACCGAGTTCCTCAACCCCCTCCCCGTCGACCTGATGTGGGGCGTCGGTCCCGTGACTCGGGCCCGCCTGGCCGGTGCGGGCATTCGCACCATCGGCGAGCTGGCGGCCACACCGAGTCCACTCCTCGCGCGCCTGCTCGGTGACGCCGCCGGTGGCAAACTCGCATCGCTGGCCATCAATGTCGATCCACGGCGAATCGAGACCGGCCGTCGGGTGGGGTCGGTCGGCGCCCAGGCCGCGCTCGGACGCCGGGGTGCAGCACCTCAGCTGGTTCGCTCGACGCTCGGCTACCTCGCCGATCGGGTGGCCGGCCGGCTTCGGACCTCCGGTCGGGCCGGACGCACCGTCACTGTGAGGGTCCGGTTTGCCGATCTCCGCTCGGTAACGCGCTCGGTCACCATGGCGGTCGCAATTTCGGCGACGCTCACCCTGACCGATGTCGCCGTCGAGCTCGCCACCGCAGCCCTCGCCGACCACCCTGGAGAACGCCAGATCACCCTCCTCGCCGTCTCCGTGAGCAATCTGATCGCCGAACCGGCCCTTCAGCTCGAGCTGCCGCTCGGCTTGGGCAATGACCGGCACCGGCCGGGAACGGCGACTGGTGCAGCCCGCTGGGGCGTGGACCGATCGATTGACGCCATCCGGGCGCGCTTCGGGCGAGATGCAGTCGGCTATGCCACGGTGATGATGTCCGACCGGCAAGGAGTGCCCGAAGGCCTCAGGGAGCTGGCGGAACGCAACCCGTTGAGCGAAGAGGAGGGTTGACCCTCTGCCTTACGGATCTCCACCGGCACGGCGCCGAACCGCTCAGCGGCCAGCGTCGCCCGGAGGGTGCTCGGCGAACCAGTCGGCGATGTCGGGCATGTGTGCTTCGAAGTCGCCGGGCGCCGAGACGTTGAGCACACCTGCCCGTTTCTCGCCGCGGTTCTCGAAGTCGTGGGTTACGCCCCCGGGCACCAGCACGAACGAGCCGGTCGGGGCGTCGACCCATTCGTCCCGCACGAGGAAGCTCATCGTGCCTTCGAGCACGAAGAACACGTCGTCCTCGGGGTGGGAGTGGGCACCCGGTCCCTGGGTGTGCGGATCGAGCCACCATTCCGAGATGGAGTAGCGGCCGGCGGTCTCGGCCCCGTCAGCCTTGAAGAGCGCCGAGATGCGACCCATGGGATAGCTCCGGCCCTCGCCCCGGGCGAGAACCAGCGGTCGGCGGTCGGTCGATGGATGGCGTCTGTCACGGAGGCCTCTCGGTCGAGCGGCTTCATCAGCGATCACAGCTTACTCTCGGGGCGAAACAACCCAGCGACGCAGATTCGGGATGCCTCTCGTGCCGACTCTGGCCGGATGGGCAAGACTGATGAGCTGACGGCGCAGCTCGACCATCGGTTCTACCCGGTCGGCTGCATCGTTGCAGGGAAGCGCCAGACGATGAGCGGGGGCCAGGCCGATAGCAATGAGCCCAAACAGCGATCAGCGAGTGGCGCTGCGGAGCGCGGTCTACCGATCAGACGGGTCGGGTGTGGTAGCCGCTCTGGTCTCCCAGACCTGGGGCGACGTGCTCCAGCTCGTCGGCGACGGTCTGATCCTCTCGCTGACCCAGGGCGTGGCGGACGCTCGCGATCAGGCCCGACGCTGCCGGGCAGCGTTGCGTGATCGGGGTTGGGTAGGCGACGATGATCTCGCCGACCAGCTCGAAGCGTTGCTCGGCGACCGTCCTGCCCCCCTGCTCCGTCCCCTCCCGGTCGACCTCGAAGAGCTGGCGGCGATCCTCGAAGGCGACCCCGTCCACGGCGGTGGCCGGATCGACCGTCGCACCGGGGAGGTCTGGACGGAGGCGGCCATCGACTACGCCAGAGAGACCGGCGAGGAGGGCCCCGATGATGAGGACGCCAATCGCTGGCTGGCGGTATGGTGCGAGGGATCCCACGAGGGTTACCGGGACATGGAGGACTTCATCGACACTGTCGCTGACGACGACCGGGCCGACAGGCTGTCCATTGCCATCTCCGGGCGCGGTGCGTTCCGCCGCTTCAAAGACGTGCTCGCCCGCTGGCCGGACGAGCTCGAGCGCTGGTACGTCTACTCCGGCGAGCGTCAGCGGGGTCGTGCCCGCGTCTGGCTGGCCGCTGTCGGCTACTCGCCGAGCCCCACCAATGCCCCACGCTCCTAGAGTCGATTGGGGGAAGTCCAGGACCAGCCCGCCGCGGAGACCTCCGGGGGCGAGCAGGCGATGCTCTTCGGCGGCATCTTTTGCCAGTAGGACTCGAGGACGGTCCCAACGAGTGACTATGGGGTTGGGTTCCGCAGTAACGGAATCAGTCGCTTCGTGTCTCGCTCCACTTCCAGGACTGACCTCATGCTCGACAGGGTCGCAGGATCGTCACTGGCCCGGTTGTGGCGCTCCTCGGGGTCAACGGTCAAGTTGTGCAACTCCCATTCGGGTTCGGCCGCCGGAGCCAAGAATGGGTTCGGCGCCACACCCTGGGCTTTGTACCAGTCGTCGAGGCGTTCGTAGTAGTGATTCAGCTTCCACAGCTCCCGAGCGCCGCTCTGGCCGGTCGGCAACGCTGCGAGAACGGACTCGATGTTGACCGGCGGGGAGACGGGCTCAAACGGTGCACCGCTAAGGATGTTCACCTGGGTCACGCCCCGGGAGACGTCATCCTCCGTCATGAAGTAGATCGGCGACTCGATCGACGAAGGGTCGCTCGTGCCGTGCACGATCCCGCTCAGGTCACGACCCGGAAGTGGCTGTGCCTCATCGTGGCGTACGGCCACCCCGGCGCCCGCCTGCTCGACGTCGACGCCGGCCAGGCCGAGCAGGGTGGGGATCAGGTCGACGTGGCTGGTGGGGATGGTGACCCCGTCGCCTCCGGCGGCGATTCCGGGACCGGCGATCAGCATGGGTACCCGGGTGGCCTCATCGAAGGCATTGCACCACTTCTGGATCAGGCCGCCGTGGGCCCCCAGCAGGTCACCGTGGTCCGAAGTGAACACGACGATGGTGTCGTCCGCCATGCCGCTCCGGTCGAGCGAGTCCAGGATCCGCCCGATTGCCTGATCAACCAGCTTGTGCAGGTAGTAATAGAGCCGGCGGTAGCCGAGGTCGGTGGCCGTCTCAAAGATCATCTGGGGCCAGGCGGCCTTGAACGCCTCCTGGCATGCGGGCCGACCGGCGAACGGATCCGACTGGGACGGGGGCTCGGGGACCTCCGGCACCGAGTCGTCGGGTGGGCCGAACTTCAGCATCTGCTCCCAACCGAAGCCCGAGAAGGCGATGTCGTGCGGGTTCACGAACGAGGCCACCGTGAGCCATGGACCCTCGGCTCGGGCAGCGGCCAGTTCGTCGAACAACTCCACCACCTGCTCGGCAAAGACACCGTCCCGAACGGTCCCGCAGTCGGACTTGGCGGCGCCGTGGGGCTCGCGGCCGATCCACCCGGAGAATCCGAACGGGTCGAGCCGGTCCGCCTTCCGGTACGCGGCGACCGCCTCGGGCATCAAGTTGCCGTCGTCGTCGGAAGCCATAAGCCCGTCGTGGGTGCCGGGAATCGTCAAGTCGGCAAGTGAGACGTGCCATTTGCCTCGGTAGTGGGTGCGGTAACCGCCAGCGCGGAACCAGTCTCCGAGCGTTGGCACCGAGTCGGGATCCAGCCAGTGCATTCCCGGATCCGAGTTCTGCTTCGCAGTTCCGTCTGTCGAAGTTACCCCGTGAAGGGACGGATACTGGCCGGTGAAAAGGGTCGCCCTGCTGGGCGTGCAAGCAGTGGAGCCGGCGTAGTGCCGGTGGAACTCGACACCCCTCGACCTGATCGACTCCCGAGCCGTGAGCTGCGAGCGGCGAAAGGCCCGTACCTCATCGGCCTCGTAGGGGGGCGGATAGCGCTCCTCGTCCGTCATGATGAGCAGGATGTTGGGCTTGGTCATGCAGAGAACCTAGCCCTCTCAACAACGAGGCTCAGGGCCGCTCACTCAGAGTGAAGCTGCCTCGATGGGGCCCCAGTGCATGTCGGACACGAGGCTTATGGCCGGACCACAACTCGGCGCCGCAGCTTCGGCCCCGGGGCTGGCATCGGCTCTTTTGCCGCACGCGTCACCTCTCGGTCGGCCACATCGAGCCACTTCACGACCGCTCCGAGCCGGCTCAGCTCGGCTTCGGCCGTCAGGACGAAGGGGAGATCCTGCCCGGCCTCCCCTTCCTTGAAGCGGGTCCACTGCTGCATGAGCTCGACGGCCTGGCGGCGGTGAGCCTGAATCACGTCATGGACGTCGATTCCGGGTACGCGCAGCGCCACGAGAACTTTGGTCACGAGCTCGTCTCGGGGCGGCGAGCGGGGTCCCGCTGGCTTGGTCAGCCATGTTGTGAGCTCACCCTGGCCCCGGGCGGTGATCCGGTAATCCCTCTGCCGCTCGTCGTCTCCGGCGTCATCCGATTCGACGAGGCCGTCGCGTTCGAGGCGCTGGACGGTGGTGTAGACCTGTCCGACGTTGAGGGGCCACGCGTCGCCGGTCGCTCCTTCGTATTCCTCCTTCAGCTGCATTCCGTACTTCGGCCCCTCGCTCAACAGGGCGAGCAGGGCGTGCCGGACGCTCATAGCTAGTCCGATCCCAGTAGATACATACTAAGTATGTTAGGGGTAGATATTAGAAGTATCAATGGAATACTATTGTATTATGACAGTAGATAAAGCCAACAGCTCCGGCGAGAAGCTGGGCGGCACGCGCTTCAGCTCGGCTACCTCGAGCCCGGCGATCAGCTTCTCGAGGTCCGATACGTGGTCGCCTCGTTGACCATCAACCCGAAGACGGTGCTCAAGGCCAACCGCGAGCCGGAGATCAACGTCCTGACGGGCCGGCCGGGCCAGGGCACGTTCATCGAGACGACGCTCACTCAGGTGGCGCTCCCCGAGCTGACCGGGTTGCGCCGCTCCCTGCTCGCCCGGCTGACCACCGCCGAAACGGCGGGATTGGACGAGGACGGGATGGTGGCGATCTTCGCCACCATGTTGCGGGACTTTCGTGAGCGCCCCAGCAATTCCGGCGGTCGACGAGAGCCGGCAAGCGACGAGACCGAGGGCGTCGCATGAACGTCATCGAAGCCAAGGCACTCGGGAAACGCTATGGCAGCGCGTGGGCGTTGCGCGAGTGCACGCTGGCCATTCCCTCGGGCCACGTGGCCGCGCTCGTCGGACCGAACGGCGCAGGCAAGACAACCCTGTTGAATCTGGCGGTCGGCCTCACCGAACCGACCGCCGGCACCGTCGCCGTCCTCGGCGGTACGGGAGCCGGGTCGCCGGCTGCGCTCGACGGGATCGCGTTTGTGGCCCAGGACGCGCCGCTGTACAAAAACTTGTCCACCGCCGACATGTTGCACCTGACCCGCACCCTGAACCGGCACTTCGACCAGCTATACGCCGAGGCCCGGCTGGGCGAGCTGGGCATCCCATTGAAGCGCAAAGCCGGCAAGCTGTCCGGTGGTCAGCAGGCACAGCTCGCGTTGACCCTTGCACTGGCACGGCGGCCGCGGCTTCTCGTGCTCGACGAGCCGATGGCGATGCTCGACCCACTGGCCCGCCACGACTTCATGGCCAGGGTGATGACGGCCATGGCCGAGGACGGTGTGTCGGTGGTGCTGTCCTCGCACGTGCTGGCTGAGCTCGAGCGGGTGGCCGACTACCTCATTCTGCTGTCAGGCGGGAGCGTCCAGATCGCCGGCGAGGTCGACGACCTCCTCGCAGGCCACCGCGTGCTGACCGGGCCGGCCGCCGAAGCTAACAGGTTCGCCGAACGAATTGGCGTGGTGCACGCCTGGCGCGGCGAGGCACAGGTTCACCTGTTGATCAGGACGAACCGAAGCACCGACCGGGTGCCGCCCGGTTGGGAGATGCACCGCCTGAACCTCGAAGAACTCACTTTGGCGTACCTGCGCGAGCCCGGCGCCGCTGCGCTGCCGGGCCCGGAGCGCCGCTGGGGCGGTGCCGAACCACCGGAGGTGACGAAATGACGGCGTTGACCGTTCCCGTCCGTCTGGAGGAGGACGCGAGCCCGCGGCCGGTGCCGTGGCGACGGATGGCCTGGGTTATCTGGCGACAGCACCGGATCGCGCTGGGCGGCATGGCCGTGGCGCTGGGCGCGTTGGCCGTGTACGTGTGGATCGCCGGCCTTCAGCTGCACCACGCCTACGTCGCCGCGACTACGTGCAACCCGGCCTCACCTACGTGCGGTGACCTGATCACCAACTTCAACTTCATGAACCATTTTCTGACGGGTGGCTACACACTGCAGCTCATCCCACCGCTGATCGGGGCGTTCGTCGGAGCGCCGGTGCTGGCCCGTGAGCTCGAGACCGGCACCTTTCGCTACGCCTGGACCCAGGGCTTCGGGCGGTGGCGATGGGCGCTCGCCAAGCTGGTGGCGCTCGCGGTCGTGGTGACGGCCGCCGCCGGAGCCCTCAGCGTGCTGTTCTCCTGGTACTACCAGCCGTACATCGCCACGGGCAACCAGTCTCTGAACCTTTCCGAGCAGTCCCCGTTCTCATCCGCCCTGTTCGACCTGCGCGGCGTATCCTTTGCCGCCTGGACGCTGGCCGCCTTCGCGATCGGCGCTCTGGCCGGCATGCTCGTCCGCCGCGTCGTCCCCGCCATCGTCGCCACCCTGGCCGTCTACACCGGGGTCGCTCTCGTGGCTGCAAACGTCTTGCGACAGCACTACCTTTCACCGCTGCTCACCAGGGCAGTGAACGTACCCGGTTCGGCGTGGATCCAGAGCCAGTGGTGGACCAAGGGGGGAAAATTCGCTTTCTTTGGGTGGCGAGACGCCCCCCACGACCTCGTCCAGCAGTGCGCCTCCGTTCCTGCGGGACCCCTTGGCAAGCCCTCGCCAGGAACCCTCACGCAGTGCTTCGCCCAGCACGGCTATACGCAATTAACCAGCTACCAGCCGGCCGGCCGCTTCTGGCCGTTCCAGTGGATCGAGGGCGACTGGCTTCTCGGCCTGTCGGTGCTGCTCATCGCCGTCACCGTCTGGCTGGTTCGGCGCCGGGCGGCGTAACTTCCTCGGCTCGCACCCGGGGACGCTCCCTTCATCACCTACTGTGACCCCGGGCGTTAGGTCAAGGAATCGACGGTGAAGCCAGAATGACGTTGGCATGCAACTGTGCAAGCCAACCTCATGCGACGGGAATCGACCCGACTCGCTCCAGAGAACGGCCGTACTCCGATCAGCTATCATTCCTCGAGTGGCGCGAACAGCTCCGCAGAGCACCAATTCCACAGGAGGATTGCTTCGATGACCACTCTCGCCTCGGAGGCGCCTGAGCGTCTTGCTGTCCTGGATGCCGATTCCCATCTCACCGACGTCGACGACCTGTGGACGAAGAGGGCTCCGGCGGCCTACAAGGATCAGATCCTCCATGTCGAGAACATCGACGGCGAGCGCACCTGGGTCGTCGAGGGGCTGGCGGTCGGGAAGGCCGGCGGGGGCAGCACGATCGACAGGGCGGGCGTCAAGCACCCCTTCCAAGAGTCGATGGTGGAGTGGGACTTCGAGATGGCCCACACCGGAGCGTGGGACATCGATGCGCGGATTGCGGTACTCGACAACATGGGAATCCAACACCAGGTCCTCTACCCCAACGCTCTCGGGCTGGGGGGCCAAGCCCTGGCCGACGTGAAGGACCGGGTACTGCGAAACCTCTGCGTTGAGATCTTCAACGACTCCAGGGCTGAGATCCAGAGCCGCACCAACAACCGGCTCCTGCCCATGCCGATCCTGCCTTCCTGGGATATCGACGCATGCGTGCGCGAAGTGCAGCGGATCTCGGACATGGGTCTACGAGGGGTCAATATGACCTCGGACCCCCAGGATCTCGGTTCACCGGACCTGGCCAACCGCGCCTGGGACCCGGTCTGGGAGATCTGCGCCGACCTGGAGCTTCCGGTCCACTTCCACATCGGGTCGAGCCTCACGGCAATGAACTTCTTCGGCCAGTACTTCTGGGAGTCCCAGCACGAGTACGTCAAGCCCGCCATCGGCGGCGCGATGCTCTTCATCGGCAACGCCCGAGTGGTGATCAACACCATCTTCGCCGGGGTCTTCGACCGACACCCGAAGCTCAAGATGGTGTCGGTGGAGAGCGGGATCGGCTGGGTGCCTTTCATTCTCGAGACCATGGACTGGGAGCTGCCGGAGAACGCGCCGGCACAGGCGGCCGAACTCGACCGCGCCCCGTCGGAATACTTCAAGACGAACTGGTACGCCACCATGTGGTTCGAGACCGGTCGGGGCCACCTTCAAGAGCTGGTCGACAAGGTGGGCGAGGACAACATCATGTTCGAGACCGACTTCCCTCACCCCACGAGTCTCTGGCCGAAGCCGCTCGCGCACGTGCACGATGCCATGGCGACGCTTCGACCCGAGACGCGCCGCAAGATCCTCGCCGAGAATGGGAACAAGCTCTACCGCTTGGGCTGAACGGCAAGCTAAGTGGAACACCGATTGAACATCTGAGTGAGCATCGCTGACGTGATTCGCAAGGTGAACGGTCCAACGACCACGGCGTGACTTCTTCAGCGGCCTTGGAGACGTGCGAGACCAGAGGTTTGTGATTCGCGTCGGTTTGTCAGCGCCGTCCTTCGGGGTCGTCTGCGGTGCGCCGGCCGCGGCGTTGGCGTCAGAGCGGCACTGGTGGCAGAGCACGGAGAAGGTTCAGAGCTCGGTCGAAGACCTCCGCCCATGGCCAGTGCAGTGGCACGCGCAGCGTGTGGGTCCCAGAGCGGCTGACGAGGCGGCCGGGGACGGAGAAGAATCGGGTGCGCACGGTGCGCGCCACGACGAGCTGGTCCTCGGGAGTGAGCTCGCCGAACAGGGCCGACCAGCGGATGAGGTTGTGGGCCAGGGCGGCACAGAGGAGCCAGGCGGCGTTGGCGGAGAAGTTGCCTGACGGGACGTGCTCGAGTCCCGCTCCCTCCTTGAGGTCCTTGATGGCCAGTTCGACTCGGGCATGGGCCCGGTGGAAGGCGTCGACCTCGACCGCGGTGCCTGGCCGGTCGGTCACGAAGGCGAAGTGGCGCCACTCGGGCCACAGCGTGGCCTGGGCTCCAATGAGCCGGGTCCGACGCACGATGAGGCGCCGACCCTTGTAGGTGCACTCGGCTACCTGGGCCATGCCGTCGGGGGTGTAGTCGATCGGAACCCAGGACTCCTCGTCGATGGCCGAGATGGCGCTGAGCACGGACTTGATCATGCGCACGCCCATCGTGTAGCCCACGTCGAGGCGCTCGAGCGTGGCGATCGTCGCATTCGACCAAAAGCCCGAGTCAAAGCGCATGATCAGCTCGCCGGTCGCCCCGGCCCGGCGCAACCGGGCGACGAGCTCTTCGACGAAGCGCTTGGTGCCGCGCTGGGTGTTGGCCGCGCCCTTGCGCATCCGAACATGGAGGAGTTCACCGGTGGCCGCCAAGGTGGCGAGCAAGGGGTGGTAACCGAGGCGCTTGGTGTAGCCGTAGCCGGCACCGTGCTTGGCTTTGCCGCACACCTCGCAGATGGTCGAGTCGAAGTCGACGACGCACTGTCGGGCGCCGGGACCGGCCCCGAGGGCCCAGGCCCGGCGCAATGCCTCCGCCAGGACGGCATCGAGCTGCCGGACATGGCCGAAGGTGAAGGACCGCAAGAAGGTGCCCAGCGTCGACGGCGCCATCACGCGGTGAGGCAGCACCGAGCCGGTGGCTCCGGCGCGCAACATGTCGGCGTGCTCGATGTGACTGCCACCCGCCACCATGGCGTGCACCAAGGTGAGCACCTTGCGGCCGGGCAGTGCACCTCCGACCCGCCCCGACAGGTCCACGGTGGCGTTGATCAGGCGCTCGAGACCGAGGCGAGCGACCAGTGTCGCCACCAACAACAACCCGGCATTGGCCACCAAGTTCGGCTCGTCGAAGGTCACCTCGATGCGGTCAATCCCGCGCGATACTGGCATCACAGAGAGTGCCTCCTGGTGCTGGTGTGAATCGTGACGTCGCAATCACAATTCTCCCAGGCAGGGAGGCACTTTCCGCGGATGCGCGGCTACTTCACCGGGTCATCGATCGGTGGTTCAGGCTAAGAGGTGCGCCACTGCTCGCTCGTTCACGGATGAGACCAGCGGTCCAGTAAGCCCCTCGCGGCGCAGTAATGGAGCCTGCATGGGGCAGCCGACCACGCCACGACGTGGCGGGACCGGTCTGCTTCCATGTTCTGGGTAACCGGCAGGATCTCGTCGGCGTCGATGACGTCTTTCGTTCCTCCGGCGGTTCGGTGCAGCTGGTTGGCCACCGAGCACCCTCCCGGTGCCACCACCGACGACCATTCTCCTTGCCACGATCCCAGCAGGCCGACGGCAGCACCCGTCGATAGGGCACCAACGTCACCTTCCAGACCATCTGGACGCCTCGGTCACCGGTGAAACACACCGTAGACCGGAATACCCCTAGGGGTATATGGGTTCAAATTGATAGATGTGAATGCGAGCAGAGGAGGACAGGTGGCCACAATTACGCTGAACAAGGACAACTTCGAGGAGGCGATCGGCTCGAACGAGGTGGTGCTCGTTGATTTCTGGGCCAGCTGGTGCGGACCGTGCCGGGCCTTCGCGCCGACCTTCGAGGCGGCGGCGGAGGCGCACGATGACGTGGTGTTCGCCAAGGTCGACACCGAGGCCGAGCAAGAGCTGGCGACCCGGTTCGGGATCATGTCGATCCCCACCCTCATGGCGTTCCGCGACAATGTGCTGCTCTACGCCCAGCCCGGAGCGCTCCCCGGCCCGGCATTGGAAGAACTGATAGCCAAGGTGCAAGGCCTGGACATGGACGAGGTCCGCCACCAGATGGAGGAGCAGACCCGTGCCGCCTCTTGAACAGCGGGACTCGGCGCGGCCAGCGAGAGGAGGTGCGTTGATGGACGCCTTCGAAACGACCCTTGACAAGCCCGTCCCCGAAGCGGAGGTGGCACTTCGCCAGGTGCTGTCCGAGGAAGGATTCGGGATCCTCACCGAAATCGACGTCGCCGCCACATTGGAGGCCAGGCTCGGAGTGCACCGCCCGCCACTGAAGATCCTCGGCGCCTGCAACCCATCGTTCGCCCATCGCGCACTCGAGATCGATCCCTCCTTGGCGCTGCTGCTGCCATGCAACGTGGTCCTCGAGGACGCTGGAGAAGGCCGCACACACGTAGCGATCGCCGATCCGCGTGCTCTTCTGCCCGCGGCGAGAGACGGCGGCGATGAAAGGCTCGGCGCGCTCGGTGCCGAGGCGGCCTCAGCGCTGGAGCGAGCGATCGACCGCTTGGCGCCATGACGGCCGCCGAACGAGAGGGCCACGAGTTGCCGCCAGCGTCTTCCGTTCTGGTGGTCTGCGCCCATCCCGACGACGAGAGCTTCGGGATGGGCGCGGTGCTGGACCTTTTCGCGTCAAGCGGAACGACCGTCTCGGTGCTCTGCTTCACCCGAGGAGAGGCATCCACCCTCAGCGCAAACGATGACCTCGGTGAGCTGAGACGCTCGGAGCTGCATGCTGCTGCTGCGGAGCTTGGCCTGGGTCGAGTAGAGCTGCGCGACCTTCCCGACAGCGCGCTGGGAGCCGTGCCGCTCGACGAGCTCGCTGCTGACGTGGAGACCATGGCCGGCAAGGTCGGCGCCGATCTCCTCCTCGTGTTCGACGAGGGTGGGGTCACCGGGCACCCTGATCACTGCCGGGCCACGGAAGCGGCTCTCGCCGGAGCCCCCGGGCTACCAGTGCTCGCCTGGACACTCCCCCGCCGGGTCGCCGACTCGCTCAACGCCGAGCTCGGCACCACCTTCATCGGGCGAGCTGATGAAGAGGTGGACGTGGTCCTGCGCACCGACCGCGCCGGCCAACATCGCGCCATCGCGTGCCACATCAGCCAGAGCGCCGACAATCCGGTGCTGAGGCGACGCCTCGAGTTGCTCGGCAACGAAGAGTCGCTGCGGTGGCTGCGTAACCCACTGTAAGGCGCCAGATAAGTCACCAGCGATCAGATCACCGTTCCCGGACCGGCCACGCCGATCGGCGAAAAGGGGGACCGGCGGTACGCACCGACGTCTTGGCTGTTCCGGGCGGGCCAGACGACCCCCTCGTCGATCTGGTGACGCCACTCGCTCCGACAGCCCCGCTCCGAAGGCCTGCCATCTCCGCTTACTCACCCACCACATAGACCGCCTCGTCGAGCATGGTCCAGTCGTCTTCGCCGATCGGCTCGCCCCCGAGGCCGGCCGCGACCGATACCTGGTTCCGATCCGGGTCGAATCCGAACACCGCCTCCCAACCCTTTGCGCGCCGTCGTCCGGCGAAACTCTTCCGCGCGTCGAGACGAGCTTCAACGACATCGACCTGATCGAGCGATTCCGCTTCGAACGAGATAAGCCTCGGTCCGATGGCGCCGCGGCCGGCGTGAAGGCTGCCTCTCGTTGCCCGCAACACCAGAACCTGGCGGCGGTCAGACTCACTTACCTTGAGTGCCGCGACCTCGGTCTCCAGCGCGTCGATAGAAAACTCGAACACCTCGACGTAAAAGGCGACCGACCGGTCGAGATCACCAACGTTGAGCAAGATACTTTGGATGCTTAGATGCATCACTGATCGTCCATCACAAGGCAAACACCCTTATGCTCGAAGCTGACGTCGAGTCTGTCGAGGAGGTCAACGACCACGACGGGGATCCCGCGCTGGGTACTGCGTACAGCAGCGGCTGCCGGAGTGGTCACACCAATTCTACCCAAGGAGGGCGACTGCGGTCTTCCCGGTCGGCCACCCGGCGATAGCCTTCTGGTCGAACGGGTCACTATTCCTCACTGCCCGCACCACTTCGTCTTCGATGTCGTTGACGGCGGCCGTTGCAGCTTGAATGCGAGAGGCAGCCGGGCCCAGTTCGCCGGCCGCCCGTGCCCGCTCCAGCAGCAGACCACCAGGCGAGGTCGTCGAGAGCGACGCCGAGGCTGATGTCGGTGACCGGGTTGACGGGCAGGCCTGCGTCGTCGAATGCCTCGGCTGGGACACTGACCTCGGGGCGCGTCACGGGGGCGAGCAGGTTATCGACGGTGATGGCGGGCATCGTGGCCTCCGTACCCAACCGAGACTTGAATCGTCAAGTAGCCGGCTCGGGAGCCCCGGTCATGCACCGGGTGGTGGGCGCGCTCGCCGAGTCCGGCAGGCTCACGTGAGCGGCTGCTTCCACGCCGAGGCGTCGACCCGGGCCACGATCCGCTCGCAGAACTCGCGCAGCTGGTCCAACTCGCTGGGGCTGAACTCGTCGATCACCAGCTGGCGCACGGCGGCGACATGGGCGGGGGCGCTGGCAACGAGCTTGGCGAAGCCAGCCTCGGTGAGGATGGCGTTCGTGAAACGGCCGTCGGTCTTGTCCGGCTCCCGCCGCACGAACCCCCACTTCTCCAACCGGGTGACGAGATGAGACAGGCGCGACAATGACGCGTTGGTCAAGATCGCCAATTCGCTCATCCGAAGGGTGCCGTCGGGTTCCTCGGACAGGCGGGCGAGGGCGTGGTACTCGATGAAACTCAGGTCCGAGTCCCGCTCCAGCTGACATTCCAGCGCCCAACCCAGCTTGTGCATGGTCGATGCCACGGCTCGCCACCCCCGCTCCTCATCCGCGGTGAGCCACCGCACCTGCCTCGCCGCTGCCGATCGTCTCGTCCGTGCCATCCCCGAATGCTACGAGCCGCCCCCTGGCCAGTTGACGATTCAAGCCATCACGTCGTAGAGTAGCTTGAACCTTCAAGTTACCAGGCTTTGTTTGGAGGACCATGACGGCATTTCCGCTGGTCTTCGGCGTCGACACCTTCGGCGACTTGGCGTTCGGCGCCGACGAGAACCCGCTGTCACAGGCCGAGACGATCCGTCGGGTGGTCGACGAGGGCGTGCTGGCCGAGGAGGTGGGGCTCGAGTTCTTCGGGATCGGCGAGCACCACACGAGCGACTGGCCGATGCCCGCCGGTGACGTGGTGCTCGCCGCCATCGCGTCGCGCACCGCCAATATCCATCTTGGCTCGGCCGTGCTCGTGCTCAGCTCCGACGACCCCGTGCGAGTTTTCCAGCGCTACTCCACCCTGCACGCCATCTCGGGCGGGAGGGCCGAGGTGATCCTCGGAAGAGGCTCCAGCATCGAATCCTTCCCCCTCTTCGGTTACGACCTCGCTGACTACGAGACCCTCTTCGAGGAGAAGACGCAGTTGTTCGCCGAGCTCCTCAAAGGCGGCCCAGTTTCCTGGCAGGGCACCACCCGCCCAGCCCTTCGCAACGCCGATGTGGTGCCACACCTGGAGTCGGGCCCGTTCCCGGTGTGGATAGGCGTGGGCGGCAGCCCCGAATCGGTGCTGCGCACAGCCCGTTACGGGTTCGGCCTGATGCTGGCCATCATCGGCGGGCCGCCCAGCCGGTTCGTGCCTTTCTCCCAACTGTTCGCGGCGGCGCTCGACAAATACGGCCAGCCCGCCCGGCCGGTCGGGATCCACGCCCCCGGGCACCTCGCCACGACCGACGAGGAGGCTCGCGACGAGCTGTGGCCCCACTACCTCGACGTCCTCACCCGCGTCGGCCGTAACCGGGGATGGCCGCCGCCAGACAAAGACCAGTTCCTGCGCGAGACCGGCCCAGACGGTGCATGGCACGTCGGCTCTCCCGACTCGGTCGCCCGCAAGATCGCCGGCAACCTGCCTGCCCTCGGCGCCTCCCGATTCGACCTCAAATACGGCATGGTCGGCCTCCCGCACGAGACGATTATGCGCACCATCGAGCTGTACGGCACCAAGGTCGTCCCGCTCGTCCGGGATATGCTCGCCGAGACCGCCCCCGAACCCGCGGCATGACAGCAACCGTTCTCGTACGTCCGGGGCCGATCGTGGCGCAGGAGTCCGAGAGGCCTGATGGTGCTGCGACATCGAGGGCTTGATGGGCCAAACCAGCGGGCCTACGTTTGAACCTCAAGTGATGCCAGAGAACCATTGTGCCCGGTCGCCGGCCCCGGTCTGCGCTGCCATGTTCGCAACATCGCCGCGCCAGACCACGCCCCGCCAGGTTCCCACCGGTGAGCAAGCGACTCGCCAGCACAGCCGACCTCGAGGGGTCAGACGCTCCGGATATCGCATCGTCCGCCGTTGTGATCGGCCAGCCCGCCGTAGGCGCACGATCCCTCCTCTCCGAGGGGGCCGTGGTGCGAGCTGCCGGCGGTGCCGTGACCATCGGGGCGGGCTCAGCGGTGATCGAGAACTGCGTGGTCATCGGCACCGCCGCGAAGCCTACGGCGATCGGCCGCCGAACCGTCTTCGGTCATCGGTGCCTCGTGGTCGGCGCGACCGTCGGCGACTTATGCGAGATCGGCAACGCCTCCGTCCTCATGCCTGGCAGCCGGCTGGGTGACCGCGTCTTCCTCGGCGAGGGCACCGTGGTTCCGCCCGGCGCGGAGCTCCCCGGCGACGTGGTCGCCGTCGGCCGTCCCGCCCGAATCATCCGTACCGCATCGGAAGCGGACTTCGACCGCCTCCGCGGGCTGCGCGGCGGCGATCTGACGCTCCCACCAAACACGTTCACCACCGTCCAACCGACACTGGAGGGCCTCGGTATGGGTCAGCTATACGACTACCGCGGTGTTACACCGACCATTGCTGCCTCGGCGGTGCTGTTCCCCACCGCCGAGATCACCGGCGACGTCGTCGTCGGCGAACGCAGCATTATCGCTGCTGGAGTAAAGATCATCGGCGACTCCCATGGCCCGGTGCGGATCGGCAGCGACGTGCAAATTCTGGAGAACACTGTCTTGCACCTTCTTCCTGACAACCAGCTGTTCATCGACGACGGCGTCACCATCGGGCCGGGCGCCATGATCCACGGCTGTCACATCGGTGCCGGCTCGGTCGTCGAGCCTGGCGCAATCGTCTGCGATGGCAGTGCGATCGGCGCCGGCTGCGTCGTCCGGACCGGGGCCGTCGTCAAACAGCGCTCTCGCTTCTCGGACCGCGTTGAGATCGACGGCCTTCCAGCCACCGAGATCCGCACGATAGAAGCGCCCGACCGACCAGGTTGGGCGCTCGCGAGCGACGACCTTCCGACCCTGACCGGAGGCGGGGCGCCGCGATGACGACGACCAGCGCGCTGACCACCTCGATACGCGCCGTCGAGAATCCGACCCCGCACCCAACCTCATAGGGCTCCATCATGTCCTCGATATGGCCGGCACTCCCCTACGACGAATGGCACGCCACCTGCGACACGCTGCACGCCCACACCCAAGTGCTCGGCAAGCTGGCCGCAGCCCTCGCGCCGCCCGAGCCGCAGCTCCAACACGCTGCCCTCCGCCTCAGCGCACGGGGGTGGGAGACCCTCCCACTGCCCGTCCCCGACAGGTCCGGCGCACTTGTCGTCGCGCTCGACCTGCACACCCATCACGCCGTCGCCGAGCACAGCGACGGTCGAGTCCACCGCATCGCTTTGGGACCCGACCGACCCGTCGCCGAAGTCGCCCGCCATCTGCTCGACGCGGTCACGGACCTTGTCGGTCCGGTCATGATCGACCTCAAACCACAGGAAACCCCCTGGCACACCCCGCTCGATGAGGACTACGAACACAGCACCTACGACGCTGCCCAGTCGGCCAATTACTTTGCCGCTGCCACCCAGGCTGCGCTGGTGCTCGCTGCCGTGCGCGCCCCATATCGTGGCCGCACGACCCCGGTCAACGCATGGTGGGGGACTTTCGACCTGGCCGTAAGCATATTTTCCGGGCGCGCCGTGGACCCACCGTCGACCGACTTCATCATGCGCAACTCCGCCAACGCGCAACAGATCGAAGTGGGCTGGTGGCCGGGCGACACCCGCTACCCACGCGCCGCCTTTTTCGCCTTCGCCTTCCCTGCACCCGAGGGCATCGACCGGGCGAACCTCTCTCCGTCCGGCGGCCGATGGGACCCCGAAATGAAGGAGTACCTCCTCGACTGGGACGACGTACGGATCGAGCCCGACCCGCACCGGGCCGCGCTCGACTTCGGACTGTCGGCCATCCGACACGCCTGCCTCGTCTGCGACTGGGATCCCGCTCTGGCAGAAAGCGCCCAGGGAGTCCCCCCGCCGGTCAGCTAGGAGGGCGACCCGAACCGCCCGAGCTGGGGGGAAGTGCATCGGACCGACGAGGGAGTCCATACTGCGACTGAGCGCTGATGCTCGGTTCTCGACGGGGCATTCGCCAACAGTCACGTGCTCGGCAAGCGACACCGATCCACCGATGCCAAGACACGGTACGGCAATAGAGTACCGACACGCCTAGGGTGAGGCGCCGAAGGTCGATGGTCAGAGACTGCCCGGGGGAGTTCGCCATGCGATATGGGCATGACGTCATAAGAAGGGCGTGAGCCGCTGAGGGCCGGCCAGCCCATGTCAGGGCGTAACACGACGGCGGCCGCCGCGGTCGTCTCCGTGGCGGCCGTCCTCGCCGTCCAGTTCCTCCTCTTCCCGATGCCCGTCGGGGTGTGGATCCAGGGCGCCGTGCTCGGCCTGCTCGGCTCCCTCATGGCGGTCGGGCTCGGCCTCACCTACCGCCTGAACAAGGTCATCAACTTCGCCCAGGGCGATCTCGGCACCGCCCCCGCCGTGCTGGCCATCGGCCTGGTGGCCTTCTCGGGCGTCAACTACTTCGTCGGGCTGGCCACCGGCCTGGTGGCCTCGGTGCTCTTGACCGCGATCGCCGAGCTGGCCGTGATTCGGCGCTTCCGACGCTCGCCGCGCCTCATTCTCACGGTGGCCACCATCGGGTTGTCCCAGCTCCTCGTGGTGGCCAGCCTGCTAATCCCCCGTCTCTGGGGCCAGACGCCGATCTCGAGCGCGGTGGTGTCGTTCCCATGGCACCTCGCCTGGCACATCACCCCCGTTGTCTTCGACGCCAACGACCTGGTGTCGGTGATCGTGTCGGTTGGCTGCCTGGCCGCGGTGTCGCTGTGGTTCACCCGCAGCGACATCGGGATCGCCGTGCAGGCGGCAGGAGACCGGCGGGACCGCGCCTCCATGCTCGGCATCCCTGTCGGGCGCCTGCAGACGATCATCTGGGTGGTGGCAGGCGTCCTCTCCTTCGTGTCCATCTTCTTCCAGGCGACCATCCTCGGGCTTCCGCTCGACCCCACCTACGGGCTGACTGCGCTGGTCACGGCCCTGGCCGCCGTCGCCCTGGGCAACTTCGCCGAGCTGCCCGTGATCGCCGCCGCGGCCGTCGCCCTCGGGATCTTGCAGCAGGGCGTGGCATGGGACGACCCGACCAATCCCGCACTCGGGATGGCCGTCCTGGCCGCCGTCGTCTTCGCCGCCATAGCCGTGCGCCAAGTGCTCGGCCGCCGCACCGACCGCGAGGCCGAGTCGACGCTGGCGCTGGCAGGCAGCGTGCGCGACCTCCCTACCGCCGCCCGCGACCTCACCGAGGTGCGGGTCGGAACCCCCGTGGGCGCGCTCGTGGCCTTCGCCGCCGTCGCCACGCTGCCCGTGTGGATGGGTCCGGGCGAGCTGATCCGCACCTCTGCCCTGGTGGTGCTGGCCATCGTCGGCTGCTCCATCGTCGTGCTCACCGGCTGGTCGGGCCAGGTCAGCCTGGGCCAGATGTCCTTCGCCGCCGTCGGGGCCGTGATCGGCACGGTGGCGTTGGTCGACTGGCACTGGGACCTGAGCCTCGCCCTCCTGCTCGCCGGTGCGACGGCGGCGGCCGTGGCCGTCGCTGTCGGTCTCCCCACCCTGCGCCTCGACGGCATGTTCGCCGCCGTCACGACCCTCGCCTTTGCCCTCGCCGCCTCGGGCTACCTGCTTGTGCCGGCCGAGTTCTCCTGGATCCCCCAGGGCCAGATCGGCACGCCGTACCTCTTCGGGCTCTCCCTTACGTCCGAGGCCGCGGTCTTCGAGCTATGCCTCGGAGTGCTGGTGCTCGTCCTCATCGCGCTGCACGGCCTGCGCCACAGCCGGGCCGGCCGCGTCTTACGCGCCCTCCCCACCAACCAGCGGGCGGCGTCCGGCTACGGGGTGCGTGTCCTATGGTCCAAGCTCACCGCGTTCGCCATCTCGGGCTTCGTTGCCGGGCTGGCCGGCTGCCTCTTCGTCGTGGTGAACCAGTCCTACCCGGAGACGTCGTTCCTGGTCCCGATCAGCCTCGTCGTCTTCACCGCCACCGCCGTCGGTGGGCTCGGCTCGGCCCTCGGCGCCATCCTCGGTGCCGCACTGGTCGAGGGCAGCACGATCTATCTCCCACCGAGCTGGCAGCTCTTCCCCGCCGGCCTTGGGGTGCTCCTCGTCCTCATCCTCTTCCCCCGAGGGCTTGCCGGTCTCTGCTACGACCTGCGCAACCGGGTCGTCGACGTCCTGGTGCGGCGCAAGGGGGACAGCCGCGGCGGGACTCGGCGGCCCCGTGCAGCCGGTGCCAGCGCCGTGAACCGGCTCGCCAAGCTCGGCGCCGGGGCCTCGCTGTTCCCCCTGGGGGTCCTCCTCGCGATCGAGCTGCTGGACCAGGCCACCCAGAGCGCCTTCAACGTGCTGA
The DNA here is from genome assembly GCA_963803065.1 of uncultured Acidimicrobiaceae bacterium. GTDB lineage: Bacteria > Actinomycetota > Acidimicrobiia > Acidimicrobiales > RAAP-2 > DASXMT01. Next base: position 246,566 of record CAWDKW010000002.1, read on the forward strand.
CGCCGAACATCCGCGACGCGTTCCACCTCACCAATGCCGGCATCCTGCTCATCGTGGCGATCGCCGGCGCGGCGGCCCTCGCCTGCACGCTCCCCATCGCCGTCTTGGCTGACCGCACGAACCGGGTGCGCATCGCGCTGATCGGCGCCCTTGTCGGCGCCGCCTTCTCCATCGGACTCGGATTGGCCCAAGCCGTGGTGGTGGCCACCATCATGCTGGTCGGCGTCTCCATGGGGCAGGCCGTGATCTTCCCCACCCACAACTCCCTGCTGGCCGACTACTACCCCGTCCCGGCCCGTCCCCGCATCTACTCGACGCACCGCTCGGGTATCAGCATCGGCGCCATCGTCGGCGTCCTGCTCGGCGCCGGGCTGGCCGCCGTCTGGTCGTGGCGCGCCCCGTTCTTCTTCTTCGCCGTCCCCATCGTGCTCGTGGTCCTGGTCGGTCTGCGCCTGCGCGAACCGCGCCGGGGCCGACACGAGCAGGTCGAGCTGAGCAAGCAGATACTCGGCTCGGAGCGGGGGCAAGCCGCCCCCTTGGGCGACATGTCGGTGGAGGCGTCCGGCGCGGGCGCACCTTGGTCGTGATCCCCTCGACATCCCCGTCGAGGCCCCACCCTCGCTCGGCGAGGCCTGGCGCACGGTCTGGAAGATCGGCGTGTTGCGCCGCATCTTCGTCGCGCTGCCCTTCCTCGCCGCAGCTATCGCCGGGTTCACCTCACTGGCCTCTCTGCAGTACCAGGAGACGTTCCACCTCGATTCGGTGCAGCGCGCCTACCTCATTGCGCCGATCCAGCTCTTCGATCTCATCGGTCTCGCCGTCGGGGCCGTGATCGCCACCCGGTTGGCCAAGCGCGACATCAGCCTCGTCTTCCGCATGCTTGCCGTCGCCTCGGCCGTCGCGGCGGGCTTCGCCGTCGTCTTCGCCCTGGCCCCCAACGTACCGCTGGCCTTCGTCGGCAACGCTGGCATCGTCGCCTCACTGGCCATCGTCGGCCCGGGCGTCCTGGCCTCCCTCTCGCTCGCCATCCCAGCCCGTGTGCGCTCGGTCGGTTTCTCCATCGGGGCGCTGTTCATCCTGCCGGGCCTCCTCGTGCTGCCAATCGTTGGCGCTCTGGGCGACGCAGTCGGGTTCCGCTACGGCCTCCTCATCCTCGTCCCCATATTCACCGTCGGCGGCCTCATCGTGGCCAGCGCCGGCAGCCTCATCGAGCACGATGTGCGCAACGTGTGGACCTCCATGCGCACCCGGACCCAGATGCTGGTCGACCGCCACTGCGGGCGACTAGCCCTACTCGCCGTACGCGAGCTCACGGTGGGCTACGACGGCGTCACGGTCCTCGCCGACGTCGAGATCGAGGTCGACGAAGGCGAGATCGTCGCGCTCCTGGGCACCAACGGAGCAGGCAAGTCGACCCTGCTGCGGGCGATCGGCGGCGTGGTCGAGGCCGATCACGGTGCCATCGTCTTCGACGGGCGAGACATCACCCATTTGCCCCCCGACGAGATTGCGAGGCTCGGCATCGCCCAGGTGCCCGGCGGCGAAGGCATCTTCCCCAACCTACGGGTCGAGGAGAACCTGCGCGCCGCCGCCTGGCAGGGCCGCCGCCGGGGCCAGCGCGATGCCGACATGATCGCCGAGGCACTGGCCGCGTTTCCCGCCCTGGCCACCCGCCGCGCCGAGAGGGCCGGAAACCTGTCGGGCGGCCAGCAACAGATGCTCGCCCTCGCCATGGCCACCATCACCCGCCCCAAACTGTTCCTGATCGACGAGCTCTCGCTCGGGCTCGCCCCCATCGTCGTGGAGCAGCTGCTCGGTGCCATCGAGTCGATGCGCCAAGCGGGAACGACAATCCTGCTCGTCGAGCAGTCCATAAACGTGGCGATGGAGGCGGCCGACCGCGTCTACGTCATGGAGTCAGGTGCAGTGCACTTCTCGGGCCCGACCGGCGAGTTGGCGGCGCACCCCGAGCTCCTCTGGTCGATCTACCTCAAGCAGGCCGCCGAGTCGATCGGCGCGCCAACCACCGTGAGCGGGCCAGGCGGACGGCACGAGCTCGAGGTGCGAGGCGTCTCGGTCCGCTTCGGGGGCAATGTGGTGCTCGACGACGTGTCCCTTCATGCCGCCCGAGGGGAGATCGTCGGGATCATCGGTCCCAACGGCGCAGGAAAGACGACGCTGTTCGACGTCGTCTCGGGGTTCCTGCGGGCCGACACAGGACGCGTGGAGCTAAGCGGTGCCGACGTGACTGCACGCAGCGCGGCGGACCGCTCCCGGCTCGGGCTCGGCCGCTCCTTCCAAGACTCGCGTCTCTTCTCCAATCTGACGGTGCGCGACGCGCTGGCGGTCTCCCTCGAGCGCTTCATCGACGTGGGTGACGTCTTCAACGCCATCCTTCGCCTGCCGACCCAGGTCCGCACAGAGACTGCCGTCGCCCACCGGGTGGACGAACTCATCGAACAGTTCAGCCTCGGCCGCTTCGCCGACAACCTGGTGAGCGAGCTATCGACCGGTACGCGACGCCTGGTCGACCTGGCGGCCATCGTGGCTCATCAGCCGAGGGTCGTTCTCCTCGACGAGCCCTCCTCCGGCGTGGCCCAGCGCGAGGTGGAGGCCATGGTCGAGCTGCTGCGCAACCTGCGCGACCACCTCGAAGCCACCTTTATCGTCGTCGAGCACGACATTGCTTTCATCGCCGAGTTGGCCGACCGCCTGGTGGCCCTCGACCGCGGCGCCGTGCTGGCGAGCGGGTCGGCCAGAGACGTCCTTGCGTCGACCGCCGTCGAGGAGGCATTCCTCGGCTCCGATCCTCTGGCGCTGACGCGCTCGGATATCCGAGGTAACGCGGCGGACCAACAGTGAGCAGCACGATCCCCGAATCGCCACGAGGCGAGAGACCGTGGCCGCGGGTGAGCCGGCTACGCGTCGTCGGGCCGGTCGTCCTCATTGTGGCGGCGCTAGTGGCCGCCGGAGTCTTGGCCACTGTGCACGAGAACAACAGCACAAGGCCCGTACCCAACTCCGCCTCGCCGGCGGGCAACAGCGGTGCGCGATCCGCCACGCCGCTTTCTGTACCCATCACCTACCAGGTCGCCGCTCGCGCCGGGAAGGCCGCCAACTACGACTGGGGCCCTGAGTGCGACCTCAAGACCGGGCGGCTGAAGATGCCGACTGTCTACGCCCCACCGTGCGTGCCTGTCATCAGCGGCCACACCAACAGCGGTGCCACCTGGGGGGGTGTCTCGGGCAGCACCATCAACCTCGTCTACTACCAGCCCCAGCCCGGCGGCCTCTCCTCGGCCATCGCCGGCGCGGCCGGGACCCCGGCCACCAACTTTGCCTCGGCCCAGGCCTACGTGGCCATGTTCAACCACGTCTACAACACGTACGGACGCCATGTGAATCTCATCCTCCTCAACGCCACCGGGTCCGGAAGCGATCCGGTGGCGGCGCACGCCGACGCCGTGACCGCCGCACAGCAGCTCCACGCCTTCGCGTCCATCGGAGGTCCCGCCGCGACGTCGGCCTACGAAGAGGAGCTGGCACGCCTGCACGTCCTGTGCATGGGCTGCGGCGACTCTTCCCTCTACGGCGAGATCGAGCGCAACGCCCCCTACCAGTGGGCCAACCTCCCGACGGCCGACACATCGCTCGACGAGACCATCGACTACCTTGTGGCCAAGCTGAATGGCAAGGATGCCGCCTGGGCCGGCGAGGCCTCGTTGCGCTCGCATCGGCGGACGTTCATCGTGGTCAACGAGACGTCTGAACCCCCCGCCCGGGGTTCGGCGCAGCTGACGGCTTCGCTGGCCAAGAAGCTGCGAGCGGGGCGAGTGCACATGGCCGCCCAAACCGACCTCACCTATCTCCTCGACCTCACTACCTTGCCCGCTCAGGCGGCCACCCTGGCCGAGAAGCTCAAGGCTTCCGGCGCCACCAGCGTTGTCTTCGCCGGCGACCCAATCATGCCCATATACCTCACCCGGGCCTGCGCGGCCATCGGCTACTACCCCGAGTGGATCATCACGGGCACCGTGCTCACGGATACCTCGACGCTCGGGCGCTACTACGACCAGAAGGAGTGGGCGCACGCGTTCGGTGTCTCCAGTCTGGCGGTGCCGACGCCTATCGCGACGGGGATCGCTTACGAGCTCTATCGGTGGTGGTACGGCGCGTCCACGAGGCCAGCCGCCACCCTGACCGCCTCGATCATCATTCCGCCGATCATGCAATTCTTCGATGGCGCGCAGCTGGCCGGCCCCGACCTGACCCCCTCCACGTTCGCCACCGGGCTCTTTCGCGCCGCGTCCGGCAGGAGGTGCGCCTACTTCGCCGCTCCAGGCCTTCGGTTACCATGGCGCCGCCCCCGCGCCCAGCTACTCCTCTCCCGCCGACTACACCTTCTTGTGGTACGACGCCACGGCGAAAGGACCCGACGAGCAGGGCGTCGACGGGACCGGATTGATGCGCTACGTGAACGGCGGCGCTCGCTATAAGGCCAGCGTCGTCCCCGCGGGCCCCGTTCCAATGTTCTCGCTGCCTGGATCGGTCACCAGTTACCCGACCCCGCCCGACCAGGCACCCTCGTACCCGGCGTGGCCCGGCTCGCCTGCCGCGGGCTGACACCCTCCTTCGAGAGGCAAGGCTCAAACTCGCCAGCCCTGGAAGGTCTTCGACAACAGCACCTCAGTTGCGACAATGAAGGATCCGGTTCAGCTCACCACTGAGGCTCAACACGCCAGGGCTCGTCCTAGTCGGCGTCGATGGTTTTGCTCACGCGGCTGTGACGGCTTGTTAGTCCTGTTCGCCTGCACTTGCCCGTATTCGGTACCTCTTGCCTCAACCACCGGATTGGTGGATATTCACAGATCCCTCCTCCCGCCCGAGGGGTCCAGCAACCCGGTCCTCGCCCTGACCGGTCGTTGTGCCCCCCCAGGCGCAGAATCCGAAACCATCTGGCACCGTAGGCGCAGGTCTGCTCGGCCGTTTGCCATTTGCGTTACCCTTTCGCTAGCTCAAGGGGGCCTTTCTGATGGCTGAGAGTGCGCAGGCCGAGACGGTCGTGGGGACGTTCCTCTTCACCGACCTCGTCGGGTCGACCGCGCTGTCTTCTTCCATGAGTGCCGAAGCCGCCGACAACCTACGTAGGACCCACTTCGGTCTCCTCCGAGGCGCTATGTCGGCGACCGGCGGCAACGAGGTGAAGAACCTCGGGGACGGACTCATGGTGATGTTCATGAGTCCGAGCAGGGCGGTGGCTTGTGCGGTGGCCATGCAGCAGGCCGTCGAACGCTACAGCCGCCGGGCGGAGTTCGATCTGGCCATCCGAGTCGGCATGGCCACCGGCGAGGCAACGGTCGAAGGCGCCGACTTCTTCGGCGACCCCGTGATCGAGGCCTCCCGCCTGTGTGCCCACGCCGAAGGTGGCCAGATTCTCGCCACAGAACTTCTGTGTCTAAATCTCGGCCGCCACTCGTCCTGGGAGTTCACTCCCATCGGTTCGCTGCAGCTGAAGGGCTTACCCGAGCCCGTCGCCACTCTGGCCGTGTCCTGGGAGCCTGAAGAGCCCTCTGAATCGGACCGGCCACCGCTACCGCGGCGACTGGCTTCTTCCACGGCCAGTGCTCTCTTTGGCTTCTCGGGGCGTGGTACCGAACTGGAGCGTCTGCTCGACGCCCAGAAGCAGTCAGCCGTCGAGGCGAGGCTCCAGGTGGTGCTCGTGTCGGGTGAGCCTGGCGTCGGGAAGACAAGCCTGGCAGCCCAAACTGCCCGCATCGCGCATGGCCAAGGTGTGACCGTGCTCTTCGGGGCGTGCCCCGAAGGAATGAGTGCCCCTTACCAGCCGTGGATCAGCGCCCTCTCCCATCTCGTGGGCCACTGCCCGGCGGAGGTCCTCGGTGGGCTCAGTGTGGTCCACGCCGGTGCCCTTCGACGTCTGCTTCCGGCAGATGCCCCATTGCTGCCCGAAGGAACCGCGGTGGAAGCAGACGCAGAGACCGAGCAGTACCTGCTCATGGACTCGGTCATGCATCTGTTCGCATTGGCCTCCGCACACGCCGCCGTCCTCCTTGTCATCGACGACCTGCATTGGGCAGACGCGGCCAGCCTGGCGCTGTTGCGACACCTCATCAGCTCCTCAGCCCAACTGCGGTTGTCGATCGTGGGCAGCTACCGTGACAGCGACCTCTCGCCGTCGCATCCCCTCACTGGCGTGCTTGCCGACCTCCACCGCGAGTCGTCGGTGAGCCGGGTGAGCTTGGGAGGTCTGGACGACACCGAGATCGTTGAGCTCGTCGAGACCGCAAGGGGGTACCAACTTGACGATGCCGGTGTTGCCCTAGCACATGCACTACGCCGCGAGACCGGAGGTAACCCGTTCTTCGTGGGCGAGCTGCTGCGCCACCTTGGCGAGTCGGGAGCGATCGTCCAGGACGAATCAGGACGGTTCAGCCTGGCCGGCGATCTCGAGGAGCTTGCGCTGCCGCCTAGCGTGCGCGACGTCGTGATCCGACGGGTGGCTCGCCTCGGGGACGAGGCGCTGTGGGTGTTGTCGGTGGCGGCCGTCATCGGCCAGGACTTCGCCCTCGACCTCCTCGGGGAGGTAACCGAGACTGACCCCGACCCCTTACTCGATGTCCTCGAGCAGGCCACGACGGCGGCCCTGGTGATCGAGGCACCGGAGGACCCTGGGCGCTACCGCTTCACCCATGCCCTCATCCAACACACGCTGTACCAGGAGCTCAGCGCCGCACGGCGACAGCGTCTCCACCTCCTTGTGGCCGAGGCTCTCGAAGGACTCGCGGTGACGACGGTACGTTGGTCCAGCCACCTCGCCGAGCTCGCCCGGCACTGGCAGGCCGCCACAAGCCCGACCAATGCCGCCAAAGCCATCGACTACAGCCGCCGAGCCGGTGATGCGGCCAAGGACGCGTTGGCTCTGGCCGATGCCGCGCGTTGGTATGCCCAGGCGGTGGAGTTGGCCGAACGTGACTTCTCCACTGACCCAGCGCTGCGCTGTCATTTGCTCATTTCACTCGCCGCAGCACAGCTCCCCGCCGATGCGGCGCTCGGTCGCTCGACCCTCAGAGAAGCAGGCGCACTTGCCGAGCAGATTGGTGACCCGGAGATCATGATCTCATGGGCGCTCACGCGCGTATACGGCGCCCAGACCTCCGAGTCTGCCGATCCCGAGGTGCTCCGGCTTACGCGCCAGGCCCTGGCGTCGGTTGGCAGCGACAAGGCCGCAATTCGAGCTCGACTGCTGGCAGCACTGGCCGACGAGACCGATCCCAGCGAATGGCAGGAACGTTGTGAACTGGCCAAGGCAGCAAGAGCGGCGGCGGCTGAGGCCGACGACGAAACTGCCGTCCTGGAGGTGTTCCTGATGACGAGCTTTATGACGCCGGTGGATCAGATCACAGACGAGCTGGGACATGCCGCAAGGGCGGTCGGACTGGCCGAGGAGGCTGGAAACCCCGTCAACCTGGCGAGCGCGCTGTTCTTCCGACTCAGCGTCGAGATGGCTGTCGGCGACTTCGCCAGCGCCCAGCGATCAGTCGCTCGTCTCACAGCACTGGCCGAATCTTTCGCCCTACCCACCATCGAGATTCTCGCAGCCGAGGCGCATGCAGCGTGCTCCATGGCCGTCGGGGACCTCGGCACGCTCGAGCGAGAAGCAGAAGCAGTCCTCAATATCAGCGGCAAGGTCCCGTCATCCTTGGCCATCTATGGGGGGTGCCTGTTCGAATTGCGCTGGGCCCAAGGCCGTCTCAGCGAGTTCGCGGCGATGTTCGCCGATGCTGCGACTGAGATGCGGAGCTATGCCGGATTTCGACCGGCTTTGGTATTGGCGTACCTGGAAGCGGGCGAAGTCGACCGGGCGCGATCGGTCTTCGCAGATGACGCATCGGACCAGTTCGTCTCATTCCCCCGCGACGCGGTGTGGTCAGCTTGCATGACGATCTTTGCTGAAGTTGCTGTCAGGCTCGACGATGAAGACGCCGCGATCGCACTGTATGACTTGCTTTTACCCTTCGGCAATCTCCATTGCGCCGCGGGGCCCATCTACTACGGGATCGCTGATCGGACGATCGGCAATCTTGCCGGCTTCCTCGGCCGCGCGGACGAGGCCGAACGGCGCCTGCGCCACGCTCTCGAGGTGCAGCGCGGCATCGGCCCATCCTTCTGGACGGCAAGAACAGCCGCCGAACTCGCCGATTGTCTGCTCGACCGCGATGGTAAGCGAGATGGGATGGCCGAAGTGATTCAGCTTCTCGACGAAGCCAGTCGTCTGGCCGAAGCAGGAGGATACGGAGCCGTGACACGCCGAGTCGCAGAGGTTAGGGCTCAACGTGATGCCGACTGAGAGTTGTACTCAGTGGACGGCGAAGTAGGTGGCGAACCGTGCCGCAGAACCTCACGAGCGCGCCCGAGTCAGGGCGGCCGTCCAGGCCAGCGCAGTCACCCAGAGGGGCTGTGCCTCGGAGACAGCCACCCAGACAGGTGCGTCGTGGTTCTAGGGGCCGCCTCAACGACGTGGGACGGCATCATGCGGCGACCGCCGGCAGGCGGACGGTGAAACAGCACCCGTTGGACTCGTTGGCCACTTCGATGCTCCCCCCGTGGGCCTCGACGAGTCCTTGCGCAATGGCCAGGCCGAGGCCGGCACGTTTGTCAGGTTCCGGGCTACGTGCCGAATCGCCGCGGTAGCCGAGTTCGAACACCCGGGCGAGTTCAGCCTCTGCGATACCGCCGCAGCCGTCGCGCACCGTCATCACGGTCCCGGTCTCGTCGGCATGAGCGGACAGGCGGACCTTGCCGCCGGCGGATGTGTGGCGCAGCGCGTTCTCCAGCAGGTTGCGTAGGATGCGCAGGAACTCCGTGGTCGAGAGGCGCACGTCGGTCGACACGGTGTCAACCACCCCCTCGATCTCCACGTCCTTTCCCGTCGCCATCGGGCGAACAAGCGTGATGGCGTCGGCGACGACGTCGTGCAACGAGACCAACTCGAGGTTGAGGCTGAGCAGTCCGCTTTGGATGCGACTCAGGCGGAAGAGATCATCGACCATGCCAGTGAGCCGTGCGACCTCGCTGCTCATCGTCCGGTAGTAGCGCGCGATCGTCTCAGGATCGGTCACGACGCCGTCCTGGAGCGCCTCGGTCATGGCTTGGATGCCCGCTAGCGGCGTCCGCAGGTCGTGGGATATCCAGGCCACGAGCTCGCGCCGGGACACCTCGAGCGAGCGTTCCCGCACGATCGACTCGTGAAGCTGCTCACCGATCTGCTGCAGCTGGCGCGACAGGTTGTTCAGCTCGAGGGTCGCACTCGGAGCCACGGTGTCTCGGGGACGCTGGCCGAGCGACGAAGCCTGCCGGCTGACCGCGTCGATACCCAGGCGCAGGGTTCGGGCCAGCACGACTGCGGCCAGCCCGCTCACTGTCCCCGCGGCAATCAGCACGATGATGACCGTGCGCACGTCCTTGGGCGAGAGAAACATCTGGGAGCCGGCGAGCACCGTACCGGCCACTATGCCCAACACGGTGGTCAGCGCGGCGACCCAGAGGTAGAGGGACAGCGGGCTCTGGCCGAGGCGCCGGGTGACGGCCACACCCAAGACCGAGAGGACCAATGCGGCCCCGGCGGCCAGGGAAACGATCTCGGTCGCCGCCCCGGGAGAGTCGCCGAACCCGTACGCGAGGAGCCACGCGGCGGCTATTCCTCCCGCTCCCAACGGCACGATCCGTCGCATGCCGCCGACGCTTCTCCCGCCGCTCATGCCGCGAACCGGTAGCCAACGCCCCACACGGTCAGGATCCGGCTCGGATTACTCGGGTCGGGCTCGAGCTTCTCGCGCAGCCGGCGGATATGCACGGTGATCGTTGCACTGTCGCCGTACGTCCAGCCCCACACCGTCTCCATGAGCTCCTCCCGGCGGAACACGACGCCGGGGTTGCGCATCAAGAAGACGAGCAGGTCGAACTCGCGCGGCGTGATAACCACCAGGTCGCCGTTTCGGGTCACCCGCCGAGCACCCACGTCAACGGAGAGATCTGCTGCGCGCAACGTCGGTCCCGTCGTCAGGCTCGGGGCGAAGTCAGACGTGGAGCGGCTCAGCACCGACTTCACCCGAGCCGCCACCTCACGAGGAGAGAACGGCTTGGTGACATAGTCGTCCGCCCCGACCTCGAGCCCACCGACACGATCCTCCTCCTCGCCGAGCGCCGTCAGCATGATGACCGGTACCCGGCCAAGGAGACGAATGTGCCGGAAGACGTCGAACCCGCTGAGCCGGGGGAGCATCAGGTCCAGAACGACGAGGTCGGGCAGGCGTTCCGTCGCCGCGTCCACCGCGGTGACCCCGTCATTGGCCACACTCACCTCGAAGCCCTCGCGCTCGAGGTAGCGGGTGAGCACCTCCGCCACCGTGGGGTCGTCGTCCACGATGAGGACGTGAGGCACCGTCATGCAACGATCGTATGGCCGCTGGCGAGCCGACGCTCAGGGCTCGCCAGAAGTTTAGAAAATGGTTAGGATTCAGCCGTTCGTTTTCTCGAAGGCGGCACCTATGGTGGGCGACCGTGACCCGCACGGCGCTGCACGCCTCCGAGTTCGCCCCCTCCCGGCCCAGCGGTTCTTTCCCTGGACTGGCCGGCGCGGCGAGCTGCGAACTCGAACGCTGGTTATCCGCCTGCGGGGCGCCGCCACGTTTGGATCTCGCCCGGAGTGGTGCCCCCGGCCTGACGACGCGCGACGTGCTCGGGTGCGCACGTCCGGCCGACTTGGACGCCTACCTCGACCTGCCGCTCGACTATGGCGCCGGTGCCGGCACGGAGCGGCTCAGACGCGCGATCGCGAACGTCGTCGGGGCCTCACCCGGAGACGTCCTCGTCACCCACGGCGCGATCGAGGGGCTGCTGCTCGCATGCGCAGCGTCGGTTGACCGGCGCCCCGCGGTTGCCGTTGCGTCGCCCGGCTACGAGGGACTCTTCCGCACGGTCGAGGCGGCAGGCGCCGTGGCGCACCCCGTGGAGGTGTGGACGCCAGGAAGCGCCTTGCTCGATCTCAGCCGACTACTAGAACTGGATCTCGGGAACTACGGCGCTGTCATGGTCAACACGCCCCACAACCCGACGGGCGCCACGGCGTCACGAGCGCAGATTGCAGAGCTGGCGGACCGGTGCGGCGCGGCAGGGACCACCTTGGTCGTCGACGAGGTGTCACTGGGCACCCTGGACCCGCAGGCGAGCTCGGTGCTCCGGGTCGTTCCAGGGCATCCGGCTGTGGCGCAGGTGGGCGACGTGAGCAAGGCGTTCGGCCTCGGTGGGCTACGGGTGGGGTGGTGCGCGACGCCGGATCCCCGGCTCCGGAGGCGCATGGCCGCATTGCGCGACGTGACGAGCCTGGCCAACGCGGCGCCGAGCCAGCATCTCGCCGCGCTCGCCCTCGAGCACCGCGAGCGCCTGGACACCGCGGCCTCAGCAAGGGCCAACCTCGGGTGCCTGGCCGAGGCGATCGACGCCACCGCGGATTGGACCTGGGTGGCGCCGACCGACGGGCTGGTTGCCTTCCCCCGCTTCCCGTTCCGTGTGTCAGCCCGCGTGTTCGCCGAGCGCCTCCGCCATCGTTTCGGCGTGGCGGTGACGCCCGGGTCGTTCTTCGGCCATGACAGCCACCTGCGCGTGGGTCTCGGGCTCGCGTCGGAGCTCTTCGCCGAGGCCGTCGACCGCCTCGGCGATGCCCTCGCCGGCGAGGCGATGCAGGCGTGACCGACGACGCCCTCAGTCCGGAGCGGGGCGCGGCGCTTGCGGCCTCGGGCGAGCAGGGCGAGCAGGGCGAGACTGGTCGGGGCGCCGGGACGGACCGGGCGCACAGCGTCGATCGGGTGAAGACAATCGTGGCGCGGCCCCCGGGGCCGTTCCGGGCCGGGTACTGGCGGAGCCCGGTACGCGGCCCGTGGCTCACCTCCTATTTCGGATCGATCCTCCTCGTCGGCATCCCAGTGATGTTCGTCACTGGGCTCATCTCCTACGCGGCCTACGACCCGCGGCTCGCCGGGAACGATACGACCCCGGGCAAGGGCATCTTGGGCTTCTACCTCTTCAATTGGGTCTCGAGCCCTTCCTGGATCTACCGCGTGAGCCAAGGGACCCACGTCCTCCTGGGGCTGACCCTCGTCCCGATCGTGCTGGCCAAGCTGTGGTCCGTCATTCCCAAGCTCTTCGAGTGGCCGGCCTTACGCTCGGTCGCGCACGGCCTGGAGCGCCTCAGCCTGATGCTCGTCGTCGGGGGGGCGGTGTTCGAGTTCGCCACGGGCATCGCGGACATCGAGTACTACTACCCGTGGAAGTTCAACTTCTACGAGGCCCACTTGTACGGGGCATGGGTGTTCATCACCGGTTTCGCCGTGCACGTGTCGCTCAAGCTGCCGACGATGTGGCGCTCGCTCCGGCGCTACAGCCTGCGCGAGATCCTCTCGACGCCGCGGGCACGAACCACGCCCGAACCGGGCGAAGGGCACGGGCTGGTCGCGTCCGAGCCGGCGTCTCCGACGATCTCCCGGCGCGGCGTCCTCGGCCTGGTCGGCGGCTCGTCACTCGCCGTCTTCCTGCTGACCGCGGGCGGAACGGTCGCCGGGCTGCGGCGACTCGCACTGTTGTCGCCCCGGGCGCGCAGTCAGGGGACCGGTCCCCACCCGGCGGCGAACGACTTCGAGGTCAACCGGGTCTTCGCGGGCACCGGGATCACGGTGGCCGACACCGGCGACGACTGGCGCCTCGTCCTGAACGGCCCGCGCACGGGGTCGCTGTCCCGCGCCGAGCTGATGGCGATGCCGCAAGCGACCGAGGTCCTCCCGATCTCCTGTGTCGAGGGATGGTCCACCGTGCAGGCCTGGACGGGAGTACGGCTCGTCGACCTCGCGCGCCTGGCGGGCGTCGACCGCGCCGTGGACGTGGAAGTGGAGTCACTCGAGAGGCCTGGGGAGCCATTCCGGTCGGCAACGCTGGCGTCGAATCAGACGGGCGATCCCAAAACACTGCTTGCGCTGAGCGTGAACGGCGAGGACATCTCTTTGGATCACGGGTACCCGGCGCGCATGATCGTCCCCGGGGCCCCGGGCGTCCACTGCACGAAGTGGGTCTCGCAGCTGAGGTTCCTGACGTGACCTCCGACTCCGGGGCGGAGAGGGCGAAGGAGACGCAGGATGACTCGCGTGGACGGCCACCCGGACGCTCGTGGTTCCTCCGGATCTACGGTGCCGGCCCGGCCCACGCACTCCTGCTCACCGCCGGCTTCGCCTTCGGCGGCTACCTGCTCACGCGCATCCTCGGAGCCTCGCAACCGGTCTGGATCCTCATCTGGTTCGCCGGGGCGATCGTGCTCCACGACCTGGTGCTCCTCCCGCTGTACTCGATGCTCGACCGCGTACTCACCAGTCACCGCGGCACGGGGAAGGACGGAGTCGGACGGACTCCGTCCTGGATCAACCACGTCCGAGTGCCCGCCGTGATCTCGGGCATCCTCCTGTTGATCACGTTCCCCCTCGTGTTGCGCCTCTCGGACCACGCCTACGCGAGGGCGAGCGGGCTGCACGAGTCGGTCTACCTGGCGAGATGGCTGTTCGTCACTGTCAGCCTCTTCGCAGCGTCCGCGCTCGTCTATGGCATCCGGTGGCTGCGCGCCCGGTCGCTCCTCCGCTCAGACGAGCGACCGGACAGGCCCGATGCGCACACGGAGGCGCCATGAGTGTCGTGGCCACCCCTCAGGCGAGAACGGTCCTCGAGGGGGCGGACGACCCGGGCGCGACACTCACGGAGTGGCGGGGCCGAACCGGACCACTCCGCGCCACGCACTGGCTCGTCGGCGCCGTCCTCGTCGCCATCAGCATCGTGCCCATGGCCCGCTATCTGGACGTCGTCGTGCACCGCCTCCGCTATCCCTACGAGCTCGAGTGGATGGAGGGGGGCTCCGTCGAAGTGGTCCATCGAGTCGTCTCGGGACAGGGGATCTACGGACCACCGTCGCTGCACTTCACGCCGTGGCCGTACACACCGCTCTACTTTTGGGTGTCAGCCGCCGTCTCCGAGGTGACCGGCATCGGGTTCTTTCCGTTACGGCTGGTCTCCTTCGTCGCATCCCTCGCGGTGCTGTGGCTACTCTACCGCTTGGTCGCCGACGAGACCGGCGACCGCGTGGCCGGCGCGGTCGCTGCCGGGATTTACGCCGCTACCTTCCGACTGGCGGGAGCTTGGGCGGACATCGGACGGGTGGACTCGCTCTTCCTCGCCCTCACCCTCTGGGCGGTGCTCCGGGCCCGACGAGCACAAACTCGACGCGACGGTGTGCTCGTCGGCGCGCTCTTCTTCTTGGGCTTCTTCACCAAGCAGGATGCTCTCGTCGTGGCGGTGCCCGTGCTGCTGTGGCTGGCCGTGGCCCGCCGCCGCGCCGGCCTTGCGGCCGTCGTCTCGCTGGTGGCGCTCGTCGTGACCTCGACGGTGGGGCTCGACCTGTTCACGCATGGCTGGTACCAGTACTACGTCTTCGAGGAGCTGCGCTCGCAGGGGTGGGTCGGCACCACTCTCTCCTCCTTCTGGACCGGGGACGTCTATTCTCCGCTCGCGATCGCGGCATGGCTCGTCGCCGTCGCCGGAGTGGTCCTCGTGGCGCGGAACCGCCACCGGCTCGCAGGGCTACGGACCCGCGCCGGCTTCTGGGCCGCCACGATGGCCGGTCTGATCGGTGCAGGGTGGATCGGGCGGCTCCACAGTGGTGGCTTCAACGACGTGCTGATGCCGGCCTACGCCGCGGTCGCCCTCTCGGTGGCCGGGGCGGTTGCCCTGCTCCGCCGGTACCCGCAGGTGGCCACCCGCGTCGTCATCTCGGCGGCGATCGCGCTGGCGCTGGCCGCCCAACTTCTCCACATCGGCTACCGTGTCGACCGCCAGACCCCTACCCAGGCCGATGGACACGCGGGTACACACCTGATCGCCCTGATCCGCAGACTCCCCGGCCAGGTGCTGGTGTTCGACCATCCCTATTACGGCGCCATGGCAGGCAAGGGGACGGTGGCGGACGAGGAGGCGGCGAACGACATCGAGCGCTCAGGACCGAGCGAGGCCAGGCGCCTACTGGTCCGGAGCATGCGGCACGCCCTCCTCGCGCCCGGCGTCGGCGCCGTGATCCTCGACAACACCGGGGACGAGCGCAACCTCACGAGCGAGCTCGAAGTGGGGTACCACCTCCTGCCCGAGCGCGCCATCTCGGGAACCGCCTTCTTCCCGGTGACCGACCTGCAGCAGCGGCCGTGGCTCGTCTTCGTCCGCAACGGCACGGCGGCGGCGCCTGAGCGGAGCGTTCATGGCTGATCAAGCGGCGGGCGTGGCGGCAGGGACCGACGTCGACGTGGTCCTGCCTGTGCTGAACGAGGTGGAGGCGTTGCCCTGGGTGCTCGGGCGCATGCCCAAGGGTTACCGCGCCATCGTTGTCGACAACGGCTCGACCGATGGGTCCGCCCGCATCGCCCGCCGCTACGGTGCCGAGGTCGTCGCCGAACCGCGTCCGGGCTTTGGCGCGGCGTGTTTCGCAGGCCTCGTGCGAGCCGAGCGCCCGATCGTCGCGTTCATGGACGCCGACGCCAGCCTCGATCCCCTTCAGCTACCGCTCGTGACGCGGCCGGTCGCCGCCGGTGCCGCCGACCTGGTCCTCGGGGCACGGGCGGCCGAGCCCGGCGCGTGGCCCGCCGTGCCGCGGCTGGCGAACCGCATCCTCTGCCAAGAGCTCCGCCGGCGCGGTGGTCCTCGGCTGCACGACCTCGGTCCGATGCGCGCGGCCCGACGGACCTCGTTGCTCGCCCTCGACCTGAGGGACCGCCGGTTCGGGTGGCCGCTCGAAATGGTGCTTGCCGCCAACCGCGCCGGCTGGCGGATCGACGAGGTCGACGTTACCTACCGGCGCCGGGTCGGCCTCTCCAAGGTCACCGGAACGGTCCGGGGTACCGCCCGCGCTGTGCGCGACATGAGCCGGGTCCTACGGTGAGAGCGCTGCACGTGCTTGTGCTGGCCAAGGAACCGGTGCCCGGCCGCGTGAAGACCCGTCTGTGCCCTCCGTGCAGTCACGTGGAGGCGGCTGCGTTGGCCGAGGCCGCATTGGCCGACACACTCGAGGCGGTGGTGCGTTGCGGGGCCGGCCGCCGGCTGCTGGCCCTGGAGGGTCGGCCCGGGCCGTGGCTCCCCGCCGGGTTCGAGGTCTTTTCCCAGCGCGGAACCGGGCTGGACGAACGGCTGGCCGCGGCATGGGAGCAGGCCGGGGGAGCTGGACTCCAGATCGGCATGGACACGCCTCAAGTCACCGCCGAATTGCTCGACGAATGCCTCGGGTGCCTGGAGGAGCCGGGGTGCACGGCCGCGCTCGGTCGGGCGTACGACGGCGGCTGGTGGGCCATCGGGCTGCGCCGCCCCGACCCCGCCGTCTTCCTCGGCGTGCCGATGAGCACCGGGCTCACCGGCGCCGCCCAGGAGCAGCGGCTGCGCGACCTCGGTCACGACCCGGAGCGGCTTCCCTGCCTCCGCGATGTCGATTACCTGGACGATGCGGTTACCGTCGCGTGTGAGATACCGGGGTCGCGCTTCGCTGCGACGTGCCGCAAGACCCTCGAAGCGGTGGCCTGATGCGGGTGCTGGTCACCGGTGGTGCGGGCTTCGTCGGCTCTGCTGTGGTCGACCTTCTCGTGTCGCGGGGGCACCGGGTCACGGTGCTCGACAACCTCTCGCCGAGCGCCCACGCGGTCGTGCCCGACTACCTCAACCCCGACGCCGAATACCTGTGGGCCGACGTTGCCGATGCCCGGACCACGGCCCGCGCCGTGGTCGGTGTCGAAGCCGTCAGCCATCAGGCGGCGCGCGTCGGACTCGGCGTCGACTTCGGGGACGTCGTCTCCTACGTGCAGGACAACGACTCCGCGACGGCGGTGCTTCTAAAGAGCTTGTTCGCCCAGCGCTGGGAGGGCCGTCTCGTGCTGGCTTCGAGCATGGTCGTCTACGGCGAGGGGGCGTACGAGTGCGACCGACACGGTCGGGTGCGCCCCAGCCCGCGCCGTGCCGGTGATCTTGAGGCTGGTCAATTCGAGACCGCGCTGCGGTGTCTGCGAGAAGACCTTGCGTCCGATCGACCTCGACGAGGAGTCGCCCCTCGAGCCGCGCAGTATCTACGCCGCGACCAAGCTGCACCAGGAGCACCTCTGCGAAGCCTTCGCTCGCGAGTCAGGGTCAGCTCTGATCGCGCTGCGGTACCACAATGTCTACGGCCCACGGATGCCACAAGACACGCCCTACGCCGGAGTGGCGAGCATCTTCCGCAGCGCGTACGAGCGCGGCGAGGCGGCGACCGTGTTCGAGGACGGCGGCCAGCGGCGAGACTTCATCCACGTGGCGGATGTTGCCAGGGCCAACGCGGCCGCCCTGACTGCGCCCGATGTGGTTCAGGGCCCCTTCAACGTCGCCACCGGCGAGGTGCACACCGTGGCGGAACTGGCCCAGTCCCTCGGTGCCGCCTACGGGCCCGACTGGCCGCCGCCGAGGATCAGCGGCCACTACCGGCTGGCCGACGTGCGCCACGTCACGGCCTCGCCCGCACGTGCCCGGAGCGAGCTGGGCTTCGAGGCGTCCGTCCCCTTCGAGCGTGGCATTGCAGAATTCGCCACCGCGGATCTGCGGGTGGCGACCTCGCCGGGCTGAAGGGTCTCTGGCGGTACTCGGCGGCGCGGATGGTGGCGCGACGCTCACCGAGCGCCTGCGGGCCGCGTTCGCGGCCGCCGGGGCCGAGATGACCCCGCAGCAACGGGCCAAGGCATCCAGGACATCCGCGACGTCGGCCTCGTCGCCGGGTTGAGTTCTCGTCATTCGGGGCTCTAGATCCACCCTTTTCGAGTGGCCATGAGGGCGGCCTCGACTCGATTGCCAACGTCGAGTTTGCGAAAGATCTCCTGTGCGTGCGACTTGACTGTGTTTTGGCTGAGATGAACCCGGTCGGCGATTTCACGGTTCGAGAACCCAGCGGCGATGAGCCGGACGATCTCCAGTTGGGTGTTACTCAGGGGGATCGAAGATGGTTGGGTGGGAGCTTCATCTGTGGCCCGGAGGCGGTCGAGAACTGTGGCCGCGACGGCGGGGGAGACGGCGCCGCCCCCAGCGTGAATGGCACGGATACTCTCTTTGAGAGTAAAGCGTTCGATGTCTTTGACTACGTAACCTTTTGCTCCCGCCTTGATGCACTCTTCGACCAGTTGCTGGTCGGAGTAGGTAGAGATCATGAGCACGGCAACGTCGGGGTGGGAAACGGTGAGGCGCCTGCATGCTTCGGCACCGCTCAGGCCCGGCAAACGCGCGTCGAGGAGTACGATATCGGGCCGCGTTTGGTTTACTAGCCGGGTGAGCTGCTCGGCGGTGCCGCTTTCGCCGACAACCTCCAAATCTGGTTCGGCCTGAAGGATCGTCTTGATTCCCTCGCGGACGATCTCGTGATCGTCAATGATGAGAACCTTGATCATGGCTGTCGAATAGGAAGCGGGATGCTAACTCTGACCACGAGCCCGGCTTCTTCACCATTGGCGACCGAGAATCTGCCGCCGCGGTCGATTGCCATTTGCCGAATGTGGCGGAGCCCAAAATGCAGGTAGCTGTCTTGGAAGGTGCGAAGAACGAGCTCAGGGGCTCCCACGCCATCATCTTGGATGGCGACATCGAGTCGGTCGGCCCCATAGCGGACACTGACCAGCACCACGGCGGCGTTCGCATGCCTGTCGACGTTCTTGAGCGCTTCGTTGACCACGGCGCGCACGACATCGTGCAGCGCTTCTGCGGCTGGGGTCGGAGTGCCACTGACCGAGAGGTGCGCCTGCACGTCGGAGCTGCGCTCGAGATCGCGAAGGAGAGACCGAATATCGTCGGTGATGCTTCCCTGAAGTTCCCCGCCAGTCAAGGAGAAGATCGCGCGTCGCAACTCGTCAGAGGCATCCGCAGACAGCTGGCGCAACTCTCGCAGTTCGTGAGCCAACCGGGTATCGGCAACTCCGTTGTCGAGAAGGGCGGTTAGGCGGACACCGATCATAAAGATCTCCTGGTCGAGTCGGTCGTGCAGAGCCCCGGCGATGCGTTGGCGTTCGCGGCTGACCAGGTGCGCCCTTTCGACCTCGGTGAGGCGGTCACGCAACTCCTGTAGCTCTGCGATCATCTGGCGCTGACCCTCATATAACCGAGCGTTGTCAACCGCGACGGCAACCTGGCCGGCGAAGGTCGCTAACAACCGCTCGTCTTCCGCATCGTAATCGTCAGTCTTGTTGGCGACGCCGATCATTCCGATCACGGCCTGTCCCAGCCGCAGCGGGACACCGAGGAACTTGCGGACAGGAGGATGACCACCGGGTTGGCCGACGCTGTGCGGATCAGCTTCGACCTCATTTGCGATATACGAGCGGTTCTCCTTGATCACGACGCCCACGACGCTGGAGCGCACTGCCATGAGATGGAACAGGTCGTAGAAGTTGGGGCTGGCATTGAAACCTCTGATCGCGGCGACATCCATCACCTCGTCGCTCACTTCGAACTCGCCGCTGGCAACAACGCCAATCTTCGCGTCGTGGAGCAGGCCGGTGAAAGCGAACTCGGAGTCGGTCAACTCGACGCAGTAGCCCAGCGCCCGGTCGTGAATCTCTGCCAGCTCACGTAGCCCGGCGATCTCAACCGAGATCGAGTGCAACGATGCGAGTTGTTCGTGGACGTTGTCCCCGTGTGCCACTCAGCCTCCAGCCATCGATCCCGCACAGCCCACGCTACCTCCGCCGGGCACCGCCCCTCTCGCCCAGTTGGGCGACTAGGCCTCACCCGACTGGCAACGACCCGCCCTTGCCGCCACTCGAACGGGTGAACCTCAAATCGTCTCTTTGCAGGAGGATCGACGCCCTGCGTTTTCGCGATATTGGCGGAGATGCAGCCCAGCGAGCCTGACGCAGAGGCATCTCAGCGCGACGCCATCGACTCCGTGGCTGTCGCGTTCTTGGAGTCACTTCAGTCGATCGCATCCATGGGCGTCGGCTTCATCGACCGGTCCTTTCGATACGTGCGCGTCAATGACACCTTGGCGACCCTGAACGGGGCACCTGTTCAAGAACACGTCGGTCGCAGCGTGGCGGAGGTGGTACCCGCGCTCTGGCCTGAAATCGAGCCCCATTGCCACCGCGTCCTGGATACAGGCGAAGCGGTCCTCAACGTCGAGATCGGAAGAACGGCCGCTTTGCCGAAAGTCCGGTACTTCGCCGCCACCTTCTATCCGTTGCTAGACGGAGCCGACATCATCGGGATCGGCGTGCTGGTGAACGACATCACCGAACGCAAGCAGGCTCAACTTTCCAGAGACGACCTCACGCGGGCTACGGTCGCCGCGCTCACCGCGCTCGCCGCAACTGTGGAAACCCGCGACCCCTACACTGCTGACGCCAACGACGAGTTTCAGAGCTGGCGGTGGCGGTGGCGGTAGCAAGCAAACTGGACCTCGGGAAGACACGGTCAGCGGCATCCGCCTCGCTGCCAACATGCACGACACCGGCAAGCTCGGCATGCCCGCCGAAATCCTCTCCCGGCTTCGGATCGATGCGGGCGTCCGCACCGACTCTCAGTACGGAGTTGAGCAAGAAGGACAAGCGTTTGATGATGCCAGAGGTGCCGATTCGGCGGTAGTTGCTTCTCCGTACTTCGTCGAGACAGATGGGGATACGTATGAAGGGCTCGTGCCATTTCTCTTCGCTGCGCTACCGGTCGAGCGATGTCCGCGGGTCGCGTCCCATGAAGGCGGCAAGGCGTTCCCAGTCGTCGGCATCAGGAGGTGGCGGAACCTCCGCCCCGAAGGGCGATCCCGTCGCCACCATGTCGCGGTACTCCGGTTTGATCATGGCTCGCGCCCCGTCGAGCGCCGACACAGCTAGGGAAGCGTCGAGCCTGTCGAGCTGCCCGGTGGCCAACGCCAGGTCCCAGGCATGGGCCGCCAACTCGGCGAGATACATGTTCACCAACGTCGCACCCGAGTACGCCTCACCCCAGGGCATGGTGACCGACGACGACAAACGGGAATCGTCCCCCCATGCCTGCGCCGCCTCCTCAGCGGCGCGGCGTAGCTGGGCGGGCGCGTCAGCCAGTTCGACGTGGGGCGAGTCGTCTCCGGCCGCAGGGGTCCGGCCCCGACCGAGCGCAGCTGCCCGGTAGGCGGCCTCGACCATGTGGTCGATCAGACTCGCCACGTCATAACCGGGGCATGGAGTCCGGAGGGTGACCTGCTCCGCTGTTATCCCCGACACGATGATGGCAGCGTTCTCGTACGACTCCAGTAGCGGAGTACGACGGTCAGGGTCGGCCATGCGGGTATTCCTTCCAGTGACTAGACGCCACAGTATTCCGCGGGGACAGGGAGCCCCCTTTGGGAATATGGCGGGTCCGAGTCGCCGGGTGCGTGGGCGCTCGGGCATGATCTCGTGGTGGCCATCCTGACCTGCGACGCGGCGGTGATCGGCGGCGGCCTGGTGGGCTCGGCCCTCTGCTACGAGCTGGCCCGCCGGGGAATCTCGGTGGTGCTGGTCGACCGGCACGATGCGGGCCGTGCGACCGACGCCGGGGCCGGGATCCTCTCTCCAGCGACCAGCCCCGAGGAGGACCCGGACTGGTACCGCCTCGCCCGGGAGGCCGGCGACTACTACCCAGGATTAGCGGCGGGGCTGGCCGCCGACGGTCCGGACGACCCCGGCTACGGGCCGTGCGGCCTGCTCTCCATCGCCCGAGAGGCGCACGAGGAGGAGTGGTTCGGGTCGCGGGCCCGGTTGGCCGCCGCCCGGGCGCCCGGGATGGTACGGGAGGTGGGTCCGGACGAGGCCCGCGAGCTCTTCCCTCCGCTGGGCGAGGTATGGCGCGCCCTCCACCACTCTGGGGCGGCCCGGGTCGACGGCCGCCTCATGGCGGCCGCCCTGCTGGCCGCGGCCGTGCGCCGGGGCGTGGTGCACCTGCCGGCCGGGGCCACCGGGGTGCGGGCGACCGGTGGACGGGCCACGGCTGTGGTGACCACGGCTGGCGAGGTGGCCTGCGGCGCGCTGGTGGTGGCCGGCGGTGCCTGGTCGCCTGAGATGGGGGCCGCGCTGGGCGCTTCCCTGCCCATAGAGCCCATGAAGGGGCAGATCCTCCATCTGGCGCTGCCGGCCGCCCCGACGGGCGGGTGGCCGATCGTCCAGCCGGTCCTCGGGTACTACCTGGTGCCCTGGCCGGACGGGCGGGTGGCGTGCGGGGGCACGATGGAGGCGGGGTTCGACCACCGCCCCACGGCCTCGGGCGCCCACGAACTCCTCCGCGAGTGCCTGCGGACGGCGCCCGGGCTGGCCGACGCCACCCTGCTCGAGATCCGGGTCGGCATCCGGCCCGTGGCCGCCGACGGCCATCCGGTGCTGGGCCCGGTCCCGGGGTGGGCCAACGTGCACGTGGCTACCGGGCACGGGACCGACGGGCTCCTTCTCGGCCCCTACAGCGCCGCCCTGGTGGCCCGATCGATGACCGGCGAGGCGCTCGACCCGGTGGCAGCCCCCTTCGGCGCCGATCGGTTCGCCGGCTGAGTCCCACCGATTCATCAACACCCTCTGGCAGTAGGCCTACTCGGTAACGATTTTCTCGAGCCTCTCCAGGCTGGCCGCCATGGACTCAACCATCGGATTGTGCCCGTTGATCCACGCCCCGCCATTGCTCAACAGGGATTGGCGCACCTCTTCCTTCACGGTGCCGAAGTCAAATACTTCCGTAATGACGGTGGCATCGTCACCGTCCGGAGTGAGGATGTAGCCCCAGCGGTAGCCCGCAGGAATGCCGACTTTGGATGGATCATCACCCTCAGCCCGAGAAGGGTCTCCGGGAGCCGGTTCCCAAAATATGCGCCGATCCGGCTCGAACTCCACCACATAGTTGAGCATGAGGTAGTCGTCCCCGAGCCGATGCATCTTCATGGTGAAGGTATCGCCCACGTCGGAGATGGGACGGTCGAGGACGGCCCCCCGGAGCATGTCGGACCCGTCGAAATCCATGTGACGTTGCGGATTCACCAGGATCTCGAAGATGACGGCCGCCGGTGCTTCGATCCTTCGTGATACTTCGACCGGCTTGCTTTCCTCTGACATGGTCCAGTCCTCTCTGTCGCTCTATGCCTGCACTACTGAGCGCACCGCAGCGCTTCATACAGTTGGACGTTGCAGGTCTCGCAAATTCATTCATTGGTCAGAACTCATTCAGGCTGGACCCTGCGGGCAACGCGCCGGCGCGATCGGGGCCAACAGGGACCGGCACAATACGACGGCCCAATTCGTCGGACAGATTTTCCGCATGGCATCGGTTCGACCGCCCGTACCAGGAGCTGGAATCGGCTCAACCTTCACCGACAATCGGCAGAGAGGCCACCCGACAGTCGACCACTACCAAGGTCACCGATCGTCAAGCTGACGCTGCCCATGACGGTGAGCCCGGGATGGAGAAGGAAGGACACAGCGCAACGGTGGTCATCCTGCGCCGGACCCGGCCGCACTGACGGATCGACTGGCCCGGGCGCGCTCGGACAGAAGGGCACGCTCTTGGCCGTTGGTGGTCAATGCCGCCGCCCGCTCGAACTCGGACGCCGCCTCGCTATGGCGGTCCAGCTGGTCGAGCAAGTCGCCCCGCACGCTGTAAAGGAGGTGGTAACGCTCGAGCGTGCCGGTAGCGACGAGCACGTCCACCAAGGCCAGGGCCTCGGCCGGCCCCGAGGCCCGCGAGACCGCGACGGCGCGGTTCAGCTCGACGATCGGCGAGGGTGTGGAGCGGGCGAGCGCGGTGTAGAGGGCGACGAGCTCGTACCAGTCGGTCTCCTCGGGCCGGAAGGAGCGGGTGTGGCAGGCGGCGATGGCTGCCTGCAGGGTATAGGGACCCCGGGTGGTGGCGAGCTCGTCGGCCCGAGCCAGCGCGGCCTCGCCTCGCCCGATGTGGAGGCGGTCCCATGTGCGCCGGTCCTGGTCAAGCAGCAGGACGGGTGCACCCTTGGGGCCAGTGCGGGCGCGCAGGCGCGAGGACTGTAACTCCATGAGGGCGACGAGGCCGTGCACCTCGGGCTCGTCGGGCACGAGCGCGGCGAGCACGCGGCCGAGGCGGAGCGCCTCGCCGCAGAGCTCGGGCCGCACCCAGTCATCGCCCGCGGTGGCCGAGTAGCCCTCGTTGAAGACGAGGTAGATGACCTCGAGCACGTCGCCCAAACGCGACATGCGATCTTCACCCACCGGGACCTCGAACGGGATGCGGGCCCGGGCAATGGCTTTCTTGGCCCTCACGATGCGCTGCGCGATCGTGGCCTCGGGGAGGACGTAGGCCCGGGCTATCTCGGGCACCGTGAGGCCGCCGACAAGGCGAAGGGTCAGCGCCACCCGGGCGGGCACCGCCAGGACGGGGTGGCAGGCGACGAAGATCATGCGGACGCGGTCGTCGTCGATGTCTTCGCTCGACACCGCGCCGAGCGCCGCTTCGTCCCCGTCGCCGAGACTCGAAAGGGCCTCCAGCTCGCGCCCGATCTGGGCGTACTTGGCCGCCAACGTGCGGTTGCGGCGGAACGCGTCGATCGCTTTGCGCTTCCCCACGGCGGTGAGCCACGCACCAGGGTTATGCGGGGTTCCGTCGCGGGGCCACTGGCGCAGCGCGTCCACAAGCGCGTCCTGAGCAAGCTCCTCGGCCAATGCGATGTCGCCGGTCAAGGTGGCGAGCACGGCGACCACCCGGGGGAACTCGACCCGGTAGACGGCCTCAATCGCGGTGGTTGAATCGGTAGCCGGCACGCCACCGATTCAAGCACCGAATCGTGCACGCGGCCCGAAGTGGCTGCCGCCACGTCAGCCTGAGACAGGGCGGACGCGCACCTCGCCCTCGCCCAGGACGCCAAGAAAGCGCTTGGACCACTCGACGGCCTCGGGCAGGTCGCGGCACTCCATGAGCGCCCAGCCGCCTACCAGTTCCTTGGCCTCGGCGAAGGGCCCGTCGACGACCGTGAACTCGCCATCCTTTAGGCTGATCCGGGCGCCCTCGGACGTGGGGGCGATGCCACCGGTGGCGACGATGACGCCGGCCTTGGTCGCCTCCTCGACGAACCGGCCCATCTTCTCGTAGAGGTCGGGGGACGGGGGCTCAGTCGGGGTCTCCGCCTCGTTGGCCAGGGTGTATCCCAGGAATCGCATGGTCTGCTCCGTTTCTCTTCTGCGTGGGCGGCTCTCGCCTCACTCTGACAGAGCGTCGAACGGGCCGGGCCCGGATCGACACCGCGGACGAGAAAAACCGCGCAAGTGCTCAATTCGACGGAGATTTCCCCGTGTTCCTATGCGTATGTCGCGCTTGCCTACTAGGGCTTCCCGGAGGACGAGCGGTGGCCTTGCCTCGAGTTCAGGGCCAGCTGTTGCTTTGAGTCCCGTTGAGTCCCGAGTTCCCCAATAGCCGCCTTCTGCGACGGAACAACGGATCATTTGCCGTCTACCAGGCATTTCCCTCGGCGAACCAGGACGGTGCTCGGATGACCGTTACCAAATCAACGTAACGCTAAATGGTACTTGATTGACGTTTAAAAATATCTATTTATTTGTGGCTGACCAGCACTTTTGGGTGGAGGCGACATCGTTAACACTCGCGTATTCGCGCCTCTGATTGAGCAAAGACGCTGGTAGCCATACCTGCATATGGCGCCCGCCATAGTGGCCGCCTGCTCAGTGTTGTGCGCGTCCCGTGCGCCTTCGCCAACAATCGAAGCCGAGAGACAGCAATGAAATCTGAATCCGTGGGATTTTCGTGAGATGGATTAGCTCGGTTTCGATCAAGAGTGGCGATCTGGCGGGAGGGTTCATCATTTGCCCACCTTTGATCGACTC
This sequence comes from uncultured Acidimicrobiaceae bacterium, assembly GCA_963803065.1. GTDB lineage: Bacteria > Actinomycetota > Acidimicrobiia > Acidimicrobiales > RAAP-2 > DASXMT01. Next base: position 272,509 of record CAWDKW010000002.1, read on the forward strand.
CGGGTCAGGCCCCCAGATATGCCAGCACCGCCAGGACGCGGCGATTGTCGTCTTCGGAGGGCTGCAGGCCGAGCCGGAGGAAGATGGACGCCGTGTGCTTGGCCACGGCGCGCTCGGTGATCACGAGCTGCTGGGCGATGGCGGCGTTGGACCGGCCCTCCGCCATGAGGCCCAGCACCTCGCGTTCGCGCGGGCTCAACGCACTCACGGCGTCGTCTTCGGTGTTGCGGGCAAGCAGGCGAGCGATCACCTCGGGATCCATGGCCGTTCCCCCGGCGGCAACCCGACGTATGGCCCCGACGAATTGGGCACTGTCTAGCACTCTGTCTTTCAAGAGGTAGCCGATACCACCGGTGCCGTCGGCCATCAGCTCGCGGGCGTAGAGCTGCTCCACGTACTGCGACAGCACCAGGATGGGCAGTCTGGGCACCTTCTTGCGTGCCGCGAGCGCTGCGCGGATGCCCTCGTCGGTAAAGGTGGGTGGGAGCCGGACGTCGACGATCGCAACGTCGGGGGGATCAGCGGTCACCGCGGCGACCAGGTCGTCTCCATTGTCGACGGCCGCACCGATCTCGATGCCGTGGGCCTCGAGCATGCGGGTGAGACCGTCTCTCAGTAAGAACTGATCTTCGGCGATCACGATTCGCATGGGATCTCCAGCGTGACGACCGTCGGCCCTTCAGGTGGGCTGCTGAGCGCCATCGCGCCGTCGAAGGCCGCAAGTCGACGTTGGATCCCACGCAGCCCGGTGCCGCGTCCAGCGTCGGCCCCGCCTCGACCGTCGTCTGTGACACAGATCGCAAGCTTCCCTTCCTGAGAGCTGATGTCGATCCATACACGGTGGGCCTCGGCATGCTTGGTCACGTTGGCCAGCAGCTCGGACACGGCAAAGTACGCAGCCGACTCGATCGGGGCCGGCGGACGTCTGATCGGATCGGCCGTCACCTCCACTCGCGGCACCGAGTCCAGAGCCAGAGCGCGGATGGCGTCGACCAGGCCCCGGTCGGCGAGGACCGGTGGGTGGATGCCGCTCACCAGGGCGCGCAGATCGGCCAGCGCCATGCCCGACGCCTGCCGGGCTTCGACCAACAGCTGGCGGGCGCCTTCAGGGTCGGTGTCGAGGAGATCTTCGGCGGCGCTCAGCGTCATGCCCATCGCAACCAGGCGAGCTTGTGCCCCGTCGTGGAGGTCCCGCTCGATGCGTCGGATCTCGGCCGCGCTGGCGTCGATGGTCTCAGCACGGGTCTGAGCCAGGTGCCGCACCCGCTGGGCCAGCTTTGGGTCTTCGCGTGGACCGAGGACGGCGCGGGCCAATGCACCGTAGGTCTGCAACAGGAGCGGCGCCGACCACACCGCCAAGACGGTCACGGCTCCGCCCACCAGCCCGAGCACGACGCGGCCGAGGACCGACACATCGAACATGCCGACGATTCCGCAGCCGACGAAGCCGATCAGTCCCGCCACCGCGAGGACGATTGGCATCACTGCGAGGAGCCACCCGAACGAGGCGTTGATGACCATCCAAAATATGTCCCACCAGGTGGCAGAGTCCGAGAGCATCCACCGCAGTCGGGGAATGCTGAGCCCCGTCACGTCTTCGTTAGTCGCCCGCACGTAGGAGTCGCGGATCGGCATCTGCAGCCATTCGTCCGAGAGCCGCCGGGTGATTTGGGCCAGTCGGCGAGATCCCACGAGCGCGCCGAGGAGGCCATAGCGCACCACCAGGACATCGCCAGCCCAGAACAACACGGCAAGCACGAGAGCCACGCGGGGACCGAAGCTGTGCAGCGCCAGCAACCCCAGCACGGCCATGGCCGGGACGAGCACGGGAACGAGGAGGAGAGAGATGCCGGCCAGGGCCAGGCACAAGAAGGCTGGTCCGCGGGCAAACGCGAGGGAGCTGGCCCCCGGGCTCCAACGAGAGCTGCTGCGCCGCGTCTCCATCACCTCGCATCACCTATGACCCATCGACGTCTCTCGTCTTACATCCCCAGTGTGCCGGACCCGACGCCTCTTGGCAGTAGGGCTAGGAACCCAAGAGGGGTGTACCTACGTCCACCCCGAAGACGCCGCCTAGCCGTATTTCCTGTTGACGACCCATTTCCCACACTGGAGACATCCCCCACGGGGCCGAGTTCATGGAGGAAGAAATGAGTCAGACAACGAACACGAATCGAGACCGCGAGGCGAGACGGCGGCCATGAACGTCATCGAGACGCGCGACCTCGGAAAGTCCTATGGGCAGACGAGCGCACTCCACGACTGCAATCTGGCGATTCCGGATCGGCACGTGGTCGCGCTCGTCGGTCCAAACGGGGCCGGCAAGACGACCCTCTTGAACCTCACGGTCGGGCTCGCACTCCCGACGGCCGGCGAGATCACGGTGCTCGGTGGACGTCGCGCCGGTTCGCTCGCCGCACTCGATGGCATCGCCTTCGTTGCCCAGAACGCGCCGCTCTACAGGAACCTCTCGGCTGCCGATCTCATCCACGAGACCCGCAACTTGAACCGTCGCTTCGACCAGCGCTACGCGAACCAGCGGCTCGACGAGCTCGCAATCCCGCTGAAGCGCAAGGCAGCGACGCTGTCGGGCGGCCAGCAGGCGCAGCTCGCGTTGACGCTGGCACTCGCCCGACGGCCGCAGCTCCTCGTCCTCGACGAGCCGATGGCCGCCCTCGATCCGATCGCCCGAGAGGACTTCATGGCGACGGTGATGCGGGCCGTCGCCGAGAACGGCGTCTCGGTCGTGCTGTCGTCGCACGTCCTCGCCGAGCTCGGGCGGGTTGCCGACTACCTCGTCGTCGTCTCGCACGGCGGCATCCAAGTGGCCGGCGAGGTCGAGGAGCTGCTCGCCACCCATCGCTTGCTCACCGGCCCGGCGTCCGGGTCAGAGCAGCACGCGCGGGAGTGGGGCGTCGTCCACGCGACAAACGCAGGATCGCAGGCGCATCTGCTCGTGCGAACCGAGAGCCGTTCCGAGCCGGTGCCACCCGGATGGGAGGCCCGCCCCGTGACGCTCGAAGAGCTGACGATGGCCTACCTGCGCGAGTCGGGCATGGCGGCGGCGTCCCCCTCGGCGAGCGGGTGGGGCGAGGCACCGGAGGTGACGAGATGACGTCATTGGCTCCAACCGTCGCTCCCGCCGGAGAAACGCGCCTGCGGCCGTTGCCGTGGCGGCGGATGCTCTGGGTCACGTGGCGACATCATCGCGTCGCGCTCGGTGGTGTGGCGGTGTTTCTCGGCGTGCTCGCGCTCTGGCTGTGGACGACTGGACTGTCGGTGCACCACGCGTTCGCCGCCGCGGTGGCCTGTCGGCCTGTGGGCTCGCCAAATTGCAACAACCTCGCCATCGACTTCGAGAGCACGAACTCCTTCCTAAAAGGTGGCTTCGTCCTCCAGCCCATCCCCGCGCTGATCGGGGCGTTTATCGGGCCGGTCGTGCTTGCCCGTGAGTTCGAGACCGGAACGTTCCGCTACGCCTGGACCCAGGCCTTCGGCCGTTGGCGATGGGCGCTCGCCAAGCTGGTGCTGCTCGGGGTTGCAGTGGCGAGCCTCGCCGCAGCCTTCAGTGTGCTGCTGTCTTGGTACTACCAGCCCTACGTCGCCGCGCAGAACGCCCCCAACGTCGCCGGGGCGAGCCCTTTCTCTGCAGGGCTGTTCGACCTCCGTGGCCCCGCGTTCATCGGATGGACGCTCGCGGCGTTTGCGATCGGCGTGCTCGCCGGAATGCTCATCCGTCGGATCGTGCCCGCGATCGTCGCCACGCTCGCCACCTACACCGCACTTGCCCTGCTGACGGCGAACGTACTCCGTGAGCACTACCTGACGCCGCTCCTCGCGAAGAACCTGCACATCCCGAACTCGGCGTGGATCGTGAGCGAGTGGTGGACCAAGGGCGGGAAGTATGCGTTCGGGAGCCGGATCCAGCTCGGCCTGCTGCCCCAGCTCTGCCCATCCTCTTTCACGGCGGGCCCACGGGGCGGCGTCAGCCCCTCGGGGCCGATGACCGCGACGCAGTGCCTCATGCAGCACGGGTACGTCGAGTGGGCGAAGTACCAGCCAATCAGTCGCTTCTGGCCGTTCCAGTGGATCGAGGGTGGGTGCCTGCTCGCGTTGTCGGCGCTGCTCGTCGCCGCGACGGTCTGGCTCGTCCGACGGAGGGCGGCGTGACCACCACTCGGACACGCCAGCTGCGCGGACGGGGACACCTCCTCCGTCGGGTTGTGTTGATCGTGCTCGCGCTCGTGGTGATCGGGATCGTCGCCGACCGAGCGATCACCTCCCTCACGCCGCGGTCGTGGAGCCGTGGGACCCTGACCGGCACGCTCGAGGCCGCAGGTGGTCCCGCAGGCACCGGCCCGAGGCCCCTCAGCGGGACGATCACCGCCACGACGGCAAATCGGGGGGTGCTGAATCTTTCCGTCGGGACCAGCGGTCGATTCACGGTGCACCCCGTCGTCGGCACCTACACCTTCACAGCAACGAGTCCGCAGTACGAGGGCGGCAACGGGACGTGTCGGGCCTCAGGTCCGGTCACCGTGCGCGAAGGCGTGAAGACCACCATCACGGTCGAATGTCAGGAGAAGTAATCACCGACCTGGAAACTGGAACGACTGCGGCGAGTTCGCCAATCCTGGTGGCTCACCCAAGCGTCGCACCGCCCTTCAACACGAGTATGGGTTCGTCAGGCGCTCGACCGAGATTGCAGTTGACCCGAACTGAACCGACGCGGGACGCCGCGGACGTACGCCATCGGAGTCGCAATCGTCCCCCTCGTATTGACTCTCTACGATCGTGGGACTTGTCAATACCGTGGCTATATAGGAACGCTATTGACCGGATCAAGAGGGAGGCGCCGCCCAAAAGCTTGCCGGAAAACGAGGTGGCCCGACTCACTGGCCGAGGCGCCGTGGATCAGGAAAGCCAAGGCTGGTATAGCCAGGGGCCCGTTTGGCCAAGGAAGAGGCGATGACTCCGGTGGCGATGTCGTAATAGTCGTGGATCTCGGCAGTGTCCTTTCCGGGGTGGGGTCGCAGAATGCGGCCAGCGTATTGAACCAGGCGCCCTTTGTGCGCGATCGGTGCGGCGAGGAACAGCGTGTCCAGCGTTGGGCAGTCGAAGCCTTCGCCGACATAGGGACCGGTGGCGACGACCAGCAACGGCTTTCCGCCGGGTTGAACGTCGAGCTGGGCGAAGGCGGCAGCTCGTGCTTTTGCCCCCATGCCGCCGCGCAGTACCACCGGATCATGCCCCTCCTCGCCGAGTGCGGAGGCGAGCAGTTCGAGGTGCTTGGTCCATTGCGTCAGCACAAGGCAGTGCCGCCCACGGTCCAGGGCAGCGACTACGTCGTCGACAACTTGCCGCGAGCGATCGGAGTCGGCCACCAGATCGCGATAGATAGCGGCTATCCCACCGGGCGCAGATGGGTCCGCCTCCCCCGTGTACCGGAATGAGGTGGGGTGCACGAAGAGGACGGGCTCGGGTGCCGCAGTCTGCGGAGAGCGGTTCGACAACGTGCCCACCGGCGATCGAGTCATGGTATGGCGGACCGGACCGAGCTGGAGGGCGATCAGCTCATCGAGCTGGTCACGCCGATAGGGGGTGGCCGTCAGGCCGAGCCAGCGGCGTGCCGGAATCTGACGCACGGCGTGCTCAAACGCGGCGGCAGGGAGATGGTGGCATTCGTCGACAACGACCATCCCGTAGCCGGCGGTCGCCGCGGCGACATCGTCACGTCGGGACAGGGTTTGGAACGTCGCAATGTCGATGATGCCCCGAGTCTTGTTACGTCCGCCCCCACGCTGGCCGGCCTTCACGCCGAGTAACACGAGAATTTGCGTCCGCCACTGGTCAGCGAGCGCCTTTCGGTCGACGAGCACCAGGGTCGAGACCCCGTGGGCCGCCACCAGGGCACTGGCGATGACCGTCTTACCGGCACCGGGTGGAGCGACGAGGACACCGATGTCATGGGCAACCAATCCATCGAACGCTTCCTGCTGCTCGGGATAGAGGGTCGCTTTCGGCTCAAAGACATGGTGGTCTCCGTGGCTGCGCTCGTCTGCGAGCTCGAGGTGGCTGCCAGCCTCTTCAACCAGAGTCGTCAACCGATCGAAGAGCCCCCGGGGCAGGATCAAGTCGCCAGTGACTGTCTCGTCATAGCTGCGAAGGAACCGAGGAATATCCCAGGTCGAGGCTCGTCGACGCTGGCGTTCGTAGAAGAGAGGGTTGGCCATGGAAGCTGCGTGCTTGAGCGTTGACAACAGCGCGGGCGACAGGTCCACTCCGTCGATGGTGATCACGGCACCGAGCCGCGCATGCACGGTCGCCGAGAGATTGGACTGAAATACGCGTCGAGCTCGCCGTTTGCAATCGGTTCACTGAAGCGCCAACGGACACATGACCGAGCCGCCGTGCCAGTCGGCTGACTTCGCTGGGAGAGAGTCGGGCGACGCTGGATAAGTAGGCCCATTGATCGTCATGTGGTTCAAGGTTCGCCAGGTCGAGGAACACCGTGCCTCCACGGCGCCGACATGTTCCTTGCAATGGCGCGGCAATCAAATTCCCCAATCCCCCGACCTGTAGGACATCCTGGGATGGGAAGAGGCGGTCGTAGCTGGTCAGGTCCATCCTCCCCCGCAGCGCGATTGCCTCCCGCAGAAGGCCGAAACCCACCTGACGTGCGGCAGCAGCGGGAACCGGTGCCGAGAAGAACAGCCACGCGTGCGCCCCGAGGCCTGAGCGGGACACCTCCAGAGCCGCGGGTGCACCGACAGCCCGAGCGGCCTTCAAGTAGGACAATGCATCGAGCATCGCAGCTGGGCCATCGAAATCTGCAGCAAGCCACGCGCAACGGTCACCATCGAGCATCGGGTAGAGCCCGAGGTCGAACTCACCGGATAAATGCGCAGTGACGACGTCTTCGGTCAACGGCAGGAATTCCTGCTCCGAGCTTCGAATGCCTTTTCGCCAGCCGCCGCGGATCGCGGGCATCCATCCGGACTTGCCTGACCGGGCGTTCTCCCACCGCCGTGCGTACACGTCGGTACGTGCCGCAAACAAGGCGCGGAAAAATGCCACCTTCATCGCCGGCGGAGACCCAGCATGGACGGAGCCCGGAGCTGCGTCGAAGATTCCCGTCTGCACCGAGCCCGGGAGTCGAGCCTCTTCGGGCGTCAGCTCCAAAAGCCGCAGGAGTCGGTCATTCTCCGCCCGTAACTGGCTGACCTGTCCTCGCAACGCAGCCAGCTCTGCGTCCAGATCAGCAGGTGGGCTGGCGTCAGTCGTCCGCCGATTGAGCTTCTTTCGTCACGAATCCATACTCTCGCGGCGTGTTGCATTGGCGTGAACAGACCGGGCCGTAACTCGGCGATCCCTGTCGTTCGCAATTCCTCATAGGTGGGCCTGCCCGAAGTTCAAGGTCAAACCTTGCTTTGAGTCCTGTTGAGTCCCGAGCTCTGCAACAGCCTCGTAACTTGCGACTCCGAGCGGATCATTTGCCGTTGACCAGGTATTACTCGGCAGAAACACGCGGCTGGTTCGGCTGGTTCGGTTGGTCCGGACGACCGTTACCAAGTCAACGTAGCGCTCAAGCGATCCTTCGGAAAATCCATTTTAGGAGTCTGTCCTGCACTTTCGGGTGGAGGTGAAGGTGGAGGTGAAGGGACTCGAACCCTCGGCCTCTACATTGCGAAAAGAACGGAGACCGCGATTAGATACACGGGATCCGCAAACCAGGTCATCATAACGTCTCTGTTATAATTTTCAGGTGTGGAGCGTCGTTTACCATCCGGAAGCCGAAGCGGAGTTCAGCTCGCTCTCGACAGCCGATCGCAATGCCATCGACAACGCCGTCAGGAAGCTAGAAGCATATGGACCGATGCTCCCCTATCCGCATCAAAGTGCGGTCAGAGGCTCGAAATCGCTCCGCGAGCTTCGACCGCGCGGTGGTCGGAGCCGAATGCGTCCGCTCTACCAACGCTTTGCCGACACGTTCGTCATCGTGGCCGTCGGTCCTGAGGCGCAAGTGGATTCGAGACGCTTTGACCGGGCCGTTCGGTCGGCAACAAGCCGGCTCGCCGAGATTGAGGAATGACCATGAAGATCAGCGAGATGAAGACCGCCGAAGCCGTCCGCCAGGAGTCTCTTCAAGACCCAGAGTTTCGGGCTGAGTGGGACCGTGCGGCATTTGCGGAAGCGGTGGCGCTCCGCGTCATCGGCTATCGAGTCGAACATCAACTGACCCAGACCGCCCTTGCCCGTCAGCTGAACATGAAGCAGCCGGCCGTTGCTCGCCTCGAGTCCGGAGACGTCACTCCCTCACTGGATACGCTCAGCCGCCTGGCGTCGCGACTGGGAATCACCTTTCACATCGACATCACTCCGGAGGGAGTCGCCGTTTAAAGCGCTTCCCCGGAAGACGAGGGGGGTCCAATGACTGGCCGAGTCGCCGTGGATCAGGAAAGCCGAGACTGGTATAGCCGGGGGCCCGTTTTGCTCCACTTCTTCCCCACCGGTCGACATCCTGCGGCGTCCTGCGATTTGAGGCAAACGCGGGACACTTGATGAGGCCGACGTCCCCCTGCGGATCTCAGACCCGGGAAACGACTCGAACCCGTGAATCGACGGCATCGGAGTTGTATCTTCTTATCCATGGGGTTTTCGGTCAAGGTGGCGCCTGGAGTACGAATACGTGCATCCAAGCGAGGCATTCGCGCCGGGATTGGTCCACGCGCGATGCGCGTACACGTTGGTAGTGGTCGCACTGGGATCTCAAGTGGAATTGGGCCGTTCAGCGCGTACAGCTCGGGGGGAAGGCGTACCCGCAGCCGTGCCCGGCCATCAGGCGGAACGTCTGTGGCGGCCTACCAACGCCAGGTCGCCGCGCAGAATCGACAACAGAAGATGACCGACCTCAGGCAGCTAATCACGGAGTTCCGGGCGATTTTGACTGTGCACCGAGCAGACTTTCCACCCGCGGAGCGGCCCGTTGCCGAGTGGCAGCCTGTACCGAGCGCGGAAGCGCTCTACCCGGAGCACGAAAGACAAGCTCTGAATGAGGTATCAGCCTTAAAGCTGAAGCTGCGTAAGGAGGCGAGGACCCGGGCCCGCGCTGCAGCTGATGCCCACCATGATCAGCTCGCGGCGGAGGCCGTCGCGGCACATGACCTGGAGCAGGAGGAGATGGATGCCTGGTGGACTCAGCTCCTCGCCAACGAGCCCGGAACCGTTTTGGAGGCGCTCGAGGATGCCTTTGAAGACAACGAGGCGCCGGCCGCGGCGGTTGGCGTAAGTGGCAACGAGGTGGCGGTTGTCGTCCTAGCTCCTGAACTCAATGTCATTCCTGAGAAATGGCCAGAGATCACCTCGGCAGGCAATCCCTCGATGAAACCGCTTGCCAAGGGGAAGCGAATCTCCTTCTACAATTTGCTCTTGCTCGGTCAAGTACTAGTAACCATCCGTGAAACCTTCGCCGTAGCAGCCGGCATGGCGTCGGTGCGAATTGTGCTGATTCGCGCCACCTCCCCCAACGGTACGGTAAGAAGTACGTCGAGTGTTTGACGGCTGCGCGATTTGAGCGGAAAGCGCTCGAAGGCGTCCAATGGGACATTGCCGATGCACCCACGATTTTCAACGACGTTGCTAGCGAAAAACTCTTCAAGCAAGTGGGCGCCGCGGGAGAGCTAAAGCCCCTTGATCTGAGCGATGAGCCCGAACTGCAAGCACTCGTGGCCGAAGTTGACCTCTCTGAACTCGAGGATGCCTAGTTCGCACTATCGAGCCGGAGGCAAGAGTCGCATATGGCTCACCAGCTCCGCGCCAGGCCGATGCTCAGGCAGGCTCCCATCGCCACCCGTTGTTGTCCTGACAGACGATCGCCTCCCCGTTCCCGGCCGTGCCGCTGGCGCCGTGGTCGGAGTTCCGACAGTACTCGCCAGGCTCGTAGCAGTTACCGCCATCGGTCAAGGGCGTGCACGCGGAGGCTGTCTGTGGAGCAGGCGCCGCAGGCGCCGGAGTAGGTGGCGTGGTAGTTGGTGGAACGGTTGGTGGTGTTGTCGTCGGAGGGACCGTGACCGTCGTCGTGGTCGGCGGCACGGTGGTCGTGGGGGCGATGGTGGTCGCAGGCGGGGCGTGTCCACGGCTCGGCATTCACTTCTTATCGGCAGGCTCTCGCAATGCGCAGCGAATGGCGCTCGTTCCCACCTTGACGACGATCACGTTCCCCAGCGAGCAATAAAACATCACCGACCCCTGAAGCGGGGTGCTTGTTGCCGGCAGACCACGGAACGCCAGTCCGCGCGCTCCTGTCAAACGAGCAGCACATCAAGCGCTTCGCTGATCGGGGTGGAGCCTGAACTCAAATAGAGGATCCGGCCGGCGCTGCGCCCGTCGGCGAGCAGTGCGGCGAGGACGGCGGCAACATCGTCACGTGGGACGGAACCCCCAAACGGGGTCGTCTCGATGCGAACCTTTCCTGTCCCGACATCGTCAGTCAAACCGCCCGGCCTCAAGATCGTCCAGTCCAGATCACTCGCTTCGACCGCAGTGTCGGCTGCTGCCTTGGCCCGGAGGTAGAACCCAAAGACCTCGTCGCCACTGGGAGGGTTCTCGACGCCAGCGCCGCTCACCATCACGTAGCGCCCAACACTCGAAGTCGTCGCGGCCCGAAGAAGCTTGATCGCGCCGTCGCGGTCCATCGTCACCTTGCGCTCCGCCCCACTTCCGGGGCCAGCGCCGGCTGCGAAGACGGCGGCGTTGGAACCCTCGATGGCAGCCGCGACCTCTTCGATGCTGGCCTGCTCGAGGTCGCAAACCGCGGCCGATGCGCCCGCATAGCGAACATCGGAAGCGTGATCAGGGTTGCGGATCAGGCCGACAACCTCGTCACCTCGGGCCGCCAACAGCCCCGTGAGCCGGAGGGCGATTTGGCCATGTCCGCCAGCAATTGCGATCTTCAGCTGCTGCGCTCCTTTGTTGAAGTCCCTGGTGTGGGGTTTAGCTACCTGAGTATTTCCTGTACCCCCCAGCGATCCACTCCGAAACGAGGCGCCCGTACTCGCCGGCGGCTTCTTCCCACGCAAAGTGCCCTGCGTCGAGACGGTGGGCCACGCTGTTCGGCATAGCGTCCGCCAAGAACTGGTTGTTCGACCACGGCACGAGGTCGTCGTGTTCCCCCGCCAGGATCAGAGTCGGGATCTGAACCGACGGCAGAAACTCTTGCACCACCTTGTTCTGCTCTGGGTAGTGCCGAACAAAACGAGCGGATTCGGCGAACCGACCCAAGTCGTAAGCGCTCACGTAGTCCTCGTGCACCTCAGGCTCGGTGGCTTGCGGTGCCACGCTTTCGTCAGCCGCGCTGATGTTGACTCGAGCATCGAGCTGACGCACGTCATCGAGGCTGGGAGCTCCGATCACTGCTTCGAGGGCGCCCCCCGCCGCGATAGGAGTGGTGACAGCTCCACCTCCAATCGACAGGCTGGTAACCCTTTCCGGTGCCTTCGCCGCCAGGAAGAGGGCGGCTGCAGTGCCGACGTCGGGCCCGACGATGTGCGGCGCGCCCAGACCCCACTCGTCGATCAAAACAGCCAAGAAATCTCCCATGGCGTCGGGTGCGATCAGTCGCTCGGGCTGATCGGAGTGGCCGAATCCAGGCATGTCAAGTGCGACGACTCGGCCAACATCACTGATCCGACCCCAGACCCGCCGGTACGCCCAAAGGGTCTCTGGCCACGGTGCCAACATGAGGATGACCGTGTCGGAGTCCGCCTTGGTGTCCGCGTACCGTACTCGAGTGCCATCAATAACCCGGAAGTAGGTAGCGATCTCAGCAGTGGTCTCGTCAGCCATTTCATCTCCGTCCTTGGGCGTTGTCTGATTGGGGGCAGCGCAGTTGGCGCGGATGTCGCGCCATTCCCCCGCGACTGTGCCTGGCCGCTCCGTTTTTGGCATCACTCGAACGTGTGATTCCATATCACACACGTGAGGTGCACAGGTTCCGAAGTCATACTTCAAGAGCCCAAGAACTCACTGACGTCGGCCGCGAATTCACTGTGGTACTGGAACAAGAACCCATGTGCTGCATCGGGGTAGATCTTGAGCCTGGCGTCGGGCAACAGCCCTGCGAGCAGGTACGAGTAGCGAGGGAGGATCATCGGGTCGCTGTCGCCGTTCGCGACCAACACAGGCACCTCAACGGCTCCAATCCTTTCGAGGAGCGCATGATTCGGCATTCCCCACTCGCAAACGGCGTCGTACTGAGCAACTCGGCAGTCCCAGGTCGTCGGCGTGTCACGGTCCTCCTTCCGCGCGTACATCCGACCGAGTGCTTGTTGACCTGCTTGTTTGCTCGCGTCTGATGGCGCAAAGAAGACGCTGACGTACTCCTCAGGTGACGTCTGAGGCGTGCCAACCGCACCGATGACATCGGCGGCCCATCCATGCATGTCGGGAGCGCCCTTCGGAGCCGACGATGCGAGCACGACCTTCCGCGCCATCGAAGGACGAGTGAGAGCAATTTCCTGAGCAACGAAACTCCCGATCGAGAACCCAAGGACGTCGACTTGTTCGAGGTTCATGGCGTCAATGAACCTCAACGAACCCTCCGCTGTCTCGGCAATCGTGTGTGCGATCCTCCCTTCGGACCCTCCGACCCCTTCGTAGTCGAAGGTGATCACCCGCCTATTCACGGCCAGGTCGTCGATGAGCGCTGGATCCCAGTTGTCGAGGTTGCCCCGGAAGTGCTGGAAGAGAACGACGGGTCGCCCGTCGCCTCCGGTGTCACGGTAGGCAAAACTCAGCCCGTCTCCGGATTTTACCGTGAGATTCTCCAGGTCGGCGTACGTCGTCATGTGCTCGGCGTTTCCTTTCGTGAACCGGTCACCACCACTTGCGCTCGAGCGCAACACCCGGGCGCGACACCCCGTCGAGCTCTTTCATCTCGGCATCCGAGAGCGAGAACCCCAGGGCGCCGACGTTTTCAGCGATGCGCTCACGATGGGTGGACTTTGGCAATACGACGAAATCATGTTGGAGTCCCCAGCGGATCAGGACCTGCGACGTCGATCGTCCGACCCGGTCCGCGATCTCTTGCACCGCGGGGTTGGCCAGATGCCGTCCAGTGCCGAGCGGACTGTAGGCCTCGGTGGCCAGATTGCGGCGACGGTTCTCCTCGGCCAGCTCCTTGCGGTAACTGAAGGGGTTGAGGTTGATCTGGTTGGCAACGGGAGGCGAGGTGGTGGCGGCAAAGACCTGCTCCAACTCGTTGACGTCGAAGTTCGACACGCCTATCGATCGCGCATAGCCAAGGCTCTGCGCCCGCACCATGCCAGGCCAGGCCCAGGTTGGTCCACCTTGGGGCCAATGAACCAAGTAGAGGTCCACATACTCGAGCCGCAAGCGTTGGAGGCTCGCCTCTATCTCCCGGACCGGATCCTTGGCACCTGGGTAGAACTTTGTCGTGATGAAGACCTGGTCGCGGTCCAGGCCGCTTTGACGGAACCCCTCGCCGACGCTCTGTTCGTTGCCGTAGCCCTGGGCTGTGTCGATATGGCGATATCCCAGCTCAAGTGCCCAACGGACAGCGTCCTTGGTCTGGGTGCCCTCAGGGGTCTGCCACACGCCAAGAGCTAGCGTTGGAATTTCGTATCCGTCAGCGAGCTTGTGCACCGGCACCGACTCTCCGAACCGAGACGCTGTCGTCATCGTCTATTCCTCTCTCGATCCCTGCTCACGACATGAACGCTAATTGCTGGTGGATGGCCCTGACCGCGGCTGACTAAGACGGGCGCGGCCGCCACGATCCCGACGCCCGTTGCGATCCCGAAGACCAGGAGCGTGACCCGCGGGCTCACGTGTTCGAGCACCAAGGCGACGCCTATCACTGGGATGGACACACCGCCGTAGCCGGCGGTATAGACGGTCGCTACTGCGCCCGCGCGATCGTCTGCGTTCGAGATGGAGATGACCGTGGCCAGGCTGGCCCGGAACACGGCGCCGACGCCGATGCCTGCGATGACCCCGCTAACCAAGAACAAGGTGAGGCTGGGCGGAGATGTCCAGGCCGATATGACCAACAGGGTCAACCCAGCGAGAATCGGGACAATCCCCAACCGGAAGAGCCGGTGCGGTGGCCATGCCGAGGTCAAGAGCTGGGTCACGGCGCCGGCGCCGAAGGTGAGGAACACGGTCAAGCCGATCAAGTCCGGCGACGAATCGTGAACCAGCTCAGCCAAGAAGGTAGCAGCCAACGCCACGAAGAGCTCGCTGACCGCGAACCCCGTGAATGCGCCCGTGATGGAGGCAACGAAAGCGCCGCGCCCTGAAGCGGGAATCTTCAGGCGCTGAGGGGCGTAGCGCTGCAGAGGACGCAGGGCGGGGCGGCCTTCAGGGGTGAAATACACGCCGGCTGTCGAGGCCACGATGGCCCAGAAGAAGACGATGTAGGGCAGCGTTAGGGCTTGCGAGGCGAAATGAGCGAGCAGCCCAGCGATGAGGGGGCCGAGAGCGAGTCCGCCCAGGTTGGCGATGACGGCCACGGTGCTGGCGCGGCGTGAATCACCGGATTTGGGCGCCGCGTCGAGGTCGGTCAGATAGGCCGTCGCAGTAGCCACTGTCACCCCGATGGCCACTCCCGTGAGCACACGTCCGACGAGCAGGCCCGGCAATGACTTCCAGAACACGAATATGGCCGACGCCGATGCCCCGACTAGGAGAGCGGGCACCAGGACGACCGCCTGCCGTACCAGTCGGAGATGTGCCCGCCAGCAGGAGACTCACGACGATGCCCACGGCGTAGACCGCGTAGACGATCGTGATCGTGAGCGAGGTGAGATGATCACGATCGGCATAGAGGCCGTAGAGGGAACTCGGCGCTGTCGAGAAGGCCGACACACACAGAACCGAGGTGGCAACGACCCAGAATCCGACGGGCGCGACAGGCGCAAGGCGGATCTGTCGCAGCGACGTCCGATCCGTTCGGCGACTCCGCTGCGTCCAATCGTGCCACCAAGTAAGAATCTGCGCTTCCGAGCGTCTCGTCATCGCATGACCGAGTGATCCAAAGGCGCCAGGGCCACTGCCGGCGGCAAGAGAAATGAATCGCACGTTCGAGCGATGTGGCCTTGGGGTCGCGCACACCACAGTGGTTGCAATGGCCCGCACCAGGCGCAAGGTGGACGGCTTCACGGTCTGCTTCGCCGAGAGCATCACCCCCGATACGAAATGCTCCTGGACGGAGCAGGGCCCCAGAGCGTCAACAAGACCTCGATTGTCAACACCATGACACATGTAATCGTGCTTCCCGGTGGCGGATACGCTGAGCATGCGGCCCACGAGGGCGGGCCGGTGGTCACGTGGCTCAAGGGTCTCGGCGTCGGCCTCGAGGCCAGTGTGTTCCGCTACCCCCTACGTGTGCGGCACCCTGTACCGCTGCACGCCCTCCAGGCGGAGATCCGGAGGCTGCGACAAGGTGGCGTCACCCGGGTGGGACTGATCGGGTTCTCGGCTGGTGGACACTTAGCCGGTATGGCGGCGCTTGCGTCAGACACCGGTGGGTATGAGCGCGTTGACTTCGCGGTGCTGGGCTATGCAATCACCTCTATGGAGACGGAGACCTACAGGCCGGCACGCCTGATCCTCCTAGGAGAGGACGCCAGCCCCGAACTCCGCCGCGCCACGTCCCTCGATGCCATGGTGACCCCGTCGTCGCCACCCTTCTTCATCTGGCATACCGCCGAGGATGCGTACGTTCCCCCGGAACACACCTACCGGCTCGCACGGGCACTGTCTGCCGACCACATCCCCCATACCGTCCACGTCTTCGCTCACGGCCCTCACAGTCTGGGCCTCGCCAAAGGGAGCGGAGACCCCGAGACGTGGACGGCTCTCGCCGCGTCGTGGATCGCCGAGCAGAGCAACCAGCAGTGAGCAGAGGGCGTTAGCCCTAGGACTTCTGTTCCCGGACAAACCGCGTCAGCTGGACCCGGGAATTGATCTCAAGCTTTTCGAAAACGTGTCGCATGTGTGTGTTCACGGTGTGTGGCGAGATGAACAAGGACTCAGCGATCTGCCGATTCGTCCGGCCCTCGGCGGCCAAGATCGCGACCTTGATCTCGGGGTCGGTCAGCGACGCCCATCCCGTCTTGGGCGGGTCGCTGGCAACATAACGGCGACGCACCCCGAGACGACGAAGCCTGCCTCGCAAGCGGGCCGAGTCCCACTCGGCCCCGGTACGAGTGGCAACAGATAACGCCTCGTCGAAAGACCCGATGGCTGAAGCGGTGTCTCCGCCAGCGGCGCGTACGCGGCCCAGATCCTCGAGCGCAGACGCGTAGGCGAGGGGCCGCGGTCCGTCTCGGTAAAGCTCGACTGCCATCTTGAGGTCTTCGACCGAATCGAACCAGATTCCCCGGACATGTGCTGCTGCCGCCGCGCACGAGGCCACGGTCGGGTTCAAGATGGCCCGACGCTCAGCCAGGTCGATGGCGTGCTCGGCAAGCTCTTCATCGGCAGCGGCAGCGGCAATACGGACCCGCTCAGCGTCGTCGGTTACTTCGTGTGGGAACAAAGGGAACATCGAGAGGCGCTCATCGAAGCCCTTGATGCAGAGCCACTCGTGCGCGGCCATGGCGTCACCTTGGGCAAGGGCCAGCTGGGCCAAGTACCACATCGCATGGTTGGAGACGCACGGGGCGCCTGCGTTGAGCATGACCTTGGCGATCTCGGCGATCTCGATCGCGTCTCGTTCGTCCGCAGTGTGGATCTTGAGCTTCCCGAGTGCAACCACTGCCGGGGCGTGGATTGGGCCGGCCACACGATGCGTGTCCGCCACGCTGAAGCGCCCTTCGAGCGCTGTCGCGGCCTCGGCGAGGTTCCCGACCTGGAGAAGCTGACGACCTTTGGTCGTCTCGAACATACGAAGCGCCCAGTTCTGCCGATCCCTCTGCGCTGCGAGGGCTCCCCTCGCAATTGCCTCGAGGGCCTCGTCGGAGCGATCGAGTGCCTCAAGGACCCACGAGTGGAACATCAAAACCAAACGGCCTCGAGCGTCCTGACGTCCAGCGTGGTCTCGCCGTTCCGCCTTGAGAACGGAGCCGAGAGCTCCGTCGAAGTCGAGCAGCTGGTAGTGGATCCCTGATTCTGGCAGCTCGAAGGCCATCCAACAGGCCTCGTCAGAACTGGCGTAGGCGGTCCGCGTGACTTCGGCTGGATGGCGAGGGCCTCCCAGTCCGCCCTGCCACAGTAAGGCTGTGGAGCAGGGAAGCCCATAGCCATGCTGTCAGGTCCGCGTCCAAGCCAGGGAGGGCGAGACCGGCTCGAGCCGTATCAGCTCGGACCTCGGGGGAAATATCGAACATGGTCGCGACGCTCAGCCGAACCCGTGCCTCTTCGATCGCAGGCAGAGTTCTGCGGAGCTCTGCGTCGGCAAATTGCTCACCCTCCTCTGCGAGCCCCGCGGCGAAGAGCGACAGGACGCGCTGGACAACGAGAGCACCTCGAAGTGGATAACGTTCTGGCGCGAGCTCGAGCCCACGCTGAGCGAGCGAGGCAGCACCAGCCGGATCGGATAACGCGAGCTGCTGGGAGGCCTTGAGCACCGTTTCGATCGCCACGTCGTCTCCGGGCTCGGCGCTCTCCGCAAGCTGAAGCGCCACCTCCGTCGGAAGCGCGCCACGGGCGATCAGAACGTCCGCGGCCTGGCGATCGAGGCCCCGCCGGACCGGATTGGGCATTCCCGCCCGGACGGCCTCTCTGATCAGGTCGTGACGAAAGGTTAGGCGGTCCCCGTCGTCGACGAAGAGATCCGCTTCAAGGAGCTCGGTGACCGGGTCGACCAGCTCGCCAACGGACAGCGAGGTCATTGCGGCGAGGTCGTGGAGCGAGAAGCGACGACCAAGACTCGATGCGAAGGTCGCGACCCGCGCCGAGACCGCTGAGAGACGAGTGAGGCGCCCGTGGATCCCTTCGCTGAGGCGTCCCGGTTGCTCGTCCGCGAGAAGGATGGCACGGCCCGCGTCGTACTTGAGGACCGAGTCGTCTTGGAGGCCACGCAAGAACTCGACCAACAAGAAGGGATTTCCTTTCATACGTTCGGCCTTTTTCAGGAGGTCTTCGGTTGGTTGGCGCCGAGAACGTCAGCGACGACGAGCGCTACGGCATCGCGGTTGAGTGGGCCAAGCTTGATGTGGTCGGCGCCACGATCGATCAGCTCGGACTCCGCCTCCTGCACGGGCGCGAGGCCTTGATTTGGACGAAAGGCGAGGATCCATGCCACTGGAAGTGAGGCGAGTCGCGGTCCGAGCTGGCGTATGGCCACCGCGCAGGTGGCGCCTGCCAAATGGAGATCGTCCAGGCAGATCAAGATTGGTGACTCGAGGGCTGCCTCTTCGATCACCGACTCCAGATCTTGGATCAGCCAGAACAGGAATTCGGGTGAGGCATGGGAATCACCCAAGGCACGGCGATCAGCCAGCGGTGTCGGCCCCTCGAAGAGGGCATCGAAGAGAGCTTCGAGTTCGGTAGGACCCGCCCTATATGGCTCGAGCACGCCACGACCGACGCGAAAACTCAGGTTGCGTGCCAGCTGCATCGAAGCGTCGACGAGCTTGGTTTTGCCCACCCCAGCGCTGCCTTCGATCACGATGGCTCCGCCGGTCCCCGCGCTTACCTCCTGGAGCCGTTGTTCGATGACGGCCAGCTCTTCCTGACGACCCCGAAGAGGCAGGGACTCCTGGGTCACGTAGCGTCCCGAACTAGACCCGACAGTGTGTTCGCTACGTCGTCGAAGGGCTCCGTACTCCGCTGAGCGCGGGAGAGAACCACCGCTCCTTCGGTCGCAGCGATCGTCACTGTCGCCATCCGGTGCGCCGAGTGCTCGGGCAGCCCGCCGGCCACGAAGAGCTCAGCTAGCCGGCCAGTCCACGCTTTGAAAATGGAGCCCACGTGGTCGTGGATGTCGCTTTCAGGGCCCGTGACCGTGACTGCGAGAACGGCGCATCCGGCGCTGAGCTGCGAGCCGTTGAGCAATCCGCGCCAGAGCTCGAGGAAGTGCTCAAGTACCTCGGGAGCGCTCTGACCTCGGAACGCCTCCATCGCAGCAAGGCTTTGCTCGCTGGCTCGGTCGAGGGCAGCATGCATGAGTTCGGACTTCCCGCCAGGGAAGTGGTGGTACACCGATCCCCGCGGTGCGTCGGCTGCAGCCAGGACCTCGCTAAAGGAGGTGCCCTCGACGCCCTGGGTGGCCAAGAGCCTCACGGCCCCATCGACCATGTTGGTGCGGACGCTCTCGCGTGGGTTCACTCGTTCTCCTCGGACCGCGGCGCAGTCGAATCAGCCCGAAAACCGAGACTATGCAAACTGGCATAGTAATGCTAGTCTATGTAGGTCGTCATACATAGAAGGAGAACGACCTCATGCCCATGATCGATGTGTACGCATCTGCTGGCACGTTCGCCGATCCTCACTCGCTGGCCGCTGACCTCGCTGGAACCCTGATGAAGATCGAGCAGGTACCCGACATCCCGATGTTCCGCCAGAACACGGCCGCGTTCATCCACGATCTCCCCGCCGGAGCGCTCTCCAACGTCGAAGGCGAGTCCAACTACGTCCGTGTCCAGGTGCTGACCAACGCCGGCGCGCTCGGCCGGGACAAGCAGGTCGCCGTCGTCGAACAGTTCACCGATCTTGTTGTCCAGGCTGCGGGCGATCCGGCCTACGCAAAGCGCGTGTGGGTGCTTCTCACTGAAGCAGTCGACGGTGGGTGGGGGCTCTGGGGCCACGCCCACACCAACGCGGAGCTGGTCGATGCCGCCCGCGCTCAGATCGCCGAGCTATCGGCGCAGAAGTCCTCCGCCTGACGAAGGGCCAACCTTCGTCTGATCCCTGCGAATCGCTCGATCATGCGATGAATCGCCAGGACGGATAGGCAACGATCGAAGCAACGCCTCGAGCGCCGGGCAGTCCGGCGATCCATGCGCTCGGCGGTGTGGATCAAGAGCACATCACGCAGGTTTTGATCTGAGTTGCAACCCGTCGAGCGTTTTCCCAATCGATCTGGAAGATCCAAACCGAAAGTTACTCCCCCATGGACCTGACCCAAATCTCTGTCACCGAAGTCTCTCCCTCATACTGGCGCATCAGCTTCAACAATCCTCCGACCAACCTCCAGGACCCCGACACGATCCTCGAGTTCCAAGAGCTGGTCACTCGGATGGAATCCGACGATGCCCTGAAGGTCGCCGTGCTCGAAAGCGGCAATCCGGATTTCTTCATCAACCACTACGACGTCTCCCGGGCGGCTGAAACCCCGGTCGCGCCAGGGCCGACGGGGCTGCCTACCTGGATCGACACCACCACGCGGCTGGCGGCCGTTCCGGTCGTCACCATCGCAAAGATCCGCGGTCGCAACCGAGGCGGCGGGTCCGAGGCGGGGCTCGCGTTCGACCTCCGCTTCGCCAGCATCGAGAAGGCTGTGTTCGGTCAGCCTGAGGTGGGCGCAGGCATGTTCCCGGGCGGCGGTGCGCTCGAGCGGTTGCCACTGTTAGTTGGACGAGCGCGAGCGTTGGAGATCATCCTCGGAAGCGACGATTTCGATGCCGAGACCGCGGCGCTTTACGGGTGGGTCAACCGGGCGCTCCCTGACGCTGAGCTAGATGACTTCGTCGACAACCTTGCTCGACGCATTGCCTCGTTCGACAAGCCGGCTCTGGCCGAAGCGAAGCGCCTCGTCAACCGCCGAACTGTTCCTCTTGCAGAAGATCTCGTGGAGACTCAAGACGCGTTCCTCGCGGCCTTCGCCCGGCCGAGTCTGCGGGAGCGCGGTGCGCTGCTTCGGAAGCGGGCTGGGGAAGTCGGACCGGATTTCGAGCTGCGCTTCGGGCATTACCTGGCAGATCTCCCCGCCGAGTGACTTTCCACACAATCGAGCCCGGCTTCGCTTCGGGCAAGGCGACGAGGGAATACGGTGATTAAGGTGAGTTCTGAGGTACCCGATCACTCGCTCGAACTTCGTTCGCTGGTCACTGACCAGGGGACGTTGGAGCTCTCCCTGGCCGACGTCACCCCTCCGACTGTCGCCGCTGGCCAAGTGCTCGTGAGGATGGAAGCCGTGCCGATCAACCCCTCTGATGTCATGAAGGAGCGCAGCAACGCTGCTCCTGCGTGACGGGCCCGGTCGGGCGCATCGGGCCGGACGCCGGAAGCGAGGATCGGTCGCATGTCCACTCGGAGCGTCGCCCCACCAGCCCGTCGCAATGACACGTCCCCACGGGAGTCCTCCCGTCGACCAGGACCAGGTGTGCGCAGCACACTTGGGGTTTCCACACCAACCCGAAATCGACGGAAGGAGACTCCTGTGGAACAGCAACGAGAGTACGTCGGAATCGACCTGCACCGACGCCGCAGCGTGATCGTGCGGCGCAATCAGGCCGGTGAGACCCTCGAGACGACCCGTATCGACAACGACCCGGTCACCCTCGCGGCCGAGGTGGCCAAGGCCGGTGAGCACCCAGGGGTCATCTTGGAAGCCACCTGCGGGTGGTATTGGGCGGCCGACATCCTGGCCGAGTGCGGGGCGAACGTCCATCTCGCTCATCCCCTCGGCAACAACTGGGGCAACCGCCGGCTGAAGAACGACGAGCGCGATGCCACCGACCTGGTCGATCTGCTGCGCCTCGGTCGCCTCGCCGAGGCATGGATCGCCCCGCCGGCGTTGCGAGAGCTCCGCGAGTTCGTCCGCTATCGGGCCATCGCCTCGTCCACCTGCGCACCAGCCTCAAGGCCCAGGTCCACTCGGTGCTCGCCAAAGAGGGTGTGGCGGTCCCCATGAGCGACCTGTTCGGGGCCAACGGCCAGCACCTGATCGACGAGGTCACCCTGGGCGACGCCTATCGCATCCGGGTGGAGTCGCTGCGCGACCTGCTCGAGGTGGTCGAGCGTGAGATCTCCATGGTCGAGGGCGAGATCGCCCCGATCCTCGCCGACGACCTTGGCTACCACGCAGTCCAGGCCATCCCCGGCGTGGGCCCGGTCTTGGCGGCGGTCTTCGTGGCCGAGATCGGCGACGTCTCGCGCTTCACAAGCGCCCGGCACCTCTGCAGCTGGGCCGGGCTCACCCCTACCCACCACGAGTCCGACGAGAAGGTACGGCGGGGCCACATCACCAAGCAGGGCAGCCGCCTCGTGCGCTGGGCGGCGGTCGAGGCCGTCGCCCGCCAGCAGGCCTGGACCCCGGTCTCGCTCCATCACCTTCGGGTCTCGGACCGCCGGGGCACCAAGATCGGGCGAGTGGCGGCCGCCCGCAAGCTTCTCATCCTCGTCTACTACGGCCTCAGGGACGGCGAGATCCGTTGCCTGGCCGAGGCGGGGTGAGAACCGGGACGGACGCAGCCCGCTGCGAGCTCGTCTCTAGTCATGGTCCCCGCATAGCGGCGAGACCGCGCCACTGATTGAGCCCACGGGTTGCGGCCGAACCTCTCCATGCCGCTTCGCGCGGCGAACAGATGACCGGCACCCGGCTTTCCGGGTTGCCCACCGGCTTGGCCGGAGTGGAGCACGACCGCTGCACGTCCCCACCACGGCACCAAGGGACGACCACGAAGCCCTGACGGGCTTCGCCTCACATCGTTGTGAACGACAACTGACCGGGCCGTCAAGGCTTCCCCTTCGGGCGGCCGACGACCGGCCTTGACCGCCCTCCCCGAGTAATGCGGGAATCGTCAGGGCCCTATTCGGTCACGTCCATGCACCCGACGGATGGGCAGCTGCCATGCAATTGGAAGCCGGCACTTCATGCCGGCGCTGCCTTGACAAGCTGCGCTCCTTCATAGATGACTTGGGGCTCTTGTTCGCCGGCACCGACATGGGCTCAGCCACAGTCGGCGGAACGCCCGAGCGCCCCGTGGTTACTGTCCGACTCTCCGACGGAGCACTACGTGCGCTGGCGGCTCGGGTGGGTCAGTCGCTGCCGGCTGGCAACGAGGGAGCAGGCACCGTCGTTGCCGCGGGGAGCTCGTCTGAGGCGCAGCGGCTGCTGGCTCAGACCGTGGCCATTGCTGGCGGTGCCATGTACACCCAATACCGAGCCGCTGAAGCTTCTGCCTGCCTTGTGCTCCCAGAGGGCACGCCGGCAAGAACTGGAGCCTCCTCGTTCGTCAACCCACTCACGGCGCTGGGGATGATCGAGACGATGCGGACGGGGGGCCACAGCGCCCTTGTCCATACCGCAGCGGCATCGAACTTGGGCCAGATGTTGGTCAAGCTCTGCCTCGAAGAAGATGTCCCGCTCCTCAACATCGTCCGCAGGCCCGAACAAGCAGAACTCTTGCGGTCGATAGGAGCCGAGCACGTCTGCAACTCCAGCACGTCCACATTCAACAACGACCTCACCGAGGCGATCGCCCAGACTTCGGCCACCGTGGCCTTTGACGCCACCGGTGGCGGGACGCTGGTGAGCCAGATACTGAGGGCGATGGAGGTGGCTGCCACAGCGTCGGCGGCCCAATATTCACGGTACGGCTCGACCGTTCGTAAGCAGGCCTACATCTACGGAGGACTCGATTCCGGCCCAACGGTGTTGACTCGTAATTTCGGGTTCGCGTGGAGCCTCGAAGGGTGGTTGCTGACCCCGTTTCTCCAGAGCATCGGCCCCGTGCGGGTCGGTCAGCTCCCCGATCGAGTGGCCGCAGACCTGACGACGACATTTGCCAGTGCCTACTCGGACGAGATCTCACTCAAGGACATGCTCGATCCCATTGCGTTCTCGCGATACGGCAAGCACTCGACAGGGGAGAAGTTCCTCGTGAATCCTCAGCTGTCTGACTGAATCCGTTCCGGAGTGGCACAGTCAAGTCATGTCAAGTCATTTCCTTCGCGCACGGATCGCGCACGAAATGGCCCCGGAGCGCGAGACAGCCGGGGTATAAACCCCGGCTGACCTGCACGTTTGGGGTGGAGGTGAAGGGACTCGAACCCTCGGCCTCTACATTGCGAACGTAGCGCTCTACCAGCTGAGCTACACCCCCGAGGTGCCCATTGAGACTAATGGCTTTGGTCGGCTCGTTGGGCAACCTACCCGAGCGGTGCTGTGGGTCCCTGGAGAGACGCCGGCACGGAAACGATGCCTCCGTGCCGTCCCCGACTCGACCGCGCTCGACGCCGACTCGACCCCTACGAGACGGACACGACGGCTACGCCTCTTTCACGGCGGCGACCAGCTTGGTTAGCGTGTCCTTGGCGTCGCCGAAGAGCATGGTCGTCTTCGGGTCGTAGAGGAGCTCGTTGTCGATGCCGGCGAACCCCGGGCGCATCGACCGCTTCAAGAAGACGATGTTCTGGGCCTGGTCGGCATGCACGATGGGCATCCCGTAGATGGGGCTGCCCGGAGTGTTCTGCGCGGCCGGGTTGACCGTGTCATTGGCACCGACGACCAGAGCCACGTCGGTGGTCGGCATCTCTGGATTGGCCTCGTCCATCTCCACCAGCTGTTCGTAGGGCACGTTGGCCTCGGCCAGGAGCACGTTCATATGCCCGGGCATGCGACCGGCCACCGGGTGGATGGCGTAGATGACGTCGACACCCCTCGCCGTGAGGGCATCGGCCAGCTCCTTGACGGTGTGCTGGCCCTGGGCCACGGCCAATCCGTACCCGGGGATGATGACCACCCGGCGCGGCATAGGCAAGCAGCACACCGATGTCCTCGGGCGTCCCCGCCTTCACCGGGCGGGCATCGGCCCCCGTGCCTTCGGCCCCACCGGCGGCGGTGATCACCGAGCCGAACGCGCTGAAGAGGATGTTGGGCAGCGAGCGTCCCATGGCCTTGCTCATCATCCTCGTGAGCAAGATGCCCGACGCTCCCACCAGGGTCCCGGCGATGATCAACAGGTTCAAGTTGAGGGTGAAGCCTGACGCAGCCACGGCCAGGCCGGTAAAGGCGTTGAGCAGCGAGATCAAGACGGGAACGTCGGCCCCGCCAATGGGCAGCACGAAGATCACACCCAGGATCAGCGACAGGACGACCATGATGACCAATAGCGGTGTGCTGCCCGTAATCAAGGTGGCGATGGCGACGCCGACGATGGCCACCCCCACCAGGGCGTTGAGCATTTGTTGGGCCGGGTAGGTGATGGGCCGCCCGGTCATCAGCTCTTGCAGTTTGGCGAAGGCGATCGCACTGCCGGCAAAGGACACGCACCCGATCAGCACCCCGAAGAGCACCTCGGCGATGCGGTAGACGGCGGGCTTGCCCGGCGACTCGATCAGGAAGGCGACGATGGACACGAGCGCAGCGGCCCCGCCACCGACACCGTTGAAGATGGCCACCATCTGCGGCATCGCCGTCATCTTCACCCTGCGGGCGGCGGGCACGGCGATGGCGGCCCCGATGATCATGGCCACGATGGCCAGGATGAGGTTCTTACCGCTGCCCCGCAGGCCCGGATTGGAGAAGGTGAAGGCGATGGCCACCGTCGCCGCACCCGCTCCCACCAGATTGCCCCTTCGGGCGTGCCGCGGAGAGCTCAGCCCCTTCAGGGCGATGATGAACCCGATGGCGCACAGCAGGTAGATCAGGTCGGTCCACGTCCCGAGCGTCACTGGCCGCCTCCCGCGGTCGGGTTACCGGGGGCGTCGGGAGCTTCGGGGGCGTCGGGCGGAGCGGGAGCATCGGGCGGAGCGGGAGCGTCGGAGCCACCGGGGGAAGCCGGGGAACCAGGGGCGTCGGGAGGACCGGAGGCATCGGGGGAAGGCAGTGCACCGGGTGAGGACGGTGCACTGGTGGGCGCAACCTCGGATGTACCGGCACCGGCACCGGCACCGTCTTTCGGACCGGGACGGTCGGACGGTCTCCCCTTGAACATCTCGAGCATGCGGTCGGTCACCACGAAACCGCCCACCACGTTCAAGGTGGCCAACAACACGGCGAAGAAGGCCAGGGTGATCTGGGCTGCCCCACGGGCCTCGCCCATGACGATCATGGTCCCGACCAGGATGATGCCGTGGATGGCGTTGCTCCCCGACATGAGCGGGGTGTGCAACACGCTCGGCACCTTGGAGATGACCTCGTTGCCGACGAATGCCGCCAGCACGAAGACGGTGAAGAAGGCGATGATCCCGGTGCTCATGATCCCTCCTCTCCACCCGAGTGCTCGCCCGGGTCGCCCGGCTTGCCCTGGTCGCCCGGGTCACTCGACGGGGCGGCGGGAGGTGTCGCTGCGGGCGGCGGCGCTGCCGGAGGCGTTCCCGGGGCACCCTTGTCGATGACCTGGCCGGCTCGGACGACGCAGGTCCCGGCGACGATCTCGTCCTCGAAGTCCGGGGTGAGTTCGCCGTCCGTGACCACCAGGGCCAAGAAGTTGGCGATGTTACGCGAGTACAGGAAGCTTGCATGGGTGGGCATCGAGGCCGGTGGGTTGGTCATCCCCACCACGGTCACCCCGTTGTCGGTGACCACGTCCTCGCCGGGCACCGACAGCTCGCAGTTGCCCCCCGAGTCGGCCGCCATGTCGACGATGACCGCCCCGGCGGCCATCCCCTCGACCATGGCCCGGGTGACCAGCACCGGAGCCTTGCGGCCGGGTATCTGAGCGGTGGTGATGACCACGTCGGAACCGGTCACCTCGCCGGCCAGCAGCTCCTGTTGCTTGGCCTGGTACTCGGCCGTCTGCTCCCGGGCATAGCCGCCGGCTCCCTCCTGGGACTCGAGGCCGAGCTCCACGAACGAGGCGCCGAGGCTCTGGACCTCCTCTTTGGCCGCCGCCCGCACGTCGTAGCCCCGGACCACGGCGCCCAGGCGGCGGGCGGTGGCGATGGCCTGCAACCCGGCCACCCCGGCCCCCATGACCAGGACCTTGGCCGGGGGCACGGTGCCGGCCGCCGTCATGAACATGGGGAAGAACTTGGCCAGGTGCTCGGCCGCAGCCAGCCCGGCCCGGTATCCGCTGACGGTGGCCTGCGAGGACAGTGCGTCCATGGACTGGGCCCGGCTGATCCTGGGCAGGAGGTCGAGGCTGTAGACGGTGGCCTTCTTCGCCGCCAGAGCCTGGACCACTTCCGGGACCTGACCGGGCTGCAGGAAACTGACCACCGACACCCCCTCGGGGAGCTGGGCCACCTCTTCGGGAGACGGAGGCTCCACCCGGGCGACCATGGCGGCCCCGGCGAGAACTGCGGCGGCATCGGGGACCACGGCCACCCCGGCGCGCTCGTAGGCGGCGTCGGGGAAGCGGGCCGCCGTGCCGGCGCCGGCCTGCACCGCCACCTCGATCCCCGATGTAGCCAGCCGGGCCGCCACGTCGGGCACGATCGCCACCCGCGTCTCGCCCGGACGGGTCTCTGTACACACGGCGAGTTTCACGGGCGCCAGTAAACAGGCAAATAGCGGTTCGGGACAACAGTCGGGCCGTGGGGAACCCTCGTGGGCCTGGTTGCGTCGTCCCAGGCAACCAACCGTTTGGTTCCTTCCGTGGCCTCCGGCGCCGGCTCCCGGCGTCGTCCACGGGCATCCGTCGTTGCTGCATCGAGGGCGGCCCGGGCGGACCCCGGCCGCGGTGGCGATGTTACAGTTCGGACGTCGGTAGCTCGCCCGTTCGACCAGGCCGTTCAGGCGGCCCTCGAGCAGGAGCCGGGCGCCCGCCACCCTCCCCGTCGTCGAGCGCCCGGAGCAACCATGCCCATCGAGACCCACCAGAGCCAACCGGGAATCGCCGAGGTGGTCATCAACCACCCGCCGGTCAACGCCCTCGATGTGGCCGCCTGGTTCGCGCTGGCCGACGCCGTGCTCGCCGCCGGCCGCGTCCCCGAGAATCGGGTGGTCATCCTCCGGGCCGAGGGCCGCGGGTTCTGCGCCGGGGTCGACATCAAGGAGATCCAGGCCAAGGGAGACGAGGCGCTGATCGGCGTCAACCGCGGGTGCTTCGCCGCCTTCGCCGCCGTCTACGACTGCGAGGTGCCGGTGGTCGCCGCCGTGCAGGGCTTCTGCCTGGGGGGAGGGGTCGGGCTCGCGGGGAACTCCGACATCATCGTGGCCACAGATGACGCCACCTTCGGCCTGCCCGAGGTCGATCGGGGGGCCCTCGGGGCGGCCACCCATCTGTCCCGGCTCGTGCCCCTGCACAGGATGCGCTCGATGGTCTACACGGCGAAGCCGGCCACGGCGGCCGAGCTGCACCACTACGGCTCGGTGCTCGAGGTCGTCCCCGCCGACGGACCTGGTCGAGACCGCCTATCGGGTGGCGGGCGAGATCGCCTCGAAGAGCCCCACGATCATCCGCCGGGCCAAGGAGTCGCTCAACGGCATCGACCCGGTCGACGTGAAGACGAGCTACCGGTTGGAGCAGGGATTCACCTATGAGCTGCACGTGGCCGGGGTGGCCGACGAGCAGCGCTCGGCCTTCGTGGAAAAGCGCGACGCCGACACGACCACGTAGGCGGAGAGACCGAGTAGACCGGCGCGACGCGGTAGATAGTACGAAGGAACCGGCGTCGGCTCCCACGACGCCGATTCGAAGGACCGGACAGGAGACCATGGCAGACAAGCGACTCACGCTGGCCGAACTCATCGGCGAGCTTCACAGCGGCATGACCATCGGCGTGGGGGGGTGGGGATCACGCCGCAAGCCGATGGCCGCGGTCCGGGCCATCCTGCGCTCCGACCTCACCGACCTCACCGTGGTCAGCTACGGCGGCCCCGACGTCGGGCTTCTCTGCGCGGCGGGAAAGGTGAAGAAGGTGGTCTTCGGGTTCGTGACCCTCGACTCGATCCCCACCGACCCCCACTTCCGGGTTGCCCGCCAGACCGGCGCCGTCGAGGCCATGGAGGTGGACGAGGGCATGTTCTACCTGGGGCTGCTGGCTGCGTCCCAGCGGGTGCCCTTCTTGCCTACGCGTGCCGGCCTCGGCTCCGATGTGCTGCGCGTCAACCCCTCGTTGCGCACGGTGACCTCCCCCTACGACGACGGCGAGGAGCTGGTGGCCATGCCCGCCCTCCGGCTCGACGCCGCCCTCGTCCACGTCAACCGGGCCGACGCCTCGGGCAGCGGCCAGATCCTCGGCCCCGACCCGTTCTTCGACGAGCTCTTCCTCGGCGCCGCCGATCGGCGCTTCATGACCACCGAGCGCCTGGTGGCGACCGACCAGCTCGCCTCGGAGGGGCCCATCCAGACCATGTGCATCAGCCGGCTGCTCACCGACGGGGTGACCGAGACGCCGGGCGGGGCCCACTTCACGGCGTGCGTCCCCGACTACAACCGGGACGAGGCCTTCCAGAAGGCCTACGTGGCCGCGGCCGGCGACCCGGACGGGTGGGCTGCATTCTCGAAGCGCTATCTGGAGGTCGACGAGGACGGGTACCAGTCGGCGGTGAAGGAGGCGGCGACCGAGCTGGCTGCGGCCAGGACAGCCGAAAGGGCGGCGGCAGGGGCGCCAGCCGAGAAGGCGGCACGAGACGGGAGTTCACGGTGAGCGAGTCGAGCAGCTGGAGCGAGGGGACCGAGGGAGGGCGGGCCGCCGATTCCGCGGTCGACGGCGTGACCCGAGCCGACTACTGCGTCATCGCCTGTGCCGAGGTGTTTCGGGGCGACGGCGAGGTGATGGCCAGCGCGTTCGGAACCGCTCCAGCGCTGGGTGCCCGCGTGGCCAAGTTGACCTTCGCCCCCGACCTGGCCCTGACCGACGGCGACGCGGCCCTCGTCGACGGCGCTCCGCCCATCGGCACCAGGCCGGCCGACATGCTGGTCGAGTCGCACATGCCCTACCGGAAGGTCTTCGACGTGGTGTGGTCGGGCCGGCGCAACCTGATCATGATGGCCTCCCAGATCGACCGGGACGGCAACCAGAACATCAGCGCCATCGGCGACTGGGCCAAGCCCAAGGCCCAGCTGATCGGGGTGCGTGGCGCGCCGGGCAACACCATGAACCACCCAACCAGCTACTGGGTCCCCAACCACTCGACCCGCTCCTTCGTCGAGCACGTTGACGTGGTGTCGGGCGTCGGCTACGCGCAGGCTGCGGCGGCGGGCACGTCGGCCACCAAGTTCCACGAGATCCGCTTCGTGGTCTCCAATCTCGGGATGTTCGACTTCAAGACGCCCGATCACACCATGCGCCTGCGCTCGGTGCACCCGGGAGTGACGGTCGACGAGATCGTGGCGGCAACCGGGTTCGAGCTGAGTATCCCGCCCGACGTGCCCTCGACCCGGCCGCCGACACCCGAGGAGCTCACCTTGATCCGAGACGTGCTCGACCCCCGTGGCCTGCGCGACCGCGAGGTGAAGGGGTGAGCGCCTTTGGTTCTTCGGGTGGTTCGGGTGGTTCGGGCGGTTCGGGTGGTTCGGGTGGTTCGGGCGGTTCGGGTGGTTCGGGCGGTTCGGGCGGTTCGGGCGGATCGCGACGCGTGCACCCGGCCCTGCGCACCCCGTTCTGCGACCTGGTGGGTGTCGACTACCCCATCGTGCAGACCGGCATGGGCTGGGTGGCCGGCCCTCGGCTGGTGGCGGCCACCGCCGAGGCTGGAGGGCTGGGCATCCTGGCTTCGGCCACCATGACCTTCGAGCAGATGGTGGCGGCCATCGACGACGTGCGGTCCCGCACCGATCGTCCCTTCGGCGTCAACATGCGCACCGACGTCGCCGACGTGGGCGACCGGGTGGCGCTCATGATCAAGAACGGCGTCCGCGTGGCCAGCTTCGCCCAGGCCCCCAATCCAGACCTGGTAGCGCGCTGCCGCGATGCCGGACTGGTGGTCATGCCCACCATCGGGGCCAGGCGGCATGCTGAGAAGGTGGCCGAATGGGGCGTCGACGCGGTGATCGCCCAGGGCGGCGAGGGCGGCGGCCATACCGGCACCGTGCCGACCACCTTGCTGACCCCTTCGGTTGTCGACGCAGTAGGCGACCGGGTGGCGGTCATCGCCGCCGGCGGGTTCTTCGACGGGCGCGGCCTGGTGGCAGCCCTCTCGTACGGCGCCTCCGGGATCGCCATGGGCACCCGGTTCCTCCTCTCGCAGGAGAGCCGCGTGCCCGACGCGGTCAAGCAGGTCTACCTGGGCACCCCGGTGACCGGCACCATCGTGTCCAAGACGATCGACGGGGCACCCCAACGGGTGATCCGTACGGCATTGGTCGATCACCTCGAGCGTGCGGGCTGGGTCCGGAACCTTCCCCGGGCCCTGGCCAACGCCTACGCCTTCCGGCAGGAGACCAAGACCTCGATCGCCGCGCTCCTGAAGGAAGGTCGGGCCATGAAGGAGGGGAACGAGCTCTCCTGGACCCAGGTGATCATGGCGGCCAATGCACCCATGATGACCAAGGCCGCCCTTGTCGATGGGCGCACCGACGTGGGCGTGCTGCCCACCGGCCAGGTAGTGGGGACGATCGAGGAGCTGCCGACGGTGTCCGACCTGATCGGCCGGATCGTGGACGAGGCGACGGCGGTCCTCGACGGATTCGAGGGCTCGGCAAAAATCGGGCTTCCGGGCGAGGGACCTCGGGCTCAGACGCCTGAGCGCAAAGCCCGCACCCGTTGCTCAGCAGCTTCCGAAGCCGTTGCCCGTATTGCATGTGTGAGCACTGACGGCGGCGATGATCACGATCAGGATCCCCGCCGCCACCACGCAGAATCCGACGATGATCCCGGCCAGGGCCAGGCCATTCCCGGTCTGGGTGCCGTTGGACCGCTGGATCTGGGAGCGGGCGACGAAGCCGAACACGATGCCGAGGATGGAGGGGATCCCGAGAAAGAAGACTCCCCCGATGGCACAGATCAACGAGGCAATGGCCATGCCGTTGGTCCGGGTGCCTGCCGCCACTGCGTAGGGGTACCCCGAGGCGGCGTACCCGGCCGGCGGGTACTGCCCCGGCGGGTATTGCCCCTGGGTGTACTGCCCCGGCGGGTATTGCCCCGGCGGGTACTGCCCCGGCGGGTACTGGCCCTGGGCGTACTGGACCTGGGGATACTGACCGTACTGGCCGCCTGCGTACTCCTCGTGGGGGTACTGCGGTTGGGCGTACTGTCCCTCTGCGTACTGTCCCTTGGGCGTACTGCCCTTGGGCGTACTGCCCTTGGGCGTACTGCCCTTGGGCGTACTGCGATTGTTGGGCATAAGCGGCCTGGGGGTACTGGCCCGGCGGATAATTTGGTTGCCCGTAGGTCGCCTGGGGATTGGCCTCGGGATCATTGGTCTCTGGCTGGTCCGGTGGGAAGGTCTGGGGCTGCGCCTGATCGGCGGCAGCCACGTAGGCGGGGTGCTGGTACCACTGGCCGTCTGACGCCTGGTACCAACCCGAGAGCTCTTCGGCCGGAGATGCCCCTGGTTGGGCCGCCGGAGCTGCCCCTGGTTGGGCCGCCGGAGCTGCCCCTGGTTGGGCCGCCATTGTTCTCTCGGCGGCCGGTGGGGCCTGGTTCGGGACTTGGCCTTCGGTGGCCGACCCTCCTTCGGTGGCCGACCCTTCCTCGGTGGCCGACCCTCCCTCGGTGGCCGACCCCGTGGGCTGGCCGCTCTCTGTCTCGCCGGTTGCCTTCTCGCCGCCCGGATCGGTGCCGTTCCCATTGCCCTGATCGGTTGTCACCAGTGTCGGTATATCACCACTGCCGGGCCCCGACTCGGTCGGGCCGCGACTCGGTCGGGCCGAGACCGGGCCCCGAGAGAAACCGAGCCCGGGCAGCGCAAGGGCCGACGGTGAACCGTGGAAGTAGCCGGGCCGGGGCCGAGCGAGAGGAGGTGTACGACCGGAGGTAGCGTAGATGCCGGTAGTTCTTGGGTCGGTCTGAAGGTCGGACATGCGGTGAGGCCGTATGTCCAGGGGCGACCCCGCAAGGAGGAACGGGATGCACCCGCTTCTCGGGTCAACTCCGGAGCACGGTGATGGGAATCGTCAAAGTTGTTCGCTGGACGGCATACGTCGAAGCGACGCTGTTCATCTTGCTGCTGATCGCAGTCGTGATCCAAGCGACCGGGAACGGGTCGCTCGCCGCGGCGATCGTCGGCTCCATGCACGGCACCGTCTTCACCTTCTACATCATCGTCGTGCTCATCGCCCGATTTCGAGTGAAGTGGCGCTGGAGGACGACGGCCGCCATCTTGCTGATTGCCTGCGTTCCCGGCGGTGGTTACGTCGTCGACCGCTATGCCTTCAGGTTCGAGCCGAGGGCCGGGTCATCGAAACCAGGGGCCGGCCCTGGGTCAGGCTCCGGCTCCGGGTCTCGGCCGGGGTCAGGCTCCGGCTCCGGGCGGACGCCGGTCGAGCACAGCTGAGGCGTAGCCGGATACTTCACTGTTCGTGAGAATCGATGCCAAGCAATGGCCAACTGTCGATTCGATTCTGGCCACGAGATCGGTGGAAACGCGAGCCGGGGCCGTCCCCGCCAATGGTTCAATTCGCCCGCGTTTGGGCGAATCGAATGCGGTGGGCGATGCGAGCTTTCACCTTTTCGCCCAAACATGGGCGGAACCAAACTCCTCTCGGCCGGGCCACGCATCCCGGGCCGCTCGTGGCAAGCGGCATGCGCCTACAGGCGATCGCTCACTAGCAGTGGTCGCCTATCGAGGTTCGGAGCTAGCCGAGGCGTTCGATGATGGTGGCGTTCGCCTGACCGCCGCCTTCGCACATCGTCTGCAGTCCGTAGCGGGCCCCCGTCCGCTCCATCTCGTTGATGAGGGTCGCCATGAGGCGAGCACCCGAGCATCCGGTGGGATGACCGATGGCAATGGCGCCACCGTTGACGTTGATCTTG
Source organism: uncultured Acidimicrobiaceae bacterium (assembly GCA_963803065.1). Lineage (GTDB taxonomy): Bacteria > Actinomycetota > Acidimicrobiia > Acidimicrobiales > RAAP-2 > DASXMT01. The sequence goes on from CAWDKW010000002.1 coordinate 306,226, forward strand.
GACATGTCGGGGTGGTGCTCCTTCTCCCAAGCCAGGATGACCGAGGCGAACGCCTCGTTGATCTCGACGAGGTCGATGTCGTCGAGGCTGAGCTTCGACTTCTCCAACACCAGCGTCGTCGCCGGAATAGGCGCCGTGAGCATGATGACGGGATCGTTGGCAGCGACGGCAAAGGTGTGGAACCGGGCACGAGGGCGAAGGCCCAGCTGGCCGGCACGCTCCTCGCTCATCACCAACACTGCCGCGGCCCCGTCGGAGATCTGCGACGAGGACGCCGCCGTCACCCGTCCGTCTTCGATGAATGCCGGTGGCAGCGAGCTCAGCTTCTCCAACGTCGAGCCGCGACGCACACCTTCGTCAAAGGTGAGCTCGCCCTCGTTGCCATGGTCGCCGACTGAGCCGTTCTCGTCGACCCGACGCGTGGCCAGCGGCACGATCTCGTTCTCGAACCGCCCCTCGTCGATGGCCCGGACGGCGCGCTCGTGCGATTCGAGCGCCAGCCTGTCCATGGCATCCCGGCTCACGTCCCACCGCTTGGCGATCTCCTCGGCGCAGAGGCCTTGGTGGATGAAATCGAACCGCTCGTGCAGGGTGGGCCCGTACGCCTCCCCGGGACCGGATTCGGTCGTCGAGCCGATCGGTACGCGGCTCATCGACTCCACGCCGGCGCCGATGGCGATGTCCATGGCCCCGGACATCACGGCCTGAGCAGCGAAATGAACGGCCTGTTGCGCCGACCCGCACTGCCGGTCCACGGTCGTGCCCGGGACGGTGTCGGGGAACCCAGCGGCCAGGGCGGCATTGCGCCCGATGTTCATGGCCTGCTCGCCGACGGTCATGGTGCACCCCATGACCACGTCCTCGATCAGCGCCGGGTCGAGGTCGTTGCGCTCGACCAGGGCCTTCAAGGGCTGAGCGGCCAGATCCACCGCGTGCCAGCCGGACAATCGGCCGTTCCTCTTCCCCACCGGGGTGCGGACAGCATCGACAATGACGGCGTTCACCATGCCGCCATCCTACGGGACCGAGCAACTGAGGCCGTCCGGACGATCGCACCCTCCTCCTTGGAAGGTCGCTCCGCCTTGGAAGGTCGCTCCTCTTGGAAAGCGGAAGAAGGGCGCAGGGTTGCCGGACCCTGAGGCGTTGGTGGCCGGACCCTGCGATCGTGGTCGCCGGGGGCTCGGGGGCGTTGGTTGCCGGGGGCTGGGGGCGTTGGTTGCAGGGGGGCTCGCGGGCGTTGGTTGCCGAAAGTGGCAGGGTGTGTCACATTGCCGTCGGCCTATGGAGACCCCGATGAACCTGCACTTCACCCCTGCCCAGGAGGAATTTCGGGCCGAGGCCCGGTCCTGGCTTCGGGCCAACGTGCCCGTCCCGGGCTCCCTTCCCTCCCTCGACACCGCAACCGGCTTCGAGGCGCATCGCGCCTGGGAACAGCGGATGTTCGACGACCGCTGGTCGGTAGTCAACTGGCCCGAGGAGTACGGGGGGCGGGGTGTCGGCGTCCTCGAGTGGCTGATCTTCGAAGAGGAGTACTGGCGAGCCCAAGCTCCCATCCGGGTAAGCCAGAACGGCGTGTTCCTCCTCGCTCCGACCATGTTCGAGTTCGGCACGGACGCCCAATGCGCCCGGTTCCTGCCCACGATGGCCTCGGCCGAGGAGATCTGGTGCCAGGGATGGTCGGAGCCCGATGCCGGCAGCGACCTGGCCGGGATCCGCAGCCGGGCGCGACGCACGCCCGAGCGCGGTGGCTGGTTGCTGAGCGGGCAGAAGACTTGGGCCTCGCGGGGCGCATTCGCCGAATGGTGCTTCGGCCTCTTTCGCACCGACCCCGACGCCGAGCGCCACCGCGGTCTCACCTATTTCCTGCTCGAGCTGAGCTCGCCCGGCGTGACCGTCCGCCCCATCCCCCAGATCGACGGAGAGACCGGGTTCGCCGAGATCTTCTTCGAGGACGTGTTCGTCCCCGACGACCAGGTGCTCGGGGGCATCGACCAGGGCTGGTCGGTGGCCATGGCCACCGCCGGCTCGGAGCGCGGCCTCAGCCTACGGAGCCCGGCCCGGTACACCGAGGCGGCCGGTCGCCTGGTCGACCTGTACACAGAGCGGTCAGCCGTCGATCCCATCAGGGCAGCACGCGTGGCCGACGGCGTAGTCCAGGCCTGGATGGACGCCGAGGCCTACCGGTTGAACACCTACTGGACCGCCACCCGTGTGCTCGAGGGTGGCTCGGTCGGGGCCGAGGCCAGCGCCAACAAGATCCATTGGTCGGAGACCGACCTGGCCATCCATCGCGCCGCACTGGCCCTGCTCGGGCCGGAGGCCGAGTTCCACGGCCCCTCGACGTCCAACCCGTGGCTCGATGGCTTCCTGTTCGCCATCTCGGGGACCATCTACGCCGGTACCAACGAGATCCAGCGGAACGTGGTGGCCGAGCGGATGCTGGGATTGCCGCGCGGCTGATCATGCGATTTGCCTTTACCGAACAGCAGACCGAGTTCCGGGACGCAGTCCGCGCGATGCTCGATCGGGAGTGCACGCCGGTAGACCTTCGAGCCGTCTTCGACGCGGCCGGGTCGAGCGATGGAGCCGGGAGAGATGGGGGCCCAGCGCGGACGGCCCGTTGGGCGGCGCTGGCCGACATGGGGGTCGTCGGCCTCACCGTTCCCGAGGGCCACGGGGGGCTCGGGCTGTCCGAGCTCGATCTGGTCCTGTTGCTCGAGGAGGCCGGCCGGGCCGCACTGCCTGAACCGCTGCTCGAGACCACCGGGCTCGCCGCGCCGCTCCTGGCCCGAACCGGTGTCGAGGTGGAGCCCGGCTCCCGGTCGGGCAGCGGGCCCGGGCCGCTCGCCGATCATTGGCTCCCGCTCATCGCCGCCGGCGGCGCCGCGGCGGCCATCGGCGTGTCCGGCATCCGGGCGATACCGGGCGCCGTTGGTGCCGACCTGTACATCCTGGAGCACGCAGCGGCCGGCGGTGTCGCGGAGGTTCATGCCGTTCCGGCGGACGAGGTCTCGGTCACCGCGGTCGAGTCACTCGATCCCACCCGCCGCCTGGGCAGGGTCGACTGGACACCGACCCGCGCCACTCTGTTTGACGCCGGGCCTGCCGCAGAACGGTCGCTCACCATGCTGGCCGACCGGGCCGCCCTGGGGACGGCCGCCGAGCTCGTCGGGTTGGCCGACCGCATGATCACCATCGCCGCCGACTACGCCAAGGAGCGCAAGCAGTTCGGCCGGCCCATCGGCAGCTTCCAAGCGGTGAAGCACCTGTTGGCCGGGGCGCAGGTGAAGCTGGAGTTCGCCCGACCGGTCACCTACGGCGCGGCATGGTCGTCGGCTCATCGCGAACCTGACGCCAGCCGACAGGCCTCGATGGCCAAGGCGTACGCCGCCGATGCGGCGACCGAGGCCGCTCGGGTCTCGCTCCAGGTCCACGGGGCCATCGGCTACACCTGGGAGTGCGATCTGCACCTGTTCCTCAAGCGGGCGTGGGCACTGGCACCGGCCTGGGGCGACGCCGCCGAGCATCGCAGCAAGGTCTTGGCCTCGGTCATCGCCGAGCGGAGCGCACAGCAGTAGCGGAGCGCACAGCAGTAGCCGACTGCACTGCCCGAGCAGCCCCTGCCGTCCAAAGTCGGGCGCTACGAGGTCGTCGACGTGCTGGGCGCACCCACCGGCACGGTGGTGGAGGTCGACGTCGGGGGCGGGGCGCCCACCGCGGGCGCAGTGGTGGCCGTGGTGCCGGTGGAACCGGTGGTGCTGCTCGGGCTGCTCGACGCCGGAGGCGCCGACGTGGCTGTCGTGCTGGTCGACGTCGTGCTGGTCGACGTCGTGCTGGTCGTGGACGACTTCGGTGGCGGCGTCGTCGTGTGTGTCGTTGTCGTTGTCGTCACCGGGTGGGAGACCGGCCTTGTGTTCGGTGACGGCAACGGGGGGTACTGGATGTACAGGGCGCCAAAGCCCAGGAAGGCCACGACCATCAGCGCGGTCGACCGACGAACCCGCAGCCGGTGGCTGACCGGTCGGCTCATGAAGCCCCGCAAACCCCGTCGGTTTGGTCGCTCCGGTCGTTTCGGCCGCAGCGGCCCCATCGGCCGGAGGCGGCGTTTCGGCTCGAACGGGTTCGGTTCGTCGCCGTCGGTCACGGCGCCATCGTGGTCTCGCCGGCGATCGGCGGCGAGCTGATTCCCGCTTCGCGTAGCGCGATGGCGGTGCGGAGGCGGAGCTCGCGTTCGACTTCGAACTGTCGTCCCGGCAATGTCCGGGCGATCAGACGCAACAACACGTAGCCGACCTCGATGGTCTCGACGCCGGCCACCACCGGATCCCCGAGGAGCAGGCGCTTCCAGCGGTCCTCCGCGGCCATGTCGGACAAGAGGCTGCGGAGGAGCGCGGTCACGGCTTCGAGGTCTTCGGTCACCGGGACGGGTACGTCCACAACGGCGCGTGACCAGTCCTTGGACAGGTTGGTGACCTGCCGCAATGCACTGTTGGGCACGACGATCAGCTCGCCTTGGGCCGAGCGCACCTTCGTGACCCGAAGTGTGAGCTCCTCGACGGTCCCCGTCACCCCGACGGTCTGGCCCGGCACCGAGAGCCGGATCACGTCTCCAAAGGCGAACTGGCGCTCGGCGAACAGGAAGAAACCCGACAGCAGGTCCCCCACCAACTGCTGGGCGCCGAAGCCGATGGCCACGCCGGCCACAGTGGCCGGTGCGACGAGGGTGGTCAGCGGAACCCCGAGCTTCTCGATGCTGATGATCCCGGCCACGAACCAGGTCAGCGCGACCACGGCCCACTCGACGGCTTCACTGACCACCCGCGAGCGCCTGTTGCTCTCCGAGGCCGAGCCGCCCGCTTCGATCAGCTCGCGGATATAGGCATCGATACCGGCTCGGTGCCGTGATCCCACCCAGTGCGCGAACCGGACCAGTAGGCCTGCACCGAGCAGGATCACTACCACCGGCAACAATGAGTCCCGCAACCAGTCGACGATCCAGAGAAATTAGCATCGCTCTCGACGACTCTGGCTGGTCCCTCGACCGGCGCCGTAAACTGAGAGGCTGTCAGGTCACGGTCAGGTCGGTGCGACGCCTGGCCACGGGGAAGAAAGGCCACATGCTCGACTACGTCATCCGAAACGGCCAGGTGATCGACGGCACAGGCGCATCGGCTCGACGGGCCGACGTCGGGATCCGCGACGGGATGATCGTGGCCGTGGGCGAGGTCGCCGAGGACGGAGCCACCGAGCTCGACGCCGAGGGACTCATCGTCGCTCCCGGGATCATCGACCCCCATACCCATTACGACGCCCAGCTGTTCTGGGACCCCACCGCGTCTCCTTCGAACCTGCACGGCGTGACCACGGTCATCGGTGGCAACTGCGGCTTCACCCTGGCTCCGATCAAGGCCCGGGACCACGACTACATCCGGCGGATGATGGCCAAGGTCGAAGGCATGCCGCTCGTGGCCCTGGAGACCGGGGTCCCATGGGACTGGACCACCTTCGCCGACTACCTCGGCATGCTCGAGGGCAACCTGGGCGTGAACGCGGGGTTCCTCGTGGGCCACTGCGCGCTGCGGCGATGGGTGATGGGCGCCGAACGCGCCTCGGAGGTGGCCAACGACGACGAGCTCGAGGCCATGACCGCCCTCTTGGCCGAGTCCCTCCAGGCGGGCGGGCTCGGCTTCTCCTCCTCCCAGTCCCGTACCCACTCCGACGGCGACGGGAACCCGATCTCCTCCCGCAACGCCGACCGGCGGGAGATGCTGGCCTTCTGCGAGGTCGTGCGCGACCACCCGGGGACCACGCTCGAGTACATCACCAACGGTTGCCTCGACGCCTTCTCGGAGGAGGAGATGGACCTCATGGTCGACATGTCGACCACCGCCCGGCGCCCGCTGAACTGGAACGTGTTGACCGTCGACTCCCGCTCACCAGAGAAGGTGGCACACCAGCTCGAGGTGTCGTCGAAGGCGATCGATGCCGGAGGCCAGGTGGTGGCCCTGACCATGCCCACCCTGGTCCCGATGAACATGAGCTTCGCCAACTTCTGCGCCCTGTTCCTGATCCCGGGCTGGGGCGACGTCATGGGCCTGCCCATCGAGGAGCGGATCGAAGCACTGCGGGATCCCGCCGTCCGCGCCCGGCTGGACGAGCTGGCCCATTCCGAGGATGCCGGCGTCTTCCGGCGCCTCTCGCACTGGGCCAACTACGTCATCGGCGACACCTTCTCCCAGACCAACGAGGGGCTCAGTTGGAAGGATGTCGGCACCATCGCCGCCGAGCGGGGGGCCGAGCCCTTCGACGCGCTGCTCGACATCGTCATCGCCGACGACCTCCGGACCGTGCTCTGGCCCAAGGCGTCCGACGGCGACGACGCTTCCTGGCGGTTGCGGGCGGACGTCTGGAACGACCCTCGGGCCATGGTCGGCGGCTCCGATGCCGGCGCCCACCTTGACCGCATGTGCGGATCCAACTACCCGACGTCGTTCCTCGCCGACTGCCTGCGGCGGCGACGGCTGGTATCGGTGGAGCGAGCCATCCAGCTGATGACCGAGGCGCCGGCTGCGCTCTTCGGCCTGGCCGACCGTGGTCGCGTCGCCGAAGGCATGCGGGCGGACCTGTTCGTGTTCGACCCGGCGACGGTCGGCTCCGAGCCGGCGCAGCTCGTTACGGACCTTCCCGGGAACAGCCCACGGCTCATCGCCGACGCCAACGGCGTGGTCCGGGTCCTGGTGAACGGCGTGGAGACCATCGCCGACGGCAAGCCCACCGGCAACCTTCCCGGCACCTTGTTGCGATCGGGCCGGGACACGGTCACCGTCGATCCGTCCGTGGCCCGAACAGGTTCCTGAGGTACGGGCCGCGGCCGGCCCGAGTAGCTGCCAGTCTGCCAGTCGTGGCTGAGATCCGGCCATTGCGTCCCGAAGAAAGCGAGCATCCATGAGCGACCAGATCACCAAGGACGAGCATCAACTCCTGATCGGGGGGAAGTGGGTGGATGCCGGGGATGGCACCTACGACATCATCAACCCCGCCACCGAGCAGGTCGTCGGTCGGGCGCCCAACGCATCCATCGACGACGCCACGGCAGCAGCCGCCGCCGCCGCCGAAGCCCTCCCCTCGTGGTCGGCCACGCCCCCCGAGGAGCGCCTGGCCCTGCTGAAGCAGGTGGCGCCGGCCATCCGGGCAAAGAGCGACGAGCTGGTGTCGCTGGTCATCGCCGAGACCGGGGCCACGGCCTCGGTCGGTTCGCGCATGCAGGTGCCGGTCAGCTGCGACCGGTTCGAGCGGTACACGCGCGACATCCGCCACGTCCAGGAGAGGTCGTTGCCCCCCTTCGTCACCGGGGCGACCCCGTTGGCCCCCGGAGGGCTGGTCAGCGCGCTGGCCTACCGCCAGCCGGTCGGCGTGGTGGCGGCCATCGCCTCCTACAACTTCCCGCTCACCAACCTGGCCGGCAAGATCGCCCCTGCGCTGGCCATGGGGAACACGGTCGTGGTCAAGCCGGCGCCGCAGGACCCGCTGGCCATCGTGGAGCTGATGCGCATCCTCGATCAGGTGGGCTTTCCCCCGGGGGTGGTCAACCTGGTGAACTCGCAAGGGCCGGGCCCGGCCTCGGTGCTGGCCGAGTCGCCCGACGTCGACATGGTCTCCTTCACCGGCTCGACCGCGGTGGGCCAGCGGATCGCCCAAGCCGGTGGGGGGACGATGAAGCGCCTGCTGCTCGAGCTGGGCGGGAAGGGCGCGGCGGTGGTGTTCGACGACGCCGATATCAACGCGGCGATCGCCGCCATCGGGTCCACCTGGGCGTTCCACTCCGGGCAGATCTGCACGGCCCCCACCCGCGCCATCATCCACCGCAGCATTTTCGACCAGGTGGTCGAGAAGATGGCCAGCTTCGCCGGGGCCCTGAAAGTCGGCGATCCCCTCGAGCCCGACACGGTGGTGGGGCCGGTGATCTCGGGCGCGCAACGACAGCGTGTCCTCGACTACATCGAGACCGGGCGCCAACAGGGCGAGGTCGTGGTGGGCGGGGGCCGGCCCGAGCACCTGCCCACCGGCTACTACGTGGAGCCGACCCTCATCACCGGGGGCAACGACATCACCGTCGCCCGCGAGGAGATCTTCGGACCCGTGGTCGTGGCCACACCCTTCGACGAGGACGAGGAAGGGGTGGCCATCGCCAACGACAGCCAGTTCGGCCTCTATGACTACGTCTTCTCGGCCGATACCGCCCGGGCCCTGGCCGTGGCCAAGCGGTTGCGGGCCGGCCACGTCGGGATCAATACCGCCCAGCGCAACATGGAGGCACCGTTCGGCGGTTTCAAGATGAGCGGGGTGGGCCGGGACGGCGGGGACTACGGCCTCGAGGCGTATTCGGAGCTGCAGGCGATCGTCTGGGCCGGCTGACCGTGGGCTGAGGTGGGTTGACGGCGTCCGACCGATGCCCGGTTTCCCACGGATGCGTCCGGGATCGCTAGAGTCCGGCACATGACGACGCAACACGACCTGCAGTCCGAGGCGGACGCCATCCAGTGGTTCCATTCGATCGACCTCGGCGACGGCGTGGTCACCAAGGGCCTGACCGAGCTCGCCCTCAGGTCGGACCAGCTCCCCGAGTTCAAGGGCCGGTCGGTGCTCGACATCGGTGCGTGGGACGGCTACTACTCCTTCCACGCCGAGCGGGCCGGGGCCAGCCGGGTGGTGGCCCTCGACCACTACGCCTGGGGCGTCGACTTCGTGGCCCGCGGTGCGTACTGGAACGAGTGCATCGCCAAGGGAGTGCTACCCGACCACAGCAGGGACGAGACGGACTTCTGGAACGACGAGCTCCCCGGTCGTCGTGGTTTCGACTTCGCCCACCGGGCCATCGGGAGCAAAGTCGAGCCGGTGCTCGACGACTTCATGAAGGCCGACCTCGACGGGCTGGGCACCTTCGACATCGTGCTGTACCTCGGCGTCCTGTACCACATCAAAGAGCCGTTGACAGCCATGGAACGGCTTCGGGCGGTGACCGGTGAGGTGGCCGTGATCGAGACCGAGGCGGTCCACCTCCACGGCTTCGACAACGAAAGCGCCATGCAGTTCCACGCCGACAGCAGCGTCGGCGTGGACTTCGGGAACTGGTACGTCCCGACGATCGGTGCGATCAAGGCCTTGGCCCGGGCGGCCGGGTTCTCCCGGGTCGAGGTGTTCGTCGGCCCTCCCGCGCCCCCCGCGCCCGAACCGACCGCGGCTCCCGCTCCCCTGACGTTCCTCGAGCGGGTGGGACGCCGTCTGGCGCCGGCTCCGCCACCCCCGCCGCCACCGCCGACCTCGGCCCCCACTCAGAACTATCGGGCCGTCGTGCACGCCTACGTCTGAGGTCGGGAGCGGCGCCGACCCAGGACGTTCGAGGGCAGAAACGGCGGTCCACCAGGGCCCGCGCCCTTCTGGCCCGAGGCCGGGATCATCTGAGCAGAAATCCCTGACGAGTAGGGTGATTCACCATGATCAGCCGCCCGGTGCCACGCACGTTGACCCGTGCCCAGCAGGCGCGTCGCCAGCGGGTCATCGACGCGGCCATGGCCCTCGGGCTCGAGGGCGGGTACGAAGCGGTCCAGATGCGCGACGTCGCCGCTCGCGCCGATGTGGCCATGGGCACCGTCTACCGCTACTTCACCAGCAAGGACCACTTGCTGGCCGCGGCCCTGGTCAGCTGGGTCGAGCAGCTCGATGCCCGGCTGTCGCAGCTTCCTGCTCGGGGCGACTCGGCCGCCATCCGCGTCGTCGACGTCCTCGACCGGGCGCTGCGGGCCATGGGGCGCCAGCCCAAGTTGGTCAGTGCCGTGTTCACCTCGCTCTCGTCGCCCGATCCGGCGGCAGTCGAGTGCCAACAACAGATCACCGTGCTCATGGAGGGGATCATCACCCGGGCCATCGGCGAGCCCCACCCCGACGACCTGGGCGACCGGGCCAGGATGCTCGGGCACGTGTGGTACTCGGTGCTCGGAGGCTGGGTCAACGGTTGGAGCGACATGGGCCGCGTCCACAACGAGCTGGTCGTGGCCGTCGGGCTCCTGCTCCCCACCGAGCTCTCCGTCGGCGCCTGATCACTGCCGGAGTCGGGCTGAGCACCCGCGCTAGCGTCTGGCAATGCCCTCGGCCATAGAGGTCTCCGGACTGACCAAACGGTTCAAGGATGTCGTCGCCGTCGACAACCTGAGCTTCGAGGTGGCGGCCGGTCGGGTGACCGGATTCCTCGGTCCCAACGGTGCCGGAAAGACGACGACCTTGCGCATGTTGCTCGGGCTGGTCGCCGCCACTCAGGGCCGGGCCACGTTCAACGGGCAGGCCTACCGCGACCTGGATGACCCCATCCGCCACGTTGGTTCGGTGCTCGAGGCCACCAACTTCCACCCGGCTCGCCGCGCCGCCAAGCACCTCAAGGTGGTGGCCATGGCCACCGGGCTCCCCTACTCCAGGGTGGACGAGACCCTGGCCCTCGTGGGGCTGACCGAGGTGGCCGACAAGCGGGTCGGCGGGTTCTCGATGGGGATGCGCCAACGGCTGGAGCTGGCCACCGCCCTTCTCGGCGACCCCGACGTGCTCATCCTCGACGAACCGTCCAACGGCCTCGACCCCCAGGGCATCCAGTGGCTGCGGACCTTCATCCGGCACTAAGCCTCGACAGGCCGGGCGGTGCTGGTGTCCTCCCACCTGTTGGCCGAGATGGAGGAGACGGTTGACGACGTCGTCATCGTCTCCCACGGCAAGTTGGTCCTCCAGACAACCCTGGTCGACCTCCAGCGCAGGGCCGGCACCGGCGGCGGCATGCGGGTGCGGACCCCCGAAGCCCAACGCCTGGTGGACGTCCTGGCCGCCCAGCAGGTGGGCGCCCGCTGGACGGAGCCCGAGGTCGTCATCATCGACGGTGCCTCCCCCGAGTGGCTCGGCCCCGTACTGGCCAAGAACCAGATCATCGTGTACGACCTCCGGCAAGAAGGCGGGGGCCTCGAGGATGTCTTCCTCAGCCTGACCTCCGGGTTCGACGCCCCGATGCCAGCAGGGGTGCCGTCATGATCCGGCTGGTGCGCTCGGAGTGGTTGAAGCTCCGCACGACCTCGGTGCCCTGGCTCCTGGGTGGGCTGGCCTGTCTGTTCACCGGGCTCGGCATCCTGTTGTCCTTCCTCAGCAGCAGCACCCCCGGAGGGAGGAAGGCCCACGGCGGCTCCGCCTGGTTCACACCCCACACGGTGGACCAGCTTCGGAACGTGGTCGGAGCGGGGCTGACCTTCGGAGACCTGTTCATCATGCTGCTGGGGGTGCTGTGCATCACCACCGAGTTCCGGCACAAGACGGTGACGTCCGCCTTCTTGATCACCCCGCGCCGGGGGCGGTTCGTGGCCGCCAAGTTGATCGTCGCCGCCATCCTGGGTGTGGTCCTGGCCGTGATCCTCCTCATCATCACCACCGTCGCCGGGTCGATCGTGCTGTCGGCCCGCCACGGCTCGCCCTCCGACCTCGTCCACCAGCTGCCCACCGTGGCGCCGGGGATGATCGGGGTGTTCGTCCTGTACGCCATTCTCGGTGTGGGGGTCGGCTCGTGGCTGACCAACCAGGTGGCCGCGCTCATCGCCACCCTCGGGTGGTTCCTGATCGGCGAGACACTCATCGGCGCACTCCTCAACGCAATCCACAGCGGGCTCTCGCGCTGGCTCCCGGGCGACTCCGCCCAGGCCCTGGCCAGCCACACCGGGCGGCAGCTGGGCTCGGCCCTGCTGCCCTGGTGGGGCGGAGGCCTGATGCTGCTGGGCTACGGGCTCGCCTTCGCCCTGGTGGGCACGATCGTGATGACCCAGCGGGACATCACCTGAGTCTGAGGGTCCTTCAGGCTGGCTGGCAGCGGTTCGCGCGCCGAGAACCGGTCAACGAGCGACGGCGCCATCGAATGAGAGTGCTCGATAGAGTCGGCTACCGCTCACCGCCCCGAATCGGAGACGACATCCATGCAGACTCGACTGACCGAGACCCTCCGGGTCCAACACCCCGTGATGCTGGCCGGCATGGGCGGAGTGTCGTATGCCCCGTTGGTCACTGCTGTCTCCGAGGCCGGCGGCTTCGGGTGCCTCGGGGCATCCACCATGAGCAGGGGGCGCATGGTCTCCGAGATCGCCAGGGTGAGAGAGGCCACCGCCAACCCCTTCGGCGTGGACCTGCTCACCGCCATGCCCGGAGACCTCGTCGGTCAGGTCGAGGACATCATCGAGGGAGGTGCATCGGTCTTCGTGGCCGGACTGGGGGTGCCGAGCGAGGTGGTCGAGCTCTGCCATCGCAGCGGCCTGCTCGTCATCAACATGTGCGGCAAGGTCGACCATGCCCGCCGCGCCGTGGACGCCGGATGCGACATCGTCGTGGCTCAGGGCACCGAGGCCGGTGGCCACACCGGACAGGTGGCTACCATGCCGCTCGTTCCCCAGGTGGTCGACGCGGTCGGCGATCAGGTCCCCGTCGTCGCCGCCGGCGGCATCTTCGACGGGCGCGGACTGGCCGCGGCACTGGCCCTCGGCGCCGACGGCGTCTGGGTGGGCACCCGGTTCATCGCCACCCCCGAGGCGCGCGCGGTGTCCGGGTACAAGGACGCGTTGGTCCGCACCGCCGAGGACGGCACCACCATCAGCCGGGCCTATTCGGGAAAGACCATGCGCGTCGTCCGCAACGAGTACACCGCCTTCTTCGACGAGCATCCAGACGAGCTCCAGAGGTTTCCCGGCCAGCTCGGCAGGTCCTCCCACGACGGCGTGTTCCACCTGGGCGGCGGGGAGGACACCGAGGGCATCGACCCGGCGCGGGAGTGCTACCCGACCGGACAGGGCGTGGGCGCCATCGGGACGCTCATTCCCGCCGCCACCATCGTGGAGTCGATCGTCAGCCAGGCCGAGCGGGTACTGGCCGGGATAGCCCTCGGTGCCGGCGATCACACCGGAGCGGCCTGACCCGGCCGAGCCGCGGTGATCGGGCATCCCCACCCTGTAGCGCGGGCAAAGCCCGATCCCGTCCGCCGTAGGTCCGCCGTAGGTCCGCCGTAGGTCCGCTGAAGGTCCGCTGAAGGTCAGCTCGGGTCAGGTCGGCTCGGGTCAGGTCGGCTCGGGTCAGGTCGGCTCGGCCAGCACGGAACGGTCCCCATCGCGCAGCCCGGCGATGATCCGGCGGTACGTCCCGGCGGCGTCGTCGCCGAGCGAGTCGGTGTCGAGCCACTGGGCTCCGGTAGGTCCGTGGTGCCGGTCGAGCCCGTAGAGGCCGAACCTCGGCTGGTAGGAGCCCCACTCGTAGTTGTCCACCAACGACCAGTGCCAGTAGCCGCCGACGGGCAACCCGGCATCGGCGGACGCCACCACGGCGGCGATGTTCTCGCGAAGGTACCGGCTTCGGTTCCAGCCGTCGAGGCGGGGGTAGGAGCGGGCGTTGTGCACCCGGTTGCACAGGCCGTTCTCGACCACCCAGAGCGAAACGTCGGGGGTCATGGCGTGCTGAACCTCGAGCCACGCCTGCAGGCCCTTCGGATCAGGCACGTCGTCCCACAGTTCCCGGGCCGGAGCCCACGCCCGGCCTCCTGCGGTCACGTGGCCGGGCAAGCGCAGGTGCCGGGCCGCCAGTGGGTCGTAGTAGTCGAAGCCGACCACGTCGAGCGTGCGCTCGTGGACGCTGGCGTAGACGGCGTCGACGGCCCGTCCGGGCGAGCGCGGACGGAGTCGCGACCCAATGGTCCCACCACCGGCGCCACCACCGGTCCGACGGGCTCCCGGCGCAGCGGACGAGCAAAGCCCGTAGGGAGAGGTGGCCGCGCTGAGCCTCCGGAGCACCTGCTCACCCCGGTTCGACGTGGGATGGGCGGCATAGTGGCGGTCGCGGCGGTCGTCGAGCCAGCGGTCCAGATCGTCACGGTCGACGCCCAAGCTCCTGGCCATGAGTATGTCGGTGAGGACGGCGTCGAACTCGTAGAGGCTCACCGACGCGGCGTTCGTGGTCACGACGGCATCCGGCCGGGCGCGGTGGACGGCCTCGTACCCGAGCACGTGGGCGGCGAGTTGGTTGTCCATGGCCACCGCCGCGTCCCCGAAGGCCATCCGCCGCCCCGGTGGGAACATCCCGAGGATCCACGAACCCAGGCCCACCGCGTTGATCTCGTTGAGCGTCACCCAGTGGCGGCACTTGCCGGCCAGGGCGCCGAGGGCGACCTCGACCCAGGCCAGGTACCGCTCCGAGGAGTCGGCGCGGAGCCAGAACTCCTCCCCCAGCCAGGCCGGATGGGTGAAGTGCAGCAACGTGACCAGCGGGGCCATCCCCCGCTCGACGCAGCCGTCGAGGATCCTGGCGTATCCGGCGAGGGCGGTGTCGTCGATCTCCCCCTCCCGGGGTTCGACCCGTGACCACTCGAGCCCCAGGCGGAAGCTGTTGCAGCCGAGCCCCGCCGCCCGGTCGAGCGCCTCTTCGGGGTGGGCCCAGAAGTCGGCGGCGATGCCCGACGGCTCCACCCGGCCGAGCCGCTCCCAGGTGAGCCAGTTGTTGGCCGGCTGACCGGGACCGTTGAACCCGCCCTCGATCTGGAATCCTGCCGTGGCCACGCCGAAGAGGAAGTCCTCGGGCAGCGTCCCTGTGCTGCTCGGACCTGTGCTCGTCGGCGGTGTGCTGCTCGGCATCCGGCCAGCCTTTCAGTTCCGCCGCCCCGTGTGCTCGACGTGGCCCACGAACAAGTCGGTGCGATAGCTTGCCGCCTCGTGCGTCCAATGGGAACGACCCAGATCTCGCTGACGGGAACCAACCCGATCTCGTGAGTGCATGGGAGAAGGGCGCCGACCGCGTCCCGGTCATCGTCACGTCGGGACAGTGCCTCGAGCGCACCGAGCTGGTGACGCCGGTCGACCTCATGGCCCGGGCCTGCGACTCGGCCTTCGCCTCGGCCCCCCGGCTCCGGGACCGAGTCGATCGGCTGACCGTCGTCGACGTGATGACCAAGGTGGGACCGGCTCCGGCTACCGAGCTGGCCCGTCGCACGGGCATGACCCCCCTGCGCTGCGAGGTCACCACCGTCGGGGGGAACAGCCCGCAGTGGTTGGTCAATCGGGCCGCATCAGAGATCGCCGAGGGCTCGCTGTCGGTGACGGTGATCGCCGGAGCCGAGGCCATACGGTCGCAGAGGGCCCGTCGAGCGGCGGGACTCCCGCGTGCCGTCGGCGCCGATCTCACGCCCGACCCCGTCGTCGGCGACGACCAGCCCGGTGTCGGTCCAGCCGAGATGGCCATCGGGCTCATGGCTCCCGTCCACGTCTATCCCCTCTTCGAGAGCGTGGTGGCGGCACGGGCCGGCCACACCGCCGTCGAGCACCGCAGGGCGATCGGCGAGCTGTTCGCACCCTTCACCGAGGTTGCCGCCCACCACCCGACGGCGTGGTTCCCCGCGATGCGCTCGGCTGCGGAGATCAGCACCCCCGCTCCGGGCAACCGGATCGTCGCCGAGCCCTACACAAAGCTCATGACCGCCTTTCTCGGCTCCGACCAGGGCGCCGCCCTGGTGGTGTGCTCACTGGCCGCGGCCCGGGAGGCCGGGGTGGCGGACCGGGCAGTGTTCGTCTGGTCGGGGGCCGAAGCCACCGACGTGCGGTTCCCCACCGCTCGGCCGGACCCTGGCCGCTCGCCGGCCATCGCTGCCGCCGGCCGCGCCCTGTTCGAGGCGGCATCGGTGGGGATCGACGATGTGACGCTGCTCGACCTCTATTCCTGCTTCCCCTCCGCGGTGGAGCTGGGCGCCGAGGCCCTCGGGCTGTCCACCGATGACGCCAGGGGCCTGACCGTGACCGGCGGCCTGCCCTACTTCGGAGGTCCCGGCAACAACTACGTCACCCACTCGATCGCCACTATGACCGACCGGCTGCGGGAGGTCGGGCCGTCCGGCGGCTCGGCAGGATCAGCGGGCGCTCGTCCAGTGGGCCCTGGCGGCTCGGGCTCGGGGCCGGTCCCGGCCCTCGGGTTGGTCACCGGGCTGGGCTGGTTCATCACCAAGCACGCACTCGGCCTCTACGGGACCGAGCCGCCTCCCCTCGGGTTTCGCCGGGGGGACACGCAGAGTGAACAACGGGCAATCGACGCCTCGGCCGTGGACGTCGCCCTCGGGGTGGAGGACGAGGGCAGACCGGGGACGGCGACCCCGGCGAGGACTGCCCCGGCGAGGACTGCCCCGGCGAGGAGTGCCGCCACAGTGGTCGCCGCCACCGTCATCCGTGACCACGACGGTGCCCCCACCGGTGCTCCCGTGATCGCCCGCATGCTCGATGGCCGTCACCTCGCCGCTGCCCCCGCCGACGACGACGTCATCAGCGCGGCCGGCGAGCAGGATGTGCCCGGGATGGTCGGGGCCCGGATTGCCGTCGAGGGCAGTCCTCCGCGCTACCGTCTGCCCGGTACCTGAGCCCTCGATCGGAGACGACCATGTCCGAAGTACTGCGTGAACGCCGAGGCCACGTCGAGATCATCACCATCAACCGCCCCGAGGCCCGCAACGCCATCAACGGCGCCGTGTCGCGGGGTGTGGGCGGGGCTCTGGACGAGCTCGAGACCGACGACGACTGTTGGGTGGTCATCCTGACCGGCGCCGGGGACAAGGCCTTCAGCGCCGGCATGGACCTGAAGGCGTTCGCCGCCGGTGAGGTTGCCGACATTGCCGGGGCCCCCGGCGGGTTCGGCGGCATCGCCCAGCGGGACTTCCCCAAGCCGATCATCGCCGCCTTGAACGGCTCCGCCCTGGCCGGCGGTTGCGAGATCATGCTCTCGTGCGACCTGGTGGTCGCGGTGGAAGAAGCCAAGATCGCCATCACCGAGGTGAAGCGGGGCCTCATCGCCGGCGCCGGCGGGCTGATCCGGCTGCCCAGGAGGCTCCCCCGGGCCATCGCCTTCGAGCTGGCCCTGACCGGCGAGCCCCTCGACGCCGACCGGGCCCTCGCCCTCGGCCTCATCAACCGGGTCGTGCCCGCCGGTCGCCTGATGGACGAGGCCCTGGCCCTGGCCGAGGTCATCGCGGCCAATGCTCCGCTGGCCGTCCGGACGACCAAGCGGGTGATGAAAGAGGCCCTGGAGGTCCCCGAGGCCGAGGGGTGGGGCATCAACAACGCCGCCCTGTCGGCTGTGTTCGCCTCGGCCGACGCCATGGAGGGCTCGATCGCCTTCGCCGAGAAGCGCGCCCCCAACTGGACGGGCAAGTAGGAGGGTGAGGTCGTGAACCTGGTGCACGCGGCCTCGCAGGCGGCGGCGGCCGGACCGCAGCTGAGCAGCGCTGTCGACGGCATCCGGCTGGCCCTCCACGTGCTGGCCGCCTCAATCTGGGTCGGCGGACAGTTCACCATGGCCGGCCTGGTCCCGACGGCCAGGAGCATCGGGGGCGATGCCCCCAAACGGCTGGCCCGGGCGCTGTCCGTCCTCTTGTGGCCGGCCTTCGTCGTCCTGGTCCTCACCGGTTTCTGGAACATCTCCACCATCACCCTCTCCGGCCAGAGCACCGCTTGGAAGGCGGTGTTGATCGTCAAGCTGGTCGTAGTGGTCATCGCCGGTGTAGGTGTCTACCTCCATCAACGGGCGACGACCGCGGGGGCGACGGCCCTGTGGGCGTCCGTGGGCGGCACCGCATCGGTGGCCGCCCTGGTCATGGGGGTCTTCCTGGCCGGATGACGGCCGGGAGGCCGGCAAGCTCCCCGGCTGGGCAGACCCTGGATCTCACCCTGGAATCCCTCCCCTGGATCCCCCCGGACCTGCCGGCCCCGGCCGGGTCGGCACGACCGCCTACCGGGCACCGACAGAGAAGGACCCCGTCATTGACCAGCCGACCCGTCCAGGACCCCTGGCGGGGACGAGGTACTCGGGGAACCCGTACGGGTCTAACCTTGTCCGCGAAAGTCGAAAAAGGAGTCACCAGTGCACTTGGGCATGCCTGCGGAGATATTCGGTGTCGATGGAATCATCATCCTGGTGGTGGTCGTGCTCGTCCTGTTCGGAAGCACGCAGATTCCCAAGCTGGCGCGGTCCCTGGGCTCGGCGCAGAAAGAGTTCAAGAAGGGACTGGACGAGGGGGGCAAGGACGACCCGACGACGGTGAAGGCACAGAACGTCGTCGTCGAGCCCACCGTCCCGCCCACGACCAAGGAATAGCGCCGCGCCCGAGCCGCCCGCGGCAGGCGGGGACGGTCAGACGGCGACGACCGAACCGGGGGAGCGGCTCGGTCGTCGGGTCGTGCCCTTTTGGGTCCTCCAGCTGGCTGAGCTGCTGGCCGCGGTGGCCTTCGCCGACCTGTCGCTGCACGTCGACAACGGTGGGCTGCTCGTCGGCGGTACCGTCGCCTTCGCCCTGCTGGCCGTGACCGCCCAGGGGCCCCTCGGCCTGGTGCGTGTGGTCCCGCGCCGGCTCCACGTCCTCATCGCCTGCGTGGTCTGCGTGCTCTTCGCTCTCGCTCCCGTCCTCCCGCAGGCCAGACCGGACGCCTCGGGCATCATCATCGTCGAGTTCGGAGCCGTGGGGCTCTTCCGGTTGGCCACCCTCACCCGCACCGATGTGACCGTCCGGGTACCCAGAGACCCCGGCGGCCCAGTCCGACAGCCCACATCCGCTGCGCCGGTCGGAGAGGCGGCAGGGCACGGCCCGGACACCGCCGCTGCGCCGGTCGGAGAGGCGGCAGGGCTCGGTCCGGGCACCGCTGGGCTCGGCTCCGATCCGGCATCGACACCTGAGCTTGCCGCCCGCTGGTTGGGGAAACGCACCAGCGCCGCCGCCCAGCAGGCCAGCATCGCCGCCCAGGCGGCGGCCCTGACGGCCGAGAAGCATGCCCCGGCGGCGAAGGCGCAGGCTGGAAGGGCCTTTCGCTCGGCCGGGCGGTTCACCGGTCGCCTGGCCCGGTCGTCGGGCTCTCGTTCCCGTGCGCCCGATGATCCCCAAGCGCCGGGGTCCCCCGAGCCCTCACCGGGATCCTGAGTAGCCCTCACCCGGATCCTGAGTGACCCACCACCGGGATCCTGAGTGACCCACCACCGGGATCCTGAGTGACCTACCACCAGGAGACACGGTTCTGAACCCACCGCTCGGGCGTCGATCGGATTCGGTCGAACGGGGCGTCCGATCCCGACGCCCATTGCCTCGGCCCCAGGCAGGACCAACCCTGTGAACTGGGATAACGCTGCTCCAACCGGAACGCCCTCCTGAACTTCTAATTGCAGCCCGACGTTCGCTAGTGTCGTCGCCGTGAACGCCTCTCCGACCGGCTCGACCGACCCTTCACCGGGCCACGATCGCCTGGCCGTCCAGACCGAGCCCGAGCCGGGTCTCGAAGGCGTTCGACCAGCCCAACCCAGGCGCCGCCGGAGCCGCAAGGCCCTCGTCGGTGGCGGGATCCTCGGCGGCGCCCTGCTGCTCGGCGGCTGCAACTTCTACCCCACCTACTGGGCCGACACCGGTGCCACCAAGCAGGGGCACGACATCTTCAAGATCTACTCGGGGATGATGACCACGGGGATCGTCGTGGCCGCCATCGTCTTCCTCCTGATCACCTGGGCCCTCATCCGCTACCGGCGGCGGTCGGACGAGATGCCGCGGCAGTTCCACGAGCACATCGGGATCGAGATGACCTACACCATCATCCCGGTCATCATCGTGGCCGTGCTGTTCTTCTTCACGGTCCTCTCGGAGAACAACGTCGACGCCACGGTTCCGGTCGTCGCCACGTCGGCTCAGGGCAAGCCCGTCGTCGACATCACGGTCACCGCCTTCCAATGGGGCTGGCGCTTCGACTACCCCAACCTGGGTGTCGGTGTGGCCGGCGAGCTGACCAACGGCCCCAACGACCACGGTCCCCAGATGGTGGTGCCTGAAGGGGAGACCGTGCAGATCACCCTGCTCTCCAATGACACCGTCCACGGGTTCTACGTCCGGGCCTTCAACTTCAGCCGGTACGCCCAGCCCGGTGTGACCAACGTGTTCGACCTCGACTTGATCCGGCTGGGCACGTTCGACGGTCAGTGCACGCAGTTCTGCGGGCTCTACCACACCGACATGCTCTTCAGCGTGAGATCGGTGACCCCGGATCAGTTCCGGGCCTGGGCTGCGAGCCAGGTGGCCCAGGGGAACACCATCGGCGGATCCTCAGGTAGAAACGCCCAGAACACCCCGCCGCCCGCCGCTCCCAACTCCAGTGGCTGCGGCCAGGGGAACTGCCCGGCCTCGTCTGCGGGAGCCGCACCGCAGTCTTCGAGCTCCTCGACGGCAAAGGCAGCAGCATGACGATCCTGGCTGAACGCCCCGGAATCCGCGGTCCCGACGAGCCCGATCAGCCGGGAGCAGACGACGTCCATCATCCCCACCACGAGGGTCCCACCGGCATCCTCAAGTGGCTGACGTCGACAGACCACAAGGTCATCGGGATGAGCTACATGATCACCTCGCTGGTCCTCTTCTTCATCGCCGGCATCATGGCCATGGTCATTCGGGCCCAGCTGATCCAGCCGTCAGGGGTCGGGGTCTCGTTCCAGGTGTACAACCAGCTCTTCACCATGCACGGCAGCCTCATGATGTACTTGTTTGCCGGGCCCTTCGCCTTCGGCGGCCTGGCCAACTACATCGTCCCCCTCCAAGTAGGGGCCCCGGACATGGCCTTCCCCCGCCTCAACGCCCTGTCCTACTGGCTCTACCTCGGCGGGTCGATCACCATGCTCTCGGGGTTCTTGGTCTCTGGGGGTGCGGCCAGCTTCGGGTGGGTCTCCTATGCCCCGCTGTCCAACGCCACCAACACGCCGGGGGCGGGGGCCGACCTGTGGCTGATGGCCCTGGCCCTCACCGGGTTCTCCGCCATCTTCACCGGCGTGAACCTGGTCGCCACCGTCTTCTACCTCCGGGCGCCGGGCATGACCATGTTCCGATTGCCGATCTTCTCGTGGAACATGGTGGTGACGGGCATCCTCATCCTCATCGCCTTCCCGGTGCTGTTCGCCGCCGTCGTGATGCTGTTCTGCGACAGACACTTCGGCACGCACATCTTCTCCGTCCAAGGCGGTGGTTCGCCCGTACTGTGGCAACACCTGTTCTGGTTCTTCGGGCACCCGGAGGTGTACATCCTGGCCTTGCCCTACTTCGGGATCGTGACGGACATCTTCCCAGTCTTCTCCCGCAAGCCGCTCTTCGGCTACCGGGGCATGGTCTTTGCCACCATGTCCATCGCCGCCCTGTCCACCGGCGTGTGGGCCCACCACATGTTCACCACCGGTGTCGTCCTCCTTCCCTTCTTCTCGCTCCTGTCCTACCTGATCGCCGTGCCCACCGGCATCAAGTTCTTCAACTGGATCGGCACCATGTGGGGCGGACAGCTCAGCTTCAAGTCCCCCATGCTCTTCAGCGTGGGGTTCCTCTTCGTCTTCCTGATCGGAGGTGTCACCGGCGTGCTCCTCGCCTCACCGCCGGTTGACTTCCAGGTCCACGACACCTACTTCGTCGTGGCCCACTTCCACAATGTGCTCGTGGGCACGGCCGTCTTCGCCGGGTTTGCCGGGTTCTATTTCTGGTACCCGAAGATGTTCGGCCGCATGCTCCGGGAAGGCCTGGCCAAGCTGCACTTCTGGTTCCTGTTCATCGGGTTCTGGGTGGCCTTCATGCCCCAGTACGTGCTGGGCCTCCACGGCATGCCCCGACGGATCGCCGACTACGCCCCCGGCACCGGCTGGGGCACGCTCAACCTGGTCTCGACGATCGGGGCATTCACCATCGGGACCTCGTTCCTCTTCTTCCTGGCCAACGTGTTCGTATCGTGGCGCAAACCCATACCGTCTGGGTCCAATCCCTGGGACGGACACGGACTGGAATGGTTCACCACGTCACCGCCGCCACACCACAACTACACCCATCTGCCGTCGATCCGCTCTGAGCGCCCGACCTGGGACTACAACCATCCGGATCATCCGATGACTCCCAACAAGCATCAGCAGCGCAAGATCGCAGCGCAGCAGAAGCAGAAGGAAAAAGAGACTGCCGGGGTCGGCTCGTGAGAATTGAAGCCTTGTTCATGCTCGGCATCGCCGTGTTCTTCGGGATCGTCGGGATCGTCTACTGGTTCACCAGCTACGAGGATGCCGGGTTCTTGATGCTCATCGGGACGACTGGCCTCGGCCTACTGCCCGGGGCCTACTACTTCTGGTGGTCGCGACACATGAAGGTCCGGGCCGAGGACGACCCTGACGCCACCGTCGAGGGCAGCGCCGGAACCATCGACTCGTTCCCAAACTCGAGCATCTGGCCCTTCATCCTGGGCATGGGCGCCTTCATGGTCGCCCTGTCGTTCGTCTTCGGGATCTGGCTCGCGCCGATAGCCGGCGCCCTCATCATCTCGGCGGGCATCGGTGCGACGGTGGAGAGCCGCCGGGGCGGGTCCATCTAGAAACTTCAGCGGTCTCCTAGAAGTCAGGCCGTCGGCGCGGGGCTCGCCCTGTGCCGCCGCGTGCCCGACGCGACCGGCTGGGCGTGCTCAGGGTCCTGCCTCCGAGGCCCCTGCCGCTGCTTCGTCGGCCAGTTCGGCCCGTACCCGACGAGCCGCCGTCACCAGGTGCGCCAACGCGGGCTGCACTTCGTCGTAGCTGCGGGTCTTCAGCCCGCAGTCGGGGTTCACCCACAGACGCTCGGGACCGACGGCCTCGACGGCCTGCCGCACGAGCACCTCGATCTCTCCCGACTCGGGCACCCTCGGGGAATGTACGTCGTAGACGCCCGGTCCCACCCCTCCGAGGTAGCGAGACCCTTCCAGGTCACCGAGCAGGCCCATCCCGGCACGGGCCGCCTCGAGCGAGACGACGTCGATGTCCAGGTCGGCCAGGGCATCCACGATGTCGCCCAGCTGGGCGTAGCACATGTGGGTGTGCACCTGGGTGGCCGGGACGGCCGCGGCGGACACCAGCCGGAACGCCCGTGTGGCCCAGGCCAGGTAGGCGGGACGGTCCGCCTGGCGCAGGGGCAGACCCTCTCGCAGGCCGGGCTCGTCCACCTGGATGACGGCCGTGCCCCCATGCTGGAGGTCGACGAGCTCGTCCCGCACGGCCAGCGCCAGTTGCGCGGCGGTGTCGGCCGCGGCCTGGTCGTCGCGCACGAAGGACCACCGCAACATGGTGACCGGCCCGGTGAGCATCCCCTTCACCGGCTTGGACGTCCTCGACTGGGCGTAGTGAGTCCACTCGACGGTCATCGGGGCCCGGCGCACGACGTCGCCGAAGAGAACAGGGGGACGCACGCAGCGCGAACCGTAGGACTGGACCCAGCCCTCGGTGGGCAAGACGAAGCCGGTCAGTTGCCCGGCGAAGTAGCGCACCATGTCGTCGCGCTCGGGCTCCCCATGGACGAGCACGTCCAAGCCGAGATCCTCTTGGATGGCCACCACCCGATCGATCTCGTCCCGAAGCGCCTGCCGGTACGAGGCATCGTCCACCTGCCCGGCCCGCCAGGCGGCACGCTCGGCGCGCAGGGCCGCGGTCTGCGGGAACGAACCGATGGTGGTCGTGGGCAGCGGTGGCAGCGCCAACTCTGCTCGTTGCAGGTCGACTCGCCCGACGAAGGTCGTCGACCGCCTGGGATCGACGTCGCCGAACGATGCCACCCGCCGTCGGACGTCCTCGTCCACGACCCGCTCCGATGCGCGCCTGGCCCGCTGGACCTCCTGGTTGGCCTCCATCGCAGGATCGCTCCTGGCGCCGTCGCCGCCCGCGGCCGTGCCGCCGCCGCGGCCCGACGGATCGACGCCCATCCCAGCGCCGCCCGCTCCATCGGCACCGGTGACCCGGGCCAACGCGGTGAGCTCGGTCAGCTTCTCCTGGGCGAAGGCCAGCCAGGGCCGGACCTCGGCGTCGAGCGCCGGCTCGGCTTCCAGGCTGAGGGGTACGTGCAGCAGCGAGCAGGACGTGGACACCACGATTTCCTCGGCCATGCCCTCGAGCTGCTCGAGCTCCCGGCGGGTGGCCTCGAAGTCGTTGGCCCAGACGTTGCGCCCGTCGACCACGCCGGCAAAGAGCACCTTGGACGACAAGCCGCCGACGGAACGGAGCAAGCCGAGGTTCTCCCGGCCCGAGCAGAAGTCGAGCCCCAGGCCTTCCACCGGCAGGTCGGCCAGGGTCGACATGGCCTGACCGACATGCCCGAAGTACGTCGAGATGGCCAGCTTCGGGCGGTCCCGACACTCGGCCAACCGGCGATAGGCACGATCCAGGGCGCCGAGCTCCCGGCTGGTGCGGTCTTCGACCAGCGAGGGCTCGTCGAGGCGGACCCATGACGCACCCCGCTCGCCCAGTTCGGTCAGTACCTCGAGGTAGACGTCGGTCAACGGGTCGAGCAGGCTCAAGACGTCGAATCCCCCGACAGCTGCGCTCCGCAACAACAGGGTCAGGGGTCCCAGGAGCACCGGGGTGGTGGCCATCCCGAGGCGGGTCGCCTCGGCCAGCTCCCCGGCTGGCTTGGCCGCGTCGGGCCGGAAGGCGGTGCCCGGACCGAGCTCAGGCACCAGGTGGTGGTAGTTGGTGTCGAACCACTTGGTCAGGTCGAGGGGGGCGACCGCACCATCGCCGACCGTCCCGCCCCGGGCCATGGCGAAGTAGCGCTCGAGCGTGGGCGCCGGCTCGGCGGGGGCGAACCGCGGGGAGGTCGCCCCCACCATCACCGCGGCGTCGAGCACATGGTCATAGAGGGAGAAGTCGTTGGACGGGATGAAGTCGATCCCAGCGGCAGCGGCCGCCTCCCAGTTCCGCCGGCGTATGGACGCGGCCGTCTCCTGCAACTGCTCGGCCGTCACCCGCCCGGCCCAGAACCCCTCCAGGGCCCGCTTCAGCGACCTGTTCGCACCGATCCGGGGCATGCCGTGCATCGCGGTTCTCATCAGGCCTCCTCAACGCCCTCGCATCCTCGGCGCGCTGTGTCCGGGCGCAGGGCCGAGAATGCCAACCGGTAGCCCAGCGTAAGTGCATCGAGGGGCCGGTGAGCCAAAGGCACGGCCCAGTCGGTCGGCGATCGTCGCCAGCGGGCGCGATCAGACCGACATCGCCAGCGGGCGCGATCAGGCCGACATCGTCACCGCCGCCGGAGCCACCACCGGCCCCGACGAGGGCTCGGCTGGGGGGAGGGGGGATCGGGTCGTGGCCGGGAGCTTGGGGCTCAGCGCATGACCCGACGCACGCCGGGAGCCGTCTCGAGCTCCTCGGGGGTCAGGTTGATGTAGGTCGGGACCGGGATGGGATCGAGCTCGTGGATGTCGTCGCCGGGACGGGGCTCGGTGGGGACCGTGCTGTAGGCACCCTCGGGCGACCGGCTCACCACCATGGCCCGCTTGCGCTTGCCGATGCCCTCGGCCGCCCGCATCTCGTTGCAGATCCGGTAGGTCACGAAGTAGGTGATGATCGGGAGGACGATGACCACGATCCGGAACGTCCACAGCACCGTGTTGAGCGACACGTCGAAGAAATTGGCCATCACGTCGGTCGACGACGCGCAGAACAACATGAAATAGAACATCAGAACGGCGGCACCGATGGCCGTCCGCTTGGGCCGGTCGCGGGGCCGGTCGAGCAGGTTGTGGGGGGCCAGGTCCTTGGTGTGTCTTCGTTCCAACGAGGGCCACAGATAGAAGAAGTTGAACGTCAGGCCGGGGAACAGCACCGCCGGGAGGAACACCTCGAGCGGGATGGTGTGGCCCCACCCTGTCCACTCCCAGCTGGGCATGATGCGGAGTGCCCCGTCGAGCCAGCCCATGTACCAGTCGGGCTGCACCGCATAGGAGATCTGGTACGGCTCGTACTGGCCGAACTGCCAGATCGGGTTGATCTGGGCGAAGCCGCCCAGCAACAAGAGCACGGCCGTGACCATGAAGAAGAACCCGGTGGTCTTGGCGATGAAGGTCGGGAACATCGGGGTGCCGACCACGTTGTGCTCGGTCTTCCCCTTGCCGGGGAACTGGGTGTGCATCTGTTTGACCAAGAGCCCGAGATGCACTGCGATCAGGCCACCGATGATCACCGGCAGGATGAGGACGTGGAGGATGAAGAACCGGGGGATGATGATCCCGCTGCCGGGATAGTTGCCTCCGAAGAGGAAGAACCCGAGGTAGGAGCCGACCAGGGGCACCGATTCGATGATGGAGTAGGCGATCCGGATACCGGTCCCCGACACCAGGTCGTCGGGCAGCGAGTAGCCGAGGAACCCGTTGATGATGCCCAGCATCAACATGGTCACGCCCACGATCCAGTTGAGCTCGCGGGGCCTGCGGAACGCCCCGGTGAAGAAGATCCGGGCCATGTGGACGGCGATCGAGCCCAGGAAGACGTCGGCAGCCCAATGGTGGGCCTGGCGGATCAGGAGCCCCGACTTCACGTCGAAGGACAGCCCGACGGTCGAGGAGTAGGCCTCGGACACCCGCTGGCCCCGCAGGGGGAGGTAGGAGCCGTGGTAGATCGCCTCGTGGGCGGAGGGGACGTAGTAGAGGCTCAAGAAGACGCCGGTGGCGATGAGCACCACGAAGGAGTACAGGGCGATCTCACCCAGCATGAACGACCAGTGGTCGGGGAAGATCTTGTCCAACAGGGTGCGGCCACCCTTGGCCATGCCCAGACGGTCGTCGAGCCAGCGGACGGATTCGTCGATCATGCCCGCTCCCAGAATCCCGGCCCGACGGGTTGGTTGAACCCGGCCTGGGCCGCCAAGTTGCCGTTGTCGTCAACCATGATAGGCAGCTGGGGCAGCGGGCGCGGAGCCGGACCGAACTCGGGCACGGCCCCGGCCAACACGTTGAAGATCGACTGGTGGCAGGGGCACACCAACTCCACCGTCTGCTCCTGGTAGAGCCCGACCGGGCAGCCGAGGTGGGTGCACATCTTCGAGTAGGCGACATACCCGCGGGCCGTCCAGTCGCTCCGTCCCGGCGCCTGCAGGGCCAGCGGGGGATCGTTCGGGCCGAGCTGCTCCAAGCGCAGGAGAATGACCTGGTCGGGCGAGGACCCGGCGAAGCCCTCGGGGAACACGGTGAGCACCCCGCCCACCTCCAGGTCGAAGACGCTGACCTTTCGGTTGTCCACGGTGACCAGCGTCGAGTTCCTCCTCCAGTTGGTCTCGTTGAGGGTGTTCCCCGGCTTCGGGCCCAGCGATCGGATCAAGGGGAAGGCGATGACCACACCGAAGGCCAGCGAACCGAAGGCGAACAACCCCCCCAGGAGCTTGCGCCGCTGGATCACGATGCCCCCGCGCTGGGTGATCGCCGCGGTCATGGCGTTGATCTCTTCCTCGCTGGAGGTGTGCTGGTGCCGCTCCTCCACGAAGGGCCCTCGGGCCATGAGGTACTTGCCCCAGGCAGTCAGACCGAAGCCCAGGCCCAGCATGCCGACACCGAGGGTGACCGCCTCCCACTGCGTCTGGTCGCTGATCCAGTAGGCGATGCCGAAGCCGATACACCCGAGGATGCCGAGGATCATGGACACGGCGGCCACGGCCTGGGCCCGCCCGGGGTGCCGGGCATAGGGCTGCAGGTGCGGGTCGTCGAGAGCGGCGACCGGCAATGGGCCGGTGGGCTCTTGAGTCAGGGGCTCGTCGCTCACGCGCGGTCTCCGATCCAGAAGCAGACGAGCATCAAGACGCCGACGCCGATCAGCAGGCCGACGAACCCCTCGCCCACCGGCCCGATGCCGCCCAGGCCGAAGCCGCCCCGGTTGACCGGGTGCTGGATATAGGAGTGGACATAGGCCGTGATGTCCCGGACATCGGCGTTGGAGATGTTCCCCGGGCCGAAGTGGGGCATGTTCCCCGGGCCGGAGCGGACGGCTTCCACGATCTGCCGGGTGGTGGCGTAGTGCAGGCTCGGGGCGTAGGCGCCGTTGGCCAGGGCGTCACCCGCCCCGGTAATGGTGTGGCAGGCCGCACAGTTGAGCGTGAACAGGCTGGCACCATTGCTCACGTTGGCGTGGTTCAGGTTGACGGTCGGCACCTTGACCCCGCCGGGGGCCAGCGACTGGACGTAGGCCGCGATCTCCAGGCTCTGCAGCTCGTTGAACCGGGGCGGCTTCCGGGTGGCCTGGATGCTCGAGTCGGCCAGGGGCATGCGGCCGGTGGACACCCAGAAGTCGACCGTCCCCGAACCCAGGCTCTGGAGGTTCGGGGCCCGCTCGGTGCCCGCCGCGTCGCTCCCGTGGCAGCTGGCACAGTTGGCGGCAAAGAGCGCCTGGCCAGGGGCGATGAACGAGTTGGGCAGGGGCACGTTGTAGATGCCGTCCCCCGAGGGGCTCTGGCTCCGTGACGAGGAGGACCCGGGGGTCTGCGGGAAGTTACCCGACGAGGTCTTGAGGCCCGAGCCCGATGACCCCGAGTCGCCGAAGCCGGACGAGGACGAGCTCGGCTGGGCGCCCGACGACGGCGAGAAGGCGAGGAGCCCGAACAGTCCCACGCTCACCAAGAGGAGCCCTGGGACCAGAAATCGACCTCGCAAGAGTCTGCGCATGCGGCGTGCCACCTATTTAAGGAGGAAGAGGCAGCTGAACAGGCCGATCCAGACGATGTCCACGAAGTGCCAGTAGTAGCTGACTCCCTGGAAGACCGCGGTCTCCCCCGGGTCGCCCTTTGGCCCCTTCAGCCGGCCGAGGAGGAACACCATGGCCACGAGGCCCAAGAAGACGTGGAGCCCGTGGATCCCGGTCATGATGAAGAACAGCGAGCCGTAGGCGTTGGTGCCCGGCCGGGTGGTGAGGGTGATCCACTCGTAGAACTGGTTCCCGACGAAGGCGGCACCCATGAAGATGGTGATCACCACCCAGAGCTTTGCGCTCTTGCGCAGCCCCTTTTCCTGGTCGAACACGGCCTTTTGCATCGTGAAGCTCGATGCCAGGAGGATGAAGGTGAACACTGCGGCCTGAATGGTGTCGAGCTCGGTGCCCCTGGGCGGCCACACGGCGGCATGGGCCCTGATGGTGAAGAAGGCAGCGAACAGGGCGCTGAAGAACATCACCTCTGAACCGAGCCAGATCATGACGCCGACGGCGAGCATGGGCGGGCGGTCCGGACGATGCCGGACAGGGGTGGGTCGCTCGACCGCGAGAGCCTCAGTCACGGCGTATTTCTTAGCCGATGGGGTGCACGTGAGGCCAACACTGAGCCAGGGGCGGTGTCAGCCCCCTGACCGGTACCGACGGGTGAACCTGGTGTGACGATCGTGTGTCAGACGAGGCCGGCCAGCGCGGCAGGCAGGGGTGCGGCATGCACCAGGGTCAGGCGCTGAGTCGGCCGGGTCAGGGCGACGTAGAGGGTACGCAGTCCCCTGGCCGTGGACCCGGCGATCATGGTCGGCTCGGC
The DNA here is from genome assembly GCA_963803065.1 of uncultured Acidimicrobiaceae bacterium. Taxonomy (GTDB): domain Bacteria; phylum Actinomycetota; class Acidimicrobiia; order Acidimicrobiales; family RAAP-2; genus DASXMT01. Next base: position 335,591 of record CAWDKW010000002.1, read on the forward strand.
CACGACCACGGCATCGAATTCCAGGCCGTTGGCCGCCCCGGCGGCCAGGAGGACCAGCGGATCGGCCAACCCGCCGCGGCGCATGTCCCGGGGATCGACCACCGGGGACCCGGCTTCGGCCAGGGCGGCGGCGATGGGGGCCAGCAGCTGGTCGGGAGCGAGGACGGCGACCCGGCCCGAGCCGACGGCGGCCACCTCCTCGATCGCCGTCCGGGCCACCCGGTGGGCCAGCGCGGCGTCATCGGCGGTCGGCCCGGCCGCGACCACCAGCGGCGGGACGCCCGTCTTGCGTACGGGCGTGGGCGGCTTGAGCTCGGGAGCGGCCTCGGCCAGGACCCGGGCCGCCACCTCGACCACCTCGGCCGGGGTGCGGTAGCTCACCGTGAGCTCGACCAGCTTGGGCGGCCGGCGCTTGGGGAGATGGTCGGTGATGTCGCTCCAGCGGCGGGGGGCCCACGGCGCGGTGGCCTGGGCGATGTCGCCGACCACGGTCATCGATCCCGACAGCGAGCGGCGGGCGAGCATGCGGAGCTGCATGGGCGAGAGGTCCTGCACCTCGTCCACCACGATGTGGCCGTAGTTGCGGATGGAGTCGTCGGCATTCCCGTTCCGCGGTCCGAGGATGTGGCGGGCCTCGTCGATCAGGGCGGCGTCGGCCGGGGTCCAGGGCACGGTGTCGAAGGACTCCGACCGCTTCCGGAAGAGGAGGGCCTCCTCGGCCGGCGACAGACTCCCCCGCCCGGCGGCATGGATGAGGGCGGGGGCGCCGAAGAGATCGTGCAAGAGCTCGTGGGGCGAGAGGCGCGGCCACATCCGGTCGAGGGCCCCGGCCAGCTCCGGCACCCGCCGCACCTTGCGGGAGAAGTCCTCGAGGTCGAACTCGTCCTCGGCCAGCTCCGAGGGGTCCTCGTAGCCGGGGAAGGCGGCGATCGTGCTCGACGGGCCCGAGCTGAGGGTCTGTTGGGTCCGCCGGGCGCGGTCGGCCAGCACCCCGACCACGCCGTGCTCCACCACGCGCCGCCTGGCGTTGTGGCTGCCGGGACGGCGACGGGCCAGGGCCACGATCTCCTTGGTGTCCTCGGCGGTGAGCCGGAGGAGCAGGGCCCCGTAGGGGACGGTCACATCGTCGGCCAACGGGCGTTGCCGGGTCCGGACGGCACGCCCGATGACCTTGGCCATGCGGATGTCGCCCTTCAGGCGGGCCACGTCCTCGGGCTCCGATTCCCGGGCCCGGACCTCGGGCACCAGGCCCGACACCGTCGACAGGGTCACCCCGGTCTCGCCCAGGGAGGGCAAGACTTGCTCGATGTACCGGAGGAACAGCGGGTTCGGGCCCACGACCAGGACACCCTGTCTCTCCAGGGGGAAGCGGTGGGTATAGAGGAGGTAGGCGGCCCGGTGCAGGGCAACGGCCGTCTTGCCGGTGCCGGGCCCCCCCTGGACCACCATGACGCCGGGCAAGGGCGAGCGGATGATCTCGTCCTGCTCTCGCTGGATGGTGGAGACGATGTCCTGCATCCGTCCCGTGCGGGCCCGGTCCAATGCGGCCAGGAGGGCACCAGGACCACCGAGCGTCCCGTCCCCGAGGATCAGCTCGCCCGAGCCGTCGCCGTCAGTGCTCCGTTCGGCCGTTCCTGCCTGCGATCCGTTGACCCCCGTCGGACCGCCTGCCTCGCCGATGCCGGCTGCGCTGTCGGGGCCGGCTGCGCCTGCCGCGTTGGCCGTGTCTGCCCGCGTTGGCCGTGTCTGCCGCGCTGCTGCTCGCTCCGGCTGAGCCTGTAGCTGCGGCTGGCCCACCGGCACGGGCTCCGGGAACGGCAAACCACTCGTCCTCCACACCCACCACCGATCGGCCGTCAAGGGCCAGATGGCGGCGGAGCACCAGGCCCTGAGGGTCTCGCCCGGTGGCCCGGTAGAAGGGCTCAGCCACCGGAGCCCGCCAGTCGACGACGAGGGGCTCGTGATCGGCGCCGTGCACCGCCAACCGACCGATGTGGAACATCTCGGTGGTCAGCTCGTCGGAGGTGCTGGCGCCGGGCTGGGTGTCGCCGGGCTGGGTCTGGCCGGATTGGGTGTCGCCGGGCTGGGTCTGGCCGGATTGGGTGTCGCCGGGCTGGGTCTGGCCGGATTGGGTCTGGCCGGGGTCAGCCCCGTTGCCCGGGGCCGAGCCGTTCGGCTCGCCCACCACGCGGTCGATCCGCCCGAAGGTCAGGGCCTGATCGCCGATGTCGAGCTGCTCGAGCCGGGCCAGGCTGGTGCGGACGATCACGTCCCGCTCGGTGCGGGACTGGAATGTGCCGCCCTTTCCGAGGTCGAGGACCCCCTCGAGCATGCGGTTGGCGTCTGAGCGCATGGCGTCGAGGCGCGCGTAGGCCAGATCTACGAACTCCTGCTCTGCCTGCAGCTCGCGCTCGACCCCCACCGGCACCTCCTTCTCCCCGTAGCGGCTTCGGGGAACTTACGATTCTACGCCCCCCGTGGGGCACCTCGTCCAAGGCCGTCCCCGTGACGACGGCGCGATCACGGGCTGCGGTGGGCGGCGCTGTCCCCCGGTCCCTCGGCCATGCCCAGCATGAACACGCAGATCACACCGATCACGCCGATCGCCACGCGGCTCCCCGTCGGGACCTTTGCCAGGCCGCCCTTGCCGACTCGGCTGGGGCGCGGGCCCGGCGGTAGCGTCGGGGGCGTGCCCGCTTCAGCCCTCGTCAACCAGGACAACTCGCCGTTCATCCGGGCATGCCGGCGCCAGCCGACACCCCACGTGCCGGTGTGGTTCATGCGACAGGCCGGACGGTCGCTCCCCGAGTACCTGGCCGCCCGGGGCCGAGGAAGCATCCTCGAGGCCATCGCCCAGCCCGAGCTGGTGGCCGAGCTGACGCTCCAGCCCGTACGGCGCTACGGCACCGACGCGGCCATCTTCTTCTCCGACATCGTCGTTCCGGTGGCGGCAATCGGGTTCGGCGTCGACATCGCCCCCGGCGTGGGCCCGGTGGTGGACCAGCCGTTCCGTTCGGCGGCGGATCTGGATCGGCTGCACCCGCTCGACCCGGCGACGGACGCCCCCTACGTGGCCGAGGCGGTTCGCATCCTGGCCGGCGAGCTGACCGTGCCGCTCATTGGTTTCGCCGGTGGCCCCTTCACCGTCGGCAGCTACCTGGTCGAGGGCGGGCCCTCGAAGAACTTCATCAGGATCAAGGCCCTGATGCACACCGACCCGAAGCTCTGGCACGGCCTGGTCGAGCGGCTGACCGATCTGGCCGTCGCCTCGTTGCGCTCACAGCTCGACGCCGGCGCCGCCGCAGCCCAGGTCTTCGACAGCTGGGCCGGGATCCTCACCCCCCGTGATTACGAGGAGTTCGTCCTCCCGGCCACTCGGCGGCTCTTCACCCAGCTCGGCCAGTCCCATCCCGACGTGCCCACCATCCTCTTCGGCGTGGGCACGGGCGAGCTGCTCCCGTTGATGGCCATGGCCGGTTCCACGGTCATCGGCGTCGACTGGCGGGTGCCGCTGGATGCCGCCCGCCGCCGGATCGGGCCCCACCTGGCCGTCCAGGGCAACCTGGATCCGGTCCTCTGCCTGGCGCCGTGGGAGGTGGTGGCCGATGAGGCCCGCGACGTCCTCAGCCGGGCCGGCGTCGAGCCCGGGTACGTGTTCAACCTGGGTCATGGCGTGCTCCCCGAGACCGACCCAGGCATTCTCGAGCAGCTGGTCGAGCTGGTGCACCGAGAGGGGCGGGCCGGCGTCGGGGGCGGCGGGGAGGGTGGTGTCGGCGGCGCCACCGGTGTCGCTGGGCGCAGCACCGAGGTCGAGCAGTGACACCCCGACAACCGACCGGTGTGTTGGTCATGGCTCATGGAACGCCAGCCACGCCGGGTGAGATCGACTCGTTCTACACCTCGATCCGGCGGGGCCACCCACCGACTCCCGAGCAGCTGGCCGAGCTGGTGGGGCGCTACCAGGCGATCGGTGGCACCTCGCCCCTGCGCCGGCGCACCCGGGCGCAGGTCGAAGCCCTGACCGCCGCGCTCGACGCCGCCGCGCCGGGCCGGTTCGTCGTCCGCTACGGGTCGAAGCACACCGCACCGACAATCGAGGACGGCGTCGCCGAGCTGGCCGACGCCGGTGTGACCCGGGCGGTGGGCATCGTCCTGACCCCGCACTATTCGTCGGCGGGTACCGGCCAGTACTTCAACCGGGCGGCCCGGGCGACGTCCGAGCTCGATCAACCGATCGAGCTCGTGCCCGTGGCCAGCTGGTATCGGGCCCCCGGCTTCGCCCAGCTGCTCGCCGACCGGGTCCGGACCGGGCTTGCGTCCCTGTCCGGTTCCGATCGTGCCAATGCCGCGGTCGTCTTCACCGCCCACAGCGTGCCGATGGCCGCGATCGACAAGGGCGACCCGTATCGCCAGGAGGTCGAGGAGTCGGCGACGATGATCGCGGCCCGGGCCGGGTTGGAGCACTGGCGGGTGGCGTGGCAGAGCGCCGGACGGACGGCAGACCAATGGCTCGGCCCGAACCTGCTGGACGAGATCCGCTCCGTCGGCGCGGAGGGGGCACCGGCGGTGCTGATCTGCCCGGTGGGATTCGTGTGCGACCACATGGAGGTCCTCTTCGACCTCGACATCGAGGCCGCAGCGGTGGCGCGCTCAGCCGGCGTCAGCTTTGCCCGTACGGCGTCGTTGAACGACGACCCTCGCTTCGTAGCCGTGCTGGCCGAGGTTGTCCGTGCCGCGGCCGCAGGCGGAAATGGCGAGGGCTGCCCCGGAGGACCCGGCCATGGGCCCTGACCGGAGGCCGGTGATCGCTGTGGTCGGCGGAGGCATCGCCGGACTGGCGGCAGCCTGGGAGCTGGTCACCGGCCGCGACTCCCCGGTGGGCACCGAGTCCCCGACGGTCGTGATCCTCGAAGCCGCCCGGCGGCCGGGCGGCAAGCTCCAGCGGGCGACCTTTGCCGGGCGGAACGTCGACCTGGCTCCCGATGCATTCCTGGCACGTCGGCCGGAGGCAACCGAGCTGTGCGAGGAGCTGGGCATCACCGACGAGCTGGTCCCGGTCGGGACCAGCGGGGCGGCCGTGCTGGCACGAGGCCGGCTCAGGGCGCTCCCCTCAGGGTTGAACCTCGGGGTCCCGACCCGATGGGTGCCGCTGGTCCGCTCGGGAATCCTCAGCTGGTCCGAGCTGCGCGGCGTGACGAGGGACCTGATGCGTCCCCAGCGACCCGAGCAGATGCCCGGCGATCGTGCCGTCGGTGACATCGTGGGCGAACGGCTGGGACGAGCAGTCGTCGAGCGGCTGGTCGATCCCCTGGTCGGCGGCATCAATGCGGGAGATGTGGACCATCTGAGTGCCGCAGCAACCTTCCCCCCGCTGGTGACGGCGTCCCAACAGCCCGGCAGCCTGATGCGCAACCTGCGCCCGGCGTCGGTGGCCCGGGCCGGCTCCGTTCCGGCGTCCCCTGCCGCCACCATCGCGACCTTGGCGACCGAAGCAGCTCCCGGCGCGACCGAAGCCGCCTCCGGCACGACCGAAGCAACCGGTGGCCTCCCCGGGCCTGTCTTTTGGTCCCTCCGAGAGGGAACGGCAAGCCTGGCTGACCGTCTGATGGACCGCCTGTCGGCCTGGAAGGTGGAGCTTCGGACGGGCACGACGGTCGACGGACTGAGCCGGGACGGTGATCGGTGGCGCCTGCGCCTGACCGGCCCTGGCGACCGCTGCCTTCAGGCCGATGCCGTCGTCCTGGCCATCCCGGCGCCGAACGCGGGCGCCCTGCTGGCACCACACGCTCCGCTGGCCGCCGAGCTGCTGTCGACCATCGAGTACGCGTCGGTGGCCGTGGTGACAATGGCCTTCCCACGGGCCGCCCTGGCCGAGCCGCTTCGAGGCACCGGGTTCTTGGTTCCCCGGTCAAGCACCATCAATGGAAGCACGGCCCTGATGACCGGTTGCACCTACCTCTCCGAGAAGTGGCCGCACCTCGACCGACCGGACGACGTGCTCGTACGGGTATCGGTCGGTCGGTTCGGCGACCGACGGGCGGATCGTCTCAGTGACGAGGAGCTGGGTGCGGCAGTCGTAGCCGAGCTCGGATCGGTGCTTGGCCTTTTGGCCCCTCCCACCGAGTACACCGTCACCCGGTGGCCCGACGCCTTCCCCCAGTACCGGGTGGGCCACCTGATCAAGGTGGCCATGATCGAAGGCGATGCCGCCACCGTGGGCACGGTGGCCGTGGCCGGAGCCCATCTACGGGGCGTGGGCATCCCCGCCTGCATCGGGTCGGGTCGGACGGCGGCCCGCGCCGTCCTCAACGCCCTGGGCTCGCCCGACCGGCGCGGCTCCATTCGGTGACCACACCGACGTCGGGCCGCCTCGGTGGCTCGGCATCCGACGCCCCGACGCCATCTGGACAGCCCACCGCACGGGGGCGGACGGAGACAGACGGGTCCGCGGCCACCGCGGGAAAGGCCGAACCGGGGGCCACGGGGGGCGAGGAGCCGGGAACGATCCAGGGCGAGGTACGGCCGCGATCGCCGCGCCGGGGCGGGGTGGCAGTGCCGTCGGTCCTCGCCGGGGTCGGCCTGGCCCTGTCCCTCCCGCCGTGGGGGTTCTGGATATTGGCCTTTCCCGCTGCCGGGCTTCTCTGGTGGAGGCTGGACGGCCTTCGGCCGCGTACCCGTCTGTGGTCCGGGTGGTTGGCCGGGCTCGGCTGTTTCGTCCCAGGGCTCATGTGGGCCCGCTCGTTCACCCTCGTCGGTGCGATCGCGCTCATCGTGATCGAGGCGCTGTTCCCGGCCGTGGCCTGCCTGGCCGTGCCCGGACGCTTGGTCGGGGCGCGGGCGTTGGCGTTCCCGGCGGCCATGACCCTGGCCGAGGCCGCCCGCATGTCGTGGCCGTTCGGCGGCCTTCCCGTCGGTGGCGTCTTCCTGGGGCAGGCGGGAGGTCCGATCCTCGGCACCGCCCGGTTGGGGGGCCCGCTCCTCATGACGACCGCCGTCTTCACCGGAGGCGTGGCTGTCGCCGGGCTGGCCCAGGCCGCGCTCCGGGCGGCGCGGGGGTCGACGGGCTCTTGGGCTTTTGCCCGGGCGGGCTCCGTTGCCCTCGTCGGGGTGGTGCTCGTCGCCATCGTCGCCGACCATGCGCCCGACGGCGGTGCACCCAAGGGCACGGTGACCGCCGCCGCGGTACAGGGAGGTGGCGTCCGGGGGCTGCGGAAGTCCCAAGTGGATCCGGCCGTCGTGCTCGCCGCCCAACGGGCGGCCACCGCCCACCTCCAGCAACTCGATCACGGCCACGCGCCCGAACTCGTGCTGTGGCCCGAAGACGTCGTCTCGTTGTCCTCGCCCCTCGACGGTTCGCCCACCGAGTCCTCGCTGGGCACGCTGGCCAAAGCGCTGCACACCACGTTGGTCGTCGGGGTCACCGAGAACGTGTCGTCGACCGCCTTCCGCAACGAGGTGGTGGCCTGGGGCCCGAACGGCGACCTGGTATCCCGATTCGAGAAGGTCCACCGGGTGCCCTTCGGCGAATACGTTCCCTTCCGAGGGTTCTTCGAGCATCTGGCCGACCTGTCCTCGGTTCCCCTCGATGCCATCCCGGGCACGGGGACCGGCCTCATGTCAACGCCGGCGGCCCCCTTGGGGACCCTGGTGTCCTACGAGGTCTTCTACGCCGACCGCGGACGATCCTCGGTCCGAGCAGGTGCCCAGCTGCTCATCGTCCCGACCAACACCTCGTCGTACTCCGGCGACCAGGTGCCCACCCAGGAGATCGCGGCCTCGGAGGTCCAGGCGGTGGAACAAGGCCGCGACCTGCTCCAGGCGGCACCCACCGGGTTCAGCGCCGTGGTCGACCATCGCGGCCGACTGCTCAGCCGATCCACCCTCGGGGCGCAACAAGTGCTGACGGCCACCCTCGACCGACGGACCGGGCAGACACTCTTCGTCCGCTATGGCGACGCGCCGATCCTGATTCTGGCTGGAGTGGCCTTGGTCGGTGGCTGGATCATGTTCGTCCGGGAGGACCGCGGCGAGGACCGCCGCATCAGCAGCCAGGAGGGCCCTGACCCGGTCACCGGCAGGTAAGAGACGGGGGGCCGGCGGCACGCCTCCTCCCTCCAGGGCGTCAGTCGTAGTACCCGGAGTGGATGTAGACGCAGGGGATTCCCTCGGCATGGAACATGGCGAAGTTGTTGGGATCGTCCTCGAACGCTAGCCGCAGGTCGAACCCGTACGCCCGCAACTCGTCGACGGCATCTCGCTTGAACATCGTCACGTGGGCGTAGTCGCCCCGTGACCGCATGACCAGAAGGTCCCATCGCACCCCGTACCGGGCCAGCCACGCCAGCGTCTGCGGCTGCACACGAAACGGGCGACCGGTGAGCAGTACCACCTGGAGGCGGGCGTCGAGCAGCTCGAGCAAGCGGGCCAGCTCCTCGACAACCTGATCATCGCCGCACGCCTCGAAGAACCGGTCCCAATCCCGGTAGCCCTGCTCCAAGAAGTGTTGGCGGCCGGCGGCGTCGGACAGCACCCCGTCCATGTCGAAGACGACCGCCTCTCCGGGCTGAGCAATCGGACCGTCGCGCCAGGCCCAATTGGACGGGGTCCTCACTGCTCGTCCGTCTGGGCAGGACGGATGCGGTCGCGGCTCACCAGACGCTCCGGCATCGAGCTGACCCATCGGCGACCGAGCGCCCGGTCCCGGCCTGCTGCCGTGCAGGCCTGCGCTCTGTCGGCCTGCGCTCTGTCGGCCTGCGCTCTGTCGGCCTGCGCTCTGTCGGCCTGCGCTCTGTCGGCCTGCGCTCTGTCGGCCTGCGCTCTGTGGGCCTGAGCGGCGCGAGTCAACCCTGCTCCAGCCTCCCCTGCCCCATCCATCGGCAATTCACCTTTCGCGGGTCGTTTTGCTCGTCGTGCGCACGTTCCGTGCTGATTCAGCGTTCTCTAAGCGTGTGGGCGAGCCTAACGCCATGAGGACTCTACGATTGAGGGTTGCGTGCATACGGACATCCACAGGTGGGACCGACCATGACGCCCGAGGCCCCCACTGTCGGTACCCCCGCTGCCCAGCCCCGAACCGGCTTCGAAACGGTCCCGGACGCCCTGCCCGACGCGGACGGTACCTCGGCGGTCGGCGGCGCCTCGGCGGTCGACGGGGTGTCGACGGTGGACGGTATCTCGACGCCTGAAGGCGCCTCGGCGGTCGACGGCGCCACGACAGCCGACCGAAGAGCCGGCGCGGCTCCCACGACAGACGCGTCGGTCGTCGACACGGTCATCGAGGTCCCCATCGGGAGACGGGTCATGGTGGTGAGCGACCTCTTGCTCACCGGTGAGGCCACTCCTTCGACGTTGGTGCTCTCGAACGAGTTGGCGCAGACCCTCGATGCCTGGGACGGCCCTGGGATCCTGATCATCGCCGGAAACCTGTTCGACCTGACCGGGAACGGCCCGACGCTCGACGAGACGCAGGCAGCGATGAACGCCCATCCGAAATTGCGGGACGCGCTGACTCGATTCCTCGACGATGACGAGCGCAGGGTCATCCGGCAGACGGGTACCCACGAGCCGGGGTATGACACCGATCCCCTGACCATGGCGACCGTGGCTGACATGGGAGTGGAGCAGGCTGGCGGCGTCGACCTCAACATGCATACGGCGGCAGGCACGCGAACGGTGCGGGTCGAACCGGGCGAGCACGCCTATGCGTCACCGTCGGGCGCCACCGAGTCCGAGTTCGATCCGGCAGCCGACGCCAAGCCAGGAGCCGTCGAGCGCTCCCTGGCCGGAAAGAGCTGGCGGACCCTGGCCGAGCGCTCCGAAAGCGACGCCCCCTGGTTCGAGGGACTGCACCGCCTGAGCGATCCGTCCACCCTCTCCCGGTTCGTCACATCCCGCCTGCTCTACCGGAGGCTGGGTCGCTACGCCTGGTGGCTGCTGGTCCCGTTCGCCATCGCCATCGCACTGAAGTTCATGCTGACGCCGACCGTCCTCCGGCACGCCGGTACCGGGGTCGCCGGTCGGACCCTCCGGCACGTCCACGAGGCCGGGTGGGGCAGCCGGTTGTCGGTGGCCGCCCTGTTCGCCATCGTCGTGTTCGTCGTGCTGGCCCTGGCCCTCGGGTTGCTCAGCCGCCGTGTGTGGTCGGTGCTCGGGGGTGGGGCCCTCAACACGGTGCGGACGGAGGGGGCGGCCAACGACACCGCCCGGGACGCGGCTCGGGTGCTGGTGGCAAGCGGCCACACCGGACTGATCACCGCGGCCACGTTCCAGCCGGAGTTGACCAGCCTCGGAGTCGGCTTCTACGCCAACGTGGGTGCAACCGCCGAAGTGGTCGAGGAACAGGCCGGTCGGCTCGGCTTGCCGCCGGTGTTCATCCACCGTCAGCGTCTGAGCTGGGTGGAGCTCGAGACCGGCGCCGATCTGCACGTCAGGCTGCTCCACGCCCAGACCGATCTGCCCTCGCACAACCTGCTCGAGCGCGTGGTGTCGATCCGTCGTATGGTCCGCAGCCTGCATCCCACCGTGGTGGCCTCGTACCCCACGGGGGACTCGTGGCCCCCGGCTCCCGACCTGCGCCAAGCCCATCGCCGAACTCGTCGGGTCCGGCGCTTGGCATCCGCCGCCATTCTGGTGGCCGGTGTGATCGACCTTCTCGACGCCATCACCCCGCCGCTGCGGTCGCGGCTCCATGTGGTGTTGCAGGTGCTCCCGCTGCGGGCTTCGGAGTTGGCCGGCGCATTGGTCGCCCTGGCCGGCATGGGCCTGTTGGCCCTGGGCCGCGGCGTGCTACGAGGTCAGCGCCGCGCCTGGCGGGTCTGCGTGGTCCTGCTCACCGTCACCTTGTTCCTGCACCTGCTCGCCGGGGGCGACGTGGAGGAGTCGCTGTTCGCCCTCGCCGTTCTGATCGTCCTGCTCGTCAACCGCCGGGACTTCCAGGCCGCCTCGGATTGGTCCTCCCTGCGGTCGGCCGTCGTAGCCCTGGTGGGTGGAGCAGTGACCATCATCCTCCTCGCCGCCGCATCCATCGAGATCTCCGCCCACTTCAGCCAGCACCACCGGTTCCATATCTCGTGGGGCCAGGCACTCCGTGCCTCGTCCGAACGTCTCATCGGCATCCGCACGGTGGTCCTGCCCAACCGGTTCGACCGGTTCTTCTCACCGAGCCTGCTGGTCATCGGGATCACGCTGGTTGGCGTAGCCCTGTTCCTCCTCTCCCGGCCGGTCGTGGACCGGCGCCTGACGACGGGGCGGGCCGCCGAATTCCGGGCCCGGGACATCGTGCGCCGGCACGGGCAGAGCACGCTCGACTACTTCGCTCTTCGATCCGACAAGCAGTGGTTCTTCTTCCGGGACAGCTTGGTCGCCTACGCCATCTACGGTGGGATCTGCCTCATCTCCCCCGACCCCATCGGGCCGCGCAACGAACGCGAGCAGGTGTGGGGCGCCTTCCGGCGCTTCGCAGACGACCATGGTTGGGTACCGGCGATCATGGGAGCGGGCGAGGAGTGGCTCCCCATCTACCGTGAGTCGGGGATGCACAACGTCTACATCGGTGACGAGGCCGTCGTGGACGTTCAGAACTTCTCGCTGGCCGGCGGGGGCAAGAAGGGACTGCGCCAGGCCCACAATCGGATCAAGAAGTATGGCTACACGGCCACGTTCCATGACCCTTCCCGGCTCGACTACCAGGTGGCCGCAGAGCTCATCTCGCTGATGGGGCTCAGCCGTCGGGGCGACCAAGAGCGCGGGTTCTCCATGATGTTGGGCCGCATCTTCGACCCCCGAGACCAGGGTCTGCTCCTCACCGTGGTCCACGGTCCCGATGGGCATCCGGCGGCCATGTGCCAATTCGTCCCTGCTACGGGCATCAACGGCTACTCCCTCGATCTCATGCGCCGGGATCCCGCCGATCATCCCAACGGCCTGTTGGACTTCGCGCTGTGTTCCACCATCGAGCATCTCAAGTCGGGCGGCTACGGCGGCCTCAGCCTCAACTTCGCCGCCCTCCGATCGACCCTCGCCGGTGAGAAGGGCGACGGCACCGTGCAGCGAGCCGAGCGGTGGTTCCTGAAGCGGGTGTCGAGTTTCGCCCAGATCGAGACGCTGTGGCGCTTCAACGCCAAGTACGATCCCAACTGGCTCCCGCGCTATGTGGCCTTCGACACAGCCGAGCACCTGGTGCCGGTCATCATGGCCATCCTCCGAGCCGAGTCCCTCTGGGAGATCCCGGTCCTGGGTCGCCTGCTGGCGGTAGGGGCCGAGAAGCGCATGCAGGCGGCCCGGCGGGAAACGGACGAGGCCATCGCCGAGAGACTGGGCCTGGACAGCTCTGCATCCGACGGAGCATCCGTTGGTGGACCCGATGGAGCACCTGACGGAGCATCCGATGGAGGACCCGATCCCGCATCCGATGGAGCACCTGACGGAGCTCCATCGACCAGCGGCGCTCCGAGACAGGGCGGCCCACGACCCAGCACTGGTGCCGTCGAGAGTCCGGCGGCACGACGCTGACCTGATCGCAGGGCCCGGCCGGAGTCAGAACCTCTCGGTGCCGGTTCTCGTGCCGGTGCCGGTCCCCGTGTCGGTGCCGGTTCTCGTGTCGGTGCCGGTCCCCGTGTCGGTATTGGCCCCGGTCTCGCTCGGAGACCTCCCACCGGACCCGCCCGGTGCGACCACGAGGACCACTCGCTGCCGGGCCAGAGTGCCGATCAGCACCACGACGGCGAGGGCGACGATGAGGGTGATGACGGCGACCCGGGGTGTCGGGTTGTCCCACACGATGAGCACGACGAAGCCCACGGCTATCGTCAACCACTGCAGGGGCCGACGATGGGCACGGATCCAGCGATGGACGACGCTGTCGGCGAACCATCTCGGCTTGTTCACCGATCGCGCCCAAGAGCGGAGGCGTTCGTTCCCGACCGCGATACCAGCCAGGGCGACGATCACGGCCACGAGGAGCACCACTCTCGTCGTCCCGAGCGGGAAGGCGGTCACCGCGTCATAGGCATTGGCCGCCGCCGCCCGGGGGATCGAGGACCGAAGCGCGCTCAGGTACTGGTGACGTCCAAGGGCCACACCCACCAACAACAGCGCCATGGCCACCGCCAAGCCGATGGCGGCGCGCACCAGGCCGCGCCGCCGGTTGGCGCTCAGCAGAATCGCGCCGGCATAACAGATCACGGACAGAATCGGGAGCAGGTAGGCGAGGCGATTGAGGGCGCGGATCCACCGCTGGGCCTTCACCAGCTGGTCCGACTCGAACAGGACGAAGCTGGTCCCGTTGGCCGTAGGGACCTTGTCGAAGACGGTGATCCCCTGCTTGTCGAGCGCCTGCTTGACCTTGGCCTGCACGTTGCCCAGGTCGAGCGACACCTTGCCCCGATCGGCGGTGAGCGCTCCTGACTGGTCACCGGTCAGCAATGACACGACCTGCTTGTGGGCAGCGCGGTTGGCCGAGACCCACAGCTTTTCGAACGCCGACGATTGGACGAACTTGAGGGCGACCTGGTGAGTCAGCGACTCGAGGCTCGATGTGATCGGTGCGGCCAGGAACCCGGCCTTCTCCGGGAGGGCGTTGGAGACCCGATTTTGTACGTCGACTTTCTCGACCAGCTGCCTGCTCACCGCGCCGGCTACCGCCGACTGGATCGCCGGGTCGGAGGCCAACGGACCGACGGTGGCGATGTAGGTGTCGGTGTCCAGGATCTCGTTGCGGGCGAAGACGACCAGGATCGAGACGAGGGCGAGCAGGCTGGCCAGGAACACGAGCACCCACGCCGATACCCGTCGCCACCGAGCCGGGCGGCGCCGAGCGGCGGGCGGGGCTGTTCCGCCTGCCTTCCGGAGCTCCTCGTTCTCCCGGCGAAGGGCCACGACTTCGACCTGAACATCGTTGGATTGCTGGTCATCGGCGGCCACGGGCAAACACTACGAGGGCAGCCAGGAGGGTTGGGTGATGCGCCCATCTCCTCAGGGAGCTGGGCCGAGCTCGTGGCCGGCCACGGACGGGCAGCGGGACGGGCAGGGCACGACTGCACCTGCGTCGGTCCCGGCACCCGGCCGACGCGGTCAGCCGGCGCCGGCTACGCGGATCCGATCTGCGGCCGGTCGACAGCCGCGGTCAGACCCCGTCCACCCTGTCGTTCCTCCTCCGTCGTCTTCGCCACAGGAACAGCCGGTCGGCCAGCGCACCAAGGACGGCAGTGACCAGGAGGACCCAGATGAGCCGTACGTTTGCGCTGAAGAAGACGAAGCTGACGTTCACCTTCTCACTGTTCTTCACCACGAAGGCGACGAGAATGGCGACGAGGACCAGCGCCGCGACCACACGGGCGATATCTCGTCGGTTTCGCTGTTGATCCCCTGACGATGGCGGGCTCGGCAAGCCGGTTGGGACAGTGCTCACGATGGACATCCCCTCTGAGTGCCTCTGTATGCCTCTGTGCGTTCACAATAATCCCGGCACCTGGCCAGGACGGGGACAGAGGGCGGGTGTCCCGCCCAATGAGGGAAGGACGCCCAAGGGCCCGCTCAGGAGACGAACAGCAACGTGGCCTGATGGGCGAAGTCGACGATCGGCTCGGGGATGATGCCGAACACCACGGTGAAGGCGGCACAGATCGAGATGGCCACCCAGGTCAGTGCGGGGACCTTGACCACCCGGTGGGCCACGTCCGCCTCCGCCGGTGCCTCGGTCATCAACGCAAGGCTGGCGCGTTCGACCCTGCCGCCCTGGTTTGCCAGCGTCTCCACCCCGTCCGGCAACCCCCCGTCATCGGCCCTGTCGGGCTCGACGAGGGATCCGGTCGGGCCCTGAGGGTCGTCCCTTGCACCCGCCACCCCGGACACCACCGGGTTGGCCTCTCCCGGGAGCGGGTCGGCGACGAGCCCGACAGGCGAGTACATCATGATCCCGACCCGTAGGTAGAAGAAGGCGGCCACGGCGGCCGACACCATCGCCACCACGGCCAGCGCGTAGGAGTGGACGTCGACGGACGCCGCCACCACCTGGAACTTGGCCAGGAAGCCGGTGGTGAACGGGACGCCGGCCTGGGCCAACAGGAAGATGGCGAACGCCCCGGCCAGGATGGGTTGGCGCCGGGCCAGCCCCCGGTAGTCCGACAACTGATGCCCGGTGTCCCCCACCCGGCCGATCACGGTGATCACCGCGAAGCTGCCGATGACCATGAACATGTAGGTGAACAGGTAGTAGAGCGACGCCGACACGCCCCGGGTGTCTGCTGCCTGCACCCCCAACAGGATGAAGCCGGCATGGTTGATGGACGAGTACGCCATCATGCGCTTGACGTCCCGCTGGACCAGGGCGAGCACGGCGCCGACCACCAGACTGAGGATGGCCAGTCCCCACACGATGGGCTGCCAGTCGGTACGGACCACCCCGAAGGAGGACACGAACACCCGGAGCAGGGCGGCGAAGGCTCCCGCCTTGGCCACGGCAGCCATGAACCCGGTGACCGGCGAGGGCGATCCCTGGTAGACGTCGGGCGACCACATGTGGAAGGGCACGGCGGCGATCTTGAACCCGAAGCCGACCAGCAGCAGGGCCATCCCGGCCAACAGCACGCCGTTGGAGGCGACCACGTTCTTGGTCAGGTAGCTGGCGATCTGGGGCAGGTTGGTCGTGCCGGTGGCCCCGTAGGCGAGGGCGATGCCGTAGACGAAGATGGCCGACGAGAAGGCGCCGAGCACGAAGTACTTCAGTGCGGCTTCTCCCGATTCGGCCCGCTTGTGGTTGAACGCGGCCAGGACGTAGAGGGCGATCGACAGGATCTCGAGGCCGAGGAAGACCACGATCAGGTCGTTGGCCGACCCCATGAGCATCGCCCCAGACGCCGACAGCATGGCCAGCACGTGGAACTCGGCGCCCCCGACCCCCTCCCGGCGCAGGTAGCCGTCCCCGATCAGCGCCGTGAGGAGCACGGTGATCGACACCACGATCTGGATGAAGACGCTGAAGCCGTCGTAGGCGATGGCCCCGGCGATGGTGACCGTGGCCCCATGAGTGGTCACGTCGTGCCACTGGACGATGGCCGCGACGAGGGAGGCGACCGAGACCGCCACCGCGCCCCAGGTGCCGACCCCGACCCCGAACACCTTGCGCAGCAAGGAGGACGCCCCCATGAGCAGCACGGCGCCGCCCATCATGATGAGGACGGGAAGGATGCTCAAGTAGTTGATGTGCGGGACGTGGATCGAGGTGGTCGCCGATCCGGCGGCGGCCAGGAGGTTGGCCGGCATCATCGCTGCCCTCCTGTGGTGCCGCCGGTCGTTGCGGCCGAGGTGGCGGCGCGCTGTGGCGACGGATGGCCGGTGGCCACCGATGGCTGGGGGACGTGGGTGACCTGGTCCACGTGCAGCAGCAGTCGGTTGACCGAGGGGGTGATCCGGTCGAGCACGGGCTTCGGGTACACCCCGAGGAAGACGATGACGACGATGAGCGGCACCATGATCAACCGCTCGGTCCAGCGCAGGTCGTGCGTCTTTACGTCCTCGGCGTGTGGCTTGCCGTGGAACACCTGTTGGTACATCCAGAGCAGGTACACGGCGGCCAAGATGACGCCCATGGTGGCCGCCACCGCCCACCACCGGTGCACGAGGAACGTACCCGACAGGATCAGGAACTCACCCACGAAGCCGTTCAGGCCGGGCAGCCCGATGGAAGCCATGACGAACAGGGTGAAGATGCCGGCCAGCACCGGGGCGGACCACTGGAGCCCGCGGAGTTGGGACACCTGCCAGGTCTCCCGACGCTCGTAGATCCACCCGATGAGGATGAACAGGGCGGCGATGATGAGCCCGTGGTTGATCATCTGGATCACGCCGCCCGAGACCCCCTGGGTGGTCAGCGCGAACGTGCCCAGGGCGATGAACCCGATGTGGGCGAGCGACGAATAGGCCACCAGTCGCTTCATGTCCTTTTGCACACTGGCCACGATGGCGCCGTAGAGGATGCCGATCACGGCCAGGGTCAACAAGAGGGGGGCCAGCGTCCTGGTCGCCTGGGGGAAAAGGTTGAGGTCGAACCGGATGATCCCGTAGGTACCCAGCTTGGCCATGACCGCGGCCAGGATCACCGACCCGGCCGTGGGCGCCTCGGCGTAGGCATCGGGAGACCAGGTGTGGAAAGGGAACAGCGGGGCCTTTACGGCGAAGGCGGCGGTGAAGGCCAGGAACAACAGAACCCCGGCCGTCCCCGAGAAGTGGGTGTGCATGAGGGCCGGGAGCTCGAAGGTCAGCACGCCGGTCTGGGACTGGTGGATGAAGGCCACGGCCAGGATCCCCACCAGCAGAAAGGCCGAGCCGCCAAACGTGTAGATGAAGAACTTGACGGCGGCATATCCCCTTCGGGCGTACCCCCAGCCGCCGATGAGGAAGTACACCGGCACCAGGGTCAGCTCGAAGAAGAGGAAGAACAGCATCAGGTCCAGCGAGATGAAGCTCCCGAGGCACGCCGTCTCGAGCACCAGCAGCCAGGCCACGAAGGTGCGGGGGTCTCGTTTCGACCTCGCCCCCAGGATGCACAGGGGGAACAACAGGGCAGACAAGAGGACCAGGAAGAGGGAGATCCCGTCGATGCCGAGCGACCAGTGGATGCCCAGTGCCTTGGCCCAGACGTGGTCCGAGGTGAGCTGATAGCCGCCGAACCCGGTGCGGAACTTGAAGGCGATGGCCACTGCAATGACCAGGGTCACCACCGTCACCACCAGGCCCAGCGCCTCGTGGAACCACTTCGCCACCGCTTGGGTGGGGATCAGCGCCACCACGGCCGCGCCGATGGCAGGCACGAGCACCAAGACGGTGAGAAAGGGAAAGGAGGACGAGTGGCTCACTACGACCACCACAGCCGGGACAGCATGAAGGCGAGCACGCCGACCACCCCGAGCACGATGGCCAAGGCATAGTTACGGACGTACCCGGACTGGGCCTTTCGGACCAGACCCCCGGTCCGGCGGACCAGGGTGCCGACCCCGTTGACAGCGCCGTCGATGATCCCGTCCTCGACCACCGTGGCCGAGAACTGGGCCAGCCGGGCGCCGGTCCGGCTGAAGACGAAGTCGATCAGGGCGTCGATGAACCACCACCGTCGCAAGAAGGTGGGCTCCAGCTCCGGCCGATCCGCCCGACGGGTCCACAGGACAAGGGCGATGACCACGCCGATGACGGCGATGACCGAGTCGGTGATGGCCAGCTCCCACTGGACCCTTGCGCTCTCGTGGGCGTTGTACATGTTGGCCCCGAACACCGGGTCCACCCATTTCAACAACTCGTAGTGGGTCGTCCACGGGAAGCTGAGCACGCCACCGAAGAAGGCCAGGATGGCCAGCACGATAAGGGGGATGCGCATGGCCCACGGTGACTCGTGGGGCTGGGTGATGGGCCCTTCGGCGTGGACTCCCGGGTCACCCGGGTCGATGGGCGGCTTGTTCCAGCGGTCCTTGCCGAAAAAGGCCAGTCCCGACAGCCGGCTCATGTAGTAGGCGGTGAGGAGGGCGGTGGCGAGGCCCACCCCCCAGAGAACCGGGTGCCGGGCCCAGGCCGCGTCGAGGACGTCGCCCTTGGCCCAGAACCCGGACAGGGGCGGGATGCCGGCGATGGCCAGCCAGCCCACGGTGAAGGTCCAGAAGGTCAGCTGGATGTACCTGCGCAGGTTGCCCATGCGCTTCAGGTCCTGTTCGTCGTGCAGCCCGTGGATGACCGAACCGGCCCCGAGGAACAAGAGTCCCTTGAAGAAGGCGTGGGCCACCATCAAGAAGATGGCCGCCTCGTAGGCGCCCGTCCCGATGGCCAGGAACATGTACCCGAGCTGGGACACGGTGGAGAAGGCCAGCACCTTCTTGATGTCGTTCTGGGCACAGGCGATGGTGGCGGCCACAAATGCCGTCACCGCGCCGACGATGGCCACGGTCAGGGCGGCATCGGGTGAGGCGGCCAGCAGCGGGTTGACCCGGCACATCAGGTACACGCCGGCGGTGACCATGGTCGCCGCGTGGATCAGGGCCGAGACCGGTGTCGGGCCCTCCATGGCATCGGCCAGCCAGGGGAACAAGGGGAGCTGGGCCGACTTGCCCACTGCGCCAAGGAACAGCAGGAGGGTGATGGCCGTGATGTTGCCCGGACCGATCTCCGAGAGATGGGAGAAGACGGTCGAGTAGTTGAGCGAGCCCACCTTCTCGAAGGTGAGGAACATGGCCAACAGGAAGCCCACGTCACCGACCCGGTTGTAGATGAACGCCTTCTTGCCTGCGCTGGCGGCCGAGTCCCGGGTGAACCAGAAGGCGATCAGCCAGTACGAGCAGGCACCCACACCCTCCCAGCCGACGAAGGTGATCAACATGTTCGACCCCAGCACCAGGATGAGCATCGAGGCGACGAACAGGTTCATGTACAAGAAGAACTTGGGGTAGTCCCGATCGCCCTTCATGTAGGAGATCGAGTAGAGGTGGATGAGCGTGCTGATGCCCGTGATGAACAGCACCATGGTCATCGACAGCGGGTCGACGGTGAAGGCCGCATTGACGTGGAGGCCCCCCACAGGCAGGAAGGTGTAGAGGGTCTGGGTGTAGGTCCGCACCGGCGTGTGCACGTTCAGCAATGCGAAGAAGACGATGACCGATACCACGAAGGAGGCGGCAACGAAGGCGGTGGCCACCGCACCGGCCCGGGGGTCGCCCATGCGTCGGCCGAATGCCACCTGGAAGGCAAAACCGACGAGGGGCAGCAAGACGATGAGGTACGTAAGGTGCAACATCGGCGGGGTCAGCCCTTCATCAGGTGGAGGTCGTCCGCAGTGGTGTTGGCCCGGCGTCGGAAGATGGCTACGACGATGCCGAGACCGACGACCACCTCAGCGGCGGCCACGACCAACACGAAGAAGACCAGGACCTGCCCGCCGATGTCGTTCAACATCCGGGCAAAGGTGACAAAGGTCAGATTGGCGGCGTTGAGCATCAGCTCCACGCACATGAACATCACCAGGACGTTGCGCCGGATCAGCAGCCCGAGGGCGCCGATGGAGAACAGCACGGCTGCGAGTCCCAGATACCAGGCCCCGGCGATGGTCACGGTGCCACCTCCTCGTCGACGGTTTCAGTAGGCGAATCGTGGGCCGCGCCGGCCAGGGTGACCTCATCGCCGACCGGGTGCCGGTCATCACCGGCCGGGGTGGCCTCATCGCCGGCCGGGTGGCGGTCATCGCCGGCCCCGCCGGACGGGTCGCGACCGTCGCCGCTCGACACGCCGGTGTCGGCGGTCGAGTCCATCGGTTCCGGCGTCCCGCCCTCGGACGTCGGGGGGCGCCGGGCCAGGACTACGGCACCGACCACGGCGATGACCAAGAGGGCCGAGGTCACCTCGAAGGGGAACAGGTAGGTGGTGAACACCGACCGGCCCAACTTGGCCACGTTGCTGCCCGTGCCGTTGGCCGCCCCGGCCACCGAGGGCTTGCCCGTGCTCCAGTGGGAGACGAGGCCCAAGATGAGCACTCCGGCCAGGCCGAGCGCCGTGAGCGCCGCAGCCAGGGGGCGCTGGCCGCGAAGGGGCTCCACCTTCACGCTCTCGGTCTTGTCCACGCCCAGGAACATGATGACGAACAAGAACAGCACCACGATGGCGCCGGCGTAGACGATGACCTGCACCGCGGCCAGGAAGTCGGCCCGCTGGGCCACGAAGAGCACGGCGATCCCGAACAGCGTCATGACCAACATCAACGCGGCGTGGACCGGGTTTCGGGCGATGACCACGCCGATGGCTCCGGCCAGCACGATGGCCGCGGCGACGGCGAAGGTGCCGATGTCCACCCACGAGGCGTGCGTGGCGGCCAACGGGGCGAGGACGGCCCCGTTCGCGAACGTGAGCATTACCGGCCGCCCCCGTTCGGCCCGGTGTCGGCCGCTCCGTCTGGCCCGTTGGCTCGGCCGCGCTGTCTGGCCCGGTGCGGCCGCGCTGGCTGACCCGGCGCCTGCCGCGCTGTCTGGCCCGGCGCCGGCCGCGCTGTCTGGCCGGGCGCCCGGCGCCCGGGTGCGCCGGCCCCGCCGCGCGCCGACGCCTCGGTGTTCCCGGCCGTCAACGCCTCGGTGTAGGCCGCGTCGGCCTTGGCCTTGTGCTTGCGGCCGGCGCTCGGTGCGAACCGCTCGGCCTTCTCGATCATCCGGCCGATGGCACCGCGAGGGCCGCGCTTGGCCGCCGGCAGATCGACCGGGATCAGGTGGCGCTCGAGGGTCTCCCGTAGCGGCTTGGAGCCGGTGGTGGCGTCGTCCCGTTTGCCGCTCTGGCCCGCTTCGGGGGCGCGTACCCCGTAGCCCAGGTCACCCGACCATTGGACCTGGCCCTCGTAGGCGGCGCTGCCGGACGGGGAGGTCGCCCGCATCCACCCGGAGGTGTACAGGTCGTCGCCCTCCCGCCAGTCCTCCCACGGCAGCTTCTTGGGCATGCCGTCGTCGTCGACCAGGAGCTCCTCTTTGGTGTAGATGGCATCCGACCGGTTGGTGAAGGAGAACTCGAACATCTTTGACTCGGTGATGGCCTCGGTGGGGCAGGCCTCCACGCACATGTCGCAGTGGATGCAGCGCAGGAAGTTGATCTCGTAGACGAAGCCGTAGCGCTCGCCGGGTGAGACGGGGTCGTCGGGCGGGTTGTCCAGGCCACGCACGTAGATGCAGTCGGCCGGGCAGACACCGGCACAGAGCTCGCACCCGATGCACTTCTCCATCCCGTCCTCGTAGCGGTTGAGCACGTGCCGCCCGTGCTGACGCGGCTGCTTGGGTCGCTTCTCCTCCGGGTACTGCCGGGTCACCGGCAGCCGCCCCAGGTGCTCGAGGGTCAGCTTGAAGCCGCCCAGGAAGTTCTGGCGCTGGTGAGGTGGTTCGGGGAAGGCCATCAGTCCTCGCTCGGCTCGGGCGGGAGAGAGACCAGTTCCGGACGATTCCAGAGCCGCCGGCCGATGGGCGGGACGATCGGCCCGACCTCCTGCCGGGTGCCGCCGACCGAGAAGGCCCGCTTCAAGAGCACGGCGCACGCCACCACGGCGGCGGCGATGCCCACCCCCCACCAGGCATCGATCAGGAATCCGGCGACGATCATGAGCCAGGCCAGCGACAGCGGGATGAGCCGTTTCCAGCCCAGGTCCATGAGCTGGTCGTAGCGCATCCGGGGCAGCGCGGCCCGCAGCCACACGTAGAGGAACAGGAACACGATGGTCTTGGCCAGGAACCACAGGATGGGCCAGAGCCACTCGGTGTGGGGAATGTGGGGGATGGGTCCGTCCGGTCCGCCGAAGAACAGGGTCACCACGATGGCCGACATGGTGATGGTGTTCATGAACTCGGCCAGGTAGAAGAGGGCGAACCGGATCGACGAGTACTCGGTGTTGAACCCGCCGACTAGCTCGGAGTCGGCCTCGGTCAGGTCGAACGGGGGCCGATTGGTCTCGGCGGTGACGGCGACCAGGAAGATGAGGAAGGGGACGACCCCGAGGCGGATGGCGTTCCACTGCCAGAAGTGCGGCGCCTGGGCGTCGACGATGGTCCGGGTGGACAGGGCCCCGGTGATGAGGACCACGGTCACCACGGTCAACCCCATCGCCGCCTCGTACGAGATCATCTGGGCCGAGGCCCGGACCGAACCGAGGAGCGGGTACTTGGAGCCCGAGGACCAGCCGGCCAGCATGATGCCGTAGACGCTGATGGAGGACATGGCCAGCAGCCACAGGATGCCCATGGGCGGGTCGGCCAGCTGCAGGTCGAAGGTGTGGCCGGCCACGGTGACCTGCCCGCCGATGGGCACGATGGCGAAGCTCAGGAAGGCCGGCAGGATGACCAGGTACGGCGCCAGCTTGAACACGAACCGGTCCGACTTCTCGGGGACCAGGTCCTCCTTGAAGAACAGCTTGATCCCGTCGGCCAGGGTCTGGAGCATGCCGAAGGGGCCGGCCCGGTTGGGGCCGATGCGGCTCTGCATGTCGGAGATGACCTTGCGCTCGAACCAGATCATCAGCATCACGGCCACCATCAAGGCGGCGAAGACCACCACCACCTTGATGAGGACGATCAGGAAGATGGCCAGCCCGACGTTGCTCGACGGGAAGAGCGGATCGGTGCCCACGAGGGGCGAGACGGCATGGACGATGGGGGTCATGGCGTCTCCATCCGCAGCTCGGTGACGGGGAGCGAGGAGTCGATCAGGTCGCCGGCCGTTCCCTCGGCCAGTGGGACGTTGAAGTCGATGGCCACCACCCGTCGAGGCAGGCCCGGGTCCGGCGCGACGTCGAGCACGGCCGAGGCCCGGGCCGTCTTCACCCGGACCCGACCCCCGGCGCCGAGGCCCAGGTCATCGAGGTCGTGAGGGTTGGCCCGGAGCGGTGCCGCGGCCACCAGCCCGGCCAGCGCGGGGATCGACTGCACGGCGGCACCATGGTCGTAGAGCCGGCGACCGGCCACCAGGCGATGGGAGTAGCTGTCCGTCGTGGGCACCCGGGGGGCGGCGAGCTCGACCGGGCCGCTGATCAGCGGCGGGCGTCGGGCCACGCCGGCTTCGGCGCCGGCTGTGCCGCCCCCTGTAGCCGCCCCGCTGCCAGCGCCGGGGCCCGACCCAACCGCCGCCCCTCTGCCGCCGCCGTTGCCGGCCCATGGGCTCGGGGCCACGTCCGCCGACGGGAACTCCGACAAGCCGGCCCGAGGTGGCGCGCCCTGGCGCTCCACCGATTCGACGCCGGGAACGGCGATCGGGTCGAGCGGCGCCGCCGTCGGGCGCCGGGACAGCTCCACCGGCGTGGAGGTCAACGGGGCGACGATCCCGTCCACCGACGCGGCCACTTCGAGCACCGGAACGGTGATCCCCCGGTAGGCGGGCGCCAACCGCTCGATCTCGTCCCACACGGCGCCCACGGAGTCGAGGTCCAGGTCCCCACCGACGTGCACGGCCAGCTCGGCGGCGATCACCCAGTCGGCCCAGGCCTGGCCGGGAGCGACCACCTTCTGGCCCACCCGGCTGATCCGCCCCTCGATGTTGGTGGTGGTCCCCGGTCGCTCGTGGTCGGCCGCTACCGGCAGGACCACGTCGGCCACGGCCGTCGAGGCATCAGGCGAGGTGGCGACGGAAACGATGAAGTCGATGGTGTCGAGGGCCCGTCGGGCCAGGCCCAGGTCCGGGAAGTCGGTGAGGGGATCGGCCCCCAGGAGGACGAGCGCACCGAGGTGGCCGGATTCGGCCGAGCGGAGCATGCCCGCGGTGTCGAGCCCGCGCTCTGCCGGCACCGATCCCCATGCCTCGGCGAACCAGTCGCGGCCGACATCCAGCGTGGTGCGTCCCGGAAGAAGTCCTGGCGAGAGGCCCATGTCGATGGCCCCATTCACGTTCCCCCGGCGCAACGCCGGGAGGAAACGGGCCCTGGGCAGCGCGGTGGCGAGCGTCTGGACGGCCTCGGCCACCAGGACGCCGTCCTCGGCCAGGGACGGCCGGCCCACCACCACCACCACGTTCTCGGCCCCGAGCAGCTGTCGGGCCTCGGCCAGCACCGCCGCGTCGACGCCCTCGGGAGCGGGGTCGCCCTCGGCCGCCACCACCGCAGCGGCCAGGCCGGCGGCCTCGCCCGCCCGGTACCGGAGGGCCGCCCGGGCATAGGGGGTGAGCGAGCTGTCCTGGGGTGACAGCTCGACCATCGAGAGGTCGCCGTCGACCACGGCGGAGCGCAGGCGAAGAAAGAGGATCGGGAGCTCTTCGCGGAGATCCCCGGACAGCAACACGACAGTGTCGGCCGAGGCCGCCTGGTCGATCGTGGCCCGGGGGAGGCCCAGCACCACCTCGGCCGGAAGGCCGTCGCCCAGCTGGGCATCGACCGAATCGGTCCCGAGGATCCCCTTGGCCAACTTGGCCCAGGCGTAGGCGCCTTCGTTGGTCAGCCGGGCACCCCCGATGATCCCCACGCCGGTACCGCTGCCCGGCGAGCCGCCACGCCGGCGCCGCTGCCCGGTGAGCCGGCCACGCCGGCGCCGCTGCCCGGCGAGCCGCCGGCCTTCGGGCCGGCAGCCCGCTCCAGGCCCTCGGCCACTACTTGCAGGGCCTCGTACCAGGTGGCCGGGACCAGCTCGCCGTTCTTCCGCACCATCGGCTCGATCAGGCGGTCGTCGCGGTCGACGGCCTCGTAGGCGAAGCGGCCCTTGTCGCACAGCCAGCCGTGGTTGACGGGCTCGGCGTCGATGCCGAGGAGGCGAGTGACCCGGTTGGCCGACGACTGCACTGCCGCCCGGCACCCCACCGCGCAGGTGGTGCACGTCGACTCGACCTGGTCCAGGTCCCACGGGCGGGCCGTGAACCGGTACTGCGTGGCGGTCAACGCCCCCACCGGGCAGATCTGGATGGTGTTGCCCGAGAAGTACGAGGTGAAGGGCAGCTCGGGGAAGGTGTTGACCTCGATGGTGTCGCCACGGCCGATGAAGTCGATCTCGGCCTCACCGGCGATCTCGGCGGCGAAGCGGGTGCAGCGCCCGCACTGGATGCAGCGTTCCCGGTCGAGCAGCACCAGGTCGGAGATGGGGATGGGCTTCTCGAAGTGGCGCTTCTCCTCCACGAACCGGCTCTCGCCCGGACCGTAGGCCAGGGTCTGGTCCTGCAGGGGGCACTCGCCCCCCTTGTCGCAGACCGGGCAGTCGAGGGGGTGGTTGATCAGCAGGAACTCCAGCACCCCGTCCTGGGCCTTCTTCACCTTGTCCGAGGTGGTGACCACCTCGCCGCCCTCGGCCACCTCGACGAAGCACGCCGGCTGCAGGGAGGCGCCCCGAGGGCCGCTCACCTCGACCAGGCACATCCGGCACATGCCGACCGGCTTCATGCGGGGGTGGTAGCAGAACCGGGGGATGAAGGTCCCGGCCCGTTCGGCCGCGGCGATGATCATCTCCCCCTTGCGCCCGGTCACCCGGCGGCCATCCAGGGTGAAGGTGACGGCGTCCTCGGCCGGGACCGGCGGTGCCCCTGCGGCCGGGACCGGCGGTGCCACTGCGGCCGCCGCGCTGGTCGCGGTCGACTCCGAGGAGGTCGGCTCACTCATAGGGGCAGCCTCCCTCCATACGGGCAGCCTCTCTCTTTGATGTGGACCAGGAACTCGTCCCGGAACATCTCGATGGCCGAGCCGATCGACGAGGGGATCGAGGGGCCGAGGACGCAGATGGTGGTCTGCTGGGGGGGCCAGGTGAGTCCGGGGGCGATGTTGTCACAGACGTCGAGCAGCAGGTCGAGGTCCTCTTCGCGTCCCTGTCCCGCCTCGATCCGCTCCATGACCTTGAGCAACCAGCCCGACCCCTCCCGGCAAGGCGTGCACTGGCCGCACGACTCCCGGGCGAAGAACTTGGTGATGCGCCAGGCGGCCCGCACGGCGCAGGTCTGGTCGTCCATGACCACCACCGACCCCGAGCCCAGCATGGACCCGGCGTCGGCCACCTCGTCCTGACCCAGGGGCAGGTCCACTTGGTCGGGACCGAACCAGGGGGCCGACACGCCGCCGGGGATGAACGCCTTCAGCTCCCGGCCGTGGCGGATCCCGCCGCCGAGGACCGGGGCGTAGATGAGGTCGTGGAACGTGGTCTTCACCATCTCCACCTCGAAGACGCCGGGCTTGTTGACGTCGCCGGCCAGGGCGAACAGCCGGGTGCCGGTGGAGCGCCCTGCCCCCAGCGCGGTGAAGGCGCCCCGACCGTGGCTGATGATCCACGGCAGGCTCGACATTGTCTCCACGTTGTTGACCACGGTGGGCTCGCCGTAGAGGCCGATGGCGGCGGGGAAGAACGGGGGTTTGATGCGGGGGAAGCCTCGCTTGCCCTCGAGCGACTCGAGCAGGGCGGTCTCCTCGCCGCAGATGTAGGCGCCCGCTCCCGGGTGCACGACCACGTCGATGGAGAACCCGGAGTCGAAGATGTTCGCCCCCACGGCGCCGTGGGCATAGGCGTCGTTGAGCGCGGCCTGCACCCGCTCGAGCCCGAGGGCGAACTCCCCGCGGATGTAGATGAAGGCCTGCGTCACCTGCAGGGCATACGCGGCGATGAGCACGCCCTCGAGCAGCTGGTGGGGGTCGCGCTCGATCAGCAGGTGGTCCTTGAACGTGGCCGGCTCGCTCTCGTCCCCGTTGATCACGAGGTAGGTGACCGGCGCCTTGCGCAGCATGGACCACTTGCGGCCGGCCGGGAACCCGGCTCCGCCCCGGCCCAGGAGGCTGACCGCGTCCACCTCGGCCGCCACCGCCTCGGGGGTCATGGTCAACGCCTTGCGCAGGCCGTCGTACCCGCCGGTGGCCAGGTAGCGCTCAAGGGTATGGGAGTCGTCGTACACGAGGCGAGAGGTGACGATGCGCGGGGCGTCGGTGATGGCCATCAGCTGTCCGTTCCCGCCGGGTGGTCGCCCGAACCGCCGGCGCCGCTGCTGCCACTGGCGCCGTCCGTGCCGGTGGGCGGCCCCGAGGCCGAGGCGTCCCTGCCGGCAATGGCCTCGCCCGCGGCCTTGGCCGCCCCTGCTGTCTTGGCCGCATCGGCCTCGCCCGCGGCCTTGGCCGCCCCTGCTGTCTTGGCCGCTTCGGCCTCGTCAGCGGCCTTGGCCGCCTCGGCTGCCTGGGCCGCCTTCGCCTCCTCGGCCGCCTTGGCTTCGGCTGCACGCGCCGTGATGGCCTCGGCCATGGCCTGGCGCTCGGCCGCGATCTGGTCGCGGCCGACGACCAGCCCGCCAGTCCGGCGCACCCGGTTCAGCGTGCCGTGCCTGGGGATCTCATCGTCGCGGGCGCCGCTACGCAGCTCGCCGACCAGGCGATCGAAGCTCTCGGGGCTCTGGGCCCCGACGAAGCGGTGGTTGACCTGGACGCACGGGGCCCGGTCGCAGTCGGCCAGGCACTCGGCCTCCTCCAGCGTGATCGTGCCGTCGGCCGTCGTGCCGCCGCTGTTGACCCCGAGGCTCGCCTCGGCATGCTCGAGGAGCTCCAGCGCTCCGTTCAGCAAGCAGGCGATGTTGGTGCACACCGACACAACGTGGGTGCCCACCGGCCGGGTGTGCAACATGTCATAGAACGAGGCCGTGCCCAGCACCTCGGCCGCGGTCACACCGACCAGTTCGCCGATGTCGTCCATGGCCTCGGGCGTGAGCCAACCGTCCTGCTCCTGGGCCAGATGGCACAGCGGGATCAGGGCCGAGCGGGGCTCGGGATAGACGGCGATCAGCTCACGGGCCCGGGTCAGGGTGTCCGCGCTGAGATGGCTGGCTGCACTCAACGGTCCACCTCCCCCATGACCGGGTCGATCGACGAGATGTCGGCGATGGCATCGGCGATGAGGCCACCCCGCATGATCACCGGCAGGCCCTGCAGGTTGACGAAGCTGGGCCCGCGGATGTGCATCCGGTAGGGCTTGGCCGAGCCGTCGGAGACGAGGTAGCAGCCGAGCTCGCCCCGCGGGGACTCCACGGCGACGTACACCTCACCCTCGGGGACCTTGAAGCCCTCGGTGAACACCTTGAAGTGGTGGATGAGCGCCTCCATCGACTCGTCGATGCGGGCCCGGGGCGGCGGGGTGACCTTCTTGTCCTGCACCCGGTAGTCCCCGGCCGGCATCTTCTCCAGGATCTGGCGGATGATCCGGACCGACTCCCGGATCTCGTTGAGGCGGACCGAGTAGCGGTCGAAGTTGTCGCCGTAGGTCCCCACGATGACGTCGAACTCGACCTGGTCGTAGGCGAGGTAGGGCATGGAGCGCCGGAGGTCCCACGGGACGCCGGTGGACCGGAGGATGGGACCGGTCAGCGACAGGGCCAAGGCCTCCTCGGCCGAGATACGACCGACACCCTCGGTGCGCTCCCGGAAGATGGGCTGGCCGGTCAGCAGCTCGTCGTACTCGTCCGCCCGGGGCAGGACGGTGTCGCAGATGACGGACACGTCGTCCTCCCACCCGTCGGGCAGGTCGGCGGCCACCCCGCCGGGCCGGATGAAGTTGTTGTTCATCCGCAGTCCGGTGGCCTTCTCGAAGAAGGCCAACACCATCTCGCGCTCGCGGAAGCCGTAGATCATCATCGACGTCGACCCGAGGTCCATGCCGTTGGTGGCCATCCACATGAGGTGGGACGACAGCCGGTTCAGCTCCACCATCAGCATGCGGATCCAGGTGGCCCGGTCGGGCATCTCCACGCCGAGCAACGCCTCGGCCGCCAGCGAGAAGACCAGCTCGTTGTGCAGCGGGGCCAGGTAGTCCATCCGGGTGACGTTGGTCGCCCCCTGGACGTAGGTCAGCTCCTCCCCGGTCTTCTCCATGCCGGTGTGCAGGTAGCCGACGACCGGCTTGGTCCGGAGCACGGTCTCGCCGTCGAGCTCGATCATGAGCCGGAGCACGCCGTGGGTCGACGGGTGCTGTGGCCCCATGTTGATGATCATCGTCTCGTCGTCGCTGCGCTCGATGTCGATGTCCGACGGGTCGATCACCTGGCCCTCGGGCATGCGCAGCACGGCACCCACCTCGCGCCGGAGCTCGCCCGCCTCGGTGGCGTTGCGCCGGCTCAGCTCCTGGAGGCCCTCGGACGTCTCGGCCACCAGCATCAGGGACTCGTCGCCCAGGGCGGCCTCGTCCGCGGCGATGCCGTCCGGCCGCGGTGTCGTCGACTTCTGGTCGCTCATCTCGGTCCCGGTGCTCCCTTGAACTGCACCGGCACACGACCGACGCCATAGTCCTTGCGGAGCGGGTGGCCCTCCCAGTCCTCGGGCATGAGGATGCGGGTCAGGTCGGGGTGGCCCGCGAACAGCACGCCGAAGAGATCGAAGGCCTCTCGTTCCATGGCCTCCACCCCCGGGTAGACCGAGAACAAGGAGGGGGCCACCGGGTCGCCCCCGGGCACCTGCAGGCGGACGCGGACCCGCTTGCACCGGGACAGCGACAACAGGTTGACCACCACCTCGAACCGCTCGGGTGCGACGCCCTCGGGCAGCCGCCGGCCCGGGTGGGTGAGGTAGTCGACGGCACAGAGGTCGGAGCACATCTCGAACCCGGAGTCACGGAGCTCCTCCACCACGGCCACGTACTGGTCGCGCGAGGGGTGGACCACGTCCTGGTCGGACTGGAGGAGGTCGCGCATCAAGCCGCCTCCGGACTCGCTGACCGGGCCGCCTCCGGACTCGCTGACCGGGCCGCCTCCGGACTCGCCGACCGGGTCCGAGGTGGCGCCCGCCGGTGCCCCGCCCGCCGCGGTCCCCGCCACTGCGTTCACAGGGGCTCGCCCACGCTGCGGGCGATCACCGGGTTGCGCTTGGGGGTGCCCAGGCGGACGGCGTCGGGCCGCTCGGGCGTCCAGCCGGCCGTTTCCTCGTCGTCATGGGTACGGGCATCGTCGGTGTCGCCACCCTCGTCGTCGGTCAGGAAGCGACCCGGCGCCACGTCGGCGGGCCCTGACTTCCACTCCGGGCCCCGGCGGGCGATCTCACCGGTACGGACCTTCTCGTGGAGGGTGAGGATGGTGTGCATAAGGGTCTCGGGGGTGGGAGGGCAGCCCGGGGCGTAGGCGTCGACGGGGACCACCTGGTCGACCCCCTGGACGATGGCGTAGTTGTTGAACATGCCCCCGGTGCTGGCGCACACGCCCATGGAGATGACCCACTTGGGCTCCATCATCTGGTCGTAGACCTGGCGGAGCACCGGCGCCATCTTCTGGGACACCCGGCCGGCCACGATCATGAGGTCGGCCTGACGAGGTGAGGCCCGGAAGACTTCCATGCCGAAGCGGGCCAGGTCGAAGTCGGCCGCTCCGACCGACATCATCTCGATGGCGCAGCAGGCCAGGCCGAAGGTGGCCGGCCACATCGACGATCGGCGGGCCCACTTCACCAGGTCCTCGAGCCGGCCGGTCAGGAAGTTGTGCTGGAGGTCCTCGAGGCCCATCGCCCCGCCCTACGCAGCCTGCCCGGGGCCGGTCGGCCTCGCCGGGTCGGAGCTGGCGGGTCGGGTGTCTGCGGCTGCCGCAGCGGGCGCAGGCGCTGCCGCCGCTGGCCGGTCGCCCAGGGGGGCGAGGGGAGCGGGGCTTCCGCTGATCCGGGCGATGGTGGACTCGGAGGTGCGGGACGGCATGGCCCCCTCGAGCTTCTTGGCCGGGCCCCAGGTCAGGGCGCTGTTGCTGACCAGGTAGAGCAGGGACACGAAGACGATCCCGGCGAAGACAAGTATCTCGATCAGGCCGAACGTCTGCAGCTGCCGGAAGACCACGGCCCACGGGTACAAGAAGATGATCTCGATGTCGAAGATGATGAAGATCATGGCGATCAGGTAGAACCGGACCGGGAAGCGGGTGGGCGGCTCGGAGTTGGGGACGATGCCGCACTCGTAGGGGGCGACCTTGGCCGCTGTCGGCTTCTTCTTCGGGGCGAGCAGGGAGGACCCGACGAACGAGAGGGCGGCAAAGAGCATGCCCAGGACGAAGAGCACGAGGATCGGGAGATAATCGGCCACAGCGGAATCGTTTTACCACGCTGGCCTGGAGGCAGGCACATCGGAGCCGGGCGTGCGCCGGCTCGGACGGACCGGGCCTACCATCGGTGGTCGTGATCGCTCAACCTGCCAGCCGAGGCGGCGCTCCGGGGAAGCGTCCCGCCGACGACCATCCCCGCCTTGATGACGCCCGTGTGCACGATGTCCTGGTCGTCGGAGGCGGCCCCGCCGGATCGTCGTGTGCCTACTGGCTGGCCGAGGCGGGGTGGGACGTTGCCCTGGTGGAGAAGAAGGTCTTCCCCCGGGAGAAGACCTGCGGGGACGGCCTCACCCCCCGCGCCGTCCGCCAGATCGCCGACATGGGCCTCGAGGCCTCGCTGAGCGGCGCGCATCGTTATCAGGGGCTGCGGGCCAACGCCTACGGCAGGGTCCTCGAGCTGCCCTGGCCCGAGCACCCGAGCTTCCCCTCCTACGGCTACGTGATCACCCGCCACGACCTCGACCAGATCGTCAGCCAGCAGGCCGAGAAGGCCGGGGCCACCGTCTGGCAGGGGACCGAGGCCGTCGCCCCCATCCTGGCCGACGCCACCCGCCGCGCCTGCGCCCGGCCCGAGGGGTCATCGGCCGCCGCGGCCGGGACCTCGGCTCCTCTGGATCGGGAGGCGGCTCTGGATCGGGAGGCTCGTGTGGACTGGGAGGCCCGTGTGGATCGGGAGGTTCCTGTCCTGCCCGCCTGCGTCGGGGCCGTGGTGAAGGACAAAGCGAGCGGGAAGACCCGGGAGGTGCGGGCCCGCTACGTGGTGGTGGCCGACGGGGCCAACTCCCGCTTCGGCCGGATGCTGGGCACGGCGCGGAACCGCAGCCAGCCCATGGGGATGGCTCTGCGGACCTACTACCGCTCGCCCGGCCACGACCAGCCCTACATCGATTCCTATCTGGACATCCGGGACTCGAGCGGCGACGTGGTCCCCGGCTACGGCTGGATCTTCCCCCTCGGCGACGGCCGGGTCAACGCCGGGGTGGGCCTCCTCTCCACCGACCGCCGCTGGAAGGGCGTCAACACCTCCCACCTCATGGATGCCTTCGTGGCCTTCGCCCCGAAGGAGTGGGAGCTGTCGCCCGAGACCTGCCTGGGCCCGCCCACCGGGGGCAAGCTGCCCATGGCGCTGTCCGTCGGTCCGCGGGTCGGGCCGACCACGCTGGTGGTGGGCGACGCCGGCGGATCGATCAACCCGTTCAACGGCGAGGGGATCGCCTATGGCTACGAAACCGGGCGCCTGGCCGCGGCCTCACTGGGCGAGGCCCTGTCCGGCGACGGCGAGGCGGCCCTGGCCCGGTACGAACGGCGGCTCGAGGACGCCTACGACCTCTACTACAAGGTGGCCAGCGCCTTCATCAGGATGATCAGCCAGCCCGCCCTCATGAAGCTGTGCGTGGGGACCGGGATGCACTCCGAGAGCCTGATGTCGTGGATCCTGAAGATCATGGCCAACCTGTTGCGACCAGACGAGCTCGGGCCGGCCGAGGCCGCCTATCGCGCTTTTGCCTCCGTGGCCCGCACCTGGCCCAGGGCTGCTGCCTGACCTGGCCGGATGCAGGCCGGGGGCCTCAGGTCCTGCCGGCGTCGGCGACCCGCTGGACGATGGCCGTGTAGGCCGAGTCGAACACATCAGTGGAGACGGAGGCGCCCGTGGTCTGGATCGTGAGCCCCGTCTCGGTGCGTCCCCCGATCATGAAGGCATTCTCCGTGAGCAGCGTGCCCTGCCCGGGCAGCTTGGCCGTCGTCAGGTAGCCGTAGGCGCCGACGCCTGTCGGGGCCAGCAGAGGGACCGAGGTGACCGTGGCCGTGCCCCCGGCGACCTGGGCAGCCACCGAGGCGTTCTGGAACTGGCTGAAACACGAGGTGAAGTTGGGCTTGGTGAACGGCGACGTGTCGGCGGTGGCGTCGCTCGTCGTCTTCACCACCGTGGTGTGGGAGTTGGCGATCGTCGTGGGGGTGGCTGCGCTGGCGAAGGTGGGCGAGTCCCCGGCCGCCGTCTGGTCGGTCTGGGCCAGGTTGCCGAACAGTCCGCCGATGAACGCCTGAGGCATCCCGAGGCAGGCGGCGAACTGGTTCACCGCTCGGGTCTGGGCGCGTTGCTGTGCCGGCGTGAGGTTGGAGCTGATCGGTGGCACCTTGCCGAAGCCCGTCGGCAGGTCTGACAGGCGCAGGTTGATCGTGTTGACCAACCCCTGATCGGCCGGCGGAGCCGTTGTACCGGGCGTGGAGGGGGAGACGGCCGCCGTGCCCGAGTCGTTGGTGGCGAAGTACACGGCGAGGGCGATCAGCGCCGCCACCAGGGTGCCGACGGCTACGAACAGGGTGCGCCGCCGGATGAGCCGTCGTGGGCTCGTTGGGTGGGACCCGGGATCGACCGGCTGCATGCCGGGCAAGGGCGGAGTGGGCGGCCCCGGCGGAGCAGAACCCGGCGGCGCCACACCGGGCATGTACGGAGCCGGACCGGGCGGTATCGGCGGCGCCGGAGCGGTCGGCGCAGCACCGGCCGGGCCGGGAGGCATGGTCGGCGCAGCACCGGCCGGACCGGGAGGCATGGTCGGCGCGGCACCGGCCGGACCGGGAGGCATGGTCGGCGCCGGATGACCCGGAGCGGGCGGCACGGCAGCCGAGCCGTCGGCATCCGCACCGTCGGCCGCGCCGCCGTAACGAGCCAGCCAGATCGGCAGGGCCTGGTCGAGATAGGCCGCCTGGCCGACCGTCACCCTGTCGCTGGGTAGAAAGAAGCGAACCGTCTGCGATCCGGCCTGCAGGACCATCACCGTGGCCATGGTCCCGTCCCCCTGGCGTGCCCGGGCCCGGCACGAGGCCGACGAGAGGCCCGACCAGGCCATAAGGCGCTCGGCACCAGGCTCGGGTCCCTGCACGGTGATGCCGTCGGCGTTGAACAACAGGTTCAGCCCGTGGACCGTCGCCGTGCCGCGTTCGTAGTCGCCGCCAAGATCGACGCCGATGAGCACCATGCCTTCAGGGGGCAGCCTCGGTTCGCCTTCGGGGGGCAGCCTTGGTTCCTCGGTGGTCAAGCTGCGCCCTTTCCCGGTCCAACGGATGCGACCCGATGCTCGAGCGTCGAAGCCGAGGCAGACAGCACGTCCGTCGGGAACACCGTACCGACGGCGAACGCGCCCAGCGTGGACTCGACCCGGTCGCCGGCCACCAGGACCTGATAGTCCTGCACCACGATGGCCTGACCTCCGGAATTGAGCGTGAAGGTCGATTCGACCTCGAGAACCTGCTCACCGGGGAACGACGGGATCGCCACCGCGTGGCCCTCGGCCGGTCCCGGCTTGTCGTGGCCTCCGCTGGTGTCGTTCACGCCGATCTGGGCCTCGGCCGCGCCCGCCACGGCATTGCACTGGGGATAGCGGGGATTGGCGTAGACGGCGTAGTCGTTCGTCTCGTCGGCATGCGTGCGGACCACGGCCGACGTCGACTGGAGCTCGGTGGCTGCGCCGGAGACGGACCCGGCCGCCGGCCCGACGAAGATCGGCGACTGGGCCTGTGCCGTCTGGTCCCTGCTCTGCCCGCCGAGGGCGGTGGTGGCCTGATCGGCGGTGATCCCCATGCACTTCTGGAAGGCCGTTGCGATCCGGCCTTCGGCCTTCCTGTCGGCCGCGCTCGTCCCACCCGATCCCCCCGAGGAGACCTGCCACCCGGACGGGAGGTCCGTTTTAGCCAGCATCGTGTTCCGGGCGAGCTGCTGATCCGGGGACGGCCGAGTGGTCGAGGTGGTCGATCTCGTCGACGGGCCGCTTGTGGCCAGGCCGATCCAGATGCCTACACCGGCCAGGACGAGGAGGATCGACAGGGACATGCCCACGACCTTGCGCCGTCGTTTTCGGGAGTGCCCCCCAAGGTGGTCGACCGGCTGATCGGCCCAACCGGGTGTGACCGGGATGGTGCTCGGGCGGCCGTATGCCGGTGCGAGCCCTCCCCCCGGCCCGTCGCCCCGACTCGCCGGGGCCCGCCAGGTGACCAACCTGCGCTCGAGCAACGAGATCTGCGCCTGGGACACCCGGGCGGCCGGGAGCAAGAACCGGACCGTCTTGCCTGCCGAGGTGACATCCAGCGGGGTGGCGATGCCCCCGTCGGTCCCTGATACGACGACGCCCATCTCGACCCCGGTGAGCGCCTTCCACTCGACCCGTCGCGAGGCACCCGGTGCGGGACCGACGATGACGAAGCCGACGGAATCGAACAGGAGCGTCAACCCGTCGACCGTTTCGGGACCCTCGATCCCGTCGCCGATAAGCGAGATGCCGTCCAGTCGAAAGCCGCTGGTCGACTCCTTCGGATCCGGCGATGGTCGCTCCCCGAAGGGCCCGGGCCCCGTCATCGTCCGTTCACGCGTCGTCCGTTCACGCGTCGTCCGTTCATGCGTCGTCCGTTCACGACCTTGGCTCCGCCCACACGCCCCCATTGTCGTGCATGGGGGCGCCTCAGCGTTGTCGTGCCAGCAGGCGTTTGGCTCGGGAGCGCCATGCCCCTACACCTCCGTCCTTTTGGATGACGAGGGCGAATGAAGTCGTCACGTAGTCCCCCAGTTTGGTGCGCAGATGCGTGTTCGTAAACGGGGGGACGTCGATATGCCTATCGGCCGGCTGGCTGCCCTCCGAAAGGTCGTAGGCGATCCGATGACCGTCAGCTCGTAGGCGCCTGACCAGGTCCTCGATGTCCCACCGGCGGTAGAGGACCGTGCCGCCCTCGGCAATCGTGTCGGTGTCCGACGACACGTTCAGCTCGGTGGTGTGGACGGCCAGGCCGCCGGGCTTGAGGCACTGCATCTGATTGGCGACGAAGTCCATGCCGGCAGCCAGCGAGCCGAGGTGCTCGAAGGCACAGGAAGACCAGGTGAAGTCGAAGTCGCACAGGTCGTCGGGGATGTGGTTCATGTCCAGGTCGCGGTACTCGACACGTTGCTCGAACTCTTCTGGGGGGCAGAACCCGTAGTCGTTCAACCCGGAGAGCCCTCCGGCGAACTCCGAACCGGTGTCCGTCCAGCCCGCCGCGCGAGCCTGTTCAGCTCCGAGATCGGTGGCCACCAGAGTGCAGCCCATACCCACGAACAGGGACACCAGCGCCTCGCGCCCGACACCGAAACCGAGCCCTCTGCGCCCCGGCTGGAGCATGCCGGCTTCGCGCAGCGATTCGCAGATGAACAGCCATTCCCACATCTTCCGGTGGTCGAAGACCTCGCGAGTCTCGGTTCCGTCCGGGTCCCACATCGGCCGCAACCGAGCCGACCAACGGAGTAACTGGGGCGAGTGGATCGATTCGTACGTGCAGACCTGGGATGTAAGCACACTCGATGGTGCCACACGCCGATGCCGGTCCATCTCCGGCCGCCTGACGCCGGCGTAGGCTCCAGGTCGGGCCCTGTCGTCAACTAACTCGTCCGTCTCATCCAGTGGCTTTCCATGTGCTCTGAATAGTTGTCACACCCCTCTGTCATGCTCTCCGTATGGCCAAGACGGACCAGCGCAGCACGAGGAGTACCGGGAGCACCGGGCCGAAGGGCAATCGGCCTGAGCGGCGGACGGCCCCTGGCACCGACGCCGTCGGATCGCCAACTGGCTGTTGCAGCACAGGGTCTCCCGACACGGCCGAATCGGTACCCGGGGCCGGCTCCTTCGACACGGCCGAATCGGTCACCGAGGCCGGCTCCCCCGACACAGCCGAGTCGGTCACCGAGGCCATCTCGTTGCTCGAGTCCTTCGTCTCCTCGTTCGAGCCGAGGCGCTACTCGGGTGAGGACGCCGCCGTGTTGATCGAGCGGTTCTCCCGGGGTGAGCACCTCTGTGCCACAGGGAAGGCCTTGGCGGCCAAGCGGGCGACCGAGGCCGACTGCCACCGCAGAGACGGCGCCCGCTCGGCGGCCGAGTGGCTGTCGAAAAAGACGGGGGAGTCCGTCGGGGCCTCGGCTGGCGCTCTGGCGCTGGCCGACCAGATGGAAGACCACCCCGTGTTGGACGACGCCCTCCGCACCGGGGAGCTGTCCACCTCGAGGGCCCGCCAGGTGGCCGGGGTGTTGAAGCTCGACCCGGACAGCTCGGAGGAGCTGGTCGAAGCGGCGAAGGACCCAACCGAGTCCCACCGCCAGCTGGCCGACCGGTGCCTGCGGGCCAAGGCCAAGGCCCGATCCACCGAGGACGCCCTGGCCGCCTACGAGCGCATCCGAGATTCCCGCTACCTGCACCACTACACCGACTCCGACGGGGCCTTCCGCTTGGAGGGCCTCTTTACCCCCGATGCCGGGGCCAAGGTGCTCGCAGCACTCCGGCCCGCCCGCACCGCCCTCTTCGACGAGGCCCGCAGGCTGGGCATCAGGGAGCGCCCCGACGCCTACGACGCCGACGCCCTGGTCGCCCTGCTCACCGGGGAGCGCCGGCCATCGGGCCCCGGGCGTGGACAGGCCGGCTCCGGCACGACCGGTGGGCAGGGCGGCACCGACGCCACCGGGACCGGTGGGCAGGCCGGCACCGACGCCACCGGGACCGGTGGGCAGGCCGGCACCGACGCCACCGGCACCGGTGGGCAGGCCGGCACCGACGCCACCGGCATGACCGGTGGGCAGGCCGGCACCAACTCGGACCAGACCGGCCCGGCCGGCTCGGACGAGGAGACGAGCGGGCCACTGTCGCCCGGTCTCCCCCCACCGGCCAGCGTGCACCTCCGGGTGGACCTTGCCGCCCTCCGCCGGGGGAGCATCGAAGGCGACGAGCGCTGTGAGCTCGCCGGGGTGGGCCCCGTCCCCATCGAGACGGCCCGGTCGCTCCTCGGCGACGCCATCTTGCACCTGGTCATCACGAAGGGGACCGACATCGCCTCGATCACCTACCTGGGCCGGACCATCCGGGCCCCCCTGGAGCAGGCACTCATCGCCCGGGACGAGACCTGTGTGGTCCCGGGGTGCGACGTGCGACAGGGCCTCCAGATCGACCACCGGATCATCCCCGTGGTCGAGGGCGGCCCGACGGCCCTCTGGAACCTGGCCAGGTTGTGCGGCCGACACCACTACATGCGACACCACAAGGGATTCCGGCTCGAGGGCGGCCCGGGGACCTGGCAGTGGCTCCCACCCGAGAAGCCACCGCCGAGGACAACCACCACGGACGACCCCGACGACCCCGACATCGACGGCGCCCCGTCCGACGGCGCCCGCACGTCCCCGGAACCGGACCGGCTCTTCTAGCTGGCAGAGAGCCTTTCGCTGGCAGAGAGCCGGCAAGGCCGTAGGCCGCTGCCGGGCCGGATCTCCCGCGGACCCACTGGAGCCCGCCGCGTCCGACACGCACCTCGTTAGGTTGCGTCGTTGACGCTCCGGACAACCGTCTCTCTTGTTGCGTCCTCTCGTTGCCGCGTCCACCGGGCTAAGTCCGCCGTCTCCCAAATGGCTAAGCCAGCGCTGTCCCAAGGGGCTAAGCGAGTGCTGTCCCAAGGTCTAAGTCAGCGCTGCCGAAAGGGCTAAGCCAGGGTCCCAAAGGGCGAAGCCAGTGCTGTCCCAAGGACCCATCAGCTGCGTCAGCCAGCCTCAGGCAATGACTCGAGTGCCTCGACAACCGCCTGGCCAGCCATGTCGACCGTCCAGGCCAGCTCGGCGGGATCGTGGGCCATCGAAGGGAACGCCACCTCGTAGGGCCCCGGAGCAAGGGCGATCCCTCGATCGAGCAGGCAGCGGAAAAACGGCGGGTAGATGCCCGTACCAGCTGACCGGACGGCACCGTCGTAGTCGGTGACCGGTCCTTCGCCGTCGGGCACGAAGAACAGGCCCACCAGGGGGCCCACCACTGGGACCTGGGCCGAGAACCCGCTCCCGGCCATGGCCGCCGTCAGCACCTTGGCCAGGGAGGCGCCGAACTCCTCCACCCGGCCCGAAAGGGCTGAGTAGGCCGGCGGGTCCATCAGGTTCAGGACGGTCACACCAGCCGCGGTTGCGAGAGGGTTCCCCGACAGCGTCCCCGCTTGATAGACCGGGCCGCCCGGCGCGAGCACGGACAGTACATCGCGCCGGCCACCGAAGGCCCCGACAGGGAGACCGCCCCCGATTACCTTGCCGAAGCACCACAGGTCGGGTCGGACCCCCGACATCGCAGTAGCGCCGCCGGATCCCAGGCGGAAGCCGGTAATCACCTCGTCGAAGATCAACAGGGCGCCGGCCGCGTCGCACGCCGAACGCAGGCCCTCGAGGAAACCGGGCTGCGGGGGAACCAGGCCCATGTTGGCCGCCACCGGCTCGACGATGACGCAGGCCACGTCGTCGCCCAGCTCAGGTACGACGTTGTAGGGCGCCACCACGGTCTCTCCCACTGCCCCGGCCGGGACGCCGGCCGAGTCGGGGAGCCCGAGCGTGGCCACGCCACTCCCCCCGCCGGCCAGCAGGCCGTCGGAATGGCCGTGGTAGCAACCGGCGAACTTCACGATCCGGGACCGGCCGGTGAAACCGCGAGCCACCCGGATGGCACTCATGGCCGCCTCGGTTCCGGACGACACCAGACGAACCTGGTCACAACCCGGCACCCGAGCACAGATCGCCTCGGCCAGAAGCACCTCACCCTCGGTCGGCGCCCCGTAGGTGGTGCCCAGAGCGGCGGCTGCGGTGATGGCAGCGATGACGGCGGGGTGGGCGTGCCCCAGTAGCGACGCTCCATAGGACTGTACGAAGTCGAGGTAGCGGTTTCCATCGGCGTCCCAGACCGACGCCCCATCACCTCGGGCTACGAAGTAAGGACGCCGCCCGACTGAGCGGAACGAGCGCACGGGGGAGTTGACGCCGCCGGGGATGACAGCGGTGGCCCGTTCGAAGAGCTCATCCGAACGACTGTGGTCAGCCACCCAGGACCTCGGCCAGGTCCCCGGCGAAGTAAGTGAGGATGATGTCTGCTCCCGCCCGCTTCACCGCCGTCACCTGCTCGAGGGCCACAGCGGGCCCGTCGATCCACCCCCGCTCGGCCGCGGCCTGGATCATGGCGTACTCCCCGCTGACGTGGTACGCCCCCACGGGCACGTCGACGGCAGCAGCAACGTCGGCGATGACGTCGAGATAAGTGAGCGCCGGCTTGACCATAACCATGTCGGCGCCTTCGGCGATATCGAGGGCCACTTCAGCCATGGCCTCCCGGCGGTTGCGCGGGTCCTGTTGGTATCCCTTGCGGTTCCCACCGCCGGCGATGGTCACGTCCACCGCCTCTCGGAACGGGCCGTAGAGGGCCGAGGCGTACTTGGCCGCGTAGGCCAGGATGGCCGTGTCATCACGACCGTCGCGGTCGAGGGCAGCGCGGATCGCGGCCACCTGCCCGTCCATCATGCCGCTGGGTGCAATCACGTCGGCGCCGGCCGCGGCCTGCGAGACCGCCGTCCGGGCGTAGAGGGGGAGTGTGGCGTCGTTGTCAACGTCCCCGGTGACCGGGTCGACGATCCCGCAGTGACCGTGATCGGTGAACTCGTCCAGACAGCAGTCGGCGATGAGCACGACTGCGTCGCCTACCGCTTCTCGGACGGCGGCCAGTCCGCGCTGGACGATCCCGTTCGAGTCGAAGGCCTGAGAGCCCACCGCGTCCTTGTCCTCCGGCCGCGGCAGCCCGAACAGGATGAGCCCGGGCACACCCAGTCCGGTGAGCCGCTTGGCCTCGGTGGCCAGGGTGTCCACCGTGTGCTGGACCACACCTGGGAGCGACGCGATGGGATGGGGTTCGAGCAGACCGTCGGCAACGAAGAGCGGCGCGACCAGGTCGTCGACCGACAGTCGCGTCTCGGCCACCAGCCGTCGGAGGGCTGTGGTCCTCCGTAGCCGCCGCATGCGCCGAGCCGGGAAGCCATGCTCGGTGAGGCCCGGGGTCAAATTGCTCGGATTGGTGCGAGACACGGACTCACAGCCTACGGCAGGACGGTGGGGCCGCCCGTCACCCCCGACGGGATCACCCCGGACGCCCCGGCGGCCTCACACAATCGGGCCAGCCCGACGTCGCTCGCCATCGCCGAGAGCGGCCAGAAGGGCGGAGACAAGGCCGTCAATGGTGTGCTCGGACGCTTCCACTGTGACCGACAGCCCGGCCGCCACCACCGATGCCGAAGTGACCGGCCCGATGCTCGCCACCACGGGCGGGACTCGGTCGATGCCGAGCAGCGACACGGTACGCTCGACCGTCGAGGACGAGGTGAAGGCAACCGCATCAGCGAGTCCGGCCGCGGCCACTACGGCTGGGTCTGGCGTCCCCGCCACCGTCCGGTAGGCAACGACTTCATCAACCGCCCATCCTTTGGCCCGAATCCCGCTGGCCAGCGTGCCGCGCACCGATTCTGCCCTCGGGAACAGGACCCGCGCCCCCTGCGATCCTCGGGCTACGGCTGGGCGTTCGGGGAATTCGTCAACCAACCCCTCTGCCACTGCACTGCTCGGGACCAAGTCGGGCGGATAACCCCCGCCGCCCAGGGTTGCCGCAGTGCCCGGCCCGACGGCTGCCCACCGGGTCGACGCCGGAACGACGCGGTCCCCGAGCGCGGCCAGGAACCGAGAGGCGGCGTTGGCGGAGGTGAACACCAGCCAGTCATAGTCACCGGCGGCGGCCCGGCTCGCCGCCTGCCCGAGGGCACGCCCGCCGTCGGGCGGATCTTCGATGGCGATCACCGGGAGCTCCACCACCGTCGCCCCCTCACCGGTCAAGCGGTCTACCAACGAGGAGGCCTGGGCCCGGGTCCGGGTGACCACGACAGCGGTCCCGGCGAGCGCCCCGGGTGCGGGCCTGTCGGTCACGCCCCGCCACCACCGCCATGGGTGTCGGCCGTGGAGCTGAGGTCGAGCCCGGCCACAGCCCCGATCACGATGGTGCAGGGCGCGGGGAGCTCGACTCCGGCCAGCCCGTCGAGGGTGGTGCGTTCGGTGCGCTGTTGGTCCGTGGTACCCCAGTGGACGACGGACACCGGGGTACCCGCGGGACGGCCACCCTCGATGAGCGCCTCGGCGATCCGGGCGCGATCGGCCATGCCCATCATCACCACCAACGTGCCGTCGGCCCTGGCCAGTGCCTGCCAGTCGACGCCCCCGGGAGCCGAGGGGTCACCGACGTGGCCCGTCACCACGGTGACCGAGGTCGAGAGCCCGCGGTGGGTGACCGGAATGCCGGCGGCGGCCGGAGCGGCGAACGCCGAGGTGACGCCGGGCACCACCTCATAGGAGATGCCGGCGGCGCGGAGTGCCTCGGCCTCCTCGCCCCCTCGCCCGAACAGAAATGGGTCGCCTCCCTTGAGGCGGACCACCTCTCGGCCGAGCCGGCCCTGCGCCACCAGCAGCGCGTTGATGTCGCGCTCGACGCGTAGGCTGACCCGGCTTCTTCCCCACGTCGATCCGCTCTGCGCTCGGAGGGGCGAGGTCCAGGAGCGAATGGGCGATCAACCGGTCGTAGACGACCACATCGGCCCGGGCCAACAGTTTGGCGCCCCGAACCGTCACCAGCTCTGGGTCCCCCGGGCCCCCGCCGACCAGGTACACGGTCACGGCGACGACTCCACTGCACCGGTGCCCTCCCGGTCGCCCCAGGGACCGAGCGAGGTGCCCCCGCACTCATCGAGCAGCGTCCGGGCCACGTCGCGGCCGAGCTGCCCGGGATCGTCGCCCTGAGCCCCATGGCGAAGCACCACCCGACCGTCGTCACTGGCCAACACCCCCGTCAGCACCAGAGTGCCTCGTCCGGTGTTGTCGGACGCCGCCTCGGCGTAAGCCCCGACCGGCAAGGTGCAGCTGCCCCCGAGCTCGGCCAGGTAGGCACGCTCGGCGGTGACGGCCCGGCGGACGACAGCGTCGTCGATGCGGGCCAGCACAGCCCTCGTGTCGTGGTCGTCCGCCCGGCACTCGACGGCCAACGCACCCTGGCCGACCTGGGGCACCATCAGCATCGTGGCGAGCGTCTCGACGTCGATCCCGTCGGGCGGTTCCCAGCCCAGCCGGTCCACCCCCGCCTTGGCCACGACCACGGCGACGAGACCGCTCTTTCCGACGGCGCGTAGCCGGGTCCCCAGATTCCCCCGCAGGTCGGTGAAGGTGAGGTCGGGTCGGAGGTTGGCCAGCTGGGATCGCCGCCGCACCGATCCTGTGGCCACGGTCGAGCCGGCGGCTAGTTCGTCCAATGTGCGACCGACCAGCAAGTCCCGCGGATCGGCCCGTTCGGGGAAGGCGGCGAGGATCAGGCCCTCGGGCGACAGGCCGTGAGCGGCCGGCAGGTCCTTGGCCGAGTGCACCGCGATGTCGGCCTCGCCCCGGAGGACTGCCGCCTGGACCTCCTTCACGAAGACGCCCTGCCCGCCCAGGGAGTGCAAGGGGACAGCGGTGTTCCGGTCGCCGGTGGTCTCCACGGTGACCAGCCTCACCGCCGGGAGAACGTCCGAGCCCCAGTGCTCGGCCAGCAGGTCGGCGACCCGGCGGGCCTGCCAGAGGGCTAGCGGCGACCGCCGGGTGGCCAGCCGAAGCTGCGGGCGGCTGGGCACGGTACTACAGGTCGAACAGGGCCCGGAGGGCCTCGACAAGCCGCTCGCCCCGGGGCGTGCCCGCAGCGTCCTTCACCGCCACCGTCGGCTCGTGCAAGACCTTGGCCACCGTCGCCCGCGTCACGGCGTCAACC
Source organism: uncultured Acidimicrobiaceae bacterium (assembly GCA_963803065.1). GTDB lineage: Bacteria > Actinomycetota > Acidimicrobiia > Acidimicrobiales > RAAP-2 > DASXMT01. Next base: position 379,708 of record CAWDKW010000002.1, read on the forward strand.
TGGTCCCACTGCTCCTCGGTGAGCTCGGACAGCTTGGATCGGTGCCGCTCGAGCTCGGAGCGCCGTACCTCTTCGGCCCGCGACCGGAGGGCAGACACCACGGGGGCCGCACCCCGGGCCCGCGCCGCGATCCGGTAGCGCTCCAGCTGGTCGGCCACGATCTCCCGGGCCTGGGCCACCTCGCCCTGGCGACCGGAGAGCGCCCCTTCGACCGCCGCCCTGAGGGCGTCCATATCGAGCAACGTGACCCCGTCCAGCGCCGCCGCCGCCGGCTCAACGTTCCTCGGCACGCCCAGGTCGACGACCAGCAGGGGATCGTCCGGCTGACGCCGGGACACGGCCGACTCGAGGACGGACATCTCCACGATGGGATGGGTGGTGGCCACGGAGCTGAACACCACATCGGCACTTGCCAATGCCGCGGAGACGGTGGCCATCGAGGCCACCCGGCTCCGGGAGCCGAGCTCTGCCGGTAGCGCGCCGACCACCTCGGCAGCACGAGCCGACGTGCGATTGGCCACCACCAGCTCGGCCGGATCGTGCGAAGCCACAGCCCGGATGACTCCTTCGCCCATCTCCCCCGCCCCCACCACCAGGATCCGAGCGCCGGCCAATCCTCCCGCGCGGCGGTTGGCCGCCATGGCCACCGCCCCGTTGGACAGAGAGGTGATGCCCCGGGCGATTGCCGTCTCCGACCGGACCCGCTTCCCGGTCTCGACGGCGTGCCGGAACAACGATCCGAGCACCGGGCCAGAGGCCCGCTCGCGCCGGGCATGCTCCCAGGCCCGGCGAACCTGGCCGAGGACCTCCGACTCCCCCAGCACGGCCGAGTCCAGACCGGAGGCGACGGTGAACAGGTGGTCGGCGACGTCATCGTCGAACCGGGTGATCAAGTGGTCGGCCAGGGCCTCGACGGGTTGGCCGGCGATAGCGGCGAAGAATTCCTGAAGCTCGGCCACCCCGTCGTGAAACCGCTCGACCACGGCGTAGACCTCGGTGCGCAGGCAGGTCGAGAGCACGACGGCTTCGGAAAGGTTCGCTCGGTCGTGCAGCATCCCGAGCGCCTTGGGTAGGGCGTTCTCTCCCACCGCCACCTGCTCGAGCAGGTCGAGCGGGGCCTGGCGTTGCTCGATACCTACGACAACGACGGACACTGCTGTGGGTGACTCCCTTGGTCGCTCGGTCGATGGTCCGCACCCAGGTAGGTGGACCTCAACCGAGCATCAAGCATGCCGGTCCCCACGACAAATCGCCAGTCGCGATCGTGCGGCCGACCCTGGGAGAGCCGGCACCCGACCCCATCGCCGGTCGCAGGTGGGCTCCTGCGGGCGCCGACCCCAACCGCCCCGAGACCGGCCAGACACCCTGTGCAGCCGGTCCTCAGGAGCTGGTCAGGCCGATCGATCGGATGGATGGCATGCCCTGGTCCTCCGACGAGGCTCCCCGTCGGGCCTGGTAGAAGCTCATGACCTGCAGCTCGATGGACAGGTCCACGTAGCGCAGGAGGATGTCAGGCGACACGTCCAAGACCGTGGGGGCAAAGTTCAACAAGGAGCGCACACCCGCCTGGACCAGCAGGTCGGCGACGCGCTGGGCGACGGGGGCGGGGGTGGCGATGACGCCGATGGACAGGCTGTGCTCGGCGGCGACCGCCTCGAGCTCGTCGATGTGGCGAACGGTGATGTCACCGATCTTCTCGCCCACCACATCGGGGTCGACGTCGAGCAGGGCCGCCACGGTGAAGCCCCTGGTCGTGAATCCACGGGAGTTGGCCAGGGCTCGCCCCAAGTTGCCGATCCCGGCGATGACCACCGGCCACACCTTGTCGAGCCCTAGCTCCCGGTCGATCTGCTGGATCAAGAAGGCGGCGTCGTAGCCGGAGCCGCGGGTCCCGAACGAGCCCAAGAGCGACAGGTCCTTGCGCACCTTGGCTGCGTTGATGCGCGCCGACGCGGCCAACTGCTCCGACGACACCGTGGAGTTCCCCGACCGGAGCATCTCCTCGAGGATCCGCTGGTACACGGGGAGGCGGACCACGGTGGCCTCGGGGATCCTGCGCTCACCGGTCGGCTCGGGCCGGCTCTCATCGACAGCAGCCGCCGGTCCCCGGCTCGACGGTCCAGTGGTCGGTTCGGTGCTGGGTCCGGCGGTCGGTCCGGCGGTCGGTCCCGTGGTCGGTCCCGAACGCTTGCCGGATGGAACCGAGCTCGGTCCCGCGGGCCCACTGCCCAGGCTCGAGCTCGGTCCCGAGCTCTGGCTCGACGGCTCGGTGACGGGGTCGACTGGGTTGGGCACCGCGCGGATCGTACCGAGACACGGCCGGGAAGGGAAAAACGATGACAAGGCCCGAGGGATTCCGTGTCAACCCTCCACTCGCACCCGTACCTCCGTGCCCGGACGGGCCCCGCCCAGGGCCAGTGCCGCCGAGGCCCGGTCGAGGACCAGGGCGTGGCGACCGTTGGCGTCCAGAAGGAGGCCCAGCTCACCCGGGGCCAACGAGGAGTAGGCCGGTACCCGTCGAGCGTGGGCCCGGAGACTCCCGGTCGTCGTGTCCAGCTCGACCAGCACCTTCGTTCCCGGCACCACCCCCGCCTTCTCCCAGGTGTCGTCGGCGCCGACCAACTGAACATTCCCGTAGCCATCGACCCAGCTCACCGACGTGATGAGGACGCCATCCGCGATCAACGCGTCAGCCGGGCGATCGGGCAGGGCCACCAGCGCACCCACATCGGCCGGACGGCCCAGGTCCTCCGGAGGGCCGCCACCGACCAGATGGGCGGCGGCCGGGGCGAAGACGTCACGGCCGTCGAACGTGGAGATACCTCCGAGGACCACAGCCCGTCGGGGTCCCCCGAGCAGATGGGAAGCCGGGAGCAACAACCCGTTGTCGGGACCGACCATCCAGCGCGGACCGGTCTCGGCACGCACTTCGATGGCCAGGCCACGCCGCTCGGTGCCGACTCCGGGGTCGACGACGGCAAGGACCACGCCCGTGCCGAGGTGAGGCACCGCACGCGCCAGCACCTCGGCGCCGGCGACCACGTCGAAGCGGGGGACCTGGTGCGTGAGGTCGACGACAGGCACGCCGGGCGCCAGTCGCTGCAGGACTGCATGGACCACCCCGGCGAATTCGTCGACCAACCCGTAGTCGGACAGAAAGAAGACGGCCGGCGCCGGGACGGCCGACGCCGGACCGGACGCCACCCCACGCTCGGGAGGCGGTGAGGCCTTGCTCGGCGCCAGGGGTCAGCCGGCTTTGGTGTACTGCCCGGTCAGATACCGGTTGAGGTCGTCCTCGCGTATCCGGAACGACTTGCCGATCCGGATGGCGGGCAATCCGCCCGCGTTGATCAGGCGGTACACGGTCATATTGGAGACCCGCAGGCTGGCCGCCACCTCGGTGACGGTCAGGAACCGGGCGCTCGCGCTGTCTTCCATTGGTGACTCACTCCCTCCGCTGGGGCGACTGTACGCCACTGAGGTTGGTGTGGAAAGTGAGAATTGGGAGATTCAGAAATTCGGTGCAGGAAGAGGGCCGGAGACGCAGGGACCTGCGACTGTCAGCGACCCAACTGCCGTGACCGCTCGGTGGCGGCGGCCACCGCCTCGATGAAGGCGGACCGCACCGCCTTGAACTCGAGCGTGCGGAGTCCCGCCGCGGTGGTGCCACCGGGAGACGTGACGGCAGCCCGCAGCACAGCAGGGTCGTCCCCCGTCTCGACCAGGAGTTTTGCCGATCCTGACAACGTGCCGACCACCAGGTCCCGGCTGATGTCCCGGGGCAGGCCGGCCGCCACCCCGGCCTCGATCAGGGCTTCGGCCATGAGGAAGACGTAAGCAGGGCCGGAACCCGACAGGCCGGTCACCGCGTCGAGGTGACGCTCGGGAAGGCGGACGACCTGCCCCACTGCAGCCAGGATCCCCTCCGCCCAGTCGAGGTCGGCACCGATGGCGGTGCCGCCGCCGGACATGGCGGCTACCCCCGCACCCACCAGCGAGGGGGTGTTCGGTATGGCCCGCACAACCACCGTGCCAGGCGGGAGCACCGATTCGAGCCGAGTGGTGTTTATGCCGGCCACCACCGAGAGCACCCGGGGAACCCCCACGGCCCCGAGAGCACGGCACGCCCGGTCGACGGCATCCTGTTTGACGGCGAGAAGCGCCCCCTCGGCGTCGACCGGGGCGTCGAGGACGTTCAGGCCCGGATGCCGCTCGGCAAGGCGATCCCGCTGACCGGCGTCAGGGTCGGCAACGGCGAGTTCGCTCGCCGTGGCCCAGCCCGCGTCGAGCATCCCGGCCACCATGGCCGATCCCATCTTGCCTCCGCCTACGACCAGGAGTTTCGGGGCTGTCATGCTGCGAAGCTAGCAGCGCTCGCAGCTGGCCTGGGGAGGTCTCCAGCCGGGCCAAGCTCGATCGGCGGCCGGCGGGCCACCCCATGCCCACCCGGCGGCCGGCGGGCCACCCCATGCCCACCCGGCGGCCGGCGGGCCACCCCATGCCCACCCGGCGGCCGGCGGGCCACCCCATGCCCACCCGGCGGCCGATCAGCAGCCGCCATGTGGTATCAGCAGCCGCCATGTGGTGCAGTCGGTCAGCGCTGCGAGGGAGGGCGCCGCCGGTACATGCCCTCGTAGCCGAGGGTCATGGCCGTCGGGAAGCACTCATCGGTATAGGCCAGCGAGGCCCCCATGATCCGGTCGAGCTCGTCGTCGTCGACCCGGTCGGCGGGCACCCGGCCCACCAGGTAGATCGCGTCTTCCAGCCCCAGGGCGAAGCACATGCCCACCAGGTCGGCATTGCGCTTGAGCAAGTAGCGCCAGGTCTCTTCGACATTGGTCTCGGGCGCCGGCATGAACTGGGCCTCGTGGTGGAGCGTCCGCTGCTGGAAGGTCAGCCACACGGTCACGAACTCCTTCTCGTCCCCCTTGAGCCGCAGATACCAGCGGGGAGCGCCGGTCACCGGGTCCCCACCCTCTTGACGGTCCACCGCCACCAGGGCGCCGGTGGCGGCCAGCTCCCGTTCAGCCCACGCATCGATGCAGTTGCAGACGGCCTGCCGCTCGGCCGCTTCGGGGATGCCGGCCGTCAAGAACACTCCACGAGGCGGCCGGCGGTGAGCTCCTCGTAGATCTGGCGCAACAGGCCGGCGGCCCGGGCCCAGGTGTAGCGGCGGGCCCGGAGAACGGCGCCGGTGCCGAGCCGCTCGGCCAGCAACGGTTCGGCCAGGATCTGACGGGTCCACGCCGCGAACCACTCGGGAGTGGGGTCCTCGACCAGGAACCCGGTACGACCGTGATCGACCAGGGTCTGGAGCCCACCCACGTCCGAGGCGACCACCGGGGTGCCACAGGCGGCAGCCTCCAGGGCCACCAGGCCGAACGACTCCGATCGACTGGGGACCAGGCACAGGTCGGCGGCGCGGTAGTAGGTCGACAGGAGCTCGTGGGGCCGCGGCTCCACGAAGTCGACCCTCCCCTCCAGGCCCAGCTCGGCCACCAGGCCGGCCAGCCGGTCCACCTCCACCTGGCCGTGGGGGCCACTCGGGCCGCCCACCACCACCAACCGGGCGTCGGGATGGTCGCTGCTCAGGGCGGCGAGGGTCCGCACGGCGACGTCAGCCCCCTTCAGGGGCTGGATGCGCCCGACGAACAGCAACAGGGGGCCCTCGGCGGCAAATCCCAGCGCCCGACGGGCCTGGGGGCGGAAGCCGGGGCCGAAGAAGGCGTGGTCGACACCGGGGGCCACGATGCGGATGCGGGAAGGATCGGCACCGTAGAGCGCCACGATCTGCTCGGCCTCGACCGAGCACGAGGCCAGCACCGTGTCCGAGCACTGGATGATGGAGGCCTCCGCTTCGGCTCGGCGGCCGCCCGCGTTGGCCTCCACCTCTTCCGGGCTCGCCTCGGCCTTCACCCGATCGAGCGTGTGGAAGGTGGACACCAGGGGAACGTTGAGCTCGTGCTTGATCACGTGCCCGGACAGCCCGCTCAGCCAGTAGTTGGCATGTACGGCGTCGAAGGCCGGATCCTCCCCCTCGTCGGCCCTACCGCCGCTGTCCGACCAATTTGACCAGTCCGACCAGTCGGCCCGGACCATGCGCTTCAACACGCCCTCGGTGAACTCGTCGACGATGGCCGGGAGGGCCTCCTTGGCCATCGGCGCCAACGCGCCAGCGGGCACGTGGTGGACCCGGAAGCCCGGTTCGACCGTGACGCAATCGGGGAGGTCGGGCGACCACGCCCGGGTGAACACGTCGCACCGGACTCCCGCCCGGGCCAAGGCAGACGAGAGCTCGCGCACGTAGACATTCATGCCGCCGCCGTCCCCGCTTCCCGGTTGGGCCAGGGGGGACGTGTGCAGGGAGAGTACGGCAAGTCGCCTCATGCGTGGCCGAGCCTACCTGGGAGGCAAGTGCTACTCGCCGGCACCCCCGGGCGCGGCGACCACCTCGGACCCGACCCTGTCGGCGCGGGACCCCGCCCGATCTGCGCTGGTTCTGGCCCGATCAGTGTTGGTTCTGGCCCGGTCTGCATTGGATCTGGCCCGGTCGGCGTTGGACCCTCCCCGGTCGCTGGCCCGGTCGGCGCCGGACCCTCCCCGGTCGCTCGCCCGGTCTGCGCCGGACCCTCCCCGGTCGGCAGCATCCGCAACGGTGTCGGCAGTGGCGTCGTCGTTCTCATGACGGAAGGAAAGGTAGATGCGCATCAGCGCCTGCTTCTGCTCCTCGGTGAGGTTGTGGTCGGCGAGGATGTGCCGGGCAAGGTCGGTGTTGCCGTCGGGCTTCTCAAGGATCCCGGCCTGCACGTAGAGGGTCTCGGCCGAGATGCGCAAGGCCTTGGCGATCTGCTGGAGGATCTCCGCCGACGGCCGGCGCAGTCCTCGCTCGATCTGGCTCAGGTACGGGTTGGAGATGCCGGCCAACTCCGAGAGGCGACGAAGCGACAGCCGCGCCGTGCTGCGCTGCTCCCGGATGAATGAGCCCAGCTCGTTGAAGCGCTCAGGCAGCTCCTTGACGAACTGCGCACTCTCCGTCCGTGGCGGATCCTTCATCAACTTCCCTTCCTGGTGGACGCCCCTTCGGTTGGATCTGACCGGAACCAGTCCGGAGGGTCGCCCTCAGGTGGATCGTAGCCCGAGGGGCCAAGGGCCCCGGCCGACCCGCCCCGGGGGGGCATAGCGATAGACGGCTCTGCCCAGGACCAAGGACCGGGGGACGGGCCCGAAGCTCCGGCTGTCCGTGCTGGCCGAGGCATCATCCCCCAGCACCTCGACCGTCGCCGCGTGGCGGTCGACGGTTCCCACCCGCTTGACCAGGACTCGAGCGGGGCGACGGGGATCGCGAAGGGCGACCACCTCCCCCGCGAAGGGCCAGGGTGCTACCAGCCGGGGCCACCGCAGCACGAGGAGGCGGTCGCCGGGGAGTAGCGCCGGGGCCATGGACATGCCCACCACCTCCACCCGGGTGACGAAGCGGGATCCGAGGTATGCCAGGGCGGCGATGGCCCCTGCACCGGCAACGATCGCGCCCGCGGCGACGCCGTGGGTGGTCGTCGCCGCGATTCGCGGCGCGGTGGTACCGGCCATACGACCCGCTTCGGTGGTCGCCGCCGTGGTTCCCGGCCCCCGCCGCGGGGTACACCAATTGAGCTGGGCCATTCTCAGACGAAGCTCGATAAGGTGGTCCGCAACAGCATCGTCCCCCACTCTGCACCAAAGGAGTCCTGCTCATGCGTACTGTTGATCGCCTGCTTGCCACCCTCGACCGGGTGAGCCCACCCAGTGAGGTCCACGCCCACTGCGACCTCCCGTGTGGCGTTTACGACCCCGCCCAGGCCCGGATCGAGGCCGAGTCGGTCAAGAACACGATCGACAAGTTCAACGACTCCAAGGACGACGTCTTCCGCACCCGGGCCACGTTCATCAAAGAGGAGCGGGCCGAGCTGGTGAAGCACCACCTCTGGGTGTTGTGGACGGACTACTTCAAGCCTGAGCACCTCGAGCAGTATCCCCAGCTCCACGACTTGTTCTGGAAGGCCACCAAGACCGCCGGCGAAGCCAAGAAGGGGAACGACGCCGCCGTGGGCCAACGTCTGCTCGACCAGATCGACGAGATCGCCACAATCTTTTGGGAGACCAAGAAATAGATAGTTCAGGGGAGCCGGTCTCAGCCGGCGATCGGCACCGGGCAGCCAGCACAGGTTCGTGCCGTTGGGTTCTCGGCCAGCCGGTCGTCGGCGATGATCGTGCCACAATTATCGCAGCGGCCGTAGCTGCCGTCGTCGAGCCGGGCGAGAGCATGATCCACCTCGTCGAGCAGCGCCTCGACCGCGTCCACGTCAGCCGGTCCTGCGGAGACAGGGTCGAGGACGACCTCCTCACGCGCCTGGCCGATGACGCCTTGCGTGGCGGCAGCGAAGTCACTGGTCCGGGTGTCACCAGCCTCCGGGCCCCGCCGGTCCGGTCCGGGCCCCGCCGGTCCATCTGGCCCCATCGGTCCATGTCGGCGCACCCGTCCCGGCCCCCGGGTCCGTTTCCGTTCCGGACTGGGTCTCCGTTCCGGACTGGGTCTCCGTTCCGGGCTCTGTCTCCGTTCCGGGCTCTGTCTCCGTTCCGGGCTCTGTCTCCATGATGCCGATCGTACCCGGGGGCACCTGCATCACCCGTAGGGTGTGCCTGTGGATCCAGAACGAGCCCGACCTCCCGCGCGCCCGCTCAGCCGGGCGATCCGGGCTGACGCCCTGGCCCCGGTGGCCACGCTGGTGGGAACGGGCGAGCTGGTGCCCTGTCTCGACGGGGTCGACCGTCCCGCCGTCGAGCTCGATCAGGCCGCATCCACCCAGGCGCTGCCAGCCGCAGTCGAGCGCGTGTCGCAGTTCCTCCCGTGGTACTCGAGTGTCCACCGCGGTGCCGGCTTCCGGTCCCGTCGGGCCACGGCCGCCTATGAGCACGCCCGGCTGGCCGTCCTCCGGTTCGCCGGCCGAGACCCGGACGGTGACGACGTCGCCGTGCTGTGTCGGAACACCACCGAGGCCATCAACCACCTGGCCTACCGGCTCCGGTTGTCAGCCGACGACGTGGTGGTGACCACGGTGGTCGAACATCACGCCAACCTGTTGCCCTGGGGCCGGGTGGCCGAGCGCCGCTACGTCGAGTGCGGGGCCGACGGCACGTTCACTCTCGAGGACGTCACTACCACCCTGGACGCCGGACGCCGCCCCGCGCTCCTGGCTGTCACCGCTGCATCGAACGTCACCGGTTGGCTCCCACCCATTGGCGCCATCATCGACGCCGCCCACGAGCGCGGCATTCCCGTGGCCCTCGACGCCGCCCAGTTGGCGCCGCACCGCCCGTTGCCCGCTGCCGCCGACTACCTCGCATTTAGCGGCCACAAGCTCTACGCGCCGTTCGGCTCCGGCGCGTTGATCGGTCCGCGCTCGACCTTTGCCGACGGCGACCCCTTTCTCGCCGGGGGCGGCGCCGTCGACCTGGTCGATCTGGACGAGGTGGTGTGGACAGCACCCCCCGACCGTGAAGAGGCCGGTTCGCCGAACGTGGTCGGAGCGGTGGCCTTGCACGCAGCCATCGACGAGCTCGGGGCGATCGGCTGGGAGACGATCATCGAGCACGAGACCGCACTCGGCCTCCGGCTCCGGACCGGTCTCCGAGCCATCAACGGCGTCAACCTGCTCGGGCCGTCCCCCGACAGCGGCGATCCGACGCTGGCCGTAGCCGCGTTCACGATCGACGGGTTGCACCACGCCCTGGTGGCCGCCCGCCTCAGCGCCGAATGGGGCATCGCCGTCCGCCACGGCTGCTTCTGTGCGCACCCCTATCTCATCCGGCTGCTCGGACTGGGGGCCGACGCCGTCCACGCCTATCGGGACCGGGTGCTCCATGGCGACCACCGGACCATGCCCGGAGCCGTGCGGGCCAGCGGCGGGCTGGGAACATCGGGGGACGAGATCGACGCATTGTTGGCGGCGGTCGCCGAGCTGGCTGCGGGCAAGCCCGCCCCCGTCGACTACAACCAGGACAAGGTGACGGGCGACTTCTTTCCCTACACCGAGTTGCCCGGTTGGCGGGGGGCCGACCGCGAGCTGGGCGCCTCGTGTGCCCGCGGGTAGGTCGAGCGAGGTGGCCACACCGGGTCTGGCCGCCCGGCTGTCCGCACTCCGACCTGGCCCGTTGCCCACGTCCTCCCAGCCCGGCAGCAGGCGCTCCCACCGAGCTCGACTGCCGGGGTCCCGTCTGCCCGGCTGCCCGGCTCCGGTCGCCGCGCCTACGATCTGCCGGTGCTTGGAGCCCCGACCCGTCGCTCGCTCCGAATGTGGGCCGCTCCACTTCTTGGGCTGGCAATCGCCGGGGCCGCCGCCGGCTGCACCTCAGGCGCGTCGGCGACTGAGCAGCCCCAATCGACGGCCTATGTGGCCAACAAGGCCAGTAGGGCCGTACCGGGCACCACGGTGGCCGTCGTCGACACGACAAGCGGCTCCGCCTCGGCGCCGGTGACGACCGGAACCCTGCCGTCAGCCTTGGCCGCCTCCCCAAATGGCCGGCGCCTCTACGTCACCGATCAGGGGGAGGACAAAGTGACCGTCCTCGACACCGCAGGCGGCGGGATCGCCGGCACCGCGGCCGTCGGCCTGGAGCCGGACGCCATAGCGGTAGCGCCCAACAACAAGTTGGCCCTGGTGGCCAACCTCGGGGACAACACGGTGACGCCGATCTCGCTGCCCTCGCTCCGATCGGGCGCACCCATCCCGGTCGGAGCACAGCCAACGGCCATCGCCATCGCGCCGAACGGGTCGGTGGCCCTGGTCACCAACTTCGGGGACAACACGGTGACCCCGATCTCGTTGCCGGACCTGCGGGCCGGAGCTCCGATCCCGACCGGCCTCCAGCCCGACGCTGTGGCGGTGACGCCCGACAGCAAGACGGCGTTGGTCGCCAACTTCCAGACCAGTTCGGTCACCCCGGTGCTCCTGTCGTCGATGACGGCGGCGGCGTCCATCGCCGTGGGGGGGAACGCCACCGGAATCGCCATACGGCCTCAGACTCAAACTGCCTTCGTGACGGGCGGCAACTCGCTGACCCCGATCGATCTCGCCACTTTGCAGGCCAAGCCGGGCCTTGCGGTCGGAGCGGGAGCGACCGCAGTCGCCATGGGCGCTGGTTCGACCGCCTGGGTGACCACCGACAACGGGACGGTCGTCCCCATCGATGTCGCCACGGGCCACCGAGGCCACGCGGTGGAGGTCGGCGGACAACCTTCGGCCATCGTCATCCCGCCGGCTCCGCGATGAGAACCACCACGCTCCGCCACCGCCTGCAGCGACATCCAGGAGAGGTGCGGCCCTGAATCCGTTCGCCGACCTGATGCGGGTCCCCGTCGTTCAAGCCCCGATGGCCGGTGGCGCCAGTGGACCTGAGCTGGCCGCGGCGGTCAGTGAGGCCGGGGGGTTGGGCTTCCTGGCCGCGGGCTACAAGACGGCTGAGCAGATGCTGTCGGAGATAGCAGATACGAGGCGACGAACTTCCAGACCGTTCGGAGTCAACGTCTTCGTGCCCCGACGATCGGTCGCCGACCCGGCCGCCCTTGCTGAGTATCTCGCCAGCCTGGTCCCCGAAGCCACACGCTTGGGGGCCGACGTCGGAGGAGCCGTCTGGGAGGACGACGATTGGCCAGCAAAGCTCGATGCCCTTCGCCGCGATCCGGTGCCCGTCGTCAGTTTCACGTTCGGCTGTCCGGCACACCACGAGCTCGCCGCGTTGAAACGGGCCGGATCGCTGGTTGTGGTGACCGTCACCACACCGGCTGAGGCGGAGATCGCTGCATCGGCGGGGGTCGACGGGCTGGCGCTGCAGGGGTTCGAGGCAGGCGGCCATCGCGGGTCGTTCGGCGACCCGGCGGGCACAGAATCCGACTTTGGCGTGCTGTCTCTCATCGGTGGGGTGCGATCGCGGGTCGACCTTCCCCTGATCGCGGCCGGCGGGATCATGGAGGCCCGGGACGTGGCCGCCGTCCTCGCCGCCGGTGCGGTTGCCGCCGCCATGGGCACCGCCTTCTTGCGCTGTCCGGAAAGCGGGGCAAGCCCGACCCACAAAGCGGCACTGGTCGATCCCCGGTTCGGGGCCAGCGACATCACGCGGGCCTTCAGCGGCCGCCGAGCCCGCGGGCTGGTCAATCGGTTCATGATCGACCACCGCGACTCGCCGGCCGCCTACCCGGAGATCAACAATGCAACCAAGGCGTTGCGGCGGGCCGCAGCGGCGGCGGGCGATCCCGAATCTCTCAACCTGTGGGCGGGCCAAGGCTTCCGGTCGTCACGGGAGCTTCCGGCCGGCCAGATCGTCCGGGAGATTGCCGCCGGGCTCGGCCAGGCCCTGGAGGCGCTCGGTGAAACCTGCGCCTGCGTAGACCCTCCGGCTGGAGGCGATACGCCCTGATTCGTCGATGTGGCATCGGCGGCCGATCGGAGGGATCCCCGGGTCGGTTTGGCGTTTGACGGTACGAATCGGCGAGGGCGAGGCTACGTCGTGTTCCCGCCCAGGCCGTGAGCACAAATCTCGACGTCTCGGACCAGCCCGACATTGGCACGACCCACCGGAAATGTGGGCGGGTTGCTGCACTTGGGCCTGGTACTTTTTTCTTGGGCCGTTAGCTCATCCGGTAGAGCAGGGGACTTTTAATCCCAAGGTGGCGAGATCGAGACTCGCACGGCCCACCCGGTCAACGGATTACTCCCGCCTCGTCCCTTACGAGGCTGAACTTCGATCCCAAGGCCTCTGACCACCACGCCTGGCACGATGACGGGTGAAAGCGATGATCTTCGACCTGGACGACACCTTGATCGTGAAGGAGACCACCGCTCGTTCGGCTGTCGCCGAGGCCCTCGCTACAGCAGAGCGCGTCCGCAGCAGACCCAATTGACTTGGCCCTTGCCTGCGCACGCCGACACTGGCGGGGTCCATCTATCACGACACCTGCTTGCGATAAGGGACCGCTCCATGGGAGGGCCGGTGGGCAGCCGAATACCTGGAGAGCCCCGCTGGGACCGACCTGCTCGGAGAGATGGTCAAGATGGCCGCTGAGCTGCTCATGGACGCGGACGTCGACGTGCTCTGCAACGCCGGCTACGGCGAGCGGTCCGAGGCGCGGGTGAACAGCCGTAACGGCCATCGGGAACGACGCTGGGACACCCGGGCCGGCACGATCGCCTTGGATGTGCCCAAGCTGAGGAAGGGCAGCTACCTGCCCTCGTTGCTCGAGCCGCGCGCGGGCCGAACGGGCCCTCGTCTCGGTCGTCTGCCAGGCCTACGTCGAAGGGATCTCCACCCGACGGGTGGACGACCTGGTCAAGTCGATGGGCATCGACGGCATGTCCAAGTCCCAGGTCTCCGAACTGGCCAAGAACCTGGACCACCAGGTGGCCGAGTTCCGCAACCGGCCCCTCGACGGTGGGCCCTACACGTATGTCTGGTTGGACGCCTTGTTCCACAAGGTGCGAGAGGGTGGCCGGGTGGTGTCGGTCGCCACGGTGATCGCCACAGGCGTGAACGCGGACGGCCACCGAGAGGTCCTCGGGCTCGACGTCTTCACCACCGAGGACGGGGCGGGATGGACGGCCTTCCTCCGGGGACTCGTCGCCCGAGGACTGACCGGTGTCGCCCTCGTCATCTCCGATGCCCACGAAGGGCTGAAGAACGCCATCGCTTCGGTGCTGCCCGGAGCGAGCTGGCAAAGGTGTCGGACCCACGCCATGAGGAACCTTCTGACCCGGGTGCCCAAGGCGGCCCAGGCCATGGTGGCCACCCTGGTGCGGACGATCTTCGCCCAGTCAGATGTCACCCAGGTGCGAGCCCAGTTCCGCCGGGTGGTCGACCAGCTGGAGGGCCAGTTCGCCCACGCCGCCGAGCTCCTCGTCGAGGCCGAAGCCGACCTGCTCGCCTTTGCCGCCTTCCCCACCGAGCACTGGCGACAGATCTGGAGCAACAACACCCTATCGCCTGAACCGGGAGCTCCGGCGCAGGACCGACGTGGTCGGCATCTTCCCCAACCGGCCCGCCCTCATCCGACTGGCCGGGGCCGTGCTTGCCGACACTCGTCGATCCCTCTGATCGGCCATGGTCCGGCAATGAGAACCTGTAGCACCGGCCGATCGCCACGAGGCGGCTGATTTGCCGGGCGCCCCTACGGGCTATCCGGCGCTGGTAGGTGGAGAGCCACCTCTGCTCCCCCCGTCTGACGGTTGTGCGCCGTGGCTGTGCCCCCGTGAGCAGTGGCGATGGCCCGGACGATAGCCAGCCCGAGCCCGGCGCCGCCTTGGCCCCTGCTCCGGCTGGCATCGGTGCGCCGGAAACGCTCGAAGGCGTGGACCAGGTAGTCGGGCGGGAAGCCGGGGCCTTCGTCGGCAACCGACAGAACGAGATCGTCGCTGACGACCCGGGCGGTGAGGGTGATCGAGCTGCCCGTCGGGGCATAGCGGAGGGCGTTGTCGACGAGGTTGTCGATGGCCTGCCTGATCCGGCCCGCGTCGAGCTCCCAGACCAAGGCGTCAGGGACCTCGACCCGGCACGACACACCCGCGCCCCGGGCGCGCTCGGCGGCGTGCGATGCGCACATGGCAAGAATGTCGGGGACATCAGTGGCGCGTCGATCCACATCGAGGTGGCCCTGATCGCTCCGAGAGAGCAACAGAAGGTCGTCGGTGAGCCGGGCCAGCCGGCCTGCCTCCTCAGCGGCGCGAATGATGGCCGCGTGGAGCTCCTCCTTGGTCCTTCCCGGGCGGGTGGCCAGCTCGAGCTCGCCCTGGAGCACAGCGAAGGGGGTCCGTAGCTCGTGGCTCGCGTCGGCGACCAGATTGCGCTCCCGCTCGAGGGCGCCGCGGATGCTGACGAGCAAGTCGTTCATCGTCTCCGCTAAGGCGGCGACCTCGTCGTGCGTACCTGGCACGGCCATGGCGCCCGTCCCCTCGGTCCTCGCTAGGGCGGCCGCCTCGCGCCGAAGGCGTTCGACTGGGCGGAGCGCCGCCGTCCCCAGCGCGAAAGCACCAAGTGCGGCAGCAACGATGAACGCGATCCCCCCCACGATCAACTCGACCTCGACATGGTGGAGGGTAGCGTCGCGGGTCTCGAGCGACACCCCGGCGACGACGACCCAACCGGGGCGCGACGCGAAGGGCTCGGCGAGAACACGGACCGCCTCTCCGTCTCGGGTTGTCGTCAGGAAGGTTCGACCCTGGCGCGCCCCGCTGAGCTGGGACGGAGTGAGGATCGCTCGGCGTTCGGCGTCGCCGCTCGAGGCCGCAACCTGACCGCCCGAGTCGACCAGCTGAACGATGTACTCGGGTCGATTGCTCGAATGAGCCGGGTTGGTCAGGGCACCGGTGGTCGGTGAGACGTACTGGGAGGCCTGCGCGGCCTGGGCCGCCAGCTGCGCATCGATGTTCGACAGGAGGGAGGTCGAGAGCGAGTCGACGAAGAGCCACCCCCCGATGGCAAACAGAATTGCGGCGATGAGGGCGAACGCAGCGGCCAGGCGTAGCCGGATGGACACGATTCGCTCACGCCTCCCCGCTGCGGAGCCGATAGCCGACGCCGCGGACGGTCTCGAGGTTGTGGCGGTCGAAAGGCGTGTCGACCTTCGCCCGAAGATAGCGAACGTACTGGTCGACGACGTTGGACGTCCCCTCATAGGCGAAGTCCCACACGGCATCGATGATCTGCGATCGGGTCAGCACCGCGCCTGCATGGCGCAAGAACAACTCGAGGAGTGAGAACTCCTTCGGCGAGAGCGCCAGCTCGGTCTGGCCACGCCACGCCCGACGGGCCGCCGGATCGAGCCGGATGTCGTCGCTGACGAGCACGGTCGGCCGGGGACGATCGTCGCGTCGGGTCATCGCTCGCAGGCGCGCCGAGAGCTCCAGGAAGCTGAACGGCTTGACCAGGTAATCGTCGGCCCCGACGTCCAGCCCCCGGACGCGGTCGCCCACTTCGTCGCGCGCCGTCAGCATCAGGACCGGCGTCCACACGCCCGCCTGGCGAAGTCGCCGGCAAACCTCGAATCCGTCGAAGCCGGGGAGCATCACGTCCAGCACGACGGCGCCGTAGGGGAACTCGGACGCCATCCAGAGCCCGTTCGGGCCGTCGTCGGCCACGTCGACGGCATGCCCTTCTTCCTCGAGACCCCGCTTGAGCAGGCTCGCCATCCGGAGGTCGTCCTCAACGACCAGTACTCGCATCGCCCCAGGTTAAGGGGCCCAGATGTGAAAACGATGAGAGTCCGGTGCCGGGGGCGTTCGATGTGAACGGTCACATCGAACTCTCACGGGGCATTCACGTGCAGGAGCGCATAGTGATCACAGCCCGCCGCCTCGCGGACACAGGGAAAGGAAGGCACCGATGCACGACCAGGAACCGCACGAGAAGGCCGGCTGGCGCAGGCTCGGCCCCGAGCCGAGCCCCGACGAGGCCGCGCTGTCGCGCGTGCCGAGAGCGAGAGGTCTGAGGCAGGTACGTCACTTGTCCAACTGGTCGCTCGCCGCCCTGTTGGTGGGCACGGGCACCACGACGGTGGCCCTGGCCCGGACGATCCCGGCGCACACCGCACCAGCGGCATCGACCGCGTCGGCGGCACCGAGCACCAACTCGACCGCGCCGGTCACGTCCGGCACTCCCCCAGCGAGCGGGACGACGCCGGTGGCGGCGACCAGCGCCTCGGGAGTTGCGACGACGACGAACCCACCGACTGGAGCTGGTGCGACGAAGCCGGTCACCGCCCAGCCCCGGACGTTCTCGGGTGGCGACTCGTGATGACGCCCAGCCGTCCCCAAGCCCAGGGCTCCGCCGCGTGGTGCACCGTGCCTGGCGACACCGGGCCCCTCGCCATCGCCGAGCGCACCGCCCTTGGCACCACCGCTCGTCTGGCGATGTGGCCGCCCGATCGTCTCGGCGATGCTCAGGCTGCCGTGGACGCAAGTCTCGAGGCGCTTGATCACCAAGCCAGCCGCTTCCGGAGGGATTCGGAGCTGTCCCAGATCCACCACGCCGAGGGTGGCACGTTCCTGGTGAGCCCAGGCCTGGCCGAAGCGCTCGACGCTGCGCTTCGAGGGGCACGTTGGACCGACGGGCTCGTCGATCCGACCGTGGGCCACGCGTTGGCAGCGCTCGGTTACGATCGGGACTTCGCCGACCTCCCCCCGACTGTCGATGCCGCGCTCGGGGCGCCTGGCCCGAGCCCCGGCTGGTCAGTCGTGCAGCTCAGCGGCCGGCTCCTCGACCTCCCGAGAGGCGTCTCACTCGATCTCGGTGCGACGGCCAAAGGGCTCGGCTCAGATCGTTGCGCTCGGGCCGCCTTTGCCGCGTCGGGATCGACCGGTGGCGTCCTCGTCAGTCTCGGTGGCGACATCGCCGTGGCCGGGCGTGCTCCCATCGACGGCTGGCCCGTTGTCGTCATCGAGGACCCGCACCACCCGGGCCGGTCCCCCGGCCAGATCGTTCGCATCAGGGAGGGCGCGGTCGCCACATCGTCGGTTGCCTGTCGCCGCTGGCGCCGGGGTGGGCGCGAGCTGCACCACATCGTCGATCCCCGGACCGGGTTGCCGGCCGAAGGCCCGTGGCGGACGGCGACCGTCGCCGCCCGAACCTGCGTCGCGGCCAACGCCGCATCGACCGCCGTCATCGCCGGCGGCGCAGCGGGGGAACGGTGGCTGCGCCAGGTTGGATTGCCGGCCCGGCTTGTCGCCAACGACGGCACCACCCGCCTCCTCGGGTCGTGGCCCGAAGGCGAACAGGGCATGCTCGAGATCTCCCCTGAGGCCGAGACCGGTGTCGACGTGCAACCGGCCCGGACCGGGTCATGAGCGCCGTGGCGATCGCCTCCACGGGCACTCCGTGGATATGGCTCGTCTCACGCGGCAGCGGTCTGGCGCTCCTCGTGTGCCTGAGCGCCGTGTTCGTGCTCGGCGTGGCCACCCGCCAGGGATCGGCGCCACGCGCCTGGGCGCGCTTTGTCGTGGCGGAGTTGCACCGGACCCTTGCCCTGTTCTCCGTGGCATTCCTAGGTCTCCACGTGGCCACCGCCATCCTCGATCCCTACGTCTCGATTGGCTGGTGGGCCACCGTGCTGCCGTTTGCCTCGCACTATCGGGCCGCGGCCATCGGGCATGGGGGCACTGGCCGTCGATCTCGGCGGCGCCATGCTTCTGACCAGCCTGGTGCGCAGGTACATCGGCTATCGGCTCTGGCGAGCGGTGCACTGGACGGCGTACCTCGCGCTCCCGGTGGCGTTCGTCCACGCCCTGACCGCCGGCAGCGACATGGGCATCTGGTGGGTCGCCGCCACGGTCTGGGGATCGGCGGTGGCGGTGGCGGTCGCCCTTTTGGCTCGAGTCCTGGGCCGGATCCGCGGCCCTGGGAACCGGATCCGGGCGGGCGCCTCACGAGGTGTGGACCACGACCCGGTGAGGAGCGCAGTATGACGGCGAACCTGCTCGGCCGCGACGCCCGCCGATCGGGCCGCGGCCCCGCCTGCCGGCCTGGGCGGCTCCTGCCGTGCGATCTGGCGGAGGGCCCCAGCCTCGGTGAGCACCTCGCCCGGCACGGGTCCCTTCCCGATGGGCGCCGGAAGGAGTCGTGGAGGCGGGCCACGTCGTCAGCGGTCAGGGAGGCGGGTCTTGTGGGCCGCGGCGGCGCGGCGTTCCCCACCGACCGGAAGCTCGACGCGGTTCGCTCAGGGCGTGGAAGGGCGGTGGTCATCGCCAACGGAACCGAAGGCGAGCCGGCGAGCCTCAAGGATCGCGTCTTGCTGTCTCGGGCACCGCACCTCGTTCTCGATGGGGCGTCGGTCGCCGCCGACCTGGTGAGCGCGGCGGAGGTCGTCGCCGTGGTGCATCCAGACGGCCGCCGCTCTGTCGACGCCGCGGTCGCTGAACGCGGAGCGGCCGGAGTCGATCGCGTGCCCATCCGGGTGGTGACGGCGGCCGACCGCTTCGTCGCCGGGGAGGCGAGCGCCGTGGTCAACTGGGTGCAGCGCGGAAATCCAGTTCCCCGTGGCAGGCACCCCAGGATGAGCGAGCGCGGTCTAGGCGGTAGGCCGACGCTCGTCCAGAACGTCGAAACCCTTGCGCATATGGCTCTGATCGCTCGTTACGGCGCGGATTGGTACCGGTCGCTTGGGACCGCCGAGGAGCCTGGATCCACGCTGGTGACGCTGCTCGGAGCAGTGGCGCGGCCAGGCGTCTACGAGGTGGAGATCGGCAGAGCAGTCCACGAGGTGATCGCCCTGGCCGGTGGGGCGACGGACGAACTCCAAGCTCTCTTGATCGGTGGGTACGCCGGGAGCTGGGTGCCGGCCGGCTGGGCACTCGAGCTTCCCTTCAGCGCACGCGGCCTGGGTGTCGGGCTCGGGGCCGGGGTTGTGGCCGCTCTCCCCTCAGACGTGTGCGGCGTGGTTGAGACCGCGCGACTCACCCGCTACCTGGCGTCGCAGTCAGCAGGCCAGTGCGGCCCGTGCGTGTTCGGCCTCCCGTCCATCGCCGATCAGGTAGATGCCCTCGCCGCGGGCCGACCGGGTACGTCCGGCGACCTCGAGCGCCGGCTTGAGGAGATCACAGGTCGCGGTGCCTGCGGCCATCCTGACGGCGTCGCCCGGATGGTCCAGAGCGCAATGCAGGTCTTTGCCGTGGAGGTGATGGGTCATCGAACCGGCCGATGTCGGGCATCGGAGGCAGCGAGCGTCATGCCGTGGCCGATTCCCGGCGTAGTCCCGTGAGGACCTCAGTCCGCCTCGGGGTCGATCGCATCGCGTGTGACGGCAGGGGCCTGTGTGCCGAGATGTTGCCCGAGCTCGTCGAGCTCGACGACTGGGGCTACCCGATCCTCCGGCAGGGGCCGGTGCCCGATTCCCTCAGGGACCTGGCCGAGGACGCCGTCCGGATCTGCCCGAAGCTCGCACTTCGCTTGGAGCCGTGCCCGGTCTGCGACGCGCCTTCGTCAGGCTGAGTCTGGATGCCAGGTACGACTCATGGTCGTGGACCGCCGGCCATGACCGAGCTACGGACCATTCGCCGCTCCAACCTCCATGCGTCGATTAACCTGGTCCTGGTCCCAGTGCTCGCTGAGTCCAACTTGAAGCGCATGACCAGCTTTCGGATCGTGGGCGATGGTCGTCACTCAACAAGTGAAGCTGAACGGCGCGGAGTTCGGTCTCGGCATCACTGACCTCTCCTTGCTCGTTGCGGACTCGCTCGATGATCCTCGAGCGAACCAGCGTCGATGCACGGTCCACCAGTTCAGAGGCCCTATTGAACCCGATGAAGTAGCTCAGACCGAGAGGCCGGGATCGCAATGCGCTGGTCGGACGCTTGCACGAAACTGTCGAGTACTTGCACGATCCTCTCGCTGGGGGCGATCCAGCGAGCTTTGTGGTGCAATCGTGACATGTCTTTGGACGAGCTTGGCAACTCGAACGGCATCCGGGTCCCGATTGACTATTGCGATCGACGGCGTCTGGATCTGCAAGAGCGACCACACCGTTTCGCCCGATTCCTCGACCTCCGGCACGGTGCTGGTTGTCATCGCCGAGGGTGGAAAGCGCCTCGCGCTGGGAGACCGGGTCTACGGTGTCGCGACCCTCGTCAGGTCGGTGGTCCATGGGTCCGTCGGCCGGGTTCGGCGGTACAGGCGCAACTGACACCGGCGCTGCCATTCCCGTCTCTGGTGTCAATCAGACGGCGCAGCCGCCGCTGTGAGCGGAAGTTGACCAAATCGCATCGTGCGTGATCGCTTCGAGGATCGGCTCGCTATCCACCGCGAGCTCTCATGACCGGCAACAATGATGTGACAGTCTCATTGCTGGTTGGCGGAGGTGACGCCTTCGTGATCCAACCAGCTTGCAACAGCCAATCGGCTGATACGGAAAGGAGACTGAAGATGTCGGCAACTCTCAAGCTGACGCATAAGGCGATCGGAGCGGAGGTTCGTCGCGGCACCTTCGACGTCGTGGTCGACGGTGAGCGTGTCGGGTCGGTCGAAATGAACGACACGATCGAGATACCGATCGAAGCTGGACATCACACCCTGCAAGTCCGCAACGGCCGAAACTTGAGTCGCACTCTGACCTTCGACGCGGCCGAGGGGGAGGTCATCGCCTTCCGATGCACCGGAAAGCGGTTCTTGCCGATCTTTCTCGTGTCGTTCGTCGTACCACGCCTGGCGCTCTCGCTCCGTCGAGAGTAGCCGGGGCTCTCAGAATCGAGCGGTTCCTAAGCCACTCGAACCTGGAGAGCGTTGAAGGGATCCGTCAAACCGACTCCTACTGTGTCGTCGATCGAAGAAGGCGTGCGAGCGCGTTGCGGTAAGGACGGGTGGCCACCCCGTTCTTCGGTCACGATCGCCGAGAGCAGCCGAGCCGGTGTGATGTCAAACGCGGGATTGGCAATGGCCGTCCCAGTCGGCGTGACCCTGCGGCCGCCCATCCAGGCCAATTCCTCTCCGACGCGCTGCTCGACCGGGATAGCGGCGCCCGATGCGCAGGCCAAGTCGATGGTCGATACCGGCGCGGCGACATAGAAGGGTATGCGGTGGTGGCGGGCCAGGACAGCCAACGAATACGTGCCGACCTTGTTCGCTATGTCGCCGTTTGCGGCTATACGGTCTGCGCCCACGATCACGCAGTCCACTTCGCCGTTGGCCATGAGTGAACCGGCAGCGGCATCGACCACCACAGTCGCAGGAATACCTAGACGATCGAGCTCCCACGCCGTCAGGCGACTGCCCTGGAGGACGGGTCGGGTCTCATCCACCCACACGGAGGGATGTTTGCCACCCTCATGCGCCGCTCGAATCACCCCCAGAGCGGTTCCGTATCCGACACACGCCAGCGAGCCCGCATTGCAGTGGGTCAACACTCGGCTTCCCTCGGCGAGCAATCCCGCGCCGACCGCGCCGAGCCGCCGGTTGCGCTCGACGTCCTCGCCGGCCATGACAGTCGCCTCGAGTATGGGGTCGCTGGCGGCGAGCGCTCGTCGCACGCCCCATTGGAGATTCACAGCCGTCGGGCGCGTCTCGACAATGCGGCTTGCCGCAGCCTGGATGTCTTGTCCGAGGTTCGCCGCCAGGGCCACACCCATGGCTCCGGCGACCCCCAATGCGGGAGCGCCCCGGACAGCGAGCGTAGCTATGGCCTCGCACAACTCATCGACGGTAGCAGCCTCGATGAAGGTCAGGTCTTCAGGAAGTCGGCGCTGATCGATGAGTCGAATAGTCCCATCGCACCACTCCACCGTCGGCGGCAACGGATCAGCCTTCCCACCATGGAAACCGGGGATCGAACTCGCGGGCACAGGCACAGCGCATTATCCCTCGCGACCCACGCTTGCACCACCGAGGGGTCAATCCGACCCGACAGGTCTTGGGCAGCAACGGCTGGTGGGGGCGACGACTCGTACTGAACCTTCACTATCCCGACGATGGGCCCCGGGCCAGAAGCACGCCGGATCGATTCAGCCGCGCCGGGATCGATTCATGTGCCTACGCCGACGAAAGGAATAGGGATGTCGCCGGAGCCGTTGAAGGAGGCATGACGACAGGACACACGATCAGCATCGTCCCCACCCTCGCTCACGTGGAGGTCCGGCTGGGCGGCCAGCTGCTCGCCACTACCGACCGGGCCATGAAGCTCGACGAGACCGGGCTTCCCGCCCGCTATTACCTGCCGCGGGACGACGTGCGGATGGATCTCCTGCGGCCCACGACGTTCCAAACGACTTGTCCGTTCAAGGGTGAGGCGTCATATTGGTCTCTCGACATCGATGGCGAGACCCATGACGGCATCGTGTGGAGCTACGAGACACCGACGGCTCAGGCCACCGAAGTGAGAGGGATGTTGTCCTTCTATCCGGACCGAACCGAGGTGACAGTCGACGGCCAGTCGCTTGAAGACTGACCCTCGTGTCTCCACCTCCAGCAAGTCAGCCTGGCGACCGCAGCCGGTGGTGCCGACCAGCTGGCCCCCCAGCACGTGTCAATCCGTCGCTCGCTGTCTCCGAGTCGATGCACGCATACCCAAGTTGAGCTGGGAAATCGGAATGCCCTGCCGTCATCCCACTACAGTCACCGATCATGGGATCATTGGACGGGAAAGTCGCCCTCATAACCGGAGCAGCGCGGGGACAGGGAAGGTCGCATGCACTCGCGTTGGCCTCCGAAGGCGCCGACATTGTGGCGTGGGACGTGCCACAGGCGATGTCATCGATCCCCTATCCGCTTGCCACGCAGGAGGATCTCGACCTCACAACCAAGCTTGTGACCGAGAAGGGGCGCCGATGCCTTTCCCTGTCGGTCGACGTGGGCGACGCTACCCAGGTAAATGCCGGCGTCCAACGAACGCTGGAGGAGTTTGGCCGACTCGACATCGCGTTGGCCAACGCCGGCGTCGTTTCCGTCGGCCCATTGGTCGGTGTCACCGACGAGTCGTGGGACGAGATGGTCGCCACCAACCTGACCGGGGTCTTCACGACGCTCCGGGCAGTGGTTCCTCCCATGCTCCAGCAGCATTGGGGCCGGATAGTCGTCACCGCCTCGATGGGGGGCCGAATGGGTATCAAGGGCCAGTCCGCCTACAACGCCACCAAGTGGGGCGTCATTGGCCTGGCGAAGTCCCTGGCCCTCGAGGTGGCCAACGAGGGGATCACAGTGAACATCGTTTGCCCCTGCACAGTACGCACCCCGATGGTGCAGCCCGATTCCGACCGCGAGGTACCCGAAGAGTTCGTTCGGCAGTTGACCCGTGGCAACCCGATCGCCAAGCCCTGGATCGAGGCCGAGGACGTCACCCGTGCCGTGATGTACCTCGTACAAGACCCTGGCGTGCTGACCGGCACCATCATGGATGTCAGCCTCGGTTCTAGCGCACGGATGCCCTGAGACAGAGCCGGTCGAACACTTTGGCTGCGGTGGGGCCCAATGCTTCCGACATCTTCGGTGGAAGAAGCGAGGTGAGGATGAAGGCTCGTCCGACGCAGCTCGGTGCCCGGAGAGGAGAGATGTTCCGGCCAACAGTGGTTCGCCACGTTGGGTGAACTACTCATCGTCGTCATGGCTCGAAATCTCAACCGATGACAGACTGGGCACCATCGTGGATATTGATCTACTGTCGCCGGCGTCTTTCGCCCATGGCCAGCCCCATGACCAGTTTGCCTGGCTCCGGGCGAACGACCCCGTGCACTGGCACGTGGAGCCCGGCGCCGATGGGTTCTGGGCAATCACCCGTTACAGCGACGTAAAGGCTGTCGGGCGCGATCCGGCCACGTTCTCGTCAAGTCCGACGATCATGATCCCCGATGGTGAGTCATTCGACCTGGGTGACCATCAGATGATGCTCATGGCCGACCGCCCCCGACACACGGCGCTGCGCAAGGTCGTGGCGTCGGAGTTCATCCCCCGGGTCGCCAAGTCCATGCGCCCGCGCATCGAGCTGCTGGCCTCACGCATCATCGACAAGGTGGTTGACACTGGGGCCTGCGACCTTGTCACCGACGTAGCCGGGCTGATGCCGTCATACGTGATTGCCGACATGCTCGGCATCCCGCACGAGGACGGCGTCGCCCTCTACGCCCTCACCGAGGCCATCCACGCGGCCCCGGAGAGCCAGGCAGCCGGGGCCGGGATGGCCGCCATCGTCGAGATGTTCGACTATGCGAGCCGCGTGTGGGAGGCCCGGCGCGCCGAGCCGGCGGACGACCTCGCATCACTCATCGCCCACGCCCGCATCGACGGCAAGGAACTCGAGGCCCTCGACTTCAACCTCTTTTTCCTCCTGCTCATCGATGCCGGAGGCGACACCACTCGCAACCTGGTGGCCGGCGGCCTCGACGCCCTCTTTTCCCATCCGGAGCAGCTGGCATGGCTGACGGAGGACCTCGATGCCCGACTTTCGCCGGCCGTCGAGGAACTGCTTCGCTGGGTCAGTCCAGTCGTGTACATGCGGCGCACGGCCACGTGCAAGACCGAAGTCGGTGGCGTGCCCATCGCCACCGGTCAAAAGGTGGTCATGTACTACGGATCGGCCAACCGTGATCCCGACGCGTTCGGGCCCACGGCCGACCAGCTCGATCTGGCTCGCGCACGCAACGACCACGTGGCCTTCGGTGGTGGCGGACCACATTTCTGTCTGGGTGCCCACATCGCACGGGTCGAGATTCGAGGCGTTGCTGCACGAGCTGTTGTCCCGACTCGTCGACCTGCAGCCCACCGGGCAGACGGAATGGCTCGCGTCGACATTTATCTCCGGACCCAAACACTTGCCGATCAGTTTCCGATCGACGGCGGTCACGATGCCGACGCATCCGCCGGCCTGAACACCCGATTGGACGCAGCCGCCCATGCGACGTGAAGATTCCTGAACATCGTATCGAACTGTCGAACGTCGCGGTTTGGCTGGAATGCGGACATGAGATCCCTTCAGACTCATCGAAGAACTCGAACAGGGAAGTCTCGCTATACCGAGTGACGGCCACGTGGCAACCTGAGGAGATGGATCTCGCAGAGCTCTTGACCCTTCCTGGGGTCAGGGAGGAGTGTGTCTTACGCTCCGCCGTTGGCTTCATGGCCTTGCACGGCGGATCACAGGACCGGGGCACCGACCAGATCGCCAGCCGGGCAGCTGAGCAAGCGGGAGCCTCCTACTACAGCATTGTCCAGCCAGCGGGGCTGCGGGTGCACCTCACGTCGCGGCTGCACAAGCCCGAGCACTCCGCGCTGTTGCGAGCGTTTTTGCAACACGTGGACATCTCCATTTCGGTACACGGATACGGGCGCGATGGGTTTGCCCTTTGGATCGATCCTGATCACGGCTTGATAATCGAGCCGTACGGGCCGGCCGTTCGAGGCAACCAGAGCGGACCGCTCAGGGGGATCATCTTGGGTGGGCTCAACGCCGACCTGCTTGGCGTGGCTCGCCAACTTCTGCATGACCGCTTCGGCGACTACTATGTCGCCAACGGTCGGGTGCGACTGGGATTCCATCCCGACAACCCTGTCAATCTGCCCTGCGCACGCGGCATCCAGCTCGAGCTGCCTCCGGGCCTGCGTGGGATCGGGGAGTTCGGCGAGGACCCCTTTCCCCGCTATGACGGAGTGGTCACCGACATGGTCGCTGCGCTCGTCGAGTTGGCGAACCGGGCGGGCGAACTCGTGCGTGCGTCGCCGGCACCCTAGACCTTCCAGTCCTCGCCGCGGACCGTGTCCCCGACCGGGCAGACTGGGGCTGTGGGAGATTCAGCTACGTTCCAACTCGATGGCCATGTGGCCACCATTACCTACAACCGACCAGACGCTCTCAACGCCATCAACGGAGCGATGAGGCGCGACCTCAATGACGCTTTCTCGCGGTTCCGTGACGACGAGGATGCATGGGTGGCCATCGTCACTGGTTCAGGACGGGCCTTTTGCGTCGGCGCGGACCTGCGCGATGGAGCTGGGGCAGCGGGGGAGTTCGCCGGGTCGTTCTGGGAGAAGCCAACGCTGAATTCCTTCGAGAGCGGATGGGAGATCTTCAAGCCGGTCATTGCTGCCGTCAATGGGTACTGCCTCGGCTTCGGGCTCACGCTCGCCAGCTGGTGCGATTTCGTCCTGGCGAGTGACCGAGCCGAGTTCGGCCTTCCGGAGGTGAGGCTCGGAGTCCCGGCGATTGTGGCATCGATACGCCTGCCGCAGCGCATCAACTGGGCCGACGCGATGGAGCTGTTGCTCACTGGGGAGCGCATCGATGCTGAGCGAGCCCACTCGATGGGTTTGGTCTGGAGGGTCGTCCCTCACGACACTCTGCTCGACGAGGCCAATGCGATGGCGCAGCGCCTTCTCAGCGGAGCGCCTCTGGCTCAGCGAGCTATGAAAGAGATGGCGATGCGGACTCGGCACATGGCGACGCTGGAGGCCATCCGCTTCGGCGAGACCATGCGGCAAGTCGCCGGCGGGACCCAGGACGCAGCCGAGGGTCGTCAGGCCGCAGCGGAGCACCGACCGCCGCACTGGACCGGGCGATGAAGGACGCCGTCGCCATCCCGGAGTTGAGCGTCGATTCGCTTCAGAGCGGCTGGTCGAAAGCGATGAAGCTCGCAGGTGGGACATAATCGGGCGGCACGTCCTTGTACTTCCGGTAGTCGGCCACTCGGACCACGTTCGAGACCGCTCCCTCGACCACCCCGCACAAGGTGAACTCCCTGCCTCGCGAGAACAGGTCGATAGCTTGGGCCCACCCGGCTCGAACGTCTTCGAAATCCACTCGTTTGACGCGTGCCACCAAGCAGTAGGTGCACCCATCGGCTGATCCGCCAACCAATCGGGCCACCATGCAATGATCATCGCCGTCGTCGATTGCGTAGATTCTGGCATCTCTGTCATCGTCGGCGGACGCCCAGCGGATTTGCTCACACTCATGGTCAGCTGATGCACCGAGCCGCCCGTGCCTCAGGTACTTCATCGCCCACAAAGGGCTGGATGGGATCACAGGATCGGGTTGGGCCGATTCGAGGGGAGTTGACGCCTTCGGTTCCGAGATCACCGGACTGCTGCCGAGCCCACCCGGCGCGACCCCGAGAAGCCATGCGCCCCCGCTGCCGAGGGGATACACGGGAATCGGTCCGTCGCTCTCCGTCGCCCGAGCCACCCCGTGCACCCAATTCCTTGTCCTCTGTCATCGCGCTGACTTCCCTCGACCGAGCAGTCGCACCATCCTGGACCAACCAGGTCAGCGCGGACGTTGCGGCAGGACCGGATTCCCCTGTCCGAGATAACGAGAATAGTCCCGGCGTGCCCGGATGGAGCCAGGGCTCATCGGCTTCGTCGATTTTCTCGTCCAGCGCCGACACCATGTAGTAGGGGTCGACCGACCCAGCTACGAAGCGGCACCCGCTCGACGACGAGTCTCGGGACGACCTGGCACCCATGCAGTGCCGGCATGCTCATCACCTCATCCACGTCGGCGAAAACCGACCGACTCAGCAGTGAGATTCAGACTTCTTCGTAGAGGGCTTCGCCCCGGCGAAGCCGCACGGCGATGCGGACCACCTGAGCGAGCTCCCGCCGAGTGGGCGTGTGCGCGGCGAGGAACCGGGCGGTTCCGGCCAGAACCAGAGCCGCCTCCTCCGAGCCCGTCGGCCATGTGCCAGCTTGGCGCACCGCGGCCTCATAGGTCTGATACCAGTGGAAGCCGGCGTCCTCGGCCAGTAGGGCTGAGCCGAGAGCCGCCACAACCGCGGACTGGTCTCCTCCGCCGCGCAGCCAGCGGTAGACGATGGCACCGGCCTCGTCGACCATGCCGTCGCGGTCCCAGCAGTCGTGGAGCTGCGAAAGAACAGGGGGATCGGCAGCGAGTGGGTGAGACCCGGGTAGTCGGGCGGCCGGAACGTTGAGGAAGCGGTCGAGGAAGACCTTCATCGCCACCTGGTAGACGCCCCGCAGCAGTTCAGGCGTGGGCGCCCGACGGATCATCTGGTGGACGGCATTTGCGGTGGTGAAAGCATGGTGCACCACGTCCCAGTCGGCGTGATCGTTTTGGACGTGGAAGCGGGTGAGGCGAAGGGCGGCGGCGAGAGCCACGGCGCGAGCCAGTTCCTCCGGGGTGGCCCCTTGATGTTGGGCTTGGGCCATGGTGGCGAGAATTCCTGCGGGCTCCTCGCCGAGGATCGCCCAAGCCAAGCGCCCGACATCGTCGTCACCGGAAAACGTACGTTCGATTGCGGGGTCCTGCTTCCCGGAACCCGCCTTTACCGTGGCGAGGAGTCCGGGAAGATCGTGGGGGTGGCGCCATGAGCCGGTCTCCTCTGAACGGGAGGCTGCCGCCGTCTGATGGGCCAGGGTCGTCAGAATCTCGCCCGCAGTTTTGTCGCCGAGACAATCGAGGGCCTCGAATGCTTTGTTGGTGAAGTCGATGGTGTGCCCGCCGTCGACGAAGACGTGGTCGGTGACCGCCGCTCCCATGAGCGCGGCCACCTGGGCGGAACCCGCCCCAGCCGCGATCGCGGTGGCGAGCACCCGCTCTGCGGCATCCCCGTTCCGGGTGTCCACGAACCGCCGATACCAGTCGGCTAGCCGAGCGGCCGGCGGCGCGCTGGCGAGCGGAGCCAGGGCAAAACGGGGCGGCCGGCCCCTCGTATCGCTGGAGACGAAGGACAACCCGTGGACCAGGGCCAAAGCCCGGTCAGCTGGGTCCAGCACGGGGAGGACGTTGGCCATGGCCGTGAGCACCGTCAGGCCCGCCCCCCAGCCCGGTTCCCGGTTCTTGATGCCGAACTCCAGTCCCGACCGGACTACGGCGGCGGCCCCGTCATCGGGGCCCAGCACCTCCAGCAAACCCAGGACGGCCTTGGCCATGACCAAGGTGAGGCCCTGTTCGAGGCCCTCCTCCAAGCGGCGCAGGTGGTGGCCGGCCCGATCGGGCTCGGAGCCAACGACGACGAACACATCGGCACCGTCGATCTCGACCGCGGTGGGCTCGTACGTCATCGGCGAAGGGGTCCAGAGTGCCCCCCGATGCGAGGTCGAAGCGGGCGTGGTGCCAATGACAGGTGAGAAGTCCGTTCTCGACGCTCCCTCGGTGCAGTGGAAAGCCCATGTGCGGGCAACGGTCGTCCACCGCATAGGCACGATCCTCGGACCAGAACACACAAACCGGCTGGGCCCCGACCTTGCCGGCCAGGCACCCTGTGGCCTGAAGCTCGTCCATCGTGCCGATCCTGGCTCTGGCCATGCTCGCCCCTTTCCCGGACGCCCTGCTCCTTGCTCACCATAGGAGTTAAACCTCCGTTGAGGTCAAGCGAAATGGGGATGCGATCCGGGCCGAGCATCGGGGCGAATGGCCGGCCAGAGCGCTGAAACGTTCACCCATCCAGTTCGATGAGCAGGTGCTGACTGACATCGCCGACCAGATCCACGATGATGTGCATGGCGGCGATCCGCCACACACCATCGACGCGTTCGAATCGGTGCCGGTAGCGACCGGCGACGATGGGCTGCAGGGCAAGAGCTCCGGGCACGGCCTGCAGGACGGTGAAGTATGAGCGGCTGGCGGCAGTCCCGGCCGTCTCGTCGACCTGCACGATGACGTTGGTCATGACGTGCTTGGTCTTCGTGGTTCCACCGTCTTCGAACCGTCGGGTGGTCGACTCGTACATGGCGACCACGGCAGCGCTCCCCCGCCGAACCTCGTCGAATCCCTCGGTGGTGATCTCGCCGTGGGCGAAGAGCTGACCGATCTCGTCGAAGTTCCCCGTGTCCACCAGTTCGCCGTAGGTGTAGATCAGCTCGGCGATGTCGTTGCGTGGGTCGTTCATCCCCAAAGGGTAAGCCTCGGGGCGTGCGCCGTGCCTCCCGGCCGAGGCGAGTCGCCCAAGGGGCCTTGACCTGCCATGGGCACGAGCTCGGCGGCCTGGCCCCACCGTTGCACTTCGTGAAGGGCCAGCCGGCAAACAACAGCTGCTTCTTCGTCATGGGCGTCAAGAACCGGCAGCTCGTGGAGCTCAACGGGGCAGACGGTCTGCGCGCCGGTCTTCAAGCCGGGGACCGACGGCCTGTGGCCACACAGGCGAGCTGCCGGAGATCGTGCTCTATCGCCCGCGAGCCCGGCGCCATCGCTGCGCTTGATGTGCGAGCTCACGCCTCTGGAACAGACTGGCGTACTACTTCCCGGGACCGGACAGCCGGACGGTTGCAGGCCGCTTCATTCCTCGAGGTTCATTCCTCGAGGCCGCTCGGGCTGGCGGGCACGTCCACGGCGTGCTCTTTGAGCGCCGAGAGGGGGACGATCTGCAAGGCCAGCTCGTGGGTGGAGGCCAGCACCACGTGTGCGGCGGCTCCGTCGATGTGGGCGCGCAGCCAATTCGAGGCGGTCACGCACCAGCGATCCCCGGGCACCAGGCCGGGAAAGTTATACCGGGGCATCGGCGTCGTGAGGTCGTTGCCGATCTGGCGCTGATGCTCGAGGAACTCGGCGGTCACCACAGCACAGATCGTGTGGCTGCCCAGGTCCTCGGGCCCACTGGTACAGCAGCCGTCGCGATAGAAGCCGGTGAGGGGGTCTGTGCCACAGGGCTCCAGCTCTCCGCCCAGGACGTTCCGGTCTGTCATGCCCGCAGTATCGCTCATCGGCGACACGACTCGGCCGCCGGGCTCCCCGTTCGCCAAATGTCCAGTTCTGCACGGCGCCATGGAGGGCGACATGGTCGATATGACCCGGGCGGCCAACTGGACAGGTCTCGGGCGCTGGCGACATGCAATCAGAGGTTGCATCTCCCACACAATCTGCTACCATTGGTTGCAGATCGGAACCCCGATCAATCGAGAGGCAGACCAAGAGCCAAGCGATAGGAGTCCGCCATGAACGCACCGCCAATCGTGTCGTCCGAGGAGTGGGAGGCCGAGCGTCAGCGACTGCTCGTGAAGGAGAAGGAGTTGACCCGTGCCCGGGACGCGCTCGCCGCCGAGCGTCGGCGGATGCCGTGGCTGGCCGTAACGAAGGACTACGAGTTCGACGGGCCCACGGGCAAGGCCAGCCTGCTCGACCTGTTCGAAGGTCGTCGTCAGCTGATCGTCTACCGGGCCTTCTTCGAGCCCGGCGTGCATGGGTGGCCCGAGCATGCCTGCATCGGCTGCTCGCTGGTAGCCGACCAGGTCGCCCACGTCGCCCATCTGAACGCCCGCGACACCACGCTGGCCTTCGCCTCACGCGCCCCGCAGTCCGCCATCCAGCGGGTCAAGGCGCGGATGGGCTGGACGATGCCCTGGTACACCATGACCGACGACTTTGACGCCGACTTCGGCGTGGACGAGTGGCACGGCACCAACGCGTTCATCTGCGAGGACGACAGCGTGTTCCGTACCTACTTCATCAACAATCGCGGGGACGAAGCCATGGGAAGCACCTGGAGCTACCTCGACCTGACCGCCCTCGGGCGTCAAGAGGATTGGGAGGATTCACCGGAGGGCTACCCGCAAACGCCTCCGTACGCGTGGTGGAACTGGCACGACGAACCAGACCGGACGGATCCCGGCAGGGAACGGTAGGAGGCGCGAAATGGCCCTGCGCAGCTCGCACAATGATGAGTCGCCGCCCAACCGGCATCCGGAACTGGTATCCGGCGGACCCGGCACCACTGCCTACTCCGGCGCCAGGACGAACCCTACGATCGTCACTACGGCGGCCGCGCTGACTGTGACGCTCGGGCTCGCTGCTGCTGGCTGGATCCTGGCCGTTCGGCAGATGAACGGAATGGACATGGGTGTGGAAACACCGCTCGGTTCCTTCACGTACTTCGTCGCACTGTGGATGCCGATGATGGCTGCGATGATGCTCCCTGGCGCGGTCCCGGCAGTCCTGAAAGATGCCCACGCACAGGGCCAGATCCGCGCCGTCCCTCTGTTCGTCGGGTCGTACCTGGCCGCCTGGGCACTGGTGGGCGTTGCCGTGTTTGCGGTGTACCGGCCGCACGGGACGATTGCCGCCGGCGTGGTTGTGATCACCGCTGGTGTCTACGAGCTCACGCCCGTGAAGCAGCGCTGCCGACAGCGGTGCCGCGAAGCACGTCCGCTCCGGATTCGGTTCGGGGTCAACTGTGTCGGCTCGAGTTTCGGGCTCATGCTGATGATGGTGGCCCTGGGCGTCATGAGCGTCATCTGGATGACCGTGATCGCGCTCATCGGCCTGGTCCAAAAGCTCCTTGCCATCAAAGCCGCCGTCGATGTGCCGCTGGCGCTGGCGATCATCGGACTCGGAGTCCTGATCCTCGTTGCACCATCGGCGATACCCGGGCTCATGCCACCAATGTGAGCCGTCATCCGTGGCTCGAGCTTCTTCTCGTTCTCGCGCCGAAGGGCGGCGACCACCGTCTCCGGTCAGGTTCAGCCGCTCAGCTAGGCGGGGCGAAGAACTCGAGTGCAATTCCGTCTGGGTCTCGGAAGCTCACCCCTGATCCGTAGCTCGCGTCCTTGATGCCGCCGTGCTCGATGCCCAGCTCATCGAGTCGGTCCGCCCACGTCTCGACCTCGGCTCGGTCGGTACAACCGAAGGCAACGTGATCGAGGCCGACATGGAACTCGCTGAACTGCTCCTTCGGCGCCGGCCTCTTGTGCTGGTGCAACCCGATCAGCGTGCCATTTCCGATCAGAAAGACAGTGTGGTGAAGATCGGGATCAGTGTCCTCATCGATCACGGGGTCGGCATCGAACAACGCCGCGTACCAGGGGACGCTGATCGTCAGGTCTCGAACGGTCACTGCGACGTGGACCAACGGTGGGAACGTCATGGTGCCTTCCTTTGAGGATTGGCATTCGGTTTCCTCCAACAAGTATTCCCCGATACCAAGTGAGGCCAAGTGGATGATCAGCCGGGCCCTGCCTTTCCTCGCTCCGTGTCTTATGGTTTATCCGATCAGCCTGATACGGTTCTACAGCAAACGAATCAACGGAGGCATACCGTCGTCTACATGGTTTGATCGATCCCGTCGCCACGTCACCGAGGAGGAACCGTGCCCCCTGAAGACCGTTACGCCGACCGCCTGACCTACGAACCTGGGCGGTTGGTCCGCCGTGTCGAGGAGCCGATCACCGTCGGCAACATCCTGTGGGTCTTCACCGACCCCCATCGGGGCTACGAGTTCTCCTACAACCGATGGTACGAGCGGGATCACTACTACGCCGGCTGCATGATCGGCGCCGCCAACTTCGCCGGAAGTCGTTGGGTAGCCACCCGCCGGCACAAGGATGCCCGCCTGGCCGATGAGAAGAGTTGGCCATTCGAGCGGACCGACGGCTCCTACGCCTGCGTGTATTACGTCCTGGGCGGGGCCTTCGACGAGTGGCTGCCGTGGGCGGGGAACCAGGTGCGGAGGCTGTACGAGGCCGACCGCGGGTTCGCCCACCGGACCCACTACAACACGGCTATGTACGACTACGACTGGCGGGCTTATCGGGATCCCGACCCCGTCCCCCTCGAGCTGGCCCTCGACCGCCGCTTCGGCGGCCTGATCGCCCAGTTCGTCGAGCCCGCAGAGGGCTCCGACCACGAGGCAGTGGACCGATGGTTCGACGAGACACTACCGGAGTGGCTGCCGGGGTCGTCGGTGGCGAACGTGTCGTCGTGGTCGCTCCACGCCGGCGGGGTGGCTGACGATGTGCCCGTGCCCATTCCCGGCGATCCCAGTGCCGCCGATCGAAGGCTGCAGCTCTACTTCGTCGACGGCGACCCTCTGGGCTCATGGGAGCATCAGCGCCTGCTTCTCTCCTCTCTCGAGAGCTCGGGCGTCGGCCGGGCGGTCATTGCCATGCCGTTCATCCCGACCGTGTTCGGTACCGACCAGTACATTGACGAGCTCTGGTAGGACCGCCCTTTGGCCATCGGGTGCGGTTCGAGGCGCTCCTGAAATTCCCACCGCTCGAAGTTGTTTATCCGCGGCGACCTCCCGGCACCGAAAGCCGGCCCCGGGTCATGCCAGGATGGAGAAGAGCCGAGAGGCAGGGCCGGCCATCCCTCCACCCATGTCCGAGGGGATGAGGGCACGGCCGAAATGAGACAGGAGAGTCATGCACTTCGGTGTGACGATGTTCCCGACGGATCGGGCTCTGAGTCCGATCAGGCTCGGGGTGCTGGTCGAGGACATGGGATTCGAGTCGCTGTTCCTGCCCGAGCACAGCCACGTTCCCGTAAATCGATCCAGCGAGTATCCGAGCGGCGGGGAGCTGCCGGAGGACTTCTACCGGTTCCACGACCCGCTCGAGTCGCTGGCCGCGGTCGCCGCCGTTACCTCCCGCATCCGGTTGGGCACCAGCACGCTGGTGATTCCCGACCATGACCCGATCATCTTGGCCAAGCGGGTGTCGACCCTCGACCATCTCTCCGATGGCCGGGTCGTGCTCGGCGTGGGCGCCGGCTGGAATCTCGAGGAGCTGGCGAACCACGGGTCCGACCCGCGGTTCCGATGGACGATCTTCCGCGAGCGGGTCGAGGCGATGAAGGTGATCTGGACCAACGAGGTGGCCAGCTACGAGGGACAATGTGTTCGGATCAGTGCTATGAAGCAGTGGCCCAAGCCGGTGCAGGATCCACACCCACCGGTACTGGTCGGCGGGAGCGGACCGACCACGGCCACGCGCGTTCTGCAGTTCGGTGACGGCTGGATGGCCAGTGGTCGCCACCTCGACGGCCGGGAGCTGAAACTGCGGATCGACGAGCTGCAGGCGATGGCGGCCGAGCAACGCAGGGCACCGGTACCGGTGATGCTGCAACAGGGCACGCCCACGGCCGAGGCCATCGAGGGGTATCTGCAGATGGGCCTGGCCCGGGTAACGTTTCGCGTCGATCCCGGCGATGAGCGAGCCGTGGCCGCACAGCTCGAGCGCCTGGCCCGACTGGTCGCCCCCTACCGGACCGAGTCCGAATGACAAGGCGCTCCCGACAGAGCGCAACCGACAAGGAGGGCAAGGATGACCATGGGGCTTCCACTTGCGGGCAAGGCCGCCCTCGTCACCGGCGGCGCCGGAGGGATCGGCGGTGCCTGCGCCCGCGCCCTGGCCCGGGACGGTGCCGCCGTGACCCTCATGGGAAGAACCGAGGACACGCTCCACGCCACGGTCACCGAACTCCGAGCGACGCTGGGTGACGGAGCCATGGTCAATTGGTTCGTCGGCGACGCATTGGAGGCCGAGGCGGTGGAGGGCGCGATCGCCCTGGCGTCGGCTCCGCTCGGAGAGCTGCACATCTGCGTGGCCACGGTCGGCGGCGGCACCATCGCGCCCTTTCTGATGCTCGACGAGCATCAACTCTTGGAAGAGCTCCGTCGAAACGTCGTGGGCGCCTTCCTCGCCATCAAGTACGCCGTGCCCCCCATGGTCGCGAGCGGTGGCGGATCCATCGTGTGCATCTCCTCGGACGCGGCCACGATGTCCTGGCCGTTCATGGCTGGCTACTGCGCCGGGAAGGCCGGCCTCGACGCGCTGGTGCGGGTGGCGGCCGACGAGTTGGGCCACCACGGCATCCGGGCCAACGCCGTCCGTCCCGGGCTGACCAAGACAGCCAGCAACAACGTCTCCGCACTGTTCTCCGACCCGGAGATCCTGGAGGAGTTCAAGAGCCAGAAGCCTCTGGGACGAACGGGCACCCCCGAGGACATCGCCGAGGGGGTGCGCTTCCTGGCCGGCCCCGAGTCGGCTTGGATTACCGGGCAGAGCTTGGCCATCGAAGGAGGCAACGAGCTCCGCAGGGCACCGTCGCTCGAGAAGATCGCACGTCTGCGGTTCGGCGACGAGACCGTCGATACCGCGATCGCCGGAAGGATTCCCTGAACTCAAGAGGACGATTGCACCGGCATCGTCCCTGGTCAGCTCAGACGTAGGCGGGAAGACCCGAGTTTCATGGCGACGAGACCTCGGGCCCAATGATGACAAGGGCGGCCGAGCAACGACGCAGGCCGGGCAACGATGAAGGTCGGACGCCGAGGGCGTGCCGCGCTGGCTACGCTCCATCTCTAGGAGGGCCGTGACTGCCAGAACCGTGGTGCAGCTGCTCGGGGCACGCGACGCCGAGTACTCCGCGCTCCGCCGAGCGGGGCGGGCGGCGATCGTCATGCCGAGCGTGTTCGCCCTGGCCGACGAGGTCATCGGGAACTCGACCATCGCCATTTTCTCCGCCTTCGGCTCATTGGCCATGCTCCTGTTCGTCGACTTCGGTGGCTCGATGCGCGAACGGCTTGCGGCTCAGGTCTCGCTGGCCCTGGCTGGGGCGGTGCTGATCTGCCTGGGCACCCTCGTGTCCAACACGATCTGGCTGGCGACGACGACCACGGTCGTGGTGGCATTCGTGGTGCTGTTCCAGGGCGTGCTCAGCTCTGTCCTGGCCAGCGCGACGACGTCACTGCTGGTTGCATTTGTGCTGCCGGTGAGCTTGCCGGGCCCGTTGAGCTCGATCCCGACGCGCCTGGCCGGATGGCTGCTGGCCGGGGCCGTGTCGCTTATCGCCATTCGCATTCTCTGGCCCGCCCCGGACCGCGAGCCGTTGCGGATGTCGACGGCGCAGGCGTGCACACGGCTTGCGCAGCGGCTCCGGTCAGAAGTCGATTGCATCAACGGCGGCCTCGAGCCCGCGCACCGCCAGACCCGAGACGCGTCGGTGGCCGAGTCGACCGCCTCGGTCGCGGCGCTGCGCACATCGTTCTTCACCGCGCCCTACCGTCCCACGGGACTCGGGACGGCGACGCGCGCCCTCGTAGGGCTGGTCGACCAAGTGATCTGGCTGAACAGCATCCTCGAGCGGACGCCGGCCGACACGGAAGTCGGACCGACCGCTCCCGTCGTGTGCGCGGTCAAACTGGCGGCCGCAGACCTCCTCCAGCAGGGAGCCGTCCTACTCGAGACCGCGACCGGTGACCCGACGGTCCTCCACCCCGCCGGGCAGCGGTTGCGCGATGCACGTGAGGCGATGGAACGAGCCGTGATCTCCGCGCTCCCGATCCGGCGGTCAGATGCCCACTCGCAGCCCGAACCCGAGGCGATCATCGCCGAGTTCGTCAGCTCCCTGGAACCGAGCTTCCGTGCCAAGGAGATGAGCTTCGCCGCCGCAGCCGTCGCCGAGAACATCGAGCTTACGGTGGCTGCCCGGCAACGCACCGCATGGCAGCAGCTGCTCGGACACCGACCCGAAGGAACGAGCTCGTCGCTATCGACGGCGAAGGAACGGGCGCTCTCCCATCTCGGGCCTCACTCGGTATGGATGCACAACAGCCTGCGTGGGGCGATCGCCCTCAGCCTCGCCGTACTCGTCGCCGAGCTGACCGGCGTGCAGCACGCGTTCTGGGTCGTGCTCGGCACGCTGGCCGTGCTGCGTTCAAGCGCCCTGAACACCGGCCTGAACGCGTGGCGGGCCCTACTCGGCACCGTCGTGGGCTTCATCCTCGGCGGAGGCCTGGTGGTCCTCGTGGGCACGAACACCACGGCGTACTGGCTACTGCTCCCGGTGGCCATCCTCTTCGCCGGCCTTGCCCCGGCCGCCATATCGTTCGCGGCAGGTCAGGCCGGCTTCACCATGACCCTTCTGATCCTGTACAACATCGTCGCACCGACCGGTTGGAAGGTCGGCCTGGTCCGGATCGAGGATGTCGCCATCGGTGTTGCCGTCAGCCTCGTGGTTGGTGCCCTGTTCTGGCCACGAGGCGCAGCTTCGGCGCTGAGCAAAGTGTTGGCCGAAGCCCTATCCGAGAGCGCAGAATACGTGCAACGCGCCATCGAGTACGGAACGACGCGATGTGATGCCCGGATGCCCATCACGGCGACGCCGGAGGACGAGCGTCGCCGGTCTGCCGGTGCGGCACGCCGACTCGACGACGGCTTCCGGGAATTCCTATCCGAGCGCGGTACCAAGCATGTTCCGATGGCGGACGTGATCACACTCCTCACCGGGGTTGCCGTCCTTCGGCTTACGGCCGACGCCGTCCTCAGCCTGTGGGGCCGGGACCGTAGCGCGACTGCCGGGGATCGGACGGCGGCACGGAACGAGGTCCTCAGGTCTGGCACCCGTGTCGCCGAGTGGTACGAGCGAGCGGCACGAGCGATCGCCGGCGTTGGCCACGTGGGTGACCCGCTCGATCACGACGACGCCGCCGACCGCCGCCTGGTCGAAGCCGTGCGCCGCGACCTGACCGGGGAGGACGGACGAGGCAGCGCCACGGCCGTCAGGATGATCTGGACCGCCGAGCACATCGATGCGATCCGGTACCTGCAGGCCGGAATTGTGGCTCCGGCCAAGGAGGTTGCCGCCGCAGAGCAGGCACTGCGACCCGACCGACGTCGATCCCGAATTCGCTCGGCGGTCAGCCGATCTTGACAAGGTCCACGACGAACACCAGCGTGTCGTTGGCGGTGATGCCCGGCCCGGGCGACTGACTGCCGTACCCCAGATTCGGGGGGATGATGAGCTCACGGCGGCCACCGACCTGCATTCCCACGACGGCCTTGTCCCATCCCGGGATCACCTGGCTCACCCCCAATGTGAACTCGAACGGCTGGCTGGTCCACGAGGACTGGACCACCTTGTGCGAGGAGTAGGTGGCCAGGACGTACTGGACGGTGACCTTGTCACCAGCCTGAGCCGTCGGCCCCGTTCCGACGATCAGATCCGCCGTCTCGAGCTGGGTGGGAGGACTCCCCGACGGCACGACGACTGAGGGCGACGTTCCCGCCGTCCCGGCAGGCGAGCGGTCCGGGGCTGGGATGGTGGCGATCGTCGAGGCGCCGCCGGCCGCGCTCGAGGTGGGCGAGGTGGTCGTCGCTGTCGGAGCGGTCGTGGTCGTGGCCGAGGTGGCACTGGGCGAGCTGCTGCAAGCGGTCAGACCGAGAGCCGACGCCGCCAGCACCACGAGCCCCCAGTTGCGGATCCGAGACATGAAGGTGGTCCTTTCCGACGAGTCAGCTCCGTCGAGCCGGCTACTCGTCGGGCAGACGGTAGTCGGTGGAAGTCCGACTGCGAGGTCACCTGCCTGCTGGCGACCTGGGCCCGCGTCGACGCGGCTTCAGCCGGCCGTCGATTCCCGCACTGCGGCAACGGGCGCCGGGCTCACCCGGTCACTGACGCGGCACCAGGGCGAGCTGGCGGGACTGAGCCACCAGTCGGCCCGTCGCATCCCAGATCTCGCCGTCCTCCTCGAGGAACCCTCCGGAGACGAAATGGGTAGCAAAGCGGCAGCGAAGCCAGCCGGGCTCGGGGCGGTAGCGCACATGGGTGGTCAGCTCGATGGTCGGCGTCCAGGCCACGGGCAGGTTGGCATTGAACACCGTCGGCGGGAAGGCGTCGGCGGCGCACAGCAGGGCGATGGTGTCGGCGGGCTCCCCGTCGCGTAGGCGGAACCACCCTCGCATACGGGCATGACCTGACGGATTGCCATCGAGAAAGGTCGCATCGTCGGGGTGCAACCGGAGCTCGACCCTGCCCATGAACGGCGGAGGAAATGTATCGGTGGGCTCCACCGGAATGCAGTGCTCGGGCGACGGCATGGGTGGGGGCTCCAGATCGACGAGCTGCGGACCGACATCGCCAGCCAACTCCCCGAAGGTGCCGAGCACCCTGAGGAGGGGACGTCCCTCGGACGCCAAGGTTGCCGTGGACGTTCCGAACGTTCGACCCTGCTTGGCGATCTCCACGGTGACGGAAACGGGCCCCGGCTTGCCCGGCGACAGGTAGTGCGCCGTGACGGTGACCGGATCTGGCCGTCCGATCGCCGCACTCATCCCTCGGGCGGCAATGGCGAGCAGGTAACCGCCATTGGCGTTGCCGGCGATATCCCAACCCTCGGCAATGGTCCCCGACCACTGACTGGCAGCCCCTCCATCCTGGTCGGCGACCGAGCGCCGTCCCGATGGTTCGACCGCAGTGGCCGTCCGGAACCCGGCGCCTGCCCGACCGACGGATTCGGCCGTCATCGAAGTACGGGGCGGCACTCGGGCAGCTGGTCGGCCCGGTGCCTGCCCATCGGGCTCGAGGTAGCCCCCCGGGCCAGGGCCGTGTTGGCTTCGACGGCGGGGGGCACACCTGTGATTCTTCCACGGGCCACCGCGCCGTAGGTCGCCCGCTCCGTGCTCGCCCGAGGTCGACTCGAGCTGCCCGCCCAGTGGCGAGTCGCCGCGAGGCCTGACGCCCGCCGCCGTGCTCGGAGCTAATTGACCTGGCGTTCCTTGCCCGCCCAATAGGGCTCCCGGAGCCTGAACTTCTGCAATTTGCCCGTGGCCGTTCGAGCCAGCTCGGCCCGGAATTCGACCGAGGTCGGCGCCTTGTACCCGGCCAGACGCTGCTTGCAGTGCTTGATCAGCTCGGCCTCGTCGGCCGGTGTGCCCGGAGTCAGGACCACCAGCGCCTTGACTGTCTCGCCCCACTTCTCGTCGGGCACGCCGATCACTGCGACCTCGGCCACAGAGGGATGGCTGAACAGGGCGTCCTCCACTTCGATCGACGACACGTTCTCCCCGCCGGTGATGATGACGTCCTTCCGCCGGTCGCTGATCGTGAGGTAGCCGTCATCGTCGATCGCGCCACCATCGCCGGTGTGGAACCACCCGCCTTCGAGCGTCCGGTCGGTCTCCTCCGGGTTGTCCCAGTAGCTCGACATGACCACGTTGGAGCGGGCCAGCACCTCCCCGTCGGGGGAGATCCGCATGGCCGTCCCGAGCGCCGGGCCGCCCGCTCGCATCAGGTTGATCGCCCGCTGTTCAGGGTCGAGGTCGTCCCACTCCGATCTCGTCCGATTGATCGTGAGAAGTGGCGAGGTCTCGGTGAGCCCGTAGATCTGGATGAACTCCCAGCCCAGCTCGGCCTCGACCCGGGCGATCGTCTTCGAGGGGGGTGGCGCACCGGCGACGATGACGCGGACCCGACCGCGGCCTGGGATCTCGCCCTTCCAGCTGTGACCTGCCGCCAGGACCGTGTTGACAACCGTCGGGGATGCGCACATCACCGTCACCCCGTGCTCGGCGACCCGGCGAAGGATCTCTGCCCCATCCACCTTGCGAAGCACGATGTGGGCGGCCCCCACCCCGGTCATGGCAAACGGCATTCCCCAGCCGTTGGCGTGGAACATCGGCAGCGTGTGCAGGTACACGTCGCGGTCGGACGCCCCCGAATGGAGCGCGAAGGTGGTGGCGTTGACCCAAAGGTTGCGGTGGGTCAGCTGGACCCCCTTCGGGCGAGCCGTGGTGCCGCTCGTGTAGTTGATGGTGGCGGTGGCATTCTCGTCCGGCTCCCAGGGTTCCGGGTCGACCCCAAACCGGTACATCTCGGCGTCACCGGCCGAGCCCAGCGTGATCCTGTGCCCGCAGTGCACCTCGGCCAGCTCCGCCTCGAGCTCGGGGTCGACAAGCAGGACGCGGGCCCCGGAGTGCCCCACGATGTAGGCCACCTCCTCGGGCGCCAAGCGGAAGTTGATCGGGACCAACACCCTGCCGTATCCGCAGACTCCGAAGAACGAGACGAGCAGGCGTGCGCTGTTGTGGGAGACGATGGCCACCCGCTCGCCGTGACCGACACCGAGCGCATCGAGGCCCGAAGCCTGGGCCCGGGCCAGTTCGCCAACCCGGGCATAGTCGAGCCCCTCCAGGGGCCGACCCGGCTGCACGGGCTCGTCGACGATTCCGGTGCGCCGGCCGTACACGGTCACGGCTCGGTCGAGAAAGTCCCGTGCGCCGAAAGGCACGAACACCCTGGCCTCCTTGTCCTGCAGGCCGCCGCCCTGCCGATCTGGGCACCAGCGCCGCCCTGCGTCCCGTTCGTCGACACGGTGGCACGACCTCCGGATGGAGGCACCGCCCCGGTCGTTCGGGTTCAGGCTATAGCGGTCCGCCGTGGTGGCGGGGACGGACCCGAGGTCCCCCGCTCAGGACGCGCCTCCCTCGATCCTCACGTGCGCGCCTCGGGACGCCCGCACCCGAAGCGCGCCGCGGGGAAGCCGAGCCTCCCGTGCAGCCAGAGCGACCACAGAGCCGCCGAACCCGGCGCCGGTGACTCGGGCGCCGAAGATGCCGGGTGTGGCCGAGAGCTCGCCCACCATTGCGTCCAGACGCGGCGTCGACACCTCGAAGTCGGCGCGCAGGCTCTCGTGGCTCTCGGTCATGAGCGCGCCGGCGCCCTCGTTGTCGCCCGCTCGGAGCACGGCAACGAACGCCTTCACACGCCGTATCTCGCTCACCACATGGCGAGCCCGACGGCGGATGACCGGCTCGGCGATGCCGGAGACATCGGGCAGGAGCCGGAGTGG
This sequence comes from uncultured Acidimicrobiaceae bacterium, assembly GCA_963803065.1. Taxonomy (GTDB): domain Bacteria; phylum Actinomycetota; class Acidimicrobiia; order Acidimicrobiales; family RAAP-2; genus DASXMT01. The sequence continues at coordinate 422,493 of CAWDKW010000002.1, forward strand.
TCCGACCACTTCGGCTGCCCGGGCGCACTCTGTCAGCCGTTCGTTGTAGGCGGTCTCCCGCAGCGATCGCCGTTCGCCCGAGTCGATGACGAGCACGTCGACACTCTCGGGGATCGGCACGGGGCTGATGCCGGTGTCGTGGCAGTCGATCAGCAACGCATGGCCGGCGACCCCGGCCGCAGACGCTAGTTGGTCCATGATCCCGCACGGCACGCCAACGGCCAGATGCTCGGACCGTTGACACAGTCGTGCCAGCTCGACGGGCGAGCCTTCGAACCCGAGTGCCAGGGCCACCGACAGCTCCAAGGCGGCGCTGGACGAGAGCCCTCGTCCGATCGGCAGCCTTGTCGTGATCCTCCCGACGAATCCGTTGGCCGGCCGCATCAGCTCGACGACTGCGGCAACGTAGCGGCCCCACCCGGTGGTGACGGCCGGAGTGGGGCCAGCGCCGAGCCTGATCTTCACCGTCCCCTCTTCGTCGAGAGAACGGAGCTGAACGAGGTCGCCCCCGCGCTCCCCGACAACTGCGGTGCCCCGGTCGATCGCGAGAGGGAGGACCAAACCGCCCTGGTGGTCGGTGTGATCGCCGATCAGGTTCACCCGACCGGGCGCGAAGGCCTCGATCATCTTCTCCTGCCTCGAGGGGGCGCCGCCCCGGGCCCGGATGGGCTCATCCGCTCCCGCCGGCCGAACGGGGGACCATGATCACCGTGGGCTCGACCCGTACCTCGGACCGCAAGGAATTGGCGACATAGCACTCTCGATGGGCGACCTCCACGAGATGCAAGACCTGTGCCTCGTTCGTCCCCACGACCCAGATGGTGGGTCGGAGCACGATTGCGTTGAGTCGCACAGGGGGATCGTCCTCGCGCATCGTGCCCTCGCCGGCATCCTCGTAGCGCACGACATCGACGCGGGCACGGGCGGCCACGGCCAGAAAGCTCAGCAGCTGGCACGATGCCGCCGCCACTACGACGAGCTGCTCGGGGTTCAGGCGCGTCGCATCACCCCCAAACGTGGGATCGGAAGACAGCTCGAGGCCGATCGAGGCGGGGGGCGCCTCGGCACTGTGGACGCGCCCGTAGGCCTCGTACCCATCGCCGGTCGAGCCGGTCCAGTGACAGCGCACGCGGTAGTGGTGGGCATGGTGCGCGTGGTCAGCCGACGCCATTGCCAAACGCTAGACGCTGGGGCCGTTCGCACCGGTTCTCACCGGCTTTCAATGTTCGCCCCCGGCGCCGCATACAGGTACTGACGACCCATCCCAGTCCTGGGAAGGCGTCTGCCCACCGATCCCAGTCGAAGTTCCGAGGCTCCGATACAGCGAGGGAACGGCGCTGTCGGGCGCCTACGATCGACAGGCGATGATCACGGCAGGCGTGGACCTATCGTCGCAGGCATCCCACACCGCCTGCTGCACGATCGAGTGGGCCGATCACCGAGCGACACTGACCGAACTATCGCTGGGCGTCGTCGACCACAGGATCACCGAACTCGTCGGTCAGGTCGACAAGCTGGGCATCGACGTCCCCCTGGGGTGGCCGATCGCCTTCGCCGAAGCGGTCATGGAGCACTCGCTCACCGGTGGGTGGCCGGTCGAGTATTCCCACACCGACACCTCGGCGCTCCGGCTGCGCCGGACTGACCGGTGGCTGTGGCGATCGCTGGGGTCGCCCCCGCCGCTGTCGGTCTCCACCGATCGCATCGCGTTGCCGGCGATGCGGGCCGCCTCGCTGCTCGCTGCCCTGCCCGACAGAGTCGCTCTCGACGGTTCCGGCATCGTGGTCGAGGCGTACCCGGCCGCCGCGCTGCGCCGGTGGGGTCACCCCTCTCGCGGCTACAAGGGCAAGACCAATGCAGAGGCTCGGCGCGCCCTGGTGACGGGCTTCCTCGCCGCCACCGAGTCATGGCTCCGTGTGTCGGGCGAACAGGTCGATCGATGTCTGTCCAGTGACGATGCCTTCGATGCCCTCATCGCCGCACTGGTTGCTCGAGCGGCAGCGCTCGCCAAGGTCGAGCCGGTCCCCGAAGAGGATCGGCTCGCGGCCAGGCGCGAGGGCTGGATCGTCGTTCCCCTTGCTGGATCATTGGGAGCCCTGGCCGACCCATGAGCCCCGCTCACTCGCCCATCCGTGAGCACCCGTGGGCAACCCCGTGTGCAACACGGAACCGTACACCGCGATCGCCCCGACAGGCCCGAACGATGACCGAGAGTTCAACCGAGGACGTGGTAGCTCGGATCGTTTGGGCCCCGACGACCGGTCGCCTGGGATCCACCGGTCGCCTCCGTGAGTGGAACCGGGTAGACGGCCTGGAAGTCCTCGACGAACGTTCGACTGTCGATCGCCCAGACCCCCTGGCGCAGCGACCATCGGTCCAGGTATCGCCCTCGGTCAACGATGTCCACGATGGAACCCTCGTCAGGCTTGGTCCGGAGGGCGACGGTGACATAGGCCTCGCTGGTAGCCCGGTCACCGTCCACGTCGATCAGGATGTTGGTGATCTGGTGGGAGTGGGCGGCGAGTCCCTGGTGGGCGGCCCAGACCCAGTCCACGAATTCCGCACCGCTCCCGGTGAACATCGGCCCGTAGTCGGCGGTGGAGCCCGGATGCCAGACCGACAGAGCGAGGGTCCTGTCCATCCGGTCCAAACCGCGGCAGTAGCGGTACAGGACCTCGGTGATCGCCTGCTTCGCCAGCAACGTCTCCACTGCGGTGTCGGACATCACCGTCTCCCCCCGGGCCTCTGCGGTCCGCTACCCCGGCGACCCGAACACACTCTCCAATACCCCTTGCCGATCAACAGTAGCGTCTCCGATTTCCTGCCCGCCGGGGCGGCATCCGCCCGCCGCTCCCGTTACCCTGCGATGTCGAGCCGGACTCCCGGGGCCCCTAACCGGCCCGGACGAATCGCTGGTGGACACAGCGGGCCAGCGCGTCGGCCAGCTCGGGTGCTTCGTGTTCTTCGAGGGTGGCGCAGGCAATCCGGATGCCCGAGGGTGACGAGATCCGAAACCGCTCCCCGGGGCTCACCGCCCACCCCTCCTGGGCGAGACCGGTAACCACTGCGTGCTCATCGCCCACGGGGACCCAGGTAGTGAGTCCGGACGAGCCCGTCGTGGCGAAGCCCCGTCCGCCCAGAGCCTGGGTCAGTGCTCGGCGTCGACGCGCATAGACGACCGATGCACGATCGAGGAGGGTGGCGGTCGAGGCCGCGCCCCACAGATCGGCCACGGCGTCTTGGAGGAGATAGCTGACCCATGCCGTGCCGAGGGCCTGACGGCCCTCGACCCTGCTCACCGTGGTGGGGTCTCCGGCGACCACCGCCACGCGCAGGTCCGGGCCGAGCCACTTCGAGACGGACCGGACCGTCGCCCAGCGACTCCGGTCCCGGCCGAGGGTCAAGGCCGGCGACCCGGCGGCAGGGCCGGCGTGGTCATCCTCGATGACCAGAAGGTCGGGGTGGGTGCTCAGGACGCCCCGGAGCTCGTCCGCTCGCAAGGCATCCCAGGCGGCACCGGTCGGGTTCTGAGCGCGAGGAGTCAGCAGTGCCGCCCGAACACCCCGTTCGAGGGCGGCGGCGAGACTCTCCGGGCGAGCGCCGTGTTCGTCCAGGCTGACCGGGACGACCTCGAAGCCGAGCGCGCCAAGCAGGTCGAGGACCGCCGTGTAACCGGGATCCTCGACAGCGACACGGTCGCCCGGGCGCAACCAGGCACCGAGGATTCGCTCGACGCCATCGAGTGCCCCCCCGACCACGGCGAGCCAACTCGTGTCGATTCCCTCCGCACTCATGTGCCGGGCTGCTACGCGGGCCAACCGGGGCGACATCGCCGGATCGCCATAGGACCGCGTCGACCTGGGGAAGTCGGGAAGGTCCGGCAGCAACGCAGGGTCCGGGCCGCCGTTTCGCAGGTCCCGGACGCCCGGCGGCACCGCCATGGGAAGGCGGCCCGTGACGGGAGGCGCTCCTCGTACCTGAGTCCCGGACCGTCCGTTCCCGGACACGATCCCCCGTCTACGGAGCATGGCGGAGCGTGGCCACTACGAGCGATCGACCATCAACTCGATCCTCGACGAGGCCCTTGTGTGCCATGTCGGGTTCGCCGCTGGCGGCACACCTCTGGTGATCCCGACGGCCTACGCCCGCGTTGGCGGTCAGCTCTACCTGCACGGCGCGGTCGGGAACGCAGCTCTTCGCGCTTTGGCGTCCGGGGCGCCGGCCTGCGTGACCGTGACCCTGATCGACGGGCTCGTGCTGGCGCGCTCGGCCTTCCATCACTCACTCAACTACCGCTCGGTGGTGATCGTCGGTGAAGCCTGCGACGTCGCTGACCCCAAGGAGAAACTGCTGGCTGTCACCGCGATTGTCGAGCACATCGTGCCGGGTCGCAGCGCTGATGCCCGCCCGCCGAACGACGCCGAGGTGCGGGCCACCCGAGTCATCCGCATGCCGATCAACGAGGCGTCCGCCAAGGTGCGTGCTGGGGGGCCCAAGGACGACCTCGAAGACGTGGGGCTACCGGTCTGGGCCGGCCAGGTGCCCTTGCGCCTGGTGGCCGAGGCCCCCGTCGCCGACATGGACGTACCAGCAACCATGTCCCCTCCCGAATACGTCATGGCCTACACCCGGGGCGCAACCTTGGGTTGATCCATCGGTCCGGGGCGAGAGAGGCCGGAATCGCAGTCCTCCATCATCGCCGCTTTTGAGGGGTGGAAGGGTTGAGGGGTAGGCGGAATCCCACGGGCGCGGCTTGCCACCGACGCGGCCAGGTCGGTCGGGTCAGCCGGGGCGCGGGTCCCTGGGCTTTTCGACCCAGAAGTCCTCGGGCTCGTGCCCACGGGTCTCGGGCACCAGCCAGAACAGGCCCGTGGCCAGCGACATCGGCAAGAACGTGACCACCGCGGCGATGCCGAACCTGTTGTTCACCGTGGCGACCGCGCCGAACACGACCAATCCGACCACAGCCCCCAGCACCCCGGCCGCCAGCCACCAACCTGCCGCCGAGGCCCGGACCGACGTCGGGAACAGCTCGTTCAGTAGGGAACCCAGCGCCGGAGCGAGCACACCGCCGGCGAACACGCCGCAGACATACCCGACGATCAACGCCGCCGCCGAACCGGAATAGGCCAGCGACGCCACCAGCGCGATCGAGACCAGAGCCAGTGCCCCGGTGGGGCGCCGACCGAAGTGGTCAGCCAACCAACGGCCGGCGAGCAGCCCCAACAGGCCGGTGGCACCTCCGCCGACGATCATCGCAGCCGTGACGATCCCGCTCTGGTGGAGGACGTTCTGGGCGTAGAGGAACACGAAGCTGTTGCCCGGGCCGGTGATCACCGAGACGGCGAACGTCAGGGCAACCATGACCAGCAACCGCCTCCGGTACGGCTCGGCCACCGCACCCAGCACCGGGATGGGATGCTCGGTCGACGCGGCCGCCTTGGCGAAGCGGTCGGGCTCCACGATCCACTTGCCCAGCAGCGGCACGAGGGCCAGGGGGCCGAGGGCCAGGACGAACACCCACCTGAAACCGAGCGCCGACGCGGCCAGGCTATGGATGACGGCGATCGTGCCGGCACCCACGCCATAGCCGGCGGCAATGAACGCCACGGCCTTGGCCCGGTCAGCAAAGCCCGTCTCCTCGGCCGCGATCACCTGGGCCAGCGCGTTGGTGGCGGTCAGTAGCGGGCGCCCGCAGGCGAAGATGATGACGAACCACCAGTAGCTGGGACTGGCCGCCACCACCACCGTCAGCCCCAGGCCCACCCCGAGGGTGACCAGCAACATGATCCGTCGTCCGAAGCGATCGGCGAGGCCGGTCAACGGCAGGCTGCCGAGTGAGGCGAGCCGGCTGATGGCCAAACCCACCCCCAGGACGGTTCCGGACAGTCCAGCCTGCTCGGCCAGCGTGGCGCCGTGGGACACCTGCCCGAAACCCTTGGCCACGTCCCCCAGCGAGGCCACCAGGCCGAACTGGCCGAACCCCGAGGCAAAGGCGGCCAGGGCCACGGCCACCACGGCACGATCGTTCCAGCGGACGAGGTGGAACGATGAGGCTGACGGTGGCGTGGCCAACTCTTCTCCCTGATCGGTCGGTCCTCGAGATCCTCGTGCTGACCGACCTTGCCACGTCCGCTCACGGCAAGCGCCGACTCTTCCGGCAAACCAGCTGAATCGGACGGCTCTGCCGACCTCGGAGGCAGGACTGCAGCGTCAGGCGGCGCGGCCAGCTTCATGATGACAAGGAGCGCGATCGCTCCGGGCGAGGCCCGCAGGCGCGCTTCGACGGGCCGGCGTTAGTCTCGGAACGGCAACGGGCATCTGCCCGTGGAATGGAGAACATTATGCAGCTCGGCATGGTCGGATTGGGCCGGATGGGCGCGAACCTCGTCCGGCGGGTGACGAGAGCGGGACACGAATGCGTCGTCTTCGATGTCAATCCCGACGCGGTCAAGGACCTCGAGAAGGAGGGGGCGACGGGAGCGTCCTCCCTGGCGGACCTGGCATCAAAGCTGACGGCCCCACGGGCGGTGTGGGTGATGGTCCCCGCCGGGGACATCACCGCCCAGACGGTGAGCGAGCTGGCCACCCATCTGGACCGCGACGACGCCATCATCGACGGCGGCAATTCCTACTACCGAGACGACATCGCCCGGGCCGCGGCCGTCCGGGACAAGGGCATCCACTACATCGATGTGGGAACCAGCGGTGGGGTCTGGGGGCTCGAGCGCGGCTACTGCCTGATGATCGGGGGGGAGGACGAGCCGGTCGAGCGCCTCGACCCGATCTTCGCAGCCATCGCCCCGGGTGTCGGCGCCGCCGAACGGACGCCGGGACGGACCGGGAAGCCGAGCCAGGCCGAGGAGGGCTACCTGCACTGCGGCCCCACCGGAGCGGGTCACTTCGTGAAGATGGTCCACAACGGGATCGAGTACGGCGCCATGGCTGCCTACGCCGAGGGGCTCAACATCTTGAAGCACGCCAACGCCGGCGACATCAAACGCACCGCCGACGCCGAGACTGCCCCCCTCGAGAACCCCGAGTACTACCGGTACGACCTGGATCTGCCGGAGGTGGCCGAAGTATGGCGGCGCGGCAGCGTCATCGCCTCGTGGCTGTTGGACCTGACCGCGGAGGCGATGGTCCAGTCGCCGGACCTCTCCGACTTCTCCGGGCACGTCTCGGATTCGGGCGAGGGCCGGTGGACGGCCATCGCCGCCATCGAGGAGGGCGTCCCGTCGCCGGTGCTGTCCACCGCCTTGTTCTCCCGGTTCGCCTCCCGGGACCTCGACCACTTCGGCAATCAGGTGCTCTCGGCCATGCGGAAGCAATTCGGGGGCCACGACGAGAAGCCCGCCCCATGATCACCAGAAGGCCATCGACGGGGCGCATCCCCGAAGACGCCGTCCTCATGCTCTTCGGCGCCACCGGCGACCTGGCCAAGCGCAAGCTCCTGCCGGGGCTGTTCCGCCTCCATGAGGCCGGGCTCATGCCCAAGCGATATCGGATCGTCGGCTCGGCCCCTGCCGGAACGGGTGCCGACCCGTCGAGCTTCGGGACCTATGTCCATGGCGTGCTCGAGGAGTTCGGGCGCAAGGACGTGACCGATCAGTCCTGGGCCTCGTTCGGGTCGAGCCTCTCGTTTGCCCCCTCCTCCTCCGACGACCTGAGTCAGCTCGCCGAAGCCGTGGCCCAAGCCGAAAAGGGGCTCGACGACCCGCAGCGGGTGATCTACCTGGCCGTCCCTCCCCAGGCCTTTCTGCCCATGGCGCAGGCCCTCGGGCAGGCAGGCCTCGTCAATGCCGGGACCAAGCTCATCATCGAGAAGCCGTTCGGCTCCGACCTCGATTCGGCTCGAAAGCTCAACCAGGGGCTGCATCAGGTGTTCGACGAGTCGCAGATCTACCGCATCGATCATTTCCTTGGCAAAGAGGCGGTCCAGAACATCCTGGTGTTCCGCTTCGGGAACGGTCTCTTCGAGCCAGCCTGGGGCCGCAAGCACCTCAGGTACGTCCAGATCGATGTGCCCGAACAGCTGAACGTCGACGACCGGGGCTCCTTCTACGAGGCCACCGGCGCCTTCCGGGACATGGTGGTCACCCACCTCTTTCAGCTGCTCGGCTATCTCGGCATGGAGCCGCCGGACGAGTTCGACGCCGAGTCCCTCCACAAGGCCAAGCTCGCCGTCTTCGAGGCCATGGCTCCCCTGGACCAGGAACACGTCGTGTTCGGTCAGTACGAGGGCTACCGGTCCGTTCCCGGTGTGGCCAAGGACTCGACCGTCGAGACCTTCGTGGCCGCGGCGGTGACCGTGGACAACCCGCGCTGGCAGGGCGTGCCCTTCTACCTCCGCACGGGCAAGGCCATGGCCGAGACCCGCACGACCGTGACCCTCGGGTTCAAAGAGCCCAGCATGCACATGTTCGATCTCGATCCCGACGTGTCGACGATACCGAGCCCCAACGACTTGATCTTCGAGCTGGCCGACCCCGGGGCAGTGGCAGTCCGCTTCGCGGCCAAGCGGCCCGGGCCCACCATGGACGTCGAGTCGGCGACCATGTCGTTCCACTACGCCGACTCGTTCACTGTGGCTCACGACCTCGAGGCCTACGAGCGCCTCCTCCACGACGTGATGCTGGGCGACCACACGTTGTTCAACGAGGCGGCCGGGATCGAGCGTCTGTGGGAGGTGGCCGACCCGCTCCTTGCCTCGGTGCCGACACCCCTGCCGTACGCCCAAGGTTCCTGGGGGCCCGCCGAGGCCGACCGCCTGCTCGGCGGCGAGCACTGGTACCTGCCCGACGACGCCACCGGTCGATAGGCCTCCCTCACCCCCCAAGGCCGGAGGCCCACCTCCCATGGCCGCAGGCCCTCCCTAGGCTGCTGGCATGACACCGCCGTCGGCCTCGGACACAAACCCGTTCTCCCTCAACGAGCGAACCGCCGTCGTCACGGGCGCATCACGCGGCATCGGCGCAGCGACGGCCCGGGCGCTCGACCGGGCCGGGGCCCGGGTGGCGCTGGTGGCCCGGAGCGAGGCCGAACTCGAGGAAACGGCGGGCGGACTGACGCACGATCCGGTGGTGGTGGTCGGTGACCTCCGAGACCCACGAGCTCCGATCGACGTGGGCACACGGGCGCTCGCCACGTTGGGCCGGGTCGACATCCTGGTGAACAACGCAGCGGCGGCCGCTCGGCTCGACACCGTCGATACGGATGCAGAGGTCATCGACGAGATGCTGGCCGTCAACATCCGTGCCCCACTGTTGATGACCGCCACCGTGGTCCCCTCGATGATCGAACATCGGTCGGGATCGATCATCAATCTGTCGTCGGTCTCCGCATTGGTGGGCACGCCGCGCCGGGCGGCCTATGCCGCCTCGAAGGGCGGCCTGGATGCGGCGACACGCTCCTTGGCCATGGAGCTCGGGCGCTCGGGGATTCGGGTGAACTCCGTGGCACCCGGGGTCGTCGACACCGCCCTGTGGGCCAAGAACAAGGGGATCCCGGGCGTGATCGAGATGATCGAAGCGCAGACCCCGCTGGGCCGCTGGGCCGTCCCCGAGGACGTCGCCGACGTCATCGTCTTCCTGGCCTCGGACGCGGCGCGGTTCGTGACCGGCGAGACCATCACGGCCGACGGGGGCATGGCCCGCACACTCGACCTCTACGGAGGATCGGTCTGACAGACGGGGGATCCGGTCTCACGACTGCACCCGACCTCCCACGGGACTCGGACCTCCACCCGGGTTGGCCACCCACCGGATCCGCGACCCGGATCCGCGACCCCGGAAGCCCTAGTAGGGCATGGCCGACCACCCCTGGTAGTCCTCGACGGCGATCCCCACGTAGCCTGGCGTACCGGCCATGTCGCGGTTGACCCGGCCGATGGCCGAGCCGAACTGGGCCAGGGTGTCCCCATAGAAGCTCAGCCACGATGGCGAGTCCTCGTTGGCCTCGGCGGCGAAGCGCAGCGGGACGCCCACCGACCGGGCCGCGGCCAACTCTGCCCTCCCAAAGGACTCGATCTGCGAGACGGTGTTGAAGAAGGTGACGACGGTCGCGGCATCTGCGTGCTGCATGGCCGCCACGTCGAGGGGCACGCCGGTCGAGGTCGAGTACATCGAGAGCCAGTACGGGATCGAGATCTCGTCGGGCACGCCGTAGCCCTGAGCCACGGCGTGGATGCCGGCCAGCTCAGCGAGGTACTGGTCGATGGTCCCGTACCGGTCGGTCCCCCAGGACGACAGCGCCCACGGCTCGAGCTCGACGTGGATCCCCTCGAACAGCCCGGTGGCCAGTGCTTCGGTGGCCCAGTCGGTTCCATAGGTGGGATTGGGCACCCACGAGGGGTCCCCACCCATGGCATAGACGGTGATCCCGGCGGCAGCAGCGTCGGCCGAGAGCGACTCCTCTAGCGGCAGTTGGGGCTGCGACCATCCCCACGGGATGTAGGTCGGGTCGGTGAACCCCGGCGCCACGTAGGCAAAGATCTCGGAGACTCCGTTGGCCTGGGCGAAGCGGACCATGGCGGCCGAGTCGGACCAGTTCCAGGCCCACATGGCCACCGATGTCCCGCTCGGCGCCACGGTCACGTCACCCGGCGAGCCGGCCCGTGGGGCGGCCGAGGAGGGCGAGGCCGCTCCCAGTCCCACCAGGGCGGTGAGGAGAGCCGAGCACATGAAGACGGTCCCAGTCCGTAACCACGTCCTACTCATGCTTCCTCCCGCCGATCGGTGGCGGCCACCTCCGCCTGCTTGGAAGGTATCAGGCATCGTTCCGCCCGCCCGTGGACCTATACGCTCTGGCCATGGACTACCGCACACTTGGGCGCACAGGCGTGAAGGTGAGCCCCCTCTGCCTCGGGACGATGATGTTCGGCGCGTGGGGCAACCAGGACCACGACGACTCGATCCGCATCATCCAGCGAGCCGTGGACGCCGGGATCAACTTCCTCGACACCGCCGACATCTACTCCTTCGGCGAGTCAGAGGAGATCGTCGGGAAGGCCCTCGCCACCCTCGACCGCGACGCCATCGTGCTCGCCACCAAGGTGCACGGATCGATGAGCAAAGACCCCAACGCAGGGGGGAACTCGCGTCGGTGGATCATCGCCGAATGTGAGAACAGCCTCCGGCGCCTGGGCACCGACTACATCGACCTCTACCAGATCCACCGGCCCGACTACGGGACGGACATCGACGAGACCCTCGGTGCTCTCACCGACCTGGTCCGGTCCGGCAAGGTCCGCTACACCGGGTGCTCCACCTTCCCCGCCTACCAGATCGTCGAGTCGCACTGGGTGGCCGAGCGCCGGGGACGCGAGCGGTTCGCCAGCGAGCAGCCGCCGTACTCCATCCTGACCCGGGGGATCGAGGCCGACGTGTTACCCGTCTGCCAGGACTACGGGATGGGCGTCATCCCCTGGAGCCCGCTGGCCGGCGGCTGGCTGTCGGGCACCTTCGGGGAGGGGAAGGACAACACCAGCCGACGCTCAGCCTTGCGACCCGAGCGCTACGACCTGTCGGTGCCCACCAACCGCCGCAAGCTCGAGCTGGTCACCGCGCTGGCCAGGCTGGCCGACCAGGCCGGGCTGAGCCTGATCGAGCTGTCCTTGGCCTTCGTGGCCGAGCACCCGGCGGTCACTGCCCCCATCATCGGGCCGCGCACCATGGAGCACCTCGAGTCGCAGCTCGGGGCGGCTGAGATCTCGCTGAGCGCCGACGTCCTCGACCAGATCGACGAGCTGGTGCCGCCAGGCACCATGATCGACCCGATCGACAGCGAGTTCAGGCCGCCGTCGCTGACCGACCCGAACCTTCGCCGTCGACAGCGGTAGGGCGGATCCCCAAGCCCAGAGAAGCGGCTCAGAGGCTCGCTGAACTGCCTCAAGGTGATTCGCGCGGGATCGGACTTGACGGCCCGGTAGAGTTACAGAGGGCCTGTCGTTACCGAACGACCACCCTGACGTGCGATTGCCGTGTCTCGCGTCACATGCACCGGACGAGGCTTCTTGCCGGTGGACCCCTCAAGTACTGAGGAAACGAAGGAGTATCGACCGTGAACAAGCAGCGCGCAGCCCAGGATGGCGAAGACCTCGTCAAGCTCTACCTCAGCGACATCGGGCAGTATCCCCTCCTGACCAAGGCTGACGAGGCGCGGCTGGCACAGGCCATCGAGCTGGGACGCGAGGCGGCGGCCACCATCGCCGAGACGCCGAAGCTGACCCCGGCCAAGCGGCGGGAGCTTCGCAGGGTCGTCCTCCAAGGCGAGCACGCCCAACAGGACTTCGTACAGTCCAACCTCCGCCTGGTGGTGTCCATCGCCAAGAAGTACCAGGCGTCGAACCTCCCCCTGCTCGACCTCGTCCAGGAGGGCAACCTGGGCCTCATCCACGCGGTCGAGAAGTTCGACTGGCGCAAGGGGTTCAAGTTCTCCACCTACGCCACCTGGTGGATCCGCCAGGCCATCACCCGTGGCATCGCCAACACTGGTCGGACGGTGCGCCTCCCGGTCCACGCCGGGGACACCCTGGCCCGCATCCAAAAGGCCAAGAGCTTCCTCGAGTACAAGCTGGGTCGCCCGGCCACCCTCGACGAGCTCGGCGAAGAAGTGGAGCTCTCCCACGACAAGCTCGTCGAAGCGTTGCGATTCCGCTCCGAGCCCCTGTCACTGTCGGACCCGCTCCGCGAGGACGGCGACGCCGAACTCGGCGACATCGTCCAGGACGTGAACGCCGAATCGCCCTTCGACGCGGCCGCCCTCGCCCTGTTGGGCGAAGAGATCGGCAAGCTCCTCTCCCCGCTCGATGAGCGCGAGCGCGAGATCCTCCGCCTGCGCTTCGGCCTCGACCGCGGCGAGCCGCGCACCCTCGAGGAGGTCGGCGAGTTCTTCAGCCTGACCCGCGAGCGGATCCGCCAGATCGAAGCCCGGGCCATGTCGAAGCTCCGGCATCCGTCCTCCGACACCGGCGCGCGCGAGCTGCTCAACGCCTGATCCGGCAGAGTGGCACGGGGCCTGAACCGGCCTCTATCGGCAGAGCTGGGGCCAGGTCGTGCAGGGTGACCCGTTCCGGTGAGGTGTCCCTGGGCGCGATCGCCAGGTGACCGGGACGATCAGCTGATCAGGGCCACCGGTCGCTGTTCCACCCACTCGAGGTTGAGCTCCCGCCGCACGATGCGCCATCCGTTCGCCGTGCGGCGGTAGTCGTCGAGATAGCGGATATACCACACCGCATCCGTACCGCCCCTCGACTTGGTCGGGTCCTTCCCCGACCCGGCCGCGGCCGCGTCCTTGTCGGCCGCGGTCAGGTGATGGGCCACGCAGTAGACGGTGCCGGTCGCGCTGCCCCCCTCGATGGTGAACTCCCGATTGAGCACCTCATGGAAGGTCTTGGTGAAACGCCGGAGACCGTCGGGAATCGATCGGAGTGTCTCGGTCCCCGTTCGTACGAGCACCGGTCGGAGGTCGTCGGGAAGGTTGGGGACGACCAGCTCGGCATCCTCGACGAACAGAGCGGCAAACCGGTCTCCGTCGCGACGGTCGACGGCCATGGCGTACGAGACGCAGAGGGCGGCCAGCTCCCGTTCGTCGTTGAGGACGCCGGCCCCGGCATCGCGGCTCATGACCGGGATCCATCCGGAGCCCGGTCCGCCTGGCTCTCGTCCTGATCGGCCGGTGTGCCTGGAGGTTCCATGAGGGCTCGCTTTCAAAGGTGGCGGCGTCGAACGTACGGACCCTTCCGGAATCTGCCTCCCGGGCGGGCCTGGCCGACCCTAAGCCGCCTCGCCGACCCGCTGCAATGGCCGCGGGGCCGACCGGTATCCTTGCCGGGTGCCCGACCCTGTAGACGGTGGCTCGCCTGGTCCGTCCGGGGGCCCACCGCACCGCCCCCGTCAATCGGTGCCAGGCGGGCCGCCGCCCCGCACGCGACGGGAGATCCAGCAATCAACGCCCCGGCGCTCGCCCCAGGGCAACGAGATGGACCGCCGGTACTTCCTCCGTCGAGCACTCGCCCTGGGGGGCGTGGCGGCAGCAGGAGCCGCCGGGTACGGCATCTACCAGGCCACCTCGGGCGGCTCGGGGACCCCCACCGCCGACGCGGGCAAGCCGACCACGGCCACCTCGACCACCACGTCGGTCGCCACCAAGGCGAGGACGACCAAGCTCACCGACGGGGTCACGATCCCGACGTCGCCGGCCATCGTGGCCGAGAACGCCAAGACCGGGCATGCCTGGTGGGTCGACACCCCGCAGAACGCCGGCGACATCGAGGGCTACAGCAGCCAGGTCAGCGCCGTGGCCGGTGACACCATCACCTTGTTCGTCAGCACCAAGAGCCCGCGCTTCCACGTCGAGGCCTACCGCATGGGCTACTACCAGGGCATCGGTGCCCGGTTGGTATGGCAGTCGGCAGAGGTGGCGGGGATCAGACAGGCATCCCCGTCGCTGATCGCACCGACCAACACCATCGAGTGCAACTGGACCCCCTCCCTGACCGTAAAGGTGGACAAGACCTGGCCCCCGGGCGTCTACCTCCTGAAACTGGTGGGAACCAGCTCCGAGCAGCAGTACGTCCCCCTCTGCGTGCGCGACGACACGTCCAGGGCGGCCATCGTCGTCCAGCAGAGCGTGACCACCTGGCAGGCCTACAACCGGTGGGGTGGGTACAGCCTGTACTACGGGAACACGGGGGGCCAGCTGTCCTTCACCCACAACCCGGCCGGCGGCGACTACGACCACCGGGCACGCATCGTGTCCTTCGACCGGCCCTACGACCATGACTGGGCCTCGGGCGCGGCCGATCTGGTGGGGAACGAGTTCCCGGTCATCTACCACGCCGAGAAACTGGGCCTGGACGTGACCTACTGGACGGATGTGGACCTCCATGCCCAGCCGCAGCTCCTGAAGAACCACAAGGCACTGCTCAGCCTGGGCCACGACGAGTACTGGTCCTACGAGATGCGCCAGGGGGCGGCCTCGGCGGTAAACGGTGGCGTCAACCTGGCCTTTCTCGGGGCCAATGCCTGCTACCGCCAGATCCGATTCGACAAGTCCCCACTGGGGGAGAACCGCCACCAGATCTGCTACAAGTCGGCCTCCGAGGACCCGTTGTTCAACGTGGACAACGCCAAGGTGACCGTCAACTGGCCCGACCCCCCTGTCTCCGACCCGGAGAGCCTCCTGATCGGGAGCACCTATCAGGACGTCGGGGCCATGGCCGACATGGTGATCACCGACCCGTCGTCGTGGGTCTTCGCCGGCACCGGCCTGACCCAGGGCCAGCAGCTGCCCAAGGTGATCCAGGGCGAGTTCGACCGCTACGTGCCATCGAGCTCGTCGCACCAGAACCTCGATGTCGTCGCCCACTCGATCATCCCCAACCGGGGAAGCAACTACTCCGACGTGACCTGGTACACCGTGGCCGGCGGCGGCGGCGTCTTCGCCACCGGGAACGCCACCTGGGTCGGCGGGATGGTCGACAGCACGCTCATTCCCCCGAATGTGGTTCCCGACCCGATCCCCGGGGTCACCGCGCCGCTGCTGCGGGTGATGGAGAACGTCTACTCGGTCCTCGGCACCGGACCGGCCAGCGCCACGCACCCGTCCCAGGGCAACTGGAGTCAGGTGTACGGCACCTCATCGGGGCCCGCCGCCCCGACACCGAACGACGCAGCCTGACCGGCGCCCCGACGTGCAGCAGCCCGGGATGCCATGCGGTCATCCCGGGCTGGCTGATGTTCCGCTGGCCGGCGAGCCCGCCTGGCGGGCCCGCTGCACTCAGTCGGCCAGCGTGATCGGTTGATCGTCGGGATCGAGACCAGCCGCGGTTGCACCGGCGCCGGGCCCGGGGCCGGTCTCGGCGCTGGCATCGGCAATCAGGGCAGCCAGGTGCTCCCGGATCCTTCCGTCGATCTCGGCCATGAGCTGGGGATTCTCGATCAGGAAGGTCTTCACGTTCTCACGGCCCTGGCCGAGCTGCTCGCCTTCGTAGGTGAACCAGGCACCGGACTTCTTGACGAAGCCCAGCTCCACGCCCACATCGAGCAGGGAACCCTCGCGGCTGATGCCCTGCCCGAAGGTGATGTCGAACTCCGCCTGCTTGAACGGCGGCGACACCTTGTTCTTCACCACCTTGACCCGGGTCCGGTTGCCTACCATCTCGGCACCGTCCTTGATGGTCTCGATCCGGCGGATGTCCAGACGGACCGACGAGTAGAACTTCAGGGCCCGGCCACCGGGGGTGACCTCGGGTGAGCCGTACATCACGCCGATCTTCTCTCGGAGCTGGTTGATGAAGATGGCGATGGTCCGGGACTTCGACAAGGTCCCGGTGAGCTTGCGCAATGCCTGGGACATCAGCCGGGCCTGCAGTCCGACGTGGGAGTCGCCCATCTCGCCCTCGATCTCCGCCCGGGGGGTGAGGGCGGCGACCGAGTCGATGACCAATACGTCGAGCGCCCCGGAGCGGATGAGCATGTCGGCGATCTCCAACGCCTGCTCGCCGGTGTCCGGCTGGGAGATGAGCAGGTCGTCGATGTTGACGCCGATCGCCCCGGCGTACACCGGGTCCATGGCGTGCTCGGCGTCGATGTAGGCGCAGATGCCGCCGTTGCGCTGTGCTTCGGCCACCACGTGCATGGCCAGAGTGGACTTGCCGGAGGACTCTGGTCCGAAGATCTCCACGACGCGGCCGCGAGGCAGGCCGCCGATGCCAAGAGCGAGGTCGAGAGCGAGGGCTCCCGTGGGGATCGACTCGATGTTCATGTGGAGGTTCTCACCCATCCGCATGATCGATCCCTTGCCGAACTGCTTCTCGATCTGGCCGAGGGCCATGTCGAGTGCCTTGTCACGTTCCATGTCGCTGCTCCTCGGTGGTTGTTTCTCACTTGACCGGGCCGACCCTACGGGTGGGGTGTAACAGAGCCCCGAAAGGGAGCGATCGGGGCTCGGGTCTTGGGCGTCTGTGCCGACCTTTTCACTGTAGACCCGAACGCATGTTCGATGTTGGATGGTCGTCCCCCGGCACGGACACGGTGGCCACGGTCTCGTACCGGCCCTTCCCGCCCGTCGAGATCGAGGCGACGAGGGCAAGCTCGTCGACCGTCCAGGCCATGCCTCCGGCCACTCCGACCGCCGACCCGGCCAACCACCGAAGGTCGTCCCGGCGGCGCCGTGACCGGGCCAGGGTGAGGTGCCCGGTGAACGGAGCCGGATCGCCCGAGGTCCTCCCCACTGACGCCTCGGCGGCAGGGGTCCCGGCTGGAGGAACAGCGGCCGGAGGAGACGTGATCGAGGCGAAGGCGGTGCGCACCGAGGCGGCCAGGGCGTCGAGCCCGCTGACGGGGACGTAGAGCACGGACCGGCCGAAGGACCGGGTGACGGAACCCATGCGGGCGACCGTCCCGGCGTGGTCTGCGACGGGGACACGCTCCAACCGAGCCACGGCGTCGTCGACCGCGGTGCCTGCGGCCCCAGCCGGGTGCGCCGTAGCGGGGCCCTCTGCACCTGCGTCCCATCCCACGGCTCCCTCGCCTGTTACGACCTCACCGACGCCTGTCGCCACCTCGCCCTGGCCTGTCGCCACCTCACCGAGGAAGACGAGGGTGATGTGCCAGCGGGAGGGCGGCGTCCAGCGGACGTCGGCCGCGTCGGGATGTTCGAAGTCGCCGAGCGCGGCGACCACCGGTGGTGGCGGCCAGATGGCTACGAACAGGCGCACCTGAACAGTCTGGCCCCGGGGGACCGGCGTGCTGGCGCGTCCCGTGCCAGCGTGACTGGCTGCGCCCGGCAGACTGGCTCGGCTCGCGCCAGCGGACTGGCTCGCCGCCCGGCAGACTGGCTCGGCTCGGGCCGGCGGACTGGCTCGGCTCGGGCCGGCGGACTGGCTCGGCTCGGTCGGCGGACTGACTCCCGCCGGACACCGTCACGCTGAGTATCACCCATTGCGCCCACTGTGCCCGAGTAGCCTGCCGGGTCGATGTCCGACGACCCCGCCCCTGGCAGCAACGACGCTCGAACAGCCGGCCGGTCTGAGGTTCCCGACAACCGGGCTGCCGGCGGCTCCACTTCGGCTCCAGTAGCCCAGGCGGCCCCGACGATCATGTCCAGGAAAGAGCTTCGGCACCATGAGGGCACCCCGCGCACCTGGTACTACGTGCTCGGCTCGGTGACCGCGCTCGTCGTGGCCGGCTTGGTCGCCTTCCTGGTCACTTCGGGCAGCTCGCCCAGCGCGGCCAGCAAGCCTCCTGCCTCGTCGGCACCCTCGGCGGTCGCGCCCCCCTCTCCCGCATCGACGGTGCCGGCCACGTGCCCCCTCACCGGCACGCCGGCCCCAGGCGGCACGGTGCCGGCTCGACCAGCGCTCGGAGTCAAGATCGGCAACTACCCCGATGACCGACCCTCGGCCGGTCTCAACCAGGCCGACATCGTGTTCGAGGAGCCGGTGGAAGGGGCCATCACCCGCCTGGTCGCCATCTTCCAGTGCCAGGGCCCGGGCCTGGTCGGCGATCTCCGTTCGGCCCGCCAGCCCGACGTAGGCATCCTGTCGCAACTGTCGAAACCCCTCTTCGTCCATGCCGGTGGCATCGAACCGGTCATCGCCCTCCTCCAGACCCCCAACATCATCGACGAGAACATCCTCAACGGCGCGAACTCGTCGGCCGTCATCCAACAGCCCGGCCGCACTGCCCCCTACAGCACGTTCACCAACACCGCAGCGGTGTGGGCGTTGGACCCCGGTGACACCACGCCTCCGGCCCCACTCTTCACCTACACGACCGCCCCGCCAGCCGGTTCGGTGGCCGGATCGGGTGGGAGCGCCCACATCCCGTTCTCCTCCACCTCCGACGTGACCTGGACCTGGAACCCGGCCGCCGACAACTACCTCCGGTCTTACGCCACCGGGCCGGACAAGCTGGTCGACGGCTCGCAGTCCGCGGCCAACAACGTGGTGATCATGACCGTGCAGACCAGTAACGGACCGTGGCTCGAGAACAGCGAGGGCGGCCTCGAGGTCCAGATCCCCGACACCGGCAGCGGCCCCCTCGTCGTGCTGCGAAACGGGGCGGCCGTCACGGGCACGTGGACGCGGACCTCGGTCAGCCAGCCGGCTACCCTGACCGCCGCCGACGGTGCGCCGATCACCCTTCAGCCGGGCAACACCTGGGAAGAACTGGTCCCGGCCGGCATCGCTGTCACCACGGCCCCGGGACCGGCTACCGCCCTCCCGGGCTAGACAGGGCTCAGCGAGCGCCCAGCCGACGCCGGAGAAGGTCCAGGGCGGAGATGGTGGCGTACTGCCGGATGCGGTCCCGGTCGCCGGGCACCGAGAGGGCGGCCGCCTCGGTTGGCCGGCCGGGGAGGGCGAGACCCACGTAGACGGTGCCGGGCGCCTGCCCATCCTGAGGATCGGGGCCGGCTACGCCGGTGACGGCCAGTCCGACGTCGGCACCGAGCACCCGGCGGGCGCCCTCGGCCATGGCCTGGGCCGCCTCCGGCGAGACGACGGGCCCCTCGGGCACACCCAGCACGTCGTATTTGACCTCGGAGGCATAGGAGACGACCGCACCCCGGAACCAGGAGCTGGCCCCCACCACGTTGACCAGGCGCGAGGCGACCAGGCCCCCGGTGAGGGATTCGGCCAGGCCCAAGGTCAGACCACCGAGGGCACGGGCCACGGCGTCCTCGATGGCCTCGTCATCCACCCCGAAGACGACGTCGCCCGCCACCTCGGCCAGGATCTGCCTGATCTTCTGCTCCTCGTCGTCGAGCAGGGAACCTGCCGCAGCTTCGTCGGCGCCCCGCACGGTGACCCGCACCTTGATCCCCTCGATCCCGCTGGCCAGAAAGGCGATGGTGGCCGCGGCGTTGCCGGTCGAGGCATCGAGCTCGTCGATTCGGCCCTGCAGGGCCTCGGCCAGTCCGGACTCGCTCATCCCCCACGTGCGGATCACCCGGCTGGCGATGACCCCCGACTCCTCACCATTGGCCGCCATGCGCTGCCGGAGGTCGGGCAGGATCCCTCGCTCGAACATGTCGGCCATCTCGTAGGGCACGCCGGGAACGGCGTAGAGGACCTTGTGGCCCACCGGGCAGATGAGGCCCGGTGCCGTGCCCTTGGTCTGCGGGATGATCGTCGCCCCCTCGGGCACATCGGCCTGCCGGAGATTGGACTCGGACATCTCACGGCCCCGCGCCGAGAACATGCGCCGGACGAGCTCCACCACCGAGTCGTCTCGGCGGAGCGGCACGTTCATCACCTCGGCGATGGCGTCACGGGTGATGTCGTCCTGGGTCGGCCCGAGGCCGCCGCAGACGATGACCCCGTCGCTCCGGGCAAGGGCGGTGCGGAAGGCCAGCACCATCCGGCGCTGGTTGTCCCCCACAGCCTGATGGAAATGGGAGGCGATCCCCGCCGCGGCCAGGTGCTCGCCCAGCCAGGCCGAATTGGTGTCGGCGATCTGGCCGAGCAGTAACTCGGTGCCCACGGCGACGACCTCGATCCTCACCGGGACTCAGCTCTCATGCGCGCCCGATACCTCGCCCATGTGACGCCCATCGAGGTAGTACTGGGCGCCGGTGAACACCGTCAGGCCGGCGGCCACCCAGATGGCCGCGCCGAGCAGGGTGTGGTGGGGCGACAACCACGGAATGAGGCAGAGGCCGATGGCCACGTCCTGGACCAGCGTTTTGATCTTGGCCGACTGACGGGCGGGGATCGACACGCCGCGGCGGCCAACGACGGTCCGGTAGACGCTCATCCCCACTTCCCTGACGGCGATGATGGCCACCGGGACCCACCAGATCGTGCCGTTACCGACCAGGGCGATCAACGCCCCGAGGACGACCACCTTGTCGGCCAGCGGGTCGAGGAACGCGCCCGACCGGGTCGCCCCCTGGCGACGGGCCACCCAGCCGTCGATCCCGTCGGTGACGGCGAGGACACCCCAGATCACCATCGTGACCCAGCTGGCGCCCCACAGGATGATCAAGGCGATGAGCAATGGGGTGGCCAGCAGGCGGAGCACGGTGATGCCGTTGGCCGGAGTGATCAAGGCGGAGGGGCCGAACGTGTAGACACGGGCCTCGGCCGGACGGAGCGGGACGGCGGGGTTCTGGGAAAGCGGTGTGGCCGGCGTCCGGGGGAGCGAGCTGTCGCTCATCAGCGCGCTCCGATCCCGGGGGCGGCGCTGCTGAGGGCGGGGCGCTGGAGCGCGGTCGGCTCGGCCACCAGGTCGGGACCGTCGGCCCCGGTTATCACCATCTGGACCATCGTTCCCGGCATCAGGTGGTCGGGGACCGACACGATCCCGTCGATCTCCGGTGCCTCCCGGTACGTCCGCCCCTCGCCGACCGTGTCGACCAGCACGTCGACGACATCGCCGATGAGCGCGTCCCGACGCTGGGCGGTGATCGTGTCCTGGAGCTCGGCGCACTCGCGCAGGCGCTCGGCCATGAGCTCGTCGGGCACCTGGTCGGTGAGATCGGCGGCGAAGGTGCCCTCCTCGCGGCTGAAGGGGAAGAACCCCACCCAGTCCAGCTGGGCCTCGCCCAGCCAGGCCAGCAGCTCGTCGTGATCCGCCTCGGTCTCGCCCGGATAGCCGACGATGAACGACGATCGGAAGGTGGACGTTGGCTCGGCCCTGCGAATGTCGGCAATGCGGTCGAGGAACCGCTGGCCCTCCCCCCACCGGCGCATGCGCTTGAGCAGAGGGCGAGACACGTGCTGCAGCGATAGGTCGAAATAGGGCACGCCGGTGGCCAGGATGGCCTCGATCAGCGAGTCGTCCAGACTCGACGGATACAGGTACAGCAACCGCGTGCGCTCGACCCGCTCGGAGAGCGCCCGCACCAGGCCCACGATGGGGCGGCTGGGGCCGACGGCGGGGCCACCGGGGCGGGGCACAGCCGTTTCAGAGGAACGGTCGAGCCCATAGGACGCGAGGTCCTGGGCCACCAACACGACCTCACGCAGCGCACCGCCTCCGGCGCCGAGCTGGTCGGCCTCGGCCAGGATGGCCGCCTCGGGCCGGGAACGCTGCTTGCCCCGGAACGAGGGGATGGCGCAGAACCCGCAGTTTCGGTCGCAGCCCTCGGCCACCTTGATGTACGCCCAGGGCGCGGTGGCCGGGGGCCGGGGCAGGTTGAGCAGGTCGAAGGAGGGGGGCGGGGCCTTGGTGGTCAGGACCACCGGGGTGCCGACCGATCGGAGGCGGCCGGCAGCCGCTCCGGCCGTGGCGGTAGGGGTGGCCGGAGGAGCCAACTGCACTCCAAAGGGCGCAACCAGGTCCACCTCGGGCAGGGAGGCGGCCAGCTCGTCCCCGTAGCGCTCGGCCATGCAGCCGGTTACCACCAGGCGGGAGCCGGGCCGCCGACTGTCATCGAGGGAGAGGATGGTGTCGATCGACTCCTGGCGCGCCGCCTCGATGAAGGCGCAGGTGTTCACCACGACCAGGTCGGCCTCTTCGGGCGAGGCAGCCGGCTGGTAGCCGCCGTCAGTAAGGGTCCCGGACAGCTTCTCCGAGTCGACCTGGTTCTTCGGGCAGCCCAACGTCTCCAACCAGTAACGCTCAGCCACCAGGACAATCTACCCGGCACGGGAGGCCCGGTCCGCGGGCGCCCCCTCGCGCCTGACGCCAACTCAGGCACATCATGCGCTCCGGCCTCTCGAACCGGCTGGCGGCAGGAGCGCCTCGCCGGGAGCTGTCCCGGCCCGAGCGGGCGTCGCTTCGGCCAGCCGGGAGCGTTCCGCCCGAACCGAACCATGCGCAGCCAGGGCCTGCATGGCCGTCCATCGACCATGTGCAGTGACCTCGACCCCAAGGAGCGGAGAGGGGTCTCCGATGTCTCGCGACATCTGTCCACGATGTCTCGCGACATCACAGAGCGGAGAGGGAGGGATTTGAACCCTCGGACCCAGTTACCCAGGTCAACTCATTAGCAGTGAGTCCGATTCGGCCGCTCTCGCACCTCTCCGTACCAGGTGAGCGTACCTTTTCCACTTCGGAAGCCTCCCGGAATCTCTCCAGATCCCGAATGCATCCCAAATGTCAGGCACACTGACCCGAAGGACAGCGTACAGACCGGAGGCAACCTCGTGGCAATGAGCCAGAGCGACACGGGCGGACAGGCGTGCCTGGCCGAGGAGGCTCACGTGCGCCCGATGAGGCCACCTTTGAGCGGAAGGTCGTCTTCGGCCGACGCGGTGGGCCGGTCGAGCTCATTGGCGGCTCTGATCGCGACGCGCCCTATTGCGTTGGCGTAGGTGGGGAAGGAGAACGGGACAAGGGCGAGCTGCTCGACCTTCATCCCCGAGGCCATGGCCACCGCCACCACTTGTGCAAGCTCGACCGCCCGCTCGCCGACGATGTGGCAGCCGAGGATGGTGTGAAGCTCTCGGTCGGCGATCAGTTTGCACATGCCTATGGTGCGGCCGTCGATGATCGGTCGGGTCACCGAGTCGAACCGCTCGGTCGCGACTATCACGTCTCGGGTCTTGCGGGCTGACGCCTCGGTGATCCCGACCGAGGCGTACTCGGGGTCGGTGAAGCTGCCGATGGGGCTGACTTCGGCGGGGAGGGCGGTGGTGCTCCCCAGCACGGCGTTGGTAGCCGCTAGGTAGGCCTCGCGCGCTGCCTCGTGGACGACCATCCGGTGGCCGGTGATATCGCCAGCGGCGAAGATATGTGGCGCCGTCGTGCGAAGCTGGGGGTCCACCTGCACGTAGCCGCGCTGGTCGCTCTTCACGCCGGCTGCGGCGAGGTTGAGCCCGGCGGTGTCGGCGGCCAACCCGACCGCTACGACTGCCGCGGTCGCGTCGATGAGGTCTTGCACGTCATCCTTGGTGAAGATCAGCCGGACGCCGGCGGGGCAGGTCTCGAAGCGCTCGATGGTCCCGGCATCCTCGAGGACCTGGATCCCAGACGCTTGCAATGCGGCGCTAACAGTTGCGGCAACGTCGGGATCTTCGCTCATCAGGATCCGTGGAGCGGCCTCGAAAAGGACGACTCGTGACCCGAAGGCGTTGAAAATCGAAGCGACTTGCACGCCGGTCGCACCGGCGCCGATAACGAGCATCGACGGCGGAGCCGAGCGGAAGGCCCAAGCGTCACTGTGGGTACAAGTCAATTCGAAGCCGGGCAGCTCAAGTCGGCGGGACGTGCCACCGGTGCAGATGATGACCTTCTCTGAACGAAGCGGTGGTGCGTGCTCGCTCTCGATCACGTGCGGGTCGATGAACCGGGCGGTACCGGCGTGCTCGAAGATTGCCACGTCAGATTGCTGGAGGTCTTCCCGCAACACCGAGTGTGCGCCCACTTCGCTCGTGACCTCTCGGACGCGATCAATCAACCGCGGATAGTCGAGCGCAGGTTCACCCGCAGTAATGCCGTAGCGCGGCAGTTGTCTGGCCTCTCGGATCAGCCGTGCGGCATGGGCCAGCGTCCGGACCGGGACCGGCCCGTCGCTGGCGGCTGTTCCACCGAGCCCATCACGAGTTATGAGCGCGGTTCGAGCTCCCAGCCGGGCGGAGCGCAGCGCGGCGATGACTCCTGCGGGACCCCCGCCAATGGCGACCACATCGAAGCTGTCATCGCTCGAGGACGCCATCCCTGCGATTGTATGCGAGGCGGCTGCGGTCGTACCCTGCTCCCTGGTACGTAGGGTCGACTGACTGTGGAGCGGATTGGATGCGGCCGATGACGGAATCGATCCGGAATGTGTGTCCTGGTGTGTGCGATGCTTGGCGGCGGTATGAGCTCACGATCGTCGTTCACACGACCCCTCTGCAGGGGTAGGCAACCGGATCGTGGCGTGACGAGCGAGGCGGTAGCCTGCACGATCCGTCAGACCCTCCTCGGTGAAGGGCTTCGCTGGGACTCTCGTTACGGCGAGCTGCTGGGGGTGGACATCTTGGCCGGACGGGTCTACCGCGGTCGGGTCGCCGACACGGGCGGTCTTCACCTGGTTCGCGAGTACCGTGTGCCCGGCACCGTAGGGGCCATCGCGCCGGTGGGGGGCGACGATGGTTGGGTGCTGGCCGCCGGTCGGGGCTTCGTACACCTGCCCCCGGATGGTTCGCTGCGTCCCCTCGCCCAGGTCGCCCCGGCCGGGACGCGTATGAACGACGGCGCTTGCGATCCAAAGGGCCGCTTCTGGGCCGGCACTGTGGCGGACGACTTCGGTGCCGGACGCGGAGCGCTCTATCGGCTCGACGGCAACGGGCGCACCGAGTTGATGCTCAGCGATCTGACCATCTCCAACGGATTGGCCTGGAGCCCCGATGGCGCCACCATGTATCTCGCCGACAGCGGCCCACGTGTCGTGCATGCGTTCAGGTTCGACGCCGAAGGCGGAACGATCTCGGACGGCCGGGTCCTGATCACGGTGGCCAAAGAAGTTGGAGCACCAGATGGGCTGACGGTCGACGCCGAGGGTGACCTGTGGATTGCGATCTACGGGGGTGGACGGGTCCAGCGCTATTCCCCCGACGGCGTGCTGCGTGAGACGCTCCTCGTCCCGGCGTTGCAGAGCACGTCGTGCGCGTTTGCCGGCCCCGCGCTCAACCGGCTCTACGTCACCACTGGCACCGAAGGCTGGAGTGACGACGAGCGTCGCGCCCAGCCCGCGGCTGGGCTCGTGTACCGCTTCGATACTGATGCAACAGGTCGGTCGGCTGAGCTGTTCCGTCCCGAGCCGACCTGGTGGGCGACGGTGATCGGCAGAACCTGAGAACGCGCCGCCTTCGGATCCTCGAATCCGTCCCTGCGCCTACCGTTGCTGCCAGGCAGCCAGTTCAGCTGGGGTGTGGTCGCGCCTAGAGTGACGCGGCCGGAAAGTCCAGGGTGGTCTTGATGTCATCGGGCCGGCGGGCGTAGGCATCTTCCCACCGGTCGAGCGGTACCCGGCGGGTGATGAGATCGGCGAGCCAGCCGGAGTCGGCCTGGGCGAGTGCCTTTGCTGCCAGTTCGTAGTGGTGCCGGTTGGCATTGACCGAGCCGAACAAGACAGAGTTCTGCAAGACCATGTTGCGGTTGAGAAGTCCCGGGTCGACATTGGCCTCGACGCCGGCCGTAGAAACGCCAGTGAGGCAGATTATTCGGTAGCGGACATGTTGCGGACCTGCGTCGAGCAGCATCTGTAGGTACCCGGTGCATTCGATGACGATGTCTGCCTCAGCGGCCGCCTCGCCGAGGTCTGCGCTATGGACATAGGTTGCCCCGAGACGGCGGACCATCTCTGGTTTGCGGCCTTCGGTGACCCGATCCAGCACGTAGGTCTGGTAACCCCGCTGAGTGGCGAGCAAGGCGGCCAGCAGCCCGATCGGCCCGGCGCCGGTGATGAGTACCTTCTCCGGTGCCCACGCCGCGCGGCGGCCGATCTTTTCGATGTGGTCCCAGGCCTTGGCCACGACGGTGGTCGGCTCGAGCAGCACGCCGAGGCTCCCCAGGTCGGGATCCACCGCGACCAGGTATTCGGGGTGAATGCGGTAGCGCTCGGACGCATAGCCGTGACGGCCCTTGATTCCCCGCTCGGTGTACTGGCCGTTCATGCACATGTCCCAGTGCCCCGCCGCGCACGCCGGGCACGGAAGGGGGTCACGTCGGCGGACGATGCCGACCACCAGGTCCCCGGTGCCGAATCCGGTCTCCGGGGCTGCCTGGGCTACCCGGCCCAGCGATTCGTGCCCGATGATGAGGCGGTCCTGACCCGACGGCGCCAACCCGTACTCGCCGCCGATGATCTCCAGATCGGTGCCGCAAATGCCGATCGCCTGCGTCTGAACCAAGATCGGCCCGTCCTCGTCGGGGGGTTCCGGCATGTCGGTGAGTGCGACAGATCCTTGCTGCCCGGGAATGACGGTGATGGCCCGCATGGCCTTACCGTAGCAACGGGGCTGACCGACCTGTGCGGCCCGTGGCTCAATACGAACGGCACTCCCGATCATCGCCGGCCGGTCATCTACCTCGGGTAGCCGTGGACGTCAAGTGGCTCGCCGGGCGGTGAGAAGCAAGTATTCCCAGTCCATGATCGTGGTGCCGACACCATGGTCGTGGCGGCGGGCGAGTTCGCTGAGATCCTCGTCGAGCGCCGCGATGCGTTGTGGCTCGTCGGCGAGACTGCGGTAGGCGGCGACCGTCGGCCCGTAGTTCGTCTTGAAGTAGTCCCGGAATGCGTCGGGCGTCTCGAACCGGTCCACGGTGACAGCCTGGCGAGAGGACGCGACGTCGATCACCCTGTTGCCGAGCAGGGCGCGGACGTGGTCCTCGTTGCCCCACAGCGGCGGTGGCTCGGTGCCAGGCGGCGGGGCCGGGGAGTACGGTCTCATGACGGCGAACATCTGGCCGACGAAACCCTCCGGCGTCCAGCTCACCAGACCGATCGTCCCTCCCGGGCGACAGACCCGGACCAGCTCGTCGGCGCACGCCTGATGATGGGGGGCAAACATGACCCCCAGACAGGACAGCACGACGTCGAACTCGCCATCTTCGAACGGCAACGACTCGGCATCGGCCTCTTGCCAGCAGATCTTGACTCCCTGAGACGCGGCCAGGCGTTGGCCGGACTGGAGCAGTGCGGGGGTGAGATCACAGGCAGTGACGTTCGCCCCTTGCCGCGCCGCTGGAATGGCAGCGTTGCCCGACCCACAGGCCACGTCGAGCACGCATGTCACCGCCTTGAACGTGGCACGCTTCCACGAGAACCGCCCCCAAGTTCGGGATGAGTTCGGCAGCCACGGTTGGATAGTCGCCCATGGCCCACATCGAGCGATGTCTCGCCTTCAGCTCGGCGTCGGTGCCGGCGGGGTCGTTCACTATGGTCATCGTTCCTCCTCGCGTGTCGTCATGAGCCCGATTCGCCTCGCATCGAGGCCGTCATTGTGCGCCCGGTCCGGTTCGCCTGAGTCGACAAAAGGGGCGACGTCGACGAAAGTGGACGGACGGTTGAGATGTCCAAGTGACGGAGCGCCGATGTGCATACAGGTAATCGTCAACTGCCGGCCGAGCTGGGACAAGTACAAAAGTTGAACCGCCAGCTAGTCTTGAGATCATGGACGGATACGGTCAGTTCTGCCCGGTGTCCAAGGCGTCCGAGGTGGTGTGCCAACGCTGGACGCCGCTCATTCTGCGTGAGCTTCTGGTGGGCAGCACCCGGTTCAACGAGATCCGACGCGGGGTGCCCACCTGCTCACCGGCCCTCCTCTCGAGGCGGCTGAAGGACCTCGAGCGGGTCGGGGTTGTCGAGCGAATCTCGGCCGGACGCACGGTCGAGTACCACCTGACCGAGGCCGGCCGAGAGCTGTTCCCCGTCATCCTCGGTCTCGGCGAATGGGGCCAGCGCTGGGTCCGTACCGACTACCGGTCCGACGAGCTCGACCCGGGCTTACTGTTGTGGGACGTTCGACGCAACCTCGATCCCTCTGGGCTCGGCGAGCATCCGGTCACCATCCAGTTCGTCTTCCCCGCGCTTCCGGCCAAGCGCCGCTTCTACTGGGTCGTCGTCGACAAACACGGCATTGATCTTTGCCTGACCGACCCCGGAAGGGATGTGGATGCGACCGTCGAGGCCGATCTGCGCACCCTCACCGAGGTGTGGATGGGCGATGCTCGCTTCGAGGACTCCGTCGCCAACCAGCGCATCGTGCTCCGAGGACCGATCCGCCTGACCCGACGTATTCCAGCTTGGTTCGGCCAACACCCTCGCTTCGCCAAGGTGTCACCGGGCGGCGCCGGCCATCGAGCCCACCGAAGATTCCACGGCCGCTGAACTTCAGGTTGGGGCCAGCAAGATCACCCGTTCGCCAGAATGAAGGCGGGCTTCATTCCTGGGTGGACCGATCTCGAAGCCTTGCGTTACGGCCACTACGATGGTCCCAGCCGGCCACGAAACATCCTCGACTCGGCGTCCTATTGCGGGGGAATCTGGCGAGACGGCAATCTCGAGTATTTGATAATCCTCCAGGGGCGACGTCGGGACGTGGACGCGTGACTTGTCGCCGTCGACTGCGAACTCAGCAGCGAGCGTGGCTTTCTCAGCCTCGCTGGCCGTAGAGCTGAGGCGTTCGGCGACGATCCGCAGAACATTCCGGCGCGTGATCCAGCCCCTCAGGTGTTCTCGGTCCGACGACAGTACCGGCAACCCGACGCGACCGAAGAGGGCGAGTTGTCGAAGTGCCTGTTCTAGGGACTCGTCAGCCTGCAGCGCTTGGGGCTCGCGGATGTCGGTGACGGGGCCAATGATGCTCGCCCACTGGTCCGGACCCAACTGGCCGTTCTCGACCTGATGGTCTCGTGCCACCAGCTCATCGTGTCCATCCACCTGCGACAAAGGCTCCATGGCATCGGCCACGGTGAGGAGCTGCAGTACGTTGCTCGGAGTAGGACGCTCGATATCGATGCCTCGCCGCAAGAGCTTGGTCGTGTAGATGCTGCCGTAGGTGATCCTCTTGGAGACGGCCACCGCGACGCCGATACTGAGCATGATTGCCGGAAGAATGCTGAAGTTTCCCGTCATCTCGGCGACCGAGGCGATAGCGGTGAGTGGCGCTTGCGCGGCTCCCGCGAATACACCTCCCATAGCCAGAATCGCGTAGAGGGCGGGCGGCCCGACCACGGACCCGAAGAGGTCGTGGACGATAACTCCGAAGGCCATTCCCCCTGCCGCTCCGATGAACAGCGACGGCGCAAACACCCCTCCCGAACCGCCGATGGAGAGCGTGACGCTGGCCGCAGCAATCTTGCCGACCATCAGGATGACGAGGAGCCAAAGGACTACATGGCCGGCAACCACGCCGTTCATCACCGGGTAGCCAACTCCGTACATCTGGGGAAGAGCCAACAGGAGCAAGCCGAGCGCCAAGCCGCCGACCGCCGGCCTCGCCCACTCGGGACGACCCTTCCACAGCCCATCCACGACGTCCTCGAGCTTGTAGAGAACGGTCTTGAACCCGACTCCGATCAGGCCCGCAGCCAGCCCGAGAACGGCCACGAGCAGGTACGTGTAGTTGTGCGTGATCATAAGGTCGTGGGGCATCTGGGAGAAGAAGGGCCCCGAACCAAAAAAGGCGCGGCTCACCAGGTCGGCAGAAACCGCCGAAAGGATCGTGGCAAAGAGCGCGTCAACGGAAAACTCACGAAGGATGATCTCGAACCCGAAGAAGAGCCCCGTCAGGGGAGCATTGAACGTGGCCGCGATTCCTCCTGCAGCCCCACACGCCACGATGATGCGCAGTCGGGTCTCGGACATCCGGACCCACTGACCGAGTGTGGACGCAAATGCGGACCCAATCTGGACGATCGGTCCTTCACGGCCCACCGATCCTCCAAAGCCGATGCACACGGCGGAAGCGATTGCCTTCACGACGGTCACGGGGGGTCGAATCCGACCCCCGTTTTCGGCGACAGCAACCATGACCTCGGGTACGCCGTGGCCGCGCGCCTCTCGCGCAAATCGATTGACCAGCGGTCCGTAGATGAGGCCGCCCGCCACCGGGATCAGAAGCAGGAACCAGATCCCCAGCCAAGGCAGGTGCAGGCTGCCGACGCGGCCCTGCTGGCCGAATTGCTGGTGGCCGGTCACCAGCCACGTGACGGCGAAGATAAGCCATCGAAAGCCCACTGCTCCGAAGCCAGCCAGCACCCCTACCGCCAGGGCCATCACGACGAGCCCGAGCCGAGAGCCTCGGAGCCACGTCGTCGTGGCGGCAAACAGGCCTCTGCCCGGCACCGCGTGCAGTGGGGTCAGCTGTGTCTCGGGAACACCAACCGGGTCGAGAGCCGTATTGCCCTCGTATTGCGCCGACGGTTGGAGGTACCCGGTGACCTTCTTGCGCCACGCCGTCAATCTGAGCTCACGTCCCAGCCCAGCGACCAATCCTGCTCGGGTACCTCACCTGCAGCGCTCGCGAACATTCGTAGTGCCGCGACCATCGGGCGACGGTCGCCGGCGGGTAAGCGCTCCAAGATCGCCGCGATCTCGATGCGACGCAGGCGAGTCACTTCGTCGACCAGCTCGCGACCCTCTTGGCTCAGCGATACCCGTACACCACGTCGGTCGCTTGCGAGGCGGTGTCGCCGCACAAGATGCTTGCGCACGAGCCGTTCGCACATCCGCGTGGCCGTCGACCGGTCCACCCCGAGCACCGTCGCCAGGTCGGCTGGGCGCTGTGGTCCACGGGAAGCCAGTTCGATGAGGACTCGGTATTGGGGGAGGGTGACATCCTGAGCCACGTTCGCAACCGAGCGGGCGGCTACGGCTACGAAGGCACGACTGGCGCCAAGACAGGCGTCAACCAGCCCACCTTGGTCCAGCTCGTCTGCTGTGCATTCGGGAGCCACCATCATCAACGGATGTATACAACCATAGTTGTACTATACACCACAGATCGATTGTGACCTCCAGGCTCGCACATACATCAGTTGACCTGGGAGGACTAAGTGAAGATCTAATCCGGCTGAGGCCAGAAGGGCGGATGAGGCCGCCCGACGAGCGATCACTTCCTTCGCCTATCGGTGGTGCCTGGGATCGATGTGATGAACGCCGAACCAGGGCGAGTGCACCGGCCCCAGATGTTGCCTCAGAGCTGGCGGGCACCCCTCTTCATGGAAGCGGCCGTGGATCGTCAGGCCGCGTCGGTGGCATCGCGGGCACCGTACGAACCGTTCATGGGTGATCACGCCCAAAATCCCGATCACCAGGGCCCACGTAGTGGTGATCGCCAACAGCATGCCCACGACAATCCCGATGACCGTCCATGCCAAGCCCATCGCTCACCTCCTCGTGTCGCAACCCACACAGTCCTGCGTACACGTACACTTAAGCTTAGTGTCGATTCGTACATGTACGCAACGCGCTAATCTCGGACCGTGCCTGGCCGTGAACACCGACCGGAACGTGGTCGCGACCCGAATGGGTCGGGGAGATCCCGGCGTCGGGTTCCGTGGGGAACGCTCTCGCGCCAGGAGATCGTCGGGGCCGCCGCGCAGACCATTCAAGCCGGCGGCTATGAGCAGATGACTATCCGCAGCCTCGCCGCTGATCTCGGCGTGGCGCCGATGACGCTCTACCGGCATGTGCGCGACAAGGACGACCTCCTCGACGAGGTCACCGCCCAGTTGTTGGCCGAGTGTTGGCGGCCCGTAGCCGACCCCGGCGACTGGCAGGCATGGGTAGCCGAGGCAGCCGAGCGATTGCGCGATTTCCTCGTGACCCAGCCCGCTGCACTCCACGTCTACCTCCGCCACCCTGTCGTGTCGCCACCGGCAATCGCCCGCATGGAGGCAATGCTCGGGGTCCTTCGGGAAGCAGGGTTCGATGATGAGTCAGCCCGTCGCGCCTACGGCGCGATCCACACCTATACGATCGGATTTGCCGCTCTCGAGTCTTCTCGCGACCGGTGGACGGCGGCAGAGCACACCGACGACGAGATCGCCGACCTGCTCGGTGCCTTCACCACCCCCCGCCAGTTCGCGGATGGCTTGTCGTACCTGATCGAAGGCATCCATCGGGCTGGCGTCGAGCCCGATGGCCATCGACGCTGACTGCCCCGCAGCTGTGGTCCGGGAGTGGCCCTGAGTTCCATCCTGGCTCGGTCGGTGCAGAGGTGACTGCCGTGCCAGCAATGGGGACGGGCCCGTGCTGGCGCTCATTGCTTGTATCTCTGCACCCGTCGGGTCAGTTTGAGGGGCATTGGGTATGGGTATCAGAAAACTTGTTACACCACATTTATTGCTCTAGTACAACCAACTGGGCTCATCACGCATGTTCGGAAGGTTCATCATGCTCAAGAAGCCGATCGGTGGAGGCATTCCGGAGAAAAACAGGCCGCCAGAGCATGGAACCGCCCTAGACGTGCTCGAGTACGAGGACCATCATCTCCACGCTCTCTTTGAACAGCTCGCTGCGACATGTGGGCCATCGGTAACGGAGCGATCCGCGCACGGCGACCTCGGCAAACAGCTCGTCCGCCGATTAGCAGTGCGAGAGGCAGCCAGGCTCGACATCGTCCAGGGACTCGCCTCTGTGGAGGGATTGTCCGAGGTACTTTCCGACATGAACGGTGCGATCGAGTCCCGGCGCAATGCCATTGACCGTCTTGACGTCATGGCCCGCGGAGTCACGGCCATGGATCTCAACAAAGGTCAGGACTTCGAGGCCGCCATCAAGTCTGCTCGGGACATCATCGAGCCGGAGATCGAGTGGGATCTTGCAACTGGCATCCCAGCGATCCGCGAAAGCGTCTCAGCCGAGAATTGCTCACATCTGCTTCACGACGGTCGCTATCTCCGAAAGCATGCTCCGACACATCCCGGTATCGGCGCCGGACGATGGTATGAGCGCATGGGGGCGCTGACCCGGCTGGTGGCCGCGTGGCACCACATGCGCGATCGTCCTCGGCCCCTCTACCGAGAGCACAGAGCTGAATAGCCGGTTCCCCCGAAGGCGCCGACCCGACATCCGACGAGCGCCCGAAGGTCGGTCATTGCGTGAACGCGGGCAATCGAGAACGAAGGAGTATCTGTGACAAAGAATAAGATTGCAGTCATCACCGGGGCATCGGCTGGCGTTGGCCGAGCCACTGCTCGCCTCTTCGCCCAACAGGGATGTGACGTCGGCTTGATCGCCCGAGGTTCCGCCGGACTTGAGGGTGCTGCCAACGACGTACGGGCACAGGGTAGGCGCGCCCTGGTCTTGGCCACGGACGTCAGCCGCTTCGAGGAAGTCGACCATGCTGCCACCCTGGTCGAAGAAGAACTCGGCCCGATCGATGTCTGGGTCAACGATGCCATGACGACGGTGTTTGCTCCTTGCTGGGACGTAAAGCCGGCGGACTTCCAGCGCGCCGTGGAGGTGACATTCCTCGGGCAGGTCTGGGGAACGATGGCGGCACTGGCTCGAATGCGTCCCCGAGACCAGGGCAGCATCGTCAACGTTGGATCGGCGCTCGCCTTCATGGGCATTCCTCTCCAATCGGCCTACTGCTCATCCAAGTTCGCATGTCGCGGGTTCTTCGAGTCGACCCGGGCCGAGTTGCTCCATGAGAACAGCAACGTTCACCTGAGTATGGTTCACCTTCCAGCGGTCAACACACCTCAATTCGACTGGTGTGAGACGACGCTCGACCGACATCCCCAGCCGGTGCCTCCGATCTACCAGCCCGAGATTCCGGCCAAGTCCATCGTTGCTGCTGCTCTCGATGGACGGCGGAGCAAGGTGGTCGGTTCCTGGAACAAGCTGCTCGTCCTGGCCGGGCGCCTCTTCCCCGGACTGGGCAACCAATACGCCGCCCTCGGCGCCTGGGACACTCAGCTGACAGATCAGAAGACCTCGGCCGATCGTCCCGTGAATCTCCACGAGGCGGCCGACGGGAAGACTGACTACGGTGCTCATGGCATCTTCGACGAAAAAGCCGGTGGATTCTTCGACCCGAGCTTCATCAAGAGCCTCCCTGCCACCGCTCGGATCTTCGCCACTGCGCTCTCTCGAACCGTGAGCGAAAAGTGGGCCGAGTATCACAGGCGGTTCGGCCGTGGGATCGCAGCCTCTGTTCCCCCAACACCTGGTTGCCGCGATCAGGCGATCCCGCCCTTACCGAGCTGTTTGAGAACGGACGGCGCGTCGACTCGTGACAGAATCTGAGGGTGACACGAGTCACATTGGGCTCGCAGAGCGAGCCGCAACCGCCGTTCGCTTTCTGTGCTTGACCGCCGTACTCGTCGGGGCGGTCGGAATCGCTGGTCGGCTGCTGTTCTGGCCCCTTCTCACGAGCACGGTCGGGCCGACGGCCTACGTGTTCGCTGCCCACCCGCAAAGCGAGGCGGCCCGGTTCCGAAACGCAGTGGTCGGCCATGGTGTGGCGATAGGTACCGGATTCGGTGCACTGTGGGCATTCGGCCTCTTGAACCACCCGTCGGTGAGCACTACCGGTGCTCCTTCCCTTGCCCAGGTCGGGGCGTCAGCAGTCGCCGTGGGTGTGACGCTGTTCGTCCTCGAGATGGTGGGCTCTCACCATGCACCTGCCGCAGCGACGGCACTCCTCGTTTCGACCGGTCTCGCCCGGCCGGGGCCCCCGTTGATCGGCTTGGTCCTGGGACTGGCCATCGTGCTGGTTCTGGGCCCGCTATCCGGTCGGCTGCCCATCGCTCGGAGGACAGCATCGCGAGAATCCGTCCCGATGCCATGAACCAAGCCGAGCAGGACGTTGGAGGCGGCGTCGAGGGTGCCGGGACGTGACGGCGGTTTGGGATGCCATGAACCAAGCCGAACCGGACGGCGGGATCGGCGTCAAGGGGCGGGACGTGACGGCGGTTTGGATGGTGCCGATCTCGACGAGACTCGTCATCCACCCACCCGGTACGTCTCGGCGTCAGACCGTTTGAGCTCGAGCCCGAGTCCTGGTCGAGACAGGTCAGGAATGAGAACGCCGCCGATGGGGTCGATGACCCCGTCGAAGAGTAAGCGGTCGAGCCGGGCATGATCGGCGAAGTACTCCAGGTGGCGGATGTTGTCCACGGCGCAGGCAGGGTGCACATGGAGCGACTGGGCGCAGTGCCCCGAGATCTGCAGGCCGAAGGACTCAGCCAAGGCGGCGACCCGCAGCCATTCGGTCACCCCCGCGCACCGGGAGACGTCGGCTTGCAGACAGTCGACGGCGTCGGCGTCGCACATGGCCTTGAAGTAGAACAGGTCGTAGCCATACTCACCGGCGGTGACGTCTATGGGGGTTTGGCCGCGTACCTCAGCCAGTGCGCCGAGGTGATCAGAGGACACCGGCTCCTCGAACCAGCTCACGCCCAAGTCAGCGTAGAAACGGGCGAGGCGGATCGCCTGCTTTTGGCTGTAGGCACCGTTGGCGTCGACGAACAGCTCCGCTTCCCCGATCGCGTCCCTGACCAAGTTGGCTCGTTCCAAATCCCGCTTCGGGCGGGAACCCCACGCCTCGCCCACCTTCATCTTTACCCGGGGAATGCCGAGGTCGTGGACCCAGCCTCGCAGCTGGTCGGTGAGCTCGTGGTCGGTGAGTGATGTGAATCCTCCACTGCCATAGGCGGCTACACCGTTGTGCACCTGACCCAGGACCTTTACCAGCGGCAGATTCAACAGCTTGGCCTTCAGGTCCCACAGAGCGATGTCCACCGCGGCAATGGCCATGGAGGATAGGCCGGGACGACCGAGGTTGCGGATCGAGCGAACCATGGCCGACCAGATCCCGGGCACATCCATGACGTCCTGACCGATGACCGCATCGGCCAAGACATCGTTGATCAGCCGGGCACAGGCCCCAGTGGCATAGGAGAAGCCGAGTCCCACAACTCCCTCGGCTGAGGGCTCTGCCACCACCACCGTGGTAGCTGTCCAGGTGAGAGTCCCATCCGATTCGGCTTCTCGGGTGGGAACGGTGTAGACGCCCACATCGAGTCTGTCGATCTCAGCCATGGCGCCGCCCCGTTGGCGGGAACCGAGAGGGGCCTGCCCGCAGTGCCCGGGCTAGGGTCGACCGAGACGAGGTCGACATGGTGGGCCGTTGGAGATCGGTCCTCACCATCACGTCGCGCCTGTCCGGCCAGGGCTTGGAGACTCACAGGGATAACCGGGCACCAGCCACTGAGCGACATGGTCGGCCATTTGGTCGCGCCGAGCGGCGAAGCCGACCTGGCCAGGTACGCCGCTGGCGTTGGGTGAGGTGTCTCGAGCCGCCGCCGCGCCGGCCAGGGCGAAGCCTCCAGCCACGAGGGCACTGGCCAGAGCCCCTCGGCGCCGACGTGGATCGAGAAGCGCCAGCACCATCATGGAAGCGGCGTGGGCGGCATCCACCTCTGCGCCAAGGGCGAGGACGGCACGGCTCGGAACGCTGCCAGAGACCATGGTCTGGGCCAGGTAGCGGGCGCCGAGGAGCCGCACAACCAGACGGGCGCGGGGATCGAGTTCGTTCCCCAACAGCGTCTGACTACCCAGACCTGGGGTCACCAAGTGGTGCAGACCGACAGCGACCCGAAGCCGACTCAGGACCCTCATCGTCCAGCAAACCTCACGTCGACCCAGCGATCGATCAGCCCGTTGGCATCCTCTGCCTCCCGGGCGACCGCTTCCACTGCGTCACAGTCGGCCCTATCAGTTGGGATTAGGAAGCTCCTTGACTCGAGGTGGAGGGGTGCGCCCGGTGACGTGGCAAGGGGGGGACCGTCGCTCATGTCGCGTTCCACGGCTTGGCCAGTCGGGCGGCGCACTCGAACAACAAGGCGTGTACGAAGGCCTGAGGGATGTTTCCCCGCAACTGACGCTGGCCCACATCGAATTCCTCAGTCAGGAGTCCGGGCGGTCCGCACGCCGACCGATTGCGCTCGAACCAGGCAACAGCGTCAACCTCCCGGCCCTGTTGGTGGGTGCCGAGGGCCATAAGGAACCCGCACAGCAGGAAGGCCCCCTCCGCCTCCCCCAGGGAGCGCTCGTCCTGGCGATAGCGATAGATGAAACCTTCCTGACCCAGCTCGGTCTCGACGGCGGCGAGCGTTGCCTCACTTCGAGGGTCGTCGCCGGGCAGTGCGCCGCGAATGGCCGGAAGTAACAGCGCCGCGTCGACACCCTCGTCCCCCGGCGAGCGCTGCCATCGACCAGTCGGATGCAGACAGTCGGACGCCGCATCGGCGGCGATGGCGTCGGCGAGGGCGCCCCAGGCCGCCGCCTCAGGGGTCGAAGCGTGGGCGCCCATCGCCCGCAAACCCGCCACGCACATGAGCCTCGAATGAGCCCAGCGCCGCTCATCGATCTCCCAGACGCCGGCGTCGGGATCACCCCACCGGGTCTCGATGGCCGAGATGGTTGCCTCGACGGCTCTCCAGTGCTCGGTGTCCAAGTGGTCATGACGTGCAGCGGCGGCGAAGAGCAACAAGGTCTCCCCCAAGGCGTCCAGCTGGAACTGCCGGTTGACCCTGTTGCCAACCTTGTCGGCGCCGCCGGGGTAGCCGGCAAGGTGAGGAAGACTGCGTTCGTCGGGGACGGGGCCTCCGTCGATCCGGTAGGCGGGCTTCAGCTGGGCTCTGTCGTCAAGGACCCGCTCGGAGATGAACCTGACGGCATCGTCTAGCAACGGGTAGGGATGGGTGACTGCCATTGCCTGGCCGACGTAGCATTGGTCACGGATCCAGGCGTACCGGTAGTCGTAGTTGCGTCCCGCCTTCGCCCGTTCGGGTAAGGACATGGTTGCCGCGGCGACCATGCCGCCACCAGCGCTCGTGAGGCCTCGGAGCACGGCGTAGGCGTGGCGGCCATCTCGGCGTGCGACCGTGTCGTCCAGCTCGGGGACTGCTCGAGCCCACGACGCTTCGGTGCCGGCCCACGCTCGACCGGGATCGACTGGTTGGTCGGCGAGGGACCGGTCCGAGACCTCGAGAACCAGGTCGTGACGGCCACCCTCGGCCACTTCCAGCTCGGCGACCAGTGCACCGCCTCGGGTGTGCCTGGCGCCGGCTCCACCGGACCACCGCAACCACAGAGAACCACTGCGGGCAGTCCAGGCGCCCTCTGTGTGCGCCAGGTTCTTCATTGACTTCCTCCCGAACTCGGCCCTCGGATCGAGGACCACCCCCACTCGGGCCGCACCTTGGACGGCAACGATCTGGCGCAGTACGACGGCGGTGTGAGGATCGCCAGGGAAGGCCAATGCATTCCGGCACTCGATGATGCCGGTGGTGGTGATCCAACGACTCTTCCAGATGAGCGATCCTTCCTCGTAGAAGCCGCCCCACACGAAGCGGCAATCGACGGGGAAGACGGCATAGAGTCCGGCCCCGCCGATGAGCGAGGAAAAGAGGGCATCGGAGTCCCACCTCGGTGCGCACATCCACGCGAAGTCGCCTCGGGGGCCAACCAGGATGCCCCGCTCCCCGTCGGCTAGAAACGCGTACTCCCGGAGCACGTGGGGCGGGAATGCGGCTGCTGGGTCGGCATTGTGCTGGACATTCATCACCAGGTCATCCCAGGCAGAGAACTCGTCGGGTCAGAGGAGGCATCACGGCAACCGGTCACTTGCGTCGGTCAGCAGGTCTGTGTCCTTATCGCCTGGTTCGAGGCGGCCACCGGCGTGCTCGCGCTTGAAAGAGACGAATGTGGCACCAAGCTCGTCACGCAATCCCTTGCCGGTACGGGCACGAAAATCGGCCAGCGCGCCCCGCTCCTCTTCACCCATGTGGTCGCTGTTCTGCTCTCGGGCCCGTTCGACCGCTCGCCACCAATCGTCACTGGCCACCTCCGCCACGCCGGCGGCACGCACGGCGTCGCGGATGGCGTTGTGGTCGGCGATGGCGTCGGTTGTTTCGGCTCGGCCATCTTCGCCGCGGACCAGTAGGCGCGGATAGAACACCTCCTCCTCGGCTGCAGCGTGGAGGTCGAGCAAATCACCCAGAGGGGCCCATACCCGCCGAAGTGAGTCGCTGCCCGCTCGACGCTCCTCGTCGAGTTCGGCAAAGCGACGTCGCAACGTTTCGTGGTCGTCCAGGATCAGATCGCAGATATCGGGCATGGTGTTCTCCTCTCCGTGGGTCGCCGGCGGCGGAATGCGGCTGACGTCATTGCACGCCCACCTCGGAGCGCGAGAGCTGACCGCGACGCGCCCTGGCCAGCAATCTGTCAGCGCAGCGCGCGGCCAGGGCCATGATGGTCAGCGCCGGATTGGCCGAGCCTTGCGTAGGAAGCACGCTGCCGTCGACCAGATACAGATTGGGGACGGCAAATGTCTGATGGTCGGCATTCACCACACCCTCTCGCTCGTCAGCGGACATGCGGCAGCCACCGACGAGGTGGGCATAGCGCTTGATGGCGATGGTCTCGGACGCCCCGGCGGCGCGAAGGATGCCTTCTTGGACTTCTTGGGCCGCGGATTCCAGCGCCCGGTCGTTTTCGCACATGTTGTACGAGAATTTGGCCACCGGCAGCCCGTTGCGATCAGTCTCGTCCGCCAGAGTCACCGAGTTATCCCAGCGAGGCAGGAACTCGCACAGCGAGCCCATGACGGCCCAGTGGTTGTAGTCGCGCATGTACTCGCGCAGGACGTCTCCCCAGTGGCCCTGCGCCGCGACGTGTTCGGCGTAGGTGATCGGGAGGGGCGAGACGTTCTGGAGGGCGAAGCCACGCTGGTAGGGCTTGGAAGGATCGGTCTCGTAGAACTGCTCGGAGGAGACCTCGGGAGGCGGTGCCTTGTACATGCGGACTTCGGCGTCGAAGCGTCCGGCCACCTGCGGCGCTCCTTGGACCATGACGTAGCGGCCGACCTGGCCGTAGTCGTTACAGAGCCCATCTGGGAACCGGGAGGAAGAGGACAACAGCAACAAGCGGGGGGTCTCGATCGAGTAGCCGGCTACCACCACAAGACGCGCCCGCTGGAAGTGCTCGACTCCATGGGAGATGTAGTTGACCCCGGTGGCTCGGCCAGCTCCGTCGATGGCCACGCAATTCACCATGCAGTTCGGTCTGATCTCAGCGCCATGGGCGAGCGCATCGGGGATGTGGGTGATCAGCGGGGAAGCCTTGGCATTGACCTTGCAGCCCTGGAGGCAGAAGCCCCGGTAGATGCAGTGGGGTCGGTTACCGAAGCGACCGTTGGCAATGGCCACCGGACCGATGCGGGTCTCGATCCCGAGGGCATGGGCGCCCCGGGCGAATACCTCACCGTTGCCTCCGAGTGGCTGGGGCGAATACGGGTATCGGTGCGGGTCCCCCCAGGGCCACGACTGTCCGGAGACAGGCAGCTCCTCCTCGATGGCCTGGTAGTAGGGCCGGAGATCCTCGTACGTGATGGGCCAGTCCGCCCCGACTCCGTCCAGGCTGGCTGTTTCGAAGTCGGACGGGTGGAAACGCGGGGTATAGCCGGCGTAGTGGATCATGGACCCACCCACGCCGCGACCGGAGTTGTTGGAGCCAAGCGGCACCGGGTTCGTCCCGCTGATCACGCGTGGCTCCGTCCAGTAGAGCCGGTGGGAGCCCCACTCGTCGCTGACCCAGTCGGCGTCGGGGTCCCAAAATGGTCCCGCATCGAGGCCGACGACCGAGGCGCCCGCGCGAGCCAAGCGCTGGATGAGGGTGGCTCCACCCGCACCGCAACCGACGACGGCCACGTCGACCTCCTCATCGTCGTCGTAGCGGCGGATGTCGGTTCGCAAGCGGTGGTTGGTGCGTTGGTCCCCGGTAGGAAGCAGCCAAGCCGACTCGTTGCGGGCCCGGACGTCTGCGTCGCGCAAGCGGCTCATGCGTCGTCCTCCTCCGAGTGGATGAGGGTCGAGCCACTGGAGGAGGAACCCGAGCCGGATCGCCCGCTACTCTGTCGTTGTCCAGACCCTGCCTCGTGGGCGCGCTTGGCCGATTCCCGGCGTTCGGCCCACGGCACGGGGTCTGCGGCGTCGAGCTCCGGTCGTTCCCATCGCTCTCTCTTGTCAATGCCCAGGTTCTCGTAGCCCCGCGGGTATGCGGGACCGCCGAAACCCATCTCATTCCAGGCCCACGGGTGCGAGTAGAACGCAGTGCAGCTGTAGCGGGTCCAGAGGCTCCACAGGTGCCCGGCGTCGAACCCGTGCCACCGGTCGGCGTCTTGCACCGCTTGAACGAGTGCACTCTGTTGTCGGAGGGTCAACCGGTGGAATCGGTCGTTGTAGACCTCGCCCGCCTCATCGTCGAGGGCGGCCAGGCTCTGGCGCCACGCCTCGCCGTCTTCGGGCATGTCCTCGTAGTGCCACCCGTCGGTCTGCCCGGCGGTGAGCCGCTGGTCGATCAGCTCGATGGTCGGCACTCTGGGCTCGTCGTGCTGGGCAAGAAGCAAATCCACCAGGGCACGAGCGGTCGGCTCCTCGTTGGCAGTGAAGAACGACAGCTGTGGATCCGTATCGAGCCGGGCCAGCACCACCCCCGCCGTGACCAGGTCCCAGCGGCTCACCTCCCCCAGCACATCGAAATCGCCGAACCGGCCCTGGTTGCCGGGGGTCACAGGACCGTCGGAGCTGGCTTCTCTTCCAGAGATCCGCCTGGTCACCAGTCCCCCTCACGTCGCAACAGCGAGGCCAGGATTCCCATACCGCCCACCATGGTCGCCAAGAGCGGCGCGAAGACAGGAGGTCCCATCTCGATGTTGTAGCGGAGGTTCGAGGTACCCCCGGGCTTTTGCATGATGCCGCGCCAATGGAGGTAGGTACCCTGGACGCCGTTGGCCACGACGATCGCGGAAGCGATGGGCAGCACGGTCTTTGCCGCCTTGCGGCTGAGCACAGCAGCGACACCAGCGGGCGCCATGGTCGGGACGATCACGATCGGCCACCACATCATCTTGTTGCCGAAGCTGGCGCCGTCGTGCTCGGTGAAGATCTCCGCCGCCGTGATCAACGCTCCCGCCGCGGCAAGCCCTGCCAGGCTCCGCTCGAATCGTCCGGTTCGGATGTCGGTGGCCACCCGCCCAGGTAGATCTGTTGGCACTCGCTCACGCCGGCGTTTGTGGGCGAAGGGCACGTCAGGCGCCCTTCGTCCCGGGCAGGAACTCCTGGGCCTTCTGTCGGATGCCCGTCTTCAACACCCCCCAGGCGTTCTCGTCTCCGGCCATGAGAGCCTTGGCCGAGTCGCGCATCTGCTCGAGGGTGGCGTGCGGGGGAATGGGCGGGACATCGGGATCGGTATGCACATCGAGCACGGTCGGACGGTCAGCGGCAAGGGCCTGGTCCCACGCCGGTGCGACCTCATTGGCTTTGTGGACCTCGATGGCATGCAGCCCGAGACTGGCGGCGAAGGAGGCATAGGAGATGTCGGGAAGGTCCTGGGACGCAGCAAACTTCGGCACCCCCGTTTGGGCTCGCATCTCCCAGGTCACCTGGTTGAGGTCGTTGTTGTGGAGTACGGCCACGACGAGACGTGGATCGGACCACTCTTGCCAGTACCGCTTGATGGTCACGAGCTCAGCCAGGCCGTTCATCTGCATGGCGCCGTCACCCACCAGGGCGATCGCCGGCCGATCGGGATGGGCGTACTTGGCCCCGATGGCGTACGGCACCCCGGGTCCCATCGTGGCGAGCGTGCCCGACAGGGAGCCCCGCTGATCACCGCCCAGCTTCAGGTGCCGGGCATACCAGTTGGCCGCCGATCCGGAGTCGGCGGCCACGATGGCGTCGGTGGGCAGGCGCTCGGACAGCTCCCAGACCAGGCGCTGAGGGTTGACCATGCCGTCTTTG
The DNA here is from genome assembly GCA_963803065.1 of uncultured Acidimicrobiaceae bacterium. Taxonomy (GTDB): domain Bacteria; phylum Actinomycetota; class Acidimicrobiia; order Acidimicrobiales; family RAAP-2; genus DASXMT01. The sequence goes on from CAWDKW010000002.1 coordinate 465,692, forward strand.
TCACTGTCGGTCATCGCCTGGCGCTGGACGGTCTCCCACCAGCCTGCGACGTTCTTCTCGATCGTTTCCCGCCAGGAACGATCCGACTTCCGCTCCAGTAGCGGCAGGAGTGCCTGGAGCGAAGCGGCTGCGTCACCGACCAGATTGAGCTCGTAGGGATAGCGCATGCCGATGAAGGCGCCATCGATGTCGATCTGGATCGCCCGGGCCTGGTCGAGCGGGGGCATGAACTGGGTATAGGGAAAGTTGGACCCGACGGTGAGCAACGTGTCGCAGTCCATCATCAACTCGTAGCTGGGCCGGGTCCCGAGCAACCCGAGCGATCCCGTCACCCACCCAAGGTCGTCGGAGAGGACATCCTTGCCCAACAACGCCTTGGCCACTCCCGCACCCAGGGTGTCGGCGATCTGAGTGATCTCCTCTCGGGCGCCTCGTGCTCCCTGACCCACCAGGATGGCCACCTTGGAGCCAGCGTTGAGGATATCGGCCGCCTGGCGGACGCCCTCGTCGTCGGGCGCCGCGCGCGGCCAGGTGATCCCCAGACTGGAGGGAACCATCTTGAAGGCGTGCTCCGGCGCCTCGTAGTCGAGCTCTTGGACGTCATAGGGGACGATGATGCAGGTGGGCGAATGGGTTGCCAACGCGGTGCGGATGGCCCGATCGACCAAATTGGGCAGTTGCTGTGGAACGGCCAGCGTCTGGACGTATTGATGGCAGACATCTTTGAACAGCATGGCCAGATCCACCTCTTGTTGGTAGGAGCCGCCCATGGCCGTCCGGTCGGTCTGGCCGACAATGGCGACGACGGGTACGTGGTCGAGCTTGGCGTCGTAGAGTCCGTTCAGGAGATGGATCGCACCCGGCCCTGACGTGGCCATGCATACGCCAACCTTTCCGGAGAACTTGGCGTAGCCCACAGCCTCGAAAGCGGCCATCTCCTCATGGCGTGCCTGGATGAATTGCGGAGACGAGTCCGCCTTGACCCAGGCGCCAAGGATTCCGTTGATCCCGTCGCCCGGGTAGGCAAAGACCTGGTCGATCCCCCAGGCCTGCAGTCGCTCCAACAGGTACGTGGCAACGGTTTGGCTCACGGGTCCTCCTCTCATTTGGACATCTGACGTTCGTGCAGTGGTGTTTGGCCCCTTGGGTCAGGAGGTTCGATCGTTGGCGACGTTTCCGGTCGAACTCCGGTGGTCCCCTGTCGAGGTATCGCGGAAGCGATCGACAAGGGCCGCCAGTGGACCGGCGATGACGTTTCCAGGGGCGGCGTTCGGCAAGTGAGGGTGTGGATGGGTGTGCGCCGCAGCCATGGCTCGCAGATACCGCTCGCCTAGCTCCGATCGTCGTATGTCGTCCTCGAGGTCGTGCAGCAGCGGAAGGACATGAACCTGCTCTTCTCGCATGTGTTCGAGCACCAACGTCTGCATCCGGTCAAGCCCGATGGTGAAGGATTCCGTCTCCGGTTGGAGCCCTTCCAAGGAATCGAGCATCGTCTCGAGCTCGGTCTCCTGGGCCAGAAGAGCGGTCCCGACGGCCTTGCCGGGAAGTAGATCTGACCGCAACGCCGGGTAGATGACTCGCTGCTCGGCCATTTCATGCCTGACGAGGGACCTCGTGAGCGCCTGCAATCTCTCTTTCCACTCCTCGTGGGGCGTCTCGTTGAAGCCCGTGACCATACGGCGCAATACGTCGTGGTGATGGACGACTAGCTCCACCACGTCGCTCTCGGGGGGCATTCCGCTCATTGCCTACTTCCTTCTGTTGGCTTGCCGATGAACTCGATTGCCTAGAATCGGGCGACTCGATCGCTTCACCCGTGCGGTGAAGATGGCGTCCCTCTGTGGTTGTACCCCAAGGTTTCTCGACAGCAAACGTTGGACTTATGCAACGATAGGTTTCGGGAATCCGCGCAATCTCCTCCATGGTGCGAGGATGGTTGACTACATGCAATGATTGTTCGTCATGAAGCGCGTTGAGCCGCATCGGCCAGGCAAAAAGGGGCGGGCTGTGCCTGCGGTCCACGAGGAGGAGCTCGTCGACGCCATCCTCACGATGAGCCGGGTCATCGTGGCCATCGCCGCTCGGTCACTCGGCAGCGATGGAGAGGACATCAGCCTTCCCCAGTTTCGGGGTCTTGTGCTGTTGGCAACACAGGGCCCATTACGCCCGGCGGACCTCGCTGTCGCCCTGTCGGTCGACCCGTCGACGGTGACCCGGTTATGCGACCGCCTGGTGGCGAAGAAGCTCATTTCCCGTCGGAGGGACAGGGCGGACAGGCGAGAGGTTCGCCTCCATATCACCGCTGGCGGGCATCGTCTTCTTGACGCCGTCACCGACCTTCGGCGTTCGGAGATAGCCCAGATCATCGAACGTGTGCCCCGTCGAAACTATGGAGAGCTATACCTTGCCTTCAGATTGTTCGGAGAAGCCGCCGGCAGGATGTCCGAGGTAAGGCCGATGGAGGAAACGGACTTCTAATCTGTCTCCTCATCATTCATGGCTCATGGTCTCCGGGCGTGATTGGATCGATCCCTGCCACCGGCACGCCCATTGGGCGGCGGGTCTTGGATGCAACGCTGTTTACCCATCGAGATCAGAGGTCCGTGCGAGGTCGATCAGCGCCAGCCCCACCTCGGAGCGGTACGTCTTCTGCAACTGTGCTGGTGATTCGCGAACGACCACTTCGAGCGTCGGCCACACCTCGCCTTTCAGTAGATGCCCTCCTCGCACGTGGCCGGTCGCAAGGCCCAGCGTTGCGTGAGCGTGCACAACTGGCCCGTCATCTCCCCGAGCGATGTCTCCTAGAAGCGAAAGCACTTCGCATTGCTCTTCAATGGTGATTCGGTGGTACTCCTTCGAGGTACGGTCAAACCATCCGACCGTTGCTCGAGCGAAGGCGCCGACGCCAGTGAGCTGCGCCGCGGAGAGCGCCTCGTCGCGAGCCAATCCCTGGAGCGCTTCGATCGCATCATCACCTGCTGCTACGACCAGGACGTAGGTGCGACCGTTGTCGCCATCGTCGACCAATCTCCACGCCATCGAATGCTCCTCTGTCAGATACGGCTACGGGTCGGCTACGAGTCAGTCTGTCAGATACGCCTACGAGTCAGGCTCGGGCAGCAGCTGAAATCCAGGCATCGACACCAAGTCCACGTTGGCCCCGATGGCGATGATCGCGGTACGCCTCGGTCCGTCGAGCCTGGTACAGAACTGGCCCCTCAGGACGCCTGCCTCCACCCATTGGAGTGCAGCTTCGCCAGCTCGAGGCCGAAGTGCAGTGGAGCCACTTGCCCCTGCCTACACGAGAAGCCGTCGAGTTCTGGACGGGCGATGTGAGCGCGAAGACGGACGGGCCGAGGCGCGCCAAACGCCCAGGATCCCCAGGGCGCCAGCGGCAGCGACAGCCGGCGCTGGTCTATTCCATCGAGTGGTCGTCATGCCACGAACATGCCCAGCATTCGACACGATCCCACGGCCGAATTATCACGATCTCGACAACGCCCCTGCGACTGCGGTGCTAAGGGCGCGGTCGAAAGGTGTGCTGCTTGAGTGGAGAATCGAGATCTCGAGGTGACGAGGGTCGCCCCCCGGACGCTACGGCCTCACCGAGATCGGATAGGCACACTGCCCGATTGCCGCACCGCTGACCACGTTCGGCGATCCACCCGAGTCGCCGAACTGGACGGCGGGCGAGTTGCCCACACAGATCATGCTGCCGCCGATCGTGCTGTCCAGGTTCTCGTTGGCGTCGGGATCGGCAAAGGTGTTGCCGTTGTAGATGAACGAACCGACGATGTGGTTGCGAAGAGCGCCGAACCAGCAGGACTGGAGACCCGTGATCGTCAGGCTTCCTTTGATCACATTGTTCTCGAAGTCACTGTAGGCAGGAGTGCCGGCGAGCTGCGGGTCCGTGTTGAAGAGGGGAGGCGGTGCGCAGGTCACCCCGCCGCCGCCGCCGGTCTCCGTGACGTTGCCCCCGACGGTCACGCCGTGGACGATGACGGCCAGCGCCTGGCTGGCCGCGATGTAGCCGCCCACAGTGTCGTTCGTGCTATCGGTGCAGATCGAAGGGCTGCATCCGAGACCCAACGCTGCACCCTGCCCGACGATGACGTTACCGGAGACATAGACGTCACCGGGCAGCTCGCTGCCGGTTGGGGCCGGAGGAGCGGGCGACACCGCGTCGAGCAGAGAGCCCGGAGCAAGGGTCAGGTTTCCGTGGATCGACACGGCACCGGTCGGCACGTAGCACGTTCCCGTCACCGTCACCGAGCCGTAGGTCCCGGGGGCAATGTTGCCGCCCGAGCACGTGTAGGGGGGCGGCGCCGCTTGCGCAGCGGTGGCCCCCACCCCGAAGATCCCCACGACCACGCCGGACGCAGCCAGAAGAAAAGCAGACACAACACGGATTGCTCTTACCATCACGCACCCCCAGAGGCAGGCACCGAATACGCACGACGATCAGATTCACTGTTTAGACATCCCGCGGTGGCTTGTCAACTGCGATGCGTCTGGCTTCAAACACGCAGCGTGATGACCTTACGTACGGTGGCCCTGCCACTTCATACGCGTCGGTCGAGGCCCAGGACGCGATGAAGTCCCCCGCGTGGCGAAGTTACGGGGGACTTCATCGGTCATTCATCCCATGGCTCCACAACAAGCCACAGAAGGTACCTGCCCATAATAAAGGGGTGTGAAACGCGATGGCCAGCAGGAATTGCCTAACAGCTCAGCAAATCCTCAGTATGGTCGGCGATCGCCCTCCGACCCAAGGAATCTGGGGCATCCGCACCTAGACCCGCCCACGAGGCAAAAATAGATGCGACGAAGCCCAGCGATGGAGGTCGGAGGGCTTCGTCATCCCCGTGTTGTGACTGGCAAACGAGGCACCACCCATGATATCCGCCCGCGAGGCGACCTGAACCGCGCCCACGGGACGGGCCGCGCTGGTGTCTCTCCGCGAGCAGTTCAGGGGAGGCAAAGCGCTCAGGCCACAGCCGACGGCCTGGGTGGTCAGCCCTGGTCAGCGCCCCGGCGGCCCACTGCGAGCGCTTGCCCGGTAGCCCTGCTAGCGCACCGGGTCCGGCGACCGGACCAGGTCCTTCACCGCGGGCACAACCGGTGGGGCCGTCTTCCAGTCGGGCACGCCGTGGTCGGGCTTGCCCGCTGGGTAGCCGTCCTCGTTGACCTCGGCCCAGTGGGAGTGGTTGAGCTGATGGAGGGTGAAGCAGGCCTGGAGGGCGTTCTGGAAGCCCATGTTGTCGACGGACTGGTTCACCGACTCCTTGATGAGCAATGAGGTCACGGTGGGGCGCTCGGCGATCCGGCGGGCGTACTCGAGGGTGCGGTCGGCTAGCTCGTCCTCAGGAAAGATCTTGGACACCATGCCGATCTGGTGCGCCTCTTCGACGGTGATCGAATCACCCGTGAGCATGAGCTCCTTGGCCCGACGAGGTCCGAACTCCCAGGGGTGGGCGAAGTACTCCATTCCACACATGCCCAGCCGGACGCCAACCGGGTCGGCGAACTTCACGCTGTCGGCCGCGGTGATGAGGTCACAGGCCCACATGAGCATGAGCCCGGCGGCATAGACGGTCCCATGGACCTGGGCCACGGTGATCTTCCGGAGGTTCCTCCAGCGGAGGGTGTTCTGATAGAAGTAGTGCCATTCCTGCAGCATGCGCTTCTCGGCGCCCTCTCGGGTCCCCCCGTTGGTGCGGGCCGTGATGTGCTGGTCAGGGCCGGGGCCATACTCGGCCATGGCCTGCTTGGAGCCGAGATCGTGGCCTGAGGAGAACATGGGGCCCATGCCGCCGAGGATCACCACCCGGACCTCGTCGTTCTTCTCCGCCTCTAGAAAGGCGTCGTTCAGTTCCACCAGCAACCCACGGTTCTGGGCGTTGCGGGTCTCGGGACGGTTGAGGAGGATCCTGGCGATCTTCCCCCCGTCGAGCTCTTCGTAGGTCACGAACTTGTAGTCCGGCATTGGTTGCTCCTCTTTCACGTCCAGCCGCCGACGGTATCAGCGGCGGGTTTCTATGCCTCAACGAACCACAGCGTCCAGTCGGTGTCAAAGTTCGCCATGGCACTGCCTGCGCACCGTTGGGCGCATCTTCGGGCTGGCGAGGAGCCGAGAGAGGAGCCGAGAAGTGCGGAAAGAGGGGCTGGATGGACCTCACCCTTCGGCGAGCAGCTGGCGCAGGTTGTCGCGCATGATCAGCCGGGTATCGGCGTCGTTGAAGTCCCCGAGAGCCTTCAGGAAGTCGGTCGGCTCCGCGAGCCCCTCGGCGTGCGGGTAGTCGGAACCGGCCAGAATCCGCTCGATGGGTAGGTACCGGGCAATGTGGGAGATGTCGTCCTCCCAGAAGGGGCTCACCCACACGCACCGCTCAAAGGCATCGACCGGGTCCTCGGGGAACGAACCCGGGTACCGGTGGTAGTAGATCTTCATCTTGTCGACGAGGGAGGGGATCCAGTCCCCGCCGTTTTCGACCGACACCACCTTCAGGTTCGGGTGCCGGGTCAGTGCCCCGTCACAGACCATGGCGGTGAAGAAGTCCGAGATAGCCCGGCCGTGGAGGGCGATGTGCTCGAAGGCCGACCTGGAAAATGCGTGGTACTCGAAGTTACCCGTCCAGTCACCGGTGTACTTGGTATAGCTCACCGGCCCGGCGTGCACCCCGACCAACACGCCGGCCTCCTCGCACCTCGACCAGAAGCGGTCGAACTCGGGCTTCCCCGGCGAAGTGAACCCCGTGGCCGTGAGGACCGGGGCGGAGCGGAGGTCGATCACCCGGCAGTCCCGCTCGATGGCCCAATCCAGCATGGCCAGGGCCTCGTCCGCATCGGCCAGCGAGAAGATGGGGGCGGCGAACATCCGGTCCTCGCTGTTGAACGTCCACTCTTCTTGGAGCCAGCGGTTGAAGGCCCAGAGAATGTCGGTGAGCAGCGGGATGTCCTCGCGGACGCGCTCCTCGATCCCCGAGGCCAAGGTGGGGAACAGCAGACACCCCTCGATGTTCTGCACGTCGAGCTGGGTCAGGCGCTTGCCCCGCTCCTGGTACTCGGGATGGAGGGCCAAGGGCTCGACCACCTTGTAGCCGTCGGTGATCACCTCGGCCTTTGACTTCTCGCCCAAGAACATGTCGGTCAGCGCCCCGGCCACCGAGATCGGATCGAACGTCGGGTTGGGCACGTAGTTCCACACATGGCCGCCCATCATGATGTGGCGGTGGCCACGCTCGTCGGTGACCCAGTACAGGTCCCGCCGACGTTGGTCGGGCAGGTGCCGAGTGAAGGCGTCGTCCGTCTCGTAGAGGTGGTTGTCGGCGTCGTACATCCGATACGGGAGATCCATGAGACATCCTCCTTCGTGACAGCTCGCCCCCGCCGCCGGCTCGTGGGGAGCCTCGTAGCCCCACGATACTTCTAACGATCGGTTGGCAGGTAATGGATCCGACCGCACTCTAGAAATACCTGATCAGAGCGCCTCACGATGCTCGCCCATCGCCCCGCCATCGCTCGGGTCGGATCCGACCGCGGCCCAGTGGGAGCATGCATCGGCCCAGTGGGAACCGACAGCCTGCGTCGGCTCAGTGGGAGCCTGCAGCGGCTCAGTAGGAACCGACCGAGGACATCCCACCGTCGAGGGCCAGAACGGCACCGGTGACGAACGAGCCGGCCCGGGAGGCCAGGAAGATGGCCGCGCCCGCCGCGTCGTCCTGACGGCCCCACCGGTGCATGGCAGTCGAGGCCAGCAGCTCGTCGGCAAAGGAGTCGCCGGAGATCATGTCCGTGGGGAAGGGGCCGGGCGCGATCGCGTTCACGGTGATCCGAGGAGCCAGCTCTCGAGCCAGCTGTCGGGTCAGCAGGTGCACCCCGGCCTTGGACGCGCCATAGGCGTAGGTGTCGTAGTGATCCGGCTTGATGCCAGAGACCGATCCCACGTTGATGATCCGAGCCGGGTCGTCGTCGGTGGCTGCCGCTTGGAGCAGGGGAAGCACGAAGCGGGTGAGATGGAAGACCCCCTTCAGGTTGACGGCGAGCACCTTGTCCCAGGCCGCGTCGTCGTGGGTGGCGAGGGGGGCGAACCAGTTGGCCCCGGCGTTGTTGACCAAGATGTCGAGGCTCGGCTCGCGCTCGGCCAGCGCGTCGGCCAGGCGTCGGCACGCCGATTCCGTACCCAGGTCGGCGGGCAGGGCCACGCACTCACCGATCTGGCCCAGTGCCGCAGCTGTCTCTGCACACGCGTCGACCTTGCGAGAGCTGATGTACACCCGGGCCCCGGCCTCGACGAAGCCGGTGGCGATCATGCGACCGATGCCCCTTGATCCGCCCGTGATCAGAGCCGTCTTGCCGGCTATCGAGAACAGTTCGCTCACACTCCGACTCCCTTCGTCGGGCGCCACGGTAGCCCCCTGGGCCGGGCTCGCCCCCGAAGGTCGGGGTCGCTACTTTCGGGGCCCGAGGCTCAACAGCACGTTCGAGCCGGGCGGCACGGGTCGGGCCCGGCTCACCGGTCGGGCCGCACACCACCACGTCAGGCCAGGGCGCGAGCGAGGTCCGGCATCCCCCGTTCGGACCAGCGGCGGCTAGCTCCCGATCAGATCGACCAGCGTTCGCGCACGGCTGCCACGACCTTGGCGAGCTGGGCGTCGAAAGCGTCAAGCTGCTCAGCTTCGGCCGCGCTGGCGACGAAGGCGTGCCGATCGCAGGCGAAGCCCCCGCGCCATATCCGCTCAATGGCGCGCGTCGCGGTGATGTCCGTCAACGGGTCACCGGACACGAGGACCAGGTCCGCGCGCTGCCCGGCGGCGACACGTCCCCGGTCGGCGAGGCCGAACACTCGTGCCGGTTCAACCGTGGCAGCGGCCAGGGCCTTCGCCGGGCTGATGCCGCACCGGACAAGGAGTTCGAGCTCTCGGTGCAGGCTTGCTCCGAACACGGTCCCCGGGTTCGGAGCATCCGTGCCCGCCAGCAGAGTGATCCCCGCATCGGCCAGTCGTCGCACATTGTCCTCGGCCCGAGAGTAGGGGGGCATTTGCCGCCCATGCCATCCCGAGGCATCCGCAGTCAACCGGCGTGCCCAGGCGTCGCCGAGCGCTTCAGCGAGCCGTGGGTCGCTTACAACTGCCGCGCCACCCGCTTCGCCGAGGGTGTTCTCGATGGTGGACAGCGTCGGTCCGACCACGATTCCGGCTTCGGCCATCCGTTCGACCAGGGCCTTGTCCAGCTCGGCGTTGGCAGGGACGTGGGCCACCACATCGACACCAGCGGACACGACCTCCTCGACACCGGCCGTCGAGCTCACGTGAGCGACGACGACTAGGCCGCGGGTGTGCGCAGCAACGACCAGTGCCTGGATGGTTTCGAGGTCAAGCGAGGGCCATAGGCCCCCGGTGCCGGAGATGATCTTTAGATAGTCCGACCCCGCCGCGATCCGTTCCGCCACGAATTGCTCGGCCTGGTCAGCGGCGGTCAACGTCGGGAACGGGGCGTACATCATCGACGGGTGCCCGCCGGGCGCGGTGGCACCGACACCCGAGGAACGCACGTCGGCCACGTCCGGACGTGAACCGGCCTGCTCCTTGGCGCTGGCCACCAGGTCGGATTGGCTGAACATGTCGAGAACGGTGGTAGCGCCGAAGGTCAACGATTGTGCGAGAGCGCCGGGAACGAGGTGTACGTGCGCGTCGATCAGACCGGGAAGCACCGTCCCGCCGCCCGCGTCGATCAATTCGTCGCCTTCTTGGGCGGCCGAGGCGACCGAGCACTCGGTGATCAGGCCGTCAGCGAACCGGACCGAAGTCCAGTCCTGCGACTTCGTCCCGTCGAATACCTTCGCGTTCACGATCGTCGTTGCCGCGCCCAAGGCGTCCTTCCCAAGGGATCCTCAACAACCTGAATAGTAGAGGAAGGGAGTGGAGTGCTCCGGAACGCGCGGCTCCGAACTGCCTTGGAGAACAGGGCAAACATTTGCCTGACCCGGCACTGACTCGTCTCCTCATTTCCCGGTGCGGGCCAGCGGCGACGGCCAGGGTCCGGGTCCCGGCTCAGGGCGAGAAGGACTGCCCGACCAGCTCCTCGGAGAGGGCCCACAGGCGCCTGGCCGCCTGCGAGTCGGTGGCATAGGGGAGGGCCTCGCTCACGTGGCAGTCCTCGAGGTACAGGCCGCCCCGGTCGGCAAGCTCCGGGGCCGTCGCCGCCCAGAGCGACGTGGCCGCGCCCGCCTCGATCGTCTTGGCCGGCGGTAGGACACGGCCGGAATCCTTCAGCCGGGCGAGCAGGCGCTCGTAGTCGTCGTGGTCCATGTAGCGGGCCAGGTCGGTATTGATGCGCCCGGGATGGACCGCATTGGCACGCACGCCGCGATCGGCCAGGCGCCGGTCGAGCTCGACCGAGAACAAGATGTTCGCTGTCTTCGACTGCCCGTAGGCGGTCATCTTGTCGTAGGGCTGGCGCTCGAAGTTGGGATCGTCCCACAGGATGTCGGAGCTGCGGTGACCCCCCGATGACAGGTTGACCACCCGGGCCGGCGCCCCGGCAATCAGGGCCGGCACGAGCAGGTTGGTCAACAGGAAGTGGCCCAGGTGGTTGGTGCCGAACTGCAGCTCATAGCCCTCGACGGTGTGCTCGAAGGGGGTGTTCATGACGCCGGCATTGTTGATGAGCAGGTGCAGTGGCTCACCACCGGCCAGGAACCCTTCGGCGAAGCTTCGGATGCTGGCGAACGAGGTCAGGTCGATCACCCCGAACTCGACCGCGGCCCCGCCGACTCGATCGGTGAGGGTGGACACGGTGGCGCTGCCCTTTTCGGCCGTCCGCACCCCGGCAATGACCCGGGCCCCAGCTGTGGCCAGGTTGGTCGCCGTCTCGAGCCCGAGGCCGGTGGACGCGCCGGTCACGATCGCAGTGCGCCCGGTCAGGTCTACGCCGGCCATGACCTGGCCGGCCGTGGTCGTCTCGTCGAGTGGCACCGTTCCTCCTGGTAGTCGGCTTGGATCGGCGTCGGGTCCGCCCAGGATCGCCGACGTTGCGGCCAATCGAACAGTAGCGTCCGAGCCCGAGGACCGGCTCGGACGACACCATCCTGACAGGGGCCTTGTGAGCGACATTGGACGTCTCATTTAGTTTCATGATCTTTTGTGTCGTGGGCGGCTCCTGAAGGAGGCGAACCTGCACCACAGAGGGTCGACAAGCGCCGTCGTGACCGAAGCGGGGTCGGCCTGGAATACTGGCGCGGTCATGCTCGTCGCCGACGCCGTCTCGCCGTCTGTCCAGCTGCATACGCTGCTCACCGGGTGGCAGACGGACTGGCTGAACTTCGTCTCGCTGGTCATCGAGGGCGCCTTCGCCGTTGGCTATGTCGTGTTGGCCGGTCGCCTCACGGCTCGAGGCCGGCGTTGGTCTCCCTGGCGGACGACCTCGTTCGTGGCCGGCATCGTCACCATCGTGATCGCCGTACAGTCCGGGCTGGCCTCCTACGACGACAGCGTGTTCAGCATCCACGTGATCCAGCACCTGCTCCTCATGAACGTGGCCCCCATATTGCTCGCACTCGGCGCGCCGGTAACCCTGCTCCTGCAAGCAGGCGATCGGAGCACCCAACAGCGGGTGCTCAAAGTGCTACACAACCCGATCGTCGAGGTGATCACCAACCCCGTCTTCGTCCTGGTCGTCTTCTCGGTGACGATGGTGGGCTACTTCCTGACGCCCTTCTACCAGTTCTCGCTGGAACACCCACTGCTCCACGAACTGACCCACCTGCATTTTCTCATCGCCGGCTGCCTCTACTGGTGGCTCGTAGTCGGCATCGACCCGTCTCGATGGCGACTGTCCTATCCGATGAAGCTCGGCTTCCTGGCCATCGGCATCCCCGTCGGCACCCTCCTCGGGCTGGGGCTGACCCAGACGAACGCGTCGATCGCTCCCCTGTTCCACTCCCTGTCCGACACCCATGCCGGCGGGTCGATCCTCTGGATCCTGGGGGAGATCTTCACCTTGTTGGCCATGGGGATCGTGGTCATCCAGTGGATGAGAGCCGACGTCCGGGAAGCAGCCCGGGCCGACCGCCGCGCCGACGCCGCCACCGCGCGGGCCGTCGCCGACCTGACCGAGTTGGCCGCCGCCCCCGGTGGAGCAGCCCCGAAGGACCCAGAGCGGCGGGGCGCGGACGATTCGGTTCGACGGGGGGTGACGCCGGTGCGGTTCGACGGCGGACGCCTGGTTGTCGACGAACGCGTCGAGGTGCCGACACGCGATTAGTCGACAGACCACTGGCGTCAGGCCATGTCCCCGGCAACCGACAGGACCCGCGGTAAGCACCCCCGGCGCCTGTCAGGCAGGCTGCGGGTCAGGCAGGTGCGGGTCAGGCGGGTGCGGGTCAGGCGGTGCCCGGTGCCCGGTCGGGCGGTGCCCGGTGCCCGGTCAGGCGGTGCCCGGTGCCCGGTCAGCCTCCGAGCCCGCGCACGATGAAGTCGCAGACCTCACCGGCGACCTCATCCCTGGGCCGGGGCAGCGGCTCCGCCGCTCGCACCGACATGGCCCCGTAGATCTGCTGTCCGATCAAGGTGATGGCCAGGTCCGAGCCCATGGGACGGAACGTCCCGGCAGCCACGCCATCCTCGAAGACCTCGGCGAGGAGCCCGGCCACGTTGAGTCCGATCAGGGCCAGCTCGGCCCCCACCGCCGCCCCGTCCTGGGATGCGCTTTCCTGCGTGGACAGGGCCAGGCGCAGGAAGGCCGGGCTCTCGTCGAGCTGTTCGAACACGCCGGTGAGGAGGACCTGGAGGCGGTCGAGCGGGTCCGTGCTCGACCCCCACGATGCGGCGATGGCCTCGAGCAGCTGGTCGTGCATGCGGTTGAGACAGGCCCGTAACAACTCGTCCCGGTTGGCAAAATAGACGTAGATCGTCGAGCGGGCGACCCCGGCTTGTGCCGCGATCTCGTCCATGGACACCTCGGTCGTGCCCCGTTCTCCGAACAATCGGCGGGCGACGTCGATGACCTGATCACGGCGGAAGTCGCGGATGACCTCTTTGAGGTCGTTGCGTGTCCCCGGAGCCACGTCAGGCCGTGACGAGGGAGGCCGAGGGGGTGAAGGCGACCGGGATGTGCTTCACGCCGTTGATGAACTGGGACTGGAGCCGCTGAACCTCGCCGTCGAGCCGGATGTCGGGCATGCGGTCGAGCAGATGCTCGAACATGACCCGGATCTCCATGCGAGCGAGGTTGGCACCCAGGCAGAAGTGGGGCCCACCCGCGCCGAAGGCCATGTGCGGGTTGGGGTCTCGGGTGATGTCGAAGCGGTTGGGGTCGTCGAACACCTTCTCGTCGCGATTGGCGGAGACATGGAAGAACACCACCTTGTCGTCCGCCTTGATGGTCTGGTCCCCGAGCTCGAACTCGCTGGTCGCCTGGCGACGGAAGTTCATGACCGGCGTCACGTAGCGGAGCATCTCCTCGGTTGCCGAGGGCAGGAGGGACCGGTCGTTGCGCAGCAGCTCCCACTGATCGGGGTGGGCGAAGAACGTGGCCATGGCCCCCGAGATCAGGTTCCGGGTCGTCTCGTTCCCCGCCACGGTCAGGAGGAGGAAGAACAGCTCGAGCTCGAAGTCCGAGAGCTGCTCCCCGTCAATCTCGACACCGGTGAGCACGCTCATCAGGTCGTCGTGGGGGTCCGCCCGCTTTTGGGCAAAGAGCTCGGAGGCGTAGGCATAGAGCTCCATCGAAGCCACCTGGGCCACGTCGGCCGTGTGCTGGTATTCGGGGTCCTCGTTCCCCACCATTTGGTTCGACCAGTCGAACATCCTGTGCCGGTCTTCGTTGGGGACGCCGAGCAGCTCGGCAATGACGACCAGGGGTAGCTCGGCAGCGATGTCGGTGACGAAATCGGCCGTGCCCCGCTCGATGACGCCATCGATGATGGCGTCGGTGGCGGCATGGATCCGGTCGTGGAGCTGATTGACCATCTTGGGGGTGAAGCCCTTGTTGACCAGCCGGCGGTACCGGGTGTGCATCGGCGGATCCATGTTCAACATGATCAACTGCTGCTGGGCCAGGAGCTCGTCGTCCAGGTCCCAGATGTAGGTGGCCTTCCGGTTCGACGAGAAGTGCTCGTAGTCGCGGTTCACGATGGTGCACTCGTCGTAGCCGGTCACGGCCCAGAAACCAGGTCCGGCGGCCTCCTCGTGCCACCACACCGGCGCGTTCCGCCGCAAGAAGGCGAACCAGTCATGGGGAACTCCATCGACGAAGTTCTTGGAATCGGTGAGGTCGATATCGCTGAAGTCGATGCCGCGTGCTTGCATTCGGACGAACCCTCCAGTGGGTCGGACACTATGTCCGATAGGTCAGATCGTATGTCCGGGGCGGCCCACCGTCAAGCCTCCGGGGCAACCGCCCAGGCGTCCAGGCCCCGCAGCTGCCCCATGCCGGGCCAAGGCCCCGGCAGCGCTCCGGGGCCGTGGGGGGAACCAGAGGCACCTGGCCTGGCGCCTCACCCGTGTCGGCGCCGGAGGACCGGGGAAGTGGGCGGGCGTCCCTGGTCCGGCGCTAGGCGCCAGGGGGCAGCGCCCCGTCGATGACGATGGTGGGGTTCTCGGTGACCACGAATTCAAGGTGGTCGACGTCGAGGAACTTGGCCACATCGGCCATCACGTCGACGACGTCGGGGGCCTCGATGGACGCCTGGTAGTCGGCCATCGACTCGAACCACTGGACGGTCACACCGTCGTATCCGTCGTCGGCATCACCCCGATAGGCGGAGAGCGGTTTGGGGTTCTGCTCGTAGCGGTAGACGTGGCTGCCGCTCATCGTCGCCGCCATCAAGGGCCCGTGGTGGTCCTTCCAGTAGGCATGGAACTCCGCCGGAGTCAGTCCCGGCTTGCGCTTCAACAAGCAGGTCAGCTTCACCATCGTTTGCCCTCCCCTTCTCTCGTCTCGTCCACGATCGAGCACCAGGAGCGGCGCGATCGTCCAACAATTCAGAAAACGTACCGCTCGCCGGGTTGGCCGCGATTAGCGTCGCGGGAGTGACCGCGACCGACCCGCGTCCAGGGAGCACGGCGCACCTGCCGGTCGACCCTCGAACCAAGGCCGTGCTCACCGAGTTGGCTGCCATCGGAGCGCCGACGCCGAGCGCCGACATCCGACCCGCGAAGGGATACCGGCCGACCCTGAGGCGTCGGCTGCTCGGGACCGTCATCCATGCCGGCTGGGCCTGGATTGCCCGCAACGGCGCGGTGGGCCCGGGCGACGGGCGTGCCCGTCGGTTCGGGTCGTTCGGCACAGGAAGCTGCCTGGCCTTCCCGCTCGGGGCGGTCTTCGGGCAGCGTTGGATCCATATCGGCCACGACACCCTCGTTGGACCCTCCGTGAGCCTCTCGGCCGGGATGGTTCCAGGACAGCAGATGGTCAGTGACCCTGTCGTCAGGATCGGCGATCGCTGCATGATCGGACGGGGGAGCCACATCGTGGGCCATTTCAGCATCGAGGTGGGCGACGACGTCCACACCGGCCCCTATGTGTACATCACCGACCAGAACCACGGCTACGAGGACCCTGACGAGGTGGTCCACTCGCAATGGCCCACCGACGTGCCGGTGGTGATCGGTGACGGCAGCTGGCTGGGAACCGGCGTCGTCGTGCTTCCAGGCAGCCGGCTCGGACGCAACGTGGTCGTCGGTGCGGGCTCGGTCGTGCGCGGTACCTTCCCGGACCATTGCGTGATCGCCGGCGTTCCCGCCCGGGTCGTGAAGCGCTACACGTCAGAGGCTGGATGGGCCCCGCCGAGTTCTGTCGGCACGGACCCGGAATCGCCGGCCAGGAGGCACTGACCGGTGGCGGCCCCGTAGGCACTGACCGGGACCGCCAGGAGGCACTGCACCCAGGAGGTACCGAACCAGACCACCGAACCGGAGCAAGGAAGGGTACGCCCCCTCCGGGACTCCCGGCTCGTCGGTGGACGCTCGACCGGAGACGTTGACGGGGGCAACGAGCTCACGTGGCCTGACCGTCCGCCGGTGCCGCCGAGCGGCTGCCGGGAGTCCGGAGGGTGGCGATGTGCCGGTGCCCACTGTGCCGGGTACGGGGAACCCAGCACGGCTAGAGGGGTGCCTGCCTGGGCATCGACAGATCTAGGTTGTAAGAGAAAATGCTGCGGTTTGCTCCGCTGAGAAACGGGCGGCGGCGGGTGATCATGCGGTTCGGTGCCACTTTTGCCCAGGAATTTGTCGAGGGGCCCTTCTTTACCAGGCGCACCTGTCTCACCAGCCGCACTTGGCCCAGTGCCCCCTGCCCAGTGCCCCCTGCCCAGTGCCCCCTGCCCGGTGCCCCTGTGCCCAGTGCCCCTGCCCAGTGCCCCCTGCCCAGTGCCCTGAGCCCTGAGTCCTGAGCCCTGACCCGATGGGGAGCGTGCCGATGGCGTGGGATCGTGGGCACGCCGGTCATCCACGGCAGCCGCCCTTTCAAAAGCAACTCGATCTCGTTTCTCTTCGGGGGCGGCGGGCGACCTTTTCGGGGGCGGCGGGCGGCGGCCACGGGGACTTGAGCCGCATTGAAGAATTCTTGTTAGATATGCTCCATCTCCGATTCGGACATGCGTAGAACTGTTCTGGTTTGCTCCGGCCCGATTTTGGGCATTGGTTACGAAATTTTCGAGAACTGGGTTTACTCCCCACCCGCAATGGGGATTAGCGGTGGCATTCGAGCGACATAGTGGGGATATGACGTGACGCGGGGATCGAACGATTTCACCGGTACGCACGCCGTCAGTGACTTCGAGGGGGCCGTCGACGTCGATCGGGACCGGGTCCTGGTCGAACGGTGCCAGGCGGGCGACCTCGCTGCCTTCGACTCCTTGTACCTCCACTACCACCAGCGCTTACTGCGATTCTGCATGAAGCGACTCCAGGAGCGCTCGGAGTCCGAGGACGTCGTGCAGGAGGCGTTCGCCCGGGCGTGGCGAGCACTCCCCTCCTTCGCCGGGGACCGACGCTTCTATCCGTGGCTGACGGTGATCGCCGGCAACCTGTGCACCGATGTCGTCCGTCGGCGGGCCCGCACGACCTCGCTCGACGAATCGACGATGCGGGCCAGCGATGTCGGTTCCTACGACATAGAGGACGCCGTCTTGGCGGATGTCGACGCCAAGATGGTCAACACCGCCTTCGAGAACCTCAAGCCCCGGCATCAGAGGGTCCTCGAGCTGCGAGAACGGTCGGGTTGGTCCTACCAGCGGATCGCCGATCAAGAGGGGGTCGGGGTCTCGGCGGTCGAGACCCTGCTGTGGCGGGCACGCAACGCGCTGAAACGCGAGTTCGCGCTCCTGGCCGGAGCCGAAGGCAAGGCGGGCGCCCTGATCGGCGTGGCCTTGACCCTCCCAAAGGTCTGCATCAGCCGGTTCGCGCGGTCGTTCCGGAACCACGTCCACACCGTCTTCCGACACGCCCTCGAGACGGGCCGCCACGTGGCCGGCGCGGTGACGCCGGCGGGGGCGTCCGTGGCCGCGGTGGGGGCGGTCTTCGTCGGTCTGGGAGCCGTCTACCTCACACCGGGTGCACTCACGACCGTCGGCCAGGCCGCCGTCGGGCCGACGGCTCCGACCGTCGCTCCATCTACCGGCGGTCCTGACCCAGGGACGGCATCGACCCATCCGCCGTCTCGGGCGTACGGAACGGCGTCCACAGCCTCCGCGGGTGGTGCTGGTGCCGGTACGGGTGGGGCCGGTACCGATGGTGCTGGATCTGCCGGGGCCGGCGGGAGCGGTGCCGGTGTTGGGAGTGGCGGTGGTCGTCCGAGCACCCGGAGCGCCGCCGCCGGTTCGGCGGGCTCGAACGGTTGGGGAGGCAACGGCAGTTCAGGGGCTACGGCTGTGCCCGGCGGCACAGGAGCCGATCCCTCGGCGACGCCGTCCAGGGCGGGAAGCCAGACTGATCCCGCAAGCGGCCTGACCCAGCCGGTCAGCGGAGCCACTGGTCTTGTCGGTGGTGCGGTCAACGGGGTCACTGGTGTCGTCGGTGGTGCGGTCAGCGGGGTCACTGGTGTCGTCGGTGGCGCCACTGGTGCGGTCGGCGGTGTCGTCGCCGGCGCAGGGGCGACCACCGGTGGCGCGGTCAGCGGACTGGCCAACGGTGTCGGAGGAGCGGTCAGCAGTGTCGGAGGCACTGTTGGCGCGGCGGCGGCCGACACCGGTGGGAGTGCCGGTTCCGGCCTCGGACAACTGACGACCGGAGCCACCGGGGCCGTCGGGGGCGTCGTGTCCGGCGCGGGATCGGGTGTCGGACAAGCGGTGACCGGTGTCACCGGCGGTGTCAGCAGCCTCCTCGGAGGACCGGGATGAGCATGGCTCCCATGACCTTGGGACTCCTGACCTTGGGATTCATGGCCACGGGAAGACTGAATCCGGGCGGGATGACCCTCGGGCTGACCTGAGGCCGGCCCCTTCGGGCCGGGACCCATGACTGCTACCTGCAGCCATTCATCGGGGCTCCACGAAGGCCGCTGGGTCATCGACAGCCGACCCTTCCTGTACATGCAGCCCGGTCGGCAGCCCAACGGCGGCAAGGCCATGACGACGGAGCACTTCAAGGGCCTCGGCGCGGCCGGCGGCGATCAGGGCCTCGGTGTCTGAGAAGTCGGTGTAGTCGCGCGACAGCTGGCCCCCGCCGCTGAAGACAATGACCTCGACTCCCGGTGGCAACCGGGACATCTCCTGGCTGAAACGCGAATGCACGGCAATGAACAGTGCGTTGAGCATGGCTTCGACGGGACGGCGGGAGATGGGAGGCGTGTAGGTGAGGGGCCCGCACAACAGGACGAAGATCCTGGTGGCCCCGCCCTCGATCGCCCGGCTGATCGGCACGTTGTTCACGACGCCCCCGTCGATCAGCTGAATCCCACTGATCTCGACGGGGGGAAAGATGGCAGGGATCGCCGCCGAGGCCAGAATCGCCTCGACGGCGGGACCCGAGGTCAGCCAGTGCTCACGCCCATCGGCCAGCGACGTGGCGACCACCTCGAAGGGGATCACCGCGTCCTCGAGCCGCTCGAAGGTGATCCCTCGTTCGATGATGTCCCGCAGACCGGTATTGGGATGGACGGACTCCCGTTGCTGCAAGAAGATCCAGGGCCCGTGCACACGCCGCTGCGGGTAGACGTCTTCCCCGCGCAAGCCGTGCCAGATCTCGGTCAGGTGCTCCATGCCCGCCGGCGTCGGCTCTCCTGCGAACGCGGCGCCGTTCACCGCGCCGACCGACGTCCCGTAGACACGATCGGGGATGATGCCCTGCTCGACCAGAACTTGGAGCATCCCCACCTGGGTCGCCCCCCGGGTCCCCCCGCCCGCCATCACCAGAGCCGTCACTGGGCGATCAGCCGATTGGTGTCGGGCCAGCCACTCCTGCCGATCGATCCGACTCCGCTTGAAGGTGAACCGCACGGTCAGGATGATCAACACCAGCGTCACCAGGACGAACAGGGGAAAGATCACGACGAACGCCAGGTGGACGGTGGCAGGTTGCATCGCCAGAAAGGCTAACGGACCGACCTCCGTTTACAGCGCCGGCCTCCCGGCTGGGAACCCTTCTAGCTCGGGGTCGCACCCGCATTTGACGCTCGGCCGTCATACCCTCCTGAGACACTGTCCTCATGTTGGTGACAGCCGAGCCGATCGGCAAGTATTCGCAGATGCCCGAAGAGTGGCAGCCATTGGCCGGTGCGGCCTTACTCGAGCGGCTCCGCGTCACGGGCCGGCCCCGGCCCTCACTCGATCCGACCCTGTCCCGACGGCTTCGTGACCGGTTGGATACCGGGCTTGAGTTCCTCATCGAGCCTGATGCTCCCCCCGCACCGATCGTGGTCACAAAGGACAGGATCACCCAGGTACTCGCCTGCGAGGCACACCATGTGGCCAGCCAATTCGGTGAACGGCGGCCGTCGCAGTCCATGGCGTGCGGGGCGCTCATCGACGTCTTGTTCCGCCAGCTGGTGGCGACCGGAGACATCGGTGATCCCATGACCGATGGGTTGGCCGCACTCGCCCTCGACGACCACCAACGAACGCTGGTCGACTGGATTGAGCGCCTTCCAGCTGCCGAACGGTCGGAGCTGGGCGTGGAGGTCGAGCGCCAGGCGGCGGGGCTCGTCGCCCGCTGGCCGACGTTGTCGCCGGGATGGTTGCCTCGCACGCAAGAGCCGATCAAGGCGTCGCTGGCCGGCGGGCGCGTCCTGCTGTCGGCCCGCGTCGACCTGGCCATCGGCCGTCCGGCCGTGCACCACGCCTCAGTGGGGATCGTGGAGCTCAAGTCGGGGAAGCGTCGGGCCGAGCATCGAGCCGACCTCCACTTCTATGCCCTCATCGAGGCACTGCGAAGTCCGGCGCCGCCGTTCATGGTGGCGACGTACTACACGCGAACGGGCGAGCTCGACGTGGAACCGGTAAGTGAGGACCTCCTGGCCGCGGCTGCTCGCCGTACCATCGCCGCCATCGAGGCGCTGTACCGTCTCGCCGCCGGTGCCGAGCCCAACCGCACCCCGAACCCACTCTGCGGCTGGTGCGAGGCGCTCCCCATCTGTCAGCCCGGACAGGAGCGCACGGGCACGTCCGTTCCCTACGACGGTTCGGGGAGCGATGGGGCCCAACAGGGCGACCCCTCGGCGGGCGAGGGGCACGAGTGACCACCGACCCTCGCCCGGATCAGAGCACGCCCGTCTCACCGTCGGTCCAGGCCCTCACCTCGGAGCTGTTGGCCCCGGCTCACGCCTGCATCGACGCTCCCGCTCGCCAGGGCGTCAGGGACCGACTGCTGTCCGCTGTCCCGCCGCTGGTCGAACAGCTCCCTGCCGGTGAGCAAGTGGCCATCACCCTCCCGGTGCTTCGCCGAGCCAGCCAGGGACTCGACATCACATCGAGCTCGGACCAGCCCTTCGCCTGGAAGCCGGCGTTCGTACGACGATCTCTGGGCCTCGCTGCCATCGAATCATGCCTCCAGCACCGCCACGGCACCCCGGCGGAGGCCGTGGGTGTCGTCGCCGACGAGGCGGTCGCCACCTGGGCACGAACCGGGTGGCGGACATTCCATTGGGAGCCCTGGTTCGGCGGGCTCCCCGCCGGCGGCCGGTCGGTCGTACTGGCCGAGGCGGCGACGTGGGCAACCGCATTGTGGTCCGCCCTTGACTGGAACCAGTTTGCCGCCGTGCCCCTCGCCGGCGGCCCCGACGATCAGTGGATCTGCACTGCGGCACGCACCGTCCGGCTCAAGGGTCGCAGCGAACTGCGCTTCGGGATCACCGCTCCGGGGCGTTGCCCGGGCGGTCGACACCATGGAGCCGACTCCGAGGACGGCGGCACCTGCCCGCAAAGGGCGCTGGTCTCGGTGTCGGGGGGCGTCCCCGCTGAGGACTGGCGGGCAGAGCTCGGGTTCCTGGCGTTGGTCGCCAGCCTGCGGTCGCCGTCGCGTCCGGTTCCCGCCCGGGTCGTCGGCCTGTGGCCCGATGTCGGTGACCTGCGGATGGTCGATGTTGATGCAGAGACGCTACGGCTGGCCGCCGACAAGGTGATCGCCACGGTCTCGCAATGGGTGACGGATCGCCGAAGCGCGGCTGCGTAATGTGGCTGGGCGTGGCCCCTATTCGCCAGTAGGGCTAGCCCCGGGTCGCCTGGGGATCGGCCGCCGGGGCTCAGGCCTCGGTCGACTCGGTGGCCACGCTCGACTCGGTCGACTCGGTCGACTCGGCCGACTCAGTCGACACGCTCGGCTCGGTGGACACGCTCGACTCGAAGAGAGCCTTGGCCGCTTGGGCATCGGGTTTTCCGGCGGCCGTCTGGGGAATGCCTTCGACCAGGAGCAGCTGGCGGGGGATCTTGTACCCGGCCACGCATTTCCGGCAGTGGTCCTGGAGCTCCTCCAGGGTGATCACTGCATCCGGTCGCGGACGGAGGGCCACCGCCACCCGTTCACCGAAGACCTCGTCGGGCACCCCGACCACGATGGCGTCATAGACGCCGGGGTGCGTCTTGACGGCCGCCTCGACCTCCTCCGGGAAGATCTTCTCCCCTCCGGAGTTGATAGACCCCGACCCTCGCCCGTGGACGGTGATGACCCCGTCGGCCTCGATGGTGGCCAGGTCCCCCGGTATGGACCAGCGAACGCCATGGGCGTCGACCGGGAAGGTGGCAGCCGTCTTGGCCTCGTCCTTGAAGTACCCGAGCGGGACGCGCCCGCTCCGGGCCAACCGACCAATGCGGCCGTCCCCAGGCTTCAGTGGCTCCAGGTCGTCGTCGAGCACGGACGTGTCCTTGTTCATGGCGAACCGGGGCCCCTCGCCTCCAACCGCGACGGAGCCCTGGGCCCCGCTCTCGCTCGATCCGAACTGGTCCAGGATCATGACGTTGGGCAGCTGGGCCCGGAGCTCGGCCTTGACCGGATCGGTGAACCTGGCCCCACCGGACGACACGGCCACGAGCGATGAGGTGTCGTACCTGCCGGGCGACCGGGCCAGTGCCTCGGCCAACGGCCTGCCCATGGCGTCGCCGACCAGGGACACGCTCAGGACCCCTTCCCGATCGACCAGGTGCAGGACCTTGTCGGCGTCGAAGGCGGGCTCGGTGTAGATGACCGTCGTGCCCCCGAGCACCAGTCCGTTCCACATGGCCCACTGGGCGTTCCCGTGCATGAGCGGAGCGAGGGCAAGGATCCTCATCCGGGCGCCATCGTCGGCCGGGATGCGTTCGCTCATCTGGTCCGCCGTCTCCACCGGCTCCCGACCCCAGCCGCCTCCGCCCATGGCGGCAAAGAAGATGTCCTCCTGTCGCCACATGACCCCCTTGGGCATACCGGTCGTCCCACCGGTATAGAGCACGTAGAGATCGTCCGGGGACCGACGGTCGAAGTCCCGCACCGGCGAGGCCGAGGCCAGCGCGTCCTCGTAGTCGTCCGCCCCCAACCCGAGTCCCTCGTCCAAGGCCGGGGTGCCGTCGTCGATGACCGTGAGCACATCGGGAGGTTGCCGGCCGACGAGCGACTCGGCCACCAGCGGGGCGAGGGCACCCTCGTAGACCAGCGCTACCAGGTCGGCGTTGTCGATGACGTAGCGCAGCTCGGGGGCGACATAGCGGTAGTTGAGGTTGATGGGGACGGTGCGCGACTTGAAGCAGCCGATCATCGCTTCCACCCACTCAGCCCGGTTGCGGGCGAGGATCCCCACGAACTCCCCCGGCTTGACGCCCTTGCCCTGCAGGTAGTGGGCGAAGCGGTTCGACCTCGCCTCGAGCTGGCGGTAGGTGAGCCGGACCGGATCGGCGACCAACGCGTCGCGGTCGGGCACCGCGTCAACGACCAGCTCGAACAGGTCAGCCAGGTTGAGCTCTCGAACCGACATGGGTGATCCTCCCCCGTCCAGCCCGCTCGTGCGGGCAGGACCTCCTAGCATTCGACCGGACATCTGTAGCACGACGGCGGCGCTTGGACGAAACGAGGACTGGGACATGGCGAGTGGTACCGGAGACAGGACCGGGATCGACGGGTTGTCGGCGCTGGTCACCGGGGGCGGGAGCGGCATCGGCCTCGGGGCGGCGAAACGGCTGGTGGCCGACGGGGCCCACGTCACCATCTGTGGCCGGACCGAGGACAGGCTGCAGGGCGCCGTCGACCAGCTGTCCGCGCTGGGTACGGCCGGCTATGTGGTCGCCGATATCACCATCGAAGAGCAGGTCATGCACGCGGTGGGCACGGCGGCGGCGCAGCACCGGCCGGCTCGACATCCTGTTCGCCAACGCCGGCGGGTCGTTCCACATGGGCGCGCTGGCCGACGCCGACCTGGAGTCGGTCCGCGCCACCGTGGACGTCAACCTGATCGGGACGTTCCTCTGCATCAAGCACGCAGCCCCGATCATGGCCGCGGGGGTGGCCGGGGGCGACGGGGGTTCGATCATCGGCATGTCATCGGGAGCGGGTCACTTCCCCCACCGGTACCTGTGGGCCTACGGCGCGGCCAAGGCCGGCGTGGACATGCTGTGCCGGTGCGCGGCCGAGGAGCTCGGGCAGTCCAGGATCCGGGTCAATACCGTCCAGCCCGGAATCGTGGACGACGAACTGATGGCCGCGATCACCGCGGGAGGCCCACTGCTCGACGACTACCTGGCCGAGATGCCGATCTCCAGGCTGGGCAGCGTCGAGGACATCGCTGCTGCCGTCCGGTTCCTGGCCGGGCCGGAGTCGTCGTGGATCACCGGCGACAATCTAGCCATCGACGGTGGCCACCACCTACGCCGGGGCGCCAACTACGGGCTGCTGTTCGGCGAATGCCACGGCTCAGGCGCCGGCCGCGTGATGCGCTCGCGGAGGACGGATTGAGTCCTGCACAGAGACGGGCCAACTCCTCCTCGACGGCGCGATCGTGCTCCTCCGCATCCCGCCTGGCCTTGCGCACGCCCCACGGGCCGCCGATCAGCCAGATGGTCGGGATGAAGACCACCATCCCGGCGACGTCCACCCAGAACCAGTGTTGCCACTGCTGGGGGGACTTCGCAGCGCCATTTGCCAGGTCGGTGAATTCGGCCGCGTGTGCGCCTAGGTAGGCGACCTGGGCCTGATAGGGCACTATCAGCGTCTTGAGCTGGGACTGGTACTTGATGAGTTGCGCGAAGTTGGCGGGGCCCAGCGCCTTCGTGGCCGCTGCAATGTTGGCGGCCGAGGGGTTCGCGGCCACAGCGTTCACGACCGCCTGATTGGCCTGAATCGCCGTCAGCAGAGAGCGCGTGCGCCTGCGCAAAGCGACGGTGGCCGGATGCATTTGACCAAGAAGGTCTGCATCGGCTGGCCGTCGATCACGTGGGCGGCATAGGGCTGATTGTCTCACCACCGGGTTGACGCTGTCGATCACTACCGGCAAGAAGATGAACGAGATGGCCACGACCAAGCGCAGGATCCAGCCCCATAGGGCGAGGCCGGTGGCGACCAGTGCCGGGTTCTTCGCCTCCACCGACTCGGTGTAGCCGGCCATCCAGGGCGCGTAGGCCAGTGACAGGAAGAAGGCCAGGATGCACGCACGTGAACGCCAATGTGAAAACGAGGTGTACGGGTGGGTGGCGTAGCCCAGGAACACGATCAGCGTGACGATGGCGCCAATCGCGCCGACGAGCATGAGAGGTTTGCGTACCCGAACCGGTCCGACAACCAGCCCACGACGATGAGGGAGACGATGTCGGCCCCCCAGAACCAGGCGTTCAGACCGTTGACCTGCCGAGGTCGAGAGATTGACCCCGTTGGATTCACGAAAGGTCACGGTGTAAGTAGATCGTGAAGAAGCCGGCGGCCACGTAGTAGACGAGCAGGAACATGGCGATGCCGAATGCCGAACCAGCCAGGTCCCACTTGGCGATCTGGCGCCACGGATGCTCGGTGGCGGCCACCACCTCGGTCTCGGACAGGCCGCGGGCTCGGGCCTCGACCAATGTCCGGTCCCGCATCGACACCATGAGCTGGTCCCTGACCCGGGCCGACAGGTCCTTCATGAAGAACAAGGCGATGATGAAGATAGCGATGGCGGAGAGGCCGGAGATGATGAACTGGCTGTGCCAGTCTGGGTGAAGTCCGGGTGAAGCGTTGATGGTGCTCGCAGCGACGATACTGGTGATCAGGCTGCCGGCTACCGGACCGACGGTCCAGAAGCCCATGGCCGAAGCCCGGCCGAGTTGCGGGCTGAAGTCCCGGACCATCGCCGGCGTGGCCACCAAGATGGCTCCTTCCACCAGGCCGATCGCCGAGATGACGATGCCGAAGCCGAGCTCCGTGGCCGGCATTGGGAACGCCGAACAGGATACAAGCAGTCCCACGATGAGAAGCCCGTAGATGATGACGTTTGATCGGCCCAACTTGTCCGTCTTGCTGGCGGGGAGAGAGGCGAAGGCGCCGATGCGCGTTGGAGATGATGACGATCCACACGTAATACGTGAACGACATGTGGTAGTAGCGCAGGATGTTCGGCGTCACACCGGTCTGCGTGTAGTACGTGTAGTACAGGACGATGGTGGCCAGAACGGCCAGCGCCAGATATCCCGAGCGCCGTCCGGTCGTCGGGTACTCATCGATCTCATGGACGAAGAGGAACCGGAACAACGGCCCGTGCTCGCGCCTCGGTGCCGGTGGCGACGAGGTCGGGATGCTTTCGGTCGTAATCGTCATACAGGCCCCCCTGCAATTGTTGGGGCACCCAGCTTCGATGCCCTCGCTGAACAACTGTTCATATCTGAACCCATCCGAGCTTCTCAGCATGAATGGAACTCGTCAAGAGTTACCCGTGTCGGGCGGGACCTAACCTCCAGCGCTGGTCGGAGCCCAGTCGGGCAGGAGCCCGAGGTCCGCGCAGACGTCGGGGGCGAACACGGTACGTCCGTTCGGCTCGGCGGCCTCGGGGTCGGTCGCCAGCCAGGCTGCCACCGCGCCAGGCACGTCGGGAGGGATCCCCGCCGAGGCGTCGAACCCGAAGTCGGCCATGTCCATGGCCATCCTTTCGGTGGCCACGAATCCCGGCTCCAGGTTGTAGGCCCGAATGCCCCGGGGCCCGAGCTCTACAGCGAGCATGCCGGCGATGCGGTAGGCGGAGGCCTTGCTGAAGGCGTAGCCCAGGCCCCACCCGCCTTGGCCGGCGGGGGCCGGCGGATCCATCTGCCCGGCGCTGGACGAAACGTTGATCACCGTTCCACCGCCCCGCTCGAGCATGCCGGGGAGGGCGTGCTTGATGAGCACGAGCGGCGCCATCACATTGGCGTCGAGGTGCTTGTCGAGCACCTCAAGTGGGGTGTCGATGATCTGGTCCATGTGCCCGGGGCCCACGTACCGCCCGTTGTTGACCAGGACATCGATCCGGCCCCAGCGCTCCTCCACCGTGGCCAGCGCCCGGCCCAGCGATGCCCGGTCCAAGAGGTCGGCCGGGACCGTGAGCGAACGGACGCCGGCCTTCTCGACCAGCTCCGCGGTGGAGCTCAGGCTCCCCGGAAGCGGACGGGTGTCGGACTTCCGGATGGTCGAGGAGTGCTCATAGGCGTCACCGTCCTGCACGGTCCGGGCGGTGAGGGCCACGTCGAACCCTGCCCGAGCCAGATGGTTGGCGATGGCCTTGCCGATCCCCCGGCTGGCCCCGGTCACGAAGGCAACACGATCGCTCACGTGCACTCCCCTCTTCTCGGCCATGCCTGGGCATGGCCAGGCGCTCGTCTTACTCGTCTTATTCGACTTACTAGTTACTCGTCTTACTCGACCTGAGCATCGCGTACCTGCTCTCTTGATGGCGAGCTTGGTCCTCTCCGGATGGCGGGCTTGGCCACGAGGGGATGCGAGGGGCCGCGTCAGTCACGAGGAACCCCGTCATTTCCCGTTGACGGCGGTCGAATCAGGCCTTCAAGAGTTGCTTGATCCCGTCTTCGATGCCGCCGCACAACACGTCCAAATCCCGGGTCGTGTCGTAGTCCCCCGTGACGCCGAAGCTCACTTCGCCGTCATAGGAGAAGATGGCGATGCCCACCCTGACCTGACCGGCCAACGGCACGTAGGGAAAGACCTTCACCATGCGTCGACCACACACGTACAGGGGGATCTGGGGTCCGGGAACATTGGTGGTGACGGTGTTCACGTTCCGTTGGGCCAGTCGAGTCGACACGCGCATGCCCAGGGCCAGGAGCATGGGGGGCGCGAAACCCGACATCGAGGTGAGCGCCTCGCCGGCCACGGCCTGCTTGGACTCCTTCAGCCCTTCCATTTGCGAGCTGATGGCGTGCAGGCACTCGGCCGCATCACCTATCGACACCGGGAGCTCGGCAAACATGGCCGAGACCTT
The DNA here is from genome assembly GCA_963803065.1 of uncultured Acidimicrobiaceae bacterium. Lineage (GTDB taxonomy): Bacteria > Actinomycetota > Acidimicrobiia > Acidimicrobiales > RAAP-2 > DASXMT01. Next base: position 493,526 of record CAWDKW010000002.1, read on the forward strand.
GTTCTGAAGGGTCCCATCCCCCACGGCACGGCCTCGGGCGTCGCGTGCCCGTACCGACACAGGGACCAGGGTGCGCACGACCCGCTCCACCGACTCGCCTCGGGACAAGAGCAGTTGGCGGAAGCCATTGGTGATGGCGGTCAAGACGACATCGTTGAAGGTACCTCCCCGTTCCCTGCGGATGGCCTTGATGTCCCTGACCCCCACTGATGCCCACCCGTACCGGCGATGCGGTCCGAGCGGGCCGTTGAGGCTCGAGACCGGCGTGCGCCTGACCAGCCCGGTCATGGCCAACAGTCCCGAACCGACCTCGCGTGCCTGCGCTACAGCCTGTCTCGGCACTCGGAACGCGGCACGAACGGCTCGCAACTGCTCATAGGGGCTTCGAAGCAGGTCGTAGGAGGACCGAGTGGCCAGCTGGACGCTCGTCGGTGACCCCTGAGGGCTCCAATGCTCGACCATCGGTGGTTCCGGTGCAGGCGAGAGGTCCATCACCACGGAGAGCAGATCGGCTCCCGACACGCCGTCCACCATGGCGTGGTGGGTCTTGCACAGGAGCGCCCACCGGTCCTCCTCCAGGCCTTCCACGATCCACATCTCCCACAGGGGCCTGGACCGATCGAGCGGCTGGGACATGACCCTGCCCACCAGCTTCCGCAGTTCGACGACACCCCCGGGGGACGGCAGTGCCGTGTGGCGCAGGTGGTATTCGAGGTTGAAGTGCTGGTCATCCACCCAGATCGGTCGACCCAACTCCAAGGGGACGTGCCGTACGACTCGGCGGTATCGGGGAACCCGGGCCAGCTTGCTCTCGATCATGGACGAGATATCGGGATAGGCCGGAACCGGACCCTCGAAGATCCCCACTGAGGCAATGTGCATGTGGCTGACACTGTCCTCGATGTGCAGGAATGACGAGTCCAGCGGGCTCAATCGGTCAACATCGCCCATGTGGGGACCCCTCCCCCCGTGCCCTCTACCGATCTGCCGTGACCCGTCTGCGGTCAGGCGGCAGTGATGCCAGCCTAGGTGATCGATGTCAGCCGGACGTCGCCCCGGTGTGATTGACGAGGGATCAGATCGGCAGGAATCCGACGCCCATCAATGGCGCGGACCGTCTCGACGATGGCGGCCTCCACCACCTGGGACGATCTGCGGTCGCTCATCATATTCAGACCCATGGCGCCCACCGAGGAGGATCCGGGTTCGACGCGGACCACGACACAACCTGCGGCTTCCAACCGGCGCGTCTCACGCTCCAGGCGACGGTGCGCCGACCAGCGGATCAGCCCGGCAGGACTACCGACGGCCAGTCGGCCGCTCGACATCGGCGAGACGACGATCACCACATCGGGCCTTTGTTGAGTGAGCACATCGGCGTTGCTCAGCGAGTGGACGCCACCATCGAAGTACTCCACCCCCCCGATCGTGACCGGGGCAAAGTAGGCAGGTATGGCGCAAGAAGCCAGAACGGCCGCCGCCAAGGGTGACTGGGGCGATTCGGGCCGACCGAACACAGTGCGGACACCGTCGGTTCTCCGGACCGCGCAGATCCAGAGGCGCTCGGGCCAGCGATCACCGATCAGGGCGTGCAACCCGGCCGCTCGTTCGGTGAGGTCGATTCGGCCGGCCGGGAGCATCGTGACGGCGGCTACTTCGGGCCGGAAGGCCCAGGGCCGTCGGGCGATCTCGGTCAAAAGGGCGATCGAAGGAGGGCGCCACGGCCTGAACCAGTTCCCAGGCGGAGGGGACGGGAGGTCAGACTGGTTTGCCCGGATGCGGGCCATCAGGGACTGCCCCTCGAGCGAGAGGGGTGTGCCCGTCGCCAGGGCAACGAGGTCGGAGGCCAGGACGCCCAGGCGCAAGAGGGTGCCCGTGATCGAACCGGCTGACGAGCCAACGATCACATCGGCTGACCGTGGATCCCATCCGAGCTCGGATTCGAGCGCGGACAGAACCCCAGCATGGTATGCCTGTCCGACGATGCCGCCAGCGCCGAGCACCAATCCAACGCTGGCCATGCATTTGCTCCCTGGGATCGTCGTAGTCGTCGGTTCGTCCGAGCCGACGGGAGATCAGCGTACTTTCCAGTGTGCAGTCAGGCGACGCGCGCCATTCCTCCATGGTTGCAGCGATGGCTGCTGCTCCTCCATGGTGGGAGCGATGACTACTGCTTCCGTTCTGCGTCAATGAGTGTGAAGGGTCCGGCCGAGATCCAACGGGGAAGGGCAAGGGCGAATGAGGAAGTTGATCGAATCGACCCATGTCTCGCTGGGTGGAGAGATCGGGTCGCCCCAGTGGGCGTTCCCATACCTGGACGAGGAGCACAACGACTACGCCACACGATTGCTGTTCGCAGCCGATGCGCTCCTGCTTGGTCGCCTGACCTACCAAGGGTTGTCGGCGGCCTACCCGACGATGGCCAGCGGCGACCCCGGTGCTTCGAACGACTTCATCGATCGAATGAACAGCATCCCCAAGTACGTGGCATCAACCACCCTTCGCGAGGCCACCTGGAATGCCACCGTGATTGACGGCGACGTCGCCAGGTTCGTCGCCGACCTGAAACAGCAATCCGGTGGGAACATCATCAAGTACGGAAATGGTCCACTCGATGCCACATTGATGGAGCACGGACTCATTGACGAGTTCCATCTCTTGCTCACCCCGGTTGCCATCGGACGCGGTCAGCACCTGTTTGAAACGCTTGACACGGACGCCGCTCTGAACCTCGTTGACGTCACGCGCTTCAGTAGCGGCGTATTGGTACTCATCTACACCCCAACCTGATGCTCATCTACACCTCAACCGGACTGATCAAGGCAAGGGGGCTCGACGGGACCAAAGTCGCTCCGGGCCCGACAAACCAAAAACCTGCTCTGACCAGCGGAGGGAGTGGGATTCGAACCCACGGAGGCTTGCACCTCACGGCTTTTCAAGAGCCGCGCATTTGTCCGCTCTGCCATCCCTCCCGGCCGCGTCAGGGTAGTCGTCGTAGCGCCGTCCGGTCACCGGGGGAACGGGGCAGGAGGGCCCTACCCCGATGACGGATGACGGGCTCAGACCCGAGGCGCAGATCGACCGGTCCCGCCGGGTCCCCACTCGATCTGGGACCGTAACCCATCGAGCCAGGCATCGGCCTCGCGCCAGGCCGCGTCGACTTCCCTGCGGATCGCGGGGCCGGCCTGGCCAGCCGCAGGATACGAGCCGAGGAACTTGACGTCGTTCAGCTCGGCGTGGAGGTCCCGGAGGCAGTCGGCGACCACCTCGTCGGCCACGTGTCCCTCGAGGTCGATGATGAAGCAGTAGTCACCGAGAGCTCGCTTGGTGGGTCGGGACTCGAGCTTGGTCAGGTTGATGTTGCGCGCCGAGAACTGCCCGAGGATGCCGTGGAGGCTTCCCGGACGATCGTCCCGCTGAAAGCAGGCGATGGTGGTGCGGTCGTGCCCGGTCGGTGCGGGTATCCCGCGGCGAGAAACAGCTACGAACCGGGTCTGGTTCTCGGGATGGTCCTCGACGTCCTCGGCCAGGATCTCGAGCCCGTAGAGCTTGGCCGCCAGGCGCGGGGCGATCGCCGCGGTCGGCACGTCGAGGACGTCACCGACCCCCTCGCCCAACAATCGAGCGGCGTCAGCGGTGGAATTGGCCGGGGCCACTTCGGCCCCCGTCAGGTGCTCGACCAGAAAGTTGCGACACTGGGCGGTGGCCATGGGGATCGACGAGACCCGGCGCACCTCCTCGATCCGGGTGCCAGCGCGAGCCATCAGATGGAGATGGATGTCCAGCACCACTTCTCGCTGGATCAGCAGCTCACGATCGAAGATCAAACTGTCGACCGTGTCCCGGACCGAGCCCTCGATTGCATTCTCGATGGGGAGGAACCCGAGGTCGACGCGCTCATCCTCGACCGCCTCGAGCACATCGTGAAGGGAGGCCAACGCCACCACCTCGGCGTCTGCGAAGTCCGGTTCCGCGAACAGCGCCTCTTCGGTGAAGGTGCCCTGGGGCCCGAGGAATCCGATACGCAGGGGTGCAGCCGGGGCCATACCCAGGCAGGATAGTGAGGTCATGGACTCTGCCGCCCTCTACCGCCTGCTCGACGACGTTCGATCGGGAGCCTGCTCTCCCGATGCCGCCGTCCAGCAGCTCCGCCGGCTGCCCTTTGCCGACCTGGGATTCGCCAAGGTGGACCACCACCGGTCACTCCGCCAGGGATTCCCCGAAGCGGTCTACGGACCGGGCAAGACCGCCGCCCAGTGCTCGGCCATCGTGGGCGAGCTCCTCTCGGGAGCCAGCGACGAGACACTCGCATCGCTGTCGCCGGCGAGCCCTGTACTCCTGACTCGAGCCGACAACGAGCAGGTGGCTCGCACCATGGCCGATCATGCCGGCGGCTCGAGGACGATCACGGGCGTCGCCACGGGAGCCGACCGGATCCGAGGCCAGCTGTCGACGGTCGTCTGGCGCCCGGCGGCGGAGCGGAGCGCCCGCGTCCTGATCATCACGGCCGGGACCTCGGACCTGCCTGTCGCCCGGGAGGGCGAGGCGACGCTCATGGCGCTTGGATTTCGAACCGAGCTGCTTCCCGATTGCGGCGTGGCCGGCGTCCATCGGCTGCTCGCCTCGGCTGACACCCTGGCCGATGCCGATGCCATCGTGGTGGTGGCGGGAATGGAAGGCGCCCTGGCCAGCCTGGTCGGCGGCATCACCCCGGCCCCGGTCGTGGCCGTCCCCACCAGCACGGGATACGGCGCCGCGCTCGAGGGGGTCACGGCCCTGCTGGCCATGCACGCGTCCTGCGCAGCCGGCATCGCCGTGGTGGGCATCGACAACGGGTACGGGGCCGCCTGTGCCGTCGCTCGAATGCTGCCATGAGCAAGGCGCCGCCCGGCGGCTCGATTGGTCGGGGCTCGACGGCCTGGTTCCATTGCTTTGCCGGCATCGCCGGCGACATGGCTTTGGGCAGCCTCCTCGACGCCGGCGCCGAGCTCGACGAAGTCCGGTCCCTCCTGCGACGTCTGCCCTTCGGCGGCTGGTCCCTCCACACCCAGGCGGTGCTCCGCGGTGGCATTGCCGCCACCCGGGCGGTGGTGTCGGTCAGCGACAACGCCGCGGTCAGAACGCACGGCGATGTCGTGGGGCTGGTGGAAGAGGCGCGGCTGCCTGACCGAGTGGCACGGCGGTCACTGGCCGTCTTTGCCGCCCTGGCCGGAGCCGAGGCCCGCCTGCACCGGCGAGCTGTGGAGCAGGTCCACTTTCACGAAGTCGGCGGACACGACACCATCGTCGACGTGGTGGGTACCGTCGCCGCACTCGAGGTGCTGGGCGTCGACGTGGTGACGGCCAGCCCAGTAGCTACCGGCACTGGGATGGTCCGGGCCGCCCACGGCCTGCTCCCCAACCCCGCGCCCGCGGTGGTCGCCCTGTTGGAAGGCGCACCCACGTGGGGGCAGGAACGGGCCGTGGAGCTGACCACGCCAACTGGGGCGGCCCTCCTGGCCGCGCTGTCGTCTGGATACGGGCCGATGCCGTCGATGCGCATCATGGCTAGCGGGTTCGGCGCAGGGACTCGTGAGCTCGACGACCTGCCCAACTGCACCCAGGTCGTACTGGGCCAGTCGATCACGGCCTCGGGAGTATCACCCGATGCAGACGCGGGCCAGCCGGTGACCCTCCTCGAGGCCAACGTGGACGATGCCACAGGCGAGCAACTGGCCTATGCCGCGTCGATGCTCCTCGAGTTGGGGGCGCACGATGCCTGGCTGAGCCCGATCGTGATGAAGAAGGGACGGCCGGGGACCACCATCCATGTGCTGTGCGACCCGGCTGACGCCCCCCGACTTCGGGCATCGCTGAGCGCAGAGACGGGGACCCTCGGCGTCCGTGGCTCGTCGCTCCAGCGCTGGCCGCTGGCGCGCTCGATGGGTACCGTCGACGTCGACGGTCACATCGTTCGCATCAAGTCGGCCCCGGGTCGGGTCAAAGCCGAATTCGAGGACGTGGCCCGAGTGGCCCGGGACAGTGGCCTGCCACTCCGAGATGTGGCTACGCGGGCGGAGGCCGCGTGGCGGGCCGGGCACGCCGGCGAAGACGTCGGGCCGGGCTCGGCGAACCAAGTGCGGGAAGAGGACCCAACCGCCTGATCGGGGGACTGGTCCGACCCAACGCAGTCACCTCACCCACGGATAGCCCCGGATCCCGGGAAGGGTTGGGCCGGGGTCGCCCCCGAAGTCATCGTCGTCGGCGATCTCGAAGACCAACCGGATCTCGGTACTCTCGCAGACCTCGGCGATGCGGTCGTGGCGGCCGATCTCTGCCACCGCCAATCGATCCCCGAGGTCGGCCAAGTCCTCGGGATCCGCGTCGACGAATCCCACCGTGATGATCTCTCGCTTGTCCACCACGCCTGGCCCCGCCAATATGCGGGCAGGTGTCCCGTAGCCGATCTCAGGGAACCAGGCTGCCCGGAAGTCCTCGTAGGTCTTCCCCTCGCGCAGCTTGCGCGCCAGAACGATTCCCAGCATGTGGCCCCCTGGTTGCCGTGGACTTCGGTGACAATCGAATCTACCCGGCGGCCTCGTACAGAGACGAGCAAACCGCATCCTCGACGCGTCTGGCCGGTACGGACCGCGACGCGGTTGGCCGGCGCCGGTCCGGGGCAGTCCGCCACCGCGATCGGCCAGGCCGGTCCGAGGGAAGTCCGCTTGCCACCCGACGGTCGCGGCCGGTCCGGGGCAGTCCGCCACGGCGATCGGCCAGGCCGGTCCGAGGGAAGTCCACTTGCCACCCGACGGTCGCGGCCGGTCCGGGGCAGTCCGCCGCGCGTTGGCCGGGGTGGCCGGAGGAAGTCCGCGACAGCGGCGAGTTTCGGTCAGGCCCGCATGGTGGGCCCCAGAGCTACTCGATCGCCAAACGCGGTTGGTGTTCGGAGCTCGCCCGATCCCGCCCATCAGGTTCGACATCCGGTGCCTCCAAGCGGGTCGGCGGCTTCCACGACCAGTCATTGCCCTCACGCTCGAGGACGTGACGCTGGTGCGTCTTGAGGTAATGGTGCCAATGGCACAGCCGAGCAAGATTGTCGAGCTTGGTTGGGCCGCGCTCGATGACCGGAATCACGTGATCGATCTCGAGCCCCTCTCTGATGTCGCAGCCGGGGACAACGCAATGGGTGTCGCGCTCGACGATCGCCCGGCGAACGGAGGCCGGAATCGTCCGTCCTGCGTGGGCAACGCCCGTGACGTCGACGCCCTTGGTCACCAACACGTTGAGGATCGAGTCCTCAGCCAACCGTCGGGCCGCCGCAACGGGAATCGGGCCGATCCCCGGTATCTCGCAGATCTCGCCGGGCTCGAGATGACCTCGGATGAGGGCCTCATGATCGACACGGACGTGGACCATGGTCGCTGGCCCTGACGAGGGATCGCCGGACGGGCGAGTAGCCAACCCGACCAGCGCGTCCGCTGCATATGCCGCCATTGCCTCTTGACGCCCGCAACGCCGGCCCTCGGCCGCCAGCCTCTCGCTCTCCGATTTCAACACGGCGACGAGCTTGGCCCCCTCGTCGGGGGTCAAGCGGGCGTCGAACCGGACCGCCCCTTCGTTGTCCGTCCAATGGCGAAGATAGCGACCGCGTCGGATCCTCTCGTAGCGAGACGTGCCGTCGTCGGCAGTGGCGCGAACTCGGCGACACCGAAGCTTCAAGACGTTCATGGTCTGCCCAGCCGCCTCGACGAGCTCGTCCTCTGTTTCGGGCTTGTGGATCGCCGCACCGGCGATCTCGCGGGTCTGGGCCTCCGACAGGCGCCCGTCCCGTAGAGCATCCTCGGTGGCGGGAAGTGAGCCGAGCTGCCGCGCTGTCTGGAGCGAGTTGATGGCCGAACCGAGACCCGTCCCGGTCTTGCGCGCCATCATGTCGGCCGCCGAGCGGTGGCCATCCCTTCTCCATACGTTGGACGACTCGACTCGGCGGGCGGCCAGCAGCTTGCCGGCGGTCGCCAGCTTCTCGATGGCGGCGAACGCCTCGAGCAGGCGGGCAGCGTCGGGGCCCGAGACGCGCTCGGGCTCGAACTCGCCCACCTCTTGACGTAGTTTCGATGCAATCCGCTGAAGGTTCGAGTACATCATGTGATCAGGATGCCATCCGGGTGTAACGGCGCCATTCCGCGGTCCTGAGGGCACTCAGGCCAACGGCGAGGGCGTCGCCCGCTTCGCCAGCCTCGCCCGCTCGCCCACGCTCGCCCGCTTCGCCTCCCAGCCCGTTCGCCTACTCGGCCGCCTCGGCCAGGGCCTCGGCCAGCGCGGGGTGCACCAGCATGCTCTCGACGATGTCCCCGACGCGCAGGCCAGCGGTCACCGCCACGGCCAGGACCGAGACCAGCTCAGCGGCGTTCTGACCGACGATGGAGCCTCCAAGGACGACGCCTGTCGCCGGGTCGGAGAGGATTTTCACGAACCCCCTCGGGTCGTTGTTGATCAGCGCCTTGGCCGTAGCGGCGAAGGGGACCTTGGTCACTCGGATCTTCCGTCCCTCGGCAAAGGCGTCCGCCTCCGCCAGTCCGACGTCGGCGATCTCCGGCTCGGTGAAGATGGCCGAGGCGGCCTTGTCGTAGTTGAGGTGCCGGTGGGCGGCGGTGTGGCCCACGACGACGTGCTCTGCGATCTTGCGTCCCTGCATGAAGGCCACCGAGGCCAGCGGAAGCTTCCCCGAGAGATCGCCGGCGGCATAGATGTGGGGCACGACGGTCTGGCAGTGATGGTTCACCGGGATATAGCCGCCGGGGTCCACGCTCAGACCGGCCGACTCCAGCCCCAGCCCCTCGGAGTTGGGGATCGACCCGATGGCGAGCAAGGCGTGCGAGCCCAAGGCGACTCGCCCGTCGTCGCAGCGGACGGTCACTCCGGCCAGCGTCCGGTCGATACCGACCGCACGGGCACCCTTCAGCAAACGGACCCCGCGCCGCAAGAAGTCGTCCTCCAGCACGGCGGCCACCTCGGGGTCCTTCCGGGGGAGCACCTGCTCCCGGCTGACGACCAGGGTCACATCGGATCCGAGGGAGGAGAACATGTGCACGAACTCGACGCCGGTGACGCCAGAGCCGACGACGACGAGGTGCTCGGGTAGCTCCTTGGGTGGATAGGCATCACGGGTGGTCAGGATCCGATCACCGTCGAGTTCGGCCCAATCGGGGAGACGCGGCCGGCTGCCGGTGCTGAGGAGCACGGCATCGGCTTCGATGGTCCGGGTTCCCGTGTCCGTCTCTGCCCGCACGGTGTGGGGTCCGACCAGGCGGCCGGTGCCTCGGATCAGCTCCACGTTCTGGCTGCGTAGGATCTGGTCGATGCTCGCCTCCAAGCGGTCGGTGATGCTCGCGATCCGGGCCCGGAGCCGATCGAGGTCCAGCCTCCCCTCGACGTCGTCCACCCCCATGCCGCCGATCCGTCCGAGGTAGGACATGGCGCCACCGGTGGCGATCATCGCCTTGGAGGGGATGCAGTCCAACAGATTGGCTGCCCCGCCGATCACGTCGCGCTCGATGACGGTCACGTCCACCCCGAGCCGAGCGGCATAGGTAGCGGCCTGGCTGCCCGCCGGCCCGCCGCCGATGATCACGAAATGCATAGGTCTCCCGTCGCTCGGACTGCCGCCCACGATAGGCGCCCGGGCAACGGACCGAGCATGGCTTCAACCGGTCGAACAGAGCCCGAACAGCGGCCCGAACAGGGCCCGACGCGGCCCGGACGCGGCCCGAACGCGGCCCGAACGCGGCCCGAGCGGGGCTATGTCGCCGGCCCGATGTCTCAGGCCACCTCGGGAGTCGCGAAGCGAACGCCGATCAGCCGGCGTTCGCCGCCAGGCCCATCGCCGCGGCCAGCACGATGTTGGCGCCGCGGAAGTCGCCGGCGAGGCCGCTCTCCATCCTGTTCATGACGTACGACACCGTCAGCCGGGAATCCTGGTCCATCACGATGAGGGATCCGCCGTAACCGCCCCAGAAGCAGGCCCGGGGTCCCATCGGCATCAGCTCGCCGCTGAGCCCGTAGCCCATCCCGAAGCGCATCGGCATCCCCAAGACGAGGTCCTTGCCATTGGCTTGCTCGTCGAAGACGATGTCACAGCCCTGGGGCGAGAGGAGCCGGACGCCTCGTGCCTCCCCGCCGCCGGCGATGATCGACTGGACCGTCGCCACCGAACGAGCATTGCCGTGACCGTTGGCCGCCGGGATCTCGGCCCGGCGCCACCACTCCTGGGTCGCCATCGCCGCATCGAGAGGCGGGCTCGCGAAGGTCCGGACCGCGATGCTCCCGGGGTCCGCCCCGGCCAGGCTGACCGCTTCGGGAGGAATCACCGGGGAGACCCGGTCATCTTCGCTGGCCGGCAGGCCGATGTGGAAGTCGGCTCCGAGCGGTCCCGCCACCTCGCTGGCAAACCAGGTACCGATGGTGGCACCGGTGATGCGGCGGACCACCTCGCCGATGAGGTAGCCCTGGGTGAGGGCGTGGTACCCCGATGCGGTCCCCGGTTCCCACCACGGCTCCTGGGCGGCCAGCAACGAGGTGCATTTCTCCCAGTCGGCCAGGTCCTCGGGCTCTATCTGGGCGGTCCACCCAGAGAGCCCGGCCGTGTGGGCCATGAGGTGCCGGACCTCGACGGCCTCTTTCCCTCCTGCGGCGAACTCGGGCCAGTAACGCATGACGGGGGCGCTGAAATCGAGCTGACCCCGATCGGCAAGCATGAGCGCGCACAGGAACGTCATGGTCTTGGTGGTCGACCACACGTTGGTGATGGTGTTGCGCCGCCATGGCTCGGCGCGCCCCTCGTCGGCGAGCCCGCCCCAGATATCGACGACGGGTTCGCCCTCGAGGAGGACGGCAACCGATGCGCCGACATCGGTGCCGGCGTCGAGGCTGCCGGACAGCGCGTCTCGGACGCCTTCGAATCGGTCGTCGCAGGTTCCCTGGATGTCTGCCATGGTGCCTCCTGTGTGCCTCGGGGGGTGTCGTTGACCATAGGCCCAGTGGCGCCGGTCGAACCTGTGACGACGTGCCGGTCCAGTGCCTACCGGATGGGATCGTCGAGCCCCCCTCCTGCACCCGATCAAGCCCGCCGGGTTGGCACCCCTTCCGCGAGCGGGGAAAGCCGGGTGCCGTCAGCCTCCAGTCATCTTGTACCGGTACACGTTGGTCTGACGGGTGTCGAAGCCCACGCGCTGGTAGAGCCGGTTGGCCGACTCCCGGCTTGGCCGGGACGTGAGGTCCACCGACTTGGCCCCTGCTTCTTCGGCCCGGCGGAGGGCGGCGCCAACCAGCTTCTCACCCGCGCCGGCCCCCCGGGCCGACTGGTCGACGACCACGTCCTCGATCCAGGACAGGACACCGGTCGGTACCCGGAACATCGCCAGCGTCAGCGAACCGACCACCCTGCCGGTCTCGTCCCTGGCCACGAAGAGCGCCGTGGCCGGCGAGGCCACGATCTCGGCCAGCTCGGCCGCCGTCGGAGCCGGTGATGACGAGGAGAGCTGGGGTATCAGCTCGGCGAACGCGGCCACCATGTCGTCGCTCACTTCGTGAGCCTCGCTGACGGTGACGGCCCGAACCCGATCGCCGTCGCCGTTCCCTCCAGCGGCCGCCGCTTGAGGAGGTCGTCGGTCGGTCACAAGAGGCGAGTGTAGCGATTGGGCCCGAAGCCCTCACGAGCTTTCCCCGCCCTGCTCGGGGCTTCTCCCGGCTCATCTGGGCTTTCTCGCGGCCCGTCCCGGGGTCTCTCGGGTCCCTCGATGGGGTTTCGAGGGCCTTCGAGGCGGCCTCCCTCGGGGGACGGCCACGGACCTCCCCGTGGGCCTCCATGAGCCGCCCGGGCTACCCCGAGCCGTCCCGGTAGCCCAGGATGTGGCAGACGTCGCCGAGGTGATGATGGAGGTCGTGGCCGACCTGCCTCGTCACGTCGCCCAGGGTGAACGAGCCCATCGCCTGATGCTCTATCACCACGTCGAGTCGGTCATCGACCATCCCCGAGGCCTCCCGCCAGTCGGCCGTGGCTCGGGCCAACGACCACAAGGCGGCACCGAGGGGCACGGCCTCGTAGCGCCGCGCCTCGGCCAGGGCATCTTGGTCGTACCCGACGACCGAGTGCCCCCAGCCCGACGCGGACGCTGCCAGGCGCTCCGACCAGATCCGGAGGTTGTCGCCGGCGTGCCACACGTAGGCCTGGACCGACCAGGCAAGCCCGGGCATCCGCTCCGAGCCGCTCCGTCCGGCTACCACCGATCCGAACGCCACCGGGGCGTCGTCGATCGCCGCCATGAGGGTGTCTGCCGGGGCGTCCCAACTGAACCCGCATACTGCGCAGGGCTTGCCGTAGGTGCGCGGGCCCCATTCGTTCATGGTGCCGGTGCGTCAGCCGAGCCAGCGGTGGGTCGCCGAGAGACCCATCCGAGCGGGTCGATCAGGAACCCTCGGGGTCGCCCCGCCAGATGGGCTTTCGCACGTGGTCGTAGAGCACCTCGATCGGCTCACCGCGCAGGGCCGCGAACACCTGCTTGCTCCATCGTTCTGCGCCGGCCAGCGGCTGGGGCAGGTTGTCGAGGGAGAACCAACCGACATCGGCGCACTCGAGGGGATGGGCCTTGAGGGTCCCGCCCACTGGCCGGCACTGGAACACCAACGAGTACAGGGGGATCCGGGTCATGCCGATGCGGAGGCCGTCGAGCACGGCGATCAGGCGTTCCACCTCGACCTCGAGACCCGTCTCCTCCTCGACCTCTTTCACCACGACCTCAGCCGCCGAGTAGCCCACATCGGCCCATCCGGTGGGATAGAGCCATACACCGGAGTCAGCCCGCTGGATCAGGAGCATCTCGTCCTTGCCGTTCCCCACCGCAGCCCCTACCGCCACTTTGGGGGTGACGTAGCCGGGGACCCCCTTGCCTACCGAGGAGAGCCACTCCTCGACCAGGCCGTCGGCGTCCTCGACACCGTCGTTGCCATCATCGGCAGCCATCCGGATATCGGCGGCGACCCGGAGGATCTCCTCGAATCGCTCCTGCTCATAGAGCGATTCGGTGAAGCCGAGACCGGTCCGCGCGATGGCGGACAACGTTTCGCCCCAGCGCAGGAGCTGTTTGGTGGAGGGAACGGGTTCCACCCGAGCGACGCTACCCCACCGGCGCACCCGGTCAACCGCTGACGGGGTGACCCGATAGACGGTGACGAATCGGTAACAATGTGACGTGTCCGTGAATGCCGACTGCCGCCACTACATCATGCAGACGACCAGGCGGGACGAGAAGGTCGAACGTTGCCGCATGAACGCCAACGAGCACATTCCCTTCGGATGTCCCGACGGTTGCCTGTTCTACGAGCCACGCAAGGTCTCGCAGGCTGGCTGGACGGTTCGGCCCAAGGACGAGCCCCCGGCTCGCTGACGGCCGACCCCGGCCCGCCGTCCTTGGGACGGGTCCGCGGGGTTCAGTCCCGGGGTTCTGTCCGCGGGTTCAGGGGTTGCGGGTGGCCACCACCGTGAACGTGAGCGGTAGCTGCGGGATCTCCGGCGGGGCTACCCAATGACCGGAGCACTGCTCGACCAGCCAGGGGAACCGTTGGTGGACGTCCCAGCTGTGCTCTTCCAGCCGGTCGATGCGCAGCCCGTGGTCGATCAGCGCGGTGACCGTCTCGCCCAGTCCGTGGTTCCATTCATAGGTCCGTGCGTTGAGCAGTGGCCGGCTGGTGTCGGTGTAGGTCGAGTCCGAGTCATCGACGAACGGGGCGTCGGCTTCGAAATAGTCGTGCTCGATGACCAGTCCTTCGTCGCTCAGCGCCCAGGCCAGCGGGTGGCCGTCGTGGAGGTACAGCCGTCCCCCCGGTCGCAGGAGGGCGGCCACCTGCGAGGCCCATCGGTCCACGCTGGGCAGCCAGCACAGGGCACCGAGGCTCACGTACACCACGTCGAAGCTCCGGCGCCCGAGCGCGACCGACGCGTCGAGTACGTCGGCGCAGACGAACTCGGCCAGGTCGGAGAGCCCGGCCCGGGAAGCGATGGTGCGGGCGGTGGCCACCGCCTCGGGCGAGAAGTCGAGCCCGGTTACCCGGGCCCCGACCCGGGCCCAGGCCAGAGTGTCCAGCCCGAAGTGGCACTGGAGGTGGACGAGGTCCATGCCCGAGACGTCGCCGAGCGCGTCGAGCTCTCGGGCTCGAGGTCCGCGCTGCTCATCGAGCCACGCATCCACGTCGTAGAAGCGGGAATCGACATGAACTCCCACCCGCTCGTCCCAGTTCCGGCGGTTCGCCGCCAACATCTCGCCGTGCCGGTCCTCCATCGCATTCAGCTCTCGACGATGTCCCCGAGCAGGTCGACCCGCACGCCCTCGTTCCGCAGCCACTCGACGGCGCGGTCGACCGTGGGGCCGTCGCCGTCGAGCTCGCAGATGATCCAGCCCTCCCGCTCGCCCACGTTGGCTCGACGGATGTTCGGGACCACCCCGAACTTCGTGGCCATCCGGGCGATCACCGGCTCACGCACCAGCTCCTCGGGGAAGGTGAGCTTCACCCGCACGCCGATCACTGCCGGCTCCCGATCACTGCCGCTCCCGGTCATCGCTCACCGTCACGGCCACCGGTCATCGCCCGTTCACCATGACGGCCACCGGCCGCGTGGGGCAACCTCTGGGTCTGGTTCCCCAGGGCCTGGTTGAGGTTTCCGGAGCGAAATCCGTCCAGGTCCACGGTGACGTACCGGTAGCCGGCGGCGTGGACCGCCGCCGAGATCTCGTCCCGCCGGGCCACGACTACAGCCAGGTCCTCGTCGGGGACCTCGATCCGGGCCGTGTCACCGTAGTGGCGCACCCGCAACTGGCGGAACCCGAGAGCCCGTAACCCGGACTCTGCATCGGCCACCGATTGCAGGACGCCGAAGGTGACCGGCGTGCCGTAGGGGACCCGGGAGGAAAGGCAGGCAGCGGCCGGCTTGTCCCAGGTGCGCAAGCCGAGCCGCCTCGACCACGCCCGCACGCCGGCCTTGGTCAGCCCGGCGGTGACCAGGGGGAAGACCGCACCCCGCTCGGTCGCCGCCAGTTGACCGGGGCGATGGTCACCGAGGTCGTCGATGTTGACACCGAGGACGACCCGGGAGCCCTCGGCCTCGGCCAGCGGACCGAGGGCCTCGAGCAGTGAGGTCTTGCAGTGGTAGCAGCGGGAGCCGTCGTTGGCCGCATAGGCGGGGTCGGCCAGCTCGGTCGTCTCGACCTCGACGTGCCGCAAACCCCACTCCGCCGAGAGGGCACGACAGTCGGCCAGCTCCTCGGGAGCGAGCGACGGCGACACTGCCGTGGCGCAGAGCACACGATCAGCTCCGAGCGTGTCCGTGGCCGCCCAGGCGACAAAGGCCGAGTCGGCTCCGCCGCTGAAGGCCACCACCACCCGTTCCAGTCGCCGGAGCTCGTCCCGGAGCCGGACCAGGCCGTCCGGGCCGCCATCAACGCCCTCGTCGATGACACCGGCAAGGCCGACAGCTCCCTCGGCAAGCCCGGCAGCCCCTTCGGCGAGGCCGACAGCTCCCTCGGCAAGCCCGGCAGCCCCTTCGGCGAGGCCGACCGCCCCCTCGGCGAGCCCGTCAGCCACGCTGGACCAGCTCGCCCATGACCGTCTCGACCGGCGCCACCATCCCGGTGATGAACGGTCCGAACTCGGCGAACCGGGCCGAGCCCTCGTCGAAGCGCATCGTGTAAACACACTCCTTCAGGTCGTCGGGGTGGACCCCGAACAGGGTCACCCCCCACTCCCACTCGTCGATGCCGGTCGAGCCGGTGATCAGCTGCAGGATCCGTCCGGCGAAGGCACGGGCCGCCGATCCATGGCCGAACATCATCTCCTTGCGCTCCTCGAAGGGCATGGAGTACCAGTTGGAGCCGGGAACGTCCCCACGGCGCTTGGACATCGGATAGAAGCAGAACGCAGCCTTGCCCTCGGGCGGCAGCTCGGGGTACAGGCGCTTCTGCTTCATCTCGTCGGGAACCCCGGCTGCGTACTCGGACACCTCGGTGAGCGACACGTAGGAGTCGACCGGCACCAGTCCTGCCGACTGGAGCTCGGTCTGGAACCGGCGCAGGCGCCACAGGTCGGCCCCGAGGGCCATGAATCCGACGTCGGCTTTGTGGCCCAGCACCGCCACCGTGACGACCTGGAGTTGGTCGGCCTCGGCGTGCTTGACCGCCCGGACCACGGCCTCGATGTCGGCCACGACGTCGCCGGAGGCAGATCGGGGGACCGCGCAGAAGAGGTGGAGCACGCCCCACCCGGTCGTCGGCGTCAGGGGTTCGGTCACAGCCGTCAGTCTAGGGAACGGGCGAGGGGCGCCCCATCAGGGCGCCCCTCGTCACAGTTCGAGCCCACCGAAGTGAGCCGCAATTCGACGTCCGTCTGAAGTCGTCTGTCCGAATGTCCGACTGAGAAGTCGTCTGTCCGAATGTCCGACTTAGAAGTCGTCTGTCTGAATGTCCGACTTAGAAGTCGTCCATGCCCCCGCCCGGCATGCCGGCGCCGGCGCCGTCCTCGTCGGGCTTGTCGACGATGACAGCCTCGGTGGTGAGGAAGAGGGCGGCGATCGAGGCTGCATTCTGCAGCGCCGAGCGGGTGACCTTGGCCGCGTCGATGACACCGGCATTGAACAGGTCCTCGTACTCGCCCGTGGCGGCGTTGAGGCCCTCGGTCGGCTTCTTCAGGTTGCGGACCTTGTCCACGATCACGCCACCCTCGAGGCCGGCATTGACCGCGATCTGCTTCAGGGGCTCCTCGACCGCCTTGGCCACGATGCGTGCGCCGGTGGCATCGTCGCCCTCGAGCTTGCCGGCCGTGTCCAAGACAGCAGCCTGGGCCCGGAGCAGTGCCACGCCGCCGCCGGGGACGACGCCCTCTTCGATGGCGGCCTTGGTGGTGGAGACGGCGTCCTCGATGCGGTGCTTCTTCTCCTTCAGCTCCACCTCGGTGGCTGCGCCGACCTTGATGACCGCTACGCCGCCAGACAGCTTGGCCAGCCGCTCCTGCAGCTTCTCCCGGTCATAGTCGGAGTCGGTGTTTTCGATCTCGGCTTTGATCTGGTTGATCCGGCCCTTGATGTCCTCGTCCGAGCCGGCGCCCTCGACGATGGTCGTCTCGTCCTTGGTCACCACCACCTTGCGGGCCTGGCCCAGCAGTTCAATACCGACGTTCTCGAGCTTGAGGCCGACCTCTTCGGTGACCACCTGGCCGCCGGTGAGGATGGCAATGTCCTGGAGCATGGCCTTGCGGCGCTCTCCGAACCCGGGGGCCTTGACCGCGACGCTCTTGAAGGTGCCGCGGATCTTGTTGACCACCAGGGTGGCCAGGGCCTCACCCTCGACGTCCTCGGCGATGATCACCAGTGGTTTCCCGCCCTGCATGACCTTCTCGAGCACGGGCAGGAGGTCGCGTACGGCAGTGATCTTCGAGCCGACCAGGAGCACGTAGGCGTCCTCCATCACCGCTTCCATCCGCTCGGGATCGGTCACGAAGTACGGGGAGATGAAGCCCTTGTCGAACCGCATGCCCTCGACCAGGTCCATGTCCATGCCGAAGGTCTGGGACTCCTCGACCGTGATGACCCCGTCCTTGCCCACCTTGTCGATGGCCTCGGAGATCATCCCGCCGATCTCGGTGTCGGCCGCCGAGATGGAGGCGACCTGGGCGATCTGGGACTTGGAGTCGGTCTCACGGGAGATGCCCTGCAGCGAGGTGACGGCGGACTCCACGCCGGCTTCGATACCGCGCTTCAAGGACATGGGGTTGGCGCCGGCGGCGACGTTGCGGAGGCCCTCGTGGACCATGGCCCAGGCCAGCACGGTGGCGGTGGTGGTGCCGTCACCGGCGACGTCGTCGGTCTTCTTGGCCACTTCCTTGACCAGTTCGGCACCGATCTTCTCGAAGGGGTCCTCGAGCTCGATGTCCTTGGCGATGGAGACGCCGTCGTTGGTGATCGTCGGCGCACCCCACTTCTTGTCCAAGACGACGTTGCGGCCCTTGGGGCCAAGGGTGACGCGGACGGCGTCGGCGAGCTTGTTCATCCCGCTCTCGAGGGACCGGCGGGCCTCCTCGTCGAAGGTGATCAACTTGGCCATGTCGTGATCCTCCGTGGATTCATCGGTTCACGGCCCGGGTGGGGCCGTGGGGGGTGTCGTGGGGCCCGTGTTCGGGCCTCCAGGTCGTTAGCACTCGTCACTGTCGAGTGCTAACAGCAAACCATGCTCAACGCCCGGACGCAACCGCGCCCCCCTCCACCAGGGACGATGCCTCGACCCGGGGTCAGCCCCCGCCAGGTCCCGCCGTTCAGCCTCCGGCGAGCCCTTCGGCTCAGCCTCTGGCTAGCCCTTCGGCTTGGGTCAGCCTCCGGCGACTGCCGGCACGATCGACAGGGTCTGGCCGTCCGTCACTGCGGTGCCCAGGCCGTCGAGGAATCGAACGTCCTCGTCGGCCAGGAAGACGTTGACGAACCGGCGCAGCCCGCCGGCGTCGTCGAAGAGCCGCCCGGCAAAGCCGGGGTGGGCGGCGTCGAGCGCCTTCAAGACATCCCCGACCGTCCCGCCCTCGACCGCGACCTCACCGCTTCCGCCGGTCAGGGTCCGCAGTTGGGTGGGGATCCGAACGGTGACACTCATCAGTTGCTCCTTGCCGCGGGGGTGTGCTCGGAGTCCAGGTCGACGACGGCGTCGAAGGCATCGAGCGTGGGTGCGATCGTAGCGAGCGGGCTGACCGTGTCCGTCAGGGCCTCGACCGTCTTCAGGCCGTGCCCGGTGACGAGGGCCACCACCCGCTCGTCGGAGCGCACGATGCCCTGGGCGGCCAGCTTGGCCAGGGTGGCGATGGTCACGCCGCCCGCCGTCTCGGCGAAGATGCCCTCCGTCCTGGCCAGCAGCTTGATGCCCTCGAGCACCTCGTCATCGGTCACCGAGGTGCAGGAGCCGCCGGACTTCCGGATGGCCTCGAGGGCGTACCACCCGTCCGCCGGGTTCCCGATGGCCAACGACTTGGCGATGGTCGAGGGCTTGACCGGCCGGATGACGTCGCTTCCATCGGCGAAGGCGGTGGCCACCGGCGAGCAACCGGCCGCCTGGGCGCCCGAGATGCGCGTCGCATGGCCGGCTTCGACCAGGCCGACCCGGGCCAGCTCCTCGAAGCCCTTGGCCACCTTGGTCAGCTGGCTCCCCGAGGCGATGGGCACCACCACGTGGTCCGGCGTCTGCCAGCCCAGCTGCTCGGCGACCTCGAAGGCCAATGTCTTGGAGCCCTCGGCGTAGTACGTGCGGACGTTCACGTTCACGAAGGCCCAGGAGGGATGCTCGCTGGTCAGCTCGGCGCAGAGACGGTTGACGTCGTCGTAGCTGCCCTCGACGGCGATGACCCGGCCCCCGTAGACCGCGGTCATGGTGACCTTGGCCTTCTCCAGGTTGGACGGGATCAGGACCACCGACTCCATCCCGGCCCGAGCGGCGTGGGCGGCGACCGAGTTGGCGAGGTTGCCGGTCGATGCGCAGGCGGCCACCTTGAAGCCGAGCTGGCGGGCCTTGGTCAGGGCCACCGAGACCACGCGGTCCTTGAAGGAGCCGGTGGGGTTGGCCGTGTCGTCCTTGATCCACAGCTCCCCCAGCCCCAGCTCGGCGGCCAGCCGGTCGGCCCGGACCAGGGGGGTGAACCCGGCCCCGAGGTCCACCGGCGTCGGATCGACCACCGGCAACAGGTCGGCGTACCGCCAGATGGTCCGGGGGCCGGCGGCGATGCGCTCGTGGGTGACGGTGGCCGCGATCCGCTCGTAGTCATAGGTGACCTCGAGTGGCCCGAAGCAGTAGTCGCAGACGTGCAGCGCCTCAGCCGGATAGGTGCGGCCGCATTCACGGCAGCGAAGTCCAGAAACGAAGTCCACGTGTCCTCCTCATCGCTCGGGCATTGGCACCTGGCACCTCGAGCCCGTAGGCATTTCGATGTGCTGGTTGCCGCGGCGTCGCTGGGCCCGGTCCCTCAACCGCTCTGGATGATGCCTCCATGGTGGACGAATTCACGCCGCTCGTCAATCCAGCCCACCGGACAAGCCCGGGTGCGGGTCCCCACACCGGCCATCCCGGCAGCCCGCACCCGCTATCCAGCGCAGTCCCCCCCGCACCGGCCTTCCCGGCGGCCCGCACCGGCATTCCCGGCAGCCCGCACCGGCCTCCCGGCAGGGACTGCACCGGTCTTCCAGCGACCAGGGCGGAAACGGGGCCCCTGTTTTCCGCGATGCGACCCCGGTGAGCGATGATGGCGCCATGCCGGCGACGAGGAGCGGGGAACCAGGGCGCGCCGGGCGAATCTTCGGCTACGACGCCTTCGACCTCGAGCAACTCGTGGCGACCAAGGGCGACCGCAAGATCTCTGTCTGCATCCCGGCCCGGGACGAAGCGGCGACCGTGGGAACGGTGGTGGGCTCGATCACCTCCGCCCTGACCGCCGTCGGCGGCGGGGTCCCCCTGCTCGATGAGGTGCTGGTCGTCGACGACGGCTCCACCGACGGGACGGCCGAGGTGGCCCAGCGGGCCGGGGCCGTCGTTGTGGGGGCTCCAGGCCCGCAGGGAACGTCGACGCCGGCCA
This sequence comes from uncultured Acidimicrobiaceae bacterium, assembly GCA_963803065.1. Taxonomy (GTDB): domain Bacteria; phylum Actinomycetota; class Acidimicrobiia; order Acidimicrobiales; family RAAP-2; genus DASXMT01. Next base: position 514,148 of record CAWDKW010000002.1, read on the forward strand.
CCGGGACGCCCTCCGGTCCCGCCGCGCCAGCGCCGGCCACCCGGACGCCCCCCGCCCCCGCCGCGCCGGAGCCGGCCAGTGGGGCGCCCGGTCCCGACGTGTCGGCGCCCCGCCGAGGATTCGGGGGCAAGGGTCAGGCCATGCGGGTCGGACTCGAAGCCTGCAAGGGCGACCTCATCGCCTTCGTGGACGCCGATGTGACCAACTTCGGGCCCCACTTCGTGACCGGCCTGCTCGGCCCGCTCCTGTCCGACGACACCACCAAGCTGGTCAAGGCGTTCTACGAGCGCCCACTGAACGAGGCCCCGACGGGAGGGGGACGGGTCACCGAGCTGATGGCCAGGCCGGTCATCGACCTGCTCTTCCCCGGGCTGGCCGGCATCATGCAACCCTTGGCGGGCGAGACCGCCGCGCCCCGTGCCGTGCTCGAGGCCTGCGGCCTGGCCGACGGGTACGCCGTGGAGCTGGCCATCCTGATCGATGTGGCCGCTCGGTACGGTGCGGGCTCCATCGCCCAGGTGGACCTGGGCGTCCGGGTCCACCGGAACCGGCCGCTGTCGGAGCTCCGGCCCCAGGCCACCGACGTGCTCCGGACCGCCCTGGCTCGTGCCCACATCCTCCCGGGGGCCCGGGACCCCGAGGATCCCGGGCCCATCGGGCCATAGCGAGGGCACCGGGCTCGTCCTGGGCACCGGGCTCGTCCTGGGCACCGGGCTCGTCCTGGGCACCGGGACCGGTCAGCCAGGCTCGACGCTCACACTCGCGCACGCCATTGCCGGCTCGAGCTCGCCGCCCATCCCCGGAACCGGGGTGCCGTCCGGGTCACCGGCTCGGTCGGCGGCAACGCCGCCACTTTCGAGGACCAGGTCCTCCCGGCGCTGGCGCGACCTGCGCACGGCGGGTACCAGCATGGCGGTCAGCGCCCCGATGGCCACGACCACGGCGCCCACGGTGATGGCCGGGGTCAGACCGTTCACGTAGGACTGGCCCGAGGAGTACCCCCCCGAAGAGGAGAAGACCGCACCGAGCACGGCGATGCCCAGGACCCCGCCGAGCTCACGGAAGGCGCTGTTGGTGCCCGAGGCCACCCCTTCGAGCGCCGTGGGCACCGAGCCCAGGACCAGTGAGGCCAGCGGCACGAAGAAGAGGGTCATGCCCACGCCGGCGATCACGAAGGCGGGGACCATGTCCAGGTACGGCGTGGTCGGCGTGACGATGGTGGCCAGCCAGAACAGCCCCACGGCCTGGAAGACGAGGCCGGTCACGACCAGCACCTTGCCGCCGACCTTCTCGGCCAACACGCCCACGACCGGAGCAAGAAGCATGGTCACCCCTGTCCAAGGGAGCACTCTGATCCCGGCGCTCAGCGGCGAGTAGCCCTGGACGGTCTGGAGAAACTGGGACAGGAAGAAGATCGAGCCGAACATCCCGAAGCTGAACAGCATGGCTGTCACGTTGACGGCGGCGAAGGCCCGGTTCTTGAACAGCCGGAGCGGCAACATCGGGGACTCGACCCGCAGCTCCCACCACACGAAGGCGGCCAGGCCGGCGATGCCGACGGCGAACGAGGTGAGGACCCCGGTGCTCGTCCAGCCGTGGGAGTTGCCCTGGACGAGGCCGTAGACCACGCCGAGCAGGCCGGCGCTGGCCAGGAGCACGCCTCCGACGTCGAGCCGGGAGGCGCGGCCACGGGACTCGGACAGCTTCCACCAGGCCAGGGGGACGAGGATCAGGCCGACCGGTACGTTGAGCCAGAAGATGTACTGCCAGGCCCAGCCGGTGGTGACCGCCCCGCCGACCAGTGGGCCGATGGCCACGGCCATCCCGCCGATGGCCCCCCAGATGCCGAGGGCGGCGTTGCGGCGCTCGGGCGGGACCGCCGCGCTGAGGAGGGTCAGCGAGAGGGGCATGATCATCGCCCCGCCCGCCCCCTGCACGGCCCGGGCCGCCACCAGCACCCCGATGCTCGGGGCCAGGGCGGCGGCCGCCGAGGCCAGGGTGAACACGGCGATCCCGATGATGAAGGTGCGACGGCGCCCGATGCGCTCGCCCACGGCGGCCGCGCTGAGCAGCAGCACGGCGAAGGTGAGCGTGTAGGCGTTCACCGTCCACTCCAGGCCGGACAGGCCGGCGTGCAGGTTCACCCGGATGACCGGGAGGGCGGTCGAGACGACCAGGTTGTCCAGGGAGGCCATGAACAGGGCCAGCCCGGTGATGACGACGGCCCAGATGGCCCGGGAGCGGGCCACGCCCCGGCCCGCGGGTGCCGCTCCGACAGGAGGTCCGGAGGTGCTGCTCTGATCGAGTGTGGTGGTCATCGCGTCCTCTTTCGGGGAGGGGTTTCCTGGGTGAAGGGGGTGCTGCCGGCCCGGCCCTGTTCCTCTGGAACGGGTGTCGCTGCAATTAGGTTGTGATTAGTTACTAACTTCAACGTCGAAAAAAGGGGGGGGGAACATAGCTTTCGTACCTCCTAGCGAGACGTGGCTGGGTCGAGAACCGGACGGTCGGACTGCACGTCGTCGGACTGCACGTCGTCGGACTGCACCTCGTCGGAGGGCACCTCGTCGGACGGCAGGGCATCAAGCTGAGAGTTAACGAGCTGCGTGGCTGCGGCTGCGGCGTTGGCACCAGCCGCTCGCAACGCGTCGACTTTCTCCGGGTCCGGGCAGAACACCTGGGCCCACGGCTCCGGGATGGCCAACATGTTGATGGCCGAGAGCACGCTCAGGAGCATCCCCATGGCGAAGAACTCGCGCAGCTCGTCCTCGCTCATACCGGACTGGTCTTCGACCACGTGCCACAGCGTGTGGAAGCCCTCCCGGCAGGCGCGGGCGATGTCGGCGTCGCTCGCCGCGGCGGCGAACCCGTGCAGCTGCACCTGCAGGAGGTCGGGGTCCTGGAGCAACTCCGTGTAGGCGGCGCCCATGGCGTGCTTGGCCTCCTCGCCGGACAAGCCGTCGGCGGCCTCGATGAAGGCCGCCTCGATCCGGGCCGACACCAGGTTGTAGGTGGCGATGAACAGGTCCTTCTTGGTCCCGAAGAGGCGGAACAGGTATGGCTGGGAGATGCCGGCCCGGGCGGCGATAGCCTCGGTGGAGGTCCCCGCGTACCCCGAGTGGGCGAATTCGGCGATCGCCGCGGTGAGCACGGAGGAGCGTCGGGCGCCTGCGGTCTGGCGGATCGGAACCATCACGAGTACCAAGTTAGTGGTCAATCACAACCTTGTCAATGGGCTGGACGAAACTCTGCCGCCGTCGACCCGAGCTCTCAGCCTCGGGACCCACTGCGATCCGACTAGCTTTCGCTCCATGGCCATCCCACCCTCCGACCATGGACCCAACCGGTCCTTCGACGACCTGGTGATGGTGTCCAACCGGGGACCGCTCTCGTTCCACCAGGACCCCGACGGCCGGCTCGTCCGGGGCCAGGCCGCCGGTGGGCTGGCGGGGTCCCTGTACCCGATGATGACCGGCACCGGGGCGACGTGGGTGGCCTGTGCCCTGAGCGACGCCGATCGACAGGCCGCCGACCAGGGATTGATGGTGGAGGACGGGCTCCGCATCGAGCTCCTCGACTTGGAGCCCGACGTCTATCGGATGGCCTACGACGTGGTCTCCAACGCCACCTTGTGGTTCTGCCATCACCACCTCTTCGACGCCGCCCGGCGACCCCGGACCGGCCGGCGGTGGTCCGAGGCGTGGGAGGCCTACCGGCTCTACAACCGCCTGTTCGCCGAGCGGGTGGCGGCAGTGGCCCCCGAGGGGGGCCGGGTGCTGGTCCAGGACTACCACCTGACCCTGGTCGGCGCGGAGCTGGCCCGGGAACGGCCTGACCTCCGGACGGTCCACTTCACCCACACCCCGTTCGCCGACCCCTCGGTGCTGCGGATGCTCCCCGACGCCGCCGTCGACCAGCTGCTGGCCGGCATGGCCGGGTTCGGCGCCTGCGGGTTCCACACCGAGCGCTGGGCCGCCGGCTACCGGGCCTGCCATCGCGACCTCAGCCCCGGTCGTGCCCTGCCCCCCACGTTCGTCTCCGCCCTGGCGCCAGACCCCGACCGGCTCCTCGCCTCGATCGGCCAGCCCGGCGTGGCCGAGGCCCGCGCCCGCCTCGAGTCCGAGATCGGGGGACCCGACCGCCGGATGATCCTCCGGGTCGACCGGATGGAGCTGTCCAAGAACCTCCTGCGCGGGTTCTGGGCCTACGAGGAGCTCCTGGCCAACGAGCCGGCGTGGCGGGAACGGGTGGTCATGGTCGCCCTCGCCTACCCGTCCCGCCAGGGGCTGGCCGAGTACCTGGCCTACCAGAACGAGGTGGAGTCGACCGTGGCCCGGATCAACGAGCGCTGGGCCGTCGCCGGGCTGGACGCCGATCGTCCTCCACGTCGAGGACGACTATCCGCGCTCGCTCGCCGCCCTGACCCGCTACGACGTCCTGCTCGTCAACCCCATCCGCGACGGCATGAACCTGGTGGCGAAGGAGGGACCCTTGGTCAACGACGCCGACGGCGTGCTGGCCCTCTCCCGGGAAGCGGGCGCCTTCGAAGAACTGGCCGGCCCCTCGCTCGAGGTCAACCCCTTCGACGTGGGCGGCACGGCCGCCGTCTTGTCCCGGGCCCTGTCCATGCCGGCCGGCGATCGGGTGGCGGCAGCCAAGTCGCTCCGGGACCTGGTCACGGCGAGGAGCCCGGCCGACTGGCTCGACGAGCAGCTCGAGCAGGCCGACCGGATCAGCTGATCGCCTGACCGGCCCCATGCGAGCCGGCCTGGCCCAGCCACTGCAGCAGGGCCAGCGCACCAGGGGGGCCCTCGACGATCACGTCGGCCGACGCAGCCACCTCGGGCGGGCCCTCCCGGTCGGCCGCGGCCACCTTCACCACCGTCGTCGCCGCGGTGGCGGCCAGGCCGTCCAGAGCGGCAAATGCGGGCAGGTCGCCCACGTCGTCACCCAGGTAGCAGGCACACCTGGCCCCCTCGGCCAACCGCTCCACCACCGAGCCCTTGTCGACCGGGCCCGGGGGGCGCAGCTCCACCGACCGCCGGGCGGGGTGTGCGGCCAGCCCAGAGCGGGCCGACTCCGCCGTGGCGGCAGCGACGGCCCAGGGCTCGGCCTCGGGGGCCCGCCGCCAGTGGATGGTGAGCGACAGGGCCTTGTCCTCAACCAGCACGCCGGGAGGGGCGTCGGCGGCCAGCCGGGCGGCGGCATCGGCCACGACCGGCCGCCACCGGTCGAGGGCCGGGTCGGTGGTGACGACCCCGTCGACCCCGGACCACTCCGACCCGTAGGAGCCGACCAGCTGGACGCCGCCGATGCCCCCCAGCTGGCCGACGAGGAACGACGCCGGACGCCCGGAGATCACGGCCACGGTGGCGTACCGGCGCCCCAGCTCGGCCAGGGCCTGGTGCACACCGGGCAGGGGGCGCGCCGCGGCCGGGTCGACCACGATGGCGGCCAGCGTGCCGTCGAAGTCGGTCAGCACCGCGCTCGAAGCCGGGTCGGCCACGAAGGGGGCGAACCGAGCCGACCACGCCGGCGGCGCGGTCACCGCCCGGTCGTCGTCGTGGTCGAATGCCGGGCCGTCGTGGTCGTCGTCGACGCCGCCGTGGTGGTGGTCGACCCCGACGTCGGGGCCAGGTCGGTGCCGAGGACCACGACCACGCCCGAGCCCACCACGTCGGCCACGGGGACGGCCGAGGTCAGCTGCTTCACGTCGGTGGCCGGCAGGTGCAAGGAGGTGGCGATCGCCTCGGCCGACGGCTTGAAGACCTCGGCGGCGTAGTACACGCTCGTGGTGGTCAGCCCGGTCTCGGTGGCGTCGGTCGGCGGCAACATCTCCCATCCGGCCGTCTGGAGCTGGTTCGAGAACGTCGTTGCCGCGTTCGTCGCGCCCGATCCGTTGGCCACGAGGACCGGCACCTTGCTCGGCGGCATGGTCGTCGTGGTGGCGCCTGGTGTCGTGGTCGGGGTGGTGTGCGGCGCGGTGGTGGCCGTGCTCGCCGTGCTGGCGGTCGGGTGCCGGTTGACGATACCCACCAGCAGCGCCGTCACCACCACGAAGACGATCAGCAATGCCACTGCCCGCCCGAGCGGCGGCCCCTCGTCCGGTCCATCGAGCGGCGGCGGTTCCTCGCCGAATGCGGAGGTGTCGGTCATTGGGGAGCCAGCCTGCCAACCAGGGCGTTCGGACGCAAGCGTTTCCCGTCCCGCCCGAGCCGGCCGCGCCGTGAGCGGTGCGCGCCATGGGGGACCGGAGCAGCCGGGGGCGGCGGCGGGCGCCCGGTAGGCTGTTCGGGTGCTCGGGCTCCGGCCTGACCACCGGCCGGTGTGGCGCAGTTGGTAGCGCAGACGACTTGTAATCGTCAGGTCGTGGGTTCGATCCCCACCGCCGGCTCCCGTCCGAGACCACCGCCGCCTCGATCCGCCGTTGCCTCCCTCATGAGACCCGCCAGGCGATGTACGCGCTGGTGACGTAGGGCAGGTCGACCGGCTCGGGCAGGTGGGACACCAGCTCGGCCAGCGGGGCGAGGAACGCCTCCCGCTCGGCCGAAGCCATGGCCGTGATGTAGCTGGTCGAGGCCAGGCGGTCCATGAGCCCGGCATGGTCGAGGGTCTGGTGGAACGGGAACCGGTGCCGGCTCACGTCGCCGAAGGCCGGGTGGGCGGAGACCACGGCGCGATAGTCCCTGCCGGCCGGGTAGGGCCGGCGCTGCGGCCACTCGATGGCCCGGCTCAGGCGATGGACCCATTCCACGGTCTCGTCACGCTCGTTCCAGATCAGCCCCAGCCCGCCGCCCGGGCGCAGCACGCGGGCGATCTCGGTCAGGGCGAGGTCGGGGTCGAACCAGTGGAAGGCCTGGGCCACGAAGACGGCGTCCACCGAGGCATCGGAGGCGGGGATGGCCTCGGCGCTGCCGTCGGCCAGCGCCGCCTCGGGCACCAACCGCGCCAGTTCGGCCCGCATGGACGGCGACGGCTCGACGGCCAGGACCTCGGCGCCGAAGGGAACCAGTTGACGGGTGAACTTCCCCGTCCCGGCCCCGAGGTCGACCACCCGCTTCCCCGGCCCGAGCCCGAAGCTCCGGGCGAACAGGGCCATGGCTTCGTCCGGGTAGCCGGGGCGGCCCCGCTCGTAGGTGCTGCCGTCACCGAACCCCCTGGTGGACGCCTTGTCGTCGTCGATCCCGTCCATCGCTGACCTCCTGCTCGTCGTCGCCCTACCGCCCCCGCGTTCCGAGCCGAGATCCAGGCAACCGGTCGTGTATGTCGTCCCAAGCTACGGCCACCGGCACGGCACACCCTGCGCCACCGTCGGTGGGTGCCCGTTCGATCCGCCCGCCGTCCGGGTATCTTGGACAGCCGACGGCAGAAAGAGCCGGCGGCGGACCAACGGAAGCAGTCGGACGAACCGCGAAGGTGGCGGCCCGGATCGGCCCCGGAAGGAGAGGGAGACCATCGAACTCTCGACAGCGCTGGACCAAGACACGCTCGCTACCCGCTTCGGCGAGACACGATCGCTGACCGAGGACCTGGCCGAACCGCTCTCGGCCGAAGACCAGACCGTCCAGTCCATGCCCGACGTGAGCCCGACCAAGTGGCACCGGGCCCACACATCGTGGTTCTTCGAGACCTTCCTCCTCGCCCCGGGGCTCGACGACTATCGGCCCTTCCACCCGGCCTATGGGTTCTTGTTCAACTCGTACTACGAAGGCGTGGGGGCCCGCCACGCCCGCCACGAGCGAGGCCTGCTCTCCCGTCCGGGCATCGAGGACATCGCCCGCTACCGCCAGCACGTGGACACGGCCATGGAGGACCTCCTCGGCCACCCGCTGAACGACGAGACCCTGGCCCTGGTCGAGCTGGGCATCAACCACGAACAACAGCATCAGGAGCTCCTCTTGATGGACATCAAGCACGTGCTGTCGCGCAATCCGCTCGACCCGGCCTATGCCCGACTGGACCCGCCGGGTCCGGCGGAGGCACCGGAGCTGTCGTGGACCAGGCACCCGTCGGGCACGATGGAGATCGGGCACACCGGGAGCCAGTTCGCCTTCGACAACGAGTCGCCACGGCACCGGGTCTACCTCCGCCCCTTCGCCATCGGGCGACGGCCCGTGACCTGCGGCGAGTGGCTGTCGTTCATCGAGGACGGCGGCTATCACCACTCCGACCTGTGGCTGTCGGACGGATGGGCGGCGGCCGTCGCCGGTGGGTGGGACGCCCCGCTCTACTGGTCCCGGGTGGACGACGAGTGGCACATCTTCACGTTGGGGGGGTCCCGTCGGCTCAACCCGGCCGAACCGGTCTGCCACCTGAGCTACTACGAGGCCGACGCCTTCGCCCGGTGGGCCGGGGCGCGGCTCCCCACCGAAGCCGAGTGGGAGGTGCACGCGGCCACCGATCCGGTCGAAGGCAACTTCCTCGACCCCGCCGTGCTCCACCCCAGCCCGCTCTCGGGCGACCGCTCCAGCCCGTTCGGCGACGTGTGGCAGTGGACCTCGAGTGCCTACAGCCCCTATCCCGGCTTCGAGCCGGCTCGCGGGACGGTCGGGGAGTACAACGGCAAGTTCATGGTGAGCCAGTACGTGCTGCGGGGCGGCTGCTGCGCCACCCCCGGTGGCCACATGCGGACCACCTACCGGAACTTCTTCCCGCCCGCGGCCCGATGGGCCTTCAGCGGCCTCCGGTTGGCCAAGGATGTCTGACCGCGATCCCGGCGACCCCGGCGACGTGACCGTCCTCCGCCCCACCGTCGAGGTGCACCTGACCCCGGCCGACCTGCGGGCGGCCATGGAGACCGACGTGCGCACCGGGCTCACCGCCGAGCACAAGCACCTCCCGCCCGTCTACTTCTACGACGACCGGGGCAGCCGGCTGTTCGACGAGATCACCCGGCTCCCCGAGTACTACCCGACCCGGGCCGAGCGCTCCATCCTCGAGGCGCACGCCAAGGACATGGCTCAGCGTTCCAGGGCCGACACGCTGGTGGAGCTGGGCGCCGGCACCTGCGACAAATCCCGCATCCTGCTCGAGGCCCTCCAGGCGGCGGGCACCCTCGAGGCGTTCGTCCCGTTGGACGTGAGCGAGACCACCCTGTGGGACTCCGCCCTCGAGCTGGCCGAGGAGTTCCCCGGCCTGGCCGTCACCGCGGTGGTGGCCGACTTCCATCGCCACCTGGAGCACCTGTCCATCGGCACGACCCGCCTGTTCGCCTTTCTGGGCGGCACCATCGGCAACCTCGACCCGGCCGAGCGCCGGCAGGTTCCTCATGGACCTGGACTGCGCCATGGACCCCTCCGACCGCTTCCTGCTCGGGACGGACCTGGTGAAGGACCGACGCCGCCTGGTGGCGGCCTACGACGACTCGGCCGGGGTCACCGCCGAGTTCAACCGAAACGTCCTCCACGTGCTGAACCGGGAGCTGGGTGCGAACTTCGTCCCCGAGCGCTTCGAGCACGTGGCCCTCTGGAACGAGGACGAGCGCCGCATCGAGATGCGCCTCCGGGCGACGGTCGCCGAGCGGGTGCGGGTGGCCGACCTCGACCTGGAGGTGACCTTCGAGGCGGGCGAGGAGCTGCTCACCGAGATCAGCTGCAAGTTCACCCCCGAGGGCCTCGAGGAGGAGCTGGTGGCCTCGGGGTTCGTGGTCGAGTCCATGTGGGCGTCCGAAGGCGACGAGTTCCTGATGACGCTGGCCTCCCCCTACTGCTGAACCATCACACGCCTATCCGGGCCGGGCTACCCGCCGTTGGAGACCAGGTCGTCCACCGCCGCCTCGATGGCCCGGTGGAAGGTCGGGTAGGCGTAGATCATGTGCTGCAAGGTGGTCACCGGTACTTCGGCCTGGACGGCCAGGGCCAAGAACCCGAGCACCTCGCCGCCGACCGGGCCGGCCGAGGTGGCCCCGACCAGGACGCCCCGGTCGGCATCCCCCACCAGCTTGATGAACCCGTCGTTTCCTGCCTTGTGGATCCATCCGCGGGTCGAGGCCGGGATCTGGGTCAGGCCCACCCGGACGTCGATTCCCTTCTCCTTGGCCGCCGCCTCACCCAGGCCGACCGAACCGATCTCGGGGTCGGTGAAGGTCACCCGGGGCAGGGCCCGGTAGTCGGCCGGGGTGACCGGCCGCCCGAGGATGTCGTCGATGACGATGGCCGCCTGGTACATCGAGACGTGGGTGAAGGCACCCTTCGCGGTGACGTCGCCCACCGCCCAGACGCCGTCGGTCACCCGCAGGTGGTCGTCCACCGGCATGGCCCGGGCGTCCTCCTCGACGCCGATAGACCCGACGTTGAGAGCCTGCAGGTTGGGTCGCCGGCCGGCAGCCACCAGCAATCGATCTGCCACCAGCGGGTCACCCGACTCGATGCCGATGGTGAAGCGGTGGCCGTCATGGTGGACGGCATTGATAGTGACCGACGTGTGGACGGCGATGCCCTCCCGCTCGAACACTGAGGCCAGAAGATCGCAGGACTCCGGGTCCTCCGAGGCCAGCAGCCGGTCGCCCGCCTCGAGGATGGTCACCTCGACGCCGAAGCGGGAGAAGACCTGGCCCAGCTCCACTCCGATGGCGCCCCCACCCAGAATGGCCAGGGTGGCGGGCAGGGTCTCCACCTCGATCGCCTCCCGGTTCGTCCAATACGGCGTGTCGGCCAGTCCGGGCACCGGCGGCGTCCACGACCGGGCTCCCACCCCGAGGACGACGGCTCGGCTTGCCTCGAAGGTCCGGCCATCAACGACGACACGGGAAGGGCCGTCGAGCCGGCCCCAGCCGCGCACGAAGCGGCCGCCCTTTTCCTCGAAGCGCTTGACGGCCACGGTGTCGTCCCAGTCGTCGGTGGCCTCCTCCCGGATACGGGCGGCGACGGGGGCCCAGTCGGGAATCACGGTGCTCGCTCCGGCCATGCCCGGGACCCGTCTGGCCTCGGCCACCAGGTTGGCCGCCCGGATCATCATCTTCGAGGGGACGCATCCCCAGTACGGGCACTCCCCGCCGACCAGGTTCCCGTCGATGCCGATCACGTCGAGCCCGGCTTCGGCCAGCTTCTCGGCCACGTCCTCGCTCCCCGGGCCCATGCCGACGACGATCACCTCTGCCCGATCAGCCATCGCTGCTCCTTTGCCCGCCGTGCCGGTCGCCCCCCGCGTCGGTGCGCCTGCGGGCCACGTCGAAACAGGCAACGGCCCCGGCGGTGGCCACGTTCAACGAGGACAGCGTCCCGTGCTGGGGAATGGATCCGAGTACGTCGCACCGCTTCTTGGTCAGGGGGGCGAGCCCCTTCCCCTCCGAGCCGAGGACGAGGGCCACCGCCTCCTCCCCGACCGGGAGCTCGTAGAGCGGCCGAGGCGCACCACTGTCCAGGCCCACCGTCCACACCCCGAGGGCGGAGAGGCGCTGCAGGGCATTGGGAATACCGGGGACCAGGGCCATGGGCAGGTACTCGATGGCCCCGGCTGCCACCTTGGCCACCGTGGGGGACAGGTGGGCCGAGCGGTGCCGGGGAAGGACGATGCCGGTCACTCCGGCGCACTCGGCGCTCCGGAGCAGGGCGCCGAGGTTGTGGGGATCGGTGATGCCGTCCATGACGACGAGGAACGGAAGCCGGCCCCGCCGGGACGGCTCGCACAACTGCTCGAGGGAGCTCTCCGCCACCGGCTTGGCCAGCGCGACCACGCCCTGGGCGCCGTCGGTACGGGCCATGCCGTCGATCCGCTTGCGGGAGACGTAGTCGACCCGGACCCGCCGCTTGGTGGCCAGCGCCTCGATGTCGTCGAGGATGGCGGCCGCATCCATGCCCTCGGCCATCAGCAGCGTCCGGACCGTTCGCCGGTTGGCACTCAGCAGCTCCCGGACGGCCTGTCGGCCCTCCACCTGCTCGCCGCCGAGGCCCTGGTTCTCCTGGACCCGCCTCGCCCCGGACCCGTCGCGATCGCCACCGCTCCGGCCCCGGCGCTCGACCTGCCCCGACCTGGACCGCCCGGCCCCGGCGCTTCGCCCGGCTCCCGTCGGCGCCCCCCGGGTCGATCCTGCCCGGCCGGACCTCGCCCGGCCGGTGCCGCCGCGATTGCCGCCCGGGGCACCTCTCCCGTCTCGGGCGCCGCCCCGCCCCCGGCCCGGCGGTGTCAACGGGCCGGCTCCTCGTCCCGCTCGACGAGCCCGGACACGAGGACGACGGCCGTGCAGGCGACCCCCTCGGCCCGGCCCAGCGCGCCCAGCCCCTCGGCCCTGGTCGCCTTGACGGCGACCGGCGCGCCCAGAACCCGGCCCAGCCGCTCGTCCATGGCCGCGACATGGGGAGCCAGCTTGGGGCGCTCGGCCACCACCGTGCAGTCGGCGTTCACCGGAACCCACCCAGCCTCGCCCACCAGCTCCACCACCCAGGCGAGGAGGGTCAGGCTGTCGGCCCCGGCCCACTGCGGGTCGGTGTCAGGGAAGTGGCGACCGAGGTCGCCGAGACCGGCTGCGCCCAGGAGGGCGTCGGCGATGGCATGGGCAACCACGTCGGCGTCGCTGTGACCATCGAGCCCGGTGGCCTCGTCGCCTTCGATGGTCACGCCGCCCAGGACCAGCGGACGATCGGGGTCTGATGAGAAGCGGTGGACGTCGATCCCCTGGCCGACCCGCAGGCCGGGTAGGCCACTCACGGGCGCACCAGGATCTCCGCCAGGACCAGGTCGTGGGGGACGGTCAGCTTCAGGTTGCGAGGATCGCCCGGCACCGTGCGCACCGTAGCGCCGATCGACTCGAGCAACGAGGCGTCGTCCGTGCCTTCGGCTTGCTCCTGGTGCGCCTCCCGGAGGACGGACGCCCGGAAGGCCTGCGGCGTCTGAACGGCGACGAGGCCGTCTCGATCCACGGTGGCGACCACGTGTCGGTCGGCCACCCGTTTCAACGTGTCGGTCACAGGGAGCACCGGAACCGCCCCATCGGCCCCCGACCGACCGGTGACCGCCGCCACCACACTCTCGAACAGGGCGGCCGAGGCCAGCGGACGGGCGGCGTCGTGGACCACGACCACAGTGGCCTCGGCGGGCACGGCGGCCAGACCGGCCCGGACCGAGGCGGCCCGGGATGCCCCACCGTCGACGAGGACGTCGGCGCCGAAGGAGGGGTCCGGTACACCGACACCGCCCGGCGGCCCCGCCGGGAGTACCAACACCACGCCGGAAGCGACACCGCGAGCGCCGGCCACCGAGCGCTCGACCACGGTGCTGCCCCCGAGCTCAAGGAACTGCTTCGGTTGCCCGAACCGGTCGCCCGAACCGGCGGCGACGACGATGGCCCAGACGACCTCCGACCCGGCGCCGGCCCGGTCGCTTTGGTCAGAAGGAGTTGCGTTCACCAAAGGCTCGTTCCAGGCCGTTCGGCTCAGGGCAGCGCCTCGTTCAACCGCTCTTCGGCGGTCTCCTCGTCGACTTGGAGGGCGAAGGTCAACTCGGACACCAGGATCTGCCGGGCCCGGCTGAGCATGCGCTTCTCGCCAGCGGACAGGCCCTTGTCCTTGTCCCGGATGGACAGGTTCCGGACCACTTCGGCCACCTGGTAGATGTCGCCCGAGCGGAGCTTCTCCGAGTGGTTCTTGTAACGGCGCGACCAGTTGGTCGGCATCCGCGCCTCCTTCTTACGGAGGACGGCGAACACCTCTTCGACCTCTTCGTCGTTGATGACCTCCCGGAGGCCCACGCCCTCGGTGTTGTCGGCAGGGACCATCAAGGTGAGGTCGCCATAGGCCAGCCGGAGCACCAGGTACTCCTGCTTTTTGCCGAACGCCTCCTTCGTCTCCCGTCGCTCGACCACCGCCGCGCCATGGTGCGGATATACAACCTTGTCACCGATGTCGAACACCGTTCCTCCTGGCGTTGCGAGGCAGATCCCGGGCACAGCCGGCACGACGAGACCGCCTGGACGAGCACACAAGAGTACACGGTGCCAGGTGGACCCCAACCGGCGCCTCCACTCCGGCGCCGAGTCGGGGCACGCAGGAACGCTACTGGTAGCGCTCGAGGATGCTGGCCTCGGCCAGGCGGGCCAGCCCGTCCTTCACCGTTCGTGCCTTGGCCACGCCGACCCCCTCCACCTTCTCGAGATCGGGCAGGGACGCCCGCATGATCTGCTGCAGGTTGAGGAACCGGTCGACGATCCGCTCGATGATGGCGTCGGAGAAGCGCGGGAGCCGGTGCAACAGCCGGTAGCCGCGGGGCTCGACGCCGGCATGGGGATCGGCCAGGGCGGCGGGGAGGTTCAGGACCTCGGCCACGGTCCGGACATCGACCAGTTCGGTGGCCGTCAGCTCGCTGAGGCGGTGGACGGCTTGGTCGACGGCGGGCTCCCGCACCGGTGAGCCGTCGGCGGGCTGTCGGAGATAGTCCCGCAACACCAGCCGGAGGGTCGGAGCTACCGACTCGACCAGCTCGGCCAGCTGGAGCCGGACCAAGCGACCGTCGTCGCCCAGCTCGACCAGGTGCCCGGAGACTTCCTTGGCGATGCGGGCCACCATCTCGGCCGATTGCATGACGCCGACGACGTCGTGCACGGAGACGGTGTCCTCGACCTCGAGGGTGGAGAGAGTGGTGAGGGCCACGTCGAAGCGGACCCGGAATCGCTGCAGGGTGGCCAGCCCTTGGTCGGCCCGGTCGACCAGCCAGCCGATGGGCTGCAGCGTGTGCTTTTGATCATGGCGGTAGACGGCGATCAGCGACATGGCGGCCGAGACGGAGAGGACGGGCACGTCGATCGAACGGGCGACGCGCTCGGCCGTGCGGTGCCGTGTCCCCGTCTCGGTGGTGGGTATCGAGGCCTTGGGCATCAGGTGGACGTTGGCCCGGGCGATGCGGGATGCGTCGGGAGCCAGGATGATGGCGCCGTCCATCTTGGCCAGCTCGGACAGCCGTTGCGGACTGAACTCGGCATCGAGCAGGAAGCCGCCCGAGCAGATCGACAGCACGGCCGGCTCGTCACCCACCACGACCAGACCGCCCCGCTTGGCCTGGAGGATTCGATCGAGACCCTCTCGGAGTGGTTGGCCGGGGGCCGCCATGGCCAAGGCCTCGCTGAGGGCCGAACTCCGGCGTGCGCTCACGGCCGAATCGTACCCGGCACCCTGGCGGTAACCGTGGTGGTTCTCACGACTGGGCGGAGAAGGGCAGCATGCACCCGAACCGGAGCACGGCGTCGAAAAGCGTCTCGACCCGGAGCAGCTCGATACCGGCGGGCCCCGGAGGGGCCGAGGTGGGCACCACAGCCCGGGCGAACCCCATGCGCACGGACTCCTCGAGCCGCCGGGGCAGGTTGGCGACCTGGCGTATCTCGCCGGCCAGGCCCACCTCACCCAGCGCGACCAGGTCCGAAGGCAGGGGCACACCACTGCCGGCCGACGACACGGCCAGGGCGATGGCCAGATCGGCGGCCGGCTCGGTGACCCGGATGCCGCCGGCCACCGAGGCGAACACGTCGCTGTCCTTCAGGTCGACCCCGGCCCGCTGGCCCAGCACGGCGAGGGTCATCACCAGGCGGGCGACGTCGAGCCCGACCGCCGCCCGCTTCGACTGGGACTGCGCCATCGGGGTCACCAGGGCCTGGAGCTCCACCAGGAGCGGGCGGGTCCCCTGCATGGCCGGCAACACGGTCCCGCCGGGGACGCCGCTGCGCCGGTCGCCCAGCAGGAGCTTGCCCGGGTCGTCCACCGGCGACAGGCCGCCATCGCCCATCTCGAAGAGTCCCAGCTCGCCGGTGGGCCCGAACCGATGCTTCACGGCCCGGAGGAGGCGGATGGCGTGGTGTCGATCGCCTTCGAAGCTGAGGACCGTGTCGACCAGGTGCTCGAGGGTGCGCGGCCCGGCCAGGGCGCCGTCCTTGGTCACGTGACCGACCAGCACCGTGGCCACCTGGTTGGTCTTGGCCATGCCTACTAATTGGTCGGCGCACTCGCGTACCTGGGTCACGCTGCCCGGCACCCCGGCCGCACGGCGCTCGCCGGGAACGGCGGGGCCGACGGCGACCGACTGGATGGAGTCGACCACCACCAGGTCGGGCGCGGTCTCGGCCACCGCGTTGTGCACGGCGGTGACATCGGTGCCGGACAGAATGAGCAGGCTGGGAGGGACAGGGCCCAGGCGCTCGGCCCGGAGGCGAACCTGGTGGGCGGACTCCTCGGCCGAGACCAGGAGCGCACGGTGGCCGGCGGCGGCTCGGGCCACCAGCACCTGTAAGAGCAGCGTCGACTTTCCGATCCCCGGCTCGCCGCCCAGCAACGTGACCGAGCCGGGCACCAGGCCGCCGGAGAGCACCCGGTCGAACTCGTCCACTCCGGTGGGCATGGCGGCTGCCTCGGCCACGTCGACCGAGGCCAGGGGGACCGGCATGGCTCCCAGGTCGAGGTCGCCGACGGCACGCTCGAGCGAGCCGAGCCGGGCCTCCTCCACCAGGGTGTTCCATTCCCCGCACGACGGGCACCGACCCACCCACCGGGCCGAGATGGAGCCGCAGTCCAGGCAGCGGTGGCGCTTGGCGGTCTTGGCCATGCCGTGGATGCTAGGGAACGGGTGTGTCAGGGGGGGCCATGGGCACCGACCGTCGGGTGGGGCTGCTCCTCGGCACCGGCCCGCCTGAGCACGACGACGAGGTTCCACGTAGCGATTTCCCTGATTCCGGGCACGAGCACAAGAGGCTTCGTCCAGTAGGGGTAGTAGCGCGGGAAGGTGTCGACGAGCCGAGCGCCCGGGTAGTGCCGCGCCCACTGCAAGACCTCCGCGATGCTGAGCTTGTAGAGGCTTTCCCCGAAGCGGTTCTTGGGGGGATACCCGAGCTTTTGCTCGTAACGCCGCGCCGCCCACTCGCCGCCTGCATAGTGCCAGGGCGACGTCTCGTGGCCGCCGAAGGGCGAGAGCCAATTGGTGAAGGCCATGAAGACCAGACCGCCGGGCCGGACCACCCGTACGAGCTCGTTCAGAAACAGCCAGGGGTCCTTCACGTGTTCGACCACATTGGAGGAAAAGCTGACATCGAAGCTGCCGTCGGCCAAGGGCAAATGGCACCCGTCGCCGACGATCCCGAACCCCAACTGGCGCCCGACTTCGGTCATCTCGTCCCATTCGGGCTCGATGAAGGCACTGATGGCGTCGGCCCGTCGAAATGCCTCGGCAAAATAGCCAGAGCCGCCTCCCACGTCGACGACCTTCATGCCGGTGAGTGGTTGGTACCGCTCGATCAGGGCAATCGTGTCGTCGGCCAGGAACGTGTAGAACTCGTCGGGGTCGTCGAACTGGCTTCGGAAACCCCGAAGGAGGGCGACCATCCGGCGCAGGCCGACCGGGTGCGATGCCGGTCGAGGTCCGTCCGTTCCGGGGGACGTGACGGCACGGCGTGCCACGGGCGCCGGCGGCTGGCGCAACCGGAGGTGTTCTTTTCGAGGCTTCTTCTCGTCGACCGAGGCGGCCAGGACCCCTTCGGCCGCCGCCACCCAGGAGTCGACCATCCGGTCCCATCCGAACTCGGAGGCGCGTTCGAGGGCGGCCACTCCCAGGATCTTTCGGCGTGGCGGGTCCGAGGCAAGTTCGATCCACGCCTTGACGAGCGGGGTGGGACGCGACGGGTCGGTCAATGCCACGATCACCCCGGTCTTTCCGTCGATCACCGCGTCGCGCACGCCCGGCGCATCCACCACCAACGATGGGGTACCGACCGCGCCGGCCTCCAAGATGACCAGGCCCCAACCCTCATGGTGGGCACCATGGACCAAGAACCAGGCCGTCCCGAGCCATCGCTCTCGCTCTGCGGTGCTGACCCGTCCGACCAGTTCGGCGCCGGGGATTCCGGCCGCCCGCTGCCGGAGCGGACCGAGCTCCGGGCCGTCTCCGATCACCACGAAGCGCCCGCCCGTCACCGGTTGCACCTGGCTCCAGGCTTCGAGCAACAGGTCGACCCGCTTGTGAGGAACCAATCGGGTGAGGGCCACAAAGAGCGGCGTCGGCGACTCGGGCAAGAGCGGGCCCGAGGCCGGGTCCACCCCGGGCTCGATCACCCGGATGTTCTGCTCGTCCACACCGATCTCCTTCAGGCCATCGGCAGTCGATGATGAGATGGCGACGAACGGGCGATGCCGGTAGAGGGCGGGGATGAGATGGTGCTCCACTGCCCTGGCCACGCTGGCCACGGGCCGGGGGAATCGGGTGCTCCACTGATCGCCGTGGTTGTGGAGAACGAGGCAGATCGAGGGACGGCGACGCCAAAGGGGCGAAAGGAACGGGAGGCCATTCTGTACATCGATGATGAGATCGGCCTTCCTGAACCGCACGGCGCACAGCAGGGGTGCACCCAGATACTGGGTGTAGGTGCCACCCGATGGGTAGACGGGATAGCCGTGATCGGAGACAGGGCGACCAGCGACGAGAGCGACATCATGACCACGCTCGGACAGGCCGGTGAGAAGGCGATCGACCAACAACTCACAGCCGCCGGCCTGAGGATGGTCGAGGTCTCTCCAACTCACCACCACGATGCGCACCGGGCTCAGGCCTTTCGTCGCCGTGGACCGGGAAGCAGGCTCAACACGAGAGCGGCGACAGCCAACCCGCCGAGCGCCTGGGCAGTGTAGCTGCCGCTCCCAACCCACGTCCCGGCTCGGTACGCGGGGTGGATGGCGATGGCGATGCCGGCGAGCACCTCGGCCCCGAACGCCAACCAGGCGAGGAAGGACGGTCTTCCCGGGAAGACCCAGCGAAGCCCGACAACAAGCGGCACGACCAGTGCCACCGGCCCGGCCACCACGAACAGGCATGCACTCAACACCACCCATGCGGCCCAGCTCCCGGCGGTCGACCAGCTTCGCGGCGGATCGACGTCGCCATCGGTGGGCTCGACGTCAGCGTTCACCACCCGCTGGGTCGAGACATCCTCCGGAGCAACCGAGGTCCCCGCGCCACGGGCACCACGAAGAGTGTGTTTCCGCCGTCGTCGTCTGGCCGGCAACAGCGCCCACACGACCAGGACCGCGGCCAACGCGCCGCCAACGAGCAACGTCAGCCTGAACGACCCGTCGGCCGGGAACTGCAATGTGACGACCTGGGGGCCCACCGAAGCCGGCAGGACCCAACCCTGTTGCCAACCATCGAGGCGCACCGGCTTCAGCTGCTGGCCGTTGACGGTGGCGGTCCAACCAGGGTTGTAATTCTGATGGACGTTCAACAGTGCGGCCTTCCCCCCCGACGCGGTGAGCGTACGGGACTCGGCACCCCAGTTGTCGACGGTGATGGCGCGTGGTGCAGTCGAGGGTTGCACGGGAGTCCCGATGAGCGATACGCCGGTGACCTTGAAACCAGAGCCGACGTCGTCGGCGGTGAGGGTGTGGGTCCCAGTGGCCACGGAGACGGTCCCACCCGGCGTGCAAACGGTCAAAGGCATGGTCCGCAGCGCGTAGAAGTCACCGACCGTCCCGCTCACCGATGTCTCGTACTTGGTGCCGTCGATCGTCAACGTCGGACCGGAGCCACAAGGCACCGCGAACGCTGCTTTCAAATCGGCCAGCGGGGTCACAGGCTGAGACCCTGTTGGGAACTCGGCCGCCTTCAGCGCCGGAGAAGTGAGGGGCGTGACCTGGCCGGTCATGGAGAACGTGCTCGCCCGCGGAACCGTGAACGTCCGCGACAGATGAGGCTCCTCGTCCGAAGCGGTGAACAGGTCGAACTGGTCGGGCAACGGCGACGAGAACAGGTACGTGGGCGTGACCCCGGGCGCTGACCGGACGTCGTCGGGAACTCGCCAGGATTGGGTGACGGTGACGCCCGGGATGGCAATATGGGCAAAGCCGGGTCCGACGGTCAACGGGTTGCGCGGCCCTTGCGTACCGACGATGGTGATCCTCACGAACCGGGTGGCGCCGAGGGGCGTCGGTACGGATTGGGGCGTCGCCCGGGGCACCACCGACGATGTGCGCTCCCCCCGGTCCGTCGACACCTGGACTCTCGTGACGCGCGAGGTCCCGACGGCGGAAGGTGTCACGGTGATCTGGCGCAGCGGGATCGGATGGTCGAAACGGATCTCGATCCACGGCTGGGCGTCGGTCGGTGTCGCTTCCCATGCCGCACCGGCAGCGTTGTCGATGAAGGCGGAAAGGGGTTGATCCCCGGGAGTGCTCACGAACAGCGACCCAGAGGAGGACGCCGAGATAGCAGCTGCGCCGCTCAACTGGCTGACCGTCTCGTGTTGAGCCCCGGGCACAACGATCCACTGTTTAGGTTTGCCGCCGGTCAAGGGGGCCGGTTGCCCCGGGGACAACAGGTACGAGACGCCGTTGTAGAGGCTCGAGAAGGAGAACTCTGTATCGCGAAGTTGCTGGGTATCGGTGACCACCGGGGTCGATCGTCTCGAATTTCGGTCCCAGCGGGTCGCCGGCCAGCGCAACCGCCTGGTGATCCAGCTGCGTCGTTCCGGCGAGGGGGAGCAAGCCCTGGGGACCGCCCGACAGCCGGATGCCAGTTGACGCGGGATAGGTGGTGACCATGGCATTCCCGGAGCCCGTTGCCGCCACCCGATACACCTCCAGCGATCGGATCCCGTGGGTGACACCAAGCGGGTCGTAGAGCCTCTCGACGCCAGGTCCGGCATTGGGGCTCTTGACGACAGGGCCGAAGGCAGCGACCCGAGTGGATTCCGACTCGTTGGCCAGCACCGTGCGCACCTCGACCGGCGGAGGGGTCTGCGATTCGGCGGGGTTCACGTCGTTCTCGACCAGGAGGTAGCGAACCCCGGCTCGGGCCAGGTACTGATCGAGTCCGGGAACTGGCTGGCCACCAGCGAGTACCTGGTCGAGGGCATCGAGGAACTGCGCATTTCCGATCGAGCTCAATTGGGAGATGTTGCGGTTGGCCCAAGGAACCGTGGCCAACGGCTCCATTGGCTGATCAAGTGGGTTTCCCCACGAGAGGCGGGCGAACGAGCTGCCAGGGACTACCAATGTGTTCGACATCGCCCCTCGGGCGTTGATCCAATTCGTGGCCTGATACCAATAAGAAGGTATGGCCGTGTACGAGCCGTTCGGATACAGCTTGCCGATCAGGATCGGGGCAGCCGACAGACCGAGAACGAGGATCGTCGACAACGACGAGCCCGACACGCAATGGGTCGATACCCGGCCATTCAGCTTCCGCAGCGTTCCGGCGAATTGCTCCAGTGCATGGGCCAGCCCGAGCGCCAGGGGCAAGGTGATGATCGGCTGAAACTTGATGACATTGCGGAATGCGGCCAACGGCCCATCCAAGAGGGTGTGGACCGTCGACGAGAAGGGGCCGCCGAGATGGCCCCAATAGCCCGCACCGACAAGCACGACTCCGACGATGACGGCCAACACGAGGAACAGTCGGTTGGGCATGTTCCGCCGGGCCAGGCCATAGAGCCCTAGTCCGGCGACCACCGAACTGGCCACGATCACGACGGGCGACGTCTCGATCATGAATCCCGAAGTCGTCCATATCGGAGGACTGACAAGGGACGTCCAATCCCCGCCACCGCGGAGCACCTCGGGAATGAAGGAGATCGAAGTGGTTGTGCTCGACCGTCTCGGTATAGGGAAGGAAGTTGAAGCCGTACTTCTGCTGGAACAGCAGGGGTATGACGAACCAGACCGTGGCCAAGGCGATGGCGACCACCCAGAGAACGAAGAGCCTGGTGTACTGGCGGATCGGTCGACGGGTGGCGAACCATATGAGCGGTAAGAGCAGCACCGCGAATGAAGCGCTGGCGTTGATGCCGCCCATCAACAGGACGGCGATCCCCGAGCGTGCTGCCGCGCCCCCGGGCGTGAGCTCGCCCAGCGAGGCCCGGATCAGAGGAACCATGACCCACGGCAGAAAGACGACTGGTATCACGTATGACGTGTCGTGGGCTTGGGCCAGGATGAGCGGCGAGAGCGCGTAGGCCACGCCGCCGGCCAACCTCGACCATCGTCCGCCGATACGAAGGCTCTCGGCCAAGAGGACCGTCCCCCACATGGCGGCGCTCAGGAGCAGCCCCATCCACAGCCGCTGCACGATCCACTCGGGAAGGTGCAACGCCGACCCGAACCAGTAGTAGGAGCCCATGGGAAAGAGGTATCCATAGGCCTGGTCGGGCACCGAGCCGAAGCCGATCAGGGGGTTCCAGAGGTGGGAGATGCCGGCCATGAAGGAACCGGGATCGACCGTGAGATCGAGCTTCGTATCGCGAACGATCTGTCCGGGATGCTGACAGATGACGGCGACGAACAGACCGAGCGTGACAAGGCACTCAGGAAGCCGTCGTGGGCGCCATCGGCCTCCTGGTCTGCCGATCGACTGGCGGGATCCGCCCGCCCGCGCCGTCCTGCCCCCTCCTTCGGAGGCGGTCCCGGTCGGGGTCGTAAGGCTCATCGTTTTGTGCGGAGCATGGCCGGGTGAGCAGTGTATTCGGGATCCGGGCATGACCCGAGGCATCGGGGCATGACCCGAGACGGGCCCCGACATTCTCCCCGCTCGATAGGATTCCTCGGCGAAGTGGGGCACGAGCTGTCGACAGTGCCGCGCACCAATGGGGGTCTTGTGAAGCAGCGGCTCGCGGTCGGCATCCCCGCGGTGGTTGTCAGCCTGATGTCTGCCTCTATAACTGCGTCGGCCATCACGACGACGTCGGCCACCGTGGCTAGGGCATCCTCGAGTGCCGATTCAGGTAGATCCGCCGCAAGCACGGCCACAACCACGCACGTGAGCTGCCCTCCGAAGGACGGGCCCGGCGGCTCGACCGGGTGCTATCGGATACCGCCGGGATTTCACAACGGCGGGGGCCCCCGCGGTGAACCGAATGCCACACTCGGCAACATGGCCAGTGACTTCAACTTCACGCAGCCTCCACGAAAGCCGGTCCTCCTGCCGACCAATCCACGCTCTGATTCACCGGATCTGCCGTCGTGGTACGGCGGGAAGCCACCGTGTCCTGGCTGTACCGTGCCCCCGTCGCCCCGCAGGACGGGGAATAAGACAGAGTGACCCGCGATCGAGGCGGCGGCCCGTCCAGAAGCCGGTCCCGGCTTCGAGCAGGATTCCTCGTCTCGACGTTGCTCTTCGCCTTCACGGCGACGGCGAAATCCGCGGAGGCGCAGGCCGCGGGCGCAGTTCAAGGTGCAGCGGGATCTTCGACGCAGCGAGGAGCGGACTGCGCGCCGAGCGCGCTCCCGATCGGTACACCGGACCGGTACCTCGACTCAGTCATGTCGTCCCAATCGGGCCCCGGATGGATCGGGGGTGATGCCACCTACTCGACGGCACTTCCCGACGGTCGCGAGGCCTTCGTCTTCTCCGACACCCTGATCGGCACCGTGCGACCACATGGAGGGCCGGCGACAATCACCGGCGTGCCCCGCAACAGCCAATTGGTCGGCACACTCTCCCATCTGAGAAGCGAGTACGGCGGCACCTATCGCTTCCCGAAGCCTTTGATCAGGGACGGCAGGGGAAAGGACGACGGTTGGCAAGTCTCAGCCACTTTCGTCGAGAACGGCCAACAGTTGGTCTTCGTGAACGAATTCTCTGTCGTCTCGGGTAGCACATACGGCCACTACACCGGGCGGAGCGGCATCGCCGTCCTGTCGGTAGCACCAAACGGAAAACCTGACCTGACCTCGATTACTCCCGTGCCCACCGACCCGGACACGCAATGGGGGAATGCGGTCACCCAGGACGCCTTCTACACCTATGTCTATGGGGACGATACCGACGACCGAGGCGGGCGTGGCAGGTCAGCCGGCACGTTCGTCGGGATGAAGCTGGCCCGGGTCCCCCGCGGACACTCGCTGAACCTCGCTCAATGGCAGTTCTGGGACGGTGACTCGTGGATCCAGAAGGAAGCCGGCGCGGCCCCGATTTCCACCACGAATGAGCTCACCGGCGTGGCGGGTCAGCCGGCCGGCATCGGATACATGGCAGTGTCGATCCCCCACGGCATCGGCAATGACTGGACTCTCGACGTGTCCTACGCCTGCTCCCCTCAGGGGCCGTGGACCAGCCCCGATCCGGTCTACCTCATACCCGAGGTCACCAGGTACCGCAACGAGATCGCCTATATTCCGACATTCCACCCCGAACTGTCGGGCCATGGTGGACTCGTAGTGTCGTACAACATCGACGGCACCGACGGTCTGACTACCTTGGCAGGCAATGTGCATCTGTACCAGCCACGGTTTCTGCAACTCAACGCCTCACCGGAGATAAGCGCCGGACTACGCCGGATGCAACCCGGTGATCGTGGGGGATGAACGATCGACCGGGGGACAGAGACGGGTACTGCCCTGGGTGGCATTGGCGGGGCCTCAAGGTGCACTCAGCCATGATGATCACCATGGTGCACAGCTGAGCGACGAACACCGACACGGCGAAGGCAGTGGACGTGGGACGGGTGGCCCAGCAGGCCACGATGCCAGCAATCCCCAGCAGGAGCGGTGGCCACGGTCGGACTGCACCCTGAGCCACATCGCCATTGAGAATCACGCCGCTGGTCGCCCCGACGGACATGGCCGCCGCGGGTGACGCACGGCCGCCGAGATCTCGACCCGCCGCTGTGAGCGGCCTCTCCTGCGTCTAGCCCCGCCGAGAGCATCCCTCCACCTGAGGGACCGCTCCCCATCGGACACTTCACCCGCAATTTGGTTCCAGAGCAGCGTGGAATCATGGAATTTGCAGGAGGATCTCGGACACCACGAATTGTGGCACGGCGATTACGTACTGCCCTTCCCGGCCTCCGCCCATCGCACGTCCCCTTCGCACGGGACCGCACTTCGACAAATCGGTACCGATCGGAAAGCCCTGTCCCGAGGGCATTTTGTCGGGTCCAGTTGCGAACGCCCACTCGTCGCCGGGACCAATTGGTCGGCTCAGGAGGCGCCTGTCTCCAATGTGGCAAATAGTGGTACCATGCGCGCCAGTAGCGGCGTTCGCAGCAGCGTAACCGGGGGTGCGTCAGTGCACGAGGATTCAGCTGTCGGGTGCCGTCAGCTCAGATCCGCCCCACGTTGGACTGGGCCTGCCGCATCCGATCTGGTGGGAGACGAGGCCTCTGGCGACCGAGCGCCAAATCTGACCCTCGTCGTCCCCGCGTTCAATGAGGCAGAACGACTGTCTAACAAGGCGGAACGACTGAACCACGCAATCGAGACGGGCGTCCTCGATCAGAGGTCGACCGAGCTCATCGTAGTGGACGATGGCAGTACGGACGGCACCGGCCGTCTGGCCAAGGAACTGTTGGCGTCGTCGTTCGACCGCCTGCACGTTTTGCGATTGGACGTGAACGCCGGAAAGGGAGCGGCGGTCCGGGCCGGCGTTGCCGCAGCCGGGGCTCCGGTCGTCGCATTCATGGATGCCGATATGTCGGTGGATCCACATCAGATCCCACGGTTGGTGAAGGCAATCGGGCAGGCCGAGGTGGCGATCGGTTCACGCTCCCTTCGGGAGTCGACAGTTGAAAATGCCCCGAGCCGACGCAAGTACATGGGTCGCGCCTTCAATGGGCTGGTCAATGCGATCACCCGCATCTCGATCAAGGACACCCAGTGCGGGTTCAAGGCGTTCCGGACTCCGGTTGCCCGGATGCTCTTCCATTTCATGGAGATCGAAGGATTCGCCTTCGATGTCGAGCTGCTCTACCTGGCTCACCGGCTCGGTCTCGGCATCGTCGAGGTTCCGGTGAATTGGCGTGATTGCGGTGGAAGCACTGTGAGGCTCTCCGATCCCGTAGCCATGGTTCTCGGGGTCCTGCGGATGCGTGTCGCGGCGAATTGGCCCCAGGTACCCGCATTGGAAATTGCCCCGAATCCCCTGACACGCGAACCGTCCGTAGATGGGGTCCCGGCCGGCGTGTTCGAAGCGGTGGGATCGAACGTCCCCATCCTGCGAATGGGCATGGATAGGTTGCTGATCCTGTTTCCCCTGAGTGGATCCCACGTGCCGGGGGAGGTGACTTCTCGCTTGGGCCGGCTCGTGCCCGAAGTTTGCGTGGCCGAACGATCGGTTTCCGTTGCCGACCTGATCAAGTTGGCTCCCCTCACGCTTCTCGTCGCTCCGAGCGACCACATGTCGAACGGCCGGGTCCTTCGCTCAAACCGAGATGCAGCGTCCACAGCCGGTTTCACTCATGGTTGGGTATCCCCTCCTCGTGGTCAGTCGGAGACCACCCACTCCGCCGGAGTCTGAGGGTCAGGTGGCCTGTGGACGTACGAACGGTACGCGCCTTGATACCGCCGCAACGAACCAGCGGCATACTCCCTAAGGGCGCGGAGAAGTCACCGACGACCGCTCGGCGGTCCCTGGAGGCCCCGGCTCCGTGCACAGATCCGCTTGGACGGCGTGTGCTCGGCTTTCTCGGAACCACCTTCCTGGTTGTGTCCTACGGCCAATCGCGGGGATTGATCGAGCTCGACACCAAGATTCCCTTTGTCATGAAGCCTCTGGCCTATATGCAAGCGTCCATCCACCTCTGGAATCAGAACGTCTTTGGTTCGGCGGAAGCACCCCTCTTTCGGCGTACTATTGCCTTGGCACGTTGATAATCTGGCTGGCCTACACGACGGGGGATCACGTGCCGCCCAAGTCCGAACTGCAGGCTCTATACGTGCAAAATAGATGCGCTTTCGCCGACTCGGGCCTCGCTGTTGGTGGCACGGTTGCGCGACATTCGGGTCCCTCACCCGATCAGGCTGGGCGCGGTGGCCCCATGAGCACGCTGGACGCGCTTGAGCCAGCCGCGGATGTCATCCCAAACCGACGGACGGCGCCGTCCTTCCGGATCGTCCGTGCACTGGCCCACCTACTCGTTTGGTCTCTCTTGCTCGTCCCGGCGATTCGCTCGATGGCGCGCGGTTGGCGCCCACTGGGAGACGATGCCGCTATTGCCATCGGTGCCTGGCGTACGTTCACACTTCACCCACCGCTGGTCGGTCAGTTGACGTTCGCTACGAGCACACAGGGAAACTCGAATCCGGGACCCCTTGAATATTGGATCCTTGGTCCCTTTGTCCATCTCGACCCGGGCCAGGGCGCCCTCTTGGGCTCAGCCATACTGTGCGCCGTCATCCTGTCGGTAACGATCGAGACCCTCTGGCGAACAGCCGGCATGTGGGCGGCAGTTGTATTCGCGGTTGCCATAGCGGATATGGCCATCACGACGCCGACACCATTCCTCGACCCGGTCTGGAATTCCTCCTTCGGATTCTTTTGGTTCGCCGCGTTTCTTGGCATTGCCTTTGCCGTTGGGCTGGGGAACCTTCGATATTTTCCACTGTTGTTATTTGTCGGATCAGTCACCATCGATTCGCACCTGCTCTATCTACCCTCGATGGGCTGTGTGCTCTTAGGGGCCTTGATCTGTGGTTGGTTCGCCCGGCGGCCAATCAATCGCCGTTGGCTGTGGTGGACCGTCATCGTCGCTGTCCTATGCTGGGCTGGGCCGCTCTACCAGCAGTTCTTCGAAGCCCGACCAAATATCTCGGCCCTCCTCCGATCCGAGGGAATCCTCAGTGGAGGGACGGTGCAGAGAACGGAAGGCTTCGTCTTTGGACTCCGGGCCCTCGGTCGGGTCGGATCCCTCAATCCGATCTGGGCATCTCCCAGGCCCATCCTCCCATTTGCCTCGAGTAACGATATCGCCCATCGCAATATCCTTCTTGGCCTGGTCATGGTCGCGATCCTGGTAGCCGTCACCGTCATGGCCAGGCGGCATGGGCACCGGGCACTCCTCAGCATGTGCATCCTGTCGATCGCCGCGTTGCTTGGCACGGTGATCCTCTTCGCCAGCACGCCTGTCTCCTATTACGAAGCCTTCATTTGGATCAATTTGGAACTCTGGCTCGTCGGATTGTGTGTGTGGATCACATTGGGGCTAGCAGCGTTTGTGGCCATCAGGCCCCAGATTGCCATCATCAGGCCCCAGATCGCGGCCATCAGGCCTCGGACCGCGTCGCCTCACTCCGCCAGAAGGAGACCCCGATTTCGGTCAAGGGCAAACGAACGGGTGCGCTCCTTACCCTGGGGGCGGCAGGCATTGCCGGAATGCTGGTGGTCGTGTTTCCCTACGGAAACCAGTTCCTCTTGAATTGGGCGGGCATGGCCAGAGCACAGCAGATGACCTCCGCCATCGAAGCCCACGTTCCCAAGGGCCACATTGGGATCGGAGTAAAGTACTCGGGTCCCGATCCGTTTCAGTTGGCCGGAGATGAGCACGGGGCCGCCTATCTGCTGTTGACTGACGGTTGGGTGCCGGGGATGGAGCCCCAGATCAACCAACTATTGGGGATGCCAATCGACAAGAACGGTCCGTTCGTCGTATTCACCGAACGGGGCCAGAAGCTCGTGTCTGCTCGGTACTACCACCGCTACCCGGAACTGTGGTTCCTCAGGAAGACCTGAGCCTCATCGGTCCCGGTCGATCTGGGCCCATCTCCGGCGCACGAGCAATTGGCGCACCGATGCGGGCGAACAGGAGAGGGGCGATCGCGAC
Organism: uncultured Acidimicrobiaceae bacterium; assembly: GCA_963803065.1. GTDB lineage: Bacteria > Actinomycetota > Acidimicrobiia > Acidimicrobiales > RAAP-2 > DASXMT01. The sequence continues at coordinate 542,634 of CAWDKW010000002.1, forward strand.
GAACTGGGCGAGCGTCAGGGAAAGCGGGCGGACACTCGCCTCAGGCATGGCCTCTCTGAGCTCGCCGATCAGACACCGTGATTTGCTCGCCCCGCACAGTGGAAAGAGGGCAAGAGCGCTGCCGTCCTCCCACGAAACGACGGGCATGGTCGGACCCAGAGCCGAATGGGTGGCCTCGACCGCAGAGGTACCTTTGGAGACATTTTGAGCGACAGCACCGTGAAGGCGTACCCCCCCTCGAAGTCCCCGCCTGGTCCGAATCACGTCGCAAACCATCAGCACGGAATCGACGAATGGCCGGATGCGACTGTCCGGTTGGTGGCACCAGTGCACCGGAACCTCTGCCAAGCGGAGCCCAAGCTGACGGGCGATCGTCAGTATCTCGACATCGAACGCGAACCGATCAATCGTGGAGCAGTGGAACAGCAGCCTTGCAACCGGAGTAGGGTAGGCCTTGAACCCACATTGTGTGTCATGGAGTGGAAGGTGAGTCGTGGCCCTCACGATTCGCGTGAACGATCGACCCATGACGACACGGAGAGGGCTCCCGTACTGAGTCTTCGACTCTGGCAAGGCTCGTGATCCGACGGCTACGTCAGCATCCTCGAGCGCGGTCAGCAAGGATGGGAGCTGCGAAGGATGGACGGCCATGTCGACGTCCATGAAAGCCACGATCGCACCTCGAGCATGGGCGACGCCAGCTCGAATGGCAGCACCCTTGCCAACGTTCTTGGGGAGGCGGATGACGCTCGAATGGGCAAACGGGGATAGCAGCCTCTCGGCTTGTGCGGCTGTGTCGTCGGTGCTCCCGTCGTCGACAACAAGGACTTCAACCGAGAAGGTGCCCAGTTCGCCGCATTCGATCGAGGCCAAGAGAATGCCGAGCCCTTTGCGGATTCGCCCGCTCTCGTTGTAGGCGGGAAGGACGATCGAAAGCTCAATCGAGTCGGATTCCGTGTGCGTGAGGGCAAGGCCATTCGTGCTCAATTCCACATAGCCCCTAACAGGTGATGGCGACCCCCCCATTCGAGCAATCCTCCCCCACGAAATTCGCCCAACCTGGCAGGTCACTGCCCTGACGGGCGCAAAGCTACGCGTTGCCCTCGTAGAACGTCAACAGCCACGACCACAGTCCCCCTTGATCGATGGCCATGCCATTCCAGTACCCTTTTCCCAGGAGTTTCACACAATGCCACCCGCCAGGTGCCCATTGCTCACGCAACGGCTCTTTCGGCCCCATTCGGAGGTCACGGCCTCGCCACGATCCGTGAAGTCGGAGGGCGGGAGGGCTGTCCACATGCTGCTGGACGACGGTCAGCCGGGCTCGAATCCCGACACCGCTTCGTGCTCGCCTGGCGTTCACCAACTCGGTTGTCGGCGACCTGATCTGCTTCGTGGCAGTAACCTTGCTGGCCGGTGCGACAGATGTCCGCATCGAGCCCAAGGCCATGACCCCCCTCTATTGCGTGTATGCCAGCGACCGTGGCAGTCCCGTCGCGTCGGAGATCGCTGCCCTTGTCGCTGAGGCCCTCGGCGATCTCGGTTACCGTACGGTGGCGCTGGCTCCGGGATTGCCGGAGCCAGGCCGGGACCGGGTCAATCTCGTCGTGGCCCCGGACGAGTTCTTCCCTCATACCGGCCACAGCGAGCCGGAGCTGCTCCAGGCAGCCAGCGTGAGCGTCACGCTCGGAGTGGGCCAACCCGGCTCGCCGGGATTCGATGTCGGCGCCCGCTATGCGAGCGCCGGACCCATGGCCCTCCACATCAGCGAGAACGGGGTCGATTCACTTGTTCGGGGCCGAATCAATGCTACCCACCTGCAGTTGGGCTATCACCCGAGTTGGGACCAGTGGGGTGGCGACCCCAACGGTCCACGGCCCACTGACCTCCTCATCTTCGGCTCAATGACCGCCAAGCTCGATCACTTCCTCTCTGAGGCGGCACGGCTGCTGTGGGACTGCAAGGCGGAGATCCGGTTGTGCGAGGACTCTGGACCGGCCGGCTCGGACCAGCGCCATGTCGGGGGCAACGGTCGCAAGGACAAGCGTCGCAGTGGACATGCTGGCCTCTGGCCGCGTCCTCCTCAACATTCACTCTGGCGAGGGCCGGTCGCTCGAGTGGCCACGTGTGCTGGCGGCGATCGTCAACGGATGCCTGGTCGTGACCGAGTCCTCCGGAGACTACGGGCCGTTGCTCCCCGGCGAACACCTGATCGCCGCCCCGTCCGATGTCCTCGGTGCCTATGCCGCCAGCATGGTGACCGACGAAGCGCTCCGGGCCGAGATGGCCGCCACCGCCTACGAATTCGTACGCACCAAGCTCGAGTTCAAGGCCCTGCTGGAGCCGGTCTGTGCCCTTCTCGAGGAAGCGTCGGGGTCCGCCACCCGTGTCCGACGCCCCCAGCCCGTCGGGGCACCCACACCTCCAGCCGGTCCGGCGGCCCGGCCGCCCAGGTCGAGGCCATGGTCGAGACGGGAACGCCAGATGCATGCTCGGATCAAGGAGCTGCACAATGGAGAAAGCGACCTCGTCCAGCAGGTCGAGGCGCTCCAGGCCTCATCCTCTACGGCCGCCCTGACCATCTCGAGACGTCGGTCACGCAGTCCTGGGACCATGCGAGGCCAGAGGTCAGCGTGGTGCTCACCTCGTACAACGACCATGCCTCGATCACCGAGGCCATGTCGTCGGTCATGAGCACGCTAGGGACCTCGGTAGAGCTCATCGTGGTCGACGACCACTCCGAGGACGGGTCAGTCGACGCGGTCAGGCAGCTGATGGCTTCGACCGAATGGTTCCCCACGAAATTGCTGGCCAGGGCGGCCAACGCAGGGATCGGGCCGGCGCGGAACATCGGCATCGCCGAAGCTCGGGCCGACCGGGTCTTCATCTCGGATGCCGGGACCTCGATCTTTCCCACCACCCTGCAGAAACTGTCAGCCGCACTCGACAGCGCTCCGGATTCCGCCGCCGCCTACGGGGTCATCGCTGGAGGCGGCCGGGTCGGCCTGATGAACTATCTCCCGTGGGACCCGACATGCCTGACCGAGCGCGACTACCTGGCAGCGGTGGCCATGATCCGCCGAGTGGCATGGGAGGACACTGGCGGCTACGACACGCCGGCCGGCCACCGGGGCTACGAAGACTACGAGTTCTGGCTGCGTCTGGCCGGCAACGGTTACGGTGCCGAATTCCTGCCCCAGTTCATCGGCTGTCGCCGGGCCGGGTCGACGCCGCGCCGGCCCGTCGATGTCTCGACCGCGCCGCTGATGAGCGAACTAGAAGAGCTCTATCCCCTGCTGCCCTGGGGCCAGAGCTGATCCGATGGGCGAGGTAGACATGTCTGACCAGACCGACTTCGGTGCCGATGAACGGGTACGAACGCTCGAAGCCGAGGTCCGCGCCCTGCGGCAGCGGCTGGGCCAACGAGAGGAGCTCTTGAAGGTCCTCAACCGCCGCCTGCTCCAGCTCGAGCGGGGCGAGAACGGCGACTCGCAAGCTCTCCGAGATGAGAACGGCTACCTCCGCGAACAGCTGCGTCTCCTGCGCGCCACGAAGCTCTTCCGTTGGTCGTCTCCGGCTCGGGACGTCTACTCCAGATTTCGGCGCCCGAGGTGAGCCCCGCATCCCGCTACACGGCCGAGCCCAACCTTCGCTACGCCAACGACTCCCACGTCATGGCCATCGGCCGGGTCCCAGCCAAGAGCCGCGTCCTCGACCTGGGGGTGGCCGACGGGTCGGTGGCAGCCGTCCTCAAGGGCATGGGCTGCGAGGTCTGGGGGGTGGAGCTCGAGCGGGAAGCGGCGGAGGCGGCCCGAGCGGTGTGCGACGAGGTGGTGGTAGCCGACCTCAACACGTTCGAATTCGCCGAGCAGCTCGAGGGTCAGCGCTTCGATGTGGTGCTGATGCTCGACATCCTCGAGCACCTCAGTGACCCTGCCGCCGTCCTCGGGCGGGCGAAAGCGGTCGTGGCCGACGGGGGCTGGGGGATCATCTCACTCCCGAACGTGGCCCACGCCTCGGTCCGACTGGCCCTGCTCAAGGGGCGCTTCCGCTACACCGAGATGGGCCTCCTCGACCGTACCCACCTGCGCTTCTTCGACCGGGCCGGGGTCGACGACCTGCTCGAGCAGGCCGGCTGGGGCATGTTCGACATGGTCAGGGTGACCCGGCGGCTCGGGACGACCGAGATCCCAGTCGACGATGTCGACCCTGTCCTCGCCGCCGACCTGGAATCCGACATCGAGGGCACCACCTACCAATTCGTGGTCGGTGCCGCCCCGCTCGGGTCGCCCGTGCTCGAGCACCCGCCGGTCCTCCCCGCCGCCGTCGCCCAGGGGGTTCTGCTCGAGCAGGAGGAGGAACTGCGCCAGCTCAGGTTGGCGCACATCCCCGACCTAGCTGAACAGCTGACCGCCGTCCGGGGCGGCGCTCTGGAGCGACGAGGCCAACTCCAGGGCCTCCTCGACGCCTTGGAGGCGAACCGTGAGCGGTTCGGCGGCGTGCCCGGCTAAGGCACGCTGGTTCGCGCTCGCGCGATGATGCCCTGGGCAACGGGAACGCAGGTACCGCCTCCCGCCCGCGATGACGACCACTGGAGGATGGACGAAATGCTCGACGATGCCTCAGCGAGACGGCTGATCGACGACTCCGAATTCGTCTGGCACCAACAGTTCCACTTGAGCGAGAACGTCCTGACTCCCGGGGCGGCCAACATCGAATGGCTGATACAGCGGGTCGGGTTGCCCCTCTCGCTCGAGGGCCGGACCTTTCTGGATGTCGGGACCACGAACGGGGGAGCCGCCTTCATCGCTGAGGCCCGGGGCGCCGACCGCGTGGTCGCGGTAGATATCTACGATCCCGGCAATTTCGGCTTCGACACCCTGCGTGGCGCCGTGGGCTCCCGAGCGGAATTCGTCAAGGGCACGATCTACGAGTTGCCCCAGGTCCTGAACGACCAGTTCGACGAGGTGTTCTTCCTGGGTGTCCTATACCACCTGCGGCACCCGCTGCTGGCCCTCGATTCGCTCCGCCGGCTCACCCGGGGGAGCCTGTACGTGGAAACCGCCGTCTCGGGGTCCCCGACCGACGAGCCCAGCGCGCGGTTCTTCCGGCGCGACGAGCTGGCCGGCGACGGTTCCAACTGGTTCGCCCCCACCATCAGCTGCCTGGTGGACTGGGTCGAGTCCTCTGGCTTCGTGGTCGATCGGGTCGATCACTGGCCCTCGGACCAGCCGGCGCGGGCGTTTGTGGCTGCCCATCCGGCCGAAGGTCCCCCTGAGTTCGAGCAGCTCAGCTACGAGGTCCCGCTGACGGTGGCCGCCTCCCCACGCCCTTAGTCAAGGACCGACGCCTGGACTATGATTGGCGGGTGCCCCGGGACCGGTCAGAGAACGGCCGCGCCGAAATTTGCGCCTGCACCATCATCGCCCGCAACTACCTTCCGGCGGCCCGCGTCCTGGCCACCAGCTTCATGGAACACCACCCCGGCGGACGCTTCTTCGTCCTGGTGCTCGATGACCCGCTGGGCGAGATCGACCCGGCCCATGAGCCGTTCGAGATCCTCGGTCTCGCCGACCTGGACATCGAGCGCTCCGATCTGGACGAAATGGCGGCTGCCTATTCGGTGATGGAGTTCGCCACGGCGGTGAAGCCGTGGCTCCTGTCCGCCCTCCTCCGCCGGGACCTCACATCGGTTCTGTACATCGACCCGGACATCCAGGTCTTCCATTCGCTCGAGGACCTCGCCACAGGGGCCGAGGAGCACGGCATCGTGCTCACGCCCCACGTGACGGCTCCGATGCCACGCGACGGCAAGATGACGTCGGAGACGTCCATCCTGGCCTCCGGAATCTACAACCTCGGCTTCATCGGGGTGGGACAAGCGGCTCTCAACTTCCTGGACTTCTGGATGGAGCGCCTCCGGCGTGAGTGCTATGTCGATCCCGGCAACATGCGCTTCGTCGATCAGCGATGGGTCGACTTCGTGCCCGGGATCTTCGACTGCGTCATCGCCCGCGACCCCGGCTGCAACGTGGCCTATTGGAACCTCGACCATCGCGACCTGACCGTCAGCGCCGGGTCCTACCAGGTGGACGGGCTGCCCTTGAAGTTCTTCCACTTCAGTGGCTACAGCCCGGATCAACCCCATCTCCTGAGCAAGCATCAGTCGAAGAACCCGCGCATCTTGCTCAGCGAACGACCGGCCGTTCGCCAGATCTGCGACGAGTACGGAGACTTGTTGGCGGCCAACGGGTTCGGGGTCGACGACCAGGCCCCCTACGGTCTCGGGGTCATGGCCAACGGCGTTCCCCTCGACCACACCGTCCGTCTCCTGTACCGGCGCTGGCTCGACGAAGCTGACGAGGACGAGGGACCGTACCCAACCAATCCGTTCGACCCGGACGGGGCCAATGAGCTTGTGGCCCGGCTCAACCGCCCACCCGGCGTTCCCGGTGACCCGGGCCAGCTCAGCGTCTACCAGGCAACCCTGTTCGGCCTCCGGGCCGATCTCCGCTCATTGATCCATGACCCGCAGGGCGCTGATCGGGCCCGGTTCTTCGATTGGCTGCAGCACGAGGCGGCGCGGGGCGGGGTGCACCCATTGCTGGCCCAGCCACCGCTTCAGGCCGAGACGGCCGGCCATGGGGCACATAACGCGTCTGGGGCAAGGGACGAGGCGAGGGGCGACCTCCAGCCCGGCGTGACGCTGGTGGGCTACCTGCGGGCCGAGCTCGGGGTGGGTCAGGGGGCCCGGCTGCTGGCCAAGGCCCTCGAGGCATCCGACATCCCCTACACGACGTTGGTCAACACGGCCACGAACAGCCGGCAGCAGCACGATTTCGTCGACCGGCAGCCCGAATCCGGTTACAAGTTCGACGTCAACATCGTGTGCATCAACGCCGACCAACTGGCCGCATTCGCGCTCGAGGCGGGGCCCGCCTTCTTCGCCGACCACTACACCATTGGCCAATGGGCCTGGGAGCTCGAGGAGTTCCCCGAGAGCCAGCACGCCGCCTTCGGGCTCGTCGACGAAGTGTGGGCCATCTCCGAATTCACCCGGTCCTCGATCGCTGCGGCCACGACCAAGCCGGTCTTCGCCCTCCCCCACCCGATCGTTGCTCCCGACGTCCCCGTCGGGGTCGATCGTGGCGAGCTGGGCCTCCCCGAAGATCGCACCATATTCCTCTTCTGCTTCGACCTCATGAGCGTCCTGGAGCGAAAGAACCCCATCGGTCTCGTTGACGCCTATCGGCGAGCGTTCGCCCCTGAGGACGGTGCCCTTCTCGTCCTCAAGATCGTCAACGGCGACAAGTGCGTTCCCGATCTGGAGGCCCTACGGTGGGCCGTCGCCGATCGGTCCGACATCATGGTGATCGATGAGTACTACGACGCCAAGCATCTGGCCGCGCTCATGAACGTCGCCGACTGCTACGTGTCGCTCCACCGGAGTGAGGGCTTCGGATTGACCATGGCCGAGTCAATGGCCCTGGGCAAGCCGGTGATCGCCACCGCCTACTCGGGGAACATGGACTTCATGAGTCCCGAGACTGCCTACCTGGTGAGCTGGACGAAAGGCTCGGTGCCCCCGGACTGCGCCCCGTACCCGGTCGGGGCTACCTGGGCCGAGCCCGACCTCGACGAGGCAGCTCGGCTCCTCCGGCGGGTCTTCGAGCACCCTGACGAAGCCGCCGAGGTCGGCCGTCGTGCCCAACGGGCCGTCGAGACCCGCCACGGCCCGGAGCAGCGGGCTGCGTTCGTCCGGGAACGCTTCAACGCCATCGAGGCACAGCGAGCCGATGCCCTAGCGGCGGCGGGCATTCCAGCGCCCGCTCCGAGGACACTGATCGAGCTGGCGGGGTCTCGACCGTCGCTCGATGCGATCGTCACGAGGTTCCCCGGCCTGGCCCGCTTCTATCGGCGGGTGGTGCTCCGGGCCCAGCGGCACCATGACGACCATCAACGCCAAGTCAATGTCGCACTGGCCACCGCCGTCACCCAACTGGGCCACGAGGTTGCCCGGCTCGAGGACGAAGAACAGCGGTTGGCCACCGACATCGACCGCGGAGTGGCGAGGGCCCACACCGCGGTGGCACAGAGCCAGGTCGCCTTGTCCCATATGGTGGCTGAACAGGGACGCGCCCTGCAGTCCCAGCGAGCCCGGCTCGATGGCCTCACTTCACGCACCGGCGACAGCAGTGCCTCTCCCCAGGAGCGGCTCGCCGAGTCCGTCCCCGACGCCGTCGGGTTTTCCTCCAACCGAGTCGTGGATCCTGGCCGACCGGAGAACTCAGAAGAGTCCGTTCCGGGGGCCACGAGGTAGCCGGCCGGCGCCGGCCATTGGCACCGATCGTGCCCGCCCACCGGCAACGCACCTCGTGAGTGTCCTCACCCCCCGGTCGTAGTGGTCGTCGATGGCGGAGCCGTTGTTGTCGTTGTCGTCGTCGTGGTGGTCGGCGTCCACGAGAAGGTCCACGGCGTGGCCGCAGCCAGCGGAGGGGCGGGTGGAGCTGGCGTAGGCGTCGTCGTCACCGACGGGGCTGGAGGGCTGGCGGCGGGAGGGGCGCTGCCTGTGGCTGGAGCGGGATCGCTGACGGCTGACGCCCGTGCTCGGCACCGCCGTGCTCGCCCCGGTGGTCGAGCTTCCCGACGATGCCTGGTTCGATGACGAGTCGGGCGTCGCATTTCCGGACTGAGGCACTGCGCCAGACGTGGACTGAGGCACGCCGCCAGACGGTTGTGTTTTGGTCCCGGCCGATTTGCCTGACGTCGGCGAGGACCCACCGCTCGTCGACGCCGTGGAGGGCTTCTTTCCACCTGCGTCGTTGGCCGACGCTTTTCCTCCCGCCACGGTGGCCGGCGTTTGCGAATCCGTCGTCGAGATGGTTCCGGCTGCTACGCCTGCACCTGAAGCCGAAGGGGAGCCGCTCCCGGACGTGGAGGAGTGCGGGCCGACCGCCCCGCCTGGGTTGGTCGAGGTCGGGTCTGCGCTCGAGCTCGGGACTGGGGTCCCGCTGTGCAGGGCAAAGCTTGCCGAACCGAGGCCGACGATCACTCCGGCGGCAACGGTGACGGCGACCCTCCGGCGCCGGTGCCTTGCTCGCGGATGACCGATGGTCGGCCCGGCCGGTCGGTGGGGAGCCCCTGCCTGACCGGTCGAGGCGGGAACGGGCTCTGGAGCAGGGATGGGCTTCGGAGGGCTGGTGGGGCGAGCGCTCAAAGGAGCGACCGCCGATACCGGGTTTATCGCTGCTTGGGCCGGTGGCTCAGATGGAGCCGACTCGTCCGGCCCGACCGACCAACTGGCGACCGGCACCTCCCAGTCGATCGCGGCCGGATTCTCCGCCGAACTGGAGGGCGAGCCCGGGTTGGAAATCGAGGCGCATTCCGAGACTGGGACCTGGCACTCCAGGGCCGGCCTGTCCCGGGGCTGGGAGCGGAAGCGCATGGCGGGCGGTCTTCCAGCGACGTGGCCATTGCCCCCTACATCGTCTGTCATTGCCCTCCCAACGAGCGAACCATGTAGTCCCTAGCTGCTTGTCGAGTAACTGCTTCCGTTGAGGGTCACGGTATAGGTACCGGTATTGCTGCCCCCGTAGCCTCCCCCACCAGCTGTGGACGAGGAGGTCGCCGTCGAACTCGTGCTACTGCTGTTGACCGTGACCGTGGCCGGTCCCGAGGTCACTCCGAGCGCCTCGGTCCCGTTGTTGGCCGTAGTGGTGGTCGTGCCTCCGTTGACGGCGACCGAGGTGGCGGTATTCCCGTTGCCGCCGTTCGCGCCATTCCCCGCGTTAGCCGTAGCCGTGCCCCCGGTGGCGGCCAACGCCGTAGCCGTGTTGTCGTTGTTGGAGGTCGGGAAGGCTCCGTTTCCGTTCCCGGCGTTGGCGGTAGCGGTGCCTCCCGTGGTGGCAACCGCAGTGGCCGTGTTGTCGTTGTTGGACGAGAAGAATTCGCCGTTGCCGGCGTTGGCCGTGGCCGTCCCACCCGTGTCGGACACCGCGGTGGCCGTGTTGCCATTGTTGGCCCCGGCGTTCCCGTTCCCGGCCAGGGCAACCGACGAGCTGCCGTTGTTGGCCACGGCCACTGCGCGGTTGTGGTTGTTGTTGGACAACACCAGACCGTTGCCTGCGCCAGCGACCGCGAGACTTCCGTTCGTAGCAATCGCATCCGAACGGTTGTGATTGTTGTTACCAAAGATGCCGTTTCCGGCAAAGGAGAGGGCGATGCTGTCCCCTATGGCCGTGGCGTGGGCATGGTTGCGGTTGTTGCTGCCACCGGCCCCGTTGCCAGCAAACGACAAGGCCAGACTCCCGAAGGCAGCAAAGGAGCTGGCGTGATTGTGGTGGTTGGTGCCCACCAATCCGTCGCCCGCCGCCGAAAAGGCGAGACCGCCGATGGCGCCGGCCTCCGCAGTGTTGTGGTTGGTATCGGTGTGATGGTGGAAGCCAAAAGGGAAGGCAATGGCGTTGGCACCGAAACTGGGCGCAGCAGCCAAGCCGATCAAGCCCGCCGTAGCCAGTGCGCCACCGCCGGCCAGCACGCGGGCGCGCTTGCTCCCCAGGGCGTCAATCTTCGGGAGACGACGGGCATGCGCGCCGCGGGTGCGCTTGGGCGCCGTATAGCGGCCCAAGCCCGCCTTGGCGTGTGCTGCGGTGGACTTCTTCATTGCTGATCCTCCAGGTCGAAACGGAAAGACAAATGAGCTGAGTGCCTAGGACGCCCAGCCGCAGGCGACGCGAGCGGCTCCCACGGTCGTTGGTCCCAGGGCATGTCATATCGGGCAGGCCCCGCTATCCCGTCGGCGGGATGGCGACGCCGCCGGCGAAGTAGCCGTAGATATCCACCACCAGGTCGGCGTTGCCGGCGAAGTTGTAGGCGTCGATCGCCGTCGAGGGTGTACTCACACCCACTCCGCTGATCTGGTCACCGCTGGCCACGGTCTGGCCGGCCACCCAGTTCAAGTCCGACGCCAACGGCGGCGACGAACCAGCCGTCGACGGGTAGGCGGTGAGATACGACAGAGCCGTCGTGTCGGTGATCGTCAAGTTGGCGTCCACGCCGAGGAAGTTTGCCGGGGCGTTGTACCCGGTATTCGGGCCGAAGGTGTCGCTCGGCACGTTGATGGTCCGGATCGTTCCCTGGCCGAGCGTCTGACCGCTATACGGGAGGCCGGAACCCGGCCGGGTGTCGGCGATCCGGGTCGGTGTCACCAGGCCGTAGTACTCCGTGCCGTACAGGGGCGTGTAGTAGCCGTCGACGTCCACCACCACATCGGTATTCCCCAACGAGTTGTAGATGGACACCTGCTTGGTGACCGGGTTGAGCGGCACGATGACCCGGTTGGGCACCGTCTGGCCGGGCAGGAAGTTGAGGTTCGACGCCAACGGCTGGGCTCCACCGGACGACCACACCGTCAGGTATGAGGTATCGGTCGGATTGGTCGCAGTCACGTTGAGCACCACCGCCGTCGCGCTCGACGGCACGATCGGGGTCAGGACACCAGGCACGAAGGTCGTCGTGCCGGGATAGAAGCTGAGCGACTGCTGCGGCCCGAGGGTCTCGCCTGCACCCTGTTGACCCGACCCGGGTCGGGTGTCGAGCACTCGAGTCGGCGACACTGCCGTGCTCAGGGTCGCTGCGTTGAAGTTGACGGCAGGAACGTAGAAGCTCCCGCTCGTGTCGGGCGTGTAGTAGCCCTCGACGTCAACGGCAACGTCAGTGCTGCCGGTGAAGTTGTAGATGCTGATCTCGCCGTAGTGCGGATCCCCGGTGTTCCCGAGGGTGATGGCCGCCTCGTTGGCCACCGTCTGCCCGGCGATGAAGTTCACCGTCGATGCCAGCGGGACCGTCTGGCCGGCGGCGTAGGCGGTGAGGTATCCCCCGGCACTGGGATCGATGGCCGTGATGTTCACCACAACCGCGGTGGCATCGTCAGGAACGTTGTTCGGCGAGATTCCTGAGGGAGCGACCTTGACGGTGAGGACGCGCCCGGCGGTCAGCGTCTGCCCCTGGCTGTTGGCGAAGCCAGAGTTAGGCCTCGTGTCGGCGAGGCGATACGGCTGAACGGCGTGGTAGGTGCTGCCACCGGCCGCGTCATGAGTGACTGACGCCGACGCCGGTGTGGCGGTGAGCGTACCGGCAGCGATCGCTCCCATGGGAAGCAGAAGGCCGGCGCTCATTACGATGCCGAGCGCGCGTCGTTTCTTCCCTTCGGAGGCCCGTCGAAATAGTCTCATGCGTCACCTTTCGAAACAGCTGCAGATAGAGCAGGCTGCGCGAACCTTAACCCAGAAACAGCTCCGAGGCCAGCCTATTCGCGGTGCGAGCGCACTTCATTGCTTGCCAACTCTCTCTGTGTCCACCAGCCAAATGGACACGACGTCAAGGATCCACTTGAAGAGCACTGTTAGTCACAATGGAAGCCGCACCGTCTGCAGCATTTCCTCAAATGAGAGCGGCCTCGCCGCAGGGAAGGGTGGTTGTAGACACCCGCCCGGCAGTGCCGAACATCTACAAAATGATCGGTTGTGACAGAAATGCGGCAGCAAGGCATACTTTGCCAATGCAACTGGTGAGCGCCTTCCTGGCCGACGATATTCAAGTTACCGACGGAGTCCTCTCCACCAAGGGGGCATTTCCGGAGTGGTGGGCGGTTCCACACCTACCGACGACACAACGTCTGAATGTTGGGCTGGTGATCTCCATGAAGGCAGAGGAAGCCGAATTGGAGTATGAGATCCACGTGCGGTTGAGGCGGCAGGGAAGCAGTGACGACATCGGAGCTGCGGAGATCCGGACAACTCGGGGACCCTCACCTCTCGCCATTGAAGGAACCCCGCTGTACCAGTTCATTGTCTTCAACATCATGGCCGTCATCGACAAGGACGGGGCCTATCAGGTGGAAATCTTCACCGGCGACAAACTTCTCGGCACGGTCCCCTTCGGGGTACGGGTCGATTTCGTCCCATCGGTGTAGCGAGCTGATCCCGCCTGTCTGGCCCCACACCAAGGCTGTGCGCTCCCTGATATACCACCGCGTAACACGAACTTTCCTTCCGGGGGCACTGTCGCTTTAGTTTGCTGGGATACCGTGTCATCTGCCGTTTGGTGCAGGTAGTTGGCCACTGACACTGGGTCCAAATAGCCCGTCCTCCGGGAACCCCAAGCGGTTGATCCCATGGGCCTAAACCTACCCGGCCTGAATCCGGTCCTGAGGCCCACGGGATCGTCGCATGGCAGCCGGCCCCGGCCCCACCAACCTGTCGACCACAAGCGCAAGGACCCCCTTCCGGTGGAAGGGGGTCCTTGCGATGTGCTTGCTGCTATGTCCGCGGCCCCTGGAGACCGACGGACCTACGACTAGCTGCTGACGGTGTTCCCGCCAACGCTGAAGGACCACTGCCCGTTGCTGTTCACCGAAGCTGCAGCCGAGTTGGGCGTGGAGCTGGCCACGGCGTTGTCCGACGGGAGGCCATTGTCAGTCGCGCTGGCCACTCCACCGGCGCCCGACGAGGCGCCGACGGCAACATTGCCAGTGCCTGTCGCCAATGTCGTCGACGTGCCCCCGTTGATGGCCGTCGAAGACGCCGTACCTCCGGCCGCGGCCAGAGACACGGCGGTGGTCGGCGGAGGAGTGGTGGCCGTGCTGTTGCTTATGGCGGCAGAGCTAGCCACGGCCCCTCCAAGTTCGGCGTTTGAGGCTGCCGTCGTAGAGGATCCATCGCTGACCGACGATGCACTGTTGTAGCTGTTGTTCGTCGGACCACCGGTACCGGCAACGGCCAGTGAGTTGCCACCGTTGCTGGCCGCCGCAACTGCCGTGTTGTTGTTGTTCGAGGCGCCCGGAGCGGTGGTGTTGCCAGCCTGGGCATTGGCGATGCTGTCGTTGACCCCAACGCCAAACGCACCGGCAACGGCGGTGTTGCCCGAGTTGGAGGAGTTGTTCCCATTCCCCGACGTTGCGGATGCCTGCCCACCGGAGATGCCGGCGGCCAACGCGTTGTTGCCCGTATTGGTGCTGCCGTTACCCTCACCAGCAGCTGCAACTGCATTGCCGTTGTTGAGGGCGAGTGCACCTGCTCCGTTGCCGGTGTTGGCGCTGCCGTTACCGTTTCCGGCAGCGGCTGCGGCATCGCTGTTGCCGGCGGCAAGAGCGGCGGCGGTGTTGTCTGTGTTGGTACTCCCGTTGCCATTGCCCGCTGCTGCCGCAGCGTGGCTTGGATCGAGGGCGACAGCTGCAGCCGTATTGCCATTGTTGGACGAACCGTCGCCGTTACCCGCAGCGGCCGTTGCACTGCCGTGGTTGGCCAGCGCTTCAGCAGTGTTCAGGTTGTTGGACGAACCGTCGCCGTTACCCGCAGCTGCCGTTGCACTGCCGTGGCTGGCATCGGCTTGAGCAAAGTTGAGGTTGTTCGACGAGCCGTCGCCGTTGCCCGCAGCTGCCGTTGCGTGGCCCTTGTAGGCCGAAGCGAAGGCGAGGTTGAGGTTGTTCGACGAACCGCTGCCGTTGCCCGCGTTGGCCTCGGCATGGCCCTTCACCGCATCGGCTGTGGCCAAGTTGAAGTTGTTGGAGGCCAGGCTGCCGTTGCCGGCGTTGGCCTCGGCACTGCCCTTGTAGGCGTTGGCTGAGGCCACGTTGAAGTTGTTCGAGGACAGGAAGGCGCCGTTCCCGGCGTTCGCCTCGGCACTGCCCTTCACCGCGTTGGCCTCGGCCGAGTTGCCGTTGTTCGAGGTCAGGAAGAGCCCGTTGCCGGCGTTGGCCTCGGCACTGCCCTTGTAGGCGTTGGCCTCGGCCGAGTTGCCGTTGTTCGAGGTCAGGATGAGCCCGTTGCCGGCGTTGGCCTCGGCGTGACCCTTCACCGCATTGGCCTCGGCCGAGTTGCCGTTGTTCGAGGTCAGGATGAGCCCGTTGCCTGCGTTGGCCTCGGCACTGCCCTTGTAGGCGTTGGCCTCGGCCGAGTTGCCGTTGTTCGAGGTCAGGATGAGCCCGTTGCCGGCGTTGGCCTCGGCACTGCCCTTGTAGGCGTTGGCCTCGGCCGAGTTGTCGTTGTTCGAGGTCAGGAGGAGCGCCGTTGCCTGCGTTGGCCTCGGCGTGACCCTTCACCGCGTTGGCCTCGGCCGAGTTGTGGTTGTTCGAGGTCAGGATGAGCCCGTTGCCGGCGTTGGCCTCGGCACTGCCCTTGTAGGCGTTGGCCTCGGCCGAGTTGTGGTTGTTCGAGGTGAGGATGAGGCCGTTGCCGGCGTTGGCCTCGGCACTGCCCTTCACCGCCTTGGCCTCGGCGGAGTTGTGGTTGTTCGAGGTCAGGATGAGCCCGTTGCCGGCGTTGGCCTCGGCACTGCCCTTGTAGGCGTTGGCCTCGGCCGAGTTGTGGTTGTTCGAGGTCAGGAGGACGCCGTTGCCTGCGTTGGCCTCGGCGTGACCCTTCACCGCGTTGGCCTCGGCGGAGTTGTGGTTGTTCGAGGTCAGGATGAGCCCGTTGCCGGCGTTGGCCTCGGCACTGCCCTTGTAGGCGTTGGCCTCGGCCGAGTTGTGGTTGTTCGAGGTCAGGAGGACGCCGTTGCCGGCGTTGGCCTCGGCGTGACCCTTCACCGCGTTGGCCTCGGCCGAGTTGTGGTTGTTCGAGGTCAGGATGAGCCCGTTGCCCGCGTTGGCCTCGGCGCTGCCCATGTGCGCGTTGGCCTCGGCCGAGTTGTGGTTGTTCGAGGTCAGGATGATGCCGTTGCCCGCGTTGGCCTCGGCCGACCCGAGGATCGCGACGGCATCTGCGTGGTTGTGGTTGTTCGAGGTCAGGATGATGCCGTTGCCCGCGTTGGCCTCGGCCGACCCGAGGATCGCGACGGCATCTGCGTGGTTGTGGTTGTTCGAGGTCAGGATGAGCCCGTTGCCGGCGTTGGCCTCTGCGACGCCGAGGAGCGCAAAGGCGTCGGCGTGGTTGTGGTTGTTCGAGGTCAGGAAGAGGCCGTTGCCTGCGTTGGCCTCGGCCAACCCCAGGATCGCACCGGAGTGCGCGGAGTTGTGGTTGTTCGAGGTCAGGAAGAGGCCTTCACCTGCGTTCGACTCTGCAAAACCCAGGATCCCAAAAGCCGATGCGTGGTTACCGAAGGGCGTCGTCTGGCTCGAGCTCGAAAACGGCCCACCCGAGGCGGTGGCTGCGAAACTCGGAGCTGCGGACAACCCGAGGAATCCAGCCCCGGCGAGTACGCCACCTCCGACGAGAAGTCCAAGCTTCTTGCTAGACAGAGCCTTCTTGGGTGGGGTGTAGCGACCGAAACCGGACTTGGAATGAGCTCCACGATGCTTCGCCATTGTGGATCGACCTTTCGTTGTAGCGAGATAATACTCGCAGTGTTAACAAGAATGTGACAGCAAGTGACTGGATTGTGACGCCAGGTGTTGGGCTCGCCATTCAGCATGGTAAGGGAGTGCCCGAGAGAAGTCAAACATTCACGGCCTGCGGTTCCTCTATCGGCCGTTTGTACGTCCCTTGTGGCGACGAAGAGGGCACACGCGCATGAGGCCGGCCGGCCAGGGGACCCGCTGTCAACCCAGTTCGTCGAGTGGGTCCAACCCACACGACGGGCGGAGGGAACACCCCCATGATCCGTCAATTCAGGGAAGTGGTGGTCCATGCGACTCGCACGTACAGAACCGAGTGAGCTCGTGGCTGGCTCAACGAACCAAAGAGGCCGGGGCGATTGCCCCGGCCTCCCTGGTTCGTACTGCGTTCGGAGTTCTGCTGGGTTACCGCAGCATTCCGTTCGGCCCGAAGTAGCCGTAGAGGTCGATGACCAGGTCGGCGCTTCCGGTGAAGTTGAAGTTGTCGATGGCGATGTTCGGCGTCCCACCAGAGCTGAGCTGGTTGGCGTTGGACGTGATGTCTCCTGCGTTCCAGTTCAGGTCCGAGGCCAGCGGCGGGGTGCTGCCGGCGTTGGACGGGTACTGGGTCAGGTAGCCGCCGTCACCGGTGGTGTCGGTGATGGTGGTGTTGACATCGAAGCCGGTGAAGTAGCTCCCCGAGTCGTACGTCCCACCCGGAGCCGAGTAACCGGTGTCCGGCGGGAAGACGTCCGCAGGCACGTTGGTGGTCAGGATGGTCCCCGTGTTCAGCGTCTGGCCGGAGTAGGGCTTGCCTGAACCTGGCCGGGTGTCAACGATGCGAGCCGGCGTCACCAACGGGTAGTACAGGCTTCCGTCCTCGTGGCGGGCGTAGAACCCGTCGAGGTCCACCACGACGTCGGTGTTCCCGGCGAAGTTGTAGATCGACACCTGCTTGGTGTCCGGGTTGATCGGCACGATCACTCGGTTCGGCGTGATCTTGCCTGCCGGGAAGTTGAGGTTCGAAGCCAGAGGCTGCGAGCCGCCCGTTGCCCATGCGGTCAGGTAGGAGTCTGCCGTCGAGGTGGCCGCGGTCACGTTGAGCACCACTGCGGTGGCGTCAGCCGGGACTGCCGGCGTGCCGTAGGGGAACGTGCCCGTACCGGGGTAGAAGCTCAGCGTGGAGTCCGGGCCGAGCGTCTCACCGGCACCCTGCTGGCCTGAGCCAGGACGGGTGTCGAGCACGCGGACCGGGTGCATCGTTCCGGTGTTCACGTCAGTGATGGCGTTGTAGCCAGCGCCATGACCACCGGTCGAGATGAACGGTCCATTGTGGTCAAAGCCGTTCGGGGCGTAGTAGCCCTGGACGTCGACGACCACGTCGGTGCTCCCGGTGAAGTTGTAGACGGTCATGTTGCCGTAGTTGCCATCCCCGGTGTCGCCGAGGGCGATGGTCGCCTCATTGGCCACCGTCTCACCGGCCGTGAAGTTCACCGTGGAGATGAACGGGACGACCTGCCCGGAGGCGAAGGCCGTGAGGTAGCCCGTGCTGGACGGGTTGACGGCCGTGATGTTCACCACGACGGCGGTCGCGCCCCAAGGCACGTCGTTGGGCTCAACACCCGACGGGGAGACCTTGAAGGTGATGCTCCGTCCCGCGGTCAGCGTGTTGCCTTGACCGATCTGGCCCGAGTTGGGCCGGGTGTCGACCAGCCGGTAGGGCTGAACCGAGTGGTAGGAGCTCCCGTCCGACGCATAGTGCGTGATGGAGGCAGAGGCCGGGGCGGCGGAAAATACGCCGGCGGCGACTGCGCTCATCGGAAGGAGGCCGGCAAGCATCGCGAGCCCGACCGCTCTTCCCTTCCTGCCTCGGACCTTTGCCGAGGCTCGCTCGAATAATTTCATGGTTCACCTTTCGTTGTGCTCTGGAGACTGACGGTGGTCATAGTAATCCAGAACCCTTCCCGAATTGCAACTCAATTGTGAGTTGGGTCATCCGGGCGAGACCGAAGGAGCGCCAGCTGCTCACAAAACGATGCTGGCCAGGTAGAACGCCTCGGAAGTCGAGCGAACTGGGAAGCACGTGTACCGAGGACAAGGACGGCAAACCTGAGCATGTTCGAGTGATCCCGAGAATGAGGAGGACAGGCAGCTGTCACAAAGCCACGTTCCTTGAGACAGAGGAGCGGGCACATTCCCTACAACCGGTAACAGCGCGGCTCGCGGGCCCGGGTCCTCAGACGCTACGGCCCATCATGGAATAGCTCGACGACGGAGCACCTCGTTCCGACATGAAAGAGCACCTCGTTTAGACATGACGAGATGGCTCGCACCACCGGCAAACCAAAGAGGCCGGGGCGATTGCCCCGGCCTCCCTGGTTCGTACTGCGTTCGGAGTTCTGCTGGGTTACGACAGCAGTCCGTTCGGCCCGAAGTAGCCGTAGAGGTCGATGACCAGGTCGGCGCTTCCGGTGAAGTTGAAGTTGTCGATGGCGATGTCCGGCGTCCCACCAGAGCTGAGCTGGTTGGCGTTGGACGTGATGTCTCCTGCGTTCCAGTTCAGGTCCGAGGCCAGCGGCGGGGTGCTGCCGGCGTTGGACGGGTACTGGGTCAGGTAGCCGCCGTCACCGGTGGTGTCGGTGATGGTGGTGTTGACATCGAAGCCGGTGAAGTAGCTGTGCGAGTCGTACGTCCCACCCGGAGCCGAGTAACCGGTGTCCGGCGGGAAGACATCCGCAGGCACGTTGGTGGTCAGGATCGTCCCCGTGTTCAGCGTCTGGCCGGAGTAGGGCTTGCCTGAACCTGGCCGGGTGTCAACGATGCGAGCCGGCGTCACCAACGGGTAGTACAGGCTTCCGTCCTCGTGGCGGGCGTAGAACCCGTCGAGGTCCACCACGACGTCGGTGTTCCCGGCGAAGTTGTAGATCGACACCTGCTTGGTGTCCGGGTTGATCGGCACGATCACTCGGTTCGGCGTGATCTTGCCTGCCGGGAAGTTGAGGTTCGAAGCCAGAGGCTGCGAGCCGCCCGTTGCCCATGCGGTCAGGTAGGAGTCTGCCGTCGAGGTGGCCGCGGTCACGTTGAGCACCACTGCGGTGGCGTCAGCCGGGACGGCCGGCGTGCCGTAGGGGAACGTGCCCGTACCGGGGTAGAAGCTCAGCGTGGAGTCCGGGCCGAGCGTCTCACCGGCACCCTGCTGGCCTGAGCCAGGACGGGTGTCGAGCACGCGGACCGGGTGCATCGTTCCGGTGTTCACGTCAGTGATGGCGTTGTAGCCAGCGCCATGACCACCGGTCGAGATGAACGGCCCATTGTGGTCAAAGCCGTTCGGGGCGTAGTAGCCCTGGACGTCGACGACCACGTCGGTGCTCCCGGTGAAGTTGTAGACGGTCATGTTGCCGTAGTTGCCATCCCCGGTGTCGCCGAGGGCGATGGTCGCCTCATTGGCCACCGTCTCACCGGCCGTGAAGTTCACCGTGGAGATGAACGGGACGACCTGCCCGGAGGCGAAGGCCGTGAGGTAGCCCGTGCTGGACGGGTTGACGGCCGTGATGTTCACCACGACGGCGGTCGCGCCCCAAGGCACGTCGTTGGGCTCAACACCCGACGGGGAGACCTTGAAGGTGATGCTCCGTCCCGCGGTCAGCGTGTTGCCTTGACCGATCTGGCCCGAGTTGGGCCGGGTGTCGACCAGCCGGTAGGGCTGAACCGAGTGGTAGGAGCTCCCGTCCGACGCATAGTGCGTGATGGAGGCAGAGGCCGGGGCGGCGGAAAATACGCCGGCGGCGACTGCGCTCATCGGAAGGAGGCCGGCAAGCATCGCGAGCCCGACCGCTCTTCCTTTTCTCCTTCCGGCCCCAGGGGCCGAGGCTCGTGCGAATAGCTTCATGGTTCACCTTCCATTGTCGGGAATAGCTCGGGGCACTGTAGCGCAGCGTTCAAGAAAAAGCTCTGATTGTTTTCCCCGTGGCGCCCGGCGATGCGCCCGACGCGCTCGGCGCGAGCTCCCCCCGTGCACGCCCTTGACTGCGCTGCCCGATGGCCTCGATCGGAAAAGGGGTGCGACGCCGATGGCTTCGATCGGCAAATTCGACGGCTACAACCGGCCTCCCGACCCCCGGTGAAAGGTGGTAACCCCGAGAGTCGGGAGGCTTGTTGCAGGCCCGTCGTGGAGCGTAGTGGAAAAATCACTGCTTGTGGCCAGTGATCTTCAATTTGGAAAGAATTCGTCCCAATTCGACGTCCGTCGTGTCGACCTATGACCCTGTCGAAGTCGGTACCTGCTGCACTGACCAGCCATTTCCGTCCGGATCGCCGAAGAATACGAACCGGCCCCAGGGGAAGTCCTGGATCTCGCTGACGACGACCCCGCGCCCGACCAGCTCGGCGCGGGCGACTTCGATGTCGGACACCACCAGCTGCAGCCCCTGCACGGTGCCTGGTTGCGCGTCGACGATCCCTGTGCCGAGGGCGATCGAACAGGCCGATCCCGGCGGCGTCAGCTGCACGAAGCGGACGTCGTCGCTCACCTGGTGATCGTGGTCGGGGTTGAAGCCGACCTTGTCGACGTAGAAGGCTTTGGCCCGGTCCACATCCGAAACGGGGACAGCCACCAACTCGAGTTTCCAGTCCACAAAGCCCTCTCTTCATCGATCCGGTCGCCGGTGACGACCACCGGGACCTCGCTGTCATGTTGCCAGCGAAAACCGGTCATCCACTGACCCCGTATCCGGCCGGGTAAGAGGATCCCGGAAACACGAGGGGCGCCCCCGAAGGGACGCCCTCTCGCTCTTTACGTTTGTTGCGTCCGGTTGGCCGCAGCCGGACCGAAGGGTTCAGTCGGCGTCGGCGCCGGCACCGGCCAGTTCGACCGGCGGCGGCTCGAGGCCTTCGACGGCCTTGAACGTCAGCCGCTGATCGCCGATGGCCACCGGGGCCTCGCCCTTGGACTCGGCGTCGGCCTGGCTCTCGGCCGTGACCGTCTCCACGTCCACGATGATGGTCTCCCCGACCCGGAACTCCTTCCACAGGATGCGCTCCGACAAGGGGTCCTCGATCATCTGCTGGATGGCCCGGCGCAGCGGTCGGGCACCGAGCTGGGGGTCGTAGCCACGCTCGGCCAGCATCAGCTTGGCCGGCGGCGTGAGCACCAGCGACAGCCCCTGGAGCTCCAACTGGGTCGAGACCCGCTGGATCATGAAGTCGACGATCTCCACGACCTCGTCCTTGGACAGCTCGTGGAAGACGATGACCTCGTCGATCCGGTTGAGGAACTCAGGCCGGAAGTGCGCCTTCAACGCCTCGTTGACCTTGCCCTTCATCCGCTCGTAGGTGACCGCCTCCGATGTCTTGGCGAAGCCCACCGTGGACTTGCGCAGGTCGGCGGTCCCCAGGTTGGAGGTCATGATGAGCACGGTGTTCTTGAAGTCCACCGACCGCCCCTGGGCGTCGGTCAACCGACCGTCCTCCAGGATCTGGAGCAGGGCGTTGAACACGTCCGGGTGGGCCTTCTCGACCTCGTCGAAGAGCACCACGGAGAACGGCTTGCGCCGGACGGCCTCGGTGAGCTGGCCACCCTCCTCGTACCCGACGTAGCCGGGCGGGGAGCCCACCAGCCGGCTGACCGTGTGCTTCTCCATGTACTCGGACATGTCGAGCTGGATCAACGCCGACTCGTCGTCGAACAGGAACTCGGCCAGCGTCTTGGCCAGCTCGGTCTTGCCGACGCCCGTCGGGCCCAAGAAGATGAACGAGCCGCTGGGGCGCTTGGGATCTTTGAGGCCGGCACGCGTGCGACGGATCGACCGAGCCAGGGCGGCGATGGCCGGCTCCTGGCCGACGACCCGCTTGTGCAGCTCGTCCTCCATCCGCAACAGCTTGGACGTCTCCTCCTCGGTCAGCCGGTAGACGGGGATGCCCGTCCAGTTGGCCAGGACCTCGGCGATGACTTCCTCGTCGACGATGTCGAACAGGTCGACGCCATCGGACCGCCACTCGGCCTCCATGGCCTCCTTGGCGTCCAGGCGCTCCTTCTCCTGTTCGGCCAGCTTCTTGGCCTGGTCGAAGGCCTGCTTCTCGATGGCCGCTTCCTTGTCGGCCCGGAGACGGGTGATCTCCTCCTCCAACTTCTTGTAGGAGGGCGGCGTGGTCATGCGCCGGATCCGCAGGCGGCTCCCGGCCTCGTCGATGAGGTCGATGGCCTTGTCGGGCAGGTAACGGTCGGCCAGGTAGCGGTCGGCCAGGTTGGCCGCGGCCACCAAGGCCTGGTCGGTGATGGTGACGGCATGGTGGGACTCGTAGCGGTCGCGCAGGCCCTTCAGGATCTCGATGGTGAGGGCCACGTTGGGCTGCTCCACCTTGATGGGCTGGAAGCGCCGCTCCAGAGCGGCATCCTTCTCCAGGTGCTTGCGGTACTCGTCCAGTGTGGTTGCCCCGATGGTCTGCAGCTCACCCCGGGCCAGCATGGGCTTCAAGATCGAGGCGGCGTCGATGGCCCCCTCGGCCGCGCCGGCGCCGACCAGCGTGTGCAGCTCGTCGATGAACAGGATGATGTCGCCCCGGGTCCGTATCTCCTTCAGGACCTTCTTCAGGCGCTCCTCGAAGTCGCCCCGGTAGCGGCTCCCGGCCACCAGAGCGCCGAGATCGAGGGTGTAGAGCTGCTTGTTGGTCAGGGTCTCGGGCACGTCGTTGGCCACGATCCTCGAGGCGAGGCCCTCGACGATCGCCGTCTTGCCGACGCCGGGCTCCCCGATGAGGACCGGGTTGTTCTTGGTCCGGCGGGACAGGACCTGCATGACCCGCTCGATCTCCTTCTCACGGCCGATGACCGGGTCCAACTTGTGGTCGCGGGCCAGCGCGGTCAGGTTGCGGCCGAACTGGTCGAGCACGGGCGAGCCGGTGGGGGCGTCCGAGGACTGGGACCCGGGGGGGCCGGCTCCGACCGACTCCTTCCCCTGGTACCCGGACAGGAGCTGGATGACCTGCTGGCGGACCCGGGGCAGGTCGGCGCCCAGACTCTGGAGGACCTGGGCGGCCACACCCTCGCCCTCGCGGACCAGCCCGAGCAGCATGTGCTCGGTGCCGATGTAGCTGTGGCCCAGCTGGAGGGCCTCCCGCAGGGAGAGCTCGAGCACCTTCTTGGCCCGGGGCGTGAACGGCGGCGACCCGGTCGGTGCCGTGCCCGCCAACCCGATCGTCTCCTCGACCTTCTCCCGGACGGCCTCCAACGAGACGCCCAGCGACTCGAGTGCCTTGGCCGCGACGCCCTCACCCTCGTGGATCAGACCCAGGAGGATGTGTTCCGTGCCAATAAAGCTGTGGTTCAGCAGGCGCGCTTCCTCTTGTGCTAGGACAAGCACCCGACGTGCCCGGTCTGTGAATCGTTCGAACACACCGCCTCCATCCGCGGTAGGAATCTTGCATGGAGTCTACAGGGGCCACTGGGAGCCGCACCCGCACCCCCATTTATCAAGGAACGGCATCCTCGCCTATCGTCCTTGGTGGTGAACGTCGTCGAGCTCCTGGGTCTTCCCGCAATCGAAGATGAACTGCTCCGGCTCGAGCCCCTGCTCACGGAGTGTGTGATCACCGGGGACGGGTTCCTGGACGAGGTGACCACCCATCTCATCGCCGCCGGCGGCAAGCGGCTCCGCCCGGCGCTGGCCCTCGCCTCGGCCACGGCGGGCGCTGCCCCATCGTCGAGAGAGGCCCTGTTGGGGGGCGTGGCCGTCGAACTGGTCCATCTGGCCTCCCTCTATCACGACGACGTCATGGACGAGGCGACCATGCGGCGCAACGTCGAGAGCGTCAACTCGCGGTTCGGGAACCTGGTCGCCATCGTGGCCGGCGACTTCCTGCTGGCCCGGTCGGCCGAGATCGCCGCCGGATTGGGTACCGAGATCGCCGCCCTCCTGGCCTCCACGCTGGGTGAACTGTGCCAGGGCCAGGTGGCCGAGGTCCGGGCCGCCTTCCAGGTGACCAGGAGCAGCGAGGACTACATCACCGCCATCTCGGGGAAGACGGCCGCTCTGATGGCCACCTCGTGCCGGATCGGCGCCCTCACCAGCCAGCGAAGCCGCGACGAAGTGGACGCCCTCACCGACTTCGGGAACTACTTCGGGATGATCTTCCAGGTCCGCGACGACATCCTCGACATCATCGGGTCCGAGGAGGAGCTGGGGAAGCCGCCGGGCCAGGACCTGGCCGAGGGGATCTACACCCTCCCCGTGCTGCTCGCCCTGGCCGACCCCGACGCCGGGCCCGAGCTGCGTCCCCTGCTGGGGGCCCCCCTGGGCCAGCCCGAACGGGACAAGGCCCGGTCCATCGTGGCCGCCTCGACGGGCATCGCCGCTTCGGTGGCGGTGGGCCGAGGCTACGCCGACCAGGCGGCCACAGCCGCGGCCGCCTGCCCGTCCGTCGGGTTGGCGGCCGGCTTCGAGACGCTGGCCTACTCGCTGCTCGACGGGCTGCCGACCGGCTGACCGGGGCCCGGCCGGCTCAACCTGGCTGCTTCAGCCTGGCTGGCGCAGCCGGTCCGGGTCGCCGGGTGCTCAGCTCCCCGACGGGGCGCTCACGTTGCAGGTCGTCTCGATCTTCTGCATTCTCGTGTCGAGATGCTGCTTGAACGTCGTGCTCTCGTACCGGGTGATCCGCTTCTGCAAGCGGGCGGCCAGCTTGGTGTGCCCGTTGCTCGAGGCCTTCTGCTCGGCCGCGGTCAACTTGGGCAACCCGGCGTTGATGCGGGCCTCGATCTTCTGGATGCGGGTCAGCGCCTTGGTGGCATTGGCGCAGTTGAACTGACTGGAAGCGGGCGTCGAAGACGCCGCTGAGCTGGTCGGCGTCGACGCAAACGCCATGCCGGCCGTGCCGAGGACGAGTGTCCCGGAGACAAGTGCACCTACGGCGAACTTCGTGAACATCTGGTGAAACCTCCTCTGAGAGCAGCCGGATGGTCCGGCCTCGACTCAGTTATCCCTTGCCTTCGTGAGGGGATGGTGAACCAGATGTTAGGAAACGATGAGGGGATACCCACCCTCAGCGTTCGGGCCGAAGCGTGGGGAAGGCGATGACCTCCCGGATGTTGGCGGCGTCGGCCAACAACATGACCAGCCGGTCGATGCCCATGCCCAGGCCGCCGGTCGGGGGTAGGCCGTGCTCCAGGGCCCGGAGGTACTCCTCGTCGATCGGCATGGCCTCGTCGTCTCCGGCCTCCTTGGCCGCGGCCTGGGACTCGAAACGACGCCGCTGGTCGTCGGGGTCGGTCAGCTCGGAGAATGCGTTCATCAGCTCACGCCCGGCCACGATGGCCTCGAACCGCTCGGTCAGCCGGGAGTCGTGGCGGTGGAGGCGGGCGAGGGGCGACACCTCGGCCGGGAAGTCGGTGACCAGGACGGGGCCCCAGATGGCCGGCTCGGCCGTCTTCTCGTAGAGCTCCAACAAGAGCTTTCCCGCTCCCCACGAGGGGTGCGGCTCCACGCCCTTGGCGGCGACGTGGCCCCGCAGCTCGTCGACCGGGGTGTCCATCGACACGTCGAGGCCCGAGTGCTCCCTGGTCAGCTCGACGAGGGTGGCCCGCCGCCACGGGGGGGTGAGGTCGAGCTCCCGGCCGCCGTAGGTCACCACCGACGACCCGGTCATCGCCACGGCCAACCCGGCCACCAGCTCCTCGACCATCGCCTGGAGGTCGTGGTAGTCGGCGTAGGCCTGGTAGAGCTCGAGCATGGTGAACTCGGGATTGTGCCGGGGAGAGAGCCCCTCGTTGCGGAACACCCGGCCGATCTCGAAGACCTTTTCGAAGCCGCCGACGACCAGGCGCTTCAGGTAGAGCTCGGGGGCGATCCGCAGGTAGAGATCGGCGTCGAGCGCGTTGTGGTGGGTGACGAAGGGCTTGGCCGCCGCCCCGCCCGGGAGGGGATGGAGGAGGGGGGTCTCCACCTCGACGAACCCTCGGTCCTCCAGGGTGCGCCGCAGCCAGCTGACCACCCGGCTCCGCAACAACAGCGTCGACCGGCTGTCCGGGTTGGCCCACAGGTCGACCTCCCGCTGGCGGAAGCGGGTCTCGACGTCGCTGACCCCCCGCCACTTGTCCCCGAACGACCGCCGGGCCTCGGCCAACAGGACCCACTCGGCCACCTTGACGCTCAGCTCGCCGCGCCGGGTGCGGACCACCTCGCCACGCGCCCCGACCCAGTCGCCCAGCGACAGCCGGGTGAACTGCTCGAAGTCGGCCGTCACCTTGGCCAGGGCGAAGAGCTGGACGGCCCCCGAGGAGTCGCGCAGCTCGGAGAAGGCCACCTTGCCCTGGGGTCGGTTGAGCATGAGCCGCCCGGCCACCGAGACCATGTCGCCGGTCTCGTCGCCCGGGGCAAGGTCGGCGTAGCGCGCCTGCAGCTCGGCCGCCGTTGCCGTGCGCTCGAACCGGTAGGGGATCTCGAGGGCCGACGGCATCGAGACGGGGGGCTCAGCCACGTCGGCCGCCACTCGATAGCGCGTTGCGCTCGTAGACGATCCGGAGCCCGTGGAGGGTCAGCCACGGCTCGACGTAGTCGATGGCCTCGGCATAGGGAGCGATCAGCTCGGACAGGCCGCCGGTGGCCACCACGGTGGGCTCTCCCAACACCGCGGTGAAGCGCCGGCACAGCCCGTCGACCTGCCCGGCGAACCCGTAGAGGGCCCCGGACTGGATGGACTCGACCGTGGACTTCCCGATCACGCTGCGCGGCTCGACCAGCTCCACCCGGCGCAGGGCGGCGGCATTGGCGAACAGGGCGTCGAGGCTGATGGCCACGCCGGGGGTGATGGCCCCGCCCAAGTACTCGCCCGCCCCGGAGATGGCGTCGAAGGTGGTGGCCGTGCCCAGGTCGACCACGACGCACGGGCCTCCGAACAGGTCGTAGGCGCCGACCGCGTTGGCGATGCGGTCGGCGCCCACCTCCTTGGGGTTGTCGTAGAGGATGGGCATCCCGCTCTTCACGCCCGGCTCGAGCACGACCGTCGGGACCTCGAACCATCGGGTGGCCATCTGCCGGAGGTTGGCCGTGACCAGGGGCACCGACGAGGTGACGGCGATCCCGCTCACCGCCTCGTCGATGTCCAGGCCGTCGAGATCGAGCAGCTGGGTGAGCAGGAGGGCGTGCTCGTCCGCCGTCCGTTCGGCCACCGTCGACAACCGCCAGTGATGGGCCAGGCCGGCCGGCTCGTTCCCGTCGCGGGGGCCGGTGACGCCATCGGCGACGTCCTGGTTGTCGACGAAGAGGCCGACGACCGTCTCGGTGTTGCCGACGTCGATGGCCAGGAGCATGCTCACCGCTCCGCTGGGACGGCGCTCGGAGCCAGGTCGAAGCCCATGTCGAGCACGGGGGCCGAGTGGGTCAGGGCGCCGACCGAGATGAGGTCCACCCCGGTGGCGGCGTAGGCGGCCACCGTCTCCAGGGTCACCCCGCCGGACACCTCGACCAGGACCTCGGCCGCCGCGCCTCGGACCAACCCGACGCACTCGACGATCTGGGCGGGGGTCATGTTGTCGAGCATGATGACCGTGGCCCGGGCCGCCGTCGCCTCGACCACCTGGTCCCGCCGGTCACACTCCACCTCGACCATCCGGCCGGGCCACAGGGCCCGGGCCCGGGACACGGCGTCGGTGATGCTCACGCCGCCGAGATGGTTGTCCTTGATGAGCACCGCCTCGGACAGGTTGCCCCGGTGGTTCGTCCCCCCGCCGGCGCGCACCGCCGCCTTCTCCAAGGAGCGCAGTCCCGGGGTCGTCTTGCGGGTGTCGAGGATGCGGGTGTGGGGGTTGGCCGCGCCGGCGGCGTCCACGAACCGCCGGGTGGTCGTGGCCACCCCGGAGAGATGGCAGAGGAAGTTGAGGGCGGTCCGCTCGGCGGTGAGGATCGAGCGCAGCCGACCGCTGACCGCGGCCAGGACGGAGCCCGGTGAGACCTCGGAGCCGTCGGGCAGGCGCCAGTCGACGCCGAGGTCCGGATCGACCTGCCTGAAAGTCTCCTCGGCGCAGCACCGGCCGGCGACCACGCCTGGCTGGCGGCTCACGATGGCGACGGTGCCGGTCACCTCGACGCCGACCAGCGACGCGGTCAGGTCGCCGACGGGCAGGAGGTCCTCGGCCAGAGCACGGCCGACGGCCTCGCTCACCGCCGGGCGCGGCGGGTCGACGACGCCCGCACCGCGTTCCGTGCGCTGATCGGTCACCTGTCGATCCACTCCGTCGTTCCGGGTCAACATGAGCCCGGGCCGGCAACAGCCGATCCGGTCAGAACGGCGACCATATCGCCAGAATGCACCAGCCGGTGGCGCCACGCTCCGTCGGTGGCGGGGTAGTCGCTCCGGGCATGGGCGCCGCGGGTCTCGGTGCGGAGGGCGGCCGCGGCCAACAGGGCACGGGCGGCGACCACCAGGTTGGCCAGCTCCCCGTCCGCTCGTCGGGGAGGTCCCACCGCCCTGAGCGCCGCACCCACTTCGGCGACCACTATGGACGCCCCGGCCAGTGAGCGGGCGCTGCGCACCACCCCGGCGCCTTCGATCATCGTCCGCTGCAGCCGATCACGTTCCTTGTGGGCGTCGACCCGTTGGCCCGTTGTCGTGTCCACCCGGTCGCCGTCCACCGGCGACGTGTCCACCGGCGACGTGTCGGCCAGTCGGGCGACCCACCCCTCGGCCAAGAGGGCCCGCATCACCCCGGTGGGCGTGGGCCCGTCCTCGCCGCCCAGGATCGACTCGGCCAGCCTGGCCCCGAAGACCATGCCCTCGAGCAGCGAGTTGGAAGCCAGGCGGTTGGCCCCGTGCACGCCGGTGCAGGCCACCTCACCCGCCGCCCAGAGCCCGGGCAGTGCTGTCGCCCCCGAGAGGTCGGTGACCACCCCACCGGAGAGATAGTGGGCCGCCGGGGCGATGGGGAGCCACTCGCGGGACGGGTCGAGCCCGATGTCGGCCAGCGACGCCGTGATGGTCGGGAACCGGGAGCCGAACGCGTCGAGCCCGGTGGCATCGAGCCAGAGGTGGTCTCGACCCTGCTCTCGCATCCGCTCGGCCATGGCCCGGCTGACCACGTCCCGGGGGGCCAGCTCGTCGACGAACCGCTCACCCCTTGCGTCACGGAGCAGGGCACCGTGGCCACGAAGGGCCTCCGACAGGAGCGGCCTGGGCATGGCCGGATGGTGGAGGGCGGTGGGATGGAACTGCATGAACTCGACGTCGGCGACGGGTACACCGGCCCGGAGGGCCATGGCCAGGCCGTCGGCGGTGGCCTCGGGCGGGTTGGTGGTCACGGCGAACAGTTGTCCGGCCCCGCCCGTGGCCAGCACGGTGTGGCTGGCCCGGACCTCGGCGATCTGCCCGTCGGGGGAGAGGGCCCGCACGCCCCGGCAGCGGCCCCCCTCGACCAGGAGGTCCAGGGCGAACCACTGCTCGAGGACGACGGTGGCGCTCTGCCGGGTCGCCTCCACCAGCGCCCGCTCGACCTCGGCGCCGGTCGCCGCACCCCCGGCGTGGACCACCCGGGCCATGGAGTGCCCGCCCTCGCGGGCGAGGGCCAGCGCCCCGCCCGGCTGGCGGTCGAACTCGGCGCCCAGCGCGATCAACTCGTTCACCCGTCCCGGCCCCTCGTCGACCAGAACGCGCACGGCCTCGGTGTCGCACAACCCGGCCCCTGCGGCCAGCGTGTCGGCCAGGTGCAGGTCGGTCGAGTCCTCGTCACCACCGAGGACGGCGGCCACACCCCCTTGGGCCCAGCGGGTGGCCGACTGCCACAGCTCGGCCTTGGTCAGGACCCCGACCCTGAGGCCGGCACCTGCACCGGCCAGCCGGACGGCGGAGGAGAGCCCGGCCACCCCGCTGCCGAGCACCAGCACGTCGAGGGGTCGGGCGTCGCCCGGAATCTGCGCGACCGTGGGCGCGGGCGATGCCACCCCGCCCGAGCCGCTCACCGCGTTGTCAGATGGTCGAGCTCGGCGTCCAACCGGGCCGAGGTCTCGTCGATCACCCGGTTCGCCGCGTCCACGTGGACGATCCGGGGCACGAAGCCCTCGAGCTCGGCCGCCTCGTAGTCGGCATAGGTGATGACGATGACCTTGTCCCCCGGATGGACCAGGCGGGCGGCCGCCCCGTTCAGGCAGACCTGCTCCGGGCCGCCCACGATGGCATAGGTCTCGAAGCGGGCCCCGTTGTCGATGTCGAGGACCGTCACCTGCTCCCACTCGAGGATGTCGGCCAGGGCCATCAAGTCGGGATCCAGACTGATGGAGCCGACGTAGTTCAGGTTGGCGTCGGTCACCGTGGCCCGGTGGATCTTCGACTTCATCATGCGACGGCGCATCGTTAGTTGGTCCCTTTCGTCATACGTGTTGGTCGCGACGGCTCCGTGCGGCGAGGATCAAGGTTGTCGATCAACCGCACCGGGCCGACCTGGGCGGCGATGAGCAGCCGCAGGGAACGGTCGGTGCGGGTGGTGGGGGCCCGGCTGAGGTCGGCCGCGTCGACCAGGACGGCGTAGTCGAGGTCCACCCCCGGTTGCCCGGCCACCATGGCGGCCATGGAGGCCTCGATGTCCGGCACGCTCAGCCGATCGGCACGGACGGCGGCCGCCCCGGTCAGCAGGGCCCGGTGCAGGACCAGCGCGGCGCGGCGCTCGTCGGGAGCCAGGCGGGCGTTGCGGCTCGACAGGGCCAGGCCATCCTCGTCCCGCACCGTCTCGCACCCGATGACCTCGACCGGGAAGGAGAGGTCGCGGGCCATCGCCCGGACCACGGCCAGCTGCTGGAAGTCCTTCTCCCCGAAATAGGCACGGCACCGGCCGACCATGGCGAACAGCTTGGCCACGACCGTGGCCACACCGTCGAAGTGGCCGGGGCGCGACGCCCCCTCCCAGTCCTGGCTCACACCGGACACCCCCACCGACGTCTGGACCGGGGCCGGAAAGCCGGGGTACATCTCGGCCAGCGACGGGGCGAAGAGCACCCGGCCACCGGCTTGACCGATCACCGCGCTGTCGGCATCGAGGGTCCGCGGGTACTGCTCGAGGTCGTCAGGACTGCCGAACTGCAGCGGGTTCACGAACACGGTGACGGCCACCAGGTCGCACTCGGCGGCGGCCCGCTCGATCAGGGACCGGTGGCCGGCGTGGAGCGCGCCCATGGTCGGCACGAGCCCGACGGTCAGGCCGACCGCCCGTGCTGCGTCGAGTCGAACGGCCGAACTCGGCCACGGTGGTGACGAGATCCGGGCGCTCGGCCGCGCCGGGGGTGGCGAGCCGGTCGACCTGATCGAAGACTGAGGTCGCGCTCATGCCGCGTCCTTGACCGCACCCGCTGCGGCTGCGACCGGCCCCGCTGCGGCTGCGACCGCACCCGCTGCGGCTGCGA
Organism: uncultured Acidimicrobiaceae bacterium; assembly: GCA_963803065.1. Classification (GTDB taxonomy): domain Bacteria; phylum Actinomycetota; class Acidimicrobiia; order Acidimicrobiales; family RAAP-2; genus DASXMT01. The sequence goes on from CAWDKW010000002.1 coordinate 574,320, forward strand.
CCGGGCCCGTGTCGTCCACGTTCCGGCCGGGCTCATCGACGAGCCGGCGCGCCAGGCCCACCATGGTGTCGTACGCCTCGAGCTCGGCCGTTCCGTCGGGCATGGTGGCCAGGACAGCCCGATGCCGGGCGATGGTCTCCCAGTCGCCTCGGGCGGCCGGGCCGGTCAGCGCCCGCTCGGGCCCGACGGCCATCGCGTCGTCGACGGCGGCCCGGACCAACCCGGAGAAGGCGCCGAGGGGCAGCCCGGCCTGGGCGGCCACCCGTTCCACCTGGCCCATGAGCGCCACCACGTGGTTGGCCGCGATGGTGGCGGCGGCATGGTAGGCGGCCCGGGAGCGGTCGTCGACCCCCACCACCCGGCCACCGAGGGCGAGGACGAGCGAGCGGACCAGTGGGTCGCCGGCCACGGCGAAACTGGCCCCCGAGGCCAGCCGCGCCGCGCCGGTCTCCGGGTCGGGCAGGGGGACCAGTGGGTGCAGACCCCCGCGTCGGGGGTGGGGGGCCAGGACGTCGAGCCCGAGCGAGCCCGAGAGGTGCGCCACCACGGTGGAGCCGGAAGGAGCGATGGCCCGGGCCGCCCCGGCCACGGCGGCGTCAGGCGTGGCGATCACCACGAGATCGGCACCGGCGGCCGCTGCGGCCAGGTCGTCCCCCCGACCCAGGGCGCCGAGCACCTCATATCCCGGAACGGCGCGCAGCGCCGCCATCAACGACCGACCAGCCCTACCCGGACCGATCACACGGATTGTGGTCACCAGACCCCTTTCGACGTTCCGGCCCACTCGGGTGCCGTTCGCGTCAGAGAATCTTGCTTCGGACCATCAGAGTGTACCCAGGTTGGCCACCTCACCACCAGCGGCGTCCAATTCGGCCGGCCCAGCGAGGTCGGGGGCCAGATCGGCGAGGGGCGCCACCACGAAGCTGCGCTCCCACATCCGGGGATGGGGCACGGTCAGTTCGGGGTCGTCGAGGGTCACGCCGTCGATCCACAGGACATCGACGTCGAGGGTACGGGGGCCCCACCGGACGGTCCGGACCCGCCCGGCCGAGGCCTCGAGGCGGTGGCACTCGACGAGCAGGCGGTAGGCGTCGAACCGGGCGGGCAGGGCCAGCTCCACCACCACGTTCAGGTATGGACCCTGGTCCACGGGCCCCCCCACCGGCTCCGTCTCGTAGACGGGCGAGACCGCGGTGACCGGGATCCCCGAACCGCCCCGGAGCTGATCGACCGCCCTACGCAGGTGCGCCCAGCGGTCGCCGAGGTTCGAGCCGAGGCCGAGAAAGGCCCGGGTCGACGGGGGCTCGGGCAACGACGACGTCATCGCGACCGGGTGATGCGCACGCCCACGCTCAGCAGGTCGGCGGGCAGGGGGGGTCGCAGCTTCCGCACCGACAGGGTCACCCACTCGATCCGGCCGTCGGCCGCCAGCACCTCGTCGGCCATGGCTGCGGCCAGCGCCTCGAGCAAGAGGTACGAGGTACGCCCGCCGACCACCGCCGAGACCCGGTCGACAACCTCGGCGTAGTCGACCGTGTCGGTCAGGTCGTCGCTGGACCCGGCGGCCACGGTGGACACGGCCAGGTCCACGTCGACCTCGAAGGGCTGTGGCCGGGAGCGTTCCTCGGGGAGGACTCCGTGGGTCCCGAGGAGCCGCAGCCCCCTGATCTCGATCCGATCGGAGGGCTCGGTCCCGCTGGCTGCGGCCACCCGATCAGTTCCCGGGCGCGCCCGGGTCCCGTACGGCGCCGACGGGGGCCAGCTGGCTGGCGTAGGCCACCAGCTCGCGACCGGGCGGGCCCATCGGGTGGCCGACCATGTGCTCCAGGACGGTGACGGCCTGGGGCCCGCTGGGCAGGCGCCCCGACCAGAGGAGGTACCCGGCAACCACCCCCATCACCCGGTCGCCCAGCTCCTCTTGGTGGACGAGCACGCGCTCGCCGGCGGTGAGGCGGGCGTGCAGCTCGCGGAACACGTCGAGCTGCACGGCCCGGGTGTCACCCGACTGGGGCAGCGGAAAGTGCACACTGGGCAGCTCTTGTTCCTGGTAGGCCTGGAGGTTGTGCGGCGAGGGCAGGAGCGAGACCACCGACGTGAACCCCTGGACCTGGAGCCAGATGATCTCCTCTTGCCGGCGCACCTTCCGGTGGTTGGGCGCGAACCCACCGGGGCGCTCGCTGACGGCCAGGCGGTCCTTGATCACCCAGGTGAAGTTGCGGGGCGGGATCCCGGCCGCCCACTTGCCCCTCATCGCCCCCCTGCCTCCTCGACCCTTCGGCCCGGGCCGCCCCGCCGCCCACTCCACCCGACCAGGGCGGCGGCCTGCACCGAGGCGGCCACGTCGTGGACCCGGACCATGGACGCACCGCGCTCGAGGGCCCAGGTGGCCGTGGCCAACGACGCCGGTTCGCGGTCGTCGACGGGCGCCGGCGAGCCGTCGGGCAGCGGCGAGATCACCCCGAGAAAGCTCTTGCGGCTGGTGCCCACCAGCACCGGGTAGCCCAGCGCGCTGAGGGCGTCTACCGAGCCGAGGAGGGCCAGGTTGTGCTGCACGTTCTTCCCGAAGCCGATGCCCGGGTCGATCCACACCTCGCCCACCCCGGCGGCCCGGGCGAGCTCGGCCCGCTGCAACGAGGAACTGGGACACCTCGAGGACCACGTCCTCGTAGTGCGGCCCCCGCTGCATATCGATCGGGGTGCCCTGGCGGTGCATGGCCACCCAACCGACACCGTGCTCGGCGGCCACCGACCACAGCTCGGCCGAGACGTCGTTGACCAGGCTGGCCCCGGCGGCCACGGCGGCGGCGGCCACCGCCGGCTTGGTGGTGTCGATGGAGATGCGGGTGTGCCCGGCCAGTGCCTCGACCACGGGGAGCACCCGGCGGAGCTCCTCCCCCTCGTCCACCGGGGCGGCACCGGGACGGGTGGACTCGCCGCCCACGTCGACGACATCGGCCCCCTCGGCGATCATCTGATGACCCCGCACGATCGCCCTGTCTCTCTCAAACCATTCCCCGCCGTCGAAGAACGAGTCCGGAGTCACGTTGAGGATCCCCATGACCAGGGGTCGTTCCTGGATCGTGGGCGTCGGCATCGCCCCGTAGCGTAAACCAGCCACGCAGGCTCCGTGTCCCCGTCACAGGCCCCCGGTGCCCCCTCGACGGGTCTCCGGGCCCACCCCAGACGGCTCGCCCGGGCTCAACGACCGTGCACGAACTGCATGGCCTCGGCCCGGGTGGCCGAGTCCGTCCGGAACAGCCCGCGCACGGCGGACGTGATGGTCAGGGTGCCCGGTTTCTTCACCCCTCGCATCGACATGCACAGATGCTCGGCCTCCACCACCACGAGGACGCCCTTGGGCGCCAGCACCTTCTCGATGGTGTCGGCGATCTGGGTGGTCATCCGCTCTTGGACCTGGAGGCGCTTGGCGTACCCGTCGACCAGGCGGGCCAGCTTGGACAGCCCGGTGATGCGCCCGTCGTCGGCGGGGATGTAGGCCACGTGGGCCCGGCCCATGAACGGGACCATGTGGTGCTCGCACAGGGAGGCAAAGGGGATGTCGCGCACCATGACCATCTCGTCGTGGTCGGCGGCGAAGGTCACCGTCAGGTGCTCGGCCGGGTCCTCGTGGATGCCGGCGAACAGCTCCACGTACATCTGGGCCACACGACGGGGCGTCGCCTGCAAGCCGTCACGGTCCGGGTCCTCGCCGATGGCCGCCAGGACCTCGGTGATGGCCTTCTCGACTCGATCAGTGTCGACACTCATGCCCGTGCTCAGCGCTCCTCGGCCATTTCGGCATAGGCGTGGATGGCGGGAAGATTGCGGAGGCGCTCGTCCACATCGAGCCCGTACCCGACCACGAAATCGGACGGGATGTGGAACCCGACGTAGCGGAGGTCGACCGCCGTTCGCTGCTGGCCGTCCTTGACCAGCAGCGCACAGACCTCGAGGGAGGCCGGGAGGCGGGCCATGAGGTAGCGCTGGAGGTAGCTCAGGGTGAGGCCGCTGTCCACGATGTCCTCCACCACCAGGACGTGGCGGTCGACCAGGTCGACGTCGAGGTCCTTCACGATACGGACCACGCCCGAGGTCTTGGTGGCGCTCCCGTAGGAGGAGACGGCCATGAAGTCCACGTCGACGGGAAGCTCGATGGCCCGGGACAGGTCGCTCATGAACATGAACGCCCCCTTCAGCACCCCGACCAGGAGCGGTGGGGGACGGTGGGCGTAGTCAGCGGTGATCTCGGCCCCGAGCTCGGCGATCCGGGAATGCAGCTGCTCCTCGGAGACCACCACCGGGCCCACGCCCGGAGCGGCGCCGGCGGTGGGCCACGTCGCTTCGGGATCACCCTTTCCTGGTGCGGACACGGGGTGACTGTACCGGAACCGCACCGGAGGACATGTTGAGCCGGCCCCCCGATCGGCTGACCCGCCGGCCGCCGGGCAGCTCAGTGGCCCTGGCCCGACCACGGGCCACGTCGAGGACCCGTTCGATGGCCGCCAGCGACGGGGGGTGCTCGGCGTCCCCCCGCAGCCAGGACCGCACGGCCCGGCGGGCGACCGGCTCGGGGACGTCGGCAACGGCCCGGGCATCGGCCGGGTCCACCAGCTCGGACAGCACGGCCAGCACGTCGGCGTCCCCGGCCAGGAGCTCGGCCTGGCGGGCCAGGACCGGGACCAGGTCGCGCCCGGCCAGCGCCGAGCAGAGCGGGAGGAGCTCGCCACGGATCCGGTTGCGGAGAAAGCGCGGGTCGTCGTTCGACGGGTCCGCGAGCGGGTGGAGCCCCAGCCGGTCGCAGAGGGCGACCGTCTCGAAACGGCGAAGGGCCAAGATGGGGTGGCGGGGCCCGGACCGCATGCCGGCCATCCCGTCGACGCCCGCCCCCCGGAGCAGGTTGGCCAGCACCGTCTCCGCTTGGTCGTCGGCGGTGTGACCAGTGGCCGCACCCGGACCCAGTGCTCGGTGGCGGGCCGTCCGGGCCCGGGCTTCCAGGTTGGGCCCGTCGACCAACTCGATCGTGACCGACTCGAAGCTGGCGCCGAAGCGGTCGGCGGCCGCGGCCACCAGGGCGGCCTCGGCACCCGACCCCGGCCGGAGCCCGTGATCCACGTGGACCGCGGTCACCGCGCAGCCCGCCTCGGTGGCAAGGGCCAAGAGGGCGAGCGAGTCGGCCCCGCCGGAGACGCCACAGGTGAGCGGGGTCTCCGGCGGCGGGAAGGTGCAGCGATCGAGGATCGACCGACCGGAGCGGGTCAGCCGGAGAGGGCAGGAGTCGTACGGACACGGGAGATCCACTCGGCCGGGTTCCTGATCTCGGCGAGCGAGGGCAGCCACTCCGGTCCCCGCCAGGCCCGGTCCAACAGCTCGGGCCCGCCGGAGCGCTCGACGGCGGCGATGAACTTCTCGCCCTCCTCGTACTGGCGGAGCTTGGCCTCCATCCCCACCAGCTGCTGCAGCAACCGGGCCGGCCCCCGAGTCTGCTGGCGCCGCTCGCGCAGGACCTCGCTGAAGCGCGCCGCGCTCGGAATGGCGGCGGCGCCGGCGCGGTCCATGGTCACGTCCCCGTGGCCCTCGAGCAGGCTCATCAGTGCCTGGATGCGGTGGACGCCCTCGAGCTGCTCGGGCGTGGCCACCAGGCCCAGCGCCCCCGAGTCCCGGAGCGGGTTCCGGCCGGCCCGGATCTCCTCGGTCATGCGCCGGAGCGCCTCGGCGAACCGGGACGGATCGGCATCGATGGAGCCGAGGCCCTGGTTGACCAGGGACAGGAAGTGGTCACGCATCCAGGGGATGGCCGTGAACTGGCAGCGGTGGGTCACCTCGTGGAGGGCCAGCCACAGGCGGAACTCCTTGGGCTCGAACCCATGGCGTTGCTCCAGGTCGACGATGTTGGGCCCGACGAAGTAGACGATGTCCTGGTCCTCGACGAACTCCTCGGTGAGCAACAGGTCGTACTGGCCGAGGACACGAGTGGACAGCCAGCCGAGGACCAGGCCCATCTGGGTCCCGGTGACGGCCCGCCCGGCGCTGGCCAACGGTCCGGCCAGGCGGGCGGTCAACGAATTGGCCGCGGCCAACTTGGCGCTGGGGTCGAGGCGGTCGAGGTGCGGGCCGACCAGGCGCTGGAAGGATGCGATGTTGACGTGGACCCAGCCGGCCCGGTCGGTCACCCGCGAGCGGGCCAGGCCGGTCGGTGAGCGGAGGCCGGTCGAGGTGGCCACCAGCTCCTCGGCCTGGGCCGTGAGCTCGGCGAACTCCCGCTCGAGCTCATCGGCCCGATAGCCATCGGGAAGCGGCTTCCGGCTGCCGGCCCAGGCGCCCACCCGCTCGGCCAGCGCCCATGACACCGCTGCCCCCGGGGGACGTCCATCACCCCCGTCGGGGTCGTCGGCGTTCGCCGCGGAGTCGTTCAGGTCGGCCATGGAGCCAGTCTACGGAGGAGCGGACAGAAGCGGTGGCCGCCCACGGGGTCAGGCCCGATCAGTTGGCCTGGCGTCGCTGCTCGTCGTGGATGGCCGCCGCCACCCGGTCGATCAGGCTGTCGGGCACGTGGTCCTTGCACCGGTTGGCGACCACCTTGCGCAGCTCAGTCTCGAAGCCGAAGGCCTGCACGCAGGGCCCGCAGAGGTCCAGATGACGTTGGATCTCCGCCCGTCTCTGCTCGGTCAACTCCCCGTCCAGATAGAAATAGAGCCGCTCGATCGTCTCGTCGCAGTCGAGAAAGCCAGCGACGGCCGGTCGGGGAAACTCCATCGCCGGCCCACCGGTCGGCTTGCCCGGTTCACTCTTCGATCCGTGCTGCTCCACTGCGAACGGTCTCCCTACCTGCGCTCGTCGCTGACACCGACCAGCCCTCGTGCGGCGCCGAATTCAAACAACGCCTTCTGGAGCGCCTTTCTTCCCCGGTGGATGCGGCTCATCACCGTCCCGATGGGCACCTCGGTGATGTCGGCGATCTCCTTGTACGAGAACCCCTCCACGTCGGCCAGCAACACGGCGATCCGGAACGACTCCGGGAGGGACTCGATGGCCTGTTTGACCTCGGTGTCGGTGAACCGGTCCACCACCTCGTCCTCGGCGCTCCGACCCAGGCCAGTGGGCTGATCACCGGACAGCCGCCGGTACATGTAGAGGTCCTCGACGTCCTCGACGTCGGAGATCTCCGGTCGCCGCTTGGCCGCCCGGTACGAATTGATGAAGGTGTTGGTGAGGATCTTGTAGAGCCAGGCCCGGAGGTTGGTGCCGGCCTCGAAGCTCCCGAAGGCCCGGTAGGCCTTGAGGTAGGTCTCCTGGACCAGGTCCTCGGCGTCGGACGGGTTCCGGGTCAGTCGCAGGGCGGCGGTGTACAGCGCCGGCATGTGCACCATGGCGAGATCGGAGAATTCGTTCTGATCAGCCATGAATGCACCCTACACACTCCCAGTGACATCCTTGGCGCCACCCGGCCCCAGCGGCGGGACGGCCCGGTGTGCTGGGCCAGGAGCGAAGACGGCCCGGGTTTGCCGGGCAAGGAGCGAAAACGGCCCGGGGGGCCGGACAGTAACCGGACCAGGCCGAGACTCCAAAACAAGGGAATCTCACCGGAGCCGGGCTGAATTCTTGGGCCTCTCTCGGATCCTTGTTCTCCCGACCAGCCACAACGACCTCGGATTCCTCCCTCCGCGGTCGACTGGCCAGGCAAAGGCCGAGGTTCAGACCGGACCATTGCCGGGATAGTCCGCTCTCGCCGCAGCCACGCCGCGACCGATATCAGAGCCGTGCCTCCTAGACTCTTTCTTGCGCCTTCGTGCTCTGGAGACTCGGGGGTCGCGAAGAACGATCCCCTTCTCACCCGTTTGAGACGGGGATCGTTCGCGTCACCCCTCCTCCGTTGGCCCTGCACGCTGACCCTACATCGCTGCGGGCCCATGGCCACCATGCGGCCATCGATCCGAGCGAGGGCCGGGCCGGACATGCCGGTCCGATCCCGAGAAGACAAGAAACCAGGAGGCCAGAGAGGCCGGAGCGATCGCTCCGGCCTCTCTGCATGCTCGCTCCGGTGCAGGGTCGCGTGCGACCCCGATCGTCAAGCTCGGTTGGCGTTGTTCCCGAAGTAGCCGTAGAGGTCGATGACCAGGTCGGCGGTCCCGGTGAAGTTGAAGTTGTTCAGTGCCACGCTCGGGACGGTCGGCCCGGCGCTGAGCTGGTCGGCGTTGGAGACGATGTCTCCGGCGTTCCAGTTCAGGTCCGAAGCCAGCGGTGGGGTGCTGCCGCCGTTGGACGGGTACACGGTCAGGTAGCCGCCGTCGGCGTCGGTATCCGTGACGGTGACGTTGACATCGACGCCGGTGAAGGTGCCGGGGTTATGCGTCCCGCCCGGAGCCGAGAACCCGGTGTCCGGCAAGAAGTTGTCCGCAGGCACGTTGGTGGTCAGGATCATTCCCCCGTGCAGCGTCTGGCCCGCATAGGCGACACCGGATCCGGGCCGGGTGTCAACGATCCGGCTCGGCGTCACCAGCGGGAAGTACTGGCTCCCGCCGCGGTCGGGGGAGTAGTACCCGTCGAGGTCGACGACGACGTCCGTGCTACCGGCGGCGTTGAAGATCGACACCTGCTTGTTGTCCGGGTTGACCGGCACGATCACCCGGTTGGGCACGACCTTGCCTGCGGGGAAGTTGAGGTTCGATGCAAGAGGTTGCGCTCCCCCCGTGGCCCATACGGTCAGGTACGAATCGGCCGTGGAGGTGGCCGCGGTCACATTGAGCACCACTGCGGTGGCGTCAGCCGGGACGGCAGGCGTGCCGTAGGGGAAGGTGCCGGTTCCGGGGAAGAAGGTCAGCGTCTGCTGCGCCCCGATCGTCTCACCTGCACCTTGTTGACCCGAGCCAGGTCTCGTGTCGAGGACGCGGACCGGATGGTTCTGTCCGGTGTTCACATCGGTGATGGCGTTGTACATCCCACCGCTGTTCGGGCTCAGGGCGAACGGCCCAATCGCCTGGAGGGAGTTCGGGGCGTAGTAGCCCTGGACGTCGACCACCACGTCGGTGCTCCCGGTGAAGTTGTAGATGGTCATGTTGCCGTAGTTACCGTCCCCGGTGTCCCCGAGGGCGATGGTGGCCTGATTGGCCACTGTCTCGCCGGCCGTGAAGTTCACCGTGGAGACGAACGGTACGTTCTGGCCGGAGGCGAAGGCCGTGAGGTAGCCCGTACTGCTCGGGTTGACGGCCGTGATGTTCACCACGACTGCGGTCGCGCCCCACGGCACGTTGTCCGGCTCGGTGCCGGAGGGGGAGACCTGGAAGGTGATGGTCCGTCCGGCGGTCAGCGTGTCACCGGCACCGAACTGGCCCGAGTTCGCTCGGGTGTCCACCAGGCGGTAGGGCTGCAGGGCGTGATAGTTGCTCCCCGGCGATGCATAGTGCGTCACCGATGCAGATGCCGGGGCCGCGGAGAACACGCCGGCGGCAACGGTGCCGATCGGAAGTAGGAGGCCGGCAATCATCGCCAGCCCGACCGCTCTTCCCCTTCGGCCACGGGACCGTGCCGAGGCTCGTTCGAACAATTTCATCGTCCACCTTCCGTTGTGCTCTGGAGCTGCGGGAAGACTGTACCCCGTGGCGCGCGAAAAACCGCGAAACACTCTCTGGACGAGCGGAATGGGAGGATGCTGCTGCCGCAGGACACGGTGGAGCCTGGGAGGAGAATCGAACTCCTGACCTACGCATTACGAGTGCGTTGCTCTACCGACTGAGCTACCCAGGCGAGACCCGACAGGCTATCCGAAGCGGCGGCGCGTCCGATGCGGCAACGCGCGCCGCAGGCCACAGCCGGACGGTCACCGCGCCTCCGTGCCCGAGAGCGTCACCATCAGCGACTCGAGGAGCAGCGCCTCGTTGGGATTACGGACCAAGGCCTCGGCCGCCCGCTCGAGGGCGTCGACCGCGAGGGCGGCACGGCGTGCGTCCGGGACGGCGCCGTTGTCGCTGCCGGCGACCAACCGGTCCCGGTAGGCGCCGGCCAGCGTGGCCAGGCCCATGCGCAACTCGTCCGTCCTGAAACGACGGCCCTCCCGGCGATGGCGATCGTCGATGTCCTTGCGACCCGGCACGCCGCGCCCCCCGAGCGATTCGGCCCGTTCGGCCAGCGTGACCAGCTCCGCCGCCTGTTGGTCCCGGAGGGGCCCGAGTGCCTCCTCGGCGGAGGCCAGGAGCTCGGCGGCCACGACCGCAGCCGTTGCTCCGGTTCCGTCGAGCCGGGACGGGACCGTACGCCACTGCTCTTGACGGAGGGCGAACCCGGGGTCGGTGGCCAACAGGCGAGCCCGATCGAGCCGGCCGCCCGACACAGCCGCCACCGAGCGGGCGACGTCGTCGCCCACCCCGTGGTCCACCAGCCACCGGGCGACCTCCCCGGCCGGAAGCGGGTCGAACTCCACCTTCACGCACCGACTGGCGATGGTGGCCAGGTCGGCAGGGAGGTCGTCGGCCAGCAACACGAACACCGTGGTCGCCGGCGGCTCCTCCACCGTCTTCAAGAGGGCGGGCGCCGCCTTGTCGGCCAGGTGGACGTCGGCGACCAAGAGCACCTGGCGCTTGGCCTCGAGCGGCCGCCGCTGGGCGCGGGACACGATCGTCCGGGCCGCGTCGACATCCAGGGCGGCACCGGTCCGCTCGATCACCACCAGGTCCGGGTGGGTGCCGGCGAGGGCCCGGCGGCAGTCGTTGCACTCTCCGCACCCTCCCCTCGGGCAGAGCAGCGAGGCGGCAAAGGCTCGAGCGGCGGCCCGCTTGCCCGAGCCGGGCGGCCCGTGGAGCAGATAAGCATGCACCGGCTGCCGGGCCGCCATCCGGAGTTGGCTCACGGCGCGCGGCTGCCCGACCACCGCCTCGTAGAGCGAGGGTGCGGGGAGCGCAGACCCCGAGCGATCAGACATTTCCCAGCCGTTCGGTGACCGCCGCCCGTACCCGTCCGGCGACGAGAGCGGCGTCCCCGGTTCCGTCGACCTTGACCCATGCATCAGGATCCTCCTCGACGAGGTGCTCGTACCCGTCCCGGACCCGGCACTGGAAGGCCTCGCCCAACTCCTCGAGGCGGTCGGCCCGAGCAGGCTCCATCCGGGAGCGGGCCACATCGAGAGGCACGTCGATGAGGACGTTCACGTCGGGCGAGACACCGCCGGTGGCCCACTGGTTCAGCGCACGGAGAGCGGCGAGGTCGAGGCGGCGGCCGAAGCCCTGATAGGCCAGGGTCGACGCGGTGAAGCGATCGGTGACCACTGATATGCCCTCGGATAGGAGCGGCTCGACGACCTCGGCCGTGTGCTGGGCCCGGTCGGCCGCCATGAGCAGTGCCTCGGCCGTGGGCACCACATCGGGGAGGGCCGGGTTCAACAGCAGCTGACGGAGCGCCCCTCCCAGTTCCGTGGCCCCCGGCTCGAAGGTAAGCCGGGCATCGAGGTGGTCGGCCAGTAACGCGGCCTGGGTGGACTTGCCGCAACCGTCGATCCCCTCGAGGGCGATCAGACGACCACGCCCCGTGTCGCTCATTGCGGATCCGCAGCCGCCCCGGTGTCCGTGCTCGCCGGCCGCTTCTTGGCCGCGGCAGTTCGCTTGGCCGCCCGGGCCTTCGGGGCTGCGGCTGCCTTGTTGACCGGGGCCTTCTTCTCGGTTGCCGATTTGGTCGAGGCCGCCGCCTTGTTGGCCGGGACTGACTTCGTCCTGGCCCCTGCCGTCTTGGCCGGAGCCTTCTTTTTGGCCGGCGCCTTCTTTCTCGGGGCCTTCTTCTTCGTCGAGGGCCCCGCGGCGCGGCGCTCGGCCAGGAGCTCGGCGGCCCGCTCCACCGTCAGCTCCTCGACGTCGTCCCCCTTGCGCAGAGAGGCGTTGGTCGTCCCGTCGGTCACGTAGGGCCCGAACCGGCCGTCTTTCACCACCATTGGTGCACCGGTGTCGGGATCGGGCCCGAGGTCGCGCAGCGGGCCGGCTGCGGCCCGGCCCCGACGGGTCTTGGGCTGGGCGAAGAGAGCCAGGGCCTCGTCCACCGTGATGGTGAGGATCTGCTGCTCGCTGACCAGGCTCCGGCTGTCGTTCCCCTTCTTCACGTAGGGGCCGAACTTGCCGTTGTGGGCCACGATCTCCTCGTTGGTGGCGGGGTCGACACCGACCAGCCGCGGGATCTTCAGCAGCTCGAGGGCCTCCTCGAAGGTGATGGTGGCAGGGGACATCGAGGCGAACAGCGACGCCGTCTTCGGCTTGGGGCCGCCGTCGACGATCTCACCTAGCTGGATGTAGGGCCCGAAGCGACCGGCGCGCACCCGGACGGGGAGCCCGGTCTCGGGGTCCTCCCCCAGCACCCGGTCGGAGGAGGGTGCCGCGAGGAGGGAATCGGCCCGCTCCGGGGTCAGCTCGTCGGGGGCCAGGTCGTCGGGGATGGAGACCCGGTCCTCGCCCCGCTGCAGGTAGGGCCCGTAGCGCCCCACCCGAGCCACGATCTCCTGGCCGTCGGCCCCGGCGCCGAGGGGGATCGAGTTGATCTCCCGGGCGTCGATCTCGCCGAGGTAGGTGGCCACCTCCCGCTTGAGGCCCATGCGCTCCACCTCGGTCACGCCGCCGGAACCGCTCCCGGTGGCCGACCCGTTGCCGGTGGCCGACCCGGTCCCGGCCGTCGACCCGTTGCCGGCCGAGCCGTTCGGCGCGGCCGACCCGTTCCCCCCCGCCGACCCGTTCGGCTTCTCGTCGCCCGAGCCGAAGTAGAAGCGGGTCAGCCAGGGGAGGGACTCCTCGGCCCCCGAGGCGATGGCGTCGAGGTCGTCCTCCATCGAGGCGGTGAAGCCGTAGTCGACCAGGTCGCCGAAGTAGCGCTCGAGCAGCCCGACCACGGCGAAGGCGGTGAACGACGGCACCAGCGCAGTCCCCTTCTTCCAGACATAGCCCCGGTCGAGCACGGTGGCTATCACGCTGGCGTACGTCGAAGGGCGGCCGACGCCGAGCTCCTCCATGGCCTTGACCAGCGACGCCTCGGTGTAGCGGGCCGGCGGCTGGGTGGCGTGGGAGCCCGCCTCGATCGACTCGGCCGAGAGGGGATCGCCCTCGGCCACCGCGGGGAGGTGCACCTCGCGGTCGGCCAGCTCGGCTTCGGGGTCGTCCTGGCCCTCCACGTAGGCCCGGAGGAACCCCGGGAACTTGATGACCGTGCCGCTGGCCGAGAACTCGGCCTCCTGGCCGGACTCGGTGGTCCCGGCCAGCCGGATCTGGGCACTGGTCCCGGTGGCGTCGGCCATCTGGGAGGCGACGGTGCGCTTCCAGATGAGGTCGTAGAGGCGGAACTCGTCACCCGACAGCGACCTCGACGCCTCGTCCGGGGTCCGGAACGACTCCCCGGCCGGGCGGATGGCCTCGTGGGCCTCCTGGGCGTTCTTCACCTTGCGCTCGTACCGCCGCGCCTGGGCCGGGACGTAGTCGGACCCGTAGAGCGAGGCGGCCTGCGACCGGGCCGCCGTCAGGGCCTGGTCCGACAGCGTGGTCGAGTCGGTCCGCATGTAGGTGATCCACCCGCCCTCGTACAGGCGCTGGGCGATCTGCATGGTGCGTTGCGAGCTGAACCGCAGCTTGCGCCCGGCGTCCTGTTGCAGCGTGGAAGTCATGAAGGGCGCAGCCGGGGAACGCCGGAAGGGCTTCTCGGTCACCGAGGTGACGGCGAAGGGCCGGTCCTCGAGGCCGGCGGCCAGGTCGCGGGCCTCGGCCTCGTTCAGGACGACGACGCTGCCCGGCGAGGTGAGCTCACCCCGCTCGGAGAAGTCGCGGCCCGAGGCCAAAGGGGTGCCGTCGACGGCGACGAGCGAGGCCTCGAGCGAGGCCGGGGCCGTGTCGGAGGAGGGCGACGGGCCCTCGGTGGCAAACCTGCCGTCGAGCCCCCACCAGGAGGCGGAGCGGAACCGCATGCGAGCCCGTTCCCGCTCGACCACCATCCGGGTGGCCACGCTCTGGACCCGCCCGGCCGACAGGCGGGGCATGATCTTCTTCCACAGCACCGGGGAGACCTCGTAGCCGTAGAGGCGGTCGAGGATCCGCCGGGCCTCCTGGGCGTCGACCAGCCGCCGGTCGAGGTCGCGCCACTCCTCGACCGCCCGCTCGATGGCCGCCCGGGTGATCTCGTGGAAGACCATCCGCTTCACCGGCACCGTCGGGGCCAGCACCTCGAGGAGGTGCCAGGCGATGGACTCGCCCTCGCGGTCCTCGTCCGAGGCCAGGTAGACCTCGCTGGCCTGCTTCACCAGGCTCTTCAGCTTGGACACCTGGGACTTCTTGTCCGAGGAGATGACGTACAGCGGCTTGAAGCCGTTGTCGACGTCCACGCCCAGCCGGGACCACTCCTCGCCCTTGTAGGCGGCCGGGACCTCGTCGGCCCGGCGGGGCAGGTCGCGGATATGGCCGATGGACGACTCGACCACGTAGTCCGGGCCGAGGAGGCCGGCGATGGTCTTGGCCTTGGCCGGCGACTCCACGATGACCAGGGGCTTCCTCCCCGTGGCCCCCCGCCGGGCGGCGGGGCGCGCCCGTGCCGGGGCGGCACCGTCGTCGGGGACGGCGGCGTCGGGGGCGGTGAGGTCGTCGGTGAGGTCGGTAGTGGCCATGGCTGTCGCGACACAGGGTGAACGCCACGGTCTCCCGCTGTCAACCCCGGGTCCGGACGACCCGAGGTTGGCGCATGCCCGCCGGAGGGGTTCAGTCCTGGGCCGCGCTCACGGCGGCGGTGGCCGCCTGATCGAGGGCGGAGACCTCCTGGGGAGGCAGGTCGCTGTCCATGGCCTCGGTCTTACGCTTGGAAAAGGCGATGGCCGCCAGCAGAACGACCAGCGCGGCGGCGGCGATGCCCAGGCGGGCCCCGGTGTGCACCCGGAGGGTGATCACCGCGGGCAGGATGAGCAGCGACACCAGGTTCATCACCTTGATGAGCGGGTTGAGCGCCGGGCCGGCCGTGTCCTTGAACGGGTCCCCGATGGTGTCGCCGATGACCGCGGCCTTGTGGGCCTCCGAGCCCTTGCCCCCTTCGTGGCCGTCCTCGATGTACTTCTTGGCGTTGTCCCACGCCCCACCGGAGTTGGACAGGAAGTTGGCCATCAGCTGTCCGGTGAGGATGGCCCCGACCAGGAACGCCCCCAGGGCCAGGTAGTTGATGCCGAAGCCGACGATGACCGGCGTCAGGATGGCCAGCAGCGCCGGCGTGGCCAGCTCCCGCTGGGAGGCCGTCGTGCAGATGGCGATGACCTTGCCGTACTCGGGCTTCTCCGTGTAGTCCATGATCCCGGGGTGCTGGCGGAACTGCCGTCGGACCTCCTGGACCACGGTGCCGGCCGACCGGCCCACCGCCCGGATGGCCAGCGACGAGAAGATGAACGCCACCGAGCCGCCGATGAGCAGGCCGATGAACACGGTGGGGTGGGAGACGTTGATCTGGGTCTGGGCCTGGTTGAACAGCCAGTTGACCCCTGAGCCGATCGGTGCGTGCAGGTTCAGCTGTGACCCGATGGTCTCGATGAACGAGGCGAACAGCGAGACCGATGCGATCACGGCCGAGCCGATGGCCACGCCCTTGGTCACCGCCTTGGTGGTGTTGCCCACCGCGTCGAGGCTGACCATGACCCGCTCGGCCTCGCCGGTGAACTCGCCGGACATCTCGGCGATGCCGGCGGCATTGTCGGAGACCGGGCCGAAGCTGTCCTCGGACACGATCATGCCCGCCGTCGACAACAACCCGATACCGGTCAGTGAGACGAGGTAGAGCGAGAGCTCGACATTGCCGTTGGCCATGAGCACCGACACGGCGATGGCGATGGCGATGGCGATGATGGCCCACACCGAGGACTCCAGACCGATGGCGATGCCGGCCAGGGTGGTGGTGGCCGGTCCGGTGCGGGCCGACTCGGCGATCTCTCGGACCGGACTGCGCTCGGTCGAGGTGAAGTGCTCGGTGATGGCGCTGGCCACCAGCATCAAGATGACACCGGTGAGCACGGCGTAGAAGGCCTTCCAGAAGTGCATGTACACCCCGGCCACCACGGCCGTACCGGCGATGGTCAGCACCGCCGCCGTCCACACGCCGCGGTTGATGGGCCCCATGGCGTTCTTGTCGTTACTCCTGGCCCGGACCAAGAAGACCCCGATGATGGTGGCGATGATGCCGATGGCCGGGATGAGGAGCGGGAACACCACCGTCCTGGCCGACACGTTCCCCCGATTGATGGAGACGAAGGCGGTCACCCCGAGGATGATGGAAGCGATGATGGTGATGACGTAGGACTCGAACAGGTCGGCGGCCATGCCGGCGCAGTCGCCCACGTTGTCGCCCACGTTGTCGGCGATGGTGGCGGCGTTGCGGGGATCGTCCTCGGGGATCCCGGCCTCCACCTTGCCCACCAGGTCGGCGCCAACATCGGCCGCCTTGGTGAAGATGCCGCCGCCGACCCGCATGAACAGGGCCAGGAGCGAGGCACCGAACCCGAACCCGATCAGGACCGAGGTGGCCGTGTTCTGGAAGATGAAGACGATGATGGTGGCCCCCAGCAGGCCGAGCCCCACACAGAACAGTCCGGTGATGGCGCCGGTCCGGAAGGCGATCCGGAGGGCCCCGGACATCTGCCCGTCACGGGCGGCCGCGGCCGTACGCACGTTGCCCCGCACAGCCAGGCTCATGCCGATGAACCCGGTCAGCCCCGAGCACAGGGCCCCACCCAGGAAGCAGATGACCCGGTAGATCCCGGCCTGCCAGAACGGCAAGTCGACGATGGTCTGGCCGTTCGCACCGGTGTGGGTCACCTTGGTGGCGGTGAAGAAGATGAGGACGGCCAGGGGGACGACGATGATCAGGATGGTCTTGAACTGGCGGGCCAGGAATGCCTCGGCCCCCTCCTGGACGGCCTTGGCGATGTCCTTCATCGACGCGGTGCCCTGGTCGGCGGCCAGGACTCCTCGGGCCAGGAAGAGGGCGGTGACGACGGACGCCACTGAGGCCACCAGTGCGGCCAGCAAGATGACCTTCTCGGTGGACCCCAGAAAGAATGCCTGGTACCCCCCCTCGGCGAGAAGATGGATCATCGGTGTTGCTCCCTTCGGTTCCTACTCGTACTGACTGGCAGACATCGTTCCGAACGCGACCGACCAGGGCCACTTCGGGTCATGGCGGTGCACCGCACTGCGAACGACACCGGTAGCCGTCCCGCCCGGACCGGGTCTGGACGGCATGGGCCGAAGGATCGCGGTGGACCCCCTCGTGCGGGGGGCAACTTACCGATCAACCGCACGTTCGGCAAGAGTAACGCTGCTCCCCGAGCTCGGCCCTCAGGTGGGCAGGTCGTCCGCATCGGGCCCGGCGATCAGCTCGTAGTCGGGGTTCAAGATGGCGGGGCGATGGCCCCAGTCCCCGACCATGCCCTCGACCAAGAGCCGGGCCCCCGGCTGGATCCCGGGGATCCGGCGCCGGCCCTGGAAGACGAGCAGCAGCTTCCCGCTGGGGTCGGCCAGCACGCACTCGAGGTTCGAGGTCCCGGCCCGAGGCTGCACCCGGACCGAGCGGATCTTCCCGGCCACCCGGACCCGCTGTCGCCATTCGGCCTCGCCGATGGGGATCGCACCCGCGGCCCGCTCGCCGAATGCGGCCTCGTCGAAGGAGGGCCTGGCCCTCTTGTCCGCCGGCTTGGGCGTTCGCCGACCCCGGTCCTCGCCCTCGCCGCCTCGCCCCGGCCTCCGCCGACGTCGGCGGGAGAGCCACCCGCCGGTCAGCTGGAAGGGGACGACCGTGGCGGTGACGTGGGGCAACTGGCCCACCCCGGCGGCGATCCGGTCGGCGGTGCCGTCGTGGAGGAGCCGGTGCCAGCCGGCGGCGAACCCCCGACGGGGCAACAACATGGTCAGCTCGGTCTCGTTGTCGGCCACCGTCTCGGCGGCCAGCTCCAAGGTGGCCCGGGCCAGTCGCCGGTCCTCGCACTCGATCACGTCCAGCGGCAGCCGGGTCAGCCCCAACCGGCTCCACTCGGACTCCAGCGTGGCCGATACCCGATTGTCCAGGGCGAAGTGGACGGCGGACAGCTCGTCGGGGTGGAGCGTCCGCGCGTACTGGAGGGCCCGGGCCGTGGCCAGGTCGAGCCGGTCGACCAGGACGATGACCACGTGCCGGCCGAGCACGGGCATCTCCACCGCGGCCGTCACCCCCTCCTCGAGCTGGGCGGCCTCGTCGGCGTACTGACGGTGCAGCCGGAGCAGGGCGAACACACCCAGGGGCAGGATGATGACCACCACCCAGGCGCCCTCGGCGAACTTGGTGACGGCGATGATGACGAGGACCACGAGGGACAGGACCGAGGCGGTCCCGTTGATGGCCAGCCGCCGGCGCCAGTGGTCTTCACGGTGGGTGAAGTGGTACTTGGCCATGCCCGCGCCGGCCATGGTGAACCCGGTGAACACGCCGACGGCGTAGAGCGGGATCAGCTTGTCCACTTTCGCTTGCGTGGCCAACAGGACCAGGATGGACACGGCGGTGAGCACCAGGATGCCGGTGGAGAACACCAGGCGGTGACCGCGCTTGGTCAGCTGCCGGGGCAGGTACGAGTCTTCGGCGGCGAAGCTGGCCAGGAACGGAAAGCCGGTGAAGCTGGTGTTGGCCGCCAGCACCAGGATCAACATGGTGCCCGCCTGCAAGAGGACGTAGAACACCTTGCCTACAGCGGTCTCGCCGTACACGTACTTGGCCACCTGGGATATGACGGTGGGTGTGCCCGAGACGTACGGGACGGGGTGCGTGGCCGCGGCCAGGAGGGTCACGCCCAGCACCAACGACCCCAGGATCAGCGACATCATGACCATGGTGATGCGAGCGTTGCGGGCCTCCGGCCGCCGGAACACGCTGACCCCGTTCGAGATCGCCTCAGTGCCGGTGAGGGCCGAACCACCCGAGGCGAACGCCTTGAGCACGATGAAGACGCTGGCGCCGAGGAGGAGGCCCGACCCGGGGTGCCCGATCGGCACCGATCCGGGGTGCCCGGTGATCGAGTGCACGGCGAGAGAGCCCCTGATCTCCTTGTAGGCCCCAACGAGGATGAGGATCCCCATGTTGACCACGAAGAAGTAGGTCGGGACGGCGAACACCTTGCCCGCCTCCCGGATCCCCCGCAGGTTCCCGTAGGCGAGCAGGATGACCAGCCCGATGGCGATCCAGGTGGTGTAGGGACTGAGCGAGGAGAAGACCGAGGTCAACGCGGCCACACCGGCCGCCACCGACACGGCCACGGTGAGGGTGTAGTCGATGAGCAGGCTGACGGCGGCGATCTGCGCGACCTTCAGGCCGAAGTTCTCCCGGGACACGACGTAGGCGCCGCCCGCCTTGGTGTAGACCCTCACGACCTCGAGGTAGGACAGGGTGACGAAGAGGAGGACGAAGATCACCAGGAGGCTGACCGGGACCACCAGCGAGAAGGCGGCGACACCGATCACCGGCACCAAGGGCAGGAGCATCTGCTCGGTGGCGTAGGCCGACGACGAGATGACGTCCGAGGAGAGCACGGCCAGCGCAGTAGGACGGCCGAGGCGCTCGGTGGCCTGCCGTTCCGAGGCGAGCGGTGGCCCGAGCAGTTTGTTCTTCAGCCGGTAGCGGAGCGTCTCGGGGAGGTCGACCGACTCGGGTACGTACGTCGAGGGCCGGACCGTCCGCTCCCGGCTCTTCGGGGGAGGTGACACCACGGGTAGGCCGGTGAGAGCGTCGGTGCTGCCGCCGCTGTCCCCGGCATCCATTCCGTCAGTAAAACACGGGTGGCCCGACGGCCCCCACCCGGGACCGGGTTGGCCGAGTTGTCAGCGGCCCGTCCGGCGTGTTGCATGGTCCGCGTGCATGTCATCGTCGTGGGCTGTGGCCGGGTGGGTTCGGGCCTGGCCATCGGGCTGATCGAAGAGGGGCACTCGGTGTCGATCATCGACCGGAATGCCAAGGCCTTCCGTCGGCTCCCGACCGAGTGGCCGGGGACGGCCATCGTCGGGTCGGGGTTCGACCGGGACGCCCTCGACCGGGCGAAGGCGGACAAGGCCGGCGCGCTGGCCGCCGTCACCAGCGGGGACAACTCGAACATCCTGACCGCCCGGATCGCCCGGGAGACCTACGAGATCCCCAACGTCGTGGCCAGGATCTACGACCCGCGCCGGGCCCAGATCTACCTGCGCCTGGGAATTCCCACCGTGGCCACGGTGTCGTGGACCATCGACCAGGTCCGACGGCGCCTGATCCCCACGTCCAAGGGCGTGGAGTGGTCGGACACCACCGGCACGCTCTCGTTGGTGGAGCGGCCGCTGCCCGACCGGTGGGCGGGCAAGCGGCTCTCCGACATCAACACCAAGGGCGAAGTCACCCTGGTCTCGGTGACCAGGGCTGGCGTGGCCCGGTTGGACATCGACGACCTGGTGGGCCAGGACGGGGACGTCCTCCATCTGATGGTGACCAATGCCGCCCTCCGTCGTCTCGACGCCCGGGCCGAGGAGGAGTCGGGGGCGGTACACCACGGCGCCGAGGGCCGGGACGGCGCCGACGGCCGGGACACAGTCATCGCCGGCATCCCGGTCCCGGACGCCGATCTCGAGGGGAACGGCCGATGAAGGTGGCCATCGCCGGTGCCGGCAGTGTGGGGACGGCCATCGCCAGCGACCTGCACAAGGGGGGTCACGACGTCCTGGTCATCGAGCAGGACCCCGAGCTGGTGGCCAGGCTCGAGGGTGAGCTGGCCATCACCTGGGTGGTGGCCGACGCCTGTGAGGTCAGCTCGCTCGACGCCGCCGGCCTGTCCACGGTGGACGTGGTGGTCGCGGCCACCGGTGACGACGAGGACAACCTGGTCGTCTCGCTGCTGGCCAAGCAGGAGTTCGCCGTGCCCCGGGTGGTGGCCCGGGTCAACCACCCGAAGAACCAGTGGCTCTTCAACGAGAGCTGGGGCGTCGACGTATCGGTGTCGACGCCCCAGCTGATGACCGCCCTGGTGGAAGAAGCGGTGTCGGTGGGGTCCCTCGTCCGCCTGCTGCGGTTCGAAGGCGGCAGCGCCCACCTGGTCGAGGTGACGCTGGCCGAGGACTCGCCGGCGGCCGGCGAATCGCTGGTCGACCTGGGCATCCCCCGCGAGGCCACAGTGGTGGCCGTCGTCCGCGGGGACCGGCTGGTCGTCCCGCGCGGTGACACCCGACTCTCGGCCGGGGACGAGGTGCTCGTCCTGGTGACCGAAGATGCCGAGGACAGCGTCCAGCAGCTGTTGGTCGGCCACTAGCCCGTGGAGGCGGCCTTTTTCGACCTGGACAAGACGGTCATCGCCAAGGCCTCCATCGCCGCGTTCGGCGGCCCCTTCTACCGGGGGGGCCTCATCAACCGTCGGCTCATCATCCGGGCCCTCGTGTCCCAGTTGGTCTACCTGCATCTCGGGGCCAGCGAGCAGAAGCTGGCCCGCGTCCGGGAGTCGATGCTGACGCTGACCAAGGGGTGGGACCAGACCTTGATCCGCCAGATCGTGCGGGAGGCGCTCGAGGATACGGTGGAGCCGATCATCTACGCCGAGGCCCTCGACCTGATCGAGGAGCACCGCGCCGCCGGTCATCGCGTCTACCTGGTGTCGGCGTCCCCCGAGGAGATCGTCGAGCCGCTGGCCGAGCACCTGGGCGTCGACGGCTGCATCGCCACCCGGGCCGTGGTCGACGAGGAGGGTCGGTATGCCGGCGAGATGGACTTCTACGCCTACGGCGCCTTCAAGGCCGATGCCATGCGCTCGCTGGCCGAGGCCGAAGGACTGGACCTCTCCGAGTCGTTCGCCTACTCGGACTCCTACACCGACCTCCCCATGCTCGAGGCGGTGGGCCACCCGGTGGTGGTCAACCCCGACCGGGTGCTGGCCAAGGTGGCCAAGGAGCGGGAATGGGAGGTGCGGCAGTTCACCAAGCCGGTACGGCTACGGGACCGGGTGAGCGTGCCCAGCCTGCCGGCCACGGCCATGGTGGCCGGCATCACGGTGGCGACCAGTGCCGCCGGCCTGGTGGCGTGGCGGTTGGCCCGCGGCCGCTTGCGGGCACACGCCTGACGGTCCTCCGGGCTCACGCCCGATGCCAACGGCGGCGGGTCCGCAACCCAGTGAAGGGCTCGCCGGACGCGACCGCACTTGCTGCGCCCGCAGCAGGCGGGACAGGAGGTAGTGCGTCAGCGGGCAGGGCGCGGCGCCGCAGCGAGGCGGGACCGGGGCGATCTGGGCCGGCGCGCCTCAGGCGAGCCGGGCTTGGCTCAGGAAGGACGGAGTCGCTTGGCGGCGACGACGCCCAACGCAACGAGGATGGCGAGGATCAGCAGCTTCTTCATGATCGGGGATCGTATACGCTCCGCCGCCGTCGCGCCCATGTGACGCCGGCGGTTCAGACGCTCAGGAGGTCCCGGGCCCCGGTGTCAGACGAGGGATGCCGGAGCTTGGACATGGCCCGCGCCTCGATCTGGCGGATGCGCTCCCGGGTCAGGTTGAAGTGCTCCCCGACCTCCTCGAGGGTGCGGGGCTCGCCCCGGTCGAGACCGAACCGGAGGCGGAGGATCTCGCGCTCCCGCTCGTCCAGCGGGGCCAGCAGCCGGCCGATCTCCTCGGGGAGCAGCCCGATCGCCGCCAGCTCGAAGGGCGACTCGACGGAGCGGTCCTCGACCACGTCGCCGAGCTCGGCGTCCCCGTCCTCTCGGAGGGGCTCGGAGAGCGACAGCGGCTCGGCCCGGAACCGCAGTGCCTCGACCAACTTGTCCTCGGGCAGCTCCACCTCCTCGCCCAGCTCAGCCAGCGTCGCCGGGCGGCCGTACTTGAGCTCCAGCCGGGCCTGGGCCTTCTGCACCCTGGCCAAGGTGTCGCCGGCGTGCACGGGCAAGCGGATGGTCCGCCCGGTGTTGGCGATCCCCCGGGTGATGGCCTGGCGGATCCACCACGTGGCGTAGGTCGAGAATTTGAAACCCTTACGCCAGTCGAACTTCTCGACCGCGTGCATCAGCCCGAGGTTCCCCTCTTGGATCAGGTCGAGCAAGGGGAGCCCGGATGCCTGGTACTTCTTGGCGATCGAGACGACCAGGCGCAGGTTGGACTGCACGAATGTCTGCACCGCCTGCTCGCCGCGAAGGACGGTCCGCCGAAGCTCCCGGCGTTTGGCCTGGCTCAGGCCCTTGGGCGACGAGGCCAGGATCGCCTCCGCCTCCTGACCGGCCTCGATGGTCTGGGACAACGCGACCTCGTCGTCCTTGGTCAGGAGCGGGTACTGCCCGATGTCGGTCAGGTACAGCCTGACCAGGTCCTCCTCATCTCGCTCGAGGCGCTCCTTACCCAAGCTTCACCGAGTCCTTCGTACGAACCCCCCGGTCAGAGCCCAGGTCGAACAGGCGATCCGGGCTCCTCGGAGAGGGTGAGTGATGAGCTGAGGCGCCCTAAAGGCGCGATGTCCACTTCCATTCCAACTTTAGTGGACACGTCAAGTCCCCCACGGGACGCGGCCGGACCCCCACCCGGTGAACGGACGGGGGGAGCCCCACCGGGTGACCAGACGGGGAGCGCCACGCAATGGCTCGGTCAGACCGGCCACCCCGTCAGTCCCCCTCCGGCGCCCGCGTCGACCAGCATCGACTCGAGCTCTCGACTCGACCGCGAGGCCGAGGCGACCTCGTCCGGATCGGTGAGCAAGCCCTGGACCAGTCGCTCGCCTGCATGCCAGTCCTCGACCTCGTCGGTCACCACCAGCCGCAGTGCCCGGATCACCGGACCGTCGGCGACTGGGGCGGCGGCCTGGAGGTGCCGGGCGTAACCGGCCACCAGCCGGGGCAGGACGACGCGGTACAGGCCGGCCAGAAGGGGCACGGCCTCGGCCCCCATCCGGTCGAGGGCGGCAAGCACGTCGACCGCTACCGGCGGGCCCACGGTCAGCTCGTCCGCCGACAGCCCGTCGCGGACGGGGAGCCGGTCGGCCCACAGCGAGGCGTGCCAGGCGTGCCGGGTGCCCTGACCGTCGAGGTGCACCCGGAGCTCGGGCTCGACCGCCCCGGCGGCCCGGTTCCCGAGCAGCTCGAAGAGCCGCTGCTCGATCCACCGATAGCCCCCGACGAGCGACGTCGTCACCGACAGGGGAAGCGACGGCCGCTCTGCCCCGAGGGCATCGCTCTCCGCCTCCCCGAGAGCCGGCCCCAGGGGATCGAGGAGCTCAGGCACCGGCCGTCTCCACCGTCGGGCTCAGTGGCTCGACCCGCCGGTCCACATGCGACCGGTACTTGTTGGTGATGGGCATGCGCCGATCCTTGCCGAATGCCTTGGCCGTGATGCGGACCCCGGGCGGCATCTGGCGGCGCTTGTACTCGGCCCGGTCGACCAGGGAGATCACCTGGTCGACCACGTCGGGGTCGAAGCCCTCGTCGACCAGGTCCTCGGCCGAGCGGTCGCTCTCGACGTACCCGGCCAGCACGGGATCGAGGATCTCGTAGGGCGGGAGGGACTCGTCGTCCCGCTGCCCGGGCCGGAGCTCGGCCGACGGCGGCTTGGCCAGCACCGTCTCGGGGATGAGGTCGGTCCCGGCGCGGCGGTTCAGGTCACGGCACAGTTCGTACACGAGGGTCTTGGGCACGTCCTTGATCACGGCGAAGCCACCGGCCGAGTCCCCGTACAGCGTCGAGTACCCGGTGGCCATCTCGCTCTTGTTGCCGGTGGTCAACACGATCCAACCGCTCTCGTTGGACAGGGCCATCAGCAGCACCCCGCGGATCCTGGATTGCAGGTTCTCGTCGGTCAACCCGAGCGGTTCCCCGCCGATGAGCGGGGCCACGAGCGCGGCCATGGCCCGGTGGGCCGGGTCGATGGGAACGGTCTGGATGTCGATCCCCAACTTGGTGGCCAGCGCGTAGGCGTCGTTGATCGAGCCCGAGCTGGAGTAGCGCGACGGCATGGCCACGCCGTGCACGTGCTCGGCCCCCAGCGCGTCGACGGCGATGGCGGCCACCAGGGAGGAGTCGATCCCCCCGGACAGCCCGATCACCGCGTCAGTGAACCCGTTCTTGCCCACGTAGTCACCGGTGCCCAGGACGAGGGCCTCGTAGACCTCCCGAACCGGGTCGAGCACCGGGGCGATCATCCGCGGGGCCGCAGGCACGGCGTCGGCGCCGGACCGGCTCAACGCACTGACCAGCACCCGCCCACCCGAGTCGCCGGTGACGCCGGCCCGAGGGTCGCCGTCGGCCGATTCGACGCCCCCCTGCTCCTCGCCCTCGAGATCGAGGTCCACCACCAGGGCCTCCTCGACGAACTGGCCGGCGGAGGCCACTATCTCACCGTTCGGGCCCATCACCAGGGAGGCGCCGTCGAAGACCAGCTCGTCCTGGCCACCCACCTGGTTGACATAGGCGATGGCGCAGCCGGACTCGCTGACCCGCTGGGTGAGCACGGCGAGCCGGTCGTCGCGTCGCCCGATCGAGTACGGCGAGGCGTTGAGATTGACCACCAGCCTGGCCCCGGCCCGCCCCTGGTCGGCCACAGGGCCGGCGGCGAACCAGACGTCCTCGCAGACCGACACGCCCACCGCCACCCCGCCGATCACGTAGCGGACGTACGGCTCGGTCCCAGGTGCGAACCAGCGCTGCTCGTCGAAGACGCTGTAGTTGGGCAGCAGCCGCTTGTGGTAGGTCCCCACCAGGGAGCCGTTGACGCTCACCGCGGCCGAGTTGAACAGCCGGCCCTCCGGGTCGATGTCGACGAACCCGAACACGGCGGCACAGGCTCCGCTGGCGGCCACGACCCGGTCCACCGCGGCCAGGTTGTCGGCGATGAACCCGGGGCGGCTCAAAAGGTCCTCGGGGGGATAACCGCTGACGGCCAGCTCGGGGAAGATGGCCAGGTCGCCCCCCGCTCGCTCGGCGTCGCCCAGGGCGCGCACGATGCGATCGGCATTCCCGTCGAGGTCGCCGACGACCGTGTTGAGCTGGCAGGCCACCAGCCTCAGTCGGGGCATGAACCGAGCTTAGTGGGGGGTTCCGGACCTCTCGCCCGGCTGCCGGCCGGCCGCTACGGTGATGGGGCCACCACGTGCGATCCTTGGCCCGACGTGACCTGACGTGACCTGATCTGACGTGAGGCGGCCGGCTGGGCCAGGAGGTCGTGGAGGCCGCCCCGCCGGCCTGGTGTTCATCCAGCATTCACAGTCAGGTAACGGTTGCGAAATGGTCGCCTGCGAGACTGCGACCGCCATGGCGCCCGGGCCGAGGGTCGGAACCGGGCCGACGATCCGAGCGCTCGGTACAGCAGGTAACGTCCCTGGTCGGAACGAGAGCAGCAGAGGAGCAGCAGTGCCTTACCAAGCCGAGTACATCTGGATCGACGGGACCAAACCGTCGCCGCTCATCCGCAGCAAGACGAAGATCGTCGAGGACGGGAAGGAGCCGGGCATCTGGGGCTTCGACGGATCGAGCACCAACCAGGCGACGGGCGACGACTCCGACTGCGTGCTGCAGCCAGTGTTCGTGTGCGACGACCCGCTGCGCGGCGCCGGCGACAAGCTGGTGATGTGCGAGGTGCTCCTCACCGACTTGACCCCCCACGAGACCAACACCCGGGCCGCCTGCGTGGCCACCGCCGAGAAGTACGCCGACCAGGAGCCGGTCTTCGGCGTCGAGCAGGAGTACACCTTCTTGAAGGACGGTCGCCCACTGGGCTGGCCCCTCACCGGTTACCCGGCACCCCAGGGCCCGTACTACTGCGGCGTGGGCGGGGACAAGATGCCCGGCCGGGACATCGTCGAGCGGCACACGGCCGCTTGCATCCGGGCGGGCCTGGGCATCGAGGGCACCAATGCCGAAGTGATGATGGGCCAGTGGGAGTTCCAGATCGGCATCCTCCCCCCGCCGCTCATCGGCGACCAGCTGTGGGTGGCCCGGTGGCTCCTGTTCCGCATCGCAGAGGACTTCGGCGTCTACGCCACCCTCGAGCCCAAGCCCATCATGGGTGACTGGAACGGGGCCGGCGCCCACACCAACTTCTCGACCAAGGCCATGCGGGAGGAGGGTGGCTGGGACGCCATCATCGCCGGGTGCGAGGCCCTGGGGAAGAAGGTCGAGGAGCACGTGGAGAACTACGGCGTGGGGATCGAGACCCGCCTGACCGGGGCCCACGAGACGGCCCACTTCACCACGTTCAACTACGCCACCTCCGATCGCGGCGCGTCGATCCGCATCCCCTGGCAAGTGGCCAAGAACAAGAAGGGCTACATCGAGGACCGCCGTCCCAACGCCAACATGGACCCCTACGTGGTGAGCAGGCTGATCACCGATACCGTCTGCGGTGCGGCGGCAGGGAACTGAGACACCCCCGCCCCCAGGCACGCGTCTGCGTCGCGACACAAGCACTCGTCGGGCGCCGACGCCGAGGTCAACCATGAGGAGTCAAGAGGAGTACGTGCTGCGCACGGTGGAGGAGCGGGGCATCCGCTTCGTCCAGCTGTGGTTCACCGACGTGCTCGGTACCCCGAAGACCTTCAGCATCACCCCGGCCGAGCTCGAGAACGCGCTCGAGGAGGGGATGACGTTCGACGGATCGGCCATCGACGGGTTCAGCCGCGTCCAGGAGAGCGATGTCCTCGCCCGCCCCGACGCCAACACCTTCCAGCTCCTCCCCTGGCACAGCCACGGCCCGCTGCAACCCCAGGGTGCGCCCCACGTGGACGCCCCGGCTGGGGCGGTCGCCCGCGTGTTCTGCGACATCTTCGACCTGGACGGCTCGCCGTTCCAGGGGGACCCCCGTCACGTGCTCCGGCGAACCCTCGAGCGGGCCCGGCAGCGGGGGTACACCTTCTACGCTGCCCCTGAGCTGGAGTTCTTCTACTTCGCCGACGCCGACCCCGGCCACACGCCGCGGGCCTTGGACTCGGGCTCCTACTTCGAGCTGACCGTGGCCGACCGGGCCAGCGACATCCGGCAGCGCACGGTGATCACCCTGGAGGAGATGGGCATCCCCGTGGAGCACGCCCAGCATGAGGACGCCCCCAGCCAGCACGAGATCGACCTCCGCTACACCGACGCCCTGACCATGGCCGACACGGTGATGACCGTCCGGCTGGTGGTGAAGGAGATGGCCCGGCAGCAGGGCGTGCACGCCAGCTTCATGCCCAAGCCCCTGGCCGGGGTGCAGGGCTCGGGGATGCACACCCACCTCTCCCTGTTCAAGGGGGACACCAACGCCTTCGTCGACCTGGACCGCCCCCACGGGCTCTCCGAGGTGGCCGAGCAGTTCATCGCCGGCCTCCTCCGCCACGCCAGCGAGATCACCGCGGTCACCAACCAGTGGGTCAATTCGTACAAGCGGCTGGTCTCGGGCTACGAGGCCCCCATCCACGTGTCCTGGGCCCGCAACAACCGATCGGCCCTGGTCCGGGTGCCGGTGGTGAAGCCGGGGAAGACCGAGTCGACCCGCATCGAGTATCGGGCCCCGGACAGCGCCTGCAACCCGTACCTGGCATTTGCCGTCATCCTGGCCGCCGGCCTTCGGGGGATCGAGGAGGGCTACAAGCTCCCGGACGAGGCGACCACCAACCTCTTCGACCTGACCGCCGAGGAGCTGGCCGCCAACAACATCGTCCACCTTCCGGCCAGCCTGACCGAAGCCCTGAGCGAGATGGAGTCCTCCGAGCTGTTGGCCTCCACGCTGGGCGACCACGTCTTCGAGTGGTTCATCCGCAACAAGCGGGCCGAGTGGGCCGGCTACAAAGCGCACGTCAGCCAGTTCGAACTCGACCGGTACCTGCCCCTGCTCTAATTGGGCCTCAACGGGCCGTCCGAGATGGGGCCTCACAGGGTCACCGGACCAACCACAGGCGAAGGGAGGAACGCAACGTGGAACCACTGCTGTGCTTTCCTGACCCACCTCCCTCGGCCGTTGTCTCGGTCCTTGACCGCGGGGGTTATCCCTGGCGGGCGGTCAGCCGGCCGGAGCTGGCCGAGTCCGAGGAGCCCGAGGACGGCTGGTCCGGCGCGGTGATCAGCGCCACCGAGGACCCGACCGGGGCGGTGCTCCTGTGCCGACAGCTCCGCAAGCGTGAGGTCCCACTGGCCCCCGTGGTGGTGGTGGTCCGGTCCTCACAGCTGGCCGCGCTGGAGCTCCGGGAGGACCTGTTCGACGACCTGTGCCTGGACCCGGTCAACCCCGAGGAGCTGACGGCACGGCTCACCCACCTCTTCTGGCGCACCGGCCGGGGCCTCCGGCCCGACCTCTTGGAGCACGGCCCCCTGGTCCTCAACCTCGAGACCTACCAGGCGGCGGTAGCCGGCCGGGTCCTGGACCTCACCTACATGGAGTACGAGCTGTTGCGCTTCCTCGCCGGCCGGCCCGGCAAGGTCTTCACCCGGGAGACCCTCCTCAGCCGGGTGTGGGGATACGAGTACTACGGCGGAGCGCGCACCGTGGACGTGCACGTGCGCCGGCTCCGGGCCAAGTTGGGTGAGGAGCACGCCCACCTGATCCAGACGGTGCGCTCCGTCGGCTACCGCTTCGGCCAGACCACCTGGGCTCCCTGACCCGGATGGGGCCCCCCGACCGGCGGCCCCCCGGGGGCCCCCTGACCGGGTTGGGGATGAGCCCAGTCGCCGAGCTGCAGCCCGGCATCAGGTGCCGATGTAGGCCCACAGCTCAACTTCGACCTGTGCCCCCATCGGGAGCCCGGCCACGGCGACGACCGAGCGGGCCGGCCGGTGGTCGCCGAAGAACGCTGCGTACTCCTCGTTCACCGCGGGATAGTCGGACATGGCGGCGAGGAAGACCGTCGTCTTTGCCACCGCGGTGACCTCGGCGCCCTCGCTTTTGAGCAGGCCGGCCGCATTGCCCAGTGCCTGTCGGAGCTGGGCCACCACCCCTCCTTCGACGAGGGTGGGCGGGCTGTCAGGCGGGCCGGTGGGCGGGGCCAGGCCCAGCTGGCCGGAGCAGATCAGCCACTGGCCGGCCCGCACGATGGGGCGGTAGGGACCGATGGGGGCGCTCACGGCCTGCCTTTCTACCCGGACCGGCACGGCGGTGTCACCCGGATCGGTCACCGGCGAGCGCCGAGGGCGCGCCGGGTGGGCCAGGTCGGGGACAGGCCGTCAGCCAACCAGCAGGCCGCCGCGGCGGCTGCGAACACGGCATCGGACCCGTTCACCGGCTCGCGGCCGGCATCGTCGTCGATGATCACGGTGATCGGAGGCACCGATCGCGCCGGGATGATCGCGAACGAGCGGATGGTGAGGTCGTGGACCGATCCCTCGGCGTCCACAGCGATGCCCTCGCTGCGGACCCACCCCAGCGCCTGATGGACGGCTCCGATGCAATAGGAGCGGAGGGTGACGGCGTCGAGCACTTCGCCGGCAGCCACCGTGACGGTGACGGTCTCGTCGGACCCGTAGCTGACCACGGCGCGGCCGCCGTCGGGGGCGACCACCTCGACGGGTACGTCGCGGTGGGGACCGGGACCGTGCGACCGGGCCCGGGCCGAACAGGCAGCCAGCACCGCGGCCTCGGCCCATACCGCCCCCCGTTGATCGCCCGAGACCGGGGGCCCGGCCACGGCGACGGGCCGGAGCGAGAGCCCCGGCGCCACGGCAGCGACGATCCGCTCCAGTTCGCCCCAGGCGTCGTCAGGCCATGGGGCGGAGACCCCGACCGACAGGACGCCCGAGCCGTCGGGGGCTACGCCGGCTCCGACGGGGGGTCGCTTGGGCCCGAACCGGACCACGTCCTCGCGGGACCACAGGGCGCGGACCGGACGCTGGTGCTCGGTGGCCAGTCGGCGGGCCACCCCGGGCAGGGGCGAATGCCGTTTGCCGCCGAAAGCCCCGCCGTTGGCGCACGGCGAGGCCGGCTCACCGCCGGGGACGCACCAGGAGGCGTCGGGCTCCAGGTAGGCCGGCTCGACCCAGGTGGTCTGGAGGGTGAGCGACCACTCGCCCTCGGGCACATCGACCGGATGGGAGACCTCGATGGTGGTCCGGCGGCCCTGGACCTTGTCGAGCTGGGCTCTGGCCTCCTGGGCCGAGTCGGCGACCACGAACCCCCCGGCGCCATCCGACAGGGCCACGGCGGCATCGATAGGGGCCGTGTCGTCGGCGAACGACCCGGCGCCGAGGGCGACGTCGGGGCCCACCCGCTGGGTCGACCGCCCTTCGAGGGTCGCCCGCCGGGCCGCCGCGGTCACGTCCCGGCCGGAGTACCGGGACCGCTCGGCTCCATCAAAGGCCAGGCGGGCCGCTTCGACCACCGTCTGCCACCCGGTGCACCGGCACAGGTGGGCCAACAGGGCCTGGTGGACCTTGGCGTCGGCCACAACCGTGGCCCGCTCGTGGCCGGGCCCACCGAGCGCGGCCAACCGCATGATGATCCCCGGGGTGCAGAACCCGCACTGGCTGGCGCCGGTGGCGGTGAAGGCGGCGGCCCAGGCATCGCGTACGTCGGGGGCCAGGCCGTCCACCGTGGTCACCTCGCGACCGGCCACCCGACGGACGGGGGTCACACAGGACACCCGAGGTGCGCCGTCCACCCACACGGTGCAGCACCCGCACTGGCCCTGAGGGCTGCAGCCGTCCTTCGGTGTGCGCAGGTGCAGGCGCTCGCGCAGCACGTCGAGCAGCGACTGGTCGTCCTCGGGTACCTCGACGTCGACGCCGTCGACGCGGAGCCGGATCAGCGGATCAGCTGAACGAGGAGCCGCAGCCGCAGGTGCGGGAGGCATTCGGGTTCGTCACATGGAACCCGGCGCCCTGGAGGCCGTCGCTGTAGTCGAGCGTCGATCCCTTGAGCAGATCGGCACTGGCCGAGTCCACGATCACCTTGACCGTGCCGAACTCCCGGACGATGTCGTCATCGGCGACCTCAGCATCGAAGAACATCTCGTAGCTGTACCCCGAGCAGCCTCCGGGTCGCACCGCCACCCGGAGGGCCAGGTCGGCCGTGTCCTCCTGGGCCAGGAGCTCGGCCACCTTGGTCGCAGCGACGTCGGTCAGGACGACCGGTGACGGCCTCTTTCCGATGCTGACTGTCTGCATGGTGGTGCTCACCGGTGCGCCTCCTTGGAGCTGTTCGACTGGTCCTGTCGGGCGGCAAGGCCACCGGCCTGGTCCGTCCTGGTGACAACAGCGTATCTGCCCGACGCGGCGGTCGGTACCAGGCGGAGGCCGGCCATGGCTGGCCAGCCGGGCGCCGCCGGTAGAATTCCCTCGTGGCGCCCGTTTCTGATGTGCACCCGGCCGACGGAACCGGGGACGACGACGTGCCGGCTGCCGCTCGTCCAGCCGTCACCCCCCCCTCGGTCACCTCGTCCACGCCGGACGCGCCCACGGCGGACATCCCCGTTTCGGACCTGCCCAACTCGGACCCGCCGACCTCGGACCTGCCGACCTCGGACCTGCCGACCTCGGACTCGGTCCGCCGGGCCCTGGCCGCGGTGGTCGACCCCGAGCTCGGCGCCAGCATCGTGGACCTGGGCATGGTCCGGTCCGTCGACGTGGCCGAAGACGGCTCGGTCGAGGTCGAGGTGGCTCTGACCATCGCCGGGTGTCCGCTCCGGGGACAGATCCGTCGCGACGTCGAGGCCCGCGTTCTCTCCATGCCCGGTGTGCACTCGGTCGACGTTCGGACAGGCGCCATGGACGAGCCCGAACGACGGGCGGTGATGGAGAAGGCGCGGTGGATCGCCCGGGAGTCCGCTCCGGTCACCGACATCCCGGCCACGACGCGGGTGCTCACCATCGCCTCGGGCAAGGGTGGGGTGGGGAAGAGCTCGATCACCGTGAACCTGGCCGTGGCCCTGGCCCGCCGGGGACTCACCGTCGGTGTCCTCGACGCCGATATCTGGGGCTTCTCCGTCCCCCGGCTGCTCGGCATGCAGGGCGAGGTCGAGGCCCGCGGCAAGAAGATGGTCCCGCTGGAGCGGCCGGTCGGCGAGGGGCTCCTCCGGGTCCTGTCGATGGGCTTCCTGGCCGACGAGGACAGCGCCATCATGTGGCGGGGGCTGGTGCTCAACCGCGCCGTCCAGCAGTTCTTGGAGGACGTGCACTGGGGTGATCTCGACTATCTCCTGATCGACATGCCCCCCGGCACCGGGGACATCCAGATGGGCCTGGCCCGCCTGCTGCCCCGCGCTGAGATGCTCGTCGTCACCACCCCACCCCTGGCCGCCCAGAAGGTGGCGGCCCGTACCGCCGATATGGCCCGCAAAGGGTATCTCCGCGTGGCCGGCGTCATCGAGAACATGAGCGACTTCACCTGCGAGCACGGGACGCCCTACGCCCTGTTCGGCTCGGGCGGCGGGGCCCGGCTGGCGGCCGACATCGGTGTGCCCCTGGTCGGCCAGGTGCCGATCCACCCCTCGGTGTCCCGCGCCGGCGACACCGGCGACCCGGTTGCCCTCGACGACGAGCAGCCCCTAGCCCAGGTCTTCGCCGAGATCGCCGAGACCATCGCCACCGTGGTGGCGCCCGTCATCGCCATGGACGGGTGCAGCGTACGGATGCTCGAGCAGGTCGAGGCGGCCGTGCAGGCCGGCACCACCGCAGGGCGCTGAATCAGGCGCCGCCGGACGGGCTGGGGTGATCCGGATTCAACCGGCCGGAGGGCCGGCCCACTCCCAGGTCGCCCCGGCGTCGTCCCGGTCCGAGCTCCGGGCCCGGCCCTCGTCGGCCAGCTTGCGCAGGTGCGCCCACAGGGATCGCCGGGCCACCGCGTGCCGGGCTTCGTCCACATCGGCGTAGACCACCGGGATCAGCTCGTCCACCGTGGCCGATCCGGCCGCGGCCAGAGCCCCGGCCACCATCGCTTCTCGCTCGAGCCGATGGGCGACATAGGCGTCGACCGCGGCGACCGGGTCCTCGATCAGATCCCCGTGGCCCGGGGCGATCACGTCGACCGGCGGCTCGAGCCGCAGCACCAGGGCCAGGCTGGCCAGGTAGACGGCCATGTCGCCGTCGGGGGGCGAGATCACCACGGTGGACCCGTCCATGACGTGGTCGCCCGAGAACAACATGGTCGATCCCCGGGCCTGACCGAGGCCGTCGGGGAGCCCGGCCAGGTAGCAGAGGTGGTTCGAGGCATGGCCCGGCGTGTGGACGGCCCGGAGGGAGAGCCCGGGCCGGCGGAGCTCGAAGCCGTCGGGGACGGTCCGGTCGGCGTCGAACCCGTCGCGCGAGGCGTAGCCCAGTCGCTCGGCCCCCGTCCGCTCGGCCAGGCCGGCCGCCCCCGGTGCGTGGTCGGGGTGGGTATGGGTCACGAAGATCCAACGGATCGCCCCGGCGCCGGCAGCGGCCACCGCGTCGAGGTGGGCGTCGTCGTCGGGGCCCGGATCGATGACGGCCAGCTCGTCGGTGCCGAGCAGGTACGTGTTGGTCCCGGGACCGGTCATCATCCCCGGATTGGCCGCGGTGACACGCACGATCCCCGGAGCGACAGCCTCGGGTCGGTCGTGGACGAATTCCGAGACCTCAGCCGACATCGGTCGCCAGTCGGGCCATGGCCTCCTCGTAGCCCTCGTCGCCGGGGTGCAGGACCCTGAACTCGCCTGCGTCGGTCGCCTCGACCGCCTCCATGGCCGGCCGCTCGGTCATGGTCGCCGCTGCGTCGAGCAGGGCGGCAACGGTGTCGTACCGTCCGACGGTCGCCAGGTTGCCCAGCGTGGGGGGCAACAGGTCGAGCTCACCCCGTCGGCTGCGGACCACGGCATCGGCGGGACGCATCCACACCGTGGCGATGGTCTCGCCGTCGTCGTGGACGGCCACCTGGCCGGGGGGAGCGGCACAGACGAAGAACCGCGTGTCGAATCGCTTCGGCATGAACCTGGGCGTGATCCAGCGGCTGACGTAGTGGAGGGCATCGGTTGCCAGCTCGAGCCCTTCGGTCCGGCACACGTCGAGGAAACGGGCCTCACCGGCGTTCAACTGGTCCCGGCAGGCGGCGAACCGGGCCGCTACTGCCGGGTCCGACGTGTCGATCAGGCCCGACCGCGCCGCCGCCCCCCTCCCGGGCCCGGCACCCTCGTCGGGGCCCCCCGGGTAGGCGAGGACCACGCCCGCCTCTTCGAAGCACTCCCTCACCGCCGCCACCCAGAAGGACAGCCCGCCCGCCCGCAGACCGAGGGTGGCGCTGGCTCCGGCATCCGTCCGGCCGCGGCAGAGCACCTCGAACCCGGGGTCGCGGTCGGCGTCGTCGACCGAACCACCCGGGAAGACGTGGGCGCCGGCGGCAAAGCTGGCCCCCAGGTTCCGCCGCAGCATGCACACCTCGATGGCCGACTCGCCGTCCCCGCCGACGGCGTCACGCACCAAGAGCACGGTGGCGGCGGTGCGGACGGGGACGGACATCGGGACGAGGCTACCGGTGCATCTCCCCACGCCGTCTCTTGACCGTGCGGGCACCGGGGGACGGCAGCTGGGCCAGCAGCGGGATGGCCAGCTCGCCGAACCGCGCCGGTTGGGCCAGGAGCCATCCATGTGAGCCCTCGACCACGGTGCCCTCGACACCGGCAGCGCGCCGGAGGTCGTCGAAGGCCGAACGGGGAACCAGCCGGTCCCGGTCCGACCAGACGACGCTCATCGGCGTCCCGCGCCGCCGGACGTCCCCGAGCTCGCCGACCAGGTCGGCCCGGCGGATGAACCCCCCGGTCCGCAACAGGTCGAGCGGGTTCTGGACGAGGGCGGCCACGATGTCACCGAGCACGAAGGGGAGCACCCGTACGAGCCCCGACGAGCGCACCAGGTCGGTCGACAGGTGCCGCCCCCAGTCCCACACCGGGCGCTGGGCCATGGTGCGGACGCGGTCGGCGTGCGAGGACCAGGTCGGGCTGCCGATGGCGTTGGCCAGGTACAGCGAGCCGGCTCGCCCCGGCGCGTCGTGGACGAACTGAATGGCCACCCCTCCACCGAAGGAGTGGCCGGAGACCAGGTCGACGTGGTCGATCCCGACGGCGTCGAGGAACCGGGCCACCCATGCGGCGTACCCCTCGAAGGAACGGCGGTCCGGGGGCAGGCCCCGGCTCCCCCCGAAGCCAGGCATCACCGGCGCCACCACCCGGCAACCGACCAGGCCCAGGTGCCGGATGGTCGCCCGGTAGGCGTGGGGCCGCAGTCCCCAACCGTGGAGGAACACGGCGGTTCGACCCGCGCCGGTGACGCCGTAGGTCACCGACCGGCCATCCACGGTGACCGTCGACCACAGCACCGCCCCCGGACCGGGGAGTGGCGGTGCCTCGGGCCGAGGCTGGGCGGGGAGGGGCGCACCCAGCGGATCGAGCATGGCGGGCAGTGTACGGCCGCTCTCGCGTCACCGCATGGAGGGCGCGACTGTGGACAGCCCGTGCGACCCGATACGCTCACCGGGACCGGTGAAGCACATGGACTAGCGGGGACGATGGCCGACAACAAGCGAGCGCCCGTCGGGGGCAACAAACCGAAGCCAGGCGGGAACACGCCCAAGCCCGCGGTCTCGGCCAAGGACCGCAGCCGCCAACAGAGCCGTCCGGTGACGGCCAAGTCAGCGGGAGGGAAGAGCGGCGCGGCGCGGGGTGGACGGGGTGGCAGCCCAGGAGGACCCGGCGCCCGACCGCCGGCCAAGACCAAGCCCGGCGCGCCTCGCCGGGGCCCCTCGGGCGCGGTCATGGCCTGGGCTGCGGTCGGCGTGGTCATCGTCGTCATCGTCGTGCTCGTCGTGGTCAAGCGTGACCGGAGGGCTCGTCGCCGGGCTCGGGTACTCCCGTCCCGGTCACGCCGGCTCCCGCCTCGGTGGTGAAGGACGTCACCGGCATTCCCCAGTCCGTCTACGACAAGGTCGGGGTGACGTCCCCGTCGGTACCGGTCACGACCCCGATCGTGCTGTCCGGTCAGCCGCCGTTGACGATCAACGGCAAGTCACCGGCGATGCTCTATTACGGGGCCGAGTACTGCCCGTACTGCGCGGCCGAGCGGTGGGCCATGACCGCAGCCCTCTCCCGCTTCGGGACCTGGAGCGGCCTCGACGTGACAGCATCGGGCAAGGGCTCCTCGTCCGGCCCGGAGCCCTATCCGGCGACGAACACCTTCAGCTTCCGTAACGCCACCCTGAACAGCCCGTACCTCACGTTCAAGAGCATCGAGCAGTACACCAACATCCCGAACACCGGTGGCCAGGGGTACACGATTCTCCAGAACCCGACCAAGGCGGAGCAGACGATCATCGCCAAGTACAGCAGCCCGACATACATCCCCGGTGCGACTGCTGGCTCAACAGCCTTCCCGTTCGTCGACATCAACAACAGGGTGCTCATCTCGGGGGCCAGCTTCAGCCCGGGCGTCCTGGCTGGGCTGTCGCACACCGAGATCGCCAACGGGTTGTCCAATCCAAACAACCCGGTGACCCAGGCCATCGTGGCCACGGCCAACTACATCTCGGCCGGCATCTGCGCCGCCACCAACAACCAGCCGGCGGCCGTCTGCCAGAGCCCGGGGGTCCAGGCGGCGACCAAAGCCCTCAAGCTGGGCTGAGGGACCGGGCGGGGACATGCACACGCTGCGTTGGCAGCCGATGACCAGCTTGGTGCTGTCCATCGCCGGACTGGGCGTATCGATCTACCTGACCCTCACCCACTACTCCTCGGCGGTGACCCTGTCGTGCCCGGCGGGCGGGGGCGCGATCAACTGCGAGAAGGTGACCACCAGCCCGCAGTCCTACGTGTTCGGCATCCCGGTGGCCGTCCTCGGCCTGGTCTTCTTCGTGGCCATGCTCGTCCTGTGCCTGCCGGCGGCCTGGCGGACCTGGAACCGGTGGGTCCACCTGGCCCGCCTGGCCCTCTCGGTCGCCGGGGTCGGCATGATCATCTACCTGATCAACGCCGAGCTTTTCACCATCAAAGCCATCTGCCTGTGGTGCACGTCGGTCCACGTGATCACCTTCTTGCTCTTCGTGCTGATCATGACGACGACACCCATCGTGTTCGGGGCGGGCGAGGGGGCCGAGACCCGGGACTACGTCGAGGCGGCCGAGGGCATGGGCTCCAAGTAGGAGGCTGCTCCGGAGCGAACCTGATGACCGACGCCGACTCAGCGACCGATGCGCCGGACCCGGCTCTGGTCGGCCGTACCGACATCAGAAACGGGACTCCCAGCCGCACGGCCAAGTTCGCCTGGGGTGCGATCGTCGTCCTCCTCGCCGGGGTCATCGCCCTGGTGGTGGTGGCCCTGACCACGCCGACCACGACCCTGGTCATCAACCGGCCCGAGGCCCCCGAGAGCGTCGTCCGCGACGTTTCCGACGTCGCCCAGGCGACCTTCAACACGGTCGGTGTGACTTCGCCCGGGGTTTCCCTGGTGGCACCCGTTCTCATGCACGGCCAGCCCCCACTCAGCGCCGACGGCAAACCCGAGGTGCTGTACGTGGGTGCGGAGTACTGCTCGTTCTGCGCCGCCGAGCGGTGGGCCCTGGTCGTCGCCCTGTCCCGCTTCGGGACGTTCACCGGCCTGCGGAACATGCAGTCGTCGAGCACCTCGGCGTTCCCCGAGATCCAGAGCTTCAGCTTCGACGGCGCCACCTACCGGAGCCCCTACGTCGCGTTCACCGGGATCGAGGAGTACTCGGACGTTCCCGGCATCGACGGGACCTTCACCAGGATCGCATTCCCGACCGCCGCGCAGCAGGGCATCCTCGACCGCTACGGTCCGATCGCCGTGCCCGGTTGGACGGCGCGATCCGGCGGGGACCTCTTTCCGTTCGTCGACGTGGCCAACAGGGCCGTGATCGGGACCTCGCAGTTCAGTCCGGCCGCCATCGCGGGGCAGTCCCAGGCGGGGATCGCCGGCCGCCTCGACGATCCCACCGCGGTCGCGACCAAGGCGGTGGTGGCCTCGGCCAACTACCTGACCGCAGCCATCTGCCTGGCCACCGATCAGCAACCGCCCAAGCTGTGCGCCTCCAAGGGGGTACGCGCCGCCGCGGCGTCGTTGACCGCCTCCTGACCCGGTCGCCGCCCCGGCCGGTCCCGTCTCAGCCGGCCCGGCGGTCCACCAACTGCTTGCGCTCCAGTTCGTTCAGACCGCCCCAGATCCCGTGGGGCTCGCGAATGCGGATGGCGTAGTCGAGACAATCGGACCGGACCGCGCAGGTGGCGCAGATCGACTTGGCCCGGGCCTCGCGACGGAGCTTCTCTTCTTTCCGCTCGGCATGAGAGGGCGGAAAGAAGACCTCAGCTTGTGGCCCCCGGCAGGACGCCTTGATCTGCCACGTGTCTAGCGCCTGCGCCATTGCTCCCATCCCCCTTACGCGCCTGGTGAGCGTACTCCCCAGGTGGAAAGGTAGTCGCGAAGATGCTGGTCCGACAAGAGGTCCGGCCCGTTTCTTCATCAACATGGCACGTAGGGGCCCTTGCCGGGTTCGAGGCCCCTCCATCGATCCCCGGCGCGCCGTCCGACAACGGCTGGCACTACGCTCCGATCGGCATGGACGTCAGCGCCTTTTGCAGACAGAGCAGCGTCCTGATCGTGGCCGGCAAGGGCGGCGTGGGGAAGACGACGATCGTGGCGGCCCTGGCCCGCATGGCCGCCGGCGAGGGCCTTTCTGTCCTGGTCGTGGAGCTGGAGGGCCGGCCGGGCATCTCCTCTGCCTTTGGCGACGGCGGGGACCTGGGCTACGCCGGGACGGTCCTCGCCGCGGCCGGCGCCGACGATCTCGGTGATCCCGAGGACGAGGACGCGGTGATGCCCCAGGGGACCGTCCACGCCCGGACGATCACGCCTGACGATGCGCTCCTCGAGTACCTGGCCGACCACGGGCTCCGCCGCATGTCGAAGCGGCTCCAGTCGTCCGGCGTGCTCGACGTGGTATCGAGTGCCATCCCGGGAATCAAGGACATCCTGGTCCTGGGCAAGATCAAGCAGATCGAACGCAGCGGCGTCGTCGATCTGATCCTGGTGGACGCGCCGGCCACCGGGCACACGATGACCTTCCTCTCGTCGGCCAGTGGACTGCTCGACGCCGCCCGTGCGGGCCCAGTGCGAACCCAGGCTGCCGATGTGGTCGAGCTGCTCACCGACCCGGCCCGTTGCCAGGTGGCTCTGGTCACCCTGCCCGAGGAGATGCCGGTCAACGAGGTGGTGGAAGCGGCGTACCAGCTCGAGGACAAGGTGGGCGTCGCCCTCGGACCGGTGATCACCAACGCCTGCTACGCCCCGCTGCCCGGCCTGGATCACACGGCCGCCGAGGCAGCGGCGAGTGCAGGCGTCACGCTCGGTGATGCCGCCCTGGCCGCCCTGGAGGACGCCCGCAGGTTCCGGGTCACCCGCCAGGACCTCCAGCACGAGCAGCTCGAGCGCTTGGCCGCCGAACTGCCACTGCCCCAGCTCCGCGCCCCCTACTTGTTCAGCCCGACCATCGGCCCCGAGGAGCTCGACATCCTGGCCCGGTCCCTGGCGGCCGGGATCGGCGACCTGGCCGAGCCCGAGGAGCATCCGCAGCCGGTGAGCCAGTGAGCGAGCCCGTCACCCTGGACGAACTGGCTGCCGAGCGGTCGATCATCGTGTGCTGCGGCTCGGGTGGGGTGGGGAAGACGACCACGGCCGCGGCCGTCGCACTGCAGGGGGCCCGCCTGGGCCGCCGGGCCTGCGTGGTCACCATCGACCCGGCCCGCCGCCTGGCCAACTCCCTCGGCCTCGATGCCCTCACCAACTCCCCGACCGAGATCGCCGGATCGTGGCCCGGCGAGCTCCACGCCCTCATGCTCGACGCCAAGGGGACCTTCGATGACCTGGTGCACCGCTACGCCGAGACCCCCGAACAGGCCGAGGGCATCCTGTCCAACCGGATCTACCGGAACCTGACCGGCGCCCTCTCGGGAACCCAGGAGTACATGGCCATGGAGAAGCTCTACGAGCTCTCCGACGAGGGGGGCTTCGACCTGATCGTGGTGGACACGCCCCCGACCCGTAACGCGCTCGATTTCCTGGACGCACCCCGGCGGCTCACCCGCTTCTTGGAGAACAAGGTGTTCCGGGCGCTGATGCTCCCCACCCGCGCCGGGCTGCGGGTCATGGGCGTCGCCGCCCAGGCGCTGTTGCGCACCATCTCCAAGGTGGCCGGCGCGGACATCGTCCGTGATGCTGTGACCTTCTTTCAAGCCTTCGAAGGCATGGAAGAGGGGTTCCGCACCCGGGCGGCGCGGGTGCGGGTCCTGCTGGCCGAGCCGAGCACAGCATTCCTCCTGGTGGCCTCCCCGCGCCCAGACTCGGTGGACGAGGCCGTCCACTTCTCGGCCAAGCTGACCGAGGCCGGGATGTCGGTCACGGCCCTCGTCGTGAACCGGGTACAGCCCAGGTTCGCCGAGGACTCGCTGCTCGACGAGTTGCCGGAGGTCCCCCAGGGGACCGGTGGGTCGGCCCTCGCCGACCTGGTCGAGAACCTTCGCGGCTTTACCGCGTCCTCCGACCGGGAGGAGAAGACCTATGCCGATCTGGTCGCCGATGTGGCCCCGGCCCCGGTGGCTCGGGTCCCGCTTCTCAACTCCGACGTCCACGACATCGACGGCCTGGCCACCGTGGCCGACCTCTTGTTCGTGGACCACGGTCGGCCCACCACCTCGGGCTCGGCGGACGGAAAGGGCTGTCCCAGGGCGGGCTAACCTGCAGAAGGTGCCCACCGTTCTCGTTGCCAGCGACGCTCCTTCTGTCCGGGCCGAGGTGACCGCCATCGCCAGCCGGCCCGACATCCAGATCCAAGAGGCACGATCGGGTCCCGCTGTCCTGTCCAAGGTTGCCGACGAGACCCCCGATCTGGTCGTTGTCGACCTCCAGATGGGCAACATGGGCGGCATGGCGGTGTGCCTGGAGCTCCGCCTCGAGGAGTCCTACGGAAACCTGGGCCATATCCCCGTCCTGATGCTGCTCGACCGCCGGGCCGACGTGTTCCTGGCCCGGCGCTCGGGTGCCGAGGGATGGGTGGTGAAGCCGCTCGACCCCATCCGGCTCCGGCGCGCCGTCGGCTCCCTTCTCGACGGCGGCACGTATTTCGACGAGTCCTACCAACCGCTCTCTATCGTGCCCACGCCCGCCCCGATAGGCGCCTGAGGACTCGTTCGTCAGCGATCGCGGCGAGCATCGTGTTCCGACGACACACCGATCAGCCCCCGACACCGGCGGACGACCGCCGGCATGAGCGTCGGCGGGGCAAGGACCGCAACGGCAACGGACTCCGATCGGTGGCCGCAGACGCCCAGGAGCAGATCATCCTGGAGGCGCTCGAGGACCTCCGCGACACCATGGTCAGGGAGGTCATGACCCCGCGGGTGGATGTGGTTGCCCTTCCCATCCCCCTCTCGGCCGAGGACGTGACCCGCGCCGTCCGGGAGTCCGGGCACAGCTGCTTCCCGGTGTACGACGAGAACCTGGACAACCTGATCGGCGTCCTGTTCGTGAACGACCTGTTCCGAGCCGGCTGGAAGGTGGGGACCGGGCGGTCGATCACCGGTGAGTCGGCCGGCGAGCCGGGCATCCGAGCCGACCCCGATCCGGTCGATATCTCCCGGCGCCTCCGCCAGCCGTTCCTGGTCCCCGAGTCACGACTGGTCCTCGAGGTGCTGGCCGAGATGCGACAACAGCGGCGGGCCTTCGCCGTGGTGGTCGACGAGCACGGCGGGGTGGAGGGGGTGCTGACGGTGAAGGACGTCCTCGGTGCCCTGGTCGGCGACCTACCAGACGAGTTCGATCCCGACGACGAGCCCGACGTGGTGCCGGTCGACGGCAGCCGCTGGCTGGTCGACGGTCGCATGAACGTGGACGACGTGCGGGACCGCCTGGGCATCGACCTGCCCGACGGCGAGTACGTCACCTTGGGCGGGTTCCTGTTCGACGGGTTCGGTCACATTCCCAACGAGGGCGAGGTCCTCAGGGCAGCCGGATGGGAGTTCCGGGTGGCGGAGATGGACAAGCGACGCGTGGCCAAGGTCGTCGCCCAGCGGGCACGGCCGACCGACTCCGGTCCGCGGCCGGGCGGGCCGGGAAGCGCCCGCACCCCCGTCGGGTAGCATCTGCTGTCCGGAGCCGGTATCGAATGCCGGCTTCGTATCGACGGGCTGTGGCGCAGTTTGGTTAGCGCGCTGCGTTCGGGACGCAGAGGTCCCCGGTTCAAATCCGGGCAGCCCGACCAAAACCAGAGGCCAGATGACGGCGGTTGACGTCGCACGCCTCATGATTCGGCACCAACCTGGCCTACCGAGCCACCTGGCGACCGACCGGCCCGGCGTAGCCTTATGGTGGCATCTCGCTAGCCGAAAGGTCGTTGCATGGATGATTCGAGCAGCATGACGCGCGTGCACATCGCAAGGCAGTTTGCACTTCACGTCGGCCGCCGCGACGTAGCCCAGGCGTTGCCACTTCTGTCTTCCGAAGTCAGCTACCGGGTGCTCGGTGACCATTCGCTCGCCGGTACCTTCATAGGACCTGACGCCGTCGCTAGCCACATGATCTACCTGGCCGATCGGACGATGGGGACGTTCGACACCCTGAAATGGGTCGACTGGCTGGTGGGCGAGGACCATGTGGCCGCGCTCGCTGAGGTCCACATGCAGGCCGACGAAAGAATCTTTCACGGACGGCCCCTGTTTCTCATGAAGTTCGACATCAACGACCGGATC
Organism: uncultured Acidimicrobiaceae bacterium; assembly: GCA_963803065.1. GTDB lineage: Bacteria > Actinomycetota > Acidimicrobiia > Acidimicrobiales > RAAP-2 > DASXMT01. The sequence goes on from CAWDKW010000002.1 coordinate 617,951, forward strand.
TCGGAGATCACGATCTTCTTCGAGAGCGAAGCTGATGCGTTGTGGTTTTTCGGGCGAGATCCGCCACCCGAAGGGCTTACCAGTAGCGGTTAGTGCGTCCCATCGACGCCAATGTGCATTAGGCCAATGTGCATTAGATCGCAAGCCAAATTCACTCCGTCAGCGATGTCCACGTTGCGGCACCGAGAGTGTTCGAAGCGTGCATTCGGTGGCGTCAACGGAGGGTGACGCACCCTCAAGCTCAGGTTGAACGTGTGGCCAGCTGGCGATGCTTCTCTTCTTTCCTTCAGTCCGCTCTTCCGCCGTCGCGCCACTGCTGTTGCAGACATTCTCTTCGGCAGTCGCGCTGTGAACCCTTGACCGCGTTGATCCTTGACCGCGTGGATCCTTGACCGAGCGGCAAAATGCGACGAGACTACTGCGAACCCTTTCACGGCTCGCCGCCCTCGGCCGGCAGTTGGACCCTTCCCCCATCACGGAGCTATGAGGACCCGCCCCACTTCCCGACCGAACAAGACGACGCGCATTGCCCGACTGGCCCTTTCGGTCATGGGCGCGTGTGCCATCGCCCTCGCCGCCTTGGTTCCCTCCGTGGTGGCGAGCACCACGGCCGCGGCCGACACACCGGCAGGCACGGTTCCGACGTACTGGACGGTGGCATCCGACGGCGGCATCTTCTCGTTCGGCGGCGCCCCCTACTACGGCTCCGAAGGGGGGAAGCCCTTGAACCAGCCCATCGTGGGCATGGCGGCCACGGCCGACCGGGGGGGCTACTGGATGGTGGCTTCGGACGGGGGGATCTTCTCGTTCGGCGATGCCTGGTTCTATGGCTCCGAGGGCGGCCAACCGTTGAACCAGCCCATCGTGGGCATGGCCGCGACACCCGACGGTCAGGGCTACTGGATGGTGGCCCGTGACGGCGGGATCTTCACCTTCGGTGATGCCGGGTTCTACGGCTCAGAAGGCGGGCAGCCCCTCAACCAACCCATCGTGGGCATGTCCCCGACTCCCGACGGGCAGGGCTACTGGCTGGTCGCTGCCGACGGCGGGATCTTCACCTTCGGCGACGCCGGGTTCTACGGCTCGCAAGGCGGGCAGCCCCTCAACGCGCCGATCGTCGGAATGGCGACGACGCCAGGTGGTGGATACTTCCTGGTGGCGGCGGACGGCGGGCTCTTCGGATTCGGTACGACGTCCGGGGAATTCTACGGCTCGGAGGGCGGCACGCCCATCAGCTCGCCAGTGGTCGGGATGGCCACGACGCCCGGTGAGGCCGGCTACTGGATGGTGGGCAGCGACGGCAGCGTCTACAACTTCGGCAATGCCGGCTACTTCGGATCGATGGGAGGAACCCCGTTGGTCGCCCCCATGGTGGGCATCGCCGAGGCCGATTCGGGTCGTACCGACGCCACATCCACCGACACACCGGATTGGGCGTGCATCCGGCTCTGGGAATCGGGGGACCGCTACAACGATCCGAGCGCTCCATCAGGCGCCTACGGCATCTTGCAGAGTACCGCTGCGGCCGAGGGTCTGGCATGGCCGGTGTCGAGCGATTCGCCTGCGTCCCAAGATGCCGCTGCTCTCGACCTCTACGCCAAGTACGGGTGGCAGCCCTGGAGCACGCGTACCATCTGCGGCCTGTAATGCCTCCTCGCCGTTCATGCGTGCCGCCATGCGGACAGCCCGTGGCTGGCTCGACCTGCGGATAGCGGGAACGGTCGTCTCGACGGTTCTCCGTCCGCATCGCTGACCCTGGGAGTCGCTCGCGACGTGTCCGTCGTCCCAGGGCCGGCGATGAGCTCCCCGAGTGGTCCCGGATCGCGTGCGCGTCGCGGCAAGGGAAGCCGACCCCTCAGGGCCGGTGGGACCGGTTCGGTTCTGGCGACGACCGCCTCGGGCTGGGCCGGCGTGGTCTTGTCATGCACCACCAGGCTTCGCCCGATCGTGACGGAGCAGCCGGTCGAGTGGCCCGAATCAGCAGATGTAGTCGCCGTCGGTGGGCTGGTTGTTCACCGTGATGGCGTTGTTGGTCCATTGCACCATCGGGACGCCGCCGGTGGGTAGGCCGGGCGTGCGGCTCTGCCAGGTGGCAATCGTGTTGCAGCTGGCCGGTCCGCTGACGTTCGTCCAGGTGGCCATCCAGTAGGGGTAGTTGATGGGCCAGTTCCCGGCGATCTGGGGCCACCCACCCCCGGGACTGGCGTAGACGCCGACGGTCGCCAAGCCCTCGGCCGCCAAGCCGTCGTGCGCACCCTGGATGACCCAGTCGTTCATCAGCGTATTGCCCGACCAAGCAGGCAGGCCCGACCCCGCGGTGGACTCGACGTCGATCCACCAGGCCACGTTGGCGTTGACCCCGGCCGCCTTAGCCTTGTTGAACGCGTCCTGGCCGGCCTCGTACCCGTAACAGTAGTTGGGGTTTCCGTTGCATTGCGGCGGCAAAGCCCCCGAGACCGCCCCGAAGTTCAAGAACATGTAGAGGTTTAGCCCTCCGCCGGCCCAGTTGGCCTCCTGTTTCAGACAGCCGTTCGTGGCCCCGAACGAGGCGCCCACCACCTGCACGATGCTCAGCCCGCCGGCGTTGGGAAGGTTCCCACAGTTGAAGACCGATACGTCATACCCATAGGTACCCGACCCGCCGGTCGGGGCGGGTGGGGGTGGCGGTGGCGGTGGTGGGGCCGGACTCGATCCGTTACCGAGGGCCTGGGCAATCCCCACCATGGGCGCGTTCAACGGCTGGCCCCCCATCGAGCCGTAGAACCCGGCATTCCCGAAGCTGAAGATCCCCCCGTCACGGGCCACCATCCAGTAGCCGGCTTCGCCCGGCGTGGTGGCGATCCCGACCACTGGAGAATTGAGAGGCGTGCCACCCTCGGAGCCGTAGAACTGTGAACCGGCGATGCCGAACCCGAAGAGCCCACCGTCCGATGCCACCATCAGGTATCCGCCATTCGGCGTGGCGGCCATCCCGACGATCGGGGCGTTGAGGGGCTTCCCGCCTTGTGAGCCGTAGAACCAGGCATCGCCGAAGGTGAAGATCCCGCCGTCGGCAGCGACCAGCCAGTACCCCCGGCCGTCGGGTGTGGGCGTCATCCCCACGATGGGTTGGTTGAGGGGCTGCCCGCCCTCGGAGCCATAGAACCAGGCGTCACCGAAAGTGAAGATCCCGCCGTCACGGGCCACCATCCAGTAGCCCTGACCGTCGGGTGTCGCGGCCATGCCCACGATGGGCTGGTTCAACGGTTGGCCGCCCTCGGAGCCATAGAACCAGGCATCGCCGAACGAGAAGATCCCCCCGTCCGAAGCCACCATCCAGTAGCCCCCCCGGTCGGCCGTGGCCGCCATGCCCACGATGGGCTGGTTCAAGGGCTTCCCCCCTTCGGAGCCGTAGAAGGGGGCGCCGCCGAACGAGAAGATGCCGCCGTCGGATGCCACCGTCCAGTACGCCGGAACGGTGAGGCCTGGGGGTGGAGCGGCCGCGGCCTTGGTGCCGCTCACCAACGAAGGGACGAACGTCAGGGCGATGACAGTGGCGGCCACGACCGAGAGGGCCAACCGGGCAATGCACGTCGTACTGTTCGGTCGGGTGGTCGGGCGAGTTCTCATGGCTCCGTAACGGGAACGGTCCAAACGCCAGCCAAAGGCGGCGAGCCGTGAACTGATCCGCCGTAGTCTCGTCCCATTTTTCGTCGCGGTCAAGAGTCACACGCATCGGCCCTCCATCCCAAGCGGCGGCGGCGAGTCGAGCGCGCCGAACATTCGGGCACATGCTCACTCTGTGAGTTTCGACCGTGGTTACGGCGCGCGGTGACGACCGTCGACAACGCGCCATCCGTTCCTAAGACGATTCGACGGTCGCCACGGCGAGTAGGAGCGGGTGGGCGCGGCCGACACCGTGCCTACAAACGGCGGCCTACAAACGGCGGCCTACAAACGGCCGCCTGCACCGTATGCTCCGCGTCGAGACACCCGATACGACAGCGATGCGAAGGAGCCTTCGGCATGGAGATGGAATACCGACACCTGGGTAGGTCCGGACTACAAGTGAGCGTGCTGTCGTTCGGCTCCTGGGTGACATTCGGGTCCCAGTTGGCCGGGGACCTCGCTGCCGACTGCTTGGCCGCGGCGTACGACGCCGGGGTGAACTTCTTCGACAACGCCGAGGCCTATGCGGCCGGTGACTCGGAGCGGATCATGGGTGAGGCCATTGCCAAGCTGGGTTGGCCCCGGCACAGCTACGTGTTGTCGACCAAGCTCTTCTGGGGTGTCCACAGCAGCGTCAACATGCGCAACACGCTCAACCGCAAGTACCTGCTGCAAGCGATCGACGGCTCGCTCGATCGACTCGGCCTCGACTTCGTAGACCTCCTCTACTGCCACCGAGCTGATCCCGACACGCCGATGGAAGAGACGGTCTGGGCCATGTCGGACATCATCACCAGCGGCAAGGCGCTCTTTTGGGGCACCTCGGAGTGGTCCGCCGCCCAGATCCGGGAGGCCTGGGACATCGCCGACCGCCATCACCTGCACAAGCCGGTCGTCGAGCAACCTCAGTACAACTTGTTCGCCCGGGGCCGGGTGGAAGAGGAGTACGCCTCGCTCTACGACGACATCGGTTTGGGCCTGACCACATGGAGCCCTCTGGCCTCAGGGCTCCTCTCCGGCAAGTATCTCGACGGGATCCCCGGGGCCAGCCGGGCCACGCTGCCGGGCTACGGGTGGCTGAGGAACATGCTGACCGACGAGGACAAGAACGCACGGGTCCGGCAGCTCCAGACCGTGGCCAGGGAACTCGATTGCACGTTGGCCCAGTTGTCAATCGCCTGGTGCGCCAGGAACCCTCACGTCTCCTCGGTCATCACCGGAGCCAGCCGGGTCGAGCAGGTCAGCGAGAACCTGGTCGCCATGGAGGTCCTGCCAAAGCTGACCGACGAGGTGGCCGCCCGCATCGACGCCATCACCGGGTAGCGCGTCGGCGCTGTCCCCGGCGGGACGTCGGAAGCGCTCACGGCTGCCGACGGCGACGACTCCAACCGCTGACGCTCTTGTGCGCAGCCGAGCGGGGGCGGCGGGAGTCGTCCGGAGGGACGCTTCGCTCCAGCGCCCGCGCAGCCAGGACCTCCTGCGTGGCGATCCCCTTGGTCGAGGGGATGCGCTGCCACTTTCCGTCGGGCATGAGCGACCACGCCTGTAAGTCGTCGGCCAAGTTGACGTCCAGGATCTCCTCGAGCTGGCGCACGGCGGCGGGGTCGTCGACCGGGATCATCGCCTCCACCCGACGGTCGAGGTTGCGGCGGCGGAGGTCGGCGGAACCGATGTAGAACCGGACCGGGCGGTCGGCCGACCCGCCGAAGCGGAAGATCCGCGAGTGCTCCAAGAAGCGACCGACAATGGAGCGCACCCGGATGGTCTCGGACAGCCCGGGCACACCGGGCCGCAGGCAACAGATCCCCCGGATCACCAGATCGATCGGGACGCCGGCGGCAGACGCTTCGTAGAGCGCATCGATGACGGCGGGGTCATCGAGGCCGTTCGCCTTGATGATGACCCGCCCGTCGCTGCCCGCTTTGGCCTCTTCCCCGATGCGCTCGATCACGAAGTCCCGGATCCCGCCCGGAGAGGTGACGAGGTCCTGGTAGTGGGGCGGCTGGCTGAACCCCGTGATGTAGTTGAAGAAACGGGTCACGTCGGCACCGAGTTCGGCCCGCGAGGACAGAACGCCCAGATCTTCGTACATCCGGGCTGTCTTCGGGTTGTAGTTGCCCGTGCCCACATGGCAGTAGCGCCGGACGTCGTTGCCGTCCTGGCGCACGACCAGCGTGGTCTTGGCGTGGGTCTTCAATCCCATGAGCCCGTAGATCACGTGGGCCCCCGCCTCTTCGAGGGCACGAGCCCAGAGGATGTTCGCCTCCTCGTCGAAGCGAGCGGTGACCTCGACCAGCACGGCCACCTGCTTGCCCCGCTCGGCCGCACGGACCAGGGAGGCCACCACGGGACTGTCGCCCGAGGTGCGGTAGAGGCACTGCTTGATGGCAAGCACGTGCGGGTCATCGGCCGCCTCGGACATGAACTCCTCGACCGACGCCGAGAACGAGTCGTAGGGGTGGTGCACCAGGACGTCGCGCCGGTCGAGCACCGAGAAGATGGTCACGTCGTCGTCCCGGTCGACACCGGCAAGAGCCAGAGGGACGAGGGGAGCCCACGGCTCGTCGTGGAGGGCCGGACGGTCCACGGCATGGATCGTCCACAGGCAGTCGAGGCCGAGCGGGCCGTTGAACCGGTACACATCCTCAGGGGCGAGTCCCAGCTCCACCCGCAATCGTTCGACCGGGCCCTCGGAGGTGCGGGCGTCAACCTCCAGGCGGATCACGGGCAGGAACCGTCGGCGGCGGAGCTCCTCCTGCAGAGCCAACAAGAGGTCGTCCGCCGCATCGTCGTCCAGGGCGATGTCGGCGTCGCGGGTGACCCGGAACACGCAGGGATCACCGGTCTCCATGCCGGGGAACAGCTCGCCGATGAACGCCATCAGGACCTGTTCCATGGGAATGAACCGGTCACCTTCGGGCAGGGGCAGGAGCCGTGGGACGTTCGGCGGCACCTTGACCCGGGCAAATCGTGTCTCTTGGCTTCCCGGGCTCTTCACCTCGAGACCGATGTTGAGCGAAAGATTCGACAGGTACGGGAACGGATGGCTCGGGTCCACCGTCAATGGCGTCACGACCGGCAGGATCAGACGCTCGAAGACCTCGCGCAGGTGGGATCGCTCGTCGGGGCCGAGCGTCTCCCAGTCGCGGAGCTCGATTTCTTCCTCGGCCAGTCGGGGGGCGAGGCTCTCGGTCAACAGCGACTCCTGCCGGGCCAGCATCGTGGTCAGCGAGGACCGCACCGCACCGAGGAGCTCCTCAGGGGTCATGCCATTGAGGGACCGGGTCTGGATTCCGGCCGCGACCTGACGCATGAGACCCGCCACGTGGACCTGGAAGAACTCGTCGATCCGCTCGCTGAACAGAGCCATGAACTTGACCTGCTCCAACAGGGGCACACGGTCGTCCACGACCAGGTCGAGCAGGCGGTCGTTGAAGTCCAGATCGGACAGCTGGCGGGCGAAATAGCGTGGCCCGAAAGCTGGTCCCTCGGCCGCCGGCGCTGCGACGGCTGCATCTTCGCTCATCCAGCAACGATACCGAGGGACCCGGTCACCGTCTTACGCCTGCCCATCGGGCGGGACCTTGACGATGACGACGGGACACTTGGTGCTGGCCGCAGCCCCCTGGGACACCGACCCGAGGAGCAGACCCTTGAACGGGCCGCGCCCCCGTGACCCCAGCACCAGCAGGTCAGCCTGCTCTGACGCCGCGATCAGGGCTTCGGTGGGATCGCCCTCGGCCACCAGCGTCCAGAGGGGAACGGGCGGTGACGGCGCCACCGCGCTGACCGTCTCGGTGAGGTAGTCCTTGGCCAGCTTCTCCAATTCGTCGCGGTCGAAGGCGCCGGGCATCCCGAGGAAGGGGACCTGCCAGGCAAAGACCGCGGTCACCGCGCCGTCCAGGCGGACGGCATGATCGATGGCCCACCGGAGGGCGGCGTTGCCGTGGGGCGAGCCGTCCGCCCCGACCACGATCTTGTAGGTCACGCCGCCTCGAGTCGAGGCAGCATCGCCTCCGGCGCGTAGGCATCGTCGCTCAGTTCCTCGAGGCTCTTCCCCTTCGGCTCGGGAAGCAGGGTGAGGGTGAGAGCCAAGCCGACCAGGGATACCACGCCGGCGATGATCTCCGAGCCCCGGATCCCCAACGAGGAGGCCAACATGACCGGGAACAGGTAGGCGCCGGCAAAGGCACCCATCTTGCCGGCCGCGGCGGAGATCCCATGGGCCGTGGTGCGGACCTCGACCGGGAAGATCTCGGCAGGATAGATGAAGGTGGTGGTGTTGGGCCCGAACTCGGTGAAGAAGTAGCTCATGCCGTAGAGGAGGACGAAGGGCGCGGCCGTGGTGGTCACGCCGGGGACCATCCCGATGAGCAGGAAGGCCAACGCCATCATGGCGAACCCGAGGCTCTGGATGGTCTTTCTGCCTGATCGGTCTATCAAGCGGATGGCCAGGGCATAGCCGGGCACGGCGAACACGACGAAGATGAGCAACTGCACCAGCGTGTTGTGGAGCAGCGACGCGTGGGGACTCAGCAAGTTGAGGATCTCGGGCGACGAAATGGAGTTGCCGTAGTAGGAGAAGTCGAGGAGCGCCCAGCAGGCTGCTGTCCCGATCAGCCACATGCGCATCCGCTTGGAACGGGCCAGCACCAAGAAGCCGTCCATGGCACCCTGCCCGTGCCGCGCCTTCGACTCCGCCGGCGGCCCCGTGGAGGGAGCCGACCCCGTCGCTTGGGCGATCGCCGCCTCTGCCTCCTCGTGAGCCCCCCCGGCAATGGCGAACCGTGGGGTCTCGTGGATCTGGCGGCGCAGGTAGAACACGGCCAGGCCGGGGACGGCCCCGAGGGCGAGGAGGATCCGCCAGATGTAGTCGTCCGAGATGCCCGAGGCCAACAGGATCGAGGCGATCAGGGGCCCGACGACCAGGCCTGCTCCCTGCATGGCGAAGACCAGACCGACCATCTTCCCCCTGGTCTGCTTGCCCGAGTACTCACTCATGATGGTGGCCGACACCGGGTAGTCGCCGCCGATCCCGATACCGAGGACGATCCGACTGACCAGCAAGAACGTGTAATTGGGGGCGAAGGCCGAGGCGATCGCCCCGATGGCCAGGATCAGCACCTCGTAGCCGTAGATCCGCTTGCGACCCAGGATGTCGGCGATCCGTCCGAAGACGATGGCGCCGACGGCCGACGCGGCCAAGGTGGCCGAGTTGAGCAGCGACACCTGGCTGGTGGAGAGGTTCCACTCCGGCTTCAGCAGGGTCACGACGATGCCGATGACGAACAGATCGTAGGCATCGGTGAAGAAGCCCATCCCGGACACGAACATGATCTTCCACTGGAACGACGACACCTTGGACTCGTCCAGTGTCTCGAGCAGATTCGGCGGAACGGTGCTGGCCAGTTCGTCGCTCACACGGGAGTGTATGAATGTCCCGGTGAACGGTTGAGCACGTGGCGGGAAACTCCTGGCAAACTTCGGGTGAACAGTTCGCTCGGAATCGGGACTCGAGACCCGGGATACCGATGCTCGGGGCGGCGATACCATCGCTTGGGAGTGGAAGGAACCCACATGAGCGACGACCGTTCGATCGAAGTCATCGTCGAGATCCCGCGAGGTAGCCGGAACAAGTACGAGTACGACCACGAGCGTCACCTCATTCGTCTCGATCGCCGGCTCTTCTCGGCCACCTTCTACCCTGCCGACTACGGGTTCGTCCCCGATACCCTGGCCGAGGACGGCGACCCGTTGGACGCCCTGGTCATGATCGATGAGCCGACCTTTCCGGGATGTCTGGTCGACACTCGCCCGGTGGGTGTCTTCTGGATGTCCGACGAGAAGGGCCCCGACGCCAAGCTCATCACGGTGGCCTGTGGCGACCCCATGTGGAACAGCGTGAACGACGTGGACGACCTGCCACCTCATTTAACCCACGAGATTGCCCACTTCTTCGACGTGTACAAGGACCTCGAGCCAGGAAAGGGCACCGAGATCGGTGGCTTCGAAGGCGTGGACGCCGCGTGGAAGGAGATCGAACGATCCACGGCGAGGGGTACAGGCACCCGGGCCTGATCCGGGATCAGCCCAGTATCCGCGCCTTCTCCGTATCGAACTCCTCCTGGGTCAGCGCTCCCGAGTCGCGCAGGCCGGCCAACTCCTTCAACTGCGCGATGCGGTCCGTCGCTGCCGATGTCCCCTCGGCGGCCGGTGCCTGGGGCTGCTCTGCCGGCGCCGGCTGGGCCTGCTGGGTCTGGTTCTGCTGGGCCTGGTTCTGCTGGGCCTGGTTCTGCTGGGCCATGGCCCGATTGGTGCCTGCCTTGGATCCCATGTAGGCGACCCCGCCAACGGCAGCCATCCGGAGGAGCGGCCTTCTGCGCGCGAACGGCACGGCGGCTACGCCTCGTCGGCGTCGAGATCGACACCCAGGGCGAAGGCGATCTCGGCGGCAGCGGCGACGACCCGGACGTTTCCGACGGTCGGGTGGACGGCGACCAGAACGCCGAGGATCTCGTCGGCAGTGACCCCGGACTCGAGGGCGAGGCCGATCTGCCAGACATAGGAGGCCGGCGATGCATCGGCCGCAACCAGAGCGGCGATATTCACCAAGGCGTAGGTCTTGGCGTCGAGACCGGATGCCTCCTGGTTGTCGAGACGGGCAAAGAGAAGGCCCTCGAGCGCTTCGGTGTCGTGCTGAGCGACGCTTCGAAAGAGGTCGTTCGTGTCGGTTTCGGCGGCCATTCGGTGCCTCCAAGGCGTGAGTATGCCCGCGGACTTGGGTGTCACGACCGGGTCGCTTGCACTCTAATCAGCGTGGCACTTTCGTCAAGTCCCAGACGGCCGTATGGCCACGAGGCCCGTGACCTCGGCTTGCGACCCGATCTCGGGCAAGCAGTGCTACCCGGAGGACGCGTTCGGGAATGCGTTCGTGGGGACCTACACTTCCGGAGGGTCCGCTCGCCGGTCGTCACTCGTTCCGAGCGAGCCCCGACCCGGGGATGTAGCTCAGTTGGCTAGAGCACCTGCTTTGCAAGCAGGGGGTCGTGGGTTCGAGTCCCATCATCTCCACGCAACGCACGCACCCACGCAATGCGCGCACTAGCGTCCGCCTGACCCGGAAGCAGGGACCGCCCACCTTCGGGATCCTGCCTCGCGCCCTCAGGACGGTCCTTGAGCAAGCGCCCAACGGGTGTGCACCGTGTGATGTCGCGAGACATCGTGGACAGTTGAACCTATGCACGGTAGGCCATCAGGGCCCTGCGGTGATGGGTTGGTAGTCCTTGGACGGGTCCAGGGTGAGGTGGCGGAGCAGTTCGCCATCCTCACTCAGGACCCGGACATCGAGGTCGCACACCAGGACGATGACCCGACGTCCCTTGTGGCCCAGGCCCACCCCGATGTGGTGGAGCCTCGTCCCGTGTCGGAGCGTGAACACGCCCGTCTTGTCGATCTTGTCGTGCCGCACCCTGGTGTGCGGTGTCATCGGATAGCGCTCCGGATCGGGCGCCGCTTTTGTCAGGGACTCGTAGGCCCGTCGCGGCGGCACCATGCCCCGGGCCGAGTGGGGTCGTTCCTCGTTGTAGTAGCGGACGAAGGTGTCGACCTGGGCCTGGAGCTCGGCGATCGAGGTGGCCCGGTCCCGCTTGCGCAAGCCATCGCTTGAGTGTCTTGTGGAAGCGCTCGATCTTGCCCTGGGTCTGCGGATGGTAGGGCTTGCCGTACTTGACGGCGATGCCCAAGGTGGCCAGTTCGGTCTACGAAGCCACAGCGTCCATTGCGGAACTGGGCGGTGAAGATGCACCCGTTGTCCGTCAACATCGAGGCGGGGAACCCCCAGGCAGAGGCCCCCTTGTAGAAGGCAGCCACCACGTCCGCGGCGGTCGCCACCGGGACGACCACGGCCGCCACCACCATCCGCGAGTAGTCGTCCACGAAGTCGACGATCTCGACACCCTCCCCCTCGTCGGTCCCGTCGTCGATGGACCAGTGGGTCATGTCGGCCTGCCAGGTCTCGTTGGGCAGGGTCGCCTCGAAGCGCTGCCAGGAGGTCCGAGGTCGCTTCTGGGGTTGGGGGGTGACGAACCCCCGGCGGACGAGGGCCCGGTGGATAGTGGACCGCCCGGGGGCCGTCCCGTGGCGCTGCGCCAGGTGGTACTGGATCGTCAAGGGGCCGGCGTCCAGCCCTTCCTCGTCCAGCTGCTTGCGCATGGTGACGATCTCGTTCTCGAGCTGGAGCGGGAGCTGGGTCGGTCTCCGGTGCGGTGCGGTCGAGACCGGCACCAGTGCCTCGTAACCGCCGTCCAGGAACCGGGCGACCTGTTTGGCTACCCAGGATTTCGACATGTCGATCGACGAGGCCACCGATCGGATGGACCGGCCCTCCACCAACACGGCATCGACGGCATAGCGGGCACGATCCATGGACACCACCTGAGCAGGTGTCCACGATGTCCTGGGACATGGTGTCCACTAAGTCATGGAACCGGACACCATCATCTCCACCGAACACCATCATCTCCACACCATCATCTCCACCATGGCCATCATCTCCACGTACGTACGTACGTACGCACGCACGCACGCACGCAATAATTTCCCAGGTCAGAGCCCGATTTTGGGGTCATAGCCGGAATCGGCAGGGCGTGGGTCTTACTCGAGAGACCACAGACAAACCAAAGCGCCCAGTGCCTACCGCTCATTCCCGAGGGCGTCGCACGCTCCTGAGCAGCGGACTCGAGACGGCAGCCCATGACCTCCGTCAAATCAACTGCGAGAGCAGGGGGGCGCCAGAACAGGCCAGGTACCTTTTGCAAATGGCCGAATGACCTATGGCCGCCGTTCCAAATGTTCATAGCCGGAAGTGTCGAACATCTGGTTGGGCGTCGTTACGCTGCTCAGACGCCAAGCCATTTGCAGTAGGCGGCCAGAATTCGATCGAATGCGCTGTCATTGGTCTCTTCCACGTCCAAGAGGGCCACGTCGTACCGACGACCGTGGTGCTCGCATCGGGCAATGAGCTCACGACGACCGTTGGGAACGGTCACTAACGAAACCCACACCTCATGCCCGATGACTGTCCCCACTATTGGGAAGTCGACGGATTCCTCGAACGCGACTTCGAACCCGGTCAGAGCCTCGTCGTCGTTATACGTATCCACAGTGATCTCGTCAATAAGATCATCGAGTACTCGAGCAGGGAAACGCGATCTGCTCACCCCAATCGATCCTTTTCACGTAGGCCAAGTGTTGGCGACGGCGGCCTCCCAAGTGGCACAGCCTTGAGAAGCTTGTTCAAACAAGCACAGGAAGCCGCGCCAGCTCGGCGTGGAGCCGGTCGGCAACATCGAGCACCCGAACATTGAACTCGCCACCTTGGGATTGTCGGAGGCGCTCGACTAGGTGATCGATGATCTCGAGCTGGGTGGACGAAGAAGAATCGGCGGCCAGATAGGGACGGCTCACATTGGCGAAAGTAACGAGGAGCTCGGCGTAAGTCTCAATCATGACTTGGTCGCTGGATCGCGACAGGCGCGTTTCGTTCACCAGATCCGCCAGGGCGGCACAGGCGTCGGCAACGAAGGCCAACGGATCATCGGAGCGGAGTACGACGACGTGATCACCCATCTCATCCTCCTTGGCAGGCTGGCTATAGGGAATCGAACATCGATACTCACAGATAATTCCAATGACAGCTTGGCACGACGGCCACTGTGAGGCCAGGTCTGGCACCCATTTGGAGTTGACTCCGGGTTCTCAGCCTTGATCGCTGCCGGCCACGCTTGCATGAACAAAGGCAACGATCTCCTGTTGGCGGTCCACCACGATCCGCGAGTGGACCATACGGCTGAGAATGACGGCAGGTTCGACGATCCCCGCCCGTAGGAGTGCCCCAACGAACTCCCGATCCTTGTCGCGATTTGCGACGAGCTTGGCAACACAAAGATCGTGACGCTCGAGACAAAGACCAGTGATGCCGTTGGTATTGCTGTTGAGATAGGGAATGAGCCGATCGCGCCATCCTTCCGGCAAGACCGATGTTTCGTCGGACACTCCGTCGGCATGAATCCCGAATTTCTCGTCGAACGAGCTGAACTCACCCAAAGCGCCCTCGATCAAGTCCGCCTTTGTCCCAGCGGGATCATTCAACGGAAGGACGTCGACTTCGAGCGATCGTGCCGCTTCTATCGGAAGCATCTTCTCGGGGAACGACGCCAGGATCGATTGACTCCCGACGATGATCACCTGGTTCTCATGAAGGACGTCCCCGGAAGCGCGGATGATGTGTTCAAGGTCGCTGCGTTTCACGCTGCAGTCCGACGAGTAGCTCGGATCACGGAACGTCGTTCAGCATTGCTTAGTACACCTGCAAAGGGTGCCGCATGACGGAGATCGACCGATTTCTCATCCACTGAGGTAAGTACGTGCAGGACCGCCTCCACCGGACCACCAAGCAATTCCGTCCATTCATCGAGATACCAATCGGCAGACCCGTCCGAGTGCACAGAACGCAGCCGATCAAGATTCCGCCGCGCTTGTGTCAACACGGCGTCCGGCGAAACGACCAGTCTCTCGGCTATGAGGAGACCATAGGCAAGACTCCGGCGATCGCTGAGATTCATGGTTTCCAGGCTGTCCCCGGTCGGACCCCCGATACGCACCTTGTAGGCCAAGACATCTTCTCGGCGGAAGCGCCGATGGCTGCCAGCCCTCCAGCAAGGAATCTCACCTTTGTCGCCCAGATCAGCCACATGTTGGCGTGATGCACCAAGGATCTCTGATGCTTCCGTCGTCGTGAGGATCGGCTTTTGCATAGGATCAATAATACTGGCTAAACGCTATATTCACCATGGCCGCCGCCGGGGCGTCCTTACCCCGTCGGCCCATGGGTGGTGGTGACGCATGGGCGGGGCGGGCCATGGGGCCTCTGCCGCCCCACGTGAGCGGACTGGCACCTGGATAGCCTGGGTCGTCGTCGTCAGAAGGAGCGTCGCCAATGGACTTTGCATTCTCGTCCAAGGCCGAGGAACTACGTGGGCGGTTGCTCGAGTTCATGGACAGCCACGTCTACCCGGCAGAGCAGGTGTACGCAGAGCAGGCGGCGGCGGCGGACAGCCCCTACTTCCATCCGCCCATCATCGAGGATCTGAAAGCCGAGGCCCGAAGCCGGGGGCTGTGGAACCTCTTCCTGTCCAACGAGAAGTGGGGTGCCGGGCTGACCAACCTGGAGTACGCCCCACTGGCCGAGGTGACAGGGCGCTCCCCCTCCATTGCCCCCGAGGCCCTGAACTGCTCGGCACCCGACACCGGCAACATGGAGTTGCTGGCCGAGTTCGGCACCCCCGAGCACCAGGATCAGTGGCTGGTTCCGCTGCTCGCCGGAGACATCCGCTCGTGCTTCGGGATGACCGAGCCCGATGTGGCCAGTTCGGACGCGACGAATATCCGGACCCGCATCGACCGTGACGGCGACAGCTACGTCATCAACGGGCGCAAGTGGTGGACCACAGGGGCTATGAGCGACCGCTGCAAGCTTTGCATCGTCATGGGGGTGACCGACCCCGACGCCGACACGTACCACCGCCAGAGCATGATCCTGGTCCCCCTCGATGCGCCGGGCGTCACCGTGGTGCGACCGCTCTCGGTCTTCGGCTTCGAGGAGGGTGGGGGCGACGCGGAGGTCCTGTTCGAGAACGTCCGGGTCCCTGCCACCAACCTGCTCGGCGAGGAGGGCAGCGGCTTCGCCCTCGCCCAGGCCCGGCTCGGCCCCGGTCGGATCCACCACTGCATGCGCGCCATCGGCATGGCTGAACGGGCCTTCGATCTCATGTGCCAACGGGCCCAGTCACGCAGGGCGTTCGGCAAACGGCTGGCCGAGCAGGGCGTCGTCGGCGACATGATCGCCGAATCGCGTATCGAGATCGAACAGGCCCGCCTGCTCGTGCTCAAGGCAGCGTGGTTGATGGACACCGTGGGCAACAAGGGGGCTCGGGTCGAGATCTCCGCCATCAAGGTCGTCGCGCCCCGGGTGGCGTGCCAGGTGATCGATCGGGCTATCCAGCTCCACGGTGGCGCCGGAGTCAGCCAGGACTTTCCTCTGGCCCGCATGTTCTCCGCCGCTCGGACCCTGCGGATCGCCGACGGTCCCGACGAGGTGCACAAGATGACCATCGCCCGACGCGAGCTTCGCCGGTTCGAAGCCGACCGGTCTGGCTGACTGCATCACAGCAGCGACGGGATGACCGCCTCGACCATGCTCGGACCCGGTGTCGCGATCGCCCGGGCCAGCTCATCGGTGAACTCTCCGGCGCTCTCGGCCCGCGCCGAGTGCAGCCCGAGACCCGAGGCCAGGTGCATGAAGTCGATCGACGGGCGCCCGAGGTCGAGCATGTCCTTCGCCCGAGGGCCGGCGGAACCGCCACCTACCCGGTCGAGCTCCATGTTCAAGACGGCGTAGGAGTGGTTGTTCAAGACAATGGTTGTGACATCGAGGCCCTCGCGGGCCATCGTCCACCATGCCTGCAGTGTGTACATGGCACTGCCGTCGGCTTCGAGAGCCACGACGCGCCGGTCCGGAGCGGCGATCGCGGCCCCCACCGCCACCGGGAGACCCTGGCCGATGGCCCCACCGGTCAGACAGAGCCAGTCGTGCGGGGGAGACCCTGCGGTGGCACCGGGGGCGAACAGGCCTGACGTGTTCCCCTCGTCGGAGACGATCGCCCCCTCGGGGAGCACAGCGCCGAGCGCCTCGCACACGGCCCGGGCAGTGAGCGGGCCGGTGGGGCGGGCGGGTGTCCCGGCCTGCTGGCGCGGCCCCGTCCCGCTTACGACGTGGAGCAGCGAGGCCAACGCCGCCACTGCGCCAGCAGCATCGTCGGCGGGACCGGCTACTGGGTACACGGAGCAGCCATCGGGGGTCAGGTCGCTCGGTCTGTCCGGGTAGGCAAAGAACGACACGGGAGCTTTCGCATCCACCAGCACCAGGTGCCGGATGCCCTCGAGCTGCATGGCGGCGAATTCGGCCAGGTACGCCAAGCGCTCCACTGGCGGTCGTCCCGCCCCCCGTTCGAGGCGAGCGGGGAACGTCTCGGCGAACAGCTTGGCGCCGGTGGCGGCGGCGATGTCTCCCACGGTGTCCAACACGGGCCCTGAGCAGGCCCGTCCACCGATCAGGATGACGGCGGGCTCGCCGGACCGCAGCGCTTTGGCCGCCGCGTTGAGGGCGTCCTCGTCCGGCGCCGATCCCCTCCTGCCGGCCGGGTGGCTTGCCCCCGCAGCCGGCGCCGGCACCACCACGGCACCGTCGGACCACGACACGTCAGCAGGCAGGATCAAGGTGGCCACCGAGCCCGGCGGTCCGACAGCGGCGGCCAACGCGGCCACCGCGTCACCGGTCAGCTCGGCCGTCGATTCCGAGGACCGGACGAACGACGACACGTTGTCGGCGACTGTTTCGATGTCCGACTGGAGCTGGGCGTCGTACTTGCGGTGACCGGTGGCATGGTCGCCCACGATGTTGACGACCGGACTGTAGGCCCGGCGGGCGTTGTGCAGATTGGCCAGGCCGTTGCCCAGACCCGGGCCGAGGTGGAGCAGTGTGGCTGCCGGCCGGCCGATCATCCGGGCGTACCCGTCGGCTGCACCGGTGGCCACCCCCTCGAACAATGCCAATACGCTACGCATGGCAGTGACGTCGTCGAGTGCGGCGACGAAGTGCATCTCGGAGGTTCCGGGGTTCATGAAGCAGGTGTCGACCCCGTGGTCGACGAGGGTGCGGATCAGCGCCTGGGCTCCGTTCACGGGCGATCTCCTGTCCGATCCCCGGGATCGAAGATGGTGCCCGGATTGAGGATGCCGTAGGGGTCGAACGCCGCCTTGATCCGGCGCATCAGTGCGAGCTTGGCGGGATCCTCGAACTCGGCCAGGTATGGGCGTTTCTCGGTGCCGATCCCGTGCTCACCCGAGACGGCCCCGCCCAACGACAAGCCGGCAGCCACCATGCCGTGCAAGAGCTCGTCGTGCACGGCGGGGTCTGGCTGCCAGACCGAGAGATGGACGTTGCCGTCGCCGGCATGACCGCATCCGACCACCATCGACGCCGTTCGGGCGGCGAGCTCGTTGACGGTGTCGAGGTAGGCGGGAATCGACGCCCGCGGCACAACCACGTCCACGATGTCGTCGGCACCGGCTGCCTTGGAAGCCCAGAACGCCCGTTCACGGGCCTCGACGAGCTGGGTGCCGGCATGAGGCGGGAGCACGTAGACGTCGAGCGCGCCTTGCTCGGAAAGTTGCTCGGCGAGCGACTGGGTGTCCTCGTCGAGGCGGTCGGGATGGTGGTCCTCGAGGACGACCACCAGATAGGCCAGGGTGCGCTCGCGGACGGTCTCGGGGATCCCCAGGTCAATCCCGGCGTTGGCGGTGATCCCCGTCATCGCCGCCACGTCGATGTACTCGACCATGAGCGGACCGACGCCGCTGGCCACGATGGGTGACACCGACTCGGCGATCTCGGCGACGGTGGCGAACGGGGCCAGGAGTGTGGCCTGGTGGGGAGGTCGGGGGTGCAGTCGGAGCGTGGCCTGGGTGACCAGCGCCAGGGTGCCCTCCGACCCGATCACCAGCTGGGTGAGGTCGTAGCCACTGGTCGATTTCACGAACTTGCCCCCCGCGGCGATGACCTCGCCGGTGCCCAGCACCGCCTCGACACCGAGGACGTGATGACGGGTCACCCCGTACTTCACCGCCCGCATCCCACCGGCGTTGGTCGCCACGTTGCCGCCCAGGCTGGCTGACTGCTCACCGGGGAAGACCGGATAGACCAACTGATGGCGGACGAGGGCGGCATCCAGGTCGGCCAGCGTCACCCCCGGTTCGACGACGGCCACATGGTTGTCGGTGTCGATCTCGAGGATCTTGTTCATCCGCTCGAAGGACACCACGAGCCCACCGTCCACCGGAGTACAACCGCCGGACAGCCCGGTCCCCGATCCTCGTGGGGTGAGGGGCACGCCCCTGGGCCCGGCCAGGTGCACGATGGCCGCCACTTCGGCGGTCGAACCTGGGCGCACCACGGCCAACGGTCGCACCGGGTTGGTTGTCAGCGCCTCGTCATGGGTCTCGTCGTCTCCGATGTCCGCCCCGGTGTCGACGTTGGCGGCACCGACGATGTCGACGAGGAGGGCCTCGATGGTCATCACGGGTTCACCATTGGGGGCGGCGACGGCGACGGCACCTGCCGATGGCGGTTGCGTCATCACTCATCCTCCCTGTCGACGTCCGGCAGCCACGCTATCGCCAGGCGCCTGGTCAGCGCCGAAAACCCGGCCGCTGGGTCAGGACGCGATCGGCTCCACCACGAACACCGGGATCGGCCGATCGGTCTTCGTCTGGTAGTCGGCGTAGTCCGGATACGCGGCGACAGCCCGTTCCCACCACTCGACCCTCTCTGCGCCGGTTGCCTCCCGTGCGGTCATGTCCTGCTTGACGGGGCCGTCCTGGAGCTCCACGTGAGGGTCGGCAACCACGTTGTAGTACCAGACAGGGTTTTCGGGCGCTCCACCCTTGGACGCGACGATCGCATACCGGCCATCGTGCTCGACTCGCATCAACGGGGACTTGCGGATCTTCCCCGACTTGGCCCCTCGGGACGTCAGGATGATCACCGGCATTCCGCGCAGCGTCGTCCCGCGGGTGCCACCTGAGCCCTCGTATTCGTCCACCTGGTTCCGCACCCACTCTGCTGGGCTCGGTTCGTACTCACCGTCGAGAGGCATGGCCACAGCTTGCACGCTCGGCTCGGGCCTTTCCAATCCCCGTGCCATCCCTCCCTCCCCGGCCCATCCCCCCCCCGGCTCGGCTGAGACGTTCCCGGCCGGTCCCGCGTGCTCCGGCGCCCCGGCGCGATCGGATCGCCGGGCTACAGGCCGGCCGGCGGTCCGATCGTGGTCGCCTCGGGTCCGAACCGCTCGACGTAGCCCTCGTGGACACCCGACCACCGCTCGTCGACGGTTCCGGGGGGATCACCTCCGGCGAGGTGGTGCCCCAGGGCTTCGAGGCACACGTGCCATCCGGCACCGTCCCGGGCCGCCTTGCCCAGCTCGTCGATGGTGTCGATCAGCGTTAGCGTGCACCCCGACTCGGTGGCCACGATTTCGAGGCGTATGACGTCGGTGCCCCACCGGAATTCGAGCGTCGAATCTGGCTCGTAGACGAGCACCTCGCCGTCGAACGAAGGGAAGTCGCCGCCGCGGGGTTCGAAGCGCAGGGGCGCACCGACAGCCCAGTCCCCGACGATGCGCTGTGGGAACCATGCCCCCAGGTGCTCGGGTTCGGTGATGGCCCGCCACACCGTCTCGGGAGGCTGAGGCAGCGGGCGGACGAAACGAAGCCGCCAGCGGTTGTCCTTCTGCTCGAGGTTGCCGTAGTCGTCCTGGTCGAGTTCGTTCTTCATGCCCTCGGCCTCCCGTTCGTTCTCTTCGTTCCCTTGGCCTCCCCACCTGGTCGGGGCGTGGCCCCGGGCACGGAGTGGGCATCCATCTCCTCGAGGTGGTCTTCGAGGGCATCAAGGCTCGAGCTCCAAAGCTCCCGATAGGGGGCAAGCCAGTCGTCGATCTCCCGAAGGGGCCGGGGGCGCACCCGGTACAGGCGTTGCTGGGCTGCGACGCGGGATTCGACCAGTCCGACGTCACGGAGGACCCGCAGATGCTTCGACACCGCCGGCTGGCTGGCGTCGAGAGCCCGGACGAGCTCGCCCACGGGCCGTTCCCGGACGCGGAGCAGATCGAGTATCTGGCGTCGGTGTGGTTCTGCCAACACGGCGAATGCGGTCATCAGGTTCTAGTATGCTCACGCAGTTATA
>CAWDKW010000003.1:0-84441 GCA_963803065.1 uncultured Acidimicrobiaceae bacterium
TCACAAGAGACCGCCGCTCGGGTTCACACGTTGTACGTTGCAACGGTGAACCTGTGATGTCAGTGAAGCACGAGGGTGTCTCATCCGTATCCACCAGGCCAGAGGCCGGTGGGTAGACGTCATCGATCTCCGATTGGTCCCACTTCGCTCGTGCTGGCGCGAGGGCGCGCAGAGGTGGGAGTCGTCAGCCGGTATCGGGTTCCGTCCGCGGCAGGGTGGCGTCGCCGAGGACCAGTCGGGTGCCGCGACGTTCCCGGCGCCTCGACCGCGGGCCGGTGGCCGACGGCTGGGCTGTTTGCGAACGCTCTTTCGACCAGAGGATGCGGATGTTGTGGGCGATGGCACCGAGGGCGTAGGCGAGGGCGTTCTTGGCCGTTCCCAGAAGACGGCACCATCCCCGCCGGATGCCTTCGCCCGCCGGGTCCGAGAGTCCCGAGAAGGCCCGCTCGGCGCCAGTGCGACGGGCATAGGAGTCGACGAAGGCGGCGCTCGGGTAAGGGTGCTTCTGTCGGGTCTTGGCATTCACCGTCGGGGGCACGGTGATGGTGCGCTTCGAACAGCACGGCGGCACGGGGTCCGGCGCATCGACGATGGTCGGGTGACTGAAGTCACCGGCGAGCGAGGCGGGGACATGGGGGCACCGGACCTTGCCGGCTTCGGCCGGACAGCAGAACCGCTGGAAGCCGTCTGCGTCCCTTCTCGTGTGAGCCACGAACCGGTAGCGGTCGAGCTCTGCGGCCTGGCGCTGGTGGATGGCGGCCCCATCGTCGGTAGCGTTGCGAGCCAGCGGCCCGAGCCCGGTGAGGAGCTCGGGGACCATCGGGCAATACAGGCTCCCGTTGGCCAGCGTGGCGCCGGCAAAGGTCCCTTTTGGCCCTCGGTCGAAGGGATGGAGTTCCATGACCGGGACGGCACCCAGGGCATGGATCGCCGGCGCGAAGCCACACTTGAACGAGTACCCGGCGTCGGCGAGGACGTCGCCGACCATGACCCCCGAGGCCATGCGGGCCAGACAGTCGCACAGCTCGGCCACTGGTTCACAGTTCGCCCCTTTGACCACCACCCGGCGGATGAGCTCAGGTTGGGGCCGCTGCCCTTCGTCGGTGACGGTGACCACGACCTGGGCGTAGTAGCCGAAGAAGAGACCGTCTCTTGCCCCCGGGGCGTTGCGCTTGGCATGGCCCCAGGCGGCGTCGGGATCGGCACAGGGGATGGGGTCGTCTCGCGCTCTCGGCCGGGCCCAGGTCTCGTGGTCGGTCCAGTCGACCGCCACCGAGGACCCGTAGCGGTCCGTCTCGGGGATGGAGGCCTCGACCAGGGCGTCAACGAGCTCATCGAGCAATGCCTGTCGCAGAGCGATGTCGAGGTCGCGGCGCAAAGAGACCAGGTGGCTGGCGCGCTCGTTCGTCGCCACGCGTCGGAACGAGGGCACCGGACTGGGGTCGATGGGGGCGACGAGCAAGGAGAAGGCGTGCTCGAACTGCCGATAGGTGGCTTGGCGGATGCCGGTCTCTTGGTGGACGGCGACGCGCAGGCGCAGCTGGTCGGGTAGGGGCAGGTCGGACAAGAGACGGTGGGCCGACGCCAGGTGGGCCACTTTGGTGCGGGCGATGGCGAGGACCACCCCGCAGAGCACGGTGCGCACCGGGAGCTGGCGGGAAGGTCCGGCCGTGGGCATGAGGGCCTCGAGACGATCGGGCACCCCCGAGGCGTCGAGGACAGCCTCGACGCGAGCCAACAGGCGCGTGAGTTTCACGATGCCCCCACCAAGGTGGCAACGAGCTCGGACTCGTCGACCGGGCCGAGCCAAGAGGCCAGCTCCCCCAACCGCTGCGAGGAGCTGACTCCGGCTGCCTGCAACAGGGCGTGGAGCCCGAGACGGCCGAGCTGTTCGACAAGCCACGTCGACCGCAGGCGTGCCACCTTGAGGGCAGGTAGGTCTTCGCCGCCGGAGATCCGAGACAGCACCGTGCTCGTCACGTTGCGCCGGGAGGGGACACGTCCGCCTGCGACGTAGCGCTCCGAGAAGTAGGCGGACACGTCTTGGGCGAGCTCCTCGTAGCGGGAAAGGACGGGCACCGTGCGGGGCCGGATCCCCGACACGGTCACCACGATGCCGCCGGGGACCGCTTTGATGTCATGGCCACAGACGTGACGGAGGTCACCTCCGTCGAGGCCGGCGCCGAGCCCGAGGCACAAGATGGCCTCGACCATCCGCCGCCGGGTGGGCGGTTGGGCCTTGGCCAGGGCGAAGTACGCCTCGGTCTCGGCGTGGCTGTAGGGCCGGGCCGGCCCGTCTCTGGCGATGGGGACGGGTGTGGCCACGAGCGGCAGGTGAAGGGCGCGGGCGACAAAGCGCAGGTTGGCCCGTCGGGTGCGAGCCGAGGTGGCCGACGCCCCTGACATCGCCACGGCGACGTGACGCTCGATGGACGCCTCGGCCAGCAGCACAGCGGGACTCAGCGGGGAGCCCACACCCCGTCCCCATTCGGCGAGGGCGCCGAGGGCGAAGAGTAGTGACCGGGCCCGGGCCGGACCGCAGGGTGCGACCTTCGCCACCACCTCTTTGGCGAAGGTCGCCGCTTCGGTCGAGATGGTCACAGGCGTCCACGCACCGATGACTCGCTCGACGTCGGGCTGCTGATCGAATGACACACGGTAGATATACCGTAGGATAGGTCGGCGATGGTGGATGCGACCTGGAAGGCTCAAGGGATGGACGACGGGCACCACGAGGAGCTGGCCACCATCGCCGCCGAGCTCGCTGCCATCGTGGCCAGCGGCCAGGTACTCCCGGGCACCATCGCCGAGCGCACCACGCGTTGCGGGCGCCAGAACTGTGGCTGTCATGCCGACCCGCCGAGAAAGCACGGTCCCTACTGGCACTGGACGCGAAAGGTGGCCGGCAAGACCGTCGGGAGATGGTTGAAGGCGGACCAGGCCGAGGAGTACGGACCCTGGATCGAGAACGACCGACGGATCAAAGACCTGCTCTCGCGCGTCGAGGCCCTCGGGATCGCTGCCGTCAACGCGGACGAACGCACAGCCTCACGCCATTGAAGCGACTCGCACTGTGGAGAACGTGTGGCGAGCCCCTCGTTACGATGTGGTCAGGCCGGAAACGGGACCGCGAACCACCTGGTCGGACCTACTTGTGAAGACCACACATTTTCTTGGCTTCAAGCGGTGGTCGCAAGAAGTTCGGCGAGCTTCTCTGATGGTTTCAGATAGCCGAGAGTCCTGCGCGGACAGTTGTTGAGACTCTTTGCGATGGCATCGAGGTTCTCGACGGAGTGAACTGATAGGTCAGTGCCTTGGCGGTTTCGCCTCGAGTATCCAGATGATCCGATGATTGTGGGTGAGTCACGAGACGATCTACAAAACTTTGTTCGTCCAGGTTCGAGGCGAACTTCGCCCCGGAGTTGAGCAGGTGCCTGCGCCTCGCCACTATGCGCTTCCGGCGCCGGGCAGCTTGAGTCGGGCTGCCAGCTCAGGCTCGAAGCGAACCATGTCGTTGTTGAAGTCGGAAACGAACGGCCAGTCCTCTCCCTCCTCGGGGGCCTGCCGGAAGCGGGTCCAGCCGTCGGGGTCGTCGCCCCCGGAGCGGGAGACGGCCAGCGCCGAGTAGGCCTGGCGCTTGTACGTTATGTTGTCCGGCTGCAGCTCGTGGGCGGCGTTGAAGTGGGCGAGGGCCCGCTCGGAAAATCCCTCCTGGCGCCACAAGTACTGGGCGAGTTCGAAGTGGGCGGCCGCTTCGGATAGGTCTGGCGGGCGGGCCGGCGACCGGGCAACCACCTCCCCCGGCGATAGCGCGTAGCGGCTGTCGGCGCCCTTCTCCACCCAGTCCTGCACTTTCGCCACGTAGTGCTCCCGCTCCTCCATCCCCCCGATTAGCTGCACCATTCCCAACGCTCCTTCACCGACCGGCATGGGACTGGCGGGCTCAGCAGGTCGGACGATCGTGCTGTTCTCATCAATCCAGATGACCTGCGGGATGTTGGTCACGCCGAAGCGGGCGTCCATGTAGTGGGACTGGTCGATGAGCGATGGGTGGGTGGAGGCCGCCGCCTCCACAAAGGGACGTGCCACGTGTGGGCCGGCCATCTCCAGGCAGACGTCGACGACCTCAAAGGAGTGGTGATGCAGCTGCTCTCTTAGCGCCTGCCACCCGGGCAGGTCCCAGCGACAGCCTCAGTAAGGAGCCCAGGAGGCGATCAGGACCTTCTGGCCCTGCAACGACTTGAGATGGAAGTCGTTGCCGTCCAGGTCGGGCAGATGGAAGTCCGAGGCGTCGGCGCTCGTCAGCGCCCGGCCAGTCAGCGTCTCCGGCCCGACCGCCCAGAGGCCAGGCTCGGACACGACAGCCATGCCGAGGCGCTCCGCCACCGCCAACAGGTCAAAGCCTCCGTCGGCGAGGGGAACACACACCTCTGCCTTACACGCCCCCTCAGGCTTGATCTCCCAACCGGTGGCCTCCTGAAACTCCTCTGCCCCGATGTCAACCCGATCGACGATCATCCCAGCACCCTAGGTCGTCCACTCTGCCCCGGCAACGCCCCGCCGCTGGCCGCCCGAGCGCGTCGGCTACATCCACTGCCACCAAGGTCCTCCACAAGAAGGGCCCAGACACCATTCCCCTCCTTCTCGCCCCCCTCGCTCTCAACGACCGTCCGCGCCCGGGTCTCGGGTCGCCCTCCGGGGCGTCCTCGCCCTCGGTGCTCCGGCCCGGCCCGGTGGGCCAACTCGTCGTCGCTCGGGACCGGGGCTTGAGTCTTGGGTGGAGCGGGGCTGGCCGACCACCCGGCACGCCCGCCTTTCTTTCACCCCGAACTGGGCTTGGAGGGCCACCACGGCCCGCCGGCGGCAGTCCGGGGTCAGAAGTTTCCCCGGTTGAGCTCCTTCAACATGTCGATGTCCAGAGCCTGGTCGGCCACGATCCGCTTCAGGCGCTGGTTCTCCTTCTCCAGCTCCTTCAGCTTCTTGGCGTCGTCGGCCTTCATGCCGCCGTATTGGTTCCGCCACCGATACCACGTGGTCTCGGTGATCTCCAGGTGCCGGGCGACCTCCTCAATGGACTTACCCTCGCCGAGGAGCTTCTCGCCCTCGGCCAGTTTGCGGATGATCTGCTCCGGTGTGTGCTTCCGGTTCTTCATGGCTGTGCTGTCCTCCTTCCCCAAAATAATGGGGGTCTGGACTCGCACAACGGGTGGATCAGTTCACGGGGACCCGGTCAGGTGTGCGCCCTGTGTCTGGTGTGTTCGGTCGCCCGGGGCGTAGTTCGGGCCCGTTTCGCCGGGCCCGTCGTGCGCGCCGGTTTTGTGGCCGTTCTGCTACGAGGATGTGAGCGACAGTGTGTCCCCCGAGGGCCCGACGACCTGTTGCAGAGTCGTTCGAGCCAAGGCACGGATATTGGATGGCAGGGGCACATAACCGGTTTGAGCGGCGTAGGCCTGACCCCTGTTGGTCAACCAATTGAGCATCTGGACCAATGCTGCACCAGAGGTTGCGTTCTCTTGATGCTGATAGACGAGGGCCCAGCTATATCCGACGATTGGGTACGACTTCGAACCCCTTTGGTTTACGATCGAGAAATTCGAAGCGCTCACGTCGGTCTTCTGAGCTGCCGCCGCCGCAATGTTGGTCGGCGTCGGCGTCACGAATCGACCTGCCGCGTTCCGAATCGCTGCGAAGCCGAAGAGATGGTTGGGGTTGTAGGAGCGCTCGACATACCCGATCGAGCCAGGTATCTGCCCAACCAACGCCGCGACCCCTGCATTGCCATTGCCGCCGTAACCCACTGGCCAGTTGATGCTCCGGCCGTTGCCGAGGCTGGTCGCCCAATTCTTGTCGACACGTGAGAGGTAGTCGGTGAAGATGTAGGTCGTCCCGCTCCCGTCCGACCGATGGACGACGGTGATCGGCAGGGCAGGGATCGCAACGCCGGGGTTGAGCGCTGTGATCGCCGGAGCGTCCCAGCCGGTGATCCGTCCCCGGAAGATGTCGGCAATGACCGAGCCAGTCAGGCGAATACCACTGGGCGCTCCGGGCACGTTGTAGATGAGAACCTCAGCACCGAGATCCACCGGGACCTGAACGGACGGACCACCTTGGGCGCTCATCTGCTCGGCCACAGTCATCGGGACGTCGGAGGCGCCGAACGCAACCTGGTTGGCCGAGAAGGTCGAGATACCGGCCGAGCTCCCTACAGCCGAATAGTTGACTGATACTCCGGGGTTCACCCGGTGGTACGCGGGAAATGCCTGTTTGAAAAAGGGCGCGTCGAAGGTCGACCCCGCGCCTGCCAGCGTGATCGTGGGCGAGACGGTTGCCGCTGCCGCAGAGGTGCTGGCAACCGTCGTGGCCATCATGGGTAGGACCAGGGCGGAAACCGGCAGAACGATCCACCTGTATGCCGCCCACCGCTTCCCCGGCCGCCGTTCCTCCGAACGTTGGTTTGACCCTTTATTCCTCATGATTCCCCCTGTATCCACCGTCCTGCGTATCTGTTTCAGCTGGTGGTTGTGGCCCTCACCCACCACTGGGCGCCCATCTGAATTGCGTCCCACGGGCTCCCCAGGGGGGGTGTGTAGGACAGGTCCAGGTCACTCATCTCGTCCACAGTCATGGAGTGGAAGATGGCCGTGGCGGCGATATCGATGCGCTTCGCCACTTCGGCCTGACGGTGGCCGAATAGCTGAACGCCGAGCAGTCGGCCTGTCGCTCTGTCCCCTGTGAAGCGCATCGCGATACGGTGGCTCCCTGGGTAGTACGCCTTGTGATCATCGGCTTCGAACTCGACAGTGACTGGGTCGAAGCCCACCGAACGGGCCTCATGATCACGCAGCCCGGTCCTCGCCACGGCGTGGTCGAAGATCTTGACGACCTGGGTTCCCAGGCTTCCGGCAAACTCCTTTGTGCCGCCGAGGGCATTCTCGGCGGCGATTCGGCCTTGCTTGTGTGCCGTTGTGCCCAAGGGCAGGTAGGTCTCACCGAGCAGGCGATGATGGGTGACGACGCAGTCGCCAGCGGCAAAGACGTCTCGGCGACCGGTGCGCATGGTCCGATCGACGGCGATCGCTCCTTTCGGGCCGAGGCCGACACCTGCCGTTTCAGCTAAGGCGGTGTCCGGCCTCACGCCGACGACCACGAGTACAAGGTCGGCGAACAGTCTCTTGGCTGTTCCATTAGTGGAATCGCCGTCGACTTGGAGTCGTCCAGCAGATCCCGCAGGCGCCGTTGCAACCGAACGAACCGTGGTCCCACAGTGCACGTCGACACCGTGCTCGGCCAGCTGGGACCGTACGAGCGCACCGAGTTGGGGATCGACCGTCGGCAGCACCTCAGGCAGCGCTTCCACTTGGGTAACGGAAAGTCCCCGTGCAACGAGGGCCTCGGCCATCTCCAAGCCGATATATCCAGCTCCGACGATTACCGCACTGGCTGGATCTGTCTTCTCCAGCGTGTGCATAAGGGCGAAGGTGTCTCCCATGGAATGAAGTAGGTGGACTCCATCGTCTGGCCCGAGGGCCTCCGGACCAACGAGGCCATCGATCCGAGGCCGGACGGAGACGGCGCCGGTGCCGACGACCAGCGCGTCATAGGCGAGGAGCTGATCGGTTCCGTCGGCAGCGGTGACGAGCACCTTGTGAGCGTCGGCGTCGATTGCCGTGGCCATGGTGTCCAGCCTCAGGTTCATGCCGGTGGCCTCGAGATCGGCGAGGGTTCGATGCGCCAGGTTTTTCCAATGCGTGACTTCGCCGGACACGTAATAGGGAATTCCGCAGATCGAGAAGTTCGGATAAGAATCTGCGACCACGACGGTCACGTCTGTACCTGGGTCGAGTTCCCTCGCCCGCAATGCGGCACTGATCCCTGCGTCGCTGCCGCCGATGACTAGGAGCTGCATGGGAACCTCTTTCTCTAGGAGGCCGCGGACGGGGCCCCGGGATGATCGCCGTCGGTCGAGGCGTGCAGTTCTGGAGGGGCGCCCTGGCCCGGATCGCCTTGGCCAGGTCCGTCGACGAAGGGCCCGGTTTCGGCCGCTTGGTCCCTGGTTGCCAACTCGTGGTGGGGGAAGACGATGTCTGCGGCTTCGGTGGGTGTGACATCGGGGTAGAGGGTTTTGATGACGATGACAGCGACGCCCGCCCCCACGACCTGGGCGGCAATGAAGACGGGTGCCGACGATGGGGCAATCCCGGCAAACGTGTTGGAGAACATGCGCCCGACGGTGATGGCCGGGTTGGCAAAGCTCGTGGAGCTGGTGAAGAAGTAGGCGGCCCCGATGTAGGCCCCCACTGCGGCCGGGGCGCTTCGACTGCGGCCGGAGCGGGCGAGGGCGAAGATCACGAGCAACAATCCCAATGTGGCCACGATCTCGGAGAGGAAATGTGGACCGCTGGCCCGGTGGTGGGTCGAGATGCTGACGGCGGCCTTGGAGAACATCACGTTCGCTACAACCGCACCGCCGACACAGCCCGCTACTTGGGCTGGCAGGTAGGCAGCAGCATCCTTCCAGGCCAAACCGCCAAAGGCGGCGTCGACAAAGGACACAACCGGGTTGAAGTGGGCACCCGAGACCCCACCGAACATCAAGATGATGGCGAACAACCCCGCTGCCGTTGCTGCGGCGTTCTCGAAAAGCTGAAGCCCTACATTCCCAGGCGACAGCTGTTGGGCGGCGATCCCGGAGCCGATGACGATGGCGGCAAGAAATGCACTGCCCAGGAATTCAGCCGCCAGGCGACGCCAGAGGGGCGGCTCCCGCATTGATCCCTGCTCGCTTTCCCAGCCCCCGAGGTCCGCTTGTCG
Organism: uncultured Acidimicrobiaceae bacterium; assembly: GCA_963803065.1. Taxonomy (GTDB): domain Bacteria; phylum Actinomycetota; class Acidimicrobiia; order Acidimicrobiales; family RAAP-2; genus DASXMT01. Next base: position 8,812 of record CAWDKW010000003.1, read on the forward strand.
CTAACAGCAGGACGAGGCGGACTCGGTGACGGCCAGATCGGGTCGGGTGGCACAGCACGCCGCACCGCTCGGGTCGGCTGCCCGGAGGTCCCCTGCGGGCATATCGGCGTCGGCGAGCACGGTATAGATCTCCCAGGGCTCACCCCCGGGGCCGTCCACCCATACCTTGTCTTGCAGGGCGAAACAGCAGTTCACCTGCTCCTCGGTCGCCGTGGGCAGCTCTTCGGCCGTGAGCCTGGCCTGTGCTGCCGTCACCTCTTCGGTCGTCGCCACCTCGACGCCGAGGTGGTTGAGCGAACCAGGGGCTTTGGTGGCGTCCTCGATCAGGACCAGCTTCAACGGCGGATCGGCGACGGCGAAGTTGGCGTAGCCGGGACGGAGCTTGGCTGGTTCTGTGGCAAAGAGCTTCGAGTAGAACTCGACCGCCTCATCGAGATCGGACACATTGAGGGCAAGCTGAACTCGGGACACGGGATGCACGCTCCTGATAGATTGATGACGATCAATCCTCAGTGTACCGAAACATTTATGGATGTCAATGCGTAAGTGGTGAGATATGGCGAAGAGTCGATCATCCAACGGGACCAGGCCTGAGGTCGTCGGCAGTGACGACCTTTGCTGCTCGTCCCTGACCGAGGCCCCTCTCAACGAAGACGAAGCCACCGAGCTTGGGCGTACGTTCGGCGCCTTGGCTGATCCTGTTCGGCTCCGTCTTTTGTCTTTGGTGGCGTCTCAAGATGAGGTCTGCTCGTGTGACCTAGAGGGTCCGCTGAGTCGCAGCCAGCCGACAATCTCTCATCACACGCGTGTGTTGGCCGAAGCAGGGCTGCTTATCGGAGAGAAGCGTGGGCGATGGATGTGGTGGCGAGTCGACTCGGATCGGCTGGCAACTCTAAGCAAGGTGCTCGGAGCGTAGCTGCAGACTCGGTCGAAACTGATGCCAACGCCCCCCTCTATGGGACGACCTGGTGTGGGTCTAGGCCTGGCGGATCAGTCGTGCCGACGATCCGACCATCCGCGGAAACACGGTCGTTCCGCCTGCTCCGGGTTCACCAACGCTTCGGCGGGTCGCTCCTGTTGAGTTCGGCAAGGTACCGGTTGTAGGCCTCCAGGTCCTTGTCGACCAGCACCTTGACCCCGACGACCTGCGCATCCACGGGCTGGCGATCGTCGCCGGTCGCCTCGGGAGGGTCACCAGCAATGACGGAACCGACTCGCTGGGCGTCGGCCAGCTTCTTGTCTTGCGATTCGAGAGCCTCGGCCCGTGGGCCATCGGCCAACATAGGTGACCCAGGGGTCCCCAGGCTCGCTTGGATCACCGCGGCCGACAGGTCCTTGTCCAAGGCCCACCCCGGAACCTCCTCCAGAGGCATACCCGATGAGGCCGCTGCTGTTCGATCCCGGGCCGCCCAAAGTCGGGCCAGGGCAGTAGACTTCTCGTTGATCAACCGCCACCACACATAGATGGCATAGAGGCCAAAGATCGGCCACTCGAACGTGTATGCCCAGCTCAACGTGTTCCCGCTGCGTGCTGCGTGGTACTGCCAGAGGCCAAGCAAGAAGCAGGCCGGCGCCACGATCAGGACCAGTACATGAAGGAGAATGCAGCGCCACGTGAAGTACTTGCGCATCAAGCACAAGCGTACTCTCGGGCGCCGCATCGGCACCATCAGGGTGAGGCGGAGTCGGTGATGGCACCTGACCGCCGTCTGCCCGGATTCGCCAGGATCACCTATCGCTGAGGGGCTGACCGGCCTTGCGCCACGTCTGACGCCTGGAGCGATCGGGGCGCCTCAACCAGGCAGAGCGTGCAGCTGGGTGTTCGATCCCCCGGATCAGCTCGAGGCTTTGGACTCGTTCAGGGCCACGGCAGCGCGAACAAGAGCCTTCAATGCCTCCTCGTCGATCTTCTCGCCCTCGTGGAAGTCGATGGCGCGCCGTGTGCTCCCTTCAAGGCTGGAGTTGAAGAGGCCAGAAGGATCCTTCAGGACCGCGCCCTTGGCGAAGGTCGCCTTCACGAGGTTCTTGTACGTCTCGCCGGTGCAGATCATCCCGTCGTGGTACCACGTCGGAACCCCTCTCCACTTCCACTCCTCGACGACTTCGGGGTCGGCTTCCTTGACCAAGGCACGGAGCCGGCTGAGCATCTCGCCCCGCCAGTCGCCGAGCTCCTGGATCCGCTCGTCTATCAGCTCGAGAAGGGGACGTGAGAAGGAGGAGACTTGGAACTCTGCGACCCGCTGTTCTTCATGCTTCCTTCTTCGTACCGAGACCTTGAAATCGGGGGCCATCCCCGCCGCCTCAACCCTACCTGGGGCTGCGGAGAGCCGGCCCTGCTGCAGTTGACCGGCTGCGGGTGACAGCCATTGATTCGCGCGGGAGGCCGAGTACTTCATTTCACGCCTGAATGGAGCAGCCGTGGCCGAGGGCGGCCGATTGTTCCGCGCCGGCAGCTAGCGAGCAGCAGCCGGTAACGGCAGTCCGGAGTCGTTCGAATCGCCGTTGCCACCGGTGCTACCACCGCCGCCGCTGGCGCCGTCGGAGTCGGCCTCATCGGCCGACTGGTCGATCCCGATGTTGGGCAGGATCCGGTCGAGCCAACGGGGGAACCACCAGTTCGACTTGCCCATCAGGATCATCACCGACGGCACGATCGCCATGCGGATGACCACTGCGTCGACCAGGATCCCCCCGGCGAGCCCCAGTCCGAACTCCTTGATGACTCGCTCCCCGCCGAGGATGAACGAGCCGAACACCAGGATCATGATCAGTGCCGCAGCCGTGATGGTCTTGCCCGTGGTGGCGAGCCCGTTGCGCACGGCAAGCTTGTTGTCGCCCGATTTCACCCACTCCTCGTGAATCCTGGTGACCAGGAAGACCTGGTAGTCCATGGACAAACCGAAGACGATGGCGAAGAGCATGACGGGCAGGAACGATTCGACCGGTCCCGTGGAATTCACGCCGAGGAGCGAGCCGAGCCAACCCCACTGGAAGACGGCGACCAGGATCCCAAACGCGGCACCGATCGAGAAGATGTTGAGTACCGCCGACATGAGAGGAATGACCAGACTTCGGAAGACGACGGCCAGCAACAGGAAGGACAACAGCACCACCAGGCCGATGAACAGTGGCAACTTGGCCGACAGCACGTTGGCAAAGTCCACGAACAGAGCCGTGGATCCGCCCACATAGACCGTGAGGGAAGATCCGCTCACCGCTCTCGGGACGACGGTCTGGCGCAGGCGGTTCACAAGGTCGGTCGTCGCCCTGGCCTGCGGCGAGGTGGTCGGGTACACGTTGACGAGCGCCACTTCGGTTCCGCCCTTGGCCGGTATCAGCATCGGTGGCAGCACCTTGGCCACGCCAGGCTGCCCGGCGACGTCGGTGACCACGCGATTCAGCGCATCCTGATCAGGCTGGCCACGTACCTGGGCGACCAACTGGAGCGGACCGTTGAAACCGGGCCCGAAGCCCTTGCTCAACAAGTCGTAGGCCTGGCGCGTCGTGGTGCCGGTCGGGTCATTGCCCTGATCCGAGGATCCGAGCTGGAGGGAGAAGAATGGAAGGGCAATCAGCACGATGATTGCGAACGCGGCAATGGCCGGTGCCACCGGCCGTCTCTTGATGGTGTCTGCCCACCGGGGCCAGAAGCCCTTGGTGCCCGCCCCGACCACTCTCGGACCGTTGAGCCGCAGGTTCGTCTTCTGCCGACGTGACAGCACTCGTGGTCCGATGAACCCGAGCAACGCCGGTATCAAGGTCAGGGCGGCGAACATGGTGAGTGCGACGCCCAGTGCCGCCGAAATGGCCAGCCCGTAGAGAAACGGGACCCCGAGGGCGAACATCCCGAGCAAGGCGATGCAGACGATGACGCCGGCGAACAGCACGGCCCGGCCTGATGTGTTGACCGCGTTCACGATCGACGACTCGGTGTCCTTGCCGGCGATGAGCCCCTGTCTGTGCCGGGTCACGATGAACAGGGCGTAGTCGACCCCGACGCCCAGCCCGATGAGCAACGTGAGCTCGGTGGCGAACTGGGGCATCTTCATGACGTGGCTGAGCAGACCGATCAGCCCGGTGGCGATGCCCAGCGAGGCCAAGGCTGAGATCAGGGGGAGAGCCATGGCAAAGATCGAACCGAAGACGAACAGCAGCACGATGGCCGCGAGCAGGATGCCGATGCCCGTGGCGTTGAGCGATACCCTATTTGTCACCTCGGCGAGCTGACCCCCGACCGCGACCTGGAGGCCCTGGCCGTCGGCACTCTTGGCCGTATTGACCAAGGCTTTGGCCGTCTCGTTCGAGATGTTCTGCGCCTGGCGGTCGAAGGTGACGGTGGCAAAGGCAACTGTCTCGTCCTTGCTCACATGAGCGGCGCCGCCAGCGGTGAAGGGCGACACGATGTTGGTAACGTTCGGAACCTTGGCCACCTTGGCCAGCATCTCGTTGATCCGTTGTTCGATCGCCGGATCCGTCACCCGTGTTCCTCCCGACGTACCCATGACGATCTGCTCGGAGTCGCCGGACACGGTGGGGGAGACCGACTGCAGGAGCTGGATTGCCTCGGTCGATTGCGTCTTCGGCAGGGAGAAGCTGTTCGAATAGGAGGTTCCTGCCGATCGAGAGATCAGCGTCACTGCGACCAGGACGGCCACCCAAAACAGCACGACGATCCGACGGTGTCGCACGCACCACGTCGCTAATCCACGCATCAGAACAAGGATCCTCTCCTACGGCATCGGCACTGGACGGCGGAATTCGGGCAGAATGGTGAGGCACAAGCGTCTCATCCTCATAATTGCTTGTCAAATCGTAAGACTTTGGTGTTTACTGGCAGCGATGCCACAGGGAATTCCGGTTCGCGATCGGACGACGTCGGCCATACTCGACGCCGCGGCCACCGTGATCGCCGAGCGCCACGGGTCGACCAGCATGGCCGACGTGGCGACAGCCGCAGGCATCAGTCGGGCGACGCTCTACCGCTACTTCGCTTCCAAAGAAGAGCTCCTTCGCGCCCTCGCCGGTGTGGCCATCGACGACGTCAGTGCCCGCCTGTGCGCAGCCGACCTGGAGGCGGTCGCAGTGCCTGAGGCATTGGCGCGAGCCACCCGGGCGCTCGTCGCCTGCGGTGAGAAGTTTGCGGTGATCGTGGAAGACCGCCGCTACGTCGATGCCGAGGACGTCGCCCGGCGGGTCGGCGACCGGCTTCGAGCCGTCTTTGAACGAGGGATTGCCGACGGGACGTTGCGCGGCGACCTGCCGGTTGACCTCCTGGCTCGTCTGTTCGGCGCCCTCTTGGATGGAGCAGTCCGGTCCATGCTGCAGGCGGACGAGGGTATCGAGCGGACAAGTGCGGCGGTCTGCAGTCTCTTCCTGCACGGCGCCGAGTGCCGCTCCGGAGTTCTGACTTCGTCCGGTTGAGCGATGAGGTCTGCCTCCGGTCTGATGGCCCGCAGCTCTCCTCGGATCGGCGAGTTGGCGTGGGTCAGGTCTGATTGGCCACCGGCGCGGTCGGCGTGGCTCCGGCTGGGCAAGGCCGGGGGTCCCATGGCTGGAGGTTGGATACTGCCTGCGATGGTTGAGCGATGGCCGCCGAAGCTGGCGAGGTCGTCGTCGTGCGGCGTCGTCGTCGTCGTCGTGGAGGCACCATTCGCAGCCCCAGCTGTTGGGTTCGCAGCGGGAGGCGGGGAGTTGACCGCGAACTGGGTGCCGGTCACCACCGTCACCTGGGCCCCGTCGGTGACCTGGGTCGGGTCATAGCCCATGGTCACCGAACCCGTCATCGAGCGCGCCACCACCTCGGCGGCGGCCTCGGTGGCCGGAGCGCGGGACCCGTAGTACACGACGGTCTCCACCTCGTCGCCCACCGGTGTCGCGTCCCCGACCCCCACAGTATGGAAACCCAGGGCCGCGAGGGCCGACGCGGTGTCGGTCGCCTGGTTGTAGGCCCCGCTGCCGTTCACGACCGACACGGTGACATGCGACGGAGCGGGAAGTGGATTGCCGGTCATGGAGTCGATGGTCGGTCCGATACCGAGCACCTGATCGATGGCTGCCTGGTCCTGCGATTGAGCCGGAAACTCGACGTCGCCGTAGCTCCCTTCCTGGTAGACCAAGCTCCCACCTGCTCCCTCAGGGTCGGTCACCACGGCCACCGGCAAGGTGAGCTGGGGAACGCTGTCGACGCTGACGGAGTGGAAGGCCAGGACCAGGCTCGACATGTCACTCACCGACCAGGATTGGTCGAAGGTGAGGTCGCTCTTCACCGAATTGATGAGGTTGACGTCGGCGATGGGATTGCCGAGCCCCTGTTTGGCGACGGCGGCCCCGAGCACCCGGAGGAACTCATGGTCACGGCGAATGCGGGCCAGATCGCTCAGGTTCTCCTGGGGCCAGGACTCGGCGTACGAACTGGTCGTATCGCTCGACTTGTACTGCAAGTGGCGGGCGCGCACGACCTGGAGGGCCTGCGTGCCGTTGAGGTGGACCCACGCCGCCGCCTGTACGTTCAGGCCGGAGTAGGCGTCGAAGACGGACATCGGGAACGACATGTTTATGCCCCCGAGAGCGTCGACGATGTTGGCGAACTGGTCGAAGTTCAAGGAGACGGCGTGTTGGATAGGGATTCCGAAGTCCTCTTCGATGGCCGCCACCAGCTGGGTCAAGCCTTCGTACAGGCCGGCGTCCACCTTGTTGGCGCCCGTGCTCCGGGCATTCGGGATGAAGAGGTCGCGGGGGATCGAGAGAAGCGTCAGCCGATGGTGGGCCCGGTCGGCGTGGAGGATCATGATCACGTCGCTGTTCACGCCGTTCACCCCCTGCGAGCACAAACCGTAGGCCCCGTTCTGGACGGTCAGGGCGCAACGGGAGGTGGAGCCCACCATCAGGATGTTCTCCGCTCCCGCTTCCGCCCCGGTCGTCAGTGTTCCGTGGAGGCCCTTCACCGTCACCCGGTGGAGGTCGTGGGTCAGGTAGTAGAGATACCCTGCCCCGCCGCTGACCAAGGCCAGTAGTACAGCCAACCCGATCAGGACCCAGCGCTTGACGCGACGACGACGGCGGGTATGGGCGGCGGTGCGGCGCCGTTCCGAACGACTGCCGCCCCGGGCCGCCATCGCCTCTGCCAGCGAGGTCAAACCCTTGTGGTTGGCGACCCTCGGAGAGCCATGACGGACTTCGCCGCTGGGACCTGCGCCCGGCGAGGCGCTCCCATCGGACTGGATCGAACCGGGACCGCTTGTCCCGGCGTCGGGACCGCGGTCGGGCCCATCTCGCCCCTCGGTGAGGTCGTCGAGCGCGGTCAGCCGGTGGCTCGTTGGCGAAGGGCGCTGAGGATCCCCCGAGAGGTCATCTGGACCGTGACGATCGAGGCCGTCTCCGGTCATGGCGGCGTACGATACCAACGCTCACGACGAATTTGGCCTCGCCCGTCCGTAGCGGCAGGCAGGGGATCCATCGCCGCCGATGCGAGATCTCCCTGGTCAGGCGAGAGCGGCACCGTCGAGCCGGACCCGTCCAGCGGTCCCGGTGGTCGGGCCGCATTGGGCCACCCTTATCGTGCGGGTGGGACCACCTTCGCGTCTGGGCCGGGGAAGATCTCGGTCCGGTGACCATCCTCCCACTCCACCAAGTAGTGCTCGCCGGCCCGCCCCCGCAGCACCTCCACTATCTGGCCGTTTCGCCGAGCGGAACCGACCTTGGCCGATTCGACGACGATGCGATCTCCGTTCTCTGCATGCATTGGTCCATACCTCCACTGACCAAATTACGCTTGCTGCCGCACCTTGTATAGGGGCTCGGGGCCGGTCCTCTACGCTCCGTCGCTCCGAGGAGGTATCCGGTCACCGTGGCTCACGGCGGAGGGATACCGTCGGACAAGTGGCCACGGCGCATCGTTCGGATCGCAGCGGAGGTCGGTCGGCCACCGTCCGGGTGGTTCGAGTGGCCGGGAGGATCGTGGGGACCCTGGGCACGTACCTGCTCGAGCTCGATGGCGAGGCGGTCGGAGGACTCAAGTCGGGCGAGGTGAAGAACTTCGCCGTCGCGCCGGGCGAACATCGGGTGACCGTCGAGGTGCCCCGTCGCGAGGCAGTGGCCGACATCTCGTTCAGGGCACATGAGCGCGAGATCGTGTTCCTGGAGTGCGCCCCGCGAGGCGGCCCCTTCAGCGCCGCGCTCCGCCTGGTCCTGCGGAACCGGCAGGCGGTGGACATCTCCCGGTGGGACTGAACCGCGCCGGGCCGGAAACCCACCGCAACCGGCCACGAGGTCGACTACAGGAAGTGGGCGGCCAGCTCGAGCCCCACGATGGCCAATCCCACGACCGTGAGCGAGGCCACGTAGATGATCCGGCGACCGATCGATCGTCGTGTCCCGCGGTGGCGATCCCGACCGCGGCCAGAGCGACGACCCCGAGGGCCTCGTCGATCACCAGGCCCGTCGATGCCGTCCAGGCCCCGAAGGCGGCGATGATCATGATGGCGGCGGCCGGGAGGGCGGCCGAGACGATCGGCCAGGAGCTCCGCAGATCGGCCCTGACCGCCGCGACGTTGAGGTCTGCGTCCCTCGCCCTCCTGCCCACCATGTTGGAGACGGCGTGGGCCAACCAGATGGCAATGGCGCCGACGACAATGATGCCGGCGGCCGAGAGGGCATCGAGGTGGTCTTCGAACGTCAGCCCTCCGATGGCCACCAGCGTGGCGATGGTCCCGTAGACATAGGCGGCCAGCCAGGCCACCGCGTGGGGCGGTCTCCCTCCCTCTGGGGTCGGCTCGGTCTCGGCCGCTGACTCCTGCGGCGGCCTCTCGGATCGAGCGGCGGGCTCTGTCTCGGTCACTGCCCCTTATTGTGGCCGAACTCCCGGATGGGCCACCCATGGCGTGGGAGATCCGTCCCGGGGCGACCCGTTCAGTTCTTGAACCGCCGCTGGAGGGCGTCCAATCGCCGATCCCACCTGGCCTCCACCTCGGTCAGCCATGTGGCCGCGCCGCCGAGGCCGGTTGGCACCACGCGGTAGCGAACCTCGCGGCCGTGCCGCTCGCCGACGAGCAGCCCGGCCGAGGCCAGGGCACTGAGGTGCTTGACGACGGCCTGGCGCGACATCGGGTATGCCTCGGCCAGCGCCGTTGCCGTCAGGGGGCCGTCGGTGGCGAGCTGGTCGAGCAGCTGCCGTCTGGTTGGATCGGCCAGCGCGGCGAAGACGCTGCCGGCATCCGCGCTCGCCGCCGAGGGTGGGTCAGTGGGTGCCAACCGTCACGGGCGCACCGGCCCGGCTCCAGACACCGACCAGGCGGCTGTCCCACCGCGTCCAGGTGGCCGTGGTCACGTTGCCGTCCGCCGTCGACTCCACCCCGGTGGACCGACGCCGAGCGGAGAGAGCCGGGGCCGACGCCGCCTCAGCGGACAGGGCGGCGGGCAGCTGGCGCTCGGTGATGGTGAGGTCGGTCCCTTCCTCGAGGGGTTCGAGCCGGTAGGTGACTTCCGAGGCCCCATCGTCGGCTTCTCCTTCCGGCCACCACCGGAATCGCAGGTGCTGGCCGGGGACGACCTCGTCGACCCGGCCCTCGCGTACCGCCCCGCCGTCCTCGAAGAACCGGGCCGTCCCACCGGGGTTGAGGTCCCAGTCCACCTGGGCCCCGAACCAGGTCGAGACGGCCGGGGGATCGGTCAGGGTTTCCCAGACCTCCCGCGGGCTGGCCGGAATGAACAGGTGGCGCTCGAGCATGGCGGTCTCCTCCCGATGGCGTACTTCCGCCTGTGCAACTCCAGGGTTGCACAGACCGGCCGCCCCTGGCTAATCTGCAACCTATTAGTTGCAGGTCGGATCCGTCGCAGAGAGGCGGCAGACAACCGTCGACACCCGAGGAGGTCCCCATGGGCTACCTGGTCCCAACCGTCATCGAGCAGTCGTCCCGCGGGGAGCGTGCCTACGACATCTATTCCCGGCTGCTCAAGGATCGCGTCGTCATGCTCACCACCGAGATCAACGACGACAGCGCCAGCCTCTTGACCGCCCAGCTCCTCCACCTGGCGGCCGAGGACCCCGACAAGGACATCTCCTTGTACATCAACAGCCCGGGAGGGTCGGTCACCTCCACCTTTGCCATCTACGACACGATGCAGATCATCCGTCCCGATGTGTCCACCGTGTGCCTGGGCATGGCCGCCTCCGGTGCCGCCGTGCTCCTGGCCGGGGGCTCTGCCGGCAAGCGGTACACGCTGCCCAATTCCCGGATCCTGATCCACCAGCCCCACGGCGGTGCCCAGGGCCAGTCGATCGACATCGAGAACCAGGCGCGGGAGATCGCATTCCTCCGCGGGCGGATCGAGCACATCCTGGCCCATCACACCGGCCAGCCCATCGAACGCATCGTCACCGACACCGACCGCGACTACATCCTCGGTGCCACCGAGGCCATCGAGTACGGCATGGTCGACGAGGTGCTCGAGCACCGCCAGCTGCGTGCCGCGCCGGCTGCAGCCAGTTGAGCCCGCCACCTCCGGTGAGGCCCCTCCGATCGTGCGAGCGTGGATCGACACCGGGTTCGGACCGGGTCAGATCGAGACCTGGGTACCCGAGGAGCCCGTGCCCGACGCGGCCCGGAGGGATCCGGTCCCGCCGGAACCGGCCCGCGTGCCCGATCCGGCCCGGAGCACGACCGCCTGATCGGGGGACAGCCAGCCCGAGAAAGGCTCTCCCTCACCCCTCCCGTCGCTGGCCACCTCGACCAGCGGCGGGGCGCCGTCGTGCCCCGGCCCGGCACCCAGCTGGTCGACGCCGACCCGGCCAGCGGTGAAGTTCACCAGCACGATCCACCGCCCGTCTCCGTCGCCGCGGGTGTAGCCGAGCACGCCCTCGGGAGCGTCGAACAGGACCTGGACACCCGACACCAGCGCCGCCTCTGCCTTCCTGAGCTGGATCAGGCGACGGTAGAGATGGAGGACCGAACCGGGGTCGTCGCGCTGGGCCGAGTAGTTCCGGGTCCCGGCCTCCGGCGGGAACGGGAGCCAGGTCGAACCACCGTCGTCGACCGGCCAGCCGTGGGCGGGTGTGCCGTCCCACGGGATCGGCGCCCGGCACCCATCGCGCCCGCCGGGATCGGCCCGCCGCTCCGGGGGGACGGCCGCATCGACCAGCCCCAGCTCCTCGCCCTGGAACAGGAAGGGCGTTCCCCGCAGGGTCATGAGGAGGACGGCGGCAGCGCGCGCTCGTGCCTCGCTCCGGCGGGCCCGGGTGTCCTCGTCCTCCCCCGCCCACTCGGCCCCGAGGTCGTAGCGCGACCGGTGGCGAGGGTTGTCGTGGTTCGACAGCACCCACGTCGGCCAGGCCCGGCGGGGGTCGAAGGCTCTCGTCGTGTCCTCGATGCACCGGCGCCACGCCGAGGCCTCCCATCGGGCGTAGAGAGGGGGGAAGTTGAACGACAGGTGGAGCTCGTCGCCGTTCCCGTAATAGGTGGCGACGGCGGCGCTCGAGAGCAGGTAGACCTCACCGACCACCACCCGCTCGCCTGGATAGCCGTCGACCAGTGCCCGGATGCGGCGGAGCCGCTCGTGGGTGACGGCGACATCGTTCAGGGCCGAATGGGGGATGCCGGCTACCTCGGGGGGATCGTCGGGCAGCTCCGGGTCCTTGCCGATGCAATGGATCACATCGGCGCGGACCCCGTCCACGCCCCGGTCGAACCAGAAGCGCAGCACGTCGTGCATGGCCGCCTCCACGTCGGGCTCGTCCCAGTTGAGGTCGGGCTGGGCCGCTTCGAAGAGATGCAGGTACCACTGCCGCGAACCGGCGTCGAAGGTCCAGGCCGGGGCACCGGCCTCGAAGGCCGCCGTCCAGTTGTTGGGTGGCCCACCGCCGGGGGCGGGATCGCGCCAGACGTACCAGTGCCGATGGGCGCTGTCGGGGCCCGACCGAGCGTCGGCGAACCACGGATGGGCGTCAGAGGTGTGATTGGGGACCCAGTCGATGATCACCCGGATCCCGAGGGCGTGGGCATCGGCCACCAACCGGTCGAAGTCCTCCAGCGTGCCGAAGAGGGGGTCGACGTCGCAGTAGTCGCTGACGTCGTAGCCGAAGTCGGCCATCGGGGAGGGATAGAAAGGCGAGAGCCAGATGGCCTCGACCCCCAGCCAGGCCAGGTCGGCCAGCTTGGCCCGGATGCCCGGAAGGTCGCCGATGCCGTCGCCGCCGGAGTCGGCGAACGAGCGAGGGTAGATCTGGTAGACGGTGGCTCCCGCCCACCAGGCCCGTGACGGGGGCGAACCGGGTTGCGACGGGGGCGGCGACCCGGGCAGCGAGGACTGCGGGCTCACCAGGTGAGGCCGAGCGTCTCTCGCATGGTGGCCTCGAACGAAGCGTCGTCGAGCTGCCGGCGCACGCCGAGGACCATCTCGGCGTCGGCGCCCACCTCCACCCGGAGGGGCGTGCCCGGCTCTGTCAGCGCGTCGGCGATCGCCATGGCCACGATGCTCGGGTCGGTGCGCCCCGACGGCCCGGTCACGGTGTCGGCGACGCTGTTCCACTGTTCCCAGAGATCACGGTAGGCAGCGGGCCCGCGATGCCGGCCGAGGTCCTTCATCCCTGGAGAGACATAGCCCGGTTGCACGATGACCACGCGGATCCCGAAATGGCCCAGTTCGTAGTGGAGGGTCTCGGACACGGCTTCCAGGGCGTGCTTGGAGGCGGCGTAGGCGCCCTCGAGGGGCGTGGGAATGCGCCCTTGCACCGAGCTCACGTTGACGATCACGCCGCGGCCTCGGGCGCGCCACGAGGGCAGGACCGGCTGCAGCAGGCGGAGCGGGCCGATGGCGTTGGTGTCGAGGGCGTCCTCGAGGGCTCGGAGCGGATAGTCCTCCAGGGGCCCCTTGGTGGAGATGCCGGCATTGTTGACGATGGCGTCGAGCTCGCCGCAGGCGGCGAGCGCTCGTCGGATCGACGCCTCGTCGCGGACATCCAGCTCCAGTCGCTGGGAGGCGTCGACCGTCTCGAGGAGCTCGGCATCCCGGGCCGTGGCCACCACATGGTGGCCACGGGCGACGAGCTCTGCGGCCGTGGCCGCACCGATGGCCCGAGCAGCTCCGGTAATCAGGACGCGCATGCCGACGAGTGTAGGGAGGACAACCGGGACCCGACGGGCATACGATCGGACGCCGAACACGACGAGGAGTGACGATGAGCGCCGAGACAGACAGGAGGGTGGTGACCGACTTCTGGGATGCCCTGTACCAGCGCCACTGGGACCGCGTCGCCTCGTTCTTCACCGCCGGTTCGGAGTACACCGACGTGCCCACGCCGACCGACGAGGTCGCAACCGGGCCCGAGCAGATCCTGGCCCGCTTGCGCTTGGGCCTCGAGCCCATCAGCCGCTACGAGCACGACCTCCGGCTGATGGTGGCCGAGGGCGGGACGGTGGTGACCGAGCACACCGAGACCTGGCACTGGCACACCGGCGAGGTGGTCACGCTCCCGTTCGTCTCGGTCCAGGAGCTCCGAGACGGGTCGATCATGCGATGGTGGGACTACTGGGACATCCAGACGCTGATGAACGGCGCGCCGGCGTGGTGGATCGAGCACGTGGCCCAGGGATACCGGTGACCCCTGCGCCGCCAAGCTCAGGCCACCCGCACCTCGTGTTCCCGGACGGTCACCACGTCGCCACGATGCAACTGGCGGCCACGACGGTGCTCCGGCTCGCCGTTGACGCGGACGGAACCGTCCTGGAGCAGGATACGGGCATCCGATCCAGAGTCGATGAGATGAGCCAGCTTGAGGAACTGGCCCAAGCGGATCATGCCGTCGGTGATGGGAACGTCGCGCACGGCACCATCATGTCCCGACTTCGTGCCCGCTGGTCCGGACCCCGACCCTCTTGGGCTGACCCAGCCTCATGACGCGGCGTTTAGGCGCAGCAGGCCCCGGGCATCGTGAGGGCATGACGCTCGCCGCCTTGCCGGCACCCGTACCGGTCTCCCCGGCTCGGCTGGAGTTCCGCTTCGAACGGTCCCTGGCCGAGGGATCCGAGTCGCTCGACCAGCTCATCGACGCCGAACCGGTGGATGCACGCGATGGCGCGCTGACCCTGGCCGCCATCCATGACCTCTTCGTCGCCCCGCTCGACGCGGTGCAACCAGCCGTCGTGCACCAGTACCACCCGGCCGTGGTGGGGCTGAAGGCCCGGCTCGAGGCGGCGTTGTCGGACCGGGTGGCCGACCGGGCCGATCGTCGGCCCGTTGCCGCGGGAGACCAGACCGTGGATGCCATCCGGGCGCTTGCCTCCCGCGACCTGGTCCCGCCCGTCTACCGATGGGTGGCCACCGCAGCCAGCCGGCCCGGGCTCCGGGCCTTCCTGGAGATGGAGGGCGGCCCCGACGGCGGCTTTGACGACCTGGTGGCCATCGGCCAGATCGGGTTGAGCGGGGAGCCGAAGCTCGAGATGGCCCGGAACTACTGGGACGAGATGGGGCGGGGGTCCGGCTCCGCCGTCCACACCGAGCTGCAGCGGCGGATGGCCGCTGCCGTCGGGCTGGGCTCGACCGCCCGCGCCCTCATGCCCCTCGAAGCGCTGGACCGGCTGTCGTTGCTCACCGTGTTCGCCACCAACCGCCACCGGCAGCCGGAGTTGATCGGTGCGCTGGGTCTGATCGAGCTCCAAGCCGGACCGCGCTGTCGCCAGGTGGTCCGAGGGATGCGCCGACTCGGTGTCAGCCAGGATGCGCTGTCCTTCTATCAGGAGCATGCCGAAGCCGATCCCGGTCACGGCAAGGCGTGGCTCGACCATGTGGTGCGCCCGCTGTCCTCCGATCCGTGGTGGGCGGCGGGCATGGTGCGCGGCGCCCGCTACCGGTCAGCCGCCAATGCCGCCTTCTTCTCCCTGATCGGCGACCGGGTCAGGGAGGCCTCCTCGGGCTCCCGTGGGGGCTCTCCCGGGGCATCGGCTGGGGCATTGCGTCTCCTGCCCGGACAGAAGGCGTGAGGATGGGGAGTCGGCCGCCGGCCGGCGAGGTGTTGGCTGCCGCGGTGGACCGGGCCGGGCGTCCGGGCCGGGACGGCTGAGCCGACGAGCAGGTCGTCCTCCGCTGCCAGTGCTCATCGGGACCTCGGGTTGGCAGTACGCCGACTGGCGCGGGCGCTTCTACCCGAGCGGCGTCGCTCAGGCGCGCTGGCTCGAGTACTACGCGGCCCGGTTCCGCACGGTCGAGGTCAACAACGCCTTCTATCGCCTCCCCGAGGCCTCCACGTTCGAGGGGTGGAGGGATCGGACACCCGACGACTTCATCGTGACGGTGAAGGCCAGCCGCTACCTCACCCACATCCGACGGCTGAAGGACCCGGCTGAGCCCGTGGACCGCCTGATGAGCCGGGCCGGTCATCTGGGGACCAAGCTCGGACCCGTGCTCCTCCAGCTTCCGGCCAACTTCGCCATTGACCTCGATGCCCTGGCCGAGACGCTCGGTCACTTCCCCCGCGGGACCCGGATCGCGTTCGAGCCTCGTCACCCCTCCTGGTACACCGACGAGACGGCCGACCTGCTGGCCCGGAACGGTGCCGCCTTCTGCCTGACCGATGCTCCAGGCCGCCGGGCCCCGATTTGGCGCACCAGCGATTGGGGCTACCTCCGGTTCCACGAAGGCCGGGCTGCGCCGGCCCCGTGCTACGGGCGCACGGCCCTGCGGTCGTGGGCCGCCCGGCTGGCCGACCGGTGGTCCTCGAGCGACGACGTCTACGTCTATTTCAACAACGACCGCGGCGGGTGCGCCGTCCGGGACGCGCACCGTTTCGCGCTCGCCGTCGAACGCGCCGGACTCGAACCTTCGCGGGTCCCTTCGGCCCGGGAGGTCCCGGTGGCCGGCCAGAAGGGACACAGGCAGTGAGCCGAACCCGACGCGACCCCTGATCGAGAGCTACGTTCGGCCTCCCCTGCCGGCGGGTATCTCCCTGGGATGATCGACGAAGGGGGAGGCAGTCCAGCCGAGGGCACGGCGGGGTCGACAGCGGAAGGGGCGAGACCGGCCCAAGGCGGCAGGCACGAGTCCGAGGACGAGCGGATCGATCGAAATGTGGCCGAGCTGCTCCAGGAGCTGCGGGTGGCCAGCCTCGGGGTGCAGGTGCTCTTCGGGTTCCTTCTGTCCCTGCCGTTCACCAACCGCTTCGGGCACCTCGACCACAACCAACGCATCCTCTACCAGGCCAGCCTGTTCCTGGCCGCCGGCGCCACCGCACTGCTCACCGCGCCGGTCGCCTATCACCGGATCGTGTTCCGCCGGCACGCGAAGGGCAGGCTCCTGGCCGTGTCGAACGCGCTCGCCCTGTGCGGTCTGTCCGCCGTGGGGCTGGCCATCTCCACCGCCGTCTGGTTGGTGGTCAGCACGGTCGACTCGGGCGCGGTCGTGCCCATCCTGGCCGCCGTCTTGCCCGTGGTCATCATCGGGCTGTGGTTCGTGCTGCCCCTGAGCGGGCGGCTCCAGCGGCCGGGGGGCGAGGCCGCATCGCCCGCGCCCGCCACAGGGACCCAGCGAGCCGCCGACCAATGGCCGTAGCGGCGCGTTCTACCAGGTTGAGGGCGATCGACGGCCACACGATGCGCACAGCTCTCTGCTTCTCGCCCAGCACGGGTTCGCCGGGGGATCGTTGTCGGTCCCGGGGTGGCGTAGCCTTCGACAAGCCGGATCAGTCAAATCAGGGAATCACCCAGGGAATCACCCATGCCCATTCGCCTGCCGTTCGCCATCCCGATGGGTGCCGCGACGGCCGCTCCCGGGCGGCCGGCACTCGGATGATGGTGAGATGCGGCCGGCGATGGGTATAGCTGGCGGGGAGCACGGGTCGAATGGAGCGTCGAATGGAGAGGGGCAGGAAACCATGGAGCTGACCTTTGAGATCACCGAGCAGGTTACCGGAGGGGTGCCCGTCGTCTCGGTTGTCGGAGAGATCGACGTGGCCACGGCGCCGGCCCTTCGGGAGCATCTCGGCGCCCACGAGAAGGCGGGTGTTGGCGGTGGTCGTGGACCTGCTGGGGGTCTCCTTCCTCGACTCGACGGCGCTGGGAGTCCTTGTCGGGTCCTTCAAGCGCATCCGCGAGTCGGGGGGCGACCTCAAGCTGGTCATCGCCGAACCCCGGATCCTCAAGGTGTTCGAGATCACCGACCTCGTCCGCGTGTTCCCGATCTTCTCGACCGTGGACGAGGCAGTGGGGGGATGAGCGACGTGGTCACGCTGTCGCTCCCCGTCCGTTCCGATCTCCTGGTCTTGGCCAGGATCACGGCGGCCACCATGGCAGCGCGGGCTGACTTCGACATCGAGGAGATCGAGGACCTGCGCCTGGCCGTCGACGAGCTCTGCTTGTCGGTGGTGGGCGGGGCCCGGTCGGGAACGGTGCGGCTCGAGTTCACCCTCGACGGCGCCACCATCACGATCGCCTGCGAGCTCGATCGCAGTGGGGAATCCGACGACGGTCACGACCCGGGCGAGCCCGATGACCTGTCGATCCGCCTGATCGAGGCCCTGGTCGACCAGCACCGTCGTGACGCCGGTGGGCGAGCGACGCTGTCCAAGCGCAGGAGCAGGGTTGCCCGCTGATGGCCGATGACGCCCGGCGGCCACCGGTGGCCCGGGATCGATGGGTCGAGTTCGCCGCCACCCGCGACGAGAAGCTGCGCGACGAGCTGGTCACCGAGCACATCGGCCTGGCCCGTCGCCTGGCCCATCGCTTCGCCAACCGGGGCGAGCCCTACGACGACCTCGTGCAGGTGGGATCCATCGCCCTCATCAAGGCGGTGGACCGTTTCGACCCCGATCGAGGCGTCGAGTTCACCACCTACGCCACCGGAACGGTCATCGGTGAGCTCAAGCGCCATTTCCGGGACAGGGGCTGGGCCGTCCGTGCACCACGCCGCATCCAGGAGCTGTACCTGGAGCTCGGGCACACCATCGACGCGCTGTCCCAGGAGCTGGGTCGCCCGCCCACCGTGGCCGAATTGGCCGAGTCGATCGGTGTCTCCCAGGACGCCGTCCTCGAGGCGATCGAAGCCGGCCAGGGATATCGCTCGTCATCGATCGATGCACCGGGTCAGCGGGACGAGACCCTGGCCGACCGGTTGGGATCGGATGACGCCGGTGTCACCACGGTGGACGAGCGCTCGGTCCTGGCCCCAGCACTGGCGGCCCTGCCCGAGCGCCAGCAGGAGGTGGTACGGCTCCGGTTCATCGATGGCCTGACCCAGTCGGAGATCGCCTCGCGGGTGGGCATCAGCCAGATGCACGTCTCCCGGCTCCTGGCCCAGAGCCTGGCCCGGATCAGGGAGAACCTGGCCGAGGAGCACTGAGCCCAGCGGTTTTCCGTCCGTCGCTCGGTTTGACCTGGTGTCGGTCCGGGTACTTCCCTCCCGAACCTAGGAGGTGTACCTCATGCGTGACCGAAACACGAAGGCCGGTTCGGTGTCAACCGAGCCGCTGGGCGGGCATGGTGCGCCGCCGGTGTACCGATCGGGCCGTGTGTGCGCCAACGAGGGGTGCAACGCCCTGCTCTCCATTTACAACAGTGCAGACTGCTGCGCCCTCCACGACATGTCGGCCATGGCCTCGCGGCCGCCCCGGGGGACGGCGCGCCGTCGCCGCGGCACCAGCCGCTTCCGGACGAAGGTGGCCTGAGGAGACCCCCGCCGATCGGGTGGTCAAGCCGGGCCCTCGAGCTCCTCCGCCTCGGGCAGGTCCAGCTCGCACCAGACCGTCTTTCCCAGGCCCCGTCGGGGGCGAAGGGTACCCCAGGCAGCCGTCAGGGCGTCAACCAGGGCGAGGCCCCGCCCTCCCTCGGCCGTGACCTCACGGTGCATCCGGCGAGGGAGGCGGCTCGAGTCGCCGTCGGACACCTCGATCCGGAGGCGGTCATCCTCCAACGACAACAGGAGCTGGGTGGGCCCGGTATCGGCGTGGATGACGGCGTTGGTCACCAGCTCCGTGGCCACCAGGCTGGCCACCGGTTCTAGCTCCGGGATCCCCCAGGCGGTCAGGCTCTCGCGCACCGCCGCCCGCGCATGGGCGGCGCACGTGGTGTCGTCGGGCAGGGGGATCAGGAATTCGACTCGCTTGACTCTAGCCATGCGACCGACGGGACCGGGAGCCGGTCGGGCTGCCCGAGTTGCGTCGGTACACTCGGCCCGGACGGTGAACCCAATTCCCAAATCGCGGGGAGCGAACCATGCAGGGAGACGAGCGCGCAGCCGAGGGTGGGCGGCTAGCTGGAACAGTGGCTCTGGTGACTGGTGCATCGAGCGGCATCGGCGAAGCGACGGCGAGGTCGCTCGCCTCCGAAGGTGCCTCGGTGACCGTCGTCGCCCGCCGTCTCGACCGGCTCGAAGCCCTGGCCGACTCCATCGGCGACCCGTCCCGGGTCGAGGTGATCGAGGCCGATATCACCGGCCAGGATCAGGCACGATCGGCCGTGGAAGCGGCGGTATCCCGGTTCGGCCGCCTCGACACGCTGGTCAACAACGCAGGAGTGATGCTGCTCGGACCGATCGTCGATGCGCCGACCGACGAGTGGCGGCGGATGGTGGAGGTCAACCTGCTCGGACTGTTGTACTGCACCCATGCCGCCCTCCCTCATCTTCTGGCCGCGGCCGAGGCCGATCCCCGACGGGTGGCCGACGTGGTCAACGTGAGCTCGGTGGCCGGACGCGTGGCCCGCGAGGGCAACGGGGTCTACAGCGCCACCAAGTTCGCGGTGGTGGCCTTCGGTGAGTCGCTCCGCCAGGAGGTGGCTGCCCGTCACGTCCGGGTCACGGCCGTGGAGCCCGGGGCGACGGCCACCGAGCTGGCTGGTCACAACCGGCCCGAGATCATCGACGGCCTGCGGGCCACCTTCGAGGGTGCCCAACTGATGACCTCGACGGACATTGCCGAGACCATCACCTTCGCCGTCACCAGGCCTCGGCACGTGGCGCTGAACGAGATCCTCGTCCGGCCCACCGAGCAGGTGCGGTGAGTGGCGCCTCGCCCCTACCCGCCAGCCGAGCACATCCTCCGCGATCTGGACCTGGAGGTCGAGGTTCGCCCGGATGCCACCGCCTCGGCCTGGCTGCCGGTATCGGAGCACCTACTCGCCTCCGACGGCGGCGTGCACGCGGGCGTGCTGGCCATCTTGGTCGATATCGTCGGGGGAGCCGTCGCGACCAGGGTGCTGTACCCCGACCGGACGGCGACGGCGGACCTCCAGCTGCAGGTGCTGGCCCCGGCACACGGACCGGAGATCGAGGCCCGGGCCTCGATCGTGCGCAGGGGTCGGACCACGTTGGTGCTCGAGATCGTACTCCTCGAAGCCCCTGGGGGCCGGCTCCCCGGTGACGGGTCACCCAACGCATGGGCCACCATGACCTACGCCGTGCTGCCGCGGACCGACGCCCCACCGCTCATGCAGCCCCTACCCGGCGCGCCCGAGCGAACGACGATCGGACCGGCGTCGCTGACGCGACCTGTCCTCGAGGCGATCGGGATCGAGGCGGGCCAGGGCTCAGCCGGTGTGGCCCTTCTCGTGGGCGACTACGTGAGCAACACGTTTGGCGCCCTCCAAGGGGGTGTCATGGCCCTCTTGGGTGCGGTCGCCGGCAGCGCGGCTGTAGACGACGCACTGGGGCTGGGCACCGGGTCGGCAGCCACGGTGGACCTGCAGGTGGCCTATCTGGCCATGGGTCGGGTGGGGCCCATCGTCTCGGAGACCGAGTCGGTCATGGCCGAGACGGGCCCGCTGACCGGCGGCACGGGAAGTGCCGTGCTCCGCCTTGTCGACCAGGGCGGGGACAACCGGGTGACGGCGGTGGTTCAGGTCGGGACCGTCACCCCGTGACCGAGCTCGACGCCGAGCCGGACCACGACCGCCTGGCTGCCCTCTGGCCTGTCGGCACCTATCTGCGGGTGGAACAGTGGGCACCCCCCTCGCTCGATGGCGATCAGGTCCCGACAAGGCTGCGGTCCCGTGTCCCCCTCGACGCCCACCTGATGGACGAGGCCGGCGGCCTCTACGCCGGGGCCCTCCTCACCGCGGTCGACGCGCTGGGCGGCTACCTCAGTGGACTGGCTGTGCAACCGGACGGGATAGTCACCACCTCGATGGCACTCCGGATGGGCAGCCGCCGCCACGTCGGCCCCCTGCTGCTCGAGGCCACCGTCCTCCGAAAGGGCCGGGCCTCGGTGGTCACCCGTATCTCGGTAGCCGACGAGGGGAGCGGCGGGGCCCCGGTGGCATCGTGCATCATGACGTGCGCCGCCCTGAGGCGGGAGTCGCCGGGGCCCAGCTTCGGGCGCCCGGTCCACCACCCCATGGCGCCGGCCCGGCCGGACCCGCCCTCGCTCGAGGAGTTCTTCGGCGTGCACGCGGGTTCGGGCCCGGTCACCCGGCTCGAGATCGGGGACCACCTGCGCAACACCTGGAGCATCCTCCACGGTGGGGCCATCGCCGTGCTGGCCGATCTGGCTGCGCTCCGCGCCGTCCGTTCGCCGGGGACTGACCCTTCGGCCGGGCCTTCCACTGTCGCGCTGTCCTCGACCGACATGGTGCTGCACTACCTGGCCCCGGCCCGGGTGGGCCCGGTCGAGGCCCGATGCACGGTGATGGGGACGAGGCCCGACGGCACCGTGGTCAGGGTGGCCCTGTACGACTCGGGCGTCCACGACCGCATGGTGGCCCTTGCTTCGGTGACCGTCCGGCCGGCCTGATCGGGCTCGATCTGGAGGGCGGTCGTGGCGCGTCGGTCGGCTCGCTGTCGGCTCGGGGCTAGCTCGGGGCCACGTCGACAGCGTCGAGCACGTCGAGCGCATCGCCGGCTGACTCCTCGGCCGGCCAGGTCACCACTTCCCCCCGGGCCGCGACCCTCACCGGCGCGCCGACCGGGGCATCGAACTCCCCGTCGGCGCGGATCACCACCAGCGGTGTCCCGATGGGCCGATCGGGCTCCACCGTGATGACGGTGTCGTGCCCGTGGAACTGGTTGCGGACCACCCGGGCCGCCACGCCTGGCTCATCGGTCCCGGTCGAGACGACCAGCTGTTCGGGCCGCACCAGGGCAATGGCCGGCCGCGACCCGGTCGGGGTGCCCCCGGTGCGCACCGGCAGCGGTCCGAACGGGGTGGTCGCCATCGTGCCCTCGACAGTGCAGGGGACCAGGTTGGCGTCACCGAGGAACCTGGCGATGCCGGGATCCCCTGGGTGGGCATAGAGGTTCTGGGGGCTCCCGGCCTGGCCGACCCGGCCGTGACGGATGACGGCGACCTGTTCGGCCAGGGAGAGAGCTTCGTCCTGATCGTGGGTGACGAGGAGCGCGGTGGTGCCCTGTTGCCTCAGCACGCGCTGGACATCGGCGCGCACGCTCGAACGAAGGCTGGCGTCCAGGGAGGAGAAGGGCTCGTCGAGCAGGACGATGCCCGGCTGGATGGCCAAGGCGCGGGCCAGGGCCACCCGTTGCTGCTGGCCGCCGGACAGCTGATGGGGATACCGGCCGCCCAGGCCACCGAGGCCGACCATCTCCAGGAGCTCCTGAGGTGCCGGGCCCCGCGCTCCTTGCGGGGTACGCCGAAGGCCACGTTGCGCAGTACGTTCAGGTGCGGGAAGAGCGCACCCTCCTGGGGGACGTAGCCGATGCCTCGCCGCTCGGAGGGCACGAACCGGCGACCGTCGTCGACCACGTTCTCGCCGAGGACGATGGTCCCCCGGTCCGCTCGCTCGAAACCGGCCAGCACCCGCAACAAGGTGGTCTTGCCACTGCCCGACGGTCCGAGGATGGCGGCCAGGGAGCCCTCGGGGACCGTGAGGTCGATCCCGGTCAGGACGGCGTGGGACCCGAACGCCTTGTGCAGGTCGGTGACGTGGAGACTGGTCACGATGTGCCCAGCGCCCGACTGGGGAGCCGGTCGAACCAACGGCCCAGTACGTAGCTGGGGACGACGGCGATGGCGACCATCAGCCCAGCGTAGGGGGCTGCCGCCCCGTAGGAAATATTGGTGGAATAGGCCCAAAACTCGGTGGCCAGTGTCTGGACCCCGGTGGGCACCATGACCAGCGTCATGGTCAGCTCGGTGACGGTGGACAGGAAGACCAGGCAGAAGGCGGCAGCCAACCCCGGAGCGACCAGGGGGAGGACGACGCGCCACATGACGACGATCGGTCGTTGCCCGAGGGATCGCCCCACCTCCTCGAGCTCGACGGGCGCCTGGGCCACCGACGTCCGGACGGCTACCAGGGCCAGCGGGAAGAACAAGATGGCGTAGCCCAAGATGAGCAACGGGGTGCTCTGGTACAGGTAGGGCACGGAGTGGATGGCGAAGAAGACCAGCGAGAGGGCGATGACCAGGCCGGTGAGAGCCTGGACCACGAACGTGCTCCGTTCCAGGAGCATGGTGGACGGGCGTGGATGTCGCACCGAGAGGAGGGCCACCGGGAGGGCCAGCACGGTGGCAAGTGCCCCCGCCCCTGCTGCGTACCCGGCCGTGTGCAGGGTGGCACTGGCCAGCGAGGTGGCGGCGGAAAAGGAGGTATGGCCCGGGTTGAGCAGCCAGTAGACGATGACGCCGACGGGCAGGCCGAGGGCGAGGGCGCCCAGGAGGGTGAAGCCGGCCAGGGTGGGCACCGTGGCCCGGCCCAGCGGCAACCGCCGGCGCTCCCTGGCTACCTGGGGGCCCGAGCGGCTCACCCGACCGCGACCCCTGGCGGCCAGGTCCCCACCGAGGACGGCGAAGCAGACCACGACGAGGACGAGGGAGAGGCTGCTCGCCGCGGGGAGGTTGTAGACCCGCTCGGCCTCGAAGAAGATCTCGGTGGTGAGCGTGTTGTAGCGGAGGATCTCGAAGGCGCCGTACTCGGCCAGGAGGGCCAGGGACACGAGGACGCACCCGCCGAGCAGGGCCGTCCGGGCCTGGCCCAGGGTCACCCGCCAGAACGTGGCGGCCCGGCCCAGGCCGAGGCTGTGGGCCACTTCTTCCTGGCCCGGGTCGGCACCGCGCAAGGCTGCCGCCACCGGGAGGTAGACAAGCGGGTAGAGGGCGAGCGTCATGACCAGGAGAGACCCGAGGAAGCCCTGGACCGACGGGGCCACCGACACCCATCCGTAGCTGGTCACGAAGTCGGGGATGGCCAGGGGCAGCACCACCAGGACGGCCCAGATCCGTCGCCCGGGCAGGTCGGTGCGCTCGATGCACCATGCCGTGGCCACACCGATCACCGCACAGGCGGCCGTCACGGCCAGGGACAACCGCACCGTGTTCCAGAGCAGGTCCAGGGTCAATTGGCGAAACAGGAGGTGCGAGAGGGTCGACCAGCCGGTCTGGGCCGCCTCGACGATCAGGTAGACGAGCGGCAGGAGGAGCAACAGGGCGACGGCGCCACCGGTCACCCACAAGACGACGGGCCGCCTGGCCCGGGCGCTGACGGCGGGAAGAACGGGCGGGGCCGCCGCGGTCACGGACATGTCAGCGGGTCAAGCCAGCTGGACCTGTTGGAGGAGGGCGATGGCCGTGGCACCGTCCCCCAAGTCGGCGATGGTCAACGGCGCCGGCTGCAAACTGTCGAAGGGCTTCTGGTCCTTGGCCGTGGTCACGCCGGAGCCGATCGGGTACTCCCAGCTGTTGTCGTGGGCGATGATCTCCTGGCCCTTCGTGGACACCAGGAAGGCCAGGAACTTCTGCGCCGCGGCCTGGTTCTTGGAGGACTTGAGCACGCCGGCGCCGGAGATGTCGACCACATAGCCGGCGTCACCGGGGCTGAGATAGGAGATGGCCGAGTGCATACCGGCCGAACCTACTTGATCCTGCAGGCGGTACCAGTAGTAGCTGTTGATGATCGCGATCTCGGCCTGCCCCTTGTTGACCTGGTTGATCAGGCTCTCGTTGTCGGGGTAGAGGTTGCTGCCGGCGTTGGCCTTGATCGCTTCGAGCCACTTGAGCGCGGCCTGCTTGCCGTGGGCCTTGACGATCGAGGTCACGATGGGCTGGAAGTCGGTTTCGCCCTGGGCCAGGGCCAGCTTTCCCTTCCACTTCGGATTGGCCAGGTCCATGATCGAGGTGGGCACCTGGCTGGCCGGGAGCCGGTCGGTGTTGTAGACGAGCACGTTGACGCGGGCGCTCACCCCGACCCAGTCGCCCTTGGGCGAGCTGTACCTGGCCGGGACCTTGCTGAGCGTCGACGGGTCGACCGGCGCCAACACCCCTTTCTCCTGGAGCTTCTCGAGCGCCGGCGAGTTCTCGGTGTAGATGAGGTCGGCGGGCGATGCCGACCCCTCGGCCAGGATCTGGTTGGTCAGCACGGCTTCGTCGTTGTTGCGCACCTTCACGGTGATGCCGGTCTGCTTCTCGAACGCGGCGACCAGCTGGTTCGTGGTCTGCTCGTGCTGGCCGTTGTAGAGGGTGAGGGTCGGCGAAGCACTGGACGACGACCCGCAGGCGGCCAGGGTCGCCCCGACCAGCACGACGCTCAGCCCCGCCGCCAGCCGGCCCAGTCTGGAGGTCCTCATTGAAGGTCGTCACCTTTCTGACACCAACGTCGTCCGACGGTCGATAGACCCTGTCCTCAGGGGACCTTGAAACAAAATATTAGGTAAGCCGAACTTAGGATGTCAATCCGGCCTGGCTCCGGTGGTGACCATGAGCGCCACCTTGCGGGGCCCCGGGCCATCCTCAGGGACCGGCCGAGCTCGACGGATAGGCTCGGCTCCCACTCTGGAAGGGGCACGGCCGTGGGCGCTTCGGACATGTCGGGCAAGACCGTGGTCATCACCGGCGGCAACTCTGGGATCGGCAGGGAGACGGCGGTGGCCCTGGCCGGCGCGGGCGCGCGGGTGGTCATCACGGCCCGGGACCGGGCCCGGGGGGAGGCCGCCGTCGCCGACATCCGGTCACGGAGTGGCAACCAAGCCATCGAAGTGGTGGTGTTCGACCTCGGCGATCTGGCCTCCACCACGGAGGGGGCGGAGGTCGTCAAGGAGCGTTGCCCCCGCGTCGACGTACTGGTGAACAACGCCGGCGTGGTGCTGAGCGATCGTCAGGAGACCGTTGACGGCTTCGAGTCCACGTTCGCCATCAACCACCTGGGGCCGTTCCTGTTGACCCAGCGGCTCTTGGACCGGATCATCGCCTCGGGACCGTCGCGGATCGTCAACGTGTCCTCGTCGGCCCACCGGTCGGCCCGCACGGGCCTGAACTTCGACGATCTCCAGTCGACCCGGGGTTACGCGGCCATGTCGGTCTACGCCACGTCGAAGCTGGCCAACATCCTCTTCACCACCGAGCTGGCTCGGCGCCTGAGTGGGACCCGGACCACGGCGAACTGCTTGCACCCGGGCGTGGTGGCCACCGGCTACGGCCGGGACGGTGACACCCACGGCGTGATGGCCTTCGGGCTGAAGGTCATCACGCCCTTCGTCCTGTCCGCCGAGAAGGGGGCACGGACGTCGGTATACCTGGCATCCTCGCCCGACGTTGCCGACGTCTCGGGTGGTTACTTCATCAAGTGCAAGCCGGTCCAGCCGGCCAAGCCGGCACGCGACTCCGCCGCCGCCACTCGCCTCTGGGAAATGAGCAACGAGCTGATCGCTGCGGCCGTGCCGTCGGTCGAGGACCAGTAGGGCCTGTCCAGGGATCGTCCGGTCGAGGGTCACCCTTCGGCCAGCGGGATCACCCACTCGGGTCGGCCGTGGGCCTACTGTCCTTCGTGACGTTTGCAACGTCTACATGAAGTTCCACGTAACGAGCAGAGAGGGGCGACGATGCCTGACGTGGTGGTGGACAGCGGATCCGATGACATTCTCGAGGAGATCGGCCGGTCCTGGGGCTGGATCCTCTTCTTCGGCGTGGCGAGCATCGTGGTGGGCGGGCTGGTCGTGGCCCGACCCAGGGACACCATCTACGCCTTTGCCATCTTCCTCGGGATCTGGCTCTTCATCAGCGGACTGGTCCGGATCGTGATGGCGATCGCCGACACGTCGCCCAGCGGCGGCACCCGGGTCCTGATCGCCTTCTTGGGACTGCTCTCGGTGCTGGTGGGCGTGATCTTCCTTCGCCACACCTTCGAGACCATCGGGACGCTCGGGTTCCTCATCGGGCTCTTCTGGATCATCGGGGGACTGGTCGAGTTCTTCTCCGCCTACGAAGACAAAGGGAGCCCGGGACGAGGCTGGCGCCTCGTCATCGCCGTCCTCGGGTTCGCCGCCGGGATCGTGACCCTCGTCTATCCGCACATCACCGTGGACATCCTGGCCATCATCATGGGCATCTGGCTCATCCTCTTCGGCATCATGCAGGTGCTCCTGTCGTTCCAGGTGAAGAAGCTGGCCGCCTGACCCGGTACCGGGTCAGGGTCAGGGTCCTTTGCCGCCCCGGGACCGATCGCGATGGATGGCCAGGATCCGGTCCAACTGCGTCCCGGTCAACGGGGACCGGCTCAGTTGCTGGGATGACGGGCAGAGCCCGGCCAGCACCAGGTCGAGGTATCGCTCCCACTGATGGGGGGCGACCGGCGCCGTGGCTTCGACCACCCCCCGCAGGGACCACAGGATGACCGAGATGTCCTGGTAGACCACGTCACCGCGGACGGTGCCGGCGTCCTGGGCCCGGTGCAGGAGCTGCCGGACGGTCGCCTCGAGCTCCTTGCGGACGGCGGCGTGACCGGTGTGGTTCCACAACCGCGACAGGCAACCGACGTGTTCGGCCTGGAGCTCGCCCACGCCGCGGAGGTAGGTGGCGAACCCCGATTCGGGGGGCTCGGCATCGAGCGAATCCCGGGCCAGGCTCAACACCTGCTCGAAGAGCCCGTCGATGATGGCGTCGATGAGCGACTCCTTGGTGGGGAAGCGCCGGTAGAACGTGCCCACTCCCACGCCGGCCCGGGCGGCGATCACATCGACGCCAACGTCGAGGCCGTGCTCAGCGAACGCCTCCCTGGCCGCAGTCACGATCTTGTCGCGGTTGCGGGCCGCGTCCCGACGGAGGGCGGGTTGTTGGGTCGAGGTGGTCATCAGCCTTCAGTGAGCGTCCCGCCGGCCACCAGAGCCAGTTCGGCATGGTCGAGGTGGTGCTGGTGGACGCCGTCCGCCGCCGCTTGCCCCGGACGGGCTCTCGGGATGAACAGTGATGCGATGGCGGCGCAGGCGGAGGCCACGGCCAGGAACAAGAACCCGTGGGTGTACCCCGATTCGGCCGGGAGGGAGCCGGCCACGACACCGGAGGTCACGATGCTCGCCATGACGCCGGCTCCGATCGACCCACCGATGGTGCGGATGTTGGCGTTCATGCCCGAGGCGACGCCGGTCTGCTCCGGCGGGACCGCCTCGACGATGAGATTGGACATGGCCGAGAAGGCCAGGCCCAGTCCGGCACCGAGCAACGCGCTGGCCACGTAGATCTCCCACCGTTGGTGGTGGGCCACGGTCAAGAGCACGAAGGCGGCGCTGGTGGTGGACGAGCCGGCGATGACTGATGGCTTGGAGCCCACGGCCGCGGCCATGGGCCCGGCCAGGAGGCCGAAGATGAACATGGTGACGGTCAAGGGCAACAGGAAGAGCCCCGACTGGATGATGCTGGCCGAGAACCCGTAGCCGGCCGAGGTGGGCGTCTGGACGAACTCGGGGATGAACACCATCACCGAGTACATGGCCATGCCGAACAGGAAGGCCACCAAGTTGTTGGTCCACACCGCCGGTAGCCGCATCATGCCCATGTCGACCAGCGGGCTCTCCGAACGGACCTCGACCAGGACCCACAGCACGGCCAGCACGACGGCGGCAGCGACCAGGCCGACCACCGACGGCGAGGCCCACCCCCATGAGGGGCCCTGGCTGACGGCAAGGAGCAGCGCCACCAGCCAGCCCGACAACAGGGTCGCCGCGAACCAACTGATACGCCCCGGGCTGCGGACCGGCGACTCGGGAACGGTGATGTGGGTGGCGACGGCGGCCACCGCGATCAGGAACAGCGGGATCCAGAACAGCCAGTGGTAGTTGAGGTGGGACACGATGGGGCCGGCCAGCACGATCCCGGCCCCGGAGGCGACGGCCACGATGGCTGCGGTGAACCCGACGCCGGTGCTCACCTTGTCCGGGGGGAACTCGTCCCGGATGATCCCGAAGGCGAGGGGGAGGACCCCGCCGCCGACGCCCTGGATGGCGCGGGCGACGATCAGCACGCCGATCGACGTGGACATGGCCGCAACCACGGTGCCGATGCCCAGGATCACCATCGTGGCGACCAGCACCCGACGTTTGCCCATCATGTCCCCCAGGCGACCGAGGATGGGCGTGAAGATCGAGGCAGTCAAGAGGTAGGCGGTCAGTACCCAGGTGACCGTGCTCTGCGATGTGTGGAGATCGTGCTGGATGGTGGACAGGACGGGCAGCACCAGCGACTGCAGCAGCCCGTAGGCGACGATCCCCATGAGGAGGACGGTGAACGTGACCTTGTACTGGGCGCGCCGGGCCGGCCATGGCGCGGTCTCGATCGTCAACGGCTGCGGTCCTTGCCTTCGGAAGGGGGGTCGGGCGGTAGCGGAACGTTTCGCGCCGCTTCGTGCACGGTAGCAAGAGCGGAACCTCGGTTCCACTTGGGATCGGCCGGCGAGACTCTGCCTTGCAGGGAGGCCGTTGCCGGTTGGGCCTGCAGGGGAGGCCGTTGCCGGTTGGGCCTGCAGGGAGGCCGTTGCCGGTTGGGAGAGAACGGCCGTACGGGGAGGCTTGCTCGGTGGAGAGGGTTGCCCTACGCGGGGGTGGGCCCGACGGGGGCGGTGACGCCGGCCGGTTCGGTCGGCTCGTACGGGAACAGGACCTGACGGTGGTTGTCGTAGATGGCGCCGATCGTCATGAAGGCGAAGTAGCCGTAGACCAGCGTGGCGAACGCCCCGACGTCGCCGATGGCGAGCGTGGCCCACGTCGGGGCCGACCAGAGGATGCCGAGAGCCACCAACCCGACGACCAGGGATGCGATCAGCCAGAGCCACATGTGCAGGACCAAGCGCCGTTCCGGATGGCCGGGAGGGAGGCAGTCGCGGATCGCCTGGTACGGAAACCAGAGGTTGCAGACGGGTATGAACCACCCGCCCACGCCGAGTGCGGGGCTGCGCTTGGCCGGGTAGCCGAGGGAGCCCGCCGTGCTGGCGGCCCAGTGCTGCCACACGAGGAAGAGGACGAAGCCGGCCACCGTGAGCAGTTCGCCGACGCCGGTGACGGCCCTGTACCAGACGGGCAGGTTGGCGACCAGCGTGGTGTGCGTCCCCGGGTGGGCGAGCTGATAGCGAGCCTGATGGTAGAACGACTGCAGCTCGCCCTCGACGGTCCAGGCGATGACCCCGTTGATCACGATCACGGCGACATAGACGAGCACTGCCCGCTTGGCCCAAATCTCTGACCGGTGCTCTACCTCGAAGTCCTGGTACGGCGACCGGTGCAGAGCCGATGGGCGACACCGGCACCGCCGTCGGTTGTGGCATCGGCACGGGTGCCGGTGGGTAGGCCGGGGTCGAGGCGTGCTCGGTCCACCGTTGTCCGTCCCACCAGCGCCAGGCGTGCTGTCCGGAAGGGTCCGGGTACCACCCCGGAACGGACCTGGTTCCGTCGGGCGTCACCGTCGGAAGGTCGCCGGCCGCATCTCGCGAGCGTACTTGCGGACACGGCCGACGTGGGACGGTGGACCCGGCGATGTGGGGACGCTGGTCACCCCTGGGACCGCTGACGAGGGCGATGCCTACAGGGGCTCGCCTTCGCCCAGCTCGCTGGTGGCCTCGGCGATGGCGTCGGTCTCCTCCGCCAAGGTCAACATCTGGCCACCCTCGTTGTCGTGCCAGAGGACAGGCATCCGCCACAAGAGCACGGCCACGCCCACCACACAGGCGACGCCTCCCGACCACACGGCGAACTGCGCCCCACCCAGTTCGGCGGCCAGTCCCGTCTCGGCGTCACCAAGGCGGGGCCCGCCGGCCACCACGGCGAAGAAGGTGCCCGAGAGCCGTCCCTGCAGGTGGTCGGGAACCGTCCGCTGTTGCACCGCTTGGCGGAGCACGGCCGAGATCACGTCGGCCGCCCCGGCCAGGGCCAAGAGGCCCAACCCGACCCACAGCACGGGGATGACCCCGACTAGGGCGATCGAACCTCCCCACACCACCACGCAGGCGGCAATGGCGCGACCCTGCCGTCTCACCCGCGAGCACCAACCGGTGACGAAGGACCCGAGCAGCGCGCCGGCGCCGGGGGCGGCGTAGAGCAGCCCCACGATCCCCGCTCCGCCGCCGTACAGCTCGGTCCCGAGAGCAGGGAACACGGCCCGGGGCATGCCGAAGATCATGGCGTTGAGGTCGATCAGGTAGGTGGAGGCGAGCAACTGCTGACCCTTGAGGTGCCGGAAGCCGTCGGCCATCGACTTCAGCCCCATGGGGGTGCCGCCACCCCGGGGCACCAGCGTCGGCAACAGCACGGCGACCACCAACGCCACGCCGAAGGTGGCCACGTCGATGGCGAACACCGCGCTGAGCCCGATCTCGGCGATGGCCAGACCGGCGACGGCCGGCCCGACGACCAGGGCCAGTTGCTGGATCATCGTCTGGAGGGCGATGGCGTCGGTCACGTCTTCGGGCGGCACCAGCATGGGCAGCGCCGCTCGCCGGGCTGGCCAGTCCACCCCCTGGAAGCCAGCCGCAGCTGCGGTGCATACGAACAGCGGCCACACGGCGGGATGGGGGAGCGCGGCGTTGACCACCAGCCCGGCACTGGCTGCTGCCATGGCCAATTGGGTGAGAATCAGCACCTTGCGGCGGTCCAGGGCGTCGGCCAAGGCACCGCCCCAGATGGCCCCGGCCAGCAGGGGCACCAGCTGCCCCAGCCCGATCAGACCGACGATGAGCGTCGAATGGGACAGGCGGTAGGCCTGGTACGAGACGGCCACGATGGTGAGCTGGCTTCCCATGCCCGACACGACCTGGCCCATCCACAGGCGCCGGAACTGTTTGTGTCGCCGAAGCGGGGTGATGTCGGCGAAGAATCGGGCCACTGGGCAACGCTAGCGACCCGCAAAGGATCGGCCTCCGATCAGTCCCCTCGGGCCGGGTGGGGCCGGGTTCGATTTATGGGGCTGACAGTTCTCGCTACACTGACTGCCGTGCATCTGACGGAGGTATCTGCGACCCGGTCGTACCCGGAGGCCGACGAGCTTGCTCCTCGCCGCGCCGCACGATCGTCCGTAGCGGGCCCACGTGCCGGACTCGCACTCTCGTGTGACTCGAAGGCCGGCCTGCGTGCTCCTTCGACGGAGTAACTAGCCCACTGGACTAGGACCGTCGAAGAGCCGCTTCTCACCGAAGCGGCTCTTTTGCATCTACCGACGTGCTGCAGGACACGCACCACCAGTCGCCGACCCCGGCAGACCCAGCTGGTCTCGAGCACTCGCAATACCGGTCCCGACCTGGGACCGCTCACCTCATCGCATCATCCCGTGAACGCACCAACCGTGAACAGGGAAAGAAAGTTGAACCCCATGGACGAACGAACTGAACGAAACGAGCAACGACAGACGAATTGTCGACCGGCCAACGAGCACCAGACGGGCATGCCCAGGTGGTCGTCCCTGGACCCGGGCGACACCCACGACAAGGGCGAGGAGTCCCTGTGCGTCGGCGAGGCCGCCTGATCGGCTTCGGCTCCGCCTACAAGAGACGGTGCCGCTTCAGGTTCCGTGCCGCCAGCGCGCCGGGGATGGTCGGCAACCAGTAGGTCAGGAGCCGGTAGGAGGCAGCGGCGGCCACCGCGTTGACCCGGTCGACGCCGGCCGCAGCCAACCCGGCCACCAGCAGGGCTTCGGGTGCCCCCATGGCTCCCGGGAGCGGAACGGCCGAGCCGACGCCGTTGGCGGCGACGACGAGCACGATTGCGACGCCGAACGGCGCCCGCACGTCGAGCATATGGAGGATGGCGACAAGCGACGCCGCCTCGACCAGGGTGTAGAGGATCTCGCCCCCGAACAGGGAGGCGGCGCGCCGCGGGCGACGCAAGACGGCCATGAGGTCGCGCAGGGCCCGGGTCACCGGAGGCAGGACCCGACGACGGATGCGGCCGATCCACACCACCGCGCCAACCACCAACGCCACCACGATCACGGCCACCAGGATCAACCACCAGTTGGTCTCGTGGCTGGCCGAGGTCAGGCTGAACTGGTCGGCGCTCAACGCGCCAGCGATCGCGGCAAACGTCACTCCGACGATGCCCGAGGCCACCGACGAGAGGGTGAACGCTCCGACCGCGGTCACCGGTTTCACGCCGAAGTGGGCGAGAAACCGGTTGGACAGGGCCACGCTCCCCACCCCGTCGGGAGTGGCCACCGAGGTGAATGCCTCGGCCAACTGGAGCTCGGTGGTCCGTCCGATGGGAAGCGGTGGGATCACCGCGCCCCGGAGCGAGATGGCGCTCCCCACGTAGGTGAGGGCGGCGAGCGCCACGGCAGGCACGGCCCAGACCCATGTCTCGGTCCGGACCCCGGAGAACTCGTTGGGCAACTGGGCCAGCACATACAGCATGATGATGACGCCAAGGAAGGTGAACACCGCGGTCAACGAGCGGGCGGCTCGCGTCCACCGTTTGGCCTCGGGCTTGGCCGCCGGAACGGTGACCGAGGTGACATCGCCTGGCGCGACGTCGCTCACCGCTCCGCGTGGTCCTGTCGCTCGAACTGAATCCGGTAGAGCTCGGCGTAGACGCCCCCGGCGGCCAGCAACTGGTCATGGTGGCCGCGCTCCACGATCCGGCCGTGATCGAGGACCAGGATCTGGTCGGCCTCGCGCACGGTGGACAGGCGGTGGGCGATGACCAGCGACGTCCTCCCGTGGAGGGCGGTGCGCAACGCCTCTTGCACCGCCGCCTCGGACTCCGAGTCGAGGTGGGCGGTCGCTTCGTCGAGCACCACCACCTCGGGCGCCTTTAACAGCAGGCGGGCGATGGCCAAGCGCTGCTTCTCGCCTCCGGACAGACGATATCCGCGGTCGCCGACGACGGTGTCGAGCCCCTCGGGCAGCGTTTCGACCATTTCCAGGATCTGGGCGCCGCGCAACGCCTCGACCAGTTCGTCCTCGCTGGCTCCCGGCCGCGCGTAGAGGAGGTTGTCGCGGATGGTCTCGTGGAAGAGGTGGGCGTCCTGGGTCACCACACCGACGGTGTCCGACAGGGATACGAAGGTGGCGTCCCGGACGTCGAGCCCATTGATGCGGACAGCGCCGGATCGGACGTCGTAGAGACGCGAGACAAGGTGGCTGATCGTCGTCTTGCCGGCTCCCGACGGGCCCACCAGGGCCACCAGTTGGCCGGGCTCGGCCGCGAAGCTCACGTCGAACAGCACCTGCTGGGACGGGGTGGCGTCGAGCACGGCCACCGACTCCAACGAGGCCAGCGACACCTCCTCGGCGACCGGGTAGCGGAAGTCGACATGGTCGAACTCGACCCGAGCGGGCCCGGCGGGAACCGGCACCGCGTCGGGCTTCTCGTCGATCATGGGCGGGAGATCGAGCACCTCGAACACCCGGTCGAAGGAGACCAGGGCGGTCATGACGTCCACCTGTACGTTGGACAACGAGGTCAAGGGCCCGTACAGCCGGGTCAGGTAGGCGGCCAGGGCCACGATCGTGCCCACGCTGAGGGCCCCCTCGGCCGCCTGGACGCCACCCCAGCCGTACACCAGGGCGGTGGCCAGGGAGGCCGTCAGCGTCAGCGCGGCGATGAAGAAGCGGGCGTACATCGCCTGGGTCACGCCGATGTCCCTCACCCGGCCCGCCTTGTCCTCGAAGGACCTGCGCTCCTGGTTCGGTCGGCCGAACAGCTTCACCAACAGGGCCCCAGACACGTTGAACCGCTCGGTCATGGTGGTGTTCATCTGGGCATTGAGGCCGTAGGACTCTCGGGTGATCGATGACAGGCGACGCCCCACCCGCCGGGCGGGGACGACGAAGACGGGCAGGATGATCAAGCTCATCAAGGTGATCTGCCATGACAGGAAGAACATGGCTATGAGAGTCAGCATCACCCCGACCAGGTTGGAGACGACCGAGGACAGTGTGTCGGTGAAGGCCTGTTGCGCCCCGAGCACGTCGTTGTTCAACCGGCTGATGAGGGCCCCGGTCTGGGTGCGGGTGAAAAAGGCCAACGGCATCCGGCCGATATGGGCGAACACCTGCGACCGCATGTCGAAGATGAGACCCTCACCCACTTTGGCCGACACCCAACGCTCGGCGATGGAGAGTCCGGCGCCGGCAATGGCCAGTCCGGCGGCCACAAGGGCGAGGCCGACGATCAGGCCCGTGCGGTGATGAGGGATGCCGGTATTGATGATCGCCCGGAAGATGAGCGGGTTGATCACGCCGATGACGGCGTCCACGACGATCAGCACCAAGAACGCGAACAGGATGGTGCGGTACGGCCGGGCGAAGTGGAACATCCGCTTGGCCGTGCCCTTGGTCACCCGCACCTGGGTGACCGAGTCGTCTCGCCGGAGCGAGCGCATCACACCCCCGAATTGGCCGCCGCCTCCTGCTGGGCTCATGCCGTTGCTCCTCGATCGGGTGGGGGACACCGGGCGGTGTCGGCACCGTCGGAGCGTATCGGGAGCTTCTTCCCGACCCGTGCGGGGTCGGGAAGGGCTGACGCAGATGCTGGTCGGCTCGGTTTGCCACTTTCCGTAGGGAATAGAGGGACAGAGACTGGCCCCACTGTCCGTGAGGATCGAGTGCGAGACATCGGGCCGTCCATCGTCGGGGATCCGGGTCATCACACGCGGGGCGCCCGGAGCCGCCGGCCCGCTACCGGTTCTTGTGTGGCCCGCGTTTGGGCGAATCGGAGTCAGCGACCCAATTCGTATCGGTGTCCTTTCGCCGAAACGCGGGCGAAACCGACTCACCTCTGCCGCCGGCCGCCACCTGTCGGTGACGAGCGCGCACGGACAATCCGCGCATCGACGGCCTGTACACGGCCACCGTCAGCGGTCGATCACGACCATCGAGCCAGCGGTCGATCACGACCATCGAGCCAGCGGTCGATCACCGATCGTGACCGAGGGGGCTCCAGGAGATGGGCTCCAAGGCACGGACCTCACGAGAAGGGCCCAAGAAGGGCCCACGAGAAGGGCCCACGAGAAGGGCGCCACGAGAAGCGGCCCACTTCAAATCATTCGTCCCGTGAGCTTCGCTCTAACGATGGGGCGGCCGGGGGAGCCCGAGGACCCGCTCGCCGATCACATTGCGCTGGATCTCGTTTGTCCCGGCCCAGATGGACGAAGCCTGGTAATAGAGCCACGACCGCTGCCACTGTCCGTCTCCCGGGTTGGCCTCGGCGCCCTTCCACAGGGGAGCGGCGTCGCCGACCACGGCCATGGCCGTGTCGTGGAAGCGCTTGGACATCTCGCTCCAGTAGAGCTTGAGCGCGCTGCCCTCAGGCCCAGGATCGAGGCCGCGGGCCAGCCGGCTGACGCTGCGCAGGTTGTGCAGCTGGAAGATGCGGATCTCCACGTAGGCCTCGGCCAGGGCACTCCGCAGTCGCTCCTCGTCGAAGGCGCCGGTGGTCTCGGCCAGGCGCAACAGCTCCTCGAGCAGTTGCATGTGGATGACCAGCTGGCGAGGGTTGACGCCCCGCTCGTGGGAGAGGGTGGAGTTTGCCACCCGCCATCCCTCATGCTCGGGGCCGATCAGCCGGTCGTCGGGCACGAAGACGTCGGTGAGGAACACTTCGTTGAACTCGGCCTCGCCGGTCAGCTGCACCAGCGGCCGCACCTCGACCCCGGGGTCGTGCATGTCGACCACCAGGTAGGAGATGCCCTTGTGCTTGGGCGCCGCAGGATTCGAGCGGGCTAGGCAGACGCCCCAATCGGCGAACTGGGCATAGGAGGTCCACACCTTCTGGCCGTTGACCAGCCAGCCGCCCTCGACCCGGGCGGCCCGGGTGGACAATCCGGCCAGGTCGCTCCCGGCCCCGGGCTCGCTGAATAGCTGGCACCACAGGTCGTCGGCCGTGCGGATGCGCGACAGCCACCGGTCCTTCTGCTCGTCGGTGCCGTGGGCCAACAACGTGGGCGCGGCCAGGTTGAGGCCGATACGACCGACCATCTCGGGGGCTCGTGCTCGCGCCAGTTCCTCCTGCAGGATGAAGTGCTCGTTCGGCCCGGCGCCCCGACCCCCGTAGGCGGCGGGCCACGCCACCCCGACCCAGCCTCCCGCGGCCAAGGAGGCCTGCCAGCGCCGGAGGAAGGCGACCTCCTCGGAGAGATCCTCGAAGCGCGGGGGGAGCCCCCGTCCGTAATCCCAGGGCAGGTTCTCCATCAGCCAGGCCCGGACCTCGGACCGGAAGGCCCGCTGCTCAGGGGTGGGAGTCAGGTCCACGGGATCAGCTTCGCATACGGCCCGCCGGTACCATGCCGCCCATGGATTTCGAACTGTCGGAGGATCAGCTGGCCCTGCAAGCCGCAGCTCGGAGCCTGCTCGACGACCGGGCCGGCCACCAAGCGGTCCGAGCCCATCTCTCCTCCGGCCAACCCTACGACGCCGGGCTGTGGCAGGCCATGGCCGAGCAGGGTTGGTTGGGCGTGGCCCTGCCCGAGTCGCAGGGCGGGATCGGCATGAGCTGGGTGGAGGCGGCCGTCCTGCTCGAGGAGATCGGCCGCCACGCCGCACCCGTTCCCTTTTTGCCCAGCTTGTTGGCACTCACCGTGCTGGCCGAGGCCGAGCACGGCCCCACCGACAGGCTGGCCGGCTTGGCCGGCGGCGAGCTCGTGGGCTGCGTGGGTTGGAGTAGGCACCCTCGGGCGATGGTGGCAACGGAGTCGGGCGGTCGATGGTCGCTCTCGGGGCGGGTCGGGCCGGTTGAGGGGGCGGCTGTGGCCGACGTGGCCGTGGTCGCGGCGGCAGGCGAGGTCTTTGCCGTCGACTTGGTCGCGACGGGGCGCCCCCCGGCCGAGCCGGCAATGGACGTGACCCGGGTCCTCTCCTGGCTGACCTTCGACGACACCCCGGCCGTGCTCTTGGAGGGCGACCACCTGGCCACCGGACTCCTCGACCGCGGCGCCGTCGGCGCCTCGGCCGAATTGTTGGGTGGGGCGGGGCGGGTGCTCGAGATGGCGGCCCAGTACGCCAAGGACCGCGTGCAGTTCGACCAGCCCATCGGCAGCTTCCAAGCGGTCAAGCACCGATGTGCCGACATGGTGGTCGACGTGGAGGGGATGCGCTCGAGCACCTGGTACGGCGCATGGGCCATCGCCGCCGGTGAGCCCGAAGCCTCCATCGCCGCGTCGACGGCCAAGGTGTGGTGCTCGGATGCGGCCAAGCGGGTCATGGCCTCCGGGCTGCAGGTGCACGGTGGCATCGGATTTACCTGGGAGCACGACCTCCACCTCTATATGAAGCGCTCGCAGTTCGCCGGGCTGAGCTATGGGGACGCCGCCCTCCACCGCGACCGGCTGGCCGACGCGCTCCGCGCCCGCCTCAGGAGCGGTGCCGGGATCTTCTGAGCGGCTCAGTCGGTGAAACCGCCGGGCGTCCTGCCGTCGGTGTACGTCCGGCGGCGGGCGATCACCCACCGGCCCTCGTGCTCCTCGTACTCGTCGATGTAACGGCCCCAGTGATCCAGGCCGTGGTTCATGATCACGGCGAAGTAGCTCCGGCCCGAGGCATGGGCCGGATCGACCAGATCGATCTGGTGGGTGGCCACGAAGTGGCGGATGTGGTGGCGGGCCTGTCCGGCGGCGGCCGCGTCCCAGCCAGCCTTGGTCCCGGTGAAGATGGTGGCGATCTGTTCGGTGCCCTCGAAGCGCTGGACCTCGCCGTCGGCTCCGACGATCTCCATGACGGCGTTCTCGGCGAACACCGACAAGACCTGTTCGAAGCGACCGGAATCACCATTGGCGTTGTAGCGCGCCACCAGGTCCCGGATGCTCTCTCGGGCGATCAGCTCCCAGAGCTCCACCGTTCCTCCATCCCGCCAAGAGAGTGAGCCCCCACAGCCGGGGCGCTCCGGATGGCCCCGGTGCCCGTCTTGACCGTCGCGCTCAGAGGACCACGCCTTTGATCTTCAAGTCCATGATGGCGTCCATGTCGAGCCCCAGTTCGCCCAGGACCTCGTCGGTGTGCTCCCCGTGGTCCGGGGCCCGGGTCAGGTCGGGCGGCGTCTCGTCGAACTGCAACGGGGAGGGGACCATCCGGAACACCGTCCCCGAGGCCGCCTCGACGTCGCGGATGTAGCCGTTGGCCAGGGCCTGGGGGTCCTCGAGCAGCTCACTCGGAGTCTGGACCGGGGCCCAGACGCCCTTGGCATCCAAGAGGACCTTCTTCCACTCGGCAAATGTGCGCTCGGCGAACATCTCGTCGAGCAAGGTGACGCACGCCGACCGGTTCTCGGCCCGAGCGGCGGCGTCGACGAAGCGGGGGTCCTCGGCCAGCTCCGGATGGCCCATCAGGGTGACCAGGTCGCCCCAGTAGCGGTCTGATTCCAACATGACGAGCGAGAGGAACCGGCCGTCTTTGGTCTTGTACATGTTCACGATGGGGTTGGGGACCTGGGTGCGGTCCCCCATGGGCATCCGGTCGATACCGAAGAGCCCGGCGGCGAGCGACGAGGCGCCGGTGGCCCACATGGCCGTGGCCAACAGGGAGTTGTCCACGATCACCGGCTCGCCGGTCCGCTGGCGGTGGTAGAGGGCGGCCGAGATGCCGCCGGCGATGGTGAGGCCGCCGATCACGTCGCCGAAGGCGGGCCCGGGCTGGCTGATGGGGTAGCTGCCGTCGTCGGGGTTCGAGATGATGTCAGCCGGGCCGCCCCGGCCCCAGAAGGTGCACCCGTCGTAGCCGCCCCGCTCGGCCTCGGGTCCCCGCTGCCCGTGCCCCGAGCCGCGGACGTAGATGATGTCCGGGTTCACTGCCCGGATGTCGGCCACGTCGATCCTGGCCTTACGGCGGGCCTGGGGGCGGAAGTTGGTCACGAACACGTCGGCCTTGGCGGCCAACTGCAACAACAGTTCGTGTCCCTCGTCGCTCTTCAGGTCCAGCCCCACCGAGCGCTTGCCCCGGTTGGGCAGCTCCATCATGTGGGCCACACCCCCCGGTCCCGTGGGCACCAGGCCAGAGGCGGCCAGACCCCGTTGGGGGTCGCCGCTCTCGGGGTGCTCGATCTTGATCACGTCGGCGCCCCATTCGGCCAAGATGGCGCCGGCCACGGGCACGTATGTCCACGAAGCCACCTCGACCACTCGGATACCGCTCATGAGTCCCACAGGATGTTCTCCCTCTTCTTCTGCTGCTTGTTGTGCTTGTTGTGCTTGTTGTGCTTGTTGTGCTTGTTCTGCTTGTTCTGGTTGTTGTGCTTGTTCTGGTTGTTGTGCTCGTTCTGGCTGTTCATACGTGTGACCCGTCGGGTCCATGCACGTGGCCCGGGCCCCGGGGCGGCGTTCAGTCCTGGAGGCTGATTGCGTCCTCCGGGCAGTTGTCCACGGCGACCTGCGCCTGTCTCAACTGGTCCGCCGGGACCTCGGCATCAGGGACGAGTAGGACGCTGTGTCCCACCTCGTCGCTGTCGAAGAGCTCGGG
Organism: uncultured Acidimicrobiaceae bacterium; assembly: GCA_963803065.1. Lineage (GTDB taxonomy): Bacteria > Actinomycetota > Acidimicrobiia > Acidimicrobiales > RAAP-2 > DASXMT01. Next base: position 49,371 of record CAWDKW010000003.1, read on the forward strand.
GACCAGGGAATAACAGCGGCCGTGCCCGGTGCAGCGGTCCGCATCGATGACGATTCTCACGGTTGGTCATCCTATCCACGGGCCCCTGGGCGAGCACAGCTGTGCTCCCGAGGAGGGCCCGCTGGTACGCTGCGGGGCGGACACCACCCGCACAGGGGACACCACCTACACACGAGGGAGCTCACATGCCAGATGCCGTGATCGTCTCGGCCGTCCGGACCGCCATCGGGACCGCCCGCAAGGGCACCCTGAGCGAGACCGATGCCTCGGCGCTGGCCCTCCCGGTCATCGAGGAGGCCCTGGCCCGCACCGGGCTCGCCCCGGCCGACATCGACGACCTGATCCTGGCCGAGTCCCTCTACGGCGGCGGGGTCATCGCCCGCTACGCCGCCGTGGTCGCCGGGATGGACACCGTCCCCGGCCTCGCCCACAACCGCCACTGCGCCTCGGGGATGGCTGCGGTCCAGACCGCCTCGGCCTCGATCATGGCCGGCATGGACAGCGCCGTCATCGCCGGCGGGGTCCAGTCCTCGTCCACCTCGCCGAGGGAGAAGCGGCGCATCGTCGGCACCGACGAGTGGGAGGACTGGATGTCCCCCTCCCACCCCGAGACCCCCGAGGCCCCCGCCTTCGACATGTCCATCACCGTCGGGTGGAACACGGCCGCTCGGGTGGGGGCGACCAGGGAGGACATGGACGCCTGGGCCCTCCGCTCCCACCAGCGGGCCATCGCCGCCATCGACGAGGGCCGCTTCGCCGAGGAGATCGTGCCCGTCAAGGTGACGACCAAGGACGGCTCGGCCGTGGTCTTCGAGACCGACGAGCACCCCCGCCGGGGCTCGACCATGGAGAAGCTGGCCTCCCTCCAGCCCCTCCACCCCGAGATCGAGGGCTTCTCCATCACCGCCGGCAACGCCTCGGGCATCAACGACGCCGCCTCGGCCCTGGTCCTCACCTCCGACGCCTTCGCCGCCGACCACGGGCTCAGCCCCCTCGCCACCGTCCGGTCCTGGGCCTCGGTGGGGGTGGAGCCCAAAGAGACGGGCATGGCCCCGACCACGGCCATCCCGAAGGCCCTGGCCCGGGCCGGCCTCACCGTCTCTGACGTCGACCTGTTCGAGATCAACGAGGCTTTCGCCTCGGTCCCCATCGCCTGTGTCCGGCTCCTCGACCTCGACGAGGACAGCGTCAACATCTCGGGCAGCGGCTGCAGCCTCGGCCATCCCATCGCCGCCACCGGGGCCCGCATGCTCACCACCCTCGTCTACGACCTGGCCCGCAGAGGCGGCGGCATCGGGGTGGCCGCCATGTGCGCCGGCGGGGGCATGGGCTCGGCCACCGTCATCGAGGTCGCCGCCCGCTGAGGCGGGGCCGGTCAAGGCCCGGAACCGACCTGGGGCCCAGGTAAGCACACGTACGTGGAGCCCGCGCAGGGTACCTGAGGGGAACGGTGATGAGCTTTCTGGACGAACGGGCGGCGCTGGACGGCCGCGTGGCTGTGGTGGTGGGCGGAGGCGGTGGCCTCGGCCGCGCCATTGCCACCGACCTCGGCGGCGCCGGGATGCGTCTGGCCCTGTGCGACAAGGCCGCCGATGCCCTGAACGAGACAGCGACCGATATCTCGGCCGCCGGTGGCGAGGTTGTGACCGGGGAGCTCGACGCCCGTGATCCCGAGGCACTCGGTGCGTTTTTCGTTGCGGTGGACGAGCGCTATGGCGGACAGCTCGACGTCCTGGTGAACGTGGTCGGAGGCACCTTCCGGCAGTCGTTCGAAGAATCGGGCCCACGGGGCTGGGACGCGCTGATCCGGACCAACTTCACCTGGCTCCTCCACGCCACCCAGCTGGCCATCGCCCGCATGGGCCCCAGTGGGGGGAGCATCATCAACCTCACCTCGATCGAGGGCCATCGCGCCGCCCCCGGCTACGCCGTCTACGCGGCGATGAAGGCCGCGGTGACCAGCTTGACCCGCACGCTCGCCGTGGAGCTCGCCCCCCGCAACATCCGGGTCAACACCATCGCCCCCGACTACATCCCCACCCCGGGGCTGGAGTCGATCCTGGTGGGCAGCGAGGAGACGAGGGCCCTGCAGCATCGGATCGCCACCCCGATGGGCCGGGAGGGCACCTTCGAGGACGCCGGAGGATGCGCGCTGTTCCTGGCCTCCAACCTGTCGTCGTTCGTGACCGGGACCACGTTGCACCCCGACGGTGGGGCCATCGCCTCCTCGGGCTGGTTCAACTGGCCCGAGGCCGGCTACTTGAACCACCCTCCCCAAACGGTCCTCGACCACCTGCTCGAGCCCTGATCGCGCCGCCGGTCGGGTGTGCCGCCGGTCGGGTGCGCCGCCGGTCGGGTGGTGCCCCACCGGGCGACGGACCCACAGGCCGGGGTCGATCAGTCGGCGGCCACCCGGGCGGTCACCAGTGCCGCCAGCCGATTGTCGTTGCCCACGTCGCGCACCTCGGCCCGTATCAGCCCGGCCCCGAGCGAGACGGCGGTCGCCCGTCCCGGGCCCTGCCGCACGGCGGTGAGGTACCGGGCGTCGAGGTCGAGGACGGGCCGTCCCATGAGGGACTCGGCAGCCAACTCGGCCAGCAACGCCACAGCACCTCCCTGAAGGGTGCCCGAGGCCTGTTGGAGAAAAGGCCCGTGTTCGATCTCGGTCACACCCGGCTCGAGGACTCGCACGCCGATGTGATCGGGGAAGGCGACGGGCATCGACCCGGTCGTCCGCATGCCCCGGATCAAGGGTGGGGCCATGTCCTGTGGGCGCGGCGAGGGCATGAAGGTGACATAGCTGTGCGCCACCAATTCGTGGGTCGCCGCGTCGGCGAAGCGGACCTCGGCCGCCACCGTGCTGCGGCCGATCTTCACGATCTCGCCGGTCAGTTCCAATGAGTCGCCGCTCCGGTCCGACACGATCCGTACGACGATGTCGAGGGTCACGGCCAGCTGGGGTGCGGTGGACAGGCAGGCCGGCACTCCGGCCGCGCAGTCGGCGATGGTGGCCAGGACGGACGGACGGGGAAGCGAGGACCCGGCCGGACGCAGGGCGTCGGTGATCGTGGCGTCTCCGAACAGGGTCGCCCCGTCCTCGGACAGGTCGAAGCCGAAGGGTATGTCGTTCACGAACATCGTCCGGCCCTCGCCGATCGGGGGTGTTCTTGCCTCAGCCGTACCGGCACCTGGGTCGTACACTCGGGTCATGGGGAGGGGAGGTTACCGGGGCCCGTCCTTCGCCATCGAACCCGTGCTGACCGGTGGGTTCAGACCACCCCGGCCGTGCCCAGCGCGGTCAGCTCCTCAACCGTGAGCCCGACCAGGTCGCACCACACCTCCCGGTTGTGCTGGCCGAGGGCCGGTGCCGGATCAGGGGCGACCGGCAGCCTTCCTTCGAGGCGGGGAAAGGGGGCCTGTTGGCGGAGGGGGCCGGCCACCGGATCGTCGACGGTGACGATGTCGCCCCGAGCGGCCATGTGCCGGTCGGCAAGGATGTCGGCGGCGTCGTAGATGGTCCCGACCGGCACCCCGTGCTCGATGCAGCGCGCCTCCACCTCGTCCGAGGTGAGGGCGGCCGCCCAGTCGGCCACCAGTCCGTTGATCTCGTCGGAGCCGGCCGCCCGCTTGGCCAGCGTCGACCATTTGGAGTCGGCGGCCAGCTCGGGGCGTCCCATGGCTGAGCACAACCTGGTGAAGTTGGCGTCGGAGCCGGCCACGATGCACACGTAGCGTCCGTCGGCGGTCGGGTAATTGTCGAGCGGTGCCGAGTTGGGCAGCCGGTTCCCCTCCCGACGGCGGGTCAGCCCGATCCGGTCCTGGGCGGCGATGGTCCATTCCAGGATGCGCAGGACGGACCCGTACAACGGGGCGTCCACCACGCCGCCCCGCCCGGTCCCGCCGTCGGGCCGGTCGCGCCGGTAGAGGGCCGCCGTTACCGCCTCGGCGGCGAAGACGCCGGTCAGATAGTCCGAGATGGTGACGCCGGGACGGACGGGTGGGCGGTCGGGATACCCGGTCAGGTGGAGCAGTCCCCCGTAGGCGATACCCATTCGGTCGAGACCGGGCCGGCGGGAGTTCGGGCCGTCTTGTCCGAACACGCTGATCCGGGCCCAGACGGCGCGCCGGTCGCAGTCATCGGGGCCGATGCCCCAGGCCTCGAGGGTGCCGGGCCGGAAGTTCTCGCAGACGACGTCGGCGTGGCTCACCAGCCGACGGAACAGGTCCTGGCCGCGGGGCTGCCGGAGGTCGAGGGTGACCCCCTTCCGGCCGCGGCCCTCGACCGCCCACCAGAGGGAGTACTGGGCCGAGTCGTCGTCGGTGGGGACGAAGGGGCCGATGGTCCGCATGAAGTCCCCGCCCCGAGGGTCCTCCACCTTGATGACCTCGGCCCCCATCTCGCCGAGCAGGCCGGCGCAGAACGGGGCGCTGATGCGGGTGCCCACGTCGATCACCCGGAGACCGGCGAGCGGGAGTGGTTCCTCAGTCATCTCGATGCTCGGCGAAGACCTCCTGCATCGAGGACTTGGACTTGCGGGCAGCCAGCGCGTCGAGGGCGGTCGAGGTGTTGTGCATCCAGTGGTGGGCCATGAAGTGGTACTTCCAGGACTCCTCTTTTCCCATGAGCGTGGCCGAGTTGTTGATGGTGTCCTTCACCACCTGGGCGGTGGTCGGCGGCACGAGGGCGACGCGGTCGGCCAGCTCCCGTGTGCGCTCGGCCAGCTCGGCCGCGGGGACAACCCGGTTGACCAGCCCCAGACGCCAGGCCTCGTGGGCATCGATCGTCTCGCCCGTCCACAGGAACTCCTTCGCCTTCCGGATGCCGAGCTCCCACGGCTCCACCAGCAGCTCCACCCCGGCGCCGGTCATCCGGAGCACCGGGTTCGAGAACCTGGCATCGTCGGCCGCCACGATGAGGTCGCACATGCAGGCCAGCATCAGGCCGGCGGCCACGGTCGCCCCCTGGACGGAGGCGATGGTCGGCTTGCGGAAGGAGTAGAGGCGCTTGCACCGCTCGTAGTACATGACCTGCTCGTGGCGGAACTTCCCTTCGGGGGTCTCGCGCATCGGCACCCAGGGGTCGTCGCCGGCCCCGGCGACGAGTGCCTTCAGGTCGTGGCCGGCGGAGAAGTGCTTCCCGGAACCGGCCAGGATGACCACGCGGACCTCGTCGTCGTCATCGGACACGTCGAGGAAGTGGTCGATGCCCTCGATGACCCGGGTGTCCTGGGCGTTGGCCACCTCGGGTCGGTTCATGGTGATCGTAGCCACGTGGCCGTCCACCTGGTAGAGAACGACTTCCTCGCTCATGCCCCTCTTCTCCTCGAGTCGTGCCCGGTCGGGATCACCGCCGGTCGCGGTGGCCGGCGCCCGGCCCGGGCGGGTGGGTCGGCTCGGCGGGCCTGGCCGCCCCTGCCCCAGAATGACGTTAGGCCAGATCCTGTCGCCGTCGGCTCAGGGCCCGCGGCCGAGAGCCGGGACGGCGGACAGGAGCTCACCGGGCCGTTGCGGAGAACGGCGGGTATCGAATCCGGCGGCCGGTGGCTATCGTCGGCACGGACCGTCCCGCACGGGGGGCGGGTCGCTTCGCAGCGGGGGAGGAACCATGCAGGACCACCGATTCGACTTCGTCGTCGACGGGACGCCCGAAGAGGTCTGGGAGGTCATCTGGTCGCGCACCCGGGCCGGGATCGAGACGGACACGGTCCGGATCGAGATCTACCACCAGGGGGACGACGAGGGGAACGGCCTGGTCCGGCACTGCCACTTCCCTGTTCCCCGGTACCTGCTCTCCGGGGGCAGGGCCCAGTCGTGGGAGTGGATCACCGAGGCGCGGCGCCCGGTGTCGTGGCGCTACGACGCCATCGGCAAGCCCCTGTGGTCAAAGGCGTCGGGCTGGACCCGGCTGGAGGACCTCGGAGGCGGAAAGACCCGCGTGTACTTCCGGGAGACCTACGAGGTGTTCAACCCGTTGATGCGGGCTCTGCTGGAGAAGCGGGTGCACGATTTCATATCCAAGGACAACGACCGACTGATCGAGGCCTCTTTGCACGCCTCGCTCCGAAAGCTCCATACCTCCACGCCGGACGCCGGCCCCTGATCCGAGGGCCGAGCTGACGGGTCGGGCCCGGCTGCCCGCACTCGACATCGAGGCTGTCGCCGCTGGGCCGAGGGTGCGCGCTGGCTGAGGGACTGATGTGGTCGGTCGATCGCCCGGTTCGCCCCGGGCCTAGACGCGAATCACCCACTCCACACGGCGGTCGACGGTCGGCCTTCCGGGACCCAGGGTCCTGCATACCCTCGCTCGGTGTTGGGTAGGTCTCCAGGGACGGGCGAGTCCGAAGGAGGGACGGCGAGATCGAGGAGTCCCTGCGGCTGGGTATCGCCGCCGCGATGCACGTGACAAGGCGCGGGCTGGCCTGCGATGACCGGTACGCGATCGAACCGCTCCGTTCCCTTGTCCAGCTGCGCCCGACCGGGGGGTGCTGGTGAGGAACGTGCTGGTCACCAACGACGACGGCATCGAGAGCGAGGGGCTGTCGGCCCTGGCCGACATGGCGCGCCAGCGCGGCCATGCGGTGACCGTGATCGCGCCGTGCTGGGACAGCAGCGGGGCCAGTGCCTCCCTGACCGGTGTGCGCGACGGAGCCCGCCTGAGGCTCGATCCCCGCCGTTGGCCCGGGTGGGCGGAGGGAACCGTCTACAGCACCGACGCCTCGCCCGCTCTGATCGCCCTGCTCGCCCTCCGCGGGGAGCTCGGCCCTCGTCCCGACATCCTCCTCTCCGGTATCAACCGAGGCGCCAATACCGGTCGTGCCGTGCTGCACTCCGGCACCGTGGGGGCAGCGCTCACCGCCTACAACCACGGTTGCCCGGGCCTCGCCGTCTCCCTGGCCACTGGACACCGGGGCAGCGGCACCCACCACTGGTCCTCGGCCGCCTCACTCGCCGGTCGGATCCTCGACTGGATGGTGGAGGACGAGCGACGGCTGATGATCAACTGCAACGTTCCAAACCTGCCCGAGGACCGGCTGGCCGGGACCCGGGTGGGCCGACTGGCCCCCATCGGCGCGGTCGAGTCGTCCATGACCGAGCGTGCCGGCGCCACCGTCCCCCTGACATTCGGGGGGGAGGAGGGTGGAGGAGACCACGACACCGATGCCAGGCTGGTGGCCCGGGGCTATGCCTCCCTCACGGCCGTGATCCCGGTGGCCGAGGACCCGTCGATCGACCTGACCAGATCCCTCGCCTCGGACGTGCTCGGTGGGCAGCGCGGCGTGCGGTGACGACTGCGACCGGTCGGTGAGGCGACGCCGGCCGAGGTGACACTCCCTGCACCCCCGACCTTCCTTTCTGAAAGTCGGCGATGCCAGCGGCCCCGGAGTAACCCTGAACGCGGTTGGAAAGGCAAAATTTCGGGTAGGTAGTTCTCGCCCCTGGCCTATCTCTACAGGGGTGAACGAAGCCCCTGGAGCCCCACTGGGGCTTCGTTCATTTCATCGCGTGATCGGCAGGCGCACAGGGCGCTCCAGCCAAGGAGCTGTCGGGGGTGCGCGTCCGAAGGAAGACAACGGCGCCGACGGCGCCACCAAACTCGTCGCCGCGATGAGGGCTCGACAGCCGAAGTGGATTGGCGACGGAATAGACGGGTACACATCCACGAGTGGATGCCCGTCAGTTCCTTCCCCCGCAGCGACAAGACCTGGAAGCTCTACGGCGCGCCGGTCAAGGCTGCCGGGGCTGCGGCCTGTACGAGCGCGCCACCCAAATGGTGTTCGGTGCCGGTGACCCCCACGCGGCGGTCATGTTGGTGGGCGAGCAACCGGGCAACCGGGAGGACATCGAGGGAAAGCCGTTTGTCGGGCCGGCGGGTGCGATCCTCGATCAGGCCCTGGCCGAGGCTGGCCTCGACCGCGGCAGCTTGTACCTGACCAATGTGGTGAAGCACTTCAAGTGGGAGCGGCGGGGCAAGGTGCGGCTGCACAAGAAGCCCGGAGCACGCGAGGTGGCCGCCTGCATGCCTTGGCTCTTGGCTGAGATGGACGCCCTGCAGCCCGAGATCGTGGTGTGCCTGGGAGCCACCGCAGCCCAGGCCCTCTTGGGCGCCGAGTTCCGGGTGACCAGGCAGCGGGGCCAGATCGTGAACGGGCCACGTGACACGCCCACGGTTGCGACAGTGCATCCTTCATCGATCTTGCGGACGACGGACGAGTCGGAGCGTCAGAGCCAGCACGCCCAATTCGTCGATGACCTCCGAGTGGTGGCCGGCCTTCGAGCAGGCGGCTCGAGCTGATGAACCGCCCTTCCGGCTGGGTTCGCGGGATGAGGCAGAGAAACCGTCAGGCCTGTGGCGAGAGTTTCGGATGCTCGCCCCTGGGGTAGCGACAGTGAGGGGCAGCTACCGAAGAAAGGAGAGGTTCATGGGCGACGCCATCACCTTGCTGAGGGAGGACCACCAGGCGGTAGAGAAGCTCTTCAAGTCATTTGAGAAGGCCGGCCCGAATGCGCTGAAGACAAAGGCGCGGCAGGTGGAAGGGATGATCCGCGCGCTGACCATCCACGCCTCCATCGAAGAGCAGATCTTCTATCCGACGGTACGCCAGCAGGCTCGCGACCTTGACGGCCAGGTCCTCGAAGCCCTCGAGGAACACCACGTCATGAAGTGGCTGCTGTCGGAACTCCACGGGTTGGACCCCTCAGCCGAGCGGTTCGACGCCAAGGTCGCGGTGTTGATCGAGAGCGTCCGGAATCACGTGAAAGAGGAAGAAGGGCAACTCTTCCCCGCGGTCCGGAAAGAGTTCACCCGGTCCGAGCTGGCCGCCATGGGTGACTCGCTAGCCGCGGCCAAAAAGAATGCACCGACCACTCCCCGACCCCGCATGCCAGACGAGCCGCCGCTGAATCGGTTGGCTGATGTAGGCGCGGGTGCCGTGGATCGAGCTGTGGGAACTCTCAAGAGAGCTGCGGCCAGTCGCTGAGACGGGTCGGGTAGATCCGAAAACCTCGGGAGTACGACCAAGAAGAGGTATCCAGGTGTCGCCACAGTCCAGGACGCACAGGATTGCTCACGTCAAGCAAGACAATGGCGAGCTTCAGGAGGACGTCATCCATCAGGATGCGGTCTACGACCATGACCCGCCGATCGGGGATCCCGATGCCGACGGGGCTGACTCCTTCCCGGCCAGCGACGCTCCCTCGCATTGGTCTGGGGTTCACCCTCCTGAAAGCGAGACTCATTCGTCACCGTTGTCCCAGCGGATCGTGGGCAGCGAGCCAGTCGAGGATGTTGTCGAGCGCTCGCACCCTGCGGAGGCCAAGCCGGGGTCCTTACCTCGCTGAGAAGAGTGGGCCCGGAGGTGAGCAGGTCGGCCGTACGGCCGACACGTGGCCAGGGGGATCGCTAGGGCGGACGTGCCCAGGTCCTGTCCGGCTGGTGGCCGTGCACGCCGGCAGGGGAGCGCAGTGTGAAGTACATGAGGAGGCGCCGCGCCACAGTCCGTGGGCCGTCGATCGCTCAACGGGGCCATCGGGCAGCTAGCCTGCCGGTATCGACCAGGGGGCACAGGATGAGCGTGGAGACGCCGGCGGCATCGGATGAAGCGGCATCGGATGAGACACCAGATGAGACTGCACGCGGCGAGGATCTGAGCATCTGGGGCGACAACGTCCAAGAGGACTGGGAGCGGATGCGCACCGGCCCGGCCGTGCTCGACTTCGGCAGCGTCTCGATGATGGTCAGCCCGACCGCGGTCGACGAGTTGATGCATGATCCCGCGCTGCTCTCGTCGAATCCCGACGCCCAATTCCTGGGCTCGGAGACCGGGCTGATCCCGCTGCAGGTCGACCCCCCCGACCATGTCCGCTATCGCCGCATGCTCGATCCGCTGTTCACCCCGCGGAAGATGGCCAAGCTCGAGGGCGAGGTGTCGGCGCTGGTGAACCAGTGCATCGACACGTTCATCGAGCGGGGGAGCTGTGATCTGGCCGCGGAGTTCGCCCAACCGATACCCTCGGGCACGTTCTTGCACCTCCTGGGACTTCCGATCGAGGGGCTGGACGAGTTCCTCGCCGTCAAAGACCAGTTGATTCGTCCGGTGGGCAGGGGCGAAGCGGAGCTGGACGCCATTCGAGCCCAGGCGGCCCAGTGGGTCTTCGAGCTCTTCGGAGAGGCCCTCGACCGGCGAGCCGTCGAGCCGACCGACGACATCCTGGGCCACCTCTCCCGCCTGGAGATCGCCGGCGAGCTGACCCGGGAACAGACGCTGAACATCAGCTTGCTGCAGCTGACCGCCGGGCTGGACACGGTCACGGCCAGCCTCGAGTGCTTCTTCTCCTTCCTGGCCCGCAGCCCCGAGCACCAGCGGCAGTTGGTGGAGGAACCGTCGCTCGGGCCGAAGGCGGTCGAAGAGCTGCTCCGTTGGATGTGCCCGGTACCGACTGTCATCCGGGTGACCATGTCCGACACCGAGGTCGAGGGCTGCCCGGTCAGCGAGGGGACGAAGATGGCGGTGCTGCTGGCCACCACCAACATCGACCCGGACCGGTTCGAACGTCCGACCGAAGTGGACTTCGATCGCCAGTCGATCAAGCACCTGAGCTTCGGCGTGGGCGTCCACCGCTGCCTCGGCTCGCACCTGGCCCGCATGGAGCTGCGGGTGGCACTGGCCGAGTGGCACCGGCGGATTCCCTCCTACCGGCTCCCCGAGGGGTTCGTGCCCACCTACAGCCCGTCCATCCGGGAGATCGCCCACCTGCCACTCGAATTTGAGCCCGGGGTCCGAGAGCGCTGAACGGCGGTTCGGGCGGTCAACACCTGTTTTCCGCCGGGTGGCTCGGCGCTATGCTGGCGTTTCGCCTCGGTTCCCAGTCGCCATCCTGGATCCGGGCCGCCAGCCTGCGATCGAAGGGGGTCCCCGATGGACGTTGATGACCTGATCCTCGTGAGCGTCGATGACCATGTCGTCGAGCCACCCAATGTCTTCGAGGACCGCCTGCCGGCCAAGTACGTGGACCTCGCCCCCCAGTTCGTCACCCGGGCCGACGGGACCAGTGCGTGGCGCTACGAGGGCCAAGAGCTCGGCAACATCGCCTTGAACGCGGTGGCCGGGCGCCCGCCCGACGAGTTCGGGATGGAGCCGACCTCCTTCGAGGAGCTGCGTCCGGGCTGTTACGACATCAACGAGCGGGTGGCCGACATGGACGCCAACGGCGTGCTCGGCTCGCTGTGCTTCCCCTCCTTCCCCCAGTTCTGCGGGCAGCTCTTCGCCCGGACCGAGGACAAGGACGTGGCCCTGGCCATGGTCCGGGCCTACAACGACTGGCACATCGACGAGTGGTGCGGCACCCACCCGGGCCGCTTCATCCCCTGCTCGCTCCCGGCCATCTGGGACCCCGAGGTCCTGGCGGCCGAGGTCCGGCGCACGGCGAGGAAGGGGGCCCACGCCGTCACCTTCTCGGAGAACCCCTCCAAGCTGGGCTGGCCCTCCATCCACTCGGACCACTGGGACCCGTTCTGGACCGCCTGCTCGGAGGAGAACGTGGTCGTGTGCATGCACATCGGCTCCTCCTCCGAGCTGGTCATCACCTCGCCCGATGCCCCCATCGACGTGCTGATCACCGTCACCCCCATGAACATCGTCCGGGCCGCGGCCGACCTCATCTGGTCGCCGGTGCTGCGGAAGTTCCCCGACATCCGCTTCGCTTTGTCCGAGGGGGGGATCGGCTGGATCCCCTACTTCTTGGAGCGCATCGACTACAACTACCAAAAGCACCACGCCTGGACGGGCCAGGACTTCGGCCACCAGCTGCCGAGCGAGGTGTTCAACGAGCACGTCATCACCTGTTTCATCGACGACGCCTTCGGGGTGGCCAGCCGGGGCTTCTTGAACATGGACAACGTCACCTGGGAGTGCGACTACCCCCACTCCGACACCACCTGGCCGACCGCCCCCGAGCAGCTCTGGAAGTACATCGGCGAGCTGCCCGCCCACGACATCGACCGCATGACCCACCTGAACGCCATGCGGCACTTCAGCTACGACCCCTTCTCGGTCATCCCGAGGAAGGAGGCCACCGTGGCCGCCCTGCGGGCCCGCCAGGCCGGCCGGGACGTGGCCATCCGCTCCACCCGGCGCACGCCCAAGGCCCCCCACGCCACCAAGGCCTCGGACCTCGGCACCCTGACCAACAGCTGAGCGATGACCGTCGACATCCCAGCGTCGGTTGATACCGGGCACCCGGACAGCGAGGACCTCGAGGACTTCCGCCAACGGGCCCGGGCCTGGTTGGCCGCGTCCATGCCCCGCCTGGAGGGCCGGACCAACCAGCAGCTCGTGACCGAGGACGAGTACGGCGTCAGGGCCCGGGAATTGCAGCGGACCCTCTTCGACGGGGGATTCGCCGGGCTGTGCTTCCCGAGGCGGTACGGGGGCCAGGGACTGTCGCGACAGCACCAGGCCATCTTCACCAAGGAGTCGGTGCCCTACGAGATGCCGGTGTCGCTGAACGTCCCCACCCTCTCCATTCTGGCCCCGACCCTGCTCGACTTCGGGACCGAGGAGCAGAAGCTGCGCCACATCCCGGCGATCCTGTCGGGGGAGGAGGCATGGGTCCAGTTCCTCTCCGAGCCCTCCGGTGGCTCGGACCTGGCCGGCCTGGTCACCCGGGCGACGCGGGACGGGGACGTCTTCGTCCTCAACGGGTCGAAGATCTGGAGCTCGGGGGCGTTCCGCTCCGACTACGCCCTGTGCCTGGCCCGGACCGACTGGCACGCAACCAAGCACCGCGGCCTGACCTGTTTCATCGTGAAGATCCACCAGCCCGGCATCGACGTCCAACGGATCAAGATGGTCAACGGGTGGAACGAGTTCTGCCAGGAGTTCTTCGACGACGTGGCCATCCCGGTCGAGAACGTGCTCGGCGAGGTCAACGACGGGTGGACGGTGGCCTCACGGCTCCTGTTCCACGAACGTGCTGCCGTCGGCGGTGGCTCTCCCTACACCAGTGGGACGACCGGTGGGAGGGGTGACCACGGGGGCGGGCGCACCGATCTGATCGAGCTGGCCCGGGTGGCGCAACGCGCCGAGGATCCCCGCGTCCGCCAGCTGGTGGCCGAGGCTCGGGCCAACGACCTGGTCGGCGCGCAACTCGTCGCCCGGGTCACCGCCGGGATCACGACGGGACGTTTCCCCGGGCCCGCCGGGTCGCTTCCTCGCCTGTACGCCGCCACCAATGCCGAGCGCCGCAACGACATCGCGCTCGAGATCGCCGGGCCAGCGGCCGGGGTGTGGTCCGGCGGGGACCTGGCCGGGGAGAAGGGGATCGAGTTCCTGTTCCGCCAGGGCGGCAGCCTCGGGGGTGGGAGCAACGAGATGCAGCGCAACATCATCAGCGAGCGGGTCCTGGGGATGCCCCGTGAGTACGCCGCCGACAAGGACCGGCCCTTCGACGAGGTCCGCCACAACTCCTCGCCGTCCCGTTCGACGGGGAGATCGGATTCTCTATAGTTCGGGTGTGCCGACTCCGGGTGTGCCGACTCCGGGTGTGGTCCTGCCACCCATCGACCCCTCGGTGCTTCGCGTCGACGATGATGGGATCACTCTGCTGGGAGGCTGGTCGCCATCTAGCGGCTACCGGCACTTTCCGCCCTCTCCGGTCTGCCCGTTCACCGGGGCCGACGACGTCGAGCCGTTGGACCTGCCCAGGGAGGGGACGGTCTGGCTCCACACGTCGGTCAACCTCCCCCCTCCGGGCTACGGGGGGCCCGTTCCCTACCGGTTCGGCATCGTCGAGCTCGACGGTGCGCCGTTGTTGCGCATCGTCTCCCGCCTCGCTGGTGACGCCCTCGCCCCGGGTGCCCGCGTCCGGCTGACCGGCGAGGAGCTCCCGGGGCCCGACGGCCAGCCCGTGCTGACCTGGTCGTTCCGTCGGTGAGCGACATCCGGATCACCGGGGTCGGGCTGCACCCCTTCGGGCGATTCGAGGGAGTGACAGGGACGGACATGGGCGTGGTCGCCGTGCGGGCGGCCCTGGCCGAGGCCGGTGTCGGGGTGGGCCAGGTGCAGGCGGCCTACTGCGGCACCGCCTACGGGGGAGTTGCCGCCGGGCACCGGGTGCTCGGGGCCCTGGCCGGGACGGGCATCCCGATCTACGACGTCGAGGCCGGCTGCGCCTCCGGCGGAGCCGCACTCCAGCTGGGGGCGGCGTCCATTGCGTCGGGGCAACACGAGCGCGTGCTGGTCTTCGGCATCGAGAAGATGCCCAAGGGCATCATCCGCTCCTCCTTCTTCGCGCCATGGCAGGAGGCCGCCGGCCTCAGCCCGGCGCCTGCCTATTTCGCCCTCCGGGCCCAGCGGCTGCTGCTCGACACCGGGCTCACCGTCGAGCACCTCGCTCAGGTCGTGGTCAAGAACCGCGGCCACGGCGTGGCCAACCCCGACGCCATGTTCCAAAAGGCGGTCACCGTCGACGAGGTCCTCGCGGCCCGGATGATCTGTGAGCCGCTCACCCTCTTCATGCTTTGCTCGCCCAACGAGGGCGCGGCCGCAGTGGTGCTGGAACGAGCCGGAGCCGGTGTCCGGCTGGCCGGCATCTCGTTGCGTTCGCATTTGCCCGGCAGCGTGCTGGGCGAGGACTCTCCGATGTGCGGAATCGACGACACCTCCATCGCGCCCCCGACCGAGCTGGCCGCCGGGGATGCCTACACCCAGGCCGGTCTGGGCGCCGAGGACGTGGACGTGGTCGAGTGCCAGGACACCGACGCCGGTCGCGAGCTGCTGGCGTGGAGCGAGCTCGGGCTGTGCCGGCCGGGGGAGCAGGCGCGGATCATCGAAGACGGGAGCGCCCTGATAGGTGGAACGCGGCCGATCAACCCGTCGGGCGGGCTCCTCTCCAAGGGCGAGCCGCTCGGGGCCTCGGCCCTCGGACAGGTGGTGGAGATCGTGCGCCAGCTCCGGGGCACGGCGGGCGCTCGTCAGGTGGAGGGCGCCCGGGTCGGGCTGGCTCACGTGATCGGCCGGGGCGCGAACGCATGCGTGACGGTGCTGGTCCGCTGACAGCTCTCCGGCCCTGGCCGTCGGCCGGCTAGCAGCTCTCCGGCCCTGGCCGTCGACGCGACAACATCCGTTTCTCCTCGAGCCGCGCCTTGTGTAACCTCACGGGCAAGGACACGAACGGTCGAACCGGAGGAACCAACATGGGGAAGCTCGACGGAAAGGTCGCATTCATCACGGGGGCAGCGCGGGGCCAGGGCCGCAGCCATGCCGTCCGGCTCGCCGAAGAAGGCGCGGACATCATCGCGGTGGACATCTGCGCCCCCATCGCCAGCATGAACTACCCCAATGCCTCCCCCGAGGAACTCGAACAGACGGTCAAGGAAGTTGAGGCCACCGGCCGGAAGATCGTGGCCAGGAAGGGCGACGTGCGCCTCCGGGAGCAACTGAAGGAGGTCATCGACGAGGGGATCGCCCAGTTCGGGCACGTCGACGTGGTCCTGGCCAACGCCGGGATCTGCCCGGGGCGGGACGACACGTTGTGCGCCGGGTTCGTCGACGCCACCGACGTCGACCTGATCGGTGCCATGAACACCGTGGCCGTCTCCCTGCCCCACCTGAAATCGGGGGCCTCGATCGTGGTCACCGGCTCAACGGCCGGGATGATGAAGGGCACCACCGAGATGATGGGCAACACAGGCGGGGTCGGCTATTCCTGGGCGAAGCAGACCGTCATCCGCTACGTCGAGGTGCTTGCCTTGCAACTGGCGCCGCACATGATCCGGATGAACGGCGTGCACCCCACCAATACCGATACCAACCTCTTGCACAACGTCGACGTCTATCGGGCCTTCCGGCCCGATCTGGAGAACCCGAAGCGCGAGGACGTCATGGACTCCCTGCCCCTGATGCAGGCCATGCCCATCCCCTTCATCGATCCATTGGACGTCAGCAACCTGATGGCCTTCCTGGCCAGTGACGAGTCCCGGTACATCACCGGCATGAACATTCGCATCGACGCCGGAGCGATGCTCAAGACTCCGCCGATGTGATCAGCCTCCGGGCCCCGAGTGACCGGGCCCGGAGACGATGTGACCAGCCTCAGGGAGTGTCAGACGAGTCTCGGCGAGCGTCAGACGAGTCCTCGGCGAGGGTCAGACCAGCCTGTGGCACGGTCAGAGATAGTCGACGCGGAGCCGCTCGAGCCGTAGCCAGGCGATGCGCCACCGGCCGTCGCTGCCCCGCCGATAGCGTTCGTGGTAGTGACCGTAGCCCCGGAGGGTGATGCTTCCCTCCGGCGTGGGGATCTCCACATAGTCCTCCATGGCCCAGATCCCTCGGGCCCGGTCACCGTCGCCCACGGCTTCGAGCGTGATCTCGGGCATGTGGCCATGATGGGCGGTCACCGCGTCGGCCAGGATCGAGCTGGTCGACGCCACGAATTCGTCACGGCTGGCGTAGGTCACATCCGGCTGGTCCTCGACCCAGGCGACGCAGTCTTCGGTGAACAGGTCGGCCCAGTCATCCCACTGCTTGGTGTCCATCAGCCGGAAATAGCGGGCTTTGAGCTGCCGGATCTCTTCGATCGCCATCAGCGTGCGCAGCGCCACCGCCTCGTCCACCCATTCGGGCTCCGACCGCGCGCCGTCGCTCATCGTCACCCTCCCGTGGCGTCATCGATCGATTGCTCGACCGGGCCCTGTTCGACGAGGCCCTGCTCGACCAGGCCCTGCTCGACGAGGCCCTGTTCGACGAGGCGGTCCCATGTCTCCTCCGCGACCTGACTGAGGAACTCGCCCTTGGCAAAGCCGTAGTAGGCCGAGAACTGGAGGGAGATCTCCCGCATCTCGTCGAGGCTGATGTCCCCTGACTGCAGCGCCGAGCCGACGTGGCTCCGGATGGGCGTGACTGCGTCGTCGATGGCCACGCAGGCCAGGGTGATGAGTCGACGGTCGCGTCGGCTGAGACCGGGGCGCAGCCAGACATGGCCGAAGACGAAGTTCAAGATGCCGGCCTGTGTGTAGGGCGTGTCCCGTGCCGGCGCACGGATCAAGTTGACGGTGCTGAACGCCTCCTCGCCGCCTCGGACCCGTTCCTCGGGGTCACCCGGACCGAGCGACTCGAGGCTCAGCGCCGGGAGCGAGGAAGGCTCGTCGCCTCGTTCCTGCTGGAGCCGGGCCCACTGTTGCCGGATCACCCCCTCCACATGGGAGCCCTTGGGCCAGCCGCAATAGACGGCGAAATGGAGCACGAACTCGAGCATCTCGGCGATCGTGATGTCGCCGCTGTTGAGTGCGGCGTACACGTGGTCGTTGATCGGCCCCTCCGAGTCCGCCGCGGCCACGCAGGCCAGCGTGACCCACCGGCGGTCCCGCCGGCTCAACCCATCACGGGTCCATACCCGGCCGAAGACGAAGTCCAGGGTGGACTCGGTGAAGGGACTCGTCGCCGCATCGGGTTCCACCGTCATCACTTCCCGGTACGCCCGGATGGCCCGAGCGCGCTCCGCCTCTCGGCTGACAGTCCCGTCGCCGCCCCCGGTGTCCCGATCGCCGCTCATGCCGCCCTCCCTCCAAAGTCAACCGTCTGAACTGTAAGACAGTTGACTTTCACGGGCAAGGGTGATTAGCTCCGGGCGTGGACAGTTCGGCAGTGCTCGCACGACCGGGACCGTCGTCAAACGGGTCGTCGACGAGCGAGCAACTGATCCTGGCCGCCGAGCGCCTCTTCGCCGAACAGGGCATCGATGGCGTCTCTCTCCGCAAGATCGGGGCAGAGGCCGGCAACGCCAACAATTCCGCCGTCCGGTACCACTTCGGTTCGAAGCAAGGGCTTCTCCGCGCCATCCTCGAGTACCGGCTTCCCGGTCTGAACCGCCGCCGCCGGTTGCTGGCCGCCCAGGCCCGGCCCGACGATCTCCGGTCCTGCGTCGAGGCCTACCTGCTCCCGATCATCGAGGAGGCCGAGGCAGAGGACAGCTACTACCTGAGCTTCCTGGTGCAGCTCCAGTGCTACGGCGTCTCCGAACATCCTTTCGGACGACTGTCCGAGCGTTTTCGAGCTACGACCGAGGACTTCATCGGTCATATCTCCGACCTGCTGCCCGACCTCCCCTTGTCGGTGCGGTCGTCCCGGATCGAGCAGGCGCTGGCCATCTGTGTGCACGCCTGCGCCGACCGGGAGAGGTCCAGGCGCCACGGATCCCCGGTCACCGCCTACCCGTTGCACGTCGCCCAGCTACTGGACGGGATCATCGGCTTCCTCCGGGCCGAGGTCTCCACGGCCACCCTCGAGGCACTCGAGGCCTTTCCGGCTTGCTCAGGCCGTCGCCCTCGGTGACCGCGTTCGTTGACCTCGCCGACTCCGTGGCCGTCATCACCGGGGCGGGCAGCGGCATCGGCCGAGCCGTGGCCCACTCCTTGGCCCGGATGAAGAGCCACGTCGTGGTGACGGACGTCGACGAGGATCGGGCCGAGGCGGTGGCCGGGGAAATCCGGTCTGAGGCGGGCGAGGCGGTCGCTATGCGGTGCGACGTGTCACAGCTCGCCGACTTCGAGCGCGTCCGCGACGCCAGCCTCGATCGCTTCGGTCGGGTCGACGTCGTGATGAACAACGTCAGCGTCCTGACCGTCGGTTCGCCCGAGGCCATCCCCTTCGAGGAGTGGCAACTGGCCCTGGACGTCAACCTTTTGGGCATCGTTCGCAGCAACCAGGTGTTCGTGCCCCTGCTGGTGGAACAGCAGCGTGGGCACGTGGTCAACACGGCGTCCACCGCCGGTCTACTGCCGTACGGGTACGACCGGCTCCCGTACACGACGACCAAGCACGCCATCGTCGGGCTGTCCGAGTCGCTGGCCCTCTATCTGCGCCCCAAGGGCATCGGGGTCAGCTGCCTGTGCCCGGCCGGGGTGATCACCAACATCGCCGAGCACATCCGGTACTTCGGAACGACCACCTCACCACGGGCACCGGCGCTGCCCGTGGTCGAGGCATCGGTGGTCGGCGACCTGGTTGCCGAGGCCATCGTCGAGGATCGCTTCCTCGTCCTCACCACCCCCGAGGTGCGCGATGAGATCGCCGAGCGGGCTCGAGACATCGACGGCTATGTGCGGTCGAAGAGCCAACTCGCCGAATGAGCACCTGTCGGCGCAGCAAACGCTAGAGCGGCGACCAGGGCTACGCTGCCAATCCATGACGCTTCCGCTCACCGGGGTCAAAGTCCTCGAGTTCTCCGAACACGGGTTCGTGCCATCTGCGTGTGCCGCGCTGGCCGACTGGGGAGCCGACGTGGTGAAGATCGAGCGGCCCGAGGGCGACCCGATGCGCCAGATCATCCGCCAGGGGCTGGTGGCCGACGTGGACGGGTACGACTACCTGTTCCAGTTGGTGAACCGCAACAAGCGCGGCGTGTCGATCGATGTTCTCGACCCCGTCGGGCGCGAGGTGTTCGAGCGGTTGGTGGCGTGGGCCGACGTGTACGTCACCAACCAGCTGCCCCGGGTGCGACGCAAGTTGCACACCGAGCCCGAGGACCTGTTCAAATTGAACCCCGCCCTGGTGGTGGCCCGCGGCCACGGTCAAGGTCAGCGGGGCGAGGGGGCCGAGTTGGGCGGGTTCGACGCAGTCTCGTTCTGGTCACGCGGGGGAGTGGCGCACATGCTCACCGATCCCGGCGCGGACCAGTTGGCCTCGCCGCGTCCGGCCCTGGGTGACGTGCCGACGGGCATGTTCCTCGCCGGCGGCATCTGCGCCGCCCTCGTCCACGCCCAGCGGACCGGCGAAGGGGTGGTGGTCGACACATCGCTGCTCAACGGGGCCAACTGGACCCTCGGGCCCGACCTCGCCTATGCCTCCGTAGCCGGAACCGAGGCGCCTCGCCGCACTGCCGTACCCGGCGAGCGGAGCCCGTTGGGCTGGACCTACCGAACGGGCGACCAGCGGTGGCTCATGTTGATGATGTTGGACGAGCCCCGCTACTGGGAGCCCACCTGCCGGGCCCTGGGCCTCGTGGAGCTAATCGAGCCCTTTGCCGACGAGTCGGTCCGACGAGCGGCCTGGCCCGAGATCTGCAATCGCCTGGGGGAGGCCATCGGCTCGATGGACCGCGACGACCTGGCCGAGCGACTCCGTAATGAACACTGCATCTTCTCCTTCGTCGCCACCCCGGCCGAGGTGGTCGTCGACCCGGCCGTCGTCGAGAACGGCTATCTCATGGCCCACCCCTCCCATCCTCCCCTGCAGTTGGCCGCCGCACCGGCGCAGTTCGACGATGAGATGCTCCAGGTCCGCCGTCCCGGCCCCGATCAGGGCCAGCACTCCCGAGAGGTCCTCGAGGAGATCGGCTACTCCCTCGAGGAGATCGAGGGCCTGGTTCGGTCGCACGCCGTCGTCGCCAGCCCCTAGCAACCTCGGGCCCGACCGGACCCTCGAGTCAGGTGTACACGACCACCCCTCGGATGTTCGTTCCCGCGTGCATGTCTTCGTACCCCTTGCTCACTTCATCCAAGGCGTAAGTCGTCGTGATGAGCTCGTCCAGCTTGAGCTGGCCTTCCCGGTAGAGCTGTATCTGGCGGGGGATGTCGGCCGTGGGGTTGCAGGCACCGAAGAGCGAACCCTGGATCCGCTTCTGCGACAGCGTCAGCTCCAAGAGGGAGACGGGGATGCCGAAGTCGGACATGGCGCCGATGCCGGTGACCACCACTGTCCCCGCCTTGCGCGTGGCGGCGAAGGCCTGGGCGACGTGCTCACCGGTTGTGACACCCACGGTGACGATGACCGCGTCGGCCCCCTGCCCGTCGGTGACGCCCTTGGCGAACTCACTGGCCTCGGCGATCCGGGCGAACGCATGGGTGGCCCCCAGCCCCAGGGCGGACTCCCGCTTCATGGCGACCGGATCGACGGCGATGACGTGCGATGCCCCGGCGTGGGCGGCGCCCTGGACAGCATTGATGCCAATGCCGCCGATGCCCATGATGATCACCGTGTCGCCCGGGGCGACCTCCGCCGAGTGCACCGAGGCACCCCAGCCGGTGCCCACCCCACAGCCCAGCAGGCACAGGGTCTCCAGCGGGAGATCCTGTGGCACCTTCACCGCCGACATGATCGACACCACGGTGTGCTCGCAGAAGGTGGAGACGCCCGACAGCTGAGCGACGCGCTGGCCCTCGAGGGTGTGGAGGCGGAAGCTCTCGGGGTCTCCCGGGCGGGAGCCGCTCAGGATGGTAGCTCCGAAGGTACAGAGGTTCTGGTGGCCGGTGGCGCACCAGCGGCACCGGCCACAGGCGGGCAAGAAGGAGAACACAACGTGATCGCCGACCTCGAACCCTGGCGTGTGGGGCCCGACCCGCTCGACCACGCCGGACCCCTCGTGGCCGCCAGCCATGGGAAGCGTGGACGGGCGGAGATCTCCGGTAGCCAGGTGGTCGTCAGAGTGGCAGAGACCCGAGGCCACCATGCGGACCAGGAGCTCGTCCTGGCGGGGTTCGTCCAGTTCCAGTTCCATGGTCTCGTATCGGCCCGGTGATGAGCTGATGACCGCACCTCGAGTCCTCATGAGTTCCCCCTTCGTCCGTAACGCGATCCGCCCCTGTCCTGTGTCGGGACGGTGGCCCATTGGCAGCACCGATGACGCTACTGGCAACCGGATGCGCACGACGGGTCGCCGCTCGGGTGCCGACGGCCATGGCATCGTCCGACGGGCGCCCATGGCATCACCCGGTGAAAATTGCTATTTTCGCCGCGGGGAGATCGCCGCTGGCGGCAACCGACCGGACACAGCCGTCTCCGGCCCCGGGGCAGACGTGAGAGCGCTGCATCATGAAGGGAGCACCCGAACGTGACCGTGAATTCCGCCGATTCCCACATGCCCGGGCCCACTGGACTGTGGCTGGTGAGGGTGCCGGCCACGCTCGTCGCGTTGTCCGACGCGGCCTAGGACGATGCCGGTGGCGCGGCCGTTCGGACAGGTGCTCGACGCCGTGGCTTCCTCGGACCCGACCCGCGCCGCCCTGATCATCGACGGGACCGTCACCACCTACGGCGAGCTGGACGCAGCGGTCGCCCGGTGTGCCGCGGCCCTCCGCACCGCCGGTGTGGTGCCGGGTTGGCGGGTCCCGCTGGTCGACGACACGAGCGTGCTCTCGACCGCCGCCCTCATCGGAACGACCCACGTGGGCGCGGCGGCGGCACTCATGAATCCCCGGCTGACCAGCGGCGAGCTGGCCCGGTTGATGGAGGCGGCGGGGACGGCGCCGATCGGTGTGGCCGGCCTCGGCTCCGTCGACGTGCTCGGCGACGCGGGCCACACCATTGTCCT
The DNA here is from genome assembly GCA_963803065.1 of uncultured Acidimicrobiaceae bacterium. Classification (GTDB taxonomy): domain Bacteria; phylum Actinomycetota; class Acidimicrobiia; order Acidimicrobiales; family RAAP-2; genus DASXMT01. The sequence goes on from CAWDKW010000003.1 coordinate 71,676, forward strand.
CGGTTTCGATGAGCTGCTCGGAGGGCCACCCGGGGACCCGTCGCCCACCCTTTACCCGTCGCCCGGTGACGCGGCCGTGGTCCTGTTCACCAGCGGCACGACGGGGACCCCAAAGCCGGTGGTCCTGACTCATGGGCTGATCGGCCCGAGGATCGCCGCCTTCGCCCCCGCCGTCGAACCCGAACCCTCGGTGTCGCTCATGTGCGTGCCCCTCGTGCACATCGGAGGCATGCTCGGCCTGATGGTGCAGCTGGCCAAGGGCAACACGACGGTGGTCCAGACCCGTTTCGACGCCGGTGACTGGCTGGCCCTGGTGGCCAAGCACGGTGTGCAGACCTCCTTCTTGGTGCCGACGATGTTGCACCGGATCCTGGATCATCCGGACTTCGACTGCACCGATCTCCACTCGCTTTCGAGCCTGACTTATGGGGCCGCACCGGCCTCGCCCGAGTTGGTCGCTCGGGCCATGACCTCGCTCCCCGGAGTGGACCTGACCAACACGTTCGGTCAGACCGAGACGATGGGCTCGATCACCGCGCTGGGCCCCGGCGATCACACGGCCGAGCGCCTGGCGTCGGTGGGTCGTCCGCTGCCCGGTGTCGAGGTGCGGATCGTCGATCCAACCTCCGGCGACGCCGTTCCCACCGGGACGGTGGGAGAGCTGTGGGTGAAGAGCGCCGGCAGCGTCGTCCCCGGCGCACGGGCGGACGACACGCAGGCCGACGGCACGCTGGTGCCGACCGGCTGGTTCCGGACCGGGGACATGGTCTCGGCCGACCCGGAGGGCTACCTCTACCCCGCAGGCCGCAGGTCCGACACCATCAACCGGGGAGGGGAGAAGTTCGCACCCTCGGAGGTGGAGGCGGTGGTGCGGACCCATCCCGCCGTCCGCGATGTGGCCGTGGTCGGAGTCCCCGACCCGGAGATGGGGAATCGGGTCGGGTGCGCCATCGTCTCCTCCGACCCGATCACCGGCGACGCCCTCCGGGATTACTGCGGTGGGCGCATCGCCAGCTTCAAGCTGCCCGAGCGGCTGCTGTTCGTGGACGAGATCCCCTACAACGACTTCGGCAAGGTGGACCGCAAGGAGCTGCGGGCCCGGTTCGCTGCACAAGCCCTGTGACCGACGTATCGTCCGACACGCCATGCCATCGTCGCCCGAGCCAATGACGCCGGAAGGAGGCCTCTCGGACGATGCCGCCCTGCGGGTCTTCCGGACCATGACGACCATCAGGACGACCGAGGAGCGGATCGTCCGGGGACTGAGCTCCGGCGAGCTGACCATGACCTACTACACCGTACGGGGCCAAGAGGCGATCCCTGCTGCTGTCTGTGAGCACCTCCGCAAGGACGATTACATGGTCACGACGTACCGGGGCACGCACGACTGCATCGCCAAGGGCGTTCCCCTCGACGAGCTGTTGGCCGAGATGCTGGGAAAGGCGACGGGCACGTCAAAGGGAAAGGGGGGACCGATGCACGTCTCGGATCCCCGATCGGGCCTCATGGTCACCACCGGTGTGGTAGGGGGAGGACTGCCGATCGCCGTGGGTCTGGCCCTGTCCAGCCGGCTGCGGGGCACCGACCAGGTAACCGTTGTCAGCTTCGGCGATGGCGCCACCAGCATCGGCGCAACTCATGAGGCATGCAATCTGGCCGCGCTGTGGCAGCTCCCGGTGGTCTTCGTCTGCCAGAACAACCGCTACGGGGAGCACACCAAGTACGCCGACTACACCCGGACCACCAGCCTGGCCGATCGATTCGGCGCCTACGGCATGGAGTCCCGGACGGTGGACGGGAACAGCATCCCGGCCATGAGCGCAGCAGCCGAGGACGCTATCGGGTCGGCGCGAGCCGGAAGGGGCCCGACCTTTCTCGAGTGCATGACGTACCGGCTGGGAGGTCACTCGTTCGGTTCGACCACGGAGTACATGGAGCCCGATGAGTTCGCGGCCGCCGAAGCGGTCGAACCGCTGGTCCGGAACCGTGCCTGGTTGCTCCAGGAGCGGGGGATGCGGGAGGAGGTGCTGGCCGAGATGGAGGCGGAGGTGCGAGGGCAGGTCGACGCGGCGCTCGCGTCGGCACTGGCGAGCGAGCCGCCGGCGCCGGGCGAGCTGTTGACCGACGTCTTCTCCGAGCCGGAGGCATCCCCCCGATGAGCGTGCCCGACCAGGGCGCAGATCCGACCCACACCGACCCGATCCCGCCCCCACGCCCCGCCCACACCGACCCCGCCCACACCGACCCAGCCGCCCCCGCCCCCACCCACACCATGGCCGAAGCGGTCAACCAGGCCATCGACCTGGCCATGGGGGAGGACGTCGACGTCTTCGCCCTGGGCGAGGACATCGAGGACCCCATCGGCGGTGTCATGAAGGGCACCAAGGGCCTCTCGACCAAGTACGGACGGGAGCGGGTCCGGAACACCCCCATCTCCGAGCAGGCCATCGTGGGGGCGGCCATCGGGGCGTCGCTGGTCGGCATGCGGCCCATCGCCGAGGTGATGTTGATGGACTTCTTCGCGGTGGCCATGGACCAGGTGGCCAACCACGCAGCGAAGCTCCGCTACATGTCGGGTGGGCGGACGAACGTGCCCATCACCATCCGCACATCGGTGGGGGGCGGCCGTCAGTTCGGGGCTCAGCACTCCCAGTCGCTCGAGGCCTGGATGATGCACGTCCCCGGCCTCAAGGTCGCCGTGCCTTCGACGCCGGCCGACGCCAAGGGCCTCCTGTACTCGTGCATCTTCGATGACGACCCCTGCATCCATATGGAGACCCTGTCGCTGCTCTTCACCCGGGGGCCCGTCCCGCCCGGGAAGTTCCAGATCCCGCTGGGCGTCGCCGACGTGAAGCGGGCGGGCGACGACGTCACGGTGGTGACCTGGGGCTGGCAGGTCAGAGAGGCGCTGGCCGCGGCCGAGGATCTGGCCGGCGACGGGATCAGCGTGGAGGTCGTCGACCTCCGTACCCTGGTGCCCCTCGACCGGGATGCGGTGCTCGCCAGTGCGGCCAGGACCAAGCGGGTGGTGGTGGTGCACGCGGCCACCAGGTTCGCCGGCCCGGGGGCCGAGATCGCCTCGATCGTGTCCCACGAGCTCTTCGGGGAGCTGGCCGCCCCGGTCGAGCGTCTCGGTGCGGCCTACTCGCCCGTCCCCTACGCCACCGAGCTCGAGACCCTCCACTATCCCGGGCGGTCCGGCATCGCCAAGACCATCCGGGCACTTGCGTGATGCGATGAGCGAGAGCAGGGCCTGGATCAAGATCCCGCAGGCCGGCGTGGCCATCACCGAGGGCACCATCGTCCAGTGGTTGGTGGCCGATGGCGGCCAGGTCACCGAGGGCCAACCCCTGTACCTACTGGAGACCGAGAAGGTCGAGATCGAGGTGGAGTGCCCGGTGTCAGGTGTCGTGCACATCAGCGGGCAGCCCGGCCAGGTCTACCCCGTGGGCGAGACGGTGGGGTTCGTCGATGCCGGGTAGCGGCCAGGTCGGCTCCCATCGCCGAGGGGTGGCCGCCACGGCGGCGACCGATCCCGACCGGGTGGCCCTCATCGACGGCCCGGCGGCGGTGACCTTCGGCGAGCTCGATGCCCGCGCCAACGGGCTGGCCGTCCGACTGGCCGAGCTCGGTGTCGGGCCCGGTGACGCCGTGGGCATCGGTCTGAGGAACCGGGCGGAATGGTTCATCGTCTCGCACGCCATCGCCCGTCTCGGGGCCCTGTTCGTGCCGCTCTCGCCGCGTCTGACGCCCGGTGAGGCGGAGTACATCGTGCGCGACGCCCGCATGAGGGCCCTGGTCGTCGAGGGGCCGGTCGGTTTCGCCGTCGAGGAGGTCGCCGTCCTCGACATCAACGCCCCCGACTTCGCCCGGCCGGCCGGCCGTCCCCCCCGAGAGGAGTTCCTCAATACCGGCCCGACCCTGCTCGGCTACACCTCGGGCACCACCGGACGACCGAAGGCGGTGGAGCGACCGGCGCCGATCCCGGCGCCGGTGGCCACCACGTCGCCCATCGCCGCCTACTGGGGGTACGGCCCCGATACCGTGCAGCTGGTCTGCGGTCCCCTCTACCACACCGCCCCGAGCGCCTATGCCGAGTACTCGCTGTGGGAAGGCGGACAGGTGGTGGTGCAGGACAAGTTCACCGGGGACGGCTGCCTGTCGCTCATCGAGCAGCACCGGGTCACCCGGACCCAGATGGTTCCCGCCCACTTCGTCCGGATCCTCGAGGCGGACTGGTCGGCCTATGACCGCTCGAGCGTCCGGCTCCTCATCCATGCCGCTGCTCCGTGTCCCGTGCCGCTCAAGCAACGGATCATGGACGTGTTCCCGCCGGGAACGGTCTGGGAGCTCTACGGGGCCACCGAGGCGATGGCGACGATCATCTCGCCGGGGGAGTGGTTGTTCAAGCCGGGCAGCGTCGGCCGAGCCTTTCCCGGCCTCGAGGTGCGAATCCTCGATGACGACGGCCGGCAGCTGCCACCGGGAGAGGTGGGCACCATCTACATCAGCACGTTCCCGGGGGCGGGCTTCTCCTACCGGGGCGACCCGGAAAAGACGGCGGCCGCCTATCGGGACGGGTTCGCCACCGTCGGGGACCTGGGTCACCTGGACGAGCACGGCTACCTGTTCATCGCCGACCGCCGGACCGACCTGATCGTGAGCGGCGGGGCGAACGTCTACCCGGCCGAGGTCGAGAACGCCCTGGCCGCCAACGCCGACGTCGTCGACTCGGCCGTGATCGGCCTGCCCGACGAGCGGATGGGCCAGCGGGTGCACGCCATCATCGAACTGCGGCCGGGTGCATCCCGCGACGCCGCCGCCATGCTCAGCCGCCTTGCAGACACGCTGGCCGACTTCAAGCGCCCGAGGACGGTCGAGTTCGTCGACACCCTTCCCCGGGAGCCCAATGGAAAGGTGTTGAAGCGCCAACTCCAAGTCGAGCGGTCCGAGCGGCAGTGATGCCGGCGGAATCCTCGCTCGGATGGAGGAGCAGACAATCGGAATCCTCGTTCGCGTCGAGGACCGGACAATCCGTGAGGTGGCGGGGGGACCCGAGGCGCGCGCCTCGCCGTCTCGTGGCCACGTGACCAGAAGGGAACCCAACGTGGACCGCACCGAGATGGAGACGATCATCTACGAGAAGGACGGGCCGATCGCCCGCATCGTCTTGAACATGCCGGAGAAGGCCAACATCCAGACGGCACAACAGGTGTGGGACTTCGAGGATGCACTCAAGTGGGCCAACCGCGACGAGGAGGTGAAGGTCCTCATCGTGAAGGCGAACGGCAACGGCTTCTGCGCCGGGCATGCCATCGTCGAGCCCGAGGAGATGGCTGAGGTGTACCCGACCACCGGCCCCACCCCGGAGCGGACCTGGAAGGCCCACAACTACGACCTCTTCCTGTGGCCGCCGCTGAACCTCTGGGAGTTCCCCAAGGCGACGATCTCCCAGATCCACGGCTATTGCGTGGGCGGGGGGACGGTCTACGGCTACCTGACCGACCTGACCGTCGCCTCGGACGACGCCTACTTCCAGATGCCGCTGCCCCAGGGCTTCGGCCTGCCCGGCGCCCAGACCCTCATCGAGCCCTGGGCCTTGATGAGCTGGAAGCGGGCCTACCAGTACCTCTACCTGGCCCCGACCTTGTCGGCCGACCAAGCCAGGGAATGGGGGCTGGTCAACGAGGTCGTCAAGCGAGCGGACCTCGAGTCAACGGTGGAGGAGATGGCCTCGACCATCGCCCAGATGCCCCTCACCACCATCATGACGGTCAAAGCCGGGGTCAAGCGGGCGTGGGAGACGATGGGCATGCGGGTCCACCTGCAGGGCACGGCCGACTTCATCACCATCGCCAGTGGTGCGACCGACGTCAGGGAGTTCATGGCCAAGCGCAGCGGGCGCCTCCCGCGCCAGGTGGCCGAGAGGCAGTCCCAAGCGGTCAGTGACGTTGACGGGCAGTAGCCCTTCTTGGGGGCTCGGTCCCGCTACCACTCAGCCCGAGCGGCCCGTCCGACCAGGGCCTCAGTCCGACGAGGGGAGTGGCTTGGCGCTCTTCAGCTCCAGCGTCCGGCCCTCGACGGCCAGGGTGCCGTCACCCGCCTTGGTGCAGAGGACCTCGATGTCGGAGGTCTCGTCGACGTAGCGCTTGCCCAGGAGCGACGAGCCCTCGTCACCGGCCGGGAGCCCGCCCCCGGACGACTCCTCGTCGCGCCCCACCATGGGTACTCCCCCGCAGGTCAGCGTCACCGGCTCCGTCGGGGCGCGGACGACCACCACCTCCGTGGTGCTCACCGCGCTCCGCAGCTGTACCCCAGCCTTCAACTCCATGGACCTCACCTTCCTCGCGCGCGACGCCGGTCCGGTGGCGACGGCGGCCGGCATTCGCCAAGCCAATGAGTTGGGAAACCGTACACGAAGACGCCTGCCGGCAGAGCAACCGAGGTGCCAGGGCCGGCCAATTGGGCGCCATCTTCGCAGGCCGATAGCATGACGAGCAGCTTCGTTCTCCGGCTTCGGGAGGCCCACCGCGTGGAGCGGCCGGGTCTCCGGGCGGCTATTCCCGATCGGGAGCGGTTGCTCGGCGAGGCCGGTCGAAGGGCCCGGTCCGAGGGGAAGATAACCGGGTAGAACGTCCGACAAGGGGAGGCAGAGCCATGGCAGCCAATGACAGCGCGGCGGCGGTGAAGGGCGAGCAACGGATGCAGATCGACGGCAAGCTCGTCGAGGCCCGGTCGGGCAAGGTGTTCGACAACATCAACCCGGCGACCGAGGAGGTCCTGGGTCAGGTAGCCGACGCCGGCCACGAGGACATGGACGAGGCCATCGGCGCAGCCCGCCGGGCATTCGACGAGTCAGCCTGGGCCACGGACAAGGAACTCCGTCAGCGTTGTATCCGCCAGCTCCATGCGGCGTTGGTCGAGGAGCAGGAGCTCCTGCGGGCCGAGCTCGTCGCCGAGGTGGGGGCGCCGGTCCTGTTGACCTACGGCCCCCAGCTCGATGCCCCGCTCTCCGAGGGGCTGCTCTGGCCGGCCGACTTCATCGATGAGTTCCACTGGGAGCGGGACCTCCCCGAGGGCACCGCCTTCGGCACACGGAGCTGGCGCAAGGTGGCCAAGGAGCCGGTCGGCGTGGTCGGGGCCATCGTGCCGTGGAACTACCCCTTCGAGGTGGCCATCAACAAGCTGGGCCAGGGCCTCGCCACCGGCAACACCGTCATCTTGAAGGCCGCTCCCAACACCCCGTGGAACGCCACGCGCATCGGCCGCCTGGTGGCCGAGCGCACCGACTTCCCTCCGGGTGTGCTCCAAGTGGTGACCACGTCGGACAATGCGGTGGCCGAGGACCTGGTCACCGACCCTAGGGTCGACCTGATCTCGTTCACCGGCTCGACCGCCGTAGGCCGGCGGATCATGGCGCAGGGCGCATCCACCCTCAAGCGGCTGTTCCTCGAGCTGGGAGGCAAGTCGGCCGACATCATCTTGGACGACGCCGACTTCCAGGCCAAGCTGTCCATGGCTTGGACTGTCTGTACCCATGGCGGCCAGGGCTGCGTCATGCTCACCCGGATGCTGCTGCCGCGCTCCCGCTACGAGGAGGGCATCGCCATCATGGAGGAGGGGTTCCGGAACGTCCCCTACGGCGACCCGACCGACCCGAGCAATTTCCAGGGTCCCCAGATCAGCGCGCTGCAGCGCGAGCGGGTCCTCGGCTACATCGAACAGGGGAAGGCCGAGGGGGCGAGAGTGGTCGTCGGCGGCGGCCGGCCGGCCCAGTTCGACAAGGGGTTCTATGTGGAGCCCACCCTCTTCGCCGACGTGGACAACTCGATGTCCATCGCCCGGGAGGAGATCTTCGGGCCGGTGCTGGTCGTCGTGCCCTTCGACGACGACGACGACGCCGTCCGGCTGGCCAACGAGAACCAGTACGGCCTGGGGGTCGGGGTCACCTCGGCGTCAGAGGAGCGGGCCATGGCTGTGGCCCGGCGGGTCCGGGCCGGCACGGCGGGGGTCAACGGCGGCGTCTGGTACGGCCCCGACGCCCCCTTTGGCGGCTACAAGGCCAGCGGGATCGGGCGCCAGAACGGCATCGAGGGCTTCGAGCAGTACACGGAGACCAAGACCTACGCCGGCGGGCTGCCTCCGTTGGCGAGCTGAGTTCTCCGGGAACTGAGTTCTCTGGGAGCTGAGTCCTCTGGGAGCTGAGTCCTCAGGGAACTGAGCCCGGCGCCGTCGGGTGGCAGGCCTGCTGGGCTCTCGGGGTGTCCCGTGCCGTCAGCGGGGCAGACCAAGGCCGTGCTCGGCCAGGATGTTGCGGTTGATCTCGGTCGTACCGCCGGCGATGGTGGCCTGACGGGAGGAGGCCAGGTTCTTGGCCCACGGCCCGCTCAGCGCCTCGAGCCCGAGCAGGTCGACGGCCAGCTCGGCCAGGTCCTGCTCGGTGAGCGACCACATCAGCTTGGCGATGCTCCCCATGGCTGGGGAGGGCTGGCGTCCCTGGCCGACGGCCTCGAGCTCGCGGGTCGTCGTCCAGCGCATGCAGGCGATCCGGGCGTAGAGAGCCATCAGGCGGTTCCGGATGACGGGGTCGGCCAGGGCGGCCCGACCCTTGGCGTCGGCCATGAGCTTGCCCAGTCGCTCGTTCAGTGACAGGTGCAGCCGGGCGACCCCGGCCCGCTCGTGGCTGAGGGTGGTCATCGCCACTCGCCACCCCTCGTTGAGCGGCCCGAGCAGGTTCGCTTTCGGGACCACCACGTCGGTGAAGAACAACTCGGAGAAGGTCAGCTCACCGGCCATGGTGAGCAGGGGCCGAACCTCGACGCCCGGCGTGTCCATGTCGACCAGAAGGCAGCTGATTCCCTTGTGCTTGGGGGCGTCGGGATCGGTGCGGACATAGAGCTGACACCAGTCGGCATGGCGGCCGAGGCTGTTCCAGGTCTTCTGGCCGTTCACCACGAAGGTGTCTCCGTCAAGGCGGGCGACAGTCCGTAGCGAGGCCAGGTCCGAACCCGCATCGGGCTCGGACATCCCCTGGCACCAGATCTCGTCCCCCCGCAGCATCGGGGCCAAGAACCGCGACCGCTGCTCGTCGGTCCCGACGGCCATGATGGCCGGGGCGATATTTGAGACTCCGATGACGTTGATCACCCCGGGGGCCCGGGCGGCCGACATCTCCTCGAACCAGGCCAACTGCTCGGCGATGCCGGCCTCCCGGCCGCCATACCGGCGGGGCCAGGCCACGGCGGCCCAGCCGGCGTCGGCCAAGGCTCGGTTCCACTCACGCAGGATCTCGAAGTTGTCGCCCATGTCCATGCCGGCCCGTCCGGCTTCGATCACGGTGACGGTCAGGTGCTCGGCCAGCCAGGCGACGAGCTCGGCCCGGAACTCGGCGACCGGGTCGATCTCCGACGACGGGGCGATCTCGATGCTCGTCGGGGTGGTCACCGAGTCACCGGACAGCGGCCGTGCCCGGTGCAGCGGTCCGCATCGATGACGATTCTCACGGTTGGTCATCCTATCCACGGGCCCCTGGGCGAGCACAGCTGTGCTCCCGAGGAGGGGCCCGCTGGTACGCTGCGGGGCGGACACCACCCGCACAGGGGACACCACCTACACACGAGGGAGCTCACATGCCAGATGCCGTGATCGTCTCGGCCGTCCGGACCGCCATCGGTACCGCCCGCAAGGGCACCCTGAGCGAGACCGATGCCTCGGCGCTGGCCCTCCCGGTCATCGAGGAGGCCCTGGCCCGCACCGGGCTCGCCCCGGCCGACATCGACGACCTGATCCTGGCCGAGTCCCTCTACGGCGGCGGGGTCATCGCCCGCTACGCCGCCGTGGTCGCCGGGATGGACACCGTCCCCGGCCTCGCCCACAACCGCCACTGCGCCTCGGGGATGGCTGCGGTCCAGACCGCCTCGGCCTCGATCATGGCCGGCATGGACAGCGCCGTCATCGCCGGCGGGGTCCAGTCCTCGTCCACCTCGCCGAGGGAGAAGCGGCGCATCGTCGGCACCGACGAGTGGGAGGACTGGATGTCCCCCTCCCACCCCGAGACCCCCGAGGCCCCCGCCTTCGACATGTCCATCACCGTCGGGTGGAACACGGCCGCTCGGGTGGGGGCGACCAGGGAGGACATGGACGCCTGGGCCCTCCGCTCCCACCAGCGGGCCATCGCCGCCATCGACGAGGGCCGCTTCGCCGAGGAGATCGTGCCCGTCAAGGTGACGACCAAGGACGGCTCGGCCGTGGTCTTCGAGACCGACGAGCACCCCCGCCGCGGCTCGACCATGGAGAAGCTGGCCTCCCTCCAGCCCCTCCACCCCGAGATCGAGGGCTTCTCCATCACCGCCGGCAACGCCTCGGGCATCAACGACGCCGCCTCGGCCCTGGTCCTCACCTCCGACGCCTTCGCCGCCGACCACGGGCTCAGCCCCCTCGCCACCGTCCGGTCCTGGGCCTCGGTGGGGGTGGAGCCCAAAGAGACGGGCATGGCCCCGACCACGGCCATCCCGAAGGCCCTGGCCCGGGCCGGCCTCACCGTCTCTGACGTCGACCTGTTCGAGATCAACGAGGCTTTCGCCTCGGTCCCCATCGCCTGTGTCCGGCTCCTCGACCTCGACGAGGACAGCGTCAACATCTCGGGCAGCGGCTGCAGCCTCGGCCATCCCATCGCCGCCACCGGGGCCCGCATGCTCACCACCCTCGTCTACGACCTGGCCCGCAGAGGCGGCGGCATCGGGGTGGCCGCCATGTGCGCCGGCGGGGGCATGGGCTCGGCCACCGTCATCGAGGTCGCCGCCCGCTGAGGCGGGGCCGGTCAAGGCTGGTGATCGCCGTCGCCCGAGTCGGACGTCTGATCGCCTCGCGTCGATCCGTACGCAGTGAAGCAATCGAAAGGGGGGCAGCATGACCGCCGGCATGTCTCCGGATCAGGCCGTGTTCAACCACGTGGGCATCTGCGTGACCGATCTCGACCGGTCCCGGCGGTTCTACGAGGACGTCCTGCAGTTCCGCTTCTGGTGGGAGCTCGACGCCCCCGACGAGGGCACCAGCAAGCTGCTGGAGGTTCCACAGCCAGTCGGCCTGCACGCCGTCTACATGGTGCGCGACGGGCTGGTCCTGGAGCTGCTCCACTTCGCCGAGGCCGGGACCCGGGCCTTCCGCCAGCGGGTCATGAACGAACCGGGGCTCACCCACCTGTCCTTCTCGGTCGGGGACATCCCGTCGGTGATCGAGAAGGTCGTCCCCAGCGGGGGGGAGGTCCTCGAGCGGACCGACATGCAGGCGGCCATCATGATCCGCGACCCCGACGGGCAGCTCATCGAGCTGACCTCGGCCGCCTGGCGGGACGTCCTTCCGCCGCTGCCGGACTGACCAGGCCGTGGCCCGTGCCCAGCTGCTCCCCTCGTTGATCGCCGGGCTCAGCAGCGAGGAGTACGACCCGATCCAGCCGAACCGGGCGGAGCTCCTGGCTCGGGAGGCGGTCTTCGACCGGGTGGCCCGGGCCGGCTGCTCGAGCCGCGGTGCCGCTCAGAGCCTGGTCGACGGACGGACCACGACGGCGACCGTGCTCCGCACGCTCGATGCTGAGGCCGGTGGCGGGTTCTTCAACGTGCCGGCCGAGGCCGAGCACGACCAGGGGGCGGCCGAGGCCACCTTCGGGCGGGGCCAGGGGTCCTACGTGATCGACGTCCAGACCCACCTGGTCAGCCCGGACCGCTGGCGGGCGGGGAAGGCCGAGGCGCTGGCTGGCTTCCTGCGCACGGTCGATCCCGAACGGTGGGGCGAGGACATCGATCCCGAGCGACTCTCCGGGGCCCGGTGGGCGCGACACGTGTTCGGCGAGAGCGATACGAACGTCGCCCTCCTCACCTCGCTCCCCGGTCGGGCCCACGAGAACGTGCTGACCAACCAGGAGATCTCGGCCTGCCGCGACCTGGTCGACCGCTACGCCGGCACCAACCGGGTGCTCACCCACACCATCGTCCATCCCAACGCCGGCCCGGAGGAGATCGAGCGGCTGCCCGAATGGGCGGACGACCTCCGTCCGGCAGGCTGGAAGGTCTACACCCTGTGGGACCCCCCCGAGCTGGTCGCCCCCGGCCGGGTCGGGCACGGCTGGTTCTTGGACGACGAGCGGGTCGGCATCCCCTTCCTCGAGGCCGTGCGCCGGACCACCACCACGATCGTGTGCGCCCACAAGGGGATCGGGGCCCCGGTCCCCGGCGCCTCGCCGGAGGGCTCCTCGCCCCGCGACATCGGGCCGGTGGCCGTGCGCTACCCCGACCTCACCTTCGTCGTCTACCACTCCGGCTACGAGCTCGACCCCGACGGCCAGGAGGGGCCGTACGAGGAATCGAGCCGCGGCCGGGGGGTCAACCGGCTCATCGCCAGCCTGGAGGACTCGGAGGTGAGCCCGGGCGCCAACGTCTACGCCGAGATCGGGAGCACCTGGTACCTGGCCCTCAGGCGGCCCGAAGAGGCCGCCCACATCCTGGGCAAGCTCCTGATCGGCGTGGGCGAGGACCGCGTCCTCTGGGGCACCGACAGCATCTGGTACGGGTCCCCCCAGTCGTTGATCGACGCCTTCTGGAACTTCTCGATCCCCGAGCGGCTCCAGGCCGAGCACGGGTACCCGCCGTTGACCGACCGGGTAAAAGAGAAGATCCTCTGGCGCAATGCCGCCGACCTCTACGGGGTGGCCACCGAGGACCTGGCCCGGTCGAGGTCCCCCATGGACAGCGATGAGCTGCGCGCCATCCAG
>CAWDKW010000004.1:0-660118 GCA_963803065.1 uncultured Acidimicrobiaceae bacterium
GAAGGGCTTGACAATCGAAAACACGTGGGATTAAGTCCCTCTTGCGTTCGATCCGCCGTGAAGGCTGTTTGGGTCGGCTTCAATAGAGAAGGGGGACCGGCATGGGCTACGTCGGAAAGCGACTGATTAGCTTGGCCGGCGCCATTGCCATTGCTTTTGGCGGCCTCGTCGTGGGGGCAGGGATGACTTCGACGCCCGCATCAGCCACACCATCGTGTTCTCAACCCCCATCCATCGAATGCACCTTCTCCTACACGGGGGCTATAGACAGCTTTCACGTGCCCCCCGGCGTCACCGTGGTCGAAATCACCGCCTCGGGCGCACAGGGCGGAGGGGGCGTCCTCGAAGTGCCGGGAGGCAAGGGCGCCCAGATGAGAGGCTTCTTCGGCGTGACGCCGGGTGAGACACTGAACGTGGTGGTCGGCGGCCAGGGAACAACGTTGAATGGCAGCGGTGGCGGCGGTGGGGCCTCCTTCGTGTACAGGAGTGCCACGTCGGCCGGGTTGCTCATGGCCGCAGCCGGAGGCGGCGGCAGTGCTGGGAGCAGCCCCGGCGGCGGCGGCAGCGAGACGCCGATCGCCGGCGACGGTCAGACTCCTCCAGGGGGACACTCGTGCAGCGGCGGTCCCGCTGGCCAGGGTGGTGAAGGCGGACTAGCTCCTCCCGGCTGCGTCAGCTTGAGCATTCCGGCGGCCGCCGGTGGAGGTGGGCTGCTCAGTGACGGGAAGACCGAATCGGATGCCGCCGGCGGAAAGTCACTGGTCAACGGCGCTGGCGGTGGCGCTGGCGCTCCCGGCTACGGACACGGCGGTTTCGGGGGAGGCGGAGGTGCCGGCGAGAAGGCTGGTGCCGGTGGCGGTGGCCTCAACGGTGGCGGGGCAGGTGGCCTCGATTTCAGTGGGGTTGCAGGTGCCGGCGGCGGGGGCGGCGGTTCCTACAACGGTGGTAACGCACAGTTCGACCAAGGTGGCGTCCAGTCCGGCAACGGAGAGGTAGTCATCCTCTCCGAACCAGAGGTACCACCTGCTACGGCCGGCTATCGACTCGTGGCCCGTGATGGAGGTCTGTTCTCCTTCAACGCACCCTTCTATGGCTCCATGGGCGGCCAGCCTCTCAACCAACCCATGGTCGGGATGGCCTCTGATAACTCGACCGGCGGGTACTGGGAGGTCGCGTCTGACGGTGGGATCTTCGCCTTCAACGCCCCCTTCCAGGGTTCGATGGCCGGTAAGCCCCTGAACCAACCGATCGTGGGTATGGCCTCGACTCCCGACGGCAAGGGCTACTGGGAGGTGGCCCGAGACGGTGGCATCTTCACCTTCGGTGACGCCGGATTCTTCGGCTCCGAAGGTGGGAAGCCACTGAACCAGCCGATCGTCGGGTTAGCTGCCACACCCGACGGCAAGGGCTACTGGGAGGTGGCATCTGACGGTGGGATCTTCGCCTTCGGTGACGCCCAGTTCTATGGGTCCGCCGGGTCCCTTGCCCTCAACAAGCCAGTAGTCGGCGTGGCCTCCACCCCTGACGGCGGGGGCTACTGGCTGGCAGCCGCAGACGGTGGGATCTTCGCCTTCGGCGATGCTGGTTTCTTCGGCTCCATGGGAGGCCAGCCCTTGAACCAGCCCATTGTCGCCATGGCCGCCGCGCATAACGGCCAGGGCTACTGGGAAGCCGCCGCAGACGGTGGGATCTTCGCCTTCGGCGGCGCTCCTTTCCTCGGCTCCATGGGTGGTCAGCCGCTCAACCAGCCCATAGTGGGGATGGCGGCAAGCTAACTCGAATTTGGCGAGATCTCGAATTGGCGCGCGTCTCGAGTTCGGTGTTCCACGGTCGGGATCGGTCTCGTCCCACCTGTTGGGCTTCGTGCGCCTCACGAAGCCGTAACGAGCCGAAGCATCTGCCCAAAGAAACCGATGCTCAGTCGGGCCCGGACACGGCCACCTGGGGCGGCAGACGCGTCCGCTGTTGCCAGCCCGAGATTCACACCAGCACCCTCGATCCCGGCGCCCGACGCAGCTCCGTGGCTGTAGGGTCGGCGGGTCCGCTGGGTGCGACGGAGGAGCTGATGAGCGAGGACGGACTGTTGTTGCAGTCGGAGGATCAAGGCCGAGTGAGGGTCCTCACGCTCCGCCGGGAGGACGCACTGAACGCGTTCAACGAGGCTCTGTACGACGCCCTAGCGGAGGCCCTCATCGATTCCGCGGCGTCGCCAGGGGTCGCGGTGGTGGTGCTGACCGGCTCCGGACGGGCTTTCTCAACTGGGACCGATGTTCGCGAGATGGCGACGAGAGCCACCGACCCCGGCTTCGTTCCCGGCCAGCACGGCTTCCCCGGGCTGATCGACCAGCTGGCGGCGTTCCCCAAGCCGCTGGTCTGCGCGGTCAACGGGATGGCTCTCGGCGTGGGCGCCACGCTCCTCGGCTACGCCGACTTGGTGCTCATGTCGACCGAGGCGCGGGTGCGGTGCCCGTTCACGGATCTGGCCGTGGCGCCGGAGGCCGCAAGCAGTTACCTGTTGCCCCTGTTGCTGGGCCGTCAGGACGCCACATGGATGCTGATGAGCTCCGAGTGGTTCAGCGCCGAGGAGTGTGTCGAGATGGGTCTGGCCTGGCGACTGTGCGAGCCGTCCGACCTCATGGCCGAGTCGCTTCGGGTGGCCCGCCACTTGGCGGCCAAGCCGCTTGCGTCGCTGGTCGAGACCAAGCGGACCATCGTCGCCGGACACCGGGAAGCCATCGCCGCGGCCCGTCGGCGCGAGGACAAGGCCTTCGGGCGTCTGCTCGGTGAGCCCGCCAACTTGGAGGCCTTCGCAGCGCTGGCCGATCGGCGCCCTCCCGAGTTCGAGAGGGTCGACGCCGAGCACCCGATCGACGTGGTCCGGCACTCGGAATGAGCGCTCAGTCCGGGGGACCAGGGAGTCCGCACGCATCGCTACCGCGCCTTCACCTCCGGTCCCCTCGGTCGGCTGTGTAAGACTGCATGACTGCGCATCGAGCTGCACTTGAGGAGGTGCCCATGGCCATCGATGCGCTCGATGGGTACACCGTGGTGGAGTTGACGGCCGGCGTTGCCGGGGCGTATGCGACGAAGCTCTTCGCTGACGCGGGAGCCGACGTCGTCGTCATCGAGCCGGTCGATGGGTCGCCGCTGCGCAGGACCACGCGTTCTGGACAGCTGCCGGAGGGCGCCCCGGACGGGCCGCTGTTCCGCTGGCTGGCCGCGGGTAAGCGCTGCGCAGTCGGGGATCTCACTGACCCGACGGTCCGTCACCTCGTGCGCTCCGCCCACGTGGTCGTCGCCGATCTCCCCTCGGGGCCACTCGAGGAAGCCGGGCTGCTGCCTCGACCGACCAACGTCGTCGTGACGATCTCGCCCTACGGCCGTGGGCCGCTCGAGGATTCACCCGGGAACGACTTCACCGCCCAGGCGATCAGCGGCTCGATCGCCGGCCGGGGCCGGCCGGATCGGGAACCGATCTATGCGGCCGGACGCCTCTCCGAACTGGCCGCGGGTGTGTTCGCGGCTCCAGCCGCACTGGCCGCGGCGCGGCACCTTCGTCGTACCGGCGTCGGCGCGCACATCGATGTGTCCGGTGCGGAGGCGGCCCTGATCGCCACGAACTTGTTCCAGGACCTGATGTACCGGATGATCGGTGGTGTTCCTCCGGGGCCGGGACGCACGATCATGTTCCCAGGCATCGAAGCGACGGCCGACGGGTGGATCGGGCTGAACACTAACTCCGCCCAAAAGCTCGAGGACCTGATCCGGCTCATTGGTCGAGCGGATCTCCTGGGCGATACCGATGTTCGGTTCGACCCGGTGCGCAAGGCGGAGTTCGAGCGCAGCACCAGGTCGTGGCTCCTGGAGCACACGACGGCCGAGGTGCTGGAGCTGGCGACCGGGTTGCGGATCCCGGTGGCGCCGATCGGCAACGGGAAGCTGCTTCCTGGCCTCGACCACCTCGCCGAGCGCGGCGTCTTCCTCAGCGAGCCCTACACGCTCACCGCCCCTCGTCCGCCCTACGCCATCGACGGCCGTCGTCCTGCTGCCCGGCATCCGGCTCCGACACGGGCGGAGCGGACTTCGCCCGTGGTGCCGGCGGAGACAGCACGCCGACCGGGTGCGGACGCACCCGAAGCAGGCGATCTCCCGCTGGCGGGTCTCAAGGTCCTCGACGCCACCGCATGGTGGGCCGGTCCGAGCTCGACGCAGCTGCTGGCCGCCCTCGGCGCAGACGTGGTGCATCTCGAGTCGATCCAGGTGATCGATGGCATGCGGCCGGCTGCCGCTCAGCCGTTCGCCTCACTCGACGAGTGGTGGGAGCGGAGCTGCTTCTTCTTGAGCATCAACACCAACAAGCGCGGCGTCACCCTCGATCTTGGCTCTGCGCGAGGGCGTGAGCTCTTTCTCGGGCTCGTCGCCTGGGCGGATGTGATGGTCGAGAACTACACCCCGCGGGTGATGGAGAACTGGGGTCTGGGCTGGGAGCGGCTCAAGCAGGTCAACCCTCGTCTCGTCATGTGCCGGATGCCGGCGTTCGGGCTCGACGGGCCGTGGCGCGACCTCGTGGGCTTCGCCCAGACCGTGGAGCAGGTATCGGGCCTGTCGTGGGCGACCGGTTACCGGGACGGGCCTCCCGTCATGCCGAACGGTCCCTGTGATCCGCTCGGGGGGATGCACGCGGCCTTCGCCATCCTCACCGCACTCCAGCAGCGTGACACCACCGGCGTCGGGTGCATGATCGAGGCACCACTGGTCGAGAGCGCGCTGAACCTGGCCGCCGAGGAGGTCCTGGAGTTCAGTGCCTTCGGACGCGTCGGTGAGCGGCTCGGCAACCGGTGCCGGGAGAGGGCTCCGCAAGGCGTCTACCCTTGCGAAGGCGACGAGCGCTGGATCGCGTTGTCGGTCGAGGACGACCAATGGCCTGCACTGGTGGACCTGCTCGGGGCGCCCGAGTGGGCGCGGGATCCAGCGCTGTCGACCGTCGCCGGCCGCTTCGATGCCCACGATCGCCTTGACCAGCACCTCGGCGATTGGTTCCGGGCCCAGGAGCGCGACGACGTCGTCGAGCGGCTGCGTGCAGCTGGCGTCGCCGCAGCACCGGTGGTCGACAACCGCGACGTGGTGACCCAGCCGGTCTTCGAGGCCCGCGGCTTCGCTGAGTGGTCCGACCACCCGGTCGCCGGCCGCATCCCCGTCACCACCCTGCCCTACCGCTGGTCGGGGATCGACCGCTGGATCCGCTCTCCGGCGCCGACGCTCGGACAGCACAACCACGAGGTGCTGTCGTCCGTGCTCGGACTCGACGAGGTCGAGATCGAGCGGCTCGAGGCGCAGGGCGTGATCGGGACGCGCCCGGCCGGGCTGTAGCGGCTTCCGGAGACCCCAAACGTGCGAGGGAAACGAGGCACTGGACGAAGAGAAGGGGGATGAGCTGCTACTTGGCCGGTGTGATCGCTGACGGGGGTGGAATGACACCTGGGCCCGACGTCAGGCATCCGGCCAATGCAGCCGCATCAGCCGGAGCGGGAAGCTTGGGCGGATGGAGAAAATGGGGCTTCGATGCGAAGTCGACCATATCCAAGAGGTTCGCCGCAGCCGCGTCCCGCCGGGTCATGGCGGGAAGGTTCCACTTCGTTTCCACCAGCTTCAGGATCGACGTGTGGTCGTAGATGACATGGGAGACGTAGTCGGCCTTGGCGTAGGGGCTGACCAAACCGGCGGGGACCCGGAACCCGTACCGATCGAAGCCGCCCTGCTGGAGAGCCCCTAGTCCCCCGGTGGCGGCAGTGATGTCCGGCGGGACAGCATCGGGGGTCACCGCCTCTGGTGGTGCGACGTGGTCGTAGTAGCCACCGTGTTCGTCGTAGGTCCACACCAACAACGTCTTCGACCATTTCGGCCCCGAAGTCACCGCGTTGACCACCGATGCGAGGAACTCGTCTCCGTATTGGATGTCCTGCGGGTCCTCCTCGGAGCTTTTGCCGAAATCGGGGTCCACCAGGCTGAATCCAGGCAGGGTGCCGGACTTGCAGTCGGTGAAGAACTGGTCGATCTTGACCACGTTCTTCGAGATGGCGGGGTCGGTCGCCTGGTCGATGTAGATGAAGGTAGTAGGCAGCGAGCTGTAGTAGTTCTTCCACGAGATGCTGTATTGATTGAGCGCGTTGAAGATCGTTCCGTTGGGGGGCAGCCCCTTCGGGAGGGTGTCGTTGATGAGCCCCAACGAGGTTCCCGACATCAGGTACCTTCTGTTGGGATAGGTCTGGGCCAGTACCGAACCGAAGTATCGGTCGGCGATGGGATAGGTCCGGGCAAGACCGTTGGTGAAGGGCATATCGGCCCTGGTCCAATAGCCCATGGCCACCGGGCCTGAGGGACTGGTTACGAACCCCTGGTTCGTCCCGTTGTCGTATTGGATGTGGGATGCATTCCAATTCTGGGCTGGCTTTCCACTCAGCTGGCAGGGGGTGGGCATGTGGAAGGCGTGGACGAGGTTGCCTTGGCCGTCCGGATTGGTGGCGTTCGGCTTTCCTCCCTTGCCCAGCGTGAACCCGTCTCCCCTGCCGAGGGTGCCCAGGATGTTGTCGAACGAGTGATTCTCGAGCATGACGACGATGATGTGGTCGAACGCGGGAAGTTGATCCGTGCCCACAGCAGCCCGGGGATTTGGCCGCGACCCGACGCCGGCAGCCCTCTTCGCCGTGGCTGTGTTTCGGGTGGCAGCTGAGACCGGCGACGAACGGAAGCCGGCTGCCGACAGAGCTGCCCCGCCGGCGACAATGGCCGATCCCAGGAACGCTCGCCGGCTGACCGGGGATGAGACCTCACCTGCCCGATGGGAGTCTCCGTGATCTGCTGGCGCCATATCGTCCCCTCTTCGTGCAGCGGCTTGCCCCGGTCGGCTCGGATCGAAGGGCCAGATGGCACTGGCACCAACGCCATCAGGACACCGGCAATTTATGAACTCGTTGGCGGGACCACAACTCCTGCCATTCCGACCAGGTCGACGATCGTCGCGTGCTCGATCATCCAGCGGCCATCGACCAGCACGGCGCGGCCCTCGCGCCCGTTGACAATGCCAATACGAGTCCCGGCGATCTCCAGGGAGAACCAGACAACAGCCTCGTCAGGCCTCAAGAACTTGATGTGGTCCACCAGAAACCTGGCCTCGCCCTCCGGCCTTCCCGGAATCCGCCGACCGGCCTGTTGGAGAAGTTCGGCAAGCCCTCGGCCCTCCTGGATGTTGACGAGGACCTCTCCCGTGTCGTCCCCCTCCATGTAGTGGGCATAGGCGTATTCGATGGCTGATCGGGCTGCCGCTTCGTCCACCGGGGGTCTGCCCAGGGGGACGTGCTTGGCCCGCTGCGCCTCGAGACGCGCTTCAGGCAGGGGGGGAGGCATGCGGAGAAACTCAAGGACCTGAGGCTCCACCACAGCGTCGGGCGGTGGGACGAATCGGAAGGTCTCGTCCGGTATCGGCTGGTTGACACGCACGTCCTTGAACTCGGCGATGGCGCAAGGCTCGCCATCGACCAGGCCAACGTGTCGCAGAACCACGCCGGTTCCTACATCGAACCAGAACGTATGGTCGATGCCTCCCAGTCTCATCCCCAGCGCGATCGGCCTGTGCCCGATGCTCGTGGTGATCGATGCATCCGACCTCCAGCAAGGACGGCCGTCGACAGCATCGTCGACGGGTGTCCCGAAGCGGAGACCGCCTAACAGATGGGCCGCAGGCTCGATGAGGACCCCAACTTCGGTCTCAGCGATGACAGAATTGTCCTGGTCCATGGCCGTGACGCGATGAAGTCCGCCCGTCCATCGATCTGGGCCAACTTTCAGGTCCAACCGGTCGGCTGACTCGATCCGCCACCGCTCAGGGAGATCGAGCCAAATCCGGAAATGCTCGTCCGTTGCCTCCAGGTCAGGGCCGTTGCCGGCCGTCGCACCCCAACGCAGGGACCCAGCTCTGCTGCGGCTGAGTTCCTCGAAGGCTCGGCGTGCCCGTTCGTGGTGGGTCCATCGCCAGAGCGTCCCGGTCAGAGTCTGGACCCCGAGAGGGGCGCTGTCGATCAACTCCAGGAGGTCGCCGAGTCGGCCCATGGATGGAACACTACGGCCGCCGGTCATGAGCCGCTCTCGGGCATGCTCCGCTCCGGGTCGCCTACGCCGCCTCACCCTCCAGAACTTCAGTCTCGAAGGCCCGCAGGATCGTCGCGGCAGTCTTCTGGATTCGCTCGCAGGACGCCTTGATCCCTGCGATGGCCTGTTCGCCGCCACCGGACCAGGTTGCGACATATCCGAAGGAGTAGGCGCAGCTATCGAAGCCGATCCCCCGGCAGACGACGTATGCCACCGACTCGGCCTCGAGCTCGGCGAGCGCCCGGCTGTCGAAATGCTCGTGGAGGAGGGCATGGGCGATCTCGTGAGCCAAGGTCTTGACTTGTTGGGCGGGAGTGTTCCGCCTTTCCACCCGGATGCGGTGATCTCGGTGCGAACAGTCGCCGTTGGTCGTGCCGTCCAACTCGCGTTGGACGACCGTGAACCCGATGCTCGCCGCGACCTCGGAGAGGATGTCGTAGGCGCCTGCCGGGTCATCTCCATCAAGCCGGTGGCAGACAGCCGGAAGCTCTTCGCCGTCGGTCTGGGCAATGTCGAACACGGAGACGAACTTGAAGCCTCGTATGACCCGATCATCCTCGCTGCTGTCGGCGTCAGCCTTCTTGTACGTCATCGGGGCGAGAATCCATATGGCCTTCTCTCCCTTCCGGACGACGCGGTTCATGGCCCGCCAGGCGTTGAATCCTGCAACCCGAGTCGCCGTGGCGCACTGGGCGGCGATGAGAAGTGCGTTCCCGTACGAGTAATGATGAAAGCGGCTCTGGAAGCTCAGGTAACGCTGCCAGTCCTCGGACGTCGTGAGTTCGCTGATCCCCTTCGTCAGCGAGGCGATGAGTTCCCGGTGGCTGTTCTTGGTGGTCATCGAGGAGTCCAATCAGGTGGTGCTGAGGTGCAGGGCCCCGGGATCGGGGCGAGGGACCGCCGAGATACTCCGGAAGGGCCCGGACCGAGCGGTCAATGGGGATCACGCCCTCGGATCCGATGAGACCGGACCCTACAGCGAGCCTGTGTCACCGTCCCTCGCCCAGGGCGCCCCCCTTTGCGCCGTCACGACGGGAGGTGCAGGCCATCGGTCAAGGCCAGGACTTTGAGTCGGTACCATCGGCCTCGCTGCCACGAATCAAGCATGGAGGGGAGAACGACCATGAGTCTCGAATTTTGGACCCATGCCCGTACGCTGCCCCGTCTGGTCGGCCCGGCGGTTCGCCGTGCCGAATCGGAGGGCTGGACGGGCGTGACCCTCGGAGACTCTCAGAACATGTCGGGGGACCCCTACGTAGCGCTGGGGACGGCGATCGCCACCACCACCACGATCCGGATGAGCACGGGCGTCACCAACCCGCTTACCAGGCATCCCGTGGTCACCGCGTCGGCCATCATGTCGGCCGCCATCGAGTCGGGCGGTCGTGTCGAGTTGGGGGTCGGTCGGGGGGATTCGGCACTGGCTCACATCGGCATCCCTCCGGCCTCGGTGGAGACGCTGGAGGAATTCCTTGAAGTGACCCGGCTGTACCTTCACGGTGCTGCGGTGCCCATCGAACGCGCCGCCCAGGGCAGCACCCGCCGAATTGACGACCGCCTTCCTCTCGGGACTGTTCCAAAGGAGAGCAGGCTCATGTGGATCGACGAGCTGGCCGAGTCGGGTGTGATCCACGGTCGTCCGTCGGTACCGACGTGGGTCGTGGCCAGCGGCCCGCGCACGATCGAGCTGGCGGCCCGTCTCGGCGATCGGGTCACGCTCGCGGTTGGGGCAAACCCCGATCGATTGCGCTGGGCGATCGACACGGCGAGGGCCACCAACCCGGACGTTGCCATCGGTGCCTACGTCACCGTGGTGGTCGACGACGACCCCGATCGTGCCCTCGCCTTGAGCAAGGGAGGCATCGCCACCTTCGTCCGCTTCTCCGGAATGCACGGGCAGGTCCACGGATCGGTCAGCGAGGACGACCGTCGGGTCATGCTGGAGGTCCCCCGTCGCTACGACATGTACCAGCATGCCCGTACCGGACCGCAGGCGGACGTGATCACACGCGAGTTCGCCGAGCGGTTTGCGATCATCGGACCTGCCGGATTTTGTGCAGATCGTCTGGAGGAGCTGGCTGCACTCGGGATCGATCGATTTCACATCACGGGCGCCAGTCGAGGGCAGGATGAAGTCGACGCCGACGCCGCAAACCGCCGATTCGTCGAGGAAGTCCTGGCCGGCCTGGCGCCATAAGCTTGCGCCATAAGGACGTGGGCGATTCGACCGCGACGTCCTTCCCGCCAGCCCGTGCCAGCCGCCTTCTCAAGCCCTCACGACGGTGGTCCTCTACCCGGTCGGATGATCGACGTCGACCGGCGGCAGGTTCTGCACATCCTGCTTGGCAAGGTTGAGGCGAATCCCGGCGTCGACTCCGGTAACGGCTCCGATCGGTATGGCGACTTCTTTGCGGCCCCACAAATGACCTTCTTGGAGAAGCACGTGGGTCACATGATGAGTCTGACGATCGATCACGAGCCCCTGAACGCTCCCGATCGGACCGTCCGTCGCGTGGACCTGCTCACCTCGTCGCACCTCTACCTCGTCCAGTGGAATCGTGTCGTAGGTGACGGGCTGAGGAACGTCCCCGATGGTGTCTCGCAGGCCGTAGTAGGGCTGAGTCAGCACCTGCCCCGCTGGGTAGTCGGCATGACCGCCGCTGGCCGGCAAGAACTGGGTCTCTTCGGCATGATCGAGCTGGGCGAACTCGGCCATCGTGCAGCGAAGTAGGACCTCGCCGGTAGAGGCGTCGACGAGGTTCAATGGAACGAGACGACCGAGACCCTGCCGGTGCTTCGGCTCCACCACGAGATGGCTCACGGCTCGGGCGATGGGATCGATCACCACACGGCTGATCTCGCCACACGGACCATCGGAACAGGTGGCTTCGGCCCCGATCGTGAACTGAATCGCATCTGTCATTGGCTACTGTCCTCCTCCGCACTGACCTCAGGCGTCGAACACCCGGAACAGCTCGGTGGGGACCGGCGTGTCGAGCTGGGCGTACGTGCACGACGCCGGCTCCCGATCGGGGCGCCACCGCTGAAAGTGGGTCCCGTGACGGAAGCGATCGTCTTGGAGGTGGTCGTAGGACACCTCGCATACCAGCTCGGGCCGCAGCGGTTCCCAGGCCAGGTCTTTGCCGGCGTTCCAGCGGCTGACGCCGCCCGGTCTGCGGCTGGTCTCTGTGGCCCATTCGAGCCAGGGGTGGTTCTCGCTCGCGTTCGCCCGGTACGGCTCGAGCTCGTCCACCAGCTCCTCCCGGCGGGCCTTGGTGAATCCTGACGCCACCCCGACGTGATGGAGGATGCCGTGGTCGTCGTAGAGCCCCAGCTGCAGGGATCCCACGACCCCCCCGTCTTTGTGCCAGCGGAATCCGGCCACCACGCAGTCGGCCGTGCGCTCGTGCTTGACCTTCAGCATCGCCCGCTTGTCCTGGAGGTACTTGAGGTCACCGGGTTTGGCCACCACACCGTCCAGACCGGCCCCCTCGAACTGGTCGAACCAGTCGCTGGCCACCTCGGGATCGTTCGTCGCCGGTGTCACGTGCACGGGGGCACTTGCCTTCTCGAGCGTCTTCTCGAGCAGCTTCCGCCGCTCGGCGTACGGGGTGTCGCACAGGTCGCGATCACCCAACGCCAGGATGTCGAAGGCCACGAACGATGCCGGGGTGGTCTCGGCCAACAGCTTGATCCGCGACTCGGCCGGATGGATCCGCTGCGACAGGGCATCGAAGTCCAGTCCGTCCGGTCCGGCGATCACGATCTCACCGTCGAGCACGCACCTGTCGGGGAGCTCGCGCCTGAGCGAGTCGACCAGCTCGGGGAAGTAGCGGGTGAGCGGCTTCTCGTTCCGGCTGCCCAGCTCCACGTCGTCGCCGTCCCGGAACACGATGCACCGGAAGCCGTCCCACTTGGGCTCGTAGAACATGCCCTCGGCCCGGGGTAGGTCCCGGGTGAGCTTGGCCAGCATCGGGGCCACCGGGGGCCGGACGGGGAGGGTCACCGACTGATCGTATCCATGATCCGCGCTGTGCTCTCAGGCCGCGTGGGTTGCCGCCCAGGCGACCAGGTCGTCGGCCGACTTCCGGTTGACGATCCGCTCCTTGGGCACATCGGCCTTGACCGCGTTGGCACACCCCCGACCGAGCCACTCGAGCTGACCCGGTGCGTGGGCATCGGTGTCGATGGAGACATCGCACCCGAGCTCGATGGCCAGGCGCAACAAGTCCTCGGGCGGGTCCTGGCGTTCGGGCCGGGAGTTGATCTCCACGGCCGTGCCGGTCTCGGCGCAGGCGGCGAACACGGCCCCGGCGTCGAAGGTGGACTGCGGGCGCCCCCTGCCGGTGATGAGCCGCCCGGTGCAGTGGCCGAGGATGTCGGTGTGCGGGCTCTCGATGGCGGCGAGCATGCGCTTGGTCATGGTCGGGGCGTCCATCCGCAGCTTGGAGTGGACGCTCGCCACCACCACGTCCAGTTCGGCCAGGAGGCCCTCGTCCTGGTCGAGGGTCCCGTCCTCCAGGATGTCCACCTCGATCCCGGTGAGGATCCGGAACGGGGCAAGCTCTTCGTTGAGTTCGGCCACCACCTTCAACTGCTTCCGAAGCCGTTCGGCATCGAGCCCGTGGGCCACCGTCAACCGTGCGCTGTGGTCGGTGAGGACGAGATAGTCGCGGCCGAGGTCTCTGGCCGTCTGGGCCATCTCCTGGATCGGGCTGCCGCCGTCGGACCAGTCGGAGTGTGAGTGGCAGTCGCCCTTGAGCTGCTTCAACAATTTCTGTGCCGCCGCATCGAGCTCGATGGTGGGCGGCTCGGACTCCAGCTTGGCCAGGTAGGCGGGGACGTCGCCGGCCAGCGCCTCCTCGATGGCCTGGGCCGTCGACTTGCCCACCCCGGCGATGGTCTGCAACCGACCGGCCTTGGCCAGCTTGGTCAGCTCGTCCTCGGACATCGGCTCCACCGCGCTTGCAGCGTGCCGGAAGGCGCGGACCTTGTAGGTGTCGGCGCCGTTCCGCTCCAAGAGGAACGAGATGCGCTTGAGGGCGTCGACCGGGTCCATGACCTTGTCTCCCTTCGGCCTAGGCCTTCTTGGCCCGGCTGGGGGCCACCCGCGGCGGCTCGTCTGGGGCCTTGGGGTACTCGGGTGGCCAGGGCGCGTCGTGAAGCCCGGCTGCCTTGTCCCGCTCGACTAGCTCGAGCAGCGGCCCGAGCGACTGTGGCTCCTTGGCCATTTCAGCCCAGGGGTCGCCCCGTTTCTTCAGGAGTTCCGGGACGGTCCGGATGGTCAGGTCGTCGGGCACCACGGTACCGACTTCTTCCCATGACAAAGGGGTCGAAACCTGGCCGCCCGTTCGGGGCCGGGCGAACCACGCCCCGAAGACCGTCTTGTGCGGGGCGTTCTGGTTGAAGTCGACGAAGACCTGTTTCCCCCGTTCCTCTTTCCACCAGTTGGCCGTGACGAGGTCGGGAAAGCGGCGCTCGAGCTCCCGGGCAACTGCCACCGCGCAGGCCCGTACCTCGGTCGAGTCCCAGCGCGGCTCCAGCCGCATGTAGATGTGGATGCCCCGGTTGCCGGTGGTCTTGGCGTAGGCGACCAGGCCGAGCTCTTTGAACAGGTCCCGGCAGTGGTAGGCCGCCGTGCGCACCTCATCGAAGCCGACGCCGGGCTGGGGATCGAGGTCGATGCGCAGCTCGTCGGCGTGATCGGGATCGACGGCCCGGTAGGGCCACAGATGGAGGCCGAGGCATCCCAGGTTGACGGCCCAGGCGACGTGGGCGATGTCGGCCACCACCAATGCGTTGGAGGTGGTGCCGTTGGGAGTGGAGACGATGGTCGTCTCGAGCCAGTCGGGAGCGCCGGTGGGCACCCGCTTCTGGAAGAAGGACTTGCCGGTGGCGCCGTGGGGGAACCGCTGCAGCAGGGCCGGACGGCCCCCGGCCGTGTTGAGAAGGGCGTCGCCCACCTCGAGGTAGTAGTCGACCAGGTCCGACTTGGTGGCATCTAGCGCGGGGAAGTAGATCTTGTCCGGGCTCGAGATCTTCACGTCTCGACCGGCGACCTCCACGATCCGCTCCTGGTCATCGGGCACCGGCCCGACTTTACCAACCATGGTGTTTGCACCTTCGGTAGAGCGGACCGCCGGCGTGCGGGGGCCCACCGGGTGACGGTGCTGCCTAATGGGCTAGCATTAAACGACGCACGCTCAGCGATGTGGCAGCCAAGGGGGCGGATGAAACCACGATCCGAGAGGTCCATCGAGGGGGTCGAGTCGCCCCTCGGGAGCTCGGCGCACCGTGGTCCCTCCGGGGGACTGCCCGGCTCAGACCCCCGGTCCCCCCGTGGACCCGGTCAGGTCCACCTTTGCGTTGAGTCCGGCGTCGATGACCTGGATCGTGCCGTGCACCCACTTCGCCTTGTCACTGAGCAGCCAGAGCACGGCCGGGGTCGTGCCCTCCTCGGGCTTCATGGCCCCGGCGCCGAGAAGGTCGAGTCCCTTCAGCTGCTCGAGCATGGCCTCACGATCCGGCTGGCCGCCTCCGTCGTCGGTGGACCCGATCATCGGCGTGTCCTGGGCGCCAGGGACGATCATGTTCACCCGGATCCTGTAGGGGCCGAGCTCGTTGGCCAGGCAGAGGCCGAGCCCGATGACCCCGTGTTTGGCGGCGCAGTACTCGCTCCCGTAGGGGAAGGCGTCGATCCCCGCCCCCGACGAGACCATGATGACCCCGCATCCCGGGCCACGGTCGATGAGATGGGGGATCGTGTGCTTCAGCGTCAGCCACTGACCGGTGAGGTTGGTCTCGAGCGAGCCGCGCCAGTCCTCGGTGGGGATGGTCCACGACTGCTGGTACTTGCCGATGATCCCTGCATTGGCGATGACGAAGTCGATCCCGCCGAACGTCTCGACGGTCTGGGCCACCGCCGCCCTCACCTGGTCCTCGTCCCGGACGTCGCACGGGAGGGGAAGACCCTTTCCTCCCGCCGCCTCGACGAGCCGCACCGTCTCGTTGAGGTCCTCTCCGGTGGCGACGGTTGCCGGGGGATGCGTCCGCTCGCCGTTTGCAATGTCGACGAGGGCCACACTGGCACCCTCCCCGGCAAGGGCCACGGCATGGCTCCGGCCCTGGCCCCGGGCCCCTCCCGTGATCAACGCGACCTTGCCGTCGAATTCCCCCATGGCATCTCCTCCGTGTATCAGCCAACAGGATAGAGGTCATCCCGCACATGAACCTGGGTCTCATATGTCTGCCGACGGACCGGTCCGCCCCGATCGCCGACGTGGCCGCCGCGGCCGAGGAACGAGGGTTCTCCGCCCTCTTCCAAGGCGACCACACCCACATACCGTCGAGGAGAACGACCCCGTTCCTGGCCGGCGGGGACCTTCCCGACGAGTACTCCCGCCTGGTCGATCCCTTTGTCGGCTTGGCCACCGCCGCGGCGACGACGAGCACCATCAAGCTCGGAACCTGCATCTTCCTCGTCGCCCAGCGGGACCCGATCTCGACGGCAAAGCAGGTCGCCTCACTCGATCACGTGTCGAACGGGCGCTTCGTCTTCGGTATCGGCTACGGGTGGAATGTGGAGGAGGCTGCCGACCACCGAATCGAGTGGTCGACCAGGCGCAGCCGGACCCGCGAGTACGTGGCCGCCATGCGGGCGCTCTGGACCGAGGAGAAAGCCTCATTTCACGGCCGCTTTGTCGATTTCGACGAAGCGTGGATGTGGCCCAAACCGGTGACACGTCCTTCGCCACCGGTCCTGCTCGGGGCCGGAGCCACAACGGCGGTCTTCAAGGAGATCGTCGCCTGGGCCGACGGCTGGCTGGTCGTGCCTGCACTGGGCCACACCACCGACGACGTGGTGCGCCTGCGCCGGCTGGCCGAGGAGCGGGGCCGCGACCCGTCCACGGTCTCGATCGTCGTCGACGGGCTGTCGGCCGATCCGGCCATGATCGAGCCGTGGGCCGAGCTCGGTGTGGACCAGGTCCTGATCGCCCTCCCGTCCGAGCCGCTTGACAAGGTGCTCCGCGTGCTCGACGCGAGTCAGCCTGCCATTGCCCGCTTCGGTTCCGCCGAGCATCCCGCCGGGGATCGTCCCGGCCGAGCGGAGGAGATCGCCCATGGGTCATCGCGCTGAGCGGCCGGCCGATTTCGAGGTCGTGCCGCTGACCAGGTCCATCGGTGCCGAGATCCGCGGCGTGGATCTCCGCCGGGAGCTCGGTCCCGGGACGGTGGCTGCCATCCGGCGCGCCCTCCTGGAGCACCTGGTCGTCTTCTTCCGGGACCAGGACATCACGGCCGAGGAGCAGCTGGCCTTCGGGTCCAACTTCGGCGAGCCGATGATCCCCTCGGGCGAAGTGCCCCCGGCGGAGGCGGGGGTCGACCCATACTTCGCCATACTCGAGGACACGCCCGACAGCCCGCCCAAGGCCGACTTCTGGCACACCGACGTCGCGTTCGCCCGGATGCCGCCGGACATCGCCGTGCTGGCCATGCAGGAGACGCCCCCGCTCGGCGGCGACACGCTGTGGCTCAACCTGTACGACCTCTACGGCGGGCTGTCGCCGCCCATGCAGGAGATGGTCTCGCTGCTCGATCTCGAGCTCGACCTCGGGGCGCCCTTGCGCACGGCCGTCGTCAACATGAGCGGCGAGGCAGAGTACCAACGCATGGTGGCGAGCACTCCGGTGATGCGGCATCCCCTGGTCCGCATCCACCCGGAGACCGGTCGTCGGGCCCTGTATCTGTGCGGCGCGTTCATGCGGGGCATCAGCGGCATGGACCCGGTGGAGTCGGCCGTCATCCTCGACCTGTTGCGCGGGAAGCTGGGCGATCCCAACTTGCAGGTCCGGTGGCGCTGGCGTCGGCACGACGTGGCCATGTGGGATGAGCGGTGCACCAACCACCGGGCGAACTCGGACCACGCTCCGGGCCACCGACTGGTGCGCCGCTGCCTCGTGGGCCGAGACGTTCCCATGGGACCACGAGGACCGGGCGGCCATACCGTGGACGAGCCATGACGGGCGACCGGATGGCGCCCTGACGCCCTCGGACCCACCGCTACTGTCGTGACCGTCATGACCCGACCCTCCACCCGTGATCTCCTGCTCGATGCCGCGGCGCGCCTCTACGCCGAGCGCGGTATCGACAACGTCCCCGTGGCCGAGATCGTCCGGACGGCACGCCAGCGCAACGCGTCGGCCGTCCAGTACCACATCGGCACGCGTGACGACGTGCTGTTCGCGGTGATGGCTCGCCACGTTCCCGTCATCGCGGCCAGGCGCCACGAGCTCCTGGAGCGGGCCCGGGCCACCCCGGTCATCGAGGTGCGGCCGGCGGCCGAGGCCATCGTCCGCCCGGTGACCGAGTTCGCCCAGCGCGGCTGGCGGGAGCGGGCCTACCTGCAGATCGGATCGGAGTTGAGCGGGGCCCTGGACCGCGAGTCGGCCGACCTCCAGGAGCTGATGAAACAGACGGACGGCTATGCCGCCTGGGACCTGTTGCGCCAACGGTGCCCGGACGTGCCCGCCGACCTCTGGGCCGTCCGCCGGGAGATCTGCATCGTGTTCGTCGGGCGGGCCGCGGCTGACCGGGCGCGTCTCCTCGACCAGGGCGGCAAGGGCCGCATCCTGTCCGACGACCGCTTCGTCGACAACCTCGTGGACATGGTCATCGGGGCGATGACGGCGCCGAGCGGCCAGGGCTGACATGCTGCATCCATGATCCATGGCGACCTACGACGAGGTTCCGATCACCGAACACCGTGACGCGTCGGGCGCGTTGCCGATGACCGGGGGGCCGGGGTGCCCGGTCAACCCGGTGGCCGTGCGGTGAGTGCCCACGACGAGTTGCGGGCGCTGTTGCAGCGCTACGCCCGCGCCGTCGATCAGCGTGACATCGGCGCGTTGATCGAGCTGTTCCACCCGGACGCGGAGATCTCGGGAAGCAGCGGGCGGCTCTCGCTCGACCAGTGGCTCGAGACCATGCGAGCACCCCGGGCCTTCCCCTCGAGCATGCACCTCATCGGCGAACCTCTCGTCACCCTCGAGGAGGGGGCCGACGTCGCCACCTTGGACACCTATGCCGTGGTCTACCAGCTGGGCGACGACGGGTCGGGCGATCTCACCCTGGGGATCCGCTACCTCGACGAGGCCGAGCGCTCAGAGGGCCGCTGGGTGTTCCGCCGTCGCACCTCCGAGACGCTGTGGATGCGCTGACCCTCTCGCTGCGCACCCGGTCCCGCCTTAACCTGGCGGGCGGTTTCGGATGAGGCGACCCGGGGTCGTGCCGGTGGGCGCTCCGTCCCGGATCGTCACCTGACCGTTGACCACCGTGGCCAGAAAGCCGTGCGAGCGCTGCTCCAGTCGGCGCCCTCCGCCGGGCAGGTCGTCGACCAACCTGGGCACGGCAGGCCCGACGGTCTCGGGGTCGAACACGTTGAGGTCGGCGACCATGCCGGCCCGCACCAGCCCCCGGTCGTTGAAGCCCCAGGCCAGGGCGGGTGCCAGGGTGATCATGCGCACCGCCTCTTCGAGGGTGAACTCCTGTCGGTCCCGTACCCAGTAGCCCAGCAGGTGGGTATGGATCGACGAATCGGCGATCTGGCTGAGGTGGGCCCCCGAATCGGAGAAGGTCATCACCGCCCGTGGATGGCGAAGCGCTCGGAGCAGCACCGTCTCGTCCTGCGGATATCGGCTGGGCTGGATGAACAACTGGTCCCCCCCGCTCTCGACGCACAGGTCGACCATGGCTTCGGCCGGATGCACGCCCCGTTGGGCGGCGACGTCGCTCACCGACGAGTTGGGTGGCAATCCGCTCCGGTAGACCCGGATGCCGTCGAAGTCGGGGGGTCGGGCCTGGGCGCCGACGCCGGTCCACCGCCCGTAGTCGGCGTGGACGGCTGCGTCGACGAGGGGCTTCCGTCGGTCCGGGTCGCCGAGGACTTGCAGCTGTTCGTCGACTGACACGCTGCGCAAGTCGTGCCACGACGGCAGGAGGTCGAAGGGCAATTTGGTCTTCAGCGACAGCAACACGGAGATGCCCCGGCAGTGGGTCTGGGCGATCACCCGCGCCCCGACGGCCGCCGCGTCATCCAGGAAGTCGAGCAGGTAGTCCGAGCTCTCGGTGGCCACCAGCCCGAACGTCAGCGGCACCTGGGACTCGGCACCGAGCGCCCGCATCCGGGCGAGGGATCGCTCGCGTTC
Source organism: uncultured Acidimicrobiaceae bacterium (assembly GCA_963803065.1). Taxonomy (GTDB): domain Bacteria; phylum Actinomycetota; class Acidimicrobiia; order Acidimicrobiales; family RAAP-2; genus DASXMT01. Next base: position 19,350 of record CAWDKW010000004.1, read on the forward strand.
GGTCGGGTCGGGCGAGGACATGGCGCCGTCGGCGCCCTCGAAGATCCCGCTGCCGAGGCTGCTCATGACCCCCACCAGCTGGACGACCTCGTCCCACGAGGCCAGCCTCGAGGCGACCGGCCGATTGTCCGAGGTCTCGTGGTGCTCGCTGCGCGACGTCGAGAGGCCGATCGCTCCGGCCCGGATGGCGTCGGCCAGCTGGCGTCGCATGAGGGCCAGGTCGTCGTCGGCGGCCTCGGACTCGAATGCCCGCTCGCCCATGGCCCAGGTGCGGAGGGCGGAGTGCCCGATGTTGGCGGCGAAATTGATCCCCTTGGGGAGCCGGTCGACCGCGTCGAGGTACTCGGGGAAGGTCTCGAAGCTCCATTCGATACCCTCGGCCAGCGCGGCGGGGTCCATGTCCTCGGCCCGCTCGAGGTTGCGCACCACCAGAGCGCGCTGGTCCGACCGGACCGGGGCCAGCGTGAAGCCGCAGTTGCCCATGACCGCGGAGGTGACGCCGTGCCAGCACGAGCTCGAGCCGGTGGCGTCCCAGAAGACCTGGGCGTCCATGTGGGTGTGCCCGTCGATGAACCCGGGTGACACGACATGCCCGTCGGCGTCGACCTCCGCTTCGCCTCGATCGGTGATGCGCCCGACGAAGGCGATCCGGTCGCCGACGATGCCCACGTCGGCCCGGAAGGATCCGAGGCCGGAGCCGTCGACGACGGTCCCGTTCCGGATCACCATGTCATAGGCCATGTCGCCCTCCCCCTGCCCCGAGTAATGCGTCTATATTAGGCGGCGATGAGCACATCGTCCGAGCGCCGTCGTGGGTTGAGCCATCCGGTGATCGACATCGACGGCCACATGGCCGAGCACTTCCCCACACTGGCCCCCTATCTCGAGGGCGAGGGGCTCTCCCTCGACCATCCCATGTTGCAGCGGCTCCTGCCTGCCTATGGGGGCACCGACCGACCATGGCACGAGCAGACCCCCGACGAACGGTCGGCCACCCGGACCCCGAGAGGGCCGTGGTGGAGCTCACCGGCCCGCCAGTCCCTGGACCTCGCCACCGCCCTGTTCCCGAAGCTGTTGTACGAACGCCTCGACGAACTGGGGATCGACTTCGGCGTGGTCTACCCGAGCCTCGGCCTGGTCTTCCTCCACGCCGCCGACGAACGGTACCGCCGGGGCACCTGTCGCGCGCTCAACCGGGCCAACGCGGCGACGTTCGAACCGTTGGCCGACCGGTTGACTCCTGTCGCCGCCGTTCCCATGCACAGCCCGGAGGAGGCCGTCGACGAGCTCGAGTTCGCCGTGACCGAGCTGGGGTTCAAGGCCGTGCTCTGTGCCGGTTACGTGCAGCGGCCCTTCGCCGCCCTGGACGGGAGGGATCCCGACGTGGCCCGATATGCGTTCTGGCTCGACCAGTTCGGCATCGACTCGGTGTACGACTACGACCCGGTGTGGGCCAAGGCCCAGGAGCTGGGGGTGTCCGTCGCCTTCCACTCGGGCTTCATCGGGATGACGCCCTACCGGTCCCCGTCCAGCTATGTCTTCAACCACCTCTCCATGCTGGCCGAGGGGCAGCAGTCGCTGGCCAAGTCCCTGTTCCTCGGAGGAGTGACCCGCCGGTTCCCGGACATGAACTTCGCCTTCCTGGAGGGGGGCGTCTCCTGGGCGGCCACTCTGTACAGCGACATCATCGGCCACTGGGAGAAGCGGAACATCAGGGCCCTCCGGGCCAACCTCGACCCGGCGCTGATCGATGGTGCCCTGATCGGCCGGATGGCAGCGACCTACGCCCCGGAGTCGCCCCTGATCCCCAGCCCCTTCGCCACCCGCCCCCCCGAGCCCGAGGCGATGCTCGACGAATGGGCGGCCTGCGCCATCGAACGGGCCGAGGACATCAAGGCCCTGTTCGTCGACCGGTTCTTCTTCGGCTGCGAGGCCGACGATCCGCTGACCTCGATGGCCTTCAACACCAGCGTCAACCCGTTCGGCGCCGAGCTCAACGCCATGATGGGATCCGACATCGCCCACTGGGACGTCCCCGACATGGCCGAGGTACTCGAGGAGGCCTGGGAGATGGTCGAGCACGAGTGGATCGACGAGGGCGACTTCAGGAGGTTCACCTTCACAAACCCGGTGCGGTTCTATACCGGCACCAATCCCGCCTTCTTCAAGGGGACGGTGGTGGAGGCGGCGGTCGATCGGCTTCTGGCCGAGGAGAGCTGAGGTGCTCGACCTGGTGCTCCGGGGCGGGACGATCGTCGACGGGACCGGGGCCCCGGCCAGGACGGCCGACCTCGGGATCCGCGACGGGCGGATCGCCGCCCTGGGCCAGATCGAGGAGGGCGCCGCCCGCACCGTGGAGGTGACTGGCGCCGTCGTGTGCCCCGGCTTCATCGACCTGCACACCCACTACGACGCCCAGCTCCTGTGGGACACGTCGGCCAGCCCGTCGGTACTCCACGGGGTGACGACGGTGCTGGGGGGGAACTGCGGGTTCTCCATCGCACCGCTCGGGCGCGACGATGCCGACTACATCCGGCGCATGATGGCCGTGGTCGAGGGGATCCCGATCGCCGCCCTCGAGGGCGGGGGAGCGTGGGAGTGGCGATCGTTCGCCGAGTACCTGGCCCGGATCGACGTCGGCCTGTCGGTGAACGCGGGCTTCCTGGTCGGGCACTCGACCGTCCGGCGGGCGGTCATGGGCGATGCCGCCACGTCGGCGGTGGCGACCCCCGGGCAGCTGGACGAGATGGTTCGACTCGTGGGGGAGTCCCTCGCCGGCGGGGCGCTGGGCTTCTCGTCCTCACTCGGCGAGGGCCACGTCGACGGGAACGGTGACCCCGTCCCCTCCCGCACGGCCGCCTTCGAGGAGTTCATCGCCCTCGCCGGTGTGCTGCGGGACCACGAGGGCACCACCCTCGAGTTCATCCCCACCGTCGGTCCGATACCGGTCGAGCGGATGGAGCTCATGGCTGACATGTCGTTGGCCGCCGACCGGCCGCTCAACTGGAATCTGCTCGGCAGCCTCGCCTCCGAAGAGATCTACGAGCAACAGCTGGGTGCGTCCGACCTGGCCGCGGCGCGGGGGGCCCACGTTGTCGCCCTGACCCTGCCCGACCTGATGCGGATGCGGGCCACCAGCGTGCTCGCCGCCCTGCCCGGATGGGACGACATCCTCGTCCTCGGGGCCGAGGGGCGGCGGCGGGCGGCAGCCGACCCCGGCACCAGGGCCCGCTTGCGGGCCGGCGCCGAGCAGGCAGCCGATCGGGCCATGGGCGTGCTGGCCGACTTCGCCCTCATGGAGGTCTCCGACCCGGCATCGGAGTGGGTCGGGCGGTCCCTGGGCGATATCGCCGCGGCCCGGGGCACCGATGTCATCGACGTGCTCATCGACGTCGTCCTCGTCGACGGGCTGGTCCTCTACCTCGTCCTCCCGTCCCTGACGCCGTCACTGGGCCGATCGGATGAGGGCTGGCGGGTCCGGTCATCGGTATGGAAGGACCGCCGGGTGATGCTGGGGGGATCGGACGCCGGCGCCCACGTCGACCTGATGTGCCACGCCAACTACCCGACGGTGGTGCTGGGCGAGGCTGTCCGCGACCGAGGGCTGCTCTCGATCGAGGAAGCGGTCGAGATGATGTCCGACCGCCCGGCTCGCCACTACGGCCTGCGCCAGCGTGGCCGGATCGCGCCGGGCTGGCATGCCGACCTGTGCGTCTTCGACCCCGCCACGGTGGCGAGCGAGCCGGCGGTGGTCCGCCGCGACCTGCCCGGAGGCGGGGAGCGCCTGTACGCAGCGTCGGTCGGCGTCGACCATGTCTTCGTCGGCGGCCGTGAGGTCGTCACCGGCGGCACGCTGAACGACGAGCGGCCGGGGAGGGTGCTGCGCTCCGGGAACGACACCGAGACGGTCTCGCTGGCCGATGTCAGGCGGTAGCCGCTCCGTCGACGACCGGGGTCGTCCGGCTCCGCTCGGTGTCCGGTCGTCGGTCGGGTCGATACCATGACCGCGGTGGGGTCCCTGGAGGGGAAGGTCGCCGTCGTCACCGGGGCGGCGATGGGCATCGGGCGGGCGTCCGCTCTGATCTTCGCCCGGGAGGGCGCCAGCGTCGTCGTGGCCGACATCGACGAGGACCAGGGTCGCGAAACAGTGGCCTTGGTGGAGTCGGCCGGCGGCCAGGCGAGCTTCGTCCGCGCCGACGTCAGCGATCGATCGGACGTGCCGGCCATGGTCCGCCACGCGGTGGACACCTACGGCGGCCTCGACTGCGCCCATAACAACGCCGGGATCGCTGCGCCCATGGTTCCCATGGCCGAGTACCCCGACGAGGGATGGGACCGCACCATCGCCGTGATGCTCACCGGCGTGTACCTGTGCATGAAGGCCGAGATCCCGGCGATGCTCGAACGGGGCGGCGGGGCCATCGTCAACACCGCATCGGGGGTCGGGCTGGTGGGCTACCCCGGCCAGGCCGCCTACACGGCCTCCAAGCACGGCGTGGTCGGTCTGACCAAGGTGGCCGCCCTCGACTACGGGGCACAGGGTGTCCGCGTCAACGCCATCTGCCCCGGTACGGCGTCGACTCCCATGGTCGACGAGGCCATGGCCCAGGACCCGTCGATCGACGCCTACCTCACCGGGCTCCACCCCATCGGCCGGATCGCCGAGGCGTCGGAGATCGCCGAGGCGGCGGTGTGGCTGTGCACGCCGGCGGCGTCCTTCGTGCTCGGGGCGGCGCTGCCGGTCGACGGGGGGTACGTGGTCCCATGAGGACGACCGAGACATCGGGCACGGTGACCAGGTTGGCCGAGCAGGGCCACCTGATCGGGGACGCCTGGGTCGCCAGCGACGGTGGCGGTGCCTACGCCCACCGCTATGCCGCCACTGGCGAGGTTCAGGCCCATGTGGGCCTCGCCGGCGATGCCGACGTCGACGCGGCGGTGACTGCTGCCCGGACGGCGCAGCCGGAGTGGGCCGCCTTCGCGCCCGCCCGCCGTGCCGCCGTGCTGTTCCGGCTGGCCGAGCTGCTCGAACAGCACGCCCACGAGGCGGCCGAGCTCGCCGCCCTCGACAACGGCACCCCGGTCAGCGTGATGAACCCCGGTCCCTATACCGCGGCCTGGATCCGCTACTACGCCGGTTGGTGCGACAAGCTCGAGGGCGAGCTGATGTCGGCGGAACCGGAGCTCTCCTATGTACGCCTGGAACCTTTCGGCGTGATCGCCGCCATCCCTCCGTGGAACGGATCGATGATGGGCATGGGCCAGAAGTGCGGCCCGGCGCTGGCCGCCGGGAACGCGGTCGTGGCCAAGCCGCCCGAGGTGTCCCCCTTCGGGATGCTGCGCTTCGCCGAACTGGCGCTCGAAGCCGGCCTACCGCCGGGAGTGTTGAACGTGGTCGTCGGCGGAGCCGGCACCGGTGCTGCGCTGGTCGGGCACCCCGGAGTGGACAAGATCAGCTTCACCGGCGGCGGTGTCACGGCAAGGAAGCTCATGGAATCGGCGGCGCGCAATCTCACCCCGCTGGCCCTTGAGCTGGGCGGCAAGTCGCCCAACGTCGTCTTCCCCGATGCCGACCTGGACACGGCTGCGGCCATGGCGGCCCAGTTCGGCACGGCCCTCCTGGCCGGTCAGGGGTGCGCCCTGCCCACACGGCTCTACGTGCACGAGGACGTCTACGACGACGTGGTGCAGCGGGTCCTCGCCACCCTGGGGTCGCTCCGGGTCGGCGACCCGCTCGATCCCTCCTCGTTCGTCGGCCCCGTCGTCACCGAGGCGGCGATGGAGCGCATCCTCGGTGTCATCGACCGAGCCAGAGCGGACGGTGCCACCCTTCTCGTTGGCGGGTGCCGGATGGGAGGCGACCTGGCCGCCGGCTGGTACGTCGCCCCCACCGTGTTCGGTGAGGTCGACCACGACAGCGACCTGGCCCGGAACGAGGTGTTCGGCCCCGTGCAGGCCATCGTGCGGTTCGCGTCCGAGGACGAGGTCCTGGCCAAGGCCAACGACAGCCCCTTCGGCCTCGGGGCCTACCTGCACACCCGCGACAATCGCCGCATCCAACGCTTCGTCCGCGAGCTCGAGTCGGGCACCGTGGTCGTCAACGGGATGGGGGGCATCTCGCCGGCCACCCCGTTCGGCGGCTACAAGCAGAGCGGGTTCGGTCGAGAGGGCGGGCGCAGCGGGATCGAGGAGATGGTCCGCCGCAAGACGGTCTTCGTCTCGTCCTAGCCCGCCGGTCGGACCCTCCCGAGCATCGGACCGTACTTCCTAGCCCGCCGGTCGGACCTTCCCGAGCATCGGTCCGTACTTCCTGAGCACCCGCTGGGAACCGGCCCGACCCCGGTTCGTGGACTCCTTGGGGCCGGCTGTAGGTTTTGCACCCGTGCGGGTACGCAGGCAAGGCTCGTCGCTGGGTGCCGGACGACGCCGGCACACCGAGAGAAGGGGGCAACGTGGCTGATCTGGACGGCAAGACCATCGTGATCTCGGGGGTCGGCCCGGGGCTGGGACGGGAGACGGCCCTGGTGGCGGCCCGGGAGGGCGGCAACATCGTGCTCGGCGCCCGTACCGAGGCGACGCTCGAGTCGATCGCCAAGGAGGTCGAGGGGGCCGGAGGCAAGGCCGCCTACCTGCGCACCGACATCGCCAACCCGGCCGAGGCCCAGGCGCTCATCGATCTGGCCTCTAGCACCGGGCGGCTCGACGGGTTGATCAACATCGCCGCCTTCGATGCTGCCTTCGGTGGGCTGCAGACCGCCGGGGATTTCGGCGAATGGCGTCAGGTCTTCGACGTCAACCTCTTCGCCACGCTCGACCTCACCCGGCGCGCCCTCCCGGCGCTGAAGGAGACCAGCGGGTCGGTGGTGTTCGTCTCCTCCCAGACCCAGCACCACCCGCCGCCCCTGGCCCTCCAGATGGCCTACGCGTCGTCGAAGGCGGCCCTCACTGGGGCGATGCGTCACCTCGCTCAGGAGATCGGCCCCGACGGGATCCGCGTGAACGAGGTGGCACCCGGTTGGATGTGGGGGCCGCCGGTCGAGGGATACGTGAAGATGATGGCTGACCAGCGCGGGGTCGAAGCGAGTGTCGTTCTGACCGAGATGACCGCGCCCTTCCCCCTGCGGAGGATGGCCACCGACGGCGAGGTGGCCGAGGCCCTGGTGTTCTTCGCCTCACCCCGGTCGAGCGGCATCACCGGGCAGACGCTCCTCATCAACGCCGGGGAGATCGTGAAATAGCGCTGGGATGGGTCACGGCGCCTCGCCCCGAGCTAGCCAGAGGGCGCCAACGTCGGCAAGGGCCGCCACCCGTGGATGACCACCGGGCAAGTCTCCGGGGCTGGGTCGCCTGTCGGGGTGGGATGATTTGTCCCGATTCGCGAACCGGAGGGCAGACGTCATGCGGGTGCATCTTGTCGACGGGACCTATGAGCTGTTCCGGCAGTTCTTCGGTCAGCCTGAACGGGCGGCCGACGACGGCACCGAGATCGGGGCCGTCTACGGGGTGCTCACGTCGGTGCTGGCCATGCTCTCGGGCGGCTCGACTCATATCGGCGTGGCGACCGACCACGTCATCGAGTCCTTCCGCAACGAGATGTGGCCCGGTTACAAGGACGGCACCCAGGTGCCCGATCTCCTGAAGGCACAGTTCGAACCGCTCGAGGCTGCCCTCTCAGCACTCGGCGTCTTCGTGTGGCCCATGGTCGAGCTCGAGGCCGACGACGCATTGGCGTCCGCGGCCGCCGTCGCCGCCGATGCCGGCGTCGAGCAGGTGGTCATATGCACACCGGACAAGGACCTGGCCCAGTGCGTCGTCGGCACGAGCGTCGTCCAGCTCGATCGGCGCAAGGACGTGGTCACCGATGAGGACGGGGTGTGGGCCAAATTCGGGGTGGGTCCACGTTCCATCCCCGACTGGCTGGCCCTGGTGGGCGACTCGGCCGACGGCTTCCCGGGCCTCGCCGGCTGGGGCAAGCGGTCGGCCGCCCTCGTGCTCGCCCACTACGAACACCTGGCCGCCATACCGGACGACGCCACCGACTGGGACCCGGCTGTCCGAAAGGCCGTGCGGGGCGCTCCGAAGCTGGCCGCCATCCTCTCGGCCGAGCGCGAGCACGCCGAACTGTTCCTCTCCCTCGCCACCCTCCGGATCGAACGGGACCTGCTGCCCAACGTGGACGCACTGCGCTGGGGTGGGCCCACGCCCGCCTTCGAGGAGACCTGCCGGCACCTGCGCGCCCCCGCCCTGGCCGAGCGGGCCGCCGCCATCGCCCCCCCTTCTATCGGGTCCGGGTGACTATCGGGTCCCGGTGACCGTCTCGGCGGCCGCGGCGAAGGCCGGCTCATCGATGGCTCGGCTGCCCCGCATGCACGCCTCGACCAGCTTGACCTGATGGGGGTCGCCGCTCCGCTCGGCCGTGCCGATCAGGTCGGCCGGGTCGGAGCCCGGCAGCGCCGGAGCCTCGGTCGGCTGGATGCCGGAATAGAGGGCGCCGTGCTCGGCTCGAACCTGGGCCAGCCCGGCGAGCCCGTCCGGCTCGGGAATGTGGTCGACCAAGAGCTCGACGGCCATGGCCCCGGTCACCCCGTGCAGGTTCAAGATGTTGGGCCGGGTCAGGTACCGTCGGGCGCCGTCGGCTGCCGCTGTGACCACGGCCACGCGCACTCCACCGTCCTCGGCGAGGTCCTCGACGTCGCCTGCCCACGCCGGCTCGCCGGGCTCGAAGCGGGCGGCCCAGTACCCGAGGGCTCTGGCCAGCTCGGCCTGACGGGGCAGGGTGTCGACCGCGTCGATGGCCCGCACCGCGTGTGCCGTCCTGATGGCCGCGTGGAACAGGGCGACCGACAGCGCCGGCATCAGGCGCGGTACCCACACCTCGACGACGGTCGGCCACCCGAACTCGGCGATCGACCCATCGAAGTAGCCGATCCATTCCGGCAGGCGCCGGTAGTTGCCCAGTTCGGCTTCCCATTCGAACTCGATCGGCGCCACCGGGTCGACGGCCGTACCGCCGGTGTGGGCGAACCGCCAGGCCCAACCCTCGATCGCCTCGTCGCAGCCCACGGCGGCCAACACCTCGCAGGCCATGGGGCCGTGGTTGATGAACCCGTTGGGCAACTCGAACCCGGCTGCGCTCAGGCGCTCGAAGGCCTCGTCCAGTGTGGTTGACGTCGTGATCATGTCTTCCTCTCGTTCGCACCGCCGCCTATTCGGCCCGTGCAGACCGTCGGACCATTCGGCCCGTTCGCGATGAACTGTATTTCTTCAAGTGGACTTGAAGTCAAGGCCCCCCTCGTAGGCTGGCGAACGGCCTCGTTTCGGGGGCCGCCCCGCGTGATTCGAATTTACGGACTTCATTTACTTGTACACGATGTCCGTCGCTGGAAGAAGTGGCTCGGCTACTTCCCCACATTTGGAATTTACGGGAATCATGTACTTGTACACAATGTCGGCCACTGAGCAGATTGTGTACAAGTACATGACCTTCGAAAAATTGAATGCCCGATGGCCGTGTGGGGGCCCCGGACCCGGGTCCGGGCCCCGGCCCCGGCCCCGGCCCACCGGAATCTCCCGGTCAGTGCCCGGCGCTCAGTCGAGGCCCCAGCTGGTCCAGGAGGATGACGGCCCGTCGGGGACGATCACCAACAGGACCCGGTCCTCGGCCTCGAGGCCCTTCCGCAGCTCGGCGTCGTCTGGGACGGGGCGCCCGTACTTCTCTCGGATGGTCCGGAAATAGGGCAGACCCCGGTCGAGGTCCTCCCAGAGCTCGACTGTTCCGTGCACCATCACGGCTCGAAAACCAGTCGAGTCGTCGACCAGGAGCTCCACCCTCGGGTCGCGCCGGAAGATGGCGTACTTGACCCTGTCCTTCATGGTGGAGACGTAGAAGCGCTCCCCGTCGAAGTGGAACCAGTTGGGCGTCAGCTGGGGACGACCATCCGTGCGGATGCCGGCCACGATGAGGTTGCGCCTCTCCTGGAGGAACGCGTCGAGCTTCTCGGGCGATGCCATCGGGCGCCCCGCTAGGAGGCGATCAGCTCGAGGGCATTCTCCCGCATGATGCGCCGGATGCTGCCCTCGTCCAGGCTGGAAATGCACTCCACGTACTCCTCGGGCACGTGGTTGCCCTCCGGGTGGGGCCAGTCCGACCCCATGAGCACGTGGTCGACGCCGATCAGGTCGGCCAGCCCCACGACGTCCTCCTCGGGGAAGGGCGAGATGTAGACCTTCTCCTTGAACACCTCGGAGGGGCGCACGTCGAGCTTCTGGCCGAAGGCCTCGATGTGGCGCTCGAGCATGCCGCCGGCGTGGTCGAGCGAGTGCAGGAAATATGGCACCCAGGTACAGCCCATCTCGATGCTGGCCACCTTGATGTCGGGGAACCGGCCGAAGAAGTTGCCGAGAATGAGCGACATGAGCGTGTCCATGATCGGGCGCTCGCCGGGCGTCAGGGCCTGCTGCAACGTGGCCAGGTATCCCTTGTCCGCCACCGGCGGCCGACAGTACATCGCCTCGAAGGCGTCGTCGTACGGGGACTGGCCGCCGATGGCGTGGTAGGTCTGCAGGATCCCGGCCTCGTTCACCCGGGCGTAGAACGGGTCGAAGTAGGGGTCGGCGGGCGTCCGGCCGTAGAGGGGACCGGGTCGCAGGCACACGGCCCGGGCGCCCCGGTCCAGGACCCACTCGAGCTCGGTCACGGCCCGCTCGACGTCCAGCATGGGGATGACCGGGATGGCAAAGATCCGGTTCTCGAAGTTGAAGCCCCAGTCGGTGTCGAGCCAGGTGTTGAAGGCCCGGAAGACCCGGTACATCATGTCGACGTCGTCGTACATGAGGTGCTCCACACACTGGCCGAGGGTGGGGAACATGAGGATGCTCTCCACGTTCTGCTGGTTCATCGTCATCAGGCGCGGCTCGCGCTCCCGGTAGACCGGTGTCAGGGCCTCGAGCTCACCGTACTTCTGGGCCATGCCGCTGCGCCGCCGGGCGATGGCCAGACTCGAGCAGCTTGAGGTGGTCGTGGAATGCCCCGGGCCGCGAGATCGGGTTGAAGGTCGGGTTGGGCACCCCGGTGGACTTGCGGTCCCCGAAAAAGAGGTGCTTGCGCTTCCCGTCGCTCATCCACCGCACGTGCTTGCGGACCTTCTCGTCGGCGAAGCGGAGGAACGCGTCATCCGCCTCGTAGTAGTGGTTGTCCGCGTCGAAGATCTTGTAGTCCATGGCCGTGCCCCCGTTCGGCCTCAGGCGAGGCCACCGTTACCTCCATCTTGCGCGTTGATCCGCCCCTCGTCAACCGACCGTTTGGCAGTCGCTGGCCGGGTTTCCCGAGGAGAGGCCGCTTCGGTCTCGTTCAGGTCAGCTTCGTCGAGGGGACCGAGGACAGCCGCCCGTCCCGGCGGAGCTCCTTCACGGCCGGGACCGGGTTGGGGTCGGCGAACAGGCCCTCATCGGCGTAGTCGGTGGGTCGGCCGGTGGCGTCGACGACCCACCACGAGGCCTCGAGGGCGATGCCGTTGGGGTCGGTGAAGTAGACCGAGCGGATGAACCCGTGGTCGACGACATGGGTCACCTCGCACCCTGCCGTCTTCAACCGGTCCCGGAGGGCAATCAGAGCCTCCTCGTCGGGGACGTTGAAGGAGAGGTGGTCGAACTGGACGGCGCGAGGGTCGGGCATGCCGGCCGGCTTGGCGAAGGGCTCCAGCTCGACCCCCTGGTACTCGAAGAAGGCCACCGTGTTGCCGGGCCCGAATTCGAAGAAGTAGTGCCGGAACGACTCGTTGCCCAAGTCGGCCACGAGACGGGCCCCCAGCACACCGTGGTAGAAGCGGACGGTGGCGTCCATGTCCGTCGTGACCAGGGCCAGATGGTTGATGCCCCGCCAGTGCGGCGCCTCCGGTCCCTCGAAGGGAAGTGCATCCATGTCCACACGGTACGCCTTGCGGACACCCTCGACAACGGCAGCTGTGCGCTCCCGCCCGGTGGCCGACCGCCTCCCCTTCAGCCGACTCGGTGGGTGACGCCGAACCGCATCAGATTCTGGGGGTCGAGCCGGGTCTGCAGCGAGGCGAGCAGGTCGTGGTGGGCCGGGTCGGTCGAGGCCAAGGTGGAGGCGCGGCGCGCCTCGCCGGACAAGAAGTTGAGCAACGTGCCGCTGTCCCGGTACTGGCCGAGCGCGTCCATCAGCCGCCCCTGCTCGGGGGTCAATGTGTGACCACCGTCGGACGCCACCGCGGAGAACTGGAACAGGAATTGCCGGTCGCGGTTGCCCATGACCGAGTCCCCGTTGGCATTGCTGCTCATCGCCCCGCCGAGGTGGCGGACCTCGCTGAACACGACCGGCGGCGGCCCGTCGGTGGGGAAGGTGTGGGCGGCGATCGCCGACGCCAGCTCGCCGTCGAGGCCGTGCAACAGCGTGCTCGAGCCGGTGACGGGCATGGGGTCGACCGGATCGTTCCCGATGGTCGCCGACTCCGCGAAGGACATCTCGTTCCACACGTCCATGGCCGGCGCCATGGTGCTCCTGAAGCCGTCGACGAACCGACGACCCTCGGCGACATCGCCGGCCCAGCAGCCGCGCACGATGGTGAACGACTGGCCGCGCAGCGGTTCCGGTATCTGGGGCAACGGCGGGAAGTTCATGAAGACGATGGAAGAGGTGAGGTCATCGGGGGCCTGGCCGACCCACCGTGCGTAGTGCTCCGCCACCTCGGCCGCATCCGAGGCCGGGTACACGAGGCTGCCTCCGTAGATGGTGGTGACGGGGAACAGATCGATGACCATCGACGTGACCACCCCGAGCGCGCCACCCCCACCGCCCCGCAGAGCACGGAACAGATCGTCGTTCTCGGTCGCCGAGGCGTGCACCAGGCATCCGTTGGGTGTGACCACCTCGAAGGAGCGGACGGCATCGCATGCCGGCCCGTACTTGCGGGACAGCCAGCCGATGCCACCTCCGAGGGTGAGACCGATGGCACCGACCGTCGGCGACGAGCCGAGCAGGGGGGCCAGGCCATGCTCGTGGGCGGCGGCGAGGAGCGGGCCGGCCGTGCACCCGGCCGCGACGGTGGCGGTCCGAGCGACCGGGTCGATGGTGACCTCGTCCATACCGCTGGTGAGGATCAGCATCCCATCGACTGGGAGGACGAACCCGTGGCCGGTCGCCTGGACGCCGATGCCCAGTCCGGCATCGGCGGCGTAGCGCACGGCCGCTCGGACATCGGATGGGTTCATGGCCACGACGGCAACGGCCGGCGTCTGGACGACTGCACGGTTCCAGCAGGCGATGGCGACGCCGTAGTCGGGATCGTCGGCAGTGAGGACGGACCCACTGACCTGCTGTCGGAAGTCGTCGAGCGACGGGGCGGGCTGGGCTGCGACGGTGGGCATGTCGGGGCGCTCTCCTCCGGGGGGCCAGTGGCGACGGTGCTCGACGTTAGCCCTCCCGCCCCACTCCCTGGGCCAGCAACCCCCGCCTGCTAATCAGCCCACGGGGCGAAGCCGGGCATCGCGTTGAAGACAAGGGCCGAACTGGCATAGCGGGCCTCGGGGACAGCGTAGAGGGTCTCGATCCCGGCCCGGTATTCGGCATATCCAGCCACCAGACCGGCGATCTCCTCCTCGCTCGGTGACAGCCTGGCGGCGGCGAGCAGGGCGCGGACGGTGGTCTCGGTCGGGTCTGTCACGGAATGCTCCGATCTGGATGTGGGCCAACGGACATACTGAAAGAGCGCGGGGTTCCCGCAGGGTTGCTCACGACGATGCCGCCATGGTCTCGGTGAGCATCACCGGCAGCCGGAGGTGCCAGTCGGTCCGGGTCTGATAGGCATCGCCGGCCTTCAGGGCCGCCCCCTCATCGAACGGCTGCGCCCCCAGCTGGAGCGACAGCGGGAGTCCGTCGTCGGTGAAGCCCATCGGCACGACCAGCGCAGGGTTGCCCACCGCGTCCCAGTACCCGGTGAACACCGTCTTGAAGAACGTGCCCAAGCGTCGCTCGAGCATCGCCTCATGGGACAGCGCACCGATGGCCGACGTCGGGGTGGCGACGAGGTCGACCGACTCAAACGTCTTCGCCAGCATCTCCTGGGCCACCCGCCGGACACGAGCAGCCTGGACGTAGTCGGGCCCCGACGAGAGTGCGCCGCGGGAGATGTTGGCTCGGCTGAGGGCGTAATAGTCCTCCCACTTCGTCGTGAGGTCGTTGTGGTGGTAGGCCAACGCCTCAGCGGCCATCATCACCCAGAGGGCGGTCGTGACCTCGTCGTAGAGGGGAAGGGTCACTTCCACGATGTCTGCGCCCAGGTCGGCCAGGGTGGCGATGGCAGCGTCGAAACACCCACGGAGCGCAGGGTCCGACTGCTCGGGGAAATGGTTGGTGAGCTCGATGCCGATCCTCATCCCGTGGAGGTCCCCGGTCAGCACGCCCACGTAGTCGTCCACCGCGCGGTCGACGCACGACTCGTCGCTCGGGTGGTGACCGGCGATGACCGACAACATGGCGGCGCAATCCCGAGCTGACCGGGCCAAGGGCCCGATGTGGTCGAGGCTGTAACCCAGCGGCACACAGCCCGACTTCGGGACGCGCCCGAAGGTCGGCATCAGCCCGGAGACTCCGTTCCAGGCGGCGGGGATCCGGATGCTGCCACCGGTGTCGGTGCCGATCCCGGCCATGACCAAGCCGGCGGCGATCCCGTTCCCTGTCCCCGCGCTCGACCCTCCCGGAGACCGGTCGAGGCTCCATGGGTTCTTCGGAATGGCGAAGGGCTTGGTCGAGTCCGGCGACCCGATGGCGAACTCCGACGTGGTGAGCTTGCCGGTGATGACCGCCCCGGCCGCTTTGAGGCGGGCCACCACCGGGGCGTCCTTTCCTGCGCCCCATGCCCGATCGAGGATCAGGCTGTTCGCCGTAGTCGGGCCCTCGGCCATCGCCAGGATGTCCTTGATGCCGATCGGGATGCCTTGGTAGGGCCCCTTGTCGATCCCGTCGGCGAAGTCCTCGTCGGCCCGTTGGGCCCGGGCCATGGCGTAGTCGTCGAACCGGGTCACGTAGGTGCCCGTCACCGGGTCGAGCGCGTCGGCCCGGGCGATCATGGCCGACGTGAGCTCGACGCTGGTCGTCTCGCCGGCCCGCAGGGCGGCGGCCGCTTCGGTCACCGTGAGCGGTAGGTCGGTGCGTTGCAGATTGTCAATGGCCATGGCCTTCCCTCTGTGGCGATCGCGCGGTCCCGAGGCGCTCAAGCTACGGGGGGTTCATTTCACCAGTGTGTGCTCCCGGTAACGCCATGGTTACGCCGCTGCGGCTTCCGTCCGGGCACCTCCCCCTCCTTTCCAGGAGGCACCCGTTGAAGCCAACCGAGGAAGTTCCGCCGGATGCGCACCGCCCTCTGCCATTCGGCCCCTTGGCCGTTTCGCCGTTCGGCCGGTTGGCCGGTTGGCCGTTCGGCCGGTTGACCGGTTGGCCGGTTGGCCGGTTGGCTCGGGAGGCGGCGTCGGTTCGGGTTGCCTCGAGCACTGGCCCTCGGTGCCCTGAGTTGACGACCGCGTGCCTGAGCTGGGCCTGAGCTCGACCTCTCCGCCGACGGCCCCTCCAGCACCCGGCCACCGCCCGACGAACACCCACCGCAACGGTTGAGCGCCAGCGTTCGCCTAATGGTCAGGGGACCACGAGGATGGGGCGGCGAGCGTGGCGGATCAGGCGGACGGTGACAGACCCGGCATAGGCGTGACGCCGCGACGCTGACCGGCCGACCACGATCCCGTCGGCGTGGGCCTCCTCGGCGATGCGCTCGAGCTCGGTGGCCACGTCACCGGTGGCGTGGTGGAAGGTGGCCCGGACACCGAGCTCGGCCAGGGCGGCCATGGCCTCTGGCTCCTGGGTGTCCTCGGTGACGATGGGGACCGACACGACGGCGATGCTCGACACCGCCGGGATGGTCGTGATGGAGGCCACGATCAACCAGGCCTGGTTACGCCGGGCGATGCCGGCGGCGAAGGCCAACGCGTCGCGACTGGGCGGCGACTCGTCGTACCCGACGACCAGCCCGACGATGCCGTCCTTGGCGATCTCGAAGTTGGTGCCGGCTGGGCTCACCGGCCCGCCCCCGTCACCGGTGGGACTGGCCGACGATGGTCCCGGCGCCCGGTACCTCGATACGGGGGGTGATTGCTCGAGCGAGCCGAGGGGCGTCCCGGCGTCGGCCCGTGTGGCGTCATCAACCTCGATCCTCCCGTGTATCAGGTGCGGCCCGTGTATCAGGTGCGACCATTGCGGATTACACCCATGTGATCGTCACACCCTTTCCGCGCACTACTGGCAACGCAAATGGCGGAAGGAGCCGGACGGTCGAAGTGTTGGAAATCAAGCTCGAGGTGGGCGGACGATTCGACGTGGCGTGAGCCTCGGCATGCCCCCGGTTCCCTGCGGCCCTGGCGTAGTGGGCGAGAGGATCAGTTGAGACGGGCCCGGACGGCGGTGGAACGGGCTTCGAGCCGCTCGATGATCTCGTCGTCGAATGCGCCGTCGGAGGCCAGCTCGTCGAGGAGATCGGCGGCCTCGCTGTAGCAGCCCAGGTCGGCCAGCCCGTTGGCCACGCTGGCCCGCTCTGCCACCGAGAGCTCGGGGATGGCGACGCGGAGCCGGGTCACCCACAGCAAGGACCTGACGTCGGCGCGCCCCCGGTAGCTGTGGTCCAGGTTGGCCAGCATCCGGGCCAGGATGGCTCGCCGACCGGTAGGCGCCAGCATGGTGGGAACCAGAGTCACGCTCGGGCCGCCGATGGCCTGCAGCAGGCGCTCGCAGGCCGCGTGGTCGAGCCGTTGGCCGCCGGCGAAGGCGTCTATGAGGAGATCGGGCGAAGCGGTGTCGCGGACCAGGAAGTGGCCGGGCATGCCGACGCCCTCGAGGGTCAGCCCGAGTCGCCGCCCGACCTCGATGAGGAGCACGGACAAGGAGATGGGGATGCCGAGGTGCCGGTCGAGGACCTGGTCCAGGTACGAGTTGCGAGGGTCGTCGTATCGCTTGCGGTTGCCCCGCAGGCGCAGGGTCTCGAACAGCATCCGGCACACCCCGTCGGTGCTGGGCTCGTCGACACTGGCGGCGATGTCGTCCAGGCGTGCCAGTTGCTCGGCGACGTCGAGGGTCGGGTTGGCGTGGGCGGCGATGAGGAGGGCGGCCTCGTCAAGGGGGAGGTCGACGTCGCGGCGCTCCAGGAGCTCCCGCCAGCGGGTGGTCGCATCCATCGGATCAGCCTACGCGGTCGGGGAGTGGGGGCCAGGACGGTTGGTCCTGCACCCATCTACCATTTCGTCGACAGAGGGAGGCGTGGCGCACAGGGAGGCGTGGCGCACAGGGAGGCGTGGCGCACAGGGAGGCGTGGCGCACAGGGAGGCGTGGCGCAGAGGGAGGCGTGGTATGGAGAAGGTCGTGCTCATCACCGGGGCCTCGGCGGGCATCGGACGGGCGACCGCCGACCGGCTGCAGCGCGCCGGTTGGGCCGTGGTCGGGGCGAGCAGGCGCGGCACGTCGTCGAGGGGATGGGCGCCCATGACCATGGACGTGGACCGGGATGACTCGGTCGCCGACGGCGTGGCCGCCGTGCTCGGGGACCACGGAAGGCTCGATGCCGTTGTCGCCTGTGCCGGGTGGGGGCTGGCCGGCCCGGTGGAGCAGACGCCGATCGCCGAAGCCAAGGAACAGATCGAGACCAACTTCTGGGGAGTGGTGCGGCTGGTCCAGGCCGCCCTTCCTGCTATGCGGGCGAGGGGCACCGGCCGGCTGGTGCTCATCAGTTCCATCGTCGGGGCGATCGGCGTACCCTTCCAGGCTTTCTACAGCGCGTCCAAGTTCGCAATGGAGGGATACGCCGAGGCGCTGGCCTACGAGGTGGCACCCTTCGGGATCGACGTGACCCTGGTGCAGCCGGGCAACGTGCGCACCGAGTTCACGGCCAGTCGGAAGGACGTGCAGCCCCCCGCCGACGACCCCTATGCCGCCGTCGTGACCAAGGCGATCGGCAAGATGGAGCGCGACGAGGGAAAGGGGGTGGCACCGGAGGAGGTGGCCGCGGTCATACAGCGCGTGCTCGAGTCGGCACGGCCGCCACGGCGCGCCTCGGTGGGCAAGTTCGACGAGCGGATCGGGCTCATAGCCAAGCGCTTGATGCCCTACCGGCTCTTCGAGAGGGCGGCCAAGGGCAGCCTGGGCGTCTGAGCCGGGCCCCTTGGGTCTGAGCGCGGTCAGATCGGACGCTCGGTACCGATCCGGCTGGCGTTGTATATCTCGATGGTGGTGTCGACGACCCCGGCCATGCGGTCGGTCTCATTGACCACGATCGTCTGCAGCTGGCCGTGGCTCAGGCCGCTGTGCACCTGTTGTTGCACAGAGTCCAGCCCAGAAGGCGGGGAATCGACGTCTGACTCCACCGCATCAGCCAGCGCCTCGAACGAGGTCTCGAGCTGGAGGCGGAGAGGAATCAGCGCGGGCTGGCCCTCGAGATGGGCGCCCTCCAGATGATGGAGGAGGGCCAGCGAGGCCAAGCCGAAACGGTGCATCTGGGCCAACATGCCTTCGGCCGCGACCAGGGACAGTGTGCCCTTGTCGCGCCCGTGGGGCTCGTGGGCCATGCGCTCGACGGCGGCCTCGGCGTTGGAGCGCGAGAGCCGAGCGGCCGAGATCAGCGAGTCGAAGTTCTCGTCCGGTCCGTTGCCCGGATCGGAGAAGGCAGCGACCACCCGTTGTCCCAACCGGCCCTCGGCTCGAAGACAGCTGGCCACCAGCCCGGGGACCTGCGTGGCTACCCAGGTCGGCCAGACCAGGAAGGCGACGACGGTCAGGCCCGCGCCGATGAGGTTGTCGACGGTCCGGTTGGCCACTGCCGTCATGGCGGGGAGACCCATGAAGGCGGCCAGGAACACGGTGAGACAGGTCAGGAAGAGTGCGAAGGCGCCGTAATTGGCGTTGAGGAAGGAGAAGGCGAACGCGCTGACCACGATGGTGAGCACGGCCAGGGTGACCGGTCCCGGTTGGAGCGAGGCGAGCAGGAGGGTGGCAGCGACCACGCCGGCCAATGTCCCGATGACCCGGAGGAGGCTTCGTCCGACGGTGACCCCGAACTCGGGCTTCAGGACGAAGATGACGGCCACCACGATCCAGTAACCGTCGGTCGGGTCGATGACCCGGTACAGCACGGTGGCCACGGTGGAGACCGCGGCCAGCCGGAGGGCGTGGCGGCATGCGGTCGACTCGAGGGTCAGGTTGGCCCGGAGCGCGAGGGCCGCTCCGGCCAGCGGCCCCTGGTGCTCGGTCGGCCTGCGGTGTGACGGCCCGGTGGGCCGGGTCGGTCGGACTGGCGGCCCGTTCGACGAAAGGTCTCCCGGGGAGTTCGTCGGGGCCCCTCTGGGAGCCGTGACCGGGTCGGACCCGTGTAGTAGGCGCATCACGGTACCGAGGTGACCCCGGATCTCGTCGAGGTGATCGTCGACCTCGGCCGCCCCTTCGGGGTCGGTGGCGGGCCACGTCGGAGTCGGCCGGCGCAGTGCCCGATCGATGTCGGCGAGCCGTAGCTCGATCGGGTCGCCGGCGTATGCGTGCCGGTCGGCGGCACACGTGTCGGCGATCTCCTCCAGGAAGCCGCTCACCGCTCGTCCGGCCCGGTCGATGGCTTCGATCGTGTCCACCGGACCGGGTTGGTCGCCATGGGCGCGGGCCAACCTTGCTCGGGCCTCGGACAGGGCGGCCAGCGAGGTGCGCAGTTGCTCGGTCTGGCCGGCGAGGGCACGGTCCCGGTCGGCGTGGTCGAGGTAGCGGTGGGGTCCGGGCAGGGCCAAGGTTGCCGCCAGCGTGTCGAACGGTTCGGCCTCGGGGAGGCTGGCCTCGCCGTGACCGATGCCCGAGGCGTATCCGGCCAGTGCCCGATAGGCCGTCGCCAGTGCACGCGCCTCGGCTCGCTGGCCGCGCCGATGGAAGGCGAGGACAAGCAGGGCGGCACCTAGCCCGCCGCACAACGCCAGCCCTCCGTCTTCGAGGGCCAGCGACGGTGTGGCGTCGAGCGATGACGCGATCAGCAGCCCGACCGATGAGACCACCCCCACGAGGGCGGCGTTGGGGCCGATGGCCACCATCAGGCCGCCCAGGAAGGTCCATCCAGCCACCACCGGGTAGATCCCGGCGTGTTCGATGCCGGTGACCGCGCCGAGGAACACTGCCACGCCGACGATGACCGCGGCCACGGCCACGATCCGGGCCCGAATGCGAAAGCCGGGTTGGTAGAGCGAGAAGCTCGACAGGAAGGCGCCGATGGCCGCCCACGCGCCGGCCCGAGGATGGCCGACGGCCAAGCCGATGATCAACGGGACGGCGATCGAACAGGCGGCTTCGATCCCGATCAAGGGCCGGATCTGTGACCGGTCGACCCTCAGTGCCAATTGCACGACGTCCCTGGCCGACCCCTCGCTGACCATGCCGGAAACCTACTGGGGATCGGTGATGTCGATCGTCTCCATCGAGAGGATCGGGAGAGGGTGCCTGGGTATGAGCCATTTTTCGAGGCCGACGTCGTATTCTTGTCCGCGCGACCGACTGGTTCCGATCCGACACCGAACCAGTACGAGGCCCGCTGACCGCCGTGGCGGTGGCGGGCCCGTACCGGTCCGAGGGTCGCGCCGCGCCGGCGAATCGACGATGGGAGACACTGACACGTGGTGAAGGGCCGACACTCCCGGTTCGGGTTGTCGTCGAGCGGCGAGGGATCTCGGCGATTCACCGGTACCCAGAAGATCGTGTCACTGTCGGCGGTGGCGGCCATCGTGATCCTCACCACCGTCTTCGCGGTCATCGGCCAACCGAGCATCGCCGTCCAGCCCAAGCCCTTCGGCGGCTCGCTGATCCTCAACGACGTGCAGGACCCGGTGGTCGTGGACGTGGCCACCGGTTCGCCCAACCTGCGCCTCCAGGGCATCGAGTCCCAGGTCGGGGCCACCGATCCGTCGCTGGTCGACTCCGTCCCCCTGACCGACGGGACGCTCCTGGTCAACCGGCACACGGGCACCTTCAACGTGCTCGGCCTGGGCAACTCGATCGTGAAGACGAACGGCGGCATCGCCCTCGGCGACCTTCCCGGCACCACGGGTGCGGCCGGGTTCGCCGCCGGCGACAACGGCTACATCGTCCGCTACGCGCCCACTGCGGCCACCGTCTCCCTGGTCGACCAGGCCACGGTGGCCGCGGCCGCCCGGTCGGGGGCAGGCGCGCCCGGCGCCGGCGCCGGTGCGACCGTGCCGTTGCTCGGATTCGCCACGGTGGCCGAGCAGATCCCGAGCGACCCCGGAGCCACCGTGGTGGCCAACGGCGACTTGTGGACCATCACCCGGTCCAACGGGCACGGGAGCCTCCGGCGGTTCAGCCCTGGGTCGCCGGGCAAGCAACTGGACTCCTCACCGTTCGGCCCGGTGGACCCGATTGCCGCGTTAGCGGCCGCCCGCACCCGCGGTGGGGACGCGGTGGCCCTGGCCGAGCCGGCAGGCATCCGGATCCTGCAACCCGCGGCGGGGGGTGGAAGCCCGCAATCGACCACCGTTTCGGTGGCGGCCGGGGGCCGGGTCGACCAGATCGTACCGGTGGGCAACGGCGACGGGCAGGTCCTCTTCGCCTACCACTCGGAGGCTGGTTGGCGACTGGTCGGCGTCGACCTGGCCAGCAGCCAGGCGCTGCCCGAGCAGCCCATGACCGGGCTGGCGGCCAAGGCCACCCTGGAGTCGCCGGTGATCAACGACGGTGCCATCTATGCCATCGCCGACGACGGTTCGGCCACGCCGCCCCTGGTGCGGATCGATCCCCGGACCGGGGCCGTCGCCCCGCTGCCCGGGGTGGCCACCTACCCTGTGGCCGGGCCGGCCGAGGCCACCACCTTCACCGACGCCGGCCTCCCCCCTCAGGTCATCGCCGTGGGTCCGCGGGTGATCATCAACAATCCCAACCGGGTCCTGGCCGTGGTCGTGTTCACCGACGGGTCTCGGCCCACCCGCGTGATCGACAAGCGCACCGCTGTCGCCGTTGACCCCTCGGGACTGCCCGGCGCGCCGGCCGGGGCCACCCCGGTCGCCAACGCGCCGTCGGCCGTGCCCTCCAAGGATGTCGTGTCCCAACCACAGCCGGTCGACACCCAGCTCAGGTGCAAGACCATCTCCCAGACGCCCCGCGTCCCCGTGCTCGACCAGCCGGTGCCGGCCGCCCATTCGGTGTCGCTGTCGTGGACCTACACGCTGCTCGACGACCAGGACTGTGAGCCGACGTCCTACCTGGTGACGGTGGCCGCGGTCGGTGGCGGCCCCTCCCCGGCGACCACCCAGTTCCCGGTGAACGGTCAGACCCAGTTCACGGTGCCCGGGCTCCGGCCCAACACGACCTACGCGTTCGTGGTCACCGCCCTCATCAACAGCCAGTCGACGCCGTCGTTGCCCCGGGAGGCGACCACCAACCCGTTGGGCCCCGACGCACCGCTGTCGGTGACCACCGTGGCCAACGGCGGTTCCGGCTGGACGGTCAGCTGGACGGTGTGCCAGGGGAACGCGTGCGACAGCAACCTTCCCGCCGCCACCTGGACGATCACCGGGTCGAGCTGCGGCAGCGGCTCCCAGTTCGTCGGCACCCCGCCGGTGGTCAGCGTCCCCGGCACCGGGGGCGCCGTCCAGAGTGCGACCGTCCCCTTCGACCAGTTCCCCACCCTGGTGGGCGACTCGCTCAGCTTCTCGGTGCAGGGCACCAGCGCCACGGGGCTACCCGGTGACGCCACTCGGGACGGCACCTGCACCGAGGGGTGGCGACCGGCCGACCCCTCTGCCTTCAGCGTGGTCGGGAGCGCCGCCGCCTCCCCGGGGGGCACGTCGGTGACGGCGACGCTCCAGGTGCAACCGAATCCGGGCGTCTCGAAGGTGGCCGCCTTCGGGTCGAACGACGTCCGCTACGCCTTCTCGGTCCTCGACCAGAGCACCGGCCAGACCAGTCCGCCCCAGACGGTCTCCCAGCCGTCGGCCTCCTTCGCCGGGCTGGCGCCGGGCCACACCTACGTCCCCCAGGTGAGCGTCACGCCCCTGATATCGCCGACGGGCGGGGCGGCCGTCACCGGCGCACCCTTCGGGACCACGGTGCCCTGGCCTTCGGGAATCACGGCCACCCAGGTCGGCGGGGTGGCCCCGGGCAGCACTCCCCACCAGGGATCGGCCCAGTTCTCCCTGGCCAACGTGTTCGCGGTGCCCTCGGCCACGGTGACGGCGTCGGCCACCGTGACCTGCGGGAACTTCCAGGGGTCGGGGGGAAGCGGGCTGCCCGTCGCACCGGCGGGCGGCGGCGCCGGCTCGGTCAGCATCTCGCTCGACTTCACCCAGGAGGCCGGGTCCTGCTCGGTCGCGTTCACCCTTTCCGACGGTCCGAACGGCCCCTACGGGGCCGTCCCCTTCCAGGTGCCCAGCGCGGCGCTGACGGCGAACCCCCCGCCGCTGCCCGTCTCCAAGGCCAACTACACCGTCACCCCCCAACCGGGAGCCGTCAAGGTGACGAGCAACTACTCCGGTGGGGGCGGCACCGGCTGGGCCATCGACCTCGTCGCCTCGTCGACGTGCACGGCCATCTCCAATGCCCCGGGTGGGACCGGCGGCCCGTGGAGCACAACGGTCACCGTGCCCTCGTGCGCGACCGGGCCGACGATCGACGTCCAGGTCACCTTCACCTACGCCGGGCAGAACGTGCCCGTCGACCTGGGCAGCGTCCCCGTCGTCCCCGTCCCCGTCCCGCCCACGGTCACCGCGGTCAGCCCGGCGACCGGACCGGTGGCCGGTGGGACGCCGGTGACCATCACCGGCACCGGCTTCACCGGGGCGACCTCGGTGCATTTCGGGAGCGCGGCCGGTATCGCCGTGGTCGTCGAGTCGGACACCCAGCTCACCGTGACCACTCCCGCCGGGCCGGCCGGCGCGGCGCCGGTCACCGTGACCGCCCCGGGCGGAACCAGCACGGCCGGGGCGACGTCGCAGTTCACCTACTCGTGATGTCCCGTCGCCGAAACGTGCCACCCCCGCACCGGACGATCCGCGTCCCACCCCGGGTGCATGTTGCAGCATGGAACCAACCGGGAGGCCGCCCGTGACCGAGGAGAACCGTTGACCGATTACTTCGACACCGAAATCCACCAGGCAACGGCCAGCTTCGCCAGCCGGTTCGACCGGCTGGTCACCAACGTCGGCCGGGTCATCCAGGGCAAGGACGACGTCATCAGACAGGCGGTCATCTGCCTCCTGGCCGAGGGTCACCTGCTCATCGAGGACGTCCCCGGGACGGGCAAGACCTCACTGGCCCGGGCCATCGCCGCCACCATCGAGCTCACCTGGAACCGTATCCAGTTCACCCCTGACCTGCTGCCCTCCGACGTGACCGGGGTGTCCGTCTTCAATCAGGGGTCGACCGAGTTCGAGTTCCGGGCGGGGCCCATCTTCGCCAACATCGTGGTGGCCGACGAGATCAACCGGGCCTCCCCGAAGACCCAGTCGGCCCTGCTCGAGGTGATGGAGGAGGGGACGGTGAGCACCGACGCCGTCGTCTACCCGGTGCCCCACCCCTTCATGGTGGTCGCCACCCAGAACCCCATCGACATGGAGGGCACCTACCAGCTGCCCGAAGCTCAGCTCGACCGGTTCCTCATGTGCTTGTCGGTGGGCTACCCCGACCCGGACGCCGAGGCCATGGTGCTCCGGACCCAGAAGGACAACGCCCCCGTCGACTACCTCAGCCCGGTGCTCTCGGCCGCCGATCTGACCGACATGATCCACCAGGTCCGCTCGACCGAGGTCGCACCGGCCATCGAGCACTACATCGTGGCCCTGGCCAACCACACCCGGAGCGCACCCGAGGTGCGTCTCGGCGTCTCGCCCCGTGGCAGCCTGGCCCTGTTGCGCGCCGCCCGGGCCCGCTCGGCGGCCAACGGCCGACCCTTCGTCACCCCCGAGGACATCAAGGCGCTGGCCTCGGCCGTGCTCGCCCACCGGATCATCCTGCACCCCGAGGCCGAGCTCCAGGGGCGCAGCGCGACCGAGGTGGTGCAGCGGGCGCTCGAGACGGTGCCAGTGCCCCGCACCGTCGCCGGGTGAGGGCGCCGGGAGGGCACAGCCGGTGACCCGGCTCGGTCTCGGTGCCGCGCTGGCCGGGGTGGCCTTCGTGGTCGTGGGTTGGACGCTCGTGTGGCCGGCCCTGGTGGTCGTGGGCGTCGGGTCCCTCGTCCTCGTGCTGGTGGCGCTGGCCTACATCGTCCGCCGGCCCCATCTACACATCGACCGCCAGATCCACCCGCCCCGGGTGTCCAAGGGCCTGCCGGCCATCGCCTTCCTGCACTTCACCAACACGGGGGCGCGCGCCGTGCCCAGCAGCGTCGCCGTCCAGCCCTACGGGGCACTCCGCGTCGAGACCGTGTTGCCCAAGCTGCTCGGGGGCCAGACCGGCATGCGCAGCTACCGGCTCCCCACCACCCGGCGGGGCATCTTCACCATCGGGCCGGTCGAGATCAGCCGGGCCGACCCGTTCGAGTTCGCCCGGGTCACCCAGCGGCACGGCGCCTCCGAGCAGATCTGGGTCTATCCGCACATCATGCCCTTCCGGCCGCTCCCGTCGGGGAGGACCCGCCACCTGGAGGGCCCGTCGTCGGACACCGCGCCCGAAGGCAGCATCACCTTCCATCGCCTGCGCGAGTACGTGGTCGGTGATGACCTGCGGATGATCCACTGGAAGTCGACGGCTCGCACCGGCCGCTTGATGGTCCGGCACAACGTCGACACCTCCCAGCCCTACACAGTCGTCCAGCTCGACCTGCGACCGATCCGGTACTCCGAGGAGACCTTCGAGACGGCCGTGGACGTCGCCGCCTCGGCGGTCAGCTGTGCGGCGGTGGGCAAGGCTCCTGTGCAGTTGCGCACCACCAACGGCACCCAGGTGGGCGGTCCCCGCCAGCGCGAGCCCCAGGCCCTCCTCGACCAGCTGACCGCAGTCGAGCCCGACGAGCGCGGCTCGATCGTCTCGGACCTGTCACTGCTCCGCCGCGAGCGCGGGGGTACGGCCCTGATCGTGGTCACCGGCCAGCTCGAGGCGGCCGACCTTCCCGCCATCGGCGGGCTGCGCCGCCGGTTCCAGCGGGTGGTGGTGGTCTCGGTGGCCCCGATCGGCACGGCCGCCCCACGGTTCCCGGGCGTCACCGTGGTCACCGGGGAGGACCACGACGACCTGTGCGCGGCTTGGAACCTCGAGGCGGCCCTGTGACCGTCCGGCGAGTGGTCGGCGCGGCCGTCCTCCCGCTGGCCGCGGCGATGGTGTTCCTGTCCTCGACCCCTTGGATGCGGGCCTTCGCACCCTCGACCGTGGTCCCGCTGCTGGCGGTGGCGGCGGTGGTCTCGATCGCCGTCCCCGCCCTGAGCGTCCGGGCCTTCAACCGCCCCGCCCCGTGGTCGATCCTCGCCTCGGCCGTGCTGTTCGTCCTCGTCGCCCTGTTCGCCGTGCTCCGCCAACCGCTCGGGTTCGCCGACCTGGGCCGGGGGTTCGCCCTCGGGCCGGCCCGTCTGCTGTCCGAGACCCTCCCGCTCGATCACCCTCGGTTCTTGTTGATCGTGCCCGTGGCCCTGTGTTGGCTGGTCGGGGCCATCACCGGCGAGCTGCTGGAGCGGGGCCGGTCGGTGGGATGGCCGGCGTTGACGCCACTGGTGGGGTTCGGGCTCGCCTTTGCCGCCACGTCGGGTGGTACCGGCAACGACGTGGGGTGGGCCGTCGCCCTCTTCGCGGTGGACGGCGTCGTCCTGTTCAGCCGGGTGTGGCTGCAACGGGGCCCCACTCTGGCGCAAGCCGACGGGGACCCGGCCCGGAGCCCGGTCCGACCCCTGCTCTACGGCACCGGGACCCTGGCCGCGGCCGGCCTGGTCTGCGCCTTCGCTGTTCCCGCCGTCCCCGCCCTGAAGGGGGCCCCGACGGCGCCGGCCCGGACCCCGCCGGTGACCACCGTGCACCCCATCACCCCGACGGCCGAGGCCGCCGAGCTCCGGGACACCGGCGCCATCAAGGGACCGGCCACCCTCTACACCGTGACCGTGAACCGACCGACGCCCGGATATGTCTCACTGACCGACCTCGATGCCTACGACGGGGACGTGTGGTCGTTCAAGGGGACGTTCCGGCCGACCGGAGGCAGCGTGCCGGTTGCCCTGGGCACACCGCCGGCATCGGCGGGCCAGGTGGTCACACAGCTGTACACCGCGGTCAAGCCGCCGGCCGTGCCGTGGATGCCCTTTGTCGACCGCCCGGTGGCGGTGAACAGTATCGACGTCCAATTCGAGCCGACCTCGGGGATGGTGCTCCCCACCTCGCCGCTCGTCGCCGGGAGCCGGTTCTCCGTGCAGTCGGTCGCGACCGGACACACCCTCTCCACCCTCGACGCCCATCAGTTGGCCAACCCGCTCGCCCCTTCCGCCGACGCCGCCGACGCCGCCGTGCCCATCTCCGAGACGGGCGACCTGTCCAAGTACCTCACCCAGTTGGCGGCCACGGCCAACCAACCCTCCGCCCCCACGCTGGCCTTCTTGAAGGCCGTCGAGGAGGTGTTCCGCGACGACTATCGACAGGTCGAGCTCCCGGCTCGGGCCTCGACGACCACGAGCACGACCACCGCAGCAAACCAGCCCACTGTGGGCGGGACCTCGTTCCAGGATGTGGCCCAGGCGGTCATGGCCCAGCGCCAGGCCACTCCCGAGCAGTTCGCCACCATGTTCGCTCTCCTGGCCCGCAGCCTCGGCGTGCCCGCCCGCCTGGTCACCGGGTTCAAGACGGCTCACCTCGCACCCCATGTCCGGACGGCGCTGACCGACGCGCAGGCCTGGACGTGGGTGGAGGTGCCGGTGTCCGGTCTCGGGTGGGTCGTCGTCGACCCGACGCCGACGGCCACGGGAAAGCCTCCAGTCGAGAACCTGTCCTCTTCGACCACGACGACCACCGCCCCCCCGCCGACCAACGCGCGCACCAACGCGGGACAGAACGGCCATGCTCTGGCGCCGCCGGTGCGTGTGGGCTCAGCCGGCTCCCACACCGGCCTGCTCATCGCGGTGGTCGTCGTCGCCGGGCTGCTCATCGTGGCTGCCCTGGTCCTCGGCTCGATCATCGTTCGCAAGCGGAGGCGCCGCCGGCGGCGCCGATTAGGCGAGACGGCGATCGACCGGGTGGTGGGTGCCTGGCACGAGACGCTCGACACGCTGACCGAAGCCGACATGGCCGACCTCTCGGCGCTGACCAGTGACGAGGTCGGCGAGTCGGTGAGCCGGCAGCTGGGGGAGCCGGTGGCCGTCCATGCCGCCCGCGTCGGTGCGGTGGCCAACGTCGCCCTGTTCTCGTCGGGAACGGGGATCGATACCGCGGTGGCCGACGGGGCCTGGGACGAACACGACGAGCTGCGGCGATCCATCCATGAGACCCTCGGGCTCCGGTCGAGACTCCGGATGATGCTCAGAACGGCCCCGCGCGGTCGCTGAGCCTGACTCCTAATGGCGTTTGCGCCGGCGCCGGCCCTTTCGAGGCCGGGTGTCCCCCGATTCGCCTTGGCCGGGGGACTCGCCGGCCCAGGGGTCGCCGGTGGACTCGTCGGCCCAGGGGTCTGCGGACCAACCGGTGTCCCTCCCGCGCTCGGCCTGCTCCCGCGCCCCCGGGTTGTCCCGAAGCGGGACCGGTGGCGCCGGCGCGGTCCGCTTCACCACCGGCGTGGGTCGGGTCCGCCGGTCGTTGGAGTCATCGTCGAGGGAGAAGTTCTGGGATAGGAAGCGCGGCCGAGCCCAGCTGGCGGGGATGGCCGCCGTGGTCGCACCGACGGGAGGCGTCAAGGGGCGGATCGTGGGGGCCGAGCGCTCCTCTCCCTCGTCGAAGATGTGATCGAACCGGGGTGTCGGCACCAGGGTGACCGCCGGGCGATCGGGCGGCTCAATGGGCGCCGGTTCGGGGCCCATTGCCTCCGAAGGATCGGGCTCGGGTTCTGCCTCCCCCTCGGGTTCTGCCTCCCCGTGGGGTTCTGCCTCGTGCTCGCCTGCCGGCCCCGGCTCGTCCGTCGCCGCCGCCACTGCCGCCGCTGCTGGCCCTGTAGGCGCTGTAGGCAGTGCCGCCTCCGGGCTGAGGCTGACGATCTCGAGGTCGGGCTCGGCCTCGATGACTGCGGGCTCCGACTCGACCAGACCGAGGGGGTCGGACCGGCCCAGTGGAAATACGACATCGACAGGGTCGGAGCCGGGGATCGACTCCCGCACGGGCTCGGGCTCGGGTCGGGACGGTGGGGGAAGAACGAGCGGGGGAAAACTTGCAGCAGGTGGCGGGGGTGGCGCGGCGGGAGCCGCAGCAGGTGGCGGTGGGGGCACTGCGGGAGTGGTTGGTTGCGGGACCGGCGGGGGCGTGGCGGGAGCCGCAGCAGGTGGCGGTGGGGGCACTACGGGAGTGGTTGGTTGCGGGACCGGCGGGGGCGTTGACGGGGCCGGCATCGGGGGCAGCGGGCGGATGGGTGCGGGCGCCGCGGTTGCCGGCCGCCCGCGCGGGGTGAGCACGTGGCGTTCTCCGCGGGGGACCTCGACCCGTCCCGGGCCGGTCCGCACGAACACCGTCTCCGAGGCCGGATCGGGTGCATAGCGGTTGACGAGAGCTTCGACGGGTTCGACAGGATCGCCCACCTCGGCCGGTCCGGTGGGCTCGGCGGGTTCGGCCGGTTCGGCCGATTCGTCCCCGACGGCCGTCGGACCGATCGGCTCCCTCCAGGCTGCAGCGGGACTGACTGGTTCGTCCCCGGGATTGTACGCCTGTGTCATCGCAACGGGCTCAACGATCGCCGGTCGTACAGGGCGCTCGGGCTCCGCCTCCACCGAGTCGGGCAGCGGTGCGTCGACGCCTCGGACCTGGAAGCGACCGGGTCGCGCCGGGGTGCGGGGCTCCAGGACGGCTGTCTCTTCGATGGCGTATGCGGTGTCGGGCCAACCCGTGGCGGCCTCGATCGATCGCAGTTCGTCGGCCAGCTCCAGCGCCGTGGTGGGGCGATCGTAGGGATTCTTCGACATCGAGCTCACCAGCAGGTCGGACAGGGCCACGGGGACGCCCTCGGCCACCAGCGGCTGCACGGGGTCACGCAGGATCCGCAGGATGACCGAAGCCGGGCCCTCGTCCTCGAACGAGCGGAAGGCGGCCTTGCCGGCAAGCAGTTGGTACAGGGTGGAGGCCAGCCCGTAGACGTCTGTGGCGGCCGAGAGGTCCCGTCCCTCCAGCAGCTCCGGTGCGGCGTGGATGGTGGTGAACCCGAACACACCGGCAGTGGCCTGCGATGTGGACTGGAGGCGGGCCACGCCGAAGTCCGCCAGCGCCGGCTCTCCGTACTGGGTGATCAGCACGTTCTCCGGCTTGATGTCCCGGTGCAGCATGCCCGCCCGGTGAGCGGTCTCCAGGGCCCCGGCGATCTTCACCGTGACGGCCACCGACTCCCAGGGCGCCATGAGCCTCTGATCACGGGTCCGGTCCCGGATCGAGCCGTGGCATAGCTCGAGCACCAGGACCGGTCGCTCGTCCTCGGTGGTGAGCGTCCGGTAGAGGGTCACGATGTTGGGATGAGCGCTCAGGGTCCCGAGGGCGAAGGTCTCCCGATGGAAGGAACCGAGGGCATGTTCGGACACGTCATGGAGGTTGAGCACCTTCAACGCCACCGGACGGTTGGTCTCGACCTCGCGGGCGCTGAAGACGGTGGAGAAGCCCCCGGCGCCGATCCTCTCGACGTCAGTGAAGCCTGGGAATGACTCATCTTCCCTGTGCCGGGACCGTCGCCTCAATGCCACGTCAGCTCCACTAGAACGTTTGCCGCGCCCTAAATGTTAACCTCCGCTTCACCGCCCGTAGCCTTCATTGCCGATTCAACCTGCTGTTCACGGTGCAACCTTCAGCGGCTGACGGCGCAGCCTGCAGCGCCGCTGAGCCTCCGACCCGGCAGCCTGCCGAGCACGGTGCGTCCCATCCAGGCAATGGCGGGGCGGCCTCGGGCGCCTTAGCTCGCCCGCCAGTGGCCGTGAGCAGGTATGACGAGAGCGCAGGGTCCGCCGCTCAGCGGACCTTGATCACCGTGGTCTTCACCACCTTGTCGTGCCACCCCTCGCGCTTTTTGTCCCACAGGGGTGAGAGTCCGACGACGATGGTGTAGACACCGGCGATCGCCCCGAGGACGGGAATCCACCGGAGAAGGATCCCCGGGTAGAGGACGAAGATCCGGACACCGGCTCGCGGAGGATCGATCGGTCCGCCCGTCTGGTTGTCCCGCACCGTGATCCCGAGAGCCATCATCCCGATGGTCTGGCCCTTCTCACTGCCGTTCAGCAGGGCGAAGTAGCCAAGGTCGATCACGAAGGTGATGAGGCCGGCGACCACGTGCCGGGCGTCCAACCTGGTGCTGAACAACCCGTTCCCGTTGCCTTGATAGTGGCCGGCGGCGATGATGACGGCGCTGATGATCCCAGTCACGATCCCCAGGATCACGCTGTCGATGATGATGGCCACCAGGCGTTGCCACCATTCGGCCAGCGGGCGGCCCTGGACGTCCACCGGACCGGTCGCATAGCCGTACGGGGCTGCTCCAGACGGAGGCTGACCGTAGGGCGCCTGACCGTAGCTGGGGGGAGCAGTCGGCGGCGGCCTCTGGCCGTACCCGGGCGGCGGGGTGGGGGCTGCCCGGGGCGGTGAAGACGGAGGTCCCGTCCGTGCGGGCGACGGCGACGGCGTGCGGCGCTGACGGTGCTGACGGCGGCGGAGGTGGTGCCGACGGCGGTGGTCCGGGCGGAGGCGGCGGCGCCGAGGGCGGCGGGGTCGGTGGGGGTCCCGGCGCCGTTGGTGGGGGCGCGTTGCTCGGGGGTGGCGGTGCGGGTTCGGCGCCGGGGCTCGGCTCTTCGTCCGATGTGGGTGGCGTTTGATCGCTCATCGCGTAACCCCGCGCTTTCTCATTGATCCTCACCAGCATGATCGGGCCGACCTTCGCCCGCTCCACCCGCGATCTTGACACGCCAGCTGCGAATTTTGGCGAATTCCGCCTGTGCCGTGGGGAGGACCCGTCTACCGTTACCCGGCGGTGAACCAACTTCTCGCCACCCAGGAAGCCCGACCAGTGGGCGATCCGTCGCCGTGAACCTCCTCGACGTGCTGTTGCTCGTGGTCGTCGCCGTCGCGGCGATCGAGGGGCTGCGACTCGGAGCCGTGCTGCTGACCTTGTCCTTCGTCGGCTTCTGGCTGGGCATGTACCTCGGCGCCCTGCTTGCCTCGGTGACCGTCCACTGGGTGCACTCGCAGCCCTCCCGGACAGCGGTCGCCCTGATCACCATGATCGGGAGCGCGGTCCTCTTGGGGACGGCCGGTCGGGTCATCGGGGCCCGATCCTTCCGCGCCCTCCACCGGGGCAGGCTCGGCTCCGTGGATTCGGCCCTGGGCGTGGCCGTCGCCGTGGTGGCCTCCCTCCTCGCCGTATGGCTGGTGGCCAGCACCCTGGTCAACAGCTCCTATCCCAGCCTCAACTCGGTGATCGCCAACTCCACGATCATCCGCTCCCTCGACGATGTCCTGCCCGCGCCCCCCTCGGTGTTCTCCCGCGTGCAGGCCTTCCTCTCCCAGGAGGGTTTCCCGCCTGTCTTCGCCCAGCTGGCACCGGCCTCGGCCGGCCCCGTCGCCTTGCCCGACGCGGCCACCGTCAACGCCGCCGTGAACGCGGCCGGTGCGTCGACGGTCAAGATCGTCGGGGACGGGTGCGGGCAGATCCAGGAGGGCTCGGGCTTCGTGGTCGCACCCGGCCTGGTCGTCACCAACGCCCATGTGGTGGCGGGGATCCCGCACCCGACGGTGGAGGACGCTAGTGGCACCCACGACACCGCGGTGGTGCTCTTCGATCCGTCGTTCGACCTGGCCGTCCTGCGCACCAACGTGACCGAGCCGGCCCTGCCGCTCGATGCGCAGACGGTTCCCCGCCAGACCCAAGGAGCAGTGCTGGGCTATCCCGCTGGTGGGCCGTTTGCCTACGGCCCGGCCGGCGTCATGGCCGAGTTCGAGGCCCAGGGACGTGATATCTACGGTCAGGGCCTGACCGTACGGGATGTCTACGAGATCGAGGCCACCGTCCGGCCGGGGAACTCGGGCGGCCCCCTGGTGCTGCCCAACGGGGAGGTCATCGGCATCGTGTTCTCGCGGTCCACCACCAATGACACCATCGGGTACGCCCTGACCTCCCCCGGGGTGATCACCAGGGTGCACCAGGCCGAAGCGGCATCGGGGACGGTCGGGACGGGCGGTTGCACCAACGGGTAGCCGTGGCGACCCGGTCGAACCACGAGCACGGCGTGCTCAGGCTAAACATGTCCCCGTGACGCTCCCGATCGAGGACTACGCCATCATCGGCGATCTGCACACGGCAGGGATGGTCGGGCGCGACGGCTCGATCGACTGGCTGTGCCTGCCCCGGTTCGACTCGGCCGCGTGTTTCTCGAGGTTGCTGGGCGAGGACGAGCACGGTCGCTGGAAGCTGGCTCCCGTCGGGGCCCATCGGGCCACCCACCGCCGCTACCGGGGCGACTCGCTGGTGCTCGAATCGGAGTTCGTCACGCCCGAGGGGACCGTCCGGGTCGTGGACTGCATGCCCATCCGGCAGGAGCATCCGGAGGTCGTCCGCCTGGTCGAGGGGGTCCGGGGCCGGGTGTCCATGAGGATGGACCTGACCATCCGATTCGGGTACGGGCAGATCGTTCCCTGGGTCCGCAGGCTCGACGGGACCCTGGTGGCCATCGCCGGCCCCGACGGCCTCTCCTTGTGGACGCCGGTCCACACCCGCGGCGAGGACTTCTCCACCGTGGCCGACTTCACGGTGTCCGAGGGGCAACAGATCCCGTTCTCGCTGGCCTGGTTCCCGGCCAGCGAGGATCCCCCCCGTCCCGTCGCCGCCCTCTACGCCATCGAGGACACCGAGACCTGGTGGCACGACTGGGTGACCCAGTGCACATACACCGGGCGCGACCGGGAGGCGGTGGTCCGGTCGCTCATCACGCTGAAGGCGCTGACCTACCATCCCACCGGCGGCATCGTCGCCGCCGCCACCACCTCCCTCCCCGAGACCCTCGGCGGCTCCCGCAACTGGGACTACCGGTTCTGCTGGCTGCGCGACGCCACCCTCACCCTCGAGTCGCTCATGCGGGGCGGCTTCTATGAGGAGGCCATGGCCTGGCGAGACTGGCTGTTGCGAACGGTCGCCGGCGATCCCTCGCAGCTCCAGATCATGTACGGCGCCGGCGGCGAGCGCCGGCTGGACGAGTGGGTGGTCGACTGGCTGCCAGGGTACGAGGGCTCGGCCCCGGTCCGCATCGGGAACGCTGCATCGGGCCAGTTCCAGCTGGACGTCTACGGCGAAGTGATGTCGGCCCTCTACGAGGCGACCCTGGCCGGGGACCACTTCCGTGACCCGGCCTGGGACCTGCAGTGTGCGTTGATGGACTTCCTGGAGGACGGCTGGCGCAAGCCGGACGACGGCATCTGGGAGGTCCGGGGCCCTCAGCGCCACTTCACCCACTCCAAGGTCATGGCCTGGGTGGCGGTGGACCGCGCCATCAAGACGGTGGAGAACTGCAACTCGGACGGCCCCGTCGACAAGTGGCGCGCCCTCCGCCAGGAGATCCACACCCAGGTCACCACCCAGGGCTTCAACGCCCACAAGGGCTCGTTCACCCAGTACTACGGGTCCGACGGCCTCGATGCCAGCCTGTTGATGATCCCTCTGGTGGGGTTCCTGCCCGCCACCGACCCCCGGGTCAAGGGCACCATCGAAGCCGTAGAGCGCGAGCTGCTCGACGGCGGCTTCGTGCTGCGCTACCAGACGGCCACGGCCGGCGACGTCGACGGCCTCGCCGGTAGGGAGGGCGCATTTCTGGCCTGCTCGTTCTGGTTATCCGACTGCCTGTCGATGATCGGCCGGGATGAAGATGCCCGTAGCCTCTTCGACCGCCTCTTGGAGCTGCGCAACGATCTCGGTCTGTTGTCCGAGGAGTACGACCCGGCTGCCGGCCGGCTGGTCGGGAACTTCCCGCAGGCCTTCTCGCACGTCTCGCTGGTGAACTCGGCATCCAAGCTGGCCGGAGAGTCCAAGCCGATCATGCAGCCCGAACTGATGAGCCAGACGCGGAGGGGCATGATCCGGTCCAAGACCGGATCGGGACGGCTGCACCGCCTGGGCCAGCAGTCCCACCACCACAGGGATCGACGTGCCCCGATGGGCACGCCGGCCGTGCCGGCCGAGAAGGCGCAGACGGCCGACCCCGCGAGCGAGTCGATGGGGCCGGGGGGAACCTCGGCGGCCAAGGATGCGGGTTCGGGATAGGCCCCGCCGCCGTCTTCGGTCGGGCTGACGGCACCGAGCTCGTCTGCTGCCCGAGCCTGCACAGAGGAGGAAGGACATGAAGGCGCTCGAGGAGATGATCGAGGTGGCTCGACCGTGAGCGGTTCGCAACCCCACTCCCACGCCCATGATCGCCGGGCCTCCCCCGACCATCCGGCCGACGCCGCGCCGAGCAATGCCGGGGTCGGGACCCGCATCGCCCCGGGCGTCCTCGAGCTCGACACCTTGCTCGGAGGGTGGGAGCGGGTCACCGCCGGCTACCTCATCGACGGCCCCGCTCCGGTCCTGGTGGAGACGGGCAGCCAGAGCTCCGTCCCCGTGCTCTTGGACCAGCTCGCCCGGATCGGGCTGGCGGCCGAGGACCTGGCCGGAGTGGTCGTCACCCACATCCACCTGGATCACGCCGGTGGGGTGGGCGACGTGGCCCGGGCCTTCCCGAGGGCCACGGTGTACGTGCATGAGAAGGGCGCCCGCCATCTGGTCGACCCGACCAAGCTGGTCGACTCGGCCTCCCGCGTGTACGGACCGCTCCTCGATTCACTCTACGGGCGGCTCGACCCCACCCCCCCAGAGCGCATCCACGTGCTCGAGGACGGCGAGGCCATCGCCGTCGGTCCGGACCGCTCCCTCATCGCCGTCGACTCACCCGGCCATGCCAAGCACCACGTGGCCCTGCACGACACCTCGAGCGGCATCCTCTTCGCCGGGGACGCGGTCGGCGTGCGACTCCCCGACGTGGGCGTGCTCCGACCGGCCACGCCGCCACCGGACTTCGACCTGGACCTTGCGCTGCACTCCCTCGACCGGTTCGCCCAGCGGCGACCGTCGGGGATAGCGCTGGCCCACTACGGGTTGCTCGGCGACCCCGAGGGGCTCCTCGAGGAGGCGCAGGGCACGCTCCGGCTCTGGGCCGAGATCGCCGAATCGGCGTTCGACCGCGGAGAGGACATTGCCGACGCCCTGTCTGAGGCCTTCGACCCCGCTCTGGTCGACGTCGCACCCGAGCACCGCGAGAAGCACGAGGTGCTGAGCGGCGTCCATTCCAACGCCGCCGGGTTCCACCGCTGGCTGACGCTGCGTCAGTCGCCCACCAGCCGCTGAGGGCTCCCGGCGCGCCGTCTCGGGCCGGGCCGATCCCCCGCCGGGCGACCTATTGCGGGGCCGAGGCGGCGGGCGTGTTGATGATGTCGTTCTTCAGTCTGAGGTACTCCTCCTCGGTGATGTCGCCCTTGTCCTTGAGATCGGCCAACTTGGCCAGCTGGTCGGCCCGGCCGGTCGTCCCCGCTGCCTGCTGGACATAGTGCTGGAAGGCCTGCTCCTGCTCCTTGGCCGCATCGATCGAATGGGCTCGCATCTTGTCGCCGCGGGCGATGAAGTACACGAGGATGCCGATGAGGGGAATGACCAGAACGAAGAGGATCCACAGCGCCTTGACCCAGCCCTTCATGTCATGGCTCCGGAAGATGTCGATGAACACCGAGATCATCAACCAGATCTCGATAAAGAACAGGAAGAACCACAAGAACCCGTACACCAGCTGGCCGTCGCCGAACTCCGCGAACATCGTCACACCCCGTTGCTAGTCGATAATTCCGACCACACTCTATGGGCCATCCGAGTCCGCCACGTGTATTCCCTACACCGGAACGGGTATAGGCCTCTCGACGAAGGGGGAGTCGAGGTGCGACACGGGGATCCAAGGTCAGGGGTGCACATGGGGACGGTCACCTCGAAGATCCCGAGCCGGCTCGATCGGCTGCCGTGGAGCCGGTGGCACTGGATGATCATCGTCGGGCTGGGCACCGTGTGGATCCTCGACGGCCTCGAAGTGACGGTGATCTCCTCGATCACCGGCCGGGTGTCAGCTGCGGGTAGCGGGGTATCGATCACCTCCGCCCAGATCTCCGGATTCGGTGCCGCCGTCTACGTGCTCGGGGCCTGCCTCGGCGCCCTGTTCTTCGGTCAGCTCACCGATCGGTTCGGCCGGAAGCGGCTGTTCATGATCACCTTGGCTGTCTACCTATCCGGGGCGCTGCTCACCGCCTTCTCGTTCGCCCCCTGGTGGTTCTACTTCTTCCGGTTCATCACCGGTGCCGGGATCGGCGGAGAGTACAGCGCCATCAACTCGGCCATCGACGAGCTGATCCCGAAGGCACACAGGGGGCGGGTCGACATCGCAATCAACGGGAGCTACTGGCTGGGAGCCATCGGTGGAGCCCTCCTCTCCGTGCTGGTGCTGAACGAGTCCATCTTTCCGGTGTGGCTGGGCTGGCGGTTGGCTTTCGCCCTGGGCGGCGTGCTCGGGCTGATCATCCTGTTGGTCCGCCGGAACGTGCCCGAGAGCCCGCGATGGCTGCTCATCCACGGCCATCAGGACCAGGCCGAGCGCATCGTCGGAGACATCGAGCGACGCGTGGCCGCAGAGCGAGGGAAGCTGAGCGATGTCTCCGATGACAGGGCCATCACCATCCGGCAGCGCCACGCCATTCCCCTCACCGAGATGTTCCGGACCCTGGCCAAGCTCTACCCGAAGCGCTCGATCCTGGGATTCTCCCTGTTCGTCGGTCAGGCCTTCCTCTACAACTCGATCCTCTTCGGGTACACGACTGTTCTGGCCACCTTCTTCGGGGTGTCCACCGGTGACGCCCCCTACTACCTGGTGGCCTTCGCGGCCGGAAACCTGATCGGCCCGCTGGTCCTCGGCCCGCTCTTCGACTCGCTCGGGCGCAAGCAGATGATCTCCACGACGTACCTGCTCTCGGGGGTCCTCTTGTTGATCACCGGGCTGCTCTTCCAGCATCATGTGCTCACCGCGACGACGTTGACCATCGCCTGGATAGTGGTGTTCTTCTTTGCGTCGGCCGGGACCAGTGCTGCCTACCTCACCGTGAGCGAGGTCTTCCCGATGGAGACCCGGGCCATCTCCATCTCCGTGTTCTACGCCATCGGCACCGGCGCGGGTGGCATCATCGGCCCCCTCCTCTTCGCCAAGATGGTGGCGACCAAGGACGCCACCGACGTCTTCTGGGCATTGGCCCTGGGCGCCGGCCTGATGATCGTGGGTGGGATCGTCGAGTTGATCCTCGGCGTGCGTGCCGAGCGCAAGGGCCTCGAGGAGATCGCCATGCCTCTGACCGCGGCTGACGCCGAAGCCGAAGCCGGCTCCGGACCTGCTGATCGGGCCGGAGGCGGCGCGGCCGGAGCGCTGGCCCGCACCTGACCCGCCCGGTCGGGCGACAACCGCCGCGCTCGAAGCTGCTCTCGACGCGATCATGCAATTCCACGTCGTTTCGCCTAACCTTGCGCCATCCATCACGGCCGAACGGGGGTGCAGATGCGTAGGAACATAGCCGTGTTGGGCGCAAGCGCCGGTGTTGTCGTGGCCCTCATCGCGATGGTGGTCGCCATGCCCCTCGCCGGCGCCGCTCCTGGCAACCAGTTCGCCCGCCCGGGCCCGGGCAACGCGGCCGGTCCCTTCCGCACGCCCTTTGCCGGCCCCTCGCAAACGGTCTGCGGGACAGCAGGTGCCGGCTTTGCCCGTTGCTTCGTTCAGGTGCTCCAGCCGGGCAGCACGACCCAGCAGGTGCCCCAGGCCAACGGCTCCACCGCTGCACCCAACACGGCCGGGGGGAGCCCGGGAGTGGTGACGGCGCCATCGGGCCTCTCCCCGAGCACGATCGACTCGGTCTACGGCTTCTCCGCCGCCACCAACTCGGGCGCGGGCAAGACCATCGCCATCGTCGACGCCTACGACGACCCCGGTGCGGCCAGCGACCTCAATGCGTTCAGCCAGCAGTGGGGGCTCCCGCAATGCAGCACCGCCAATCCCTGCTTCTCCAAGGTCAACCAGGCCGGCGGTACCAGCTATCCGGGCGGCAACTCCAGCTGGGACCTGGAGATCAGCCTCGACATCGAGTGGGCGCACGCCCTCGCCCCGGCCGCGACCATCCTCCTGGTCGAAGCCAACTCCAACAGCTTCGCCGACCTGACCACCGCTGAGCAGTACGCGGGAGCCCATGCCGACTACGTCTCCAACAGCTGGGGTGGGTCGGAGTTCTCGGGCGAGACGGTGTACGACAGCGCCTTCACCGCCCCGGCGGGCAGGAGCGTCAGCTATTTCGTCGCCACCGGAGACACCGGTGGGGCCGTCGAATACCCGGCGACCTCCCCCGACGTGGTCGCCGTCGGCGGGACCAGCCTCTTGTTCAGCTCGTCGGGCACGTTCTCGGCCGAGAACGCATGGAGCAGTGGTGGAGGCGGATGCAGCACGGTGGAATCTGCACCGTCGACCCAGTCGAGCTTCAGCCAGTACGCCCAAGCCGGTTGCAACGGTCGCCGATCGACGCCGGACGTGTCCTTGGACGCCGACCCGGGCTCGGGTGTGGCGGTCTATGACAGCACGCCGTACTCAGGGTCGTCGGGCTGGTGGACGGTGGGGGGCACGAGCGCATCGACGCCCATGTGGGCCGCCGAATCGGCGGTGCTCGGTTCCGCGGTCAACTCGGCGACCGTCTACTCGGCGACCATTCCCTTCCGGGACGTCATCTCGGGAAGCAACGGCCACTCGACCCTCACCGGCTACGACCTGGCCACCGGCCGCGGGAGTTGGGCGTACACCCCGGGTCCGTCGACATCACTTTCGGCCGCGCTGGCCAGTGGCAACGTCGCACTCACGTGGACGGCACCGACCGGAGCTCCGCCAACGAGCTACTCGGTGTACCGGAGCACGACCTCAGGTGCCGAGACGTTGCTGGCGTCCGGAATCGGCACGCCGTCGTTCACCACCGCCCCACCTCCATCGGGCACGACGTATTACTACGAGGTCCAAGCCGTGGACGGTGCCGGCACTGGACCGTTCTCCAACGAGGCCTCGATTGCCGGATCGTCCCCTCCATCGACGACGACCACGACGACCTCGCGACCCACCACGACAACCACGACGACCAGCACGACAACGACCGTGGCCCATCCGTTGACCGCCAGCTTCACCAAGAGCTGCGTTCGGGCATCGTGTACGTTCACGTCGACCTCGAAGGATTCGGGGGGCACCATCACGAGTTACGCATGGAGCGGTGGAAACGGCATCTCAGGAACGGCCTCCAGGATCTCCCACGCGTTCACGACCGCCGGGACCTTCTCCGTTCAGCTCACGGTGACCGACAGCCGGAAGCTGACGGCGACCGCTACCAACCAGGTGATCTGCCGCAGCTCCTTCGGCCGCCTTAGCTGCTCGTAAGCGACACCTGACTCTGGGACACAACCAGGGACGAGCAGCCACAGCCGTGACCAATAGCCCCCCGGTCGTCCGCGACGTCGCCCGCGACAGTGGGTGCCCATGTCGCGCGACATCAATCTGGCGGTCTGGCTATCTGACTGGCTGGCCCAACTGATCTGGCCCAACTGGCTGGCTGGCGGAGGGAGTGGGATTCGAACCCACGGTGCCTTGCGACACAACGGTTTTCGAGACCGTCCGATTCGGCCACTCTCGCATCCCTCCGAGAGGAGAGGCTAGTCGCCCCGGCGATCGTGAAAGAACTGGCTGAGCAGTGCCGACGTCTCCTCAGCCCGTATCCCGGCGGTGATGGTCACCTCGTGATTGAGGCGGGGATCGGCGCACAGGTTGTAGAGGGATCCGCACGCACCGGCCTTCGGGTCTGAGGCCCCGAACACCAGCCGGCCGACGCGGGCGGCCACCAAGGCGCCGGCACACATGGGGCACGGCTCCAAGGTGACCACCAGCGTCACGGCGTCGAGGCGCCAGGTCCCGGTGGCCCGAGCCGCGTCGGCCACCGCCAACAGCTCGGCGTGGGCGGTCGGATCCCCCCGCATCTCGCGTTCGTTATGACGCGAGGCAACGATCTCCCCGTCGACCAGGGCTACCGCCCCAACGGGCACGTCGCCGTGGGCCGGTGCGCGGCCTGCCTCGACCAGCGCGGCCGCCATGGCCGCCTCGTCGGCGCGCCGATCGCCGGCGTCCGGTCCACTGTCCGGTCCGAAGGCCGGCGCGGAGCGTGGATGGGGGGCTGCCCCCATTGGCGCGTCGATGCCCATATGTGGCGGAGGAGATGGGATTTGAACCCATGGTGAGTTTCCCCACACACGATTTCCAATCGTGCCGATTCGGCCGCTCTCGCACTCCTCCGAGCCGTAACGCCCCTGGAGGGGCGCATGCAGCCCCGACAGGCTACTCTGCCGCCCCGAAGTCCCGAGCTCCCCCAGAGCCCACTATCGTGTCCCTCGCCCCGACGTTTGGTGCGGTGGCTGGGTCCTGCGCAACGGGCTCCTGTGAATCGAGTCAGGGTCGGAAGGCAGCAGCTCTCAGCAGGTCAGTTTGTGTGCCGCAGCCAACCTGGCCATCGCACCGAGCGTCGGGGCAGTTCGCGGTCACCGGCTTGTAGGCTCCCCAGTCAGTGTCCGACGTACCCCCTGAACCCTCACCAGACCCCTCGGCGAGCGCCGCGCCGCAGGACGGACATCCCTACCAGTCGCTCTACCGGCGCTACCGCCCCGGCCGGTTCGAGGAGGTCCGAGGCCAGGATCACGTGGTGCTGGCACTCCGCAACGCCGTCCGCGATGACCGGGTTGCGCACGCCTACCTGTTCAGCGGCCCGCGAGGGACGGGGAAGACCTCGACGGCCCGCATCCTGGCCAAGGCGCTGAACTGCACCAACCTCGAAGACGGTGAGCCGTGCGGGGTCTGTGCGTCGTGCGTCGAGATCGCCAAGGGGACCTCCCTCGACGTCCACGAGCTCGATGCCGCCTCCAACAACGGGGTGGAGGCCATGCGTGACCTGGTGTCCCGGGCCGCACTCGGAACCCCGGGACGCCAGAAGGTCTACATCGTCGACGAGGTCCACATGCTCTCGACCGCCGCTTCCAACGCCCTGTTGAAGACGCTCGAGGAGCCCCCGGCCCATGTCGTGTTCGTCCTGGCCACCACCGACCCACAGAAGGTGCTGCCCACCATTCGCAGCCGCACCCAGCACTTCGAGTTCCGCCTGCTCGACGCGGAGACCCTGGGCGGGCTGTTGACCGAGGTGCGGGACGACGCCCACCTCGACGTGACCGACGAGGCACTCGACGTCGCCATCCGCCGGGGCAAGGGGTCGGCCCGTGACGCCCTCTCCGTCTTGGACCAGGTGGCCGCCTCGGACACCGTGGACGACGACCTTCCTCAGCTCAGCGAGGTCGCCGAGGCACTGGCCGAGCGCGACTCGTCACGGGCCCTGGTGGCTGTTGCCCACCTGACCTCGGGCGGCTGGAGCCCACAGCAGCTGGCCGGGGACCTCATCGAGTACCTGCGCCAGGCCTTCTTGACCATGGTCGCACCCGAACTGGTGTCGGTGGGAGACACCGAGCGGGGCGAGATCGCCGGCCTGGCCGAGCGGCTGGGCCTGGCCGCGGTGGTCCGGGGCATGGAAGTGCTCGGGTTGGCCCAGGTGGCCATGCGAGAGGCACCCGATCCCCGGGTCAACCTGGAGGTGGCGCTGGTCAGGCTGGCGCACCCGGACGTGGACGTGTCGCACGAGGCGTTGGTGGTTCGGATCGAGCGGCTGGAGCGAGGCGCACCGGTTGCCCGACCGGCCGCGCCTCCAGTCGCGTCTCGACCGGGCCCCTCGGCGCCCTCGTCGGCGGAGCCAGCCGAGCCTTCGGAGCCAGGGAGGGCCACGGAGCGAGCGGTCGACCCGACGGCCCCTTCACCCTCGGCCGGTGCCCGCAAGACGTTGGGGGCCGTCCGTCGCCAGACCGGGGCGTCGGACAAGCGGGGTCCAGCTGGCGCATCGAGTCCCGGAGGAACCGAGCCCGGCGCATCGAGCCCGGCGGCACCCGCCGCTGCCACTGCTTCTACTGCCCAAGACGAAGAGGATGCCCCCGCGCCGTCCTCACCGGCAGCGGCCAAGGCCACGCGGGGGTCGGATCAGGGGGCGGCTGGGATGCCGACGCGGGACGAATTGGTGGAGGCGTGGGGCGACCACGTCCTTGGCCGGTTGCGGCCCAAGGCCAAGGCCCTGTTCCAAGCCGGGCGCTTCGTCGGGGTGGAGGGCGACAGAGCCCAATTCGGGTTGCCCAACGAGACCCACCGCATGCGGTGCGAGGAGGTCCGGGCCGACGTGGAGGCGGTGCTGTCCGAGTACTTCGGACGGCGGGTCCCGCTCGTGCTGATCGTCGACGACGGGCCCGGCGGGCACGAGGGGCCGGCCGGTCGGACCGGGGCGGCAGGACCGGAGGCGTTCACTCGAGGGGGCTCCTCGCCCGGGTCGCGGGGTGGTCCGCCGGGTGACGTGTCGGGCCGGTCCCGATCGGGGACATCGGGGCCAGGTGCATCGGGGTCAGGTGTCTTCGAAGAGGTGTCGGGCCCGTCGGGGTCGGCTGCGTCGGAGGACTTCTCCGCCTTCGACGAAGCCGAGCTCGGGGAGGTGGCCGACGTCGACACCTCGCCTGCGGCGCGGGTGCTCCAGGCGTTTCCCGGCGCCGAAGAGGTGAACTGAGTGGCCATCTTCTCGGGGCCGCTGCAGTCATTGATCGACGAGCTCGGCCGATTGCCCGGAGTGGGGCCCAAGTCGGCACAG
Source organism: uncultured Acidimicrobiaceae bacterium (assembly GCA_963803065.1). GTDB lineage: Bacteria > Actinomycetota > Acidimicrobiia > Acidimicrobiales > RAAP-2 > DASXMT01. The sequence goes on from CAWDKW010000004.1 coordinate 63,355, forward strand.
CGGATCGCCTTCCACCTGTTGAAGGTGGCCCCTGAGGATGCCAACCGGCTGGCCGCGTCCATCATCGCCGTCAAGGAGAAGATCACCCTGTGCACGCGGTGCTTCAACGTCGCCGAGGGCGGCCTCTGCTCGATCTGCACCGACGACCGTCGGGACACCACGTCGGTGTGCGTGGTGGAAGACCCGAGGGACATCGTGTCCGTGGAGAGAACGGGCGAGTTCACCGGCCGGTACCACGTCTTGCAGGGGGCGTTGAACCCGATCGAGGGGATCGGCCCGGAGCAGCTCCGGGTCCGCGAGCTGCTCGCCCGGGTGGAGGAGGAGGGGATCACCGAGGTGATCCTGTGCACCAACCCCAACCTGGAGGGCGAGACCACTGCGATGTACCTGGCCCGGCTGTTGAAGCCCATGGGCCTCAAGGTGACCCGCATCGCCAGCGGCTTGCCCGTGGGAGGTGACCTGGAGTACGCCGACGAGCTGACCCTCGGGCGCGCGCTCGAGGGCCGTCGCGAAGTGGACGCCTGAACCATGCCCGACCCGGCCACGCACTCGGTCAAGTTCCTCTGGGTGCTTCGCCACGCCAAGGCCACCCAGCACGGCCATCGGGGGGGTAGTGACTACGACCGCCCCCTCACCAACCGGGGACGCCGGGACGCCAAGGCGCTGGGCGCACGGCTGGCGGCCGGGGTGGGCGTGTTCGGGCTCGACGGCGTGGCCCTGCCCCAGGTCGCGCTCACGTCGGCGGCGGCCCGCACCAGCGAGACTGCCGCACTGGTTGCCGAGGGAATGGCTGCGCCGCTGTCGATCGACCGTTACCGCTCGTTGTACGAGGCAGGCACAGAGACCATCGTGCAGTACGTCCGAGAGATTGACAACGATGTCATCTCGGCGATGGTCGTCGGTCACAACCCGTCCATCTACCGGCTGGCCTGGCAGCTGCTCGCCGTCGGGGATGGGTCCGGCTCAGCGACCGGTGGCGAGTCCGGTTCTGACGTCGGCGACGGGATGGACGGGCGCCACCAATTGGAGGAGCACGGCTTCCCCACCTGCGCCCTGGCCGTCTTGGTCCTGCCCCTGTCCTCCTGGTCGGAGACCACCGAGGAGTGCGCGTCGCTCGCAGGGGTGTTCAGTCCGCCGTACTGATCGTTCAGCCTGCCGCAGATAGGGACTGACGCTGATAGCGACTGATAGAGAGATCTGCCGCACTGATAGGGCGCTGCAATCCGACGGGGCCGCCGCCTGGCTCAGGCGAGCGAGCGCAGCAGTGCAGCGTCTCCCTGTCCGCCCCCTCCGCAGAGGCTGACGGCTGCCAACCCTCCGCCGCGGCGCTTCAGCTCGTGGAGCGCAGTCAGGGCGACGCGGGTGCCGGACATGCCCACCGGGTGGCCGAGGGCGATGGCGCCGCCGTTGACGTTGACCTTCTCCTCGGGGATGCCGAGGTCGTCGACGGATGAGAGACCCACGGCGGCGAAGGCCTCGTTGATCTCGAACAGGTCGACATCGTCGAGCGACGTGCCCGCCTTGGACAAGGCCTGGGCGATGGCCCGCGACGGCTGCGTGAGCAACGAGGGATCCGGACCGGCAACCTGGCCGTAGCCGACCAGCTCGCCCAGCGGCGTGACGCCCAGCTCTTCCGCCTTGGCCTTGGACATCACGATGACCGCAGCGGCGCCGTCGGAGATCTGGGAGGCGTTGCCGGCGGTGATGGTGCCTTCCTTGGAGAAGGCCGGGCGCAGCTTGGCCAGGGACTCGGCGGTGGTCTCGGGACGGACGCCCTCATCGGTGTCGACCACGATCGGGTCGCCCTTGCGCTGGGGCACGCTGACCGCCACGATCTCCTCGGCGAAGCGGCCGTCCTTGATGGCGGCGGCGGCCTTCTCGTGCGAGGCGGCGCTGAAGGCATCCTGTCGTTCCCGGGAAACGCCGTCGGCACCGTTGTAGCGCTCGGTGCCGAGGCCCATGGCGCACTGGTCGAACGCACAGAAGAGCCCGTCGTACATCATCGAGTCGACCAGGGTGGCGTCCCCGATCCGGTACCCCGCCCGCGCCCCGGGGAGCAGGTACGGCGCCTGGGTCATCGACTCCATGCCCCCGGCCACCACGATCTCGGCGTCACCGGCATTGATGAGCAGATCGGCCAGGTAGATGGCGTTGAGCCCGGACAGGCAGACCTTGTTGACCGTCGTGGCCGGCACCGTCATCGGAATGCCGGCCTTGACCGCCGCCTGGCGCGCCGTGATCTGGCCCGTTCCGGCCAGGATGACCTGGCCCATGAACACATAGTCGACCTGCTCCGGCTTCACCCCGGCGCGCTCGAGGGCCCCGGCGATGGCGAACCCACCGAGCTCGGTGGCGGCAAAGCTTCCCAGCGCACCCGAGAGCTTGCCGATGGGGGTACGAGCACCTGCGACGATGACGGAACCGGACATTGAGACCTCCGAGGCCTGATCGGCCGGCAACCCACGGGGCCGGCGACAACTGGCTAACTGGCTTCTACATCAATGACAACTAAGCCGACAACTGCAACTGACAACTAAGCCGACAACTGCAACTGACGACGTCAGCAACCTATTGTACGGGATCCTGACCGCCAAGTAACCCCGGTCCTTTGTCGTTCCCTTGTCCCAAGGAGCGGGGACGAAGGGGGCCACAACCTGACCCCGAGGTCGAGGAACGCGGACGAGTAACCTGATGCGCCATGCAGTCGTTCCTTCGAGCAATAGAGGCTGGAGCGTCAGGCGACGAGATCGCCGAGATCGCGCTCCCCGATACATACCGTGCCGCCCACGTCCTGCGGGAGGAGGTGGACATGTTCGACGGCGTCGCATCGGAGGACAAGGACCCGCGCAAGTCCCTCCACGTCAGCGAGGTCGCGGTGCCCGAGCTCGCCCCCGACGAGGCCTACATCGCGGTGATGGCCAGCTCGATCAACTTCAACACCGTCTGGACGTCCATCTTCGAGCCCCTCCCAACCTTCGGGTTCCTCGACCGCTTGGGCAAGGAGGGCACCTGGGGGTCCCGACACGCCCTGCCCTACCACGTGGTCGGGTCCGATGCCTCCGGCGTGGTCCTCCGGGTCGGCTCCGCCGTCCGCAACTGGAAGCCGGGCGACAGGGTCACGGTCCACTGCAATTATGTCGACGACCAGGACCCGTCCTCCCACGACGACTCGATGCTCGCCGCCAACCAGCGGATCTGGGGCTTCGAGACCAACTTCGGGGGCCTGGCCGACCTCGCGGTGGTCAAGGCCAACCAGCTGATGCCCAAGCCCAAGCACCTGACCTGGGAGGAGGCAGCGGTCAACGCCCTCTGCAACTCCACCTCCTACCGGATGATCGTCTCGAAGAACGGCGCGGCCATGAAACAGGGCGACCGGGTGCTGGTCTGGGGGGCATCAGGCGGTCTGGGGGCGTTCGCCGTGCAGTACGTGCGAAACGGTGGCGGGACGCCGGTGGGCGTGGTCTCCTCGGCCGACAAGGTCAGGTTGCTCCACGAGTTGGGTGTGGAGGCGGTGATCGACCGCCGAGCGGCGGGCTACAAATTCTGGAAGGACGAAAACACCCAGGACGAGGGCGAATGGCGCCGACTGGGCAAGGACATCCGGGCCCTGGTCGGCGAGGACGTCGACATCGTCTTCGAGCATCCCGGTCGTCAGACCATGGGCGCCTCGGTGTTCGTCTGCAAGCGGGGCGGCATGGTCGTCACCTGCGCGGCCACCTCGGGATTCATGGTCGAATACGACAACCGCCACCTGTGGATGAAGCTGAAGACGATCAAGGGATCGCATTTCGCCAACTACCGGGAGGCCTGGGACGCCAACCAGCTGGTGTGCGAGGGCAAGATCCTGCCGCCACTGTCCGCCGTGCACCCACTGGAGAACGTGGGCGAGGCTGCCTACCAGGTGCACCGGAACCTGCACGAGGGCAAGATCGGTGTGCTGTGCCTGGCACCGACAGAGGGCCTGGGCATCGACGACCCGGCATTCCGGGAGGAAGTCGGGGAGGACCGCATCACCTTGTTCCGGAGGCACGGAGCGTGAGCAGGAAGTTCAGGAGGCACCGAGCGTGAGCAGCATCGACCGAAATACCGCGGCGCACCCGGGGGCAGGCAGTCCCGCCGAACCTGCCGGGCTCCTGACCGAGATCGACCATGTGGCCATCGCCGTCCGGGACCTGGAGTCCGCCATTGCCTACTACGCCCAGACCTTCGGGGCCACCGTGGCCCACCGCGAGCGCATCGAGTCCGACGGGGTGGAGGAGGCGCTCATCAAGGTGGCCGACTCGTACATCCAGCTCCTGACCCCGACCAGTGATTCCTCCCCCGTCGCCAGGTACCTGGACAAGAAGGGGGAGGGCATCCACCACGTCGGCTACCGGGTGGACGACTGCGGGGTCGCCCTCCAGGCGGTGAAGGACCATGGTGGCCAGACCATCGACCAGGCCCCCCGCCCCGGCTCGAGGGGCACCACCGTGGCCTTCATCCACCCCAAGTCGGCCTTCGGCACCCTGATCGAGCTCGTCCAGGAGTAGGGCCACGGCGACGCCGCGGGCACGACGATGAACGAGGGCTTCGCACCAGGAATCGGGGAGAAGCTTCGCTCCTACGTGTACCTCCTCGTCGATCCCCGGACCGGGCGGGCGTTCTATGCCGGCCGGGGACGCAACGATCGCTGCTTCCGGCACGTCCAGGCCGCCCGGAGCACCGCCGAGGCGCTGGACGGTGCCCTGCCGGGGTCGGAGGGCGGGCGACAGGGGCCGCCTGCCGGTGGCGAGGGTGACGAGCGTGGGCCGGCCGGCGGTGGCGAGGGTGTGCCGGAGGGCCGGCTGGCTGGGGCCGGGCGGGGATACCCGGTCCTCGGGCGGATCAGGGAGATCGAGTCGAGCGGTCGGTCCGTTCGCATCGACATCCTGCGGTACGGGCTCAGCGCCGACGAGGCGCGCCTGGTCGAAGCGGTGGCGCGGGACGCTCTCGGTCTGGGGTCGGCACCAGACGGCGGGGCCGCCGCCCGCCGGGCCCTCCCCCGACAGCGCACCGAGGCGTCGATGCTCAACACCAGGTTGGCCAGACCGGTCAAGATCAAGCGCGGCCACCGGGTCGCCCTCCTCCGCCCGGGCCGGTCGATCGGTCCAGGATTCTCGGAGGCCCAGCTCGACGAGGCCATCGGGTCGGAATGGAAGATCGGGCGTCGCTGGACGGACCCCCGGTCCCCACGCTCGCCGCAATGGGCGTTCGTCGTGGTGGACGACCTCGTGCGGGCGGTGCTCCGGATCGACGGGTGGAAGCCGGCCGAGTCGACCCCTCCCACGCAGCCGCCCCCGGTGCCCGGTACCTCGGCTCGCTGGAGGCTCACCGGCGAGCGGGACCCCGAGATGGAGCGCAAGTACCGGGGCCGCAACGTCAGCGCCTACCTGAGCCCGGGATCCCAGAATCCCGTCACGTACGTGTGGTGCGGGCCCCACTGGGTGAACAGACCGATCTGAGCACCCGAGCTGGCCGGATGGGACCAGGTGAGCGGGTCCGGTAGCCTCGGGCCTCATGGATCACCCGATGACCCAACGGCTCGAGGAGCTCGCCGAGCGGCGAGAGCAGGCGAGGAACGCCGGCTCACCGAGAGCGATCGAGAAACATCACGCCAAAGGCAAGATGACCGCCCGGGAGCGACTCGACTACCTGCTCGACGAGGGCTCGTTCCAAGAGCTCGACATGTTGGCCCGCCACCGGGCCCACGGCATGGGGCTCGAGGACAACCGACCCTTCACCGACGGCGTGATCACCGGGTTCGGCGAGATCGACGGGCGCCGGGTATGCGTGTTCAGCCAGGACTTCACCGTCTTCGGCGGGGCCCTGGGCGAGGTCTTCGCCGAGAAGATCCACAAGATCATGGACCTGGCCTCGTCGATCGGTGTCCCCATGATCGGGCTGAACGACGGCGCCGGGGCCCGTATCCAAGAGGGCGTGGTCTCCCTCCATTCCTACGGGGGGATCTTCCACCGCAACGCCGAGGCGTCGGGGGTGATCCCCCAGATCAGCGTCATCCTCGGCCCCTGCGCCGGCGGGGCGGTCTACAGCCCGGCCATGACCGACTTCATCTTCATGGTCGAGGGCACCAGCCACATGTTCATCACCGGGCCGGACGTGGTGAAGACGGTGACGGGCGAGGACGTGACGCTCGAGGAGCTGGGCGGGGCCATGAGCCACGCCACCAAGTCGGGGGTGGCCGCCTTCGTGTCCCCCGACGAGAAGTCGTGTCTCGACGACGTGCGCTACCTGCTCTCGTTCCTCCCTTCCAACAACTTGGAAGAGCCGCCGGTCATCGACACCGGCGACGACCCCGAGCGGGCCACCCCGGAGCTGACCGCCCTAATGCCGACATCGCCCAACCAGCCCTACGACATGAAGAAGGTCATCGAGGCGGTCGTCGACGACGGTGAGTTCTTCGAGGTCAACCACCACTGGGCCATGAACCTGGTGTGCGGGTACTCCCGGGTCGACGGGAGGGTCGTGGGCATCGTGGGCAACCAGCCCCAGATGCTGGCCGGCGTGCTCGACATCGACGCGGCCGAGAAGGGGGCGCGCTTCGTGCGGACCTGTGACGCCTTCAACATCCCCCTCGTCACCTTCGTCGACGTGCCCGGGTTCATGCCCGGCACCGATCAGGAGTACGGGGGCATCATCCGCCACGGGGCCAAGCTCCTCTACGCCTACTGCGAGTCGACCGTTCCCCGGGTCCAGATCATCACCCGCAAGGCCTACGGCGGTGCCTACGTGGTCATGAACTCCAAGTCCATCGGCGCCGACCTGGCCTACGCCTGGCCCTCGGCCGAGCTGGCCGTCATGGGCCCCGAGGGTGCGGTCGAGATCGTGTACCGGAGGGACCTGGCCGAGGCCAGCGACCCGGTGTCCCGCCGCAAGGAGCTGGTCGAGGAGTACACCGAGCGCTACGCCAACCCCTATGCGGCGGCCGAGCGCGGCTACGTCGACGACGTGATCGACCCGTCCGAGACGCGCCGTGTGCTGGTCAAGGGCCTCGCCCTGCTGGCCTCCAAGCGCGAGGAGCTGCCCAAGCGCAAGCACGGGAACATGCCGCTGTGAGCGCGCCGGCGGCCCCCTCCCGGGGACTCGCCCCTCGACCACCGGTCGACCCTGCCGTGCTGGCGGTGTTGGCAGCGGCAGTGGACCAGGCCTGGCCCCGCCCGGCGGCCGGCCCGTCGGTCGAGCCGAGGACCGACCCGGCCTGGCGGTTCAGCGGCCGATGGTGGACGAGGCGCGCCGCCGCTCGCCGTGACCGCCCCTGGGTCCGAAGCTGAGCTCAGGACCACGCCGAGCCCAGGCTCCGAGTGTGAGCCCAGGCTCCGAAGCTGAGCAAAGGCTCCGAGTCTGAGCCCATGACCGCAGCGTCTCGGCCCGGCTGCGAGGGCAGCCCGGCGGGATGGGTGCCCGGCTGCGAGGGCAGCCCGGCGGGATGGGTGCCCGGCTGCGAGCGCAGCCCGGCGGGATGGGTGCCCGGCTGCGAGCGCAGCCCGGCGGGATGGGTCAGCGCAAGAGGGCAGCCCGGTGGGATTCGGCCAGGTCCAACAGGTCGTCCATGATCTGACCCAGCTCGAAGTCCTTCGGCGTGTAGACCCTGGCCACGCCCTTCCCCCTCAGGACCTCGGCGTCCTCGGGGGGGATGATGCCTCCGACCGTCACCGGGATGTCGAGCCCGGCCGCGTGCAGCCGGTCGACGATCTCGGGGACCAGGTCCAGGTGGCTGCCGGAGAGGATGGAGATGCCGACCACGTCGACGTCCTCATCTCGGGCCGCGGCCACGATCTGGGCCGGGCTCAACCGGATCCCCTGGTAGATCACCTCGAAGCCGGCGTCACGGGCGGCCACGGCGATCTGCTCGGCCCCGTTGGAGTGGCCGTCCAGCCCGGGCTTGGCCACGAGGAGCTTGGGCGGTCCGCCGGAGTGCTCGGCCATCGCCTTCGCCCGGGACAGCGCGCCCGACAGCTCGGTCCCGTGATGGCCCACGCCGCCACCGACCCCGGTCGGGGCCCGGTACTCGCCGAACACCTCGCGCAGGGCCCCCGCCCACTCGCCCGTCGTCCCGCCGGCATGGGCCAGCGCGATGGTGGCCGCCATGACGTTGTCGTCGCCCTCGGCCGCCCGTCGGAGATCGTCGAGCGCCCGCTGGACGGCGCCGTTGTCCCGAGCGGCCCGCCACCGCTCCACGTCCTCCCGCAGCTCCGCCTCCACGGCCGGGTCGACCCGCAGGATGGACGCGCCAGCCGAGCCGATGCCGCCCCCGCCCTCGGCGTCGACCGCCGGTGCCAACGGGGACTCGGCCGTCTCGGTGAAGCAGTTCACCCCCACCACCTGCAGCTCGCCCGTCTCGATGCGGTGCACCCGTTCGGACTGGCTGGCGACCAGGCGGGACTTGAGCTCGTCGATGGCCTCGAAGGCGCCACCGAGGGCGAGCACGTCTTGGAGCTCGTCCCAGGAGGCCTCGGCGATCTCGGCCGTCTTCTTCTCGATCACCTTCGAGCCGTCGAAGATATCGTCGTACTCGAGGAGGTCGGACTCGAAGGCCAGGATCTGCTGGATCCGCAGTGACCACTGCTGGTCCCAGGGCCGGGGGAGCCCGAGCGCCTCGTTCCATGCCGGCAGCTGAAGGGCCCGGGCCCGGGCCCGCTTGGACAAGGTGACGCCCAGGGCCTCGAGCACGATCCGGGGCACGTTGTTCTCCGGTTGCGCCTCGGTCAGGCCGAGGGAGTTGACCTGGACCCCGTAGCGGAAGCGGCGCAGCTTCTCCTCGTCGACCCCGTAGCGCTCCGAGCAGATCCGCTCCCACAATGAGGTGAAGGCCCGCATCTTGCACGTCTCTTCCACGAACCGGACGCCGGCGTTGACGAAAAAGGAGATCCTCCCCACCACCGACGGGAAGTCGCGCTCTTGGACCTGGCCCGACTGGCGCACGGCGTCAAGTACGCCGATGGCCGTGGCCAGGGCGTAGGCCACCTCCTGGTGGGGAACGGCCCCGGCCTCTTGCAGGTGGTAGCTGCACACGTTGATGGGGTTCCACTTGGGCACGTTGCGCACGGTGTAGGCGATGGTGTCGACGGTCAGCCGGCGGCTGGGCAGGGGTGGGAAGATGAAGGTGCCCCGGGAGAGGTACTCCTTCACGATGTCGTTCTGGGTCGTGCCCTGCAGCTTCTTCGGATCCGCCCCCTGGTCCTCGGCGTTGGCGATGTAGAGGCCGAGCAGCCACGCCGCGGTGGCGTTGATGGTCATCGACGTGTTCATGGTCTCGACCGGGATCTGGTCGAGCAGCTGGTGCATGTGGCCCAGGTGGGCGACGGGCACACCGACCTTCCCCACCTCCCCGGCCGCCTCGGGGGAGTCCGGGTCGTAGCCGATCTGGGTCGGGAGGTCGAAGGCGATCGACAGGCCTGTCTGGCCCCGGGCCAGGTTGGTCCGGTAGAGGGCGTTGGACGCCGCGGCCGTCGAATGGCCGGAGTAGGTCCGCATCACCCAGGGCTTGTCCCGCTTCGGGGGCTTGCTGGCCTGTTCCACGTGGCTCATCCCTCCATTGTGGCGCCTCCCCGGGCCATGTCGTCCGCCGGCGCTCTGCTTCCGGTAGCCGAACCGGCTCCCGCCCTACTTCCGGTAGTCGTGGAAGCCCCGGCCGGACTTCCGGCCGAGGAGCTCGGCGGCCACCATGCGCCGAAGCAGGGGCACGGGTGCGTAGTTCGGGTCCCGGAACTCGGCGTAGAGGGCGTCGAGGATGGCGAGCGACGTGTCCAGGCCGACCAGGTCGAGGAGGGCGAACGGGCCCATCGGGAACCCGCAGCCGCCCTTCATGGCGGTGTCGATGTCGGCCACCGAGGCCACCCCCTGCTCGTAGAGCCGGACCGCGTTGTTCAGATACGGGAACAAGAGGGCGTTGACGATGAACCCGGCCTGGTCCTTCACCTCCACAGGGGACTTCCCGCAAGCCTCGGCGAATCCCCGGACCGCGGCGATGGTCTCGTCGGAGGCAGTCAGTGGACGGACCAGCTCGACCAGTGCCATGACCGGGGCCGGGTTGAAGAAGTGCACGCCACAGACCTTGTCGGGACGGCCGGTCTCCATCGCCAGCTCGATCACGGGCAGCGTCGACGTGTTGGTGGCCAGGATGGCGTCCTCGGCGCAGATCCGGTCGAGCTCGTTGAACAGCTCCCTCTTGACCGCAAGGTCCTCGACGACCGACTCGATGACCAGGTCCATGCCTTTCAGCGCTCCCAGGTCGGAGGTGGCGGTGACCCGGGCCAGGATGGCGTCGCGCTCCTCGGCGGTCTTCTTTCCCTTGTCGACCTGGCGGTTGAGGGACTTCTCCATCCCGGCCACGGTCGCGTCCGCCGTGTTCTGGCTCCGGGACCGCAGCACCACCTCGAAGCCGCTGCTCGCCGCGGTCTCGGCGATGCCCGATCCCATGATCCCCGATCCGACGATTCCGACGCGTGCAATGGACATGGTCCCCTATGTTACTCGTCAGTAGCTCCCCATGCCCTGTGCCCGCGCCCGCCTCTGGCCTGGCCGTCGGGCCCGGCTGTCGGGCCTTGTCGGGAAGTGTTTCCCGGGTGCCGGGGGCGGTGGAGCCGGGGGTGATGATCGAGCTTCCGCGTTCCACCTACAGTGACCCGCATGCGTGGAACCCCTGGTCTGGTGGCACTGGTCGGCGGCGGTGAATGGCAACCTGGCTGCACCTTCGACCGCGACCTGCTCGAGCGCTCGGAGGGGGACCACGTCCTGGTGCTCCCGACGGCTGCCGCCTACGAGCACCCCGAACGCTCGGTGGCCCGGGCCGGCGAGTGGTTCGAGGGGATGGATGCCCATGTCGAGGGGCTGATGGTGCTGTCCCGCCCCGACGCCGAGGACGCGGGCATGGCGGCTGTGATGCGCAAGGCGAGGTTCGTCTACCTGAGTGGAGGGTCCCCGATGCACCTGCGGTCGGTGCTCAAGGGCTCGGCCGTATGGGGCGCCCTGCTCGAGGCCTGGAACAGCGGCGCCGTCATCGCCGGAACGGCCGAGGCGGCCATGGCCCTGACCGACCCCATGGTCGACGCCCGGGGCGGCGGCCTGACGTTGGGGTTGGGCCTGTTGACGCAGCTGGCCGTCGTGCCCCACTTCGGGGACACCCACGAGGATGCCCACGGCGAGAAGCTGCACCGGTCGGTGCTACTGGCGCCGCCGGGACTCCCGGTCGCCGGCATCCAGGAGCGCACCGCCCTCCTCCGGGAGCCCGACGGCTCGTGGCGGAGCGCCGGCGAGGGATCGGTCGTCGTCTACGTCGACGGCACCCGCTCGACGGCGGGATTGGACGCTCTGCCCCGGTAGAGAGCCGGACGCTCTGCCCCGGTAGAGAGCCGGACGCTCTGCCCCGGTAGAGAGCCACCGGTGCTGCCCGCTCGGGATGTCGCCGGCGCCTCCGGGTCAATCGGCCTCGGTGATGGTGACCGACTCGATGGTCACCGTCTCGGAGGGAGTTCCTGACCGGCTGCCGATCGCCTCGATGGCCGGGATCACCTCGAGGCCCTTGACGACTTTGCCGAACAGGGAATAGCTCGGTGGGAGGGCGGCGCCGTCGGGGCCGCTGATGACGAAGAACTGGCTGCCGTTCGTGTCCGGTCCGGCATTGGCCATGGCCAGCGAGCCGATCTCGTAGCGACCCGGCTTTGGCAGCTCGTCGTCGAAGCGGTAGCCGGGGCCGCCCCGGCCGGTGCCCTCGGGATCACCGCCCTGCAACACGAAGCCAGGGATGATGCGGTGGAAGGTGATGCCATCGAAGTAGTGGTAGCGGGCCAGGAAGACGAAGTTGTTGACCGTCTTCGGGGCGGCGATCGGATCGAGGGAGATGGTCATGGTGCCCTTGGTGGTTACCATCTCGGCCGTATAGCGCTTGGCCGGGTCGATGACCATGGGGGGCGGCCCGTCGAACCGCTGGGTCTTGGGGCTCGAACCGTCTGGTGCTGGAATCTCCGGAGCCATGATGGTCTCGCTTTCTGTCTGGGGCTTCTGTCTGTGGAGGTCGCGGTGATGGGACGTTCTGTCTGCGAGGTGGCGCCATCGCGGGACGTGGCCGTGGCGGGAATGGCTACGACATGCAATGGCTAGGACGTGGCGATCTTCACCGAGAGGATGCGGTGGATGACCTTTGGCGGGACGCCGTTGGCGGTTGCCTTCGAGTTGCCGTCGGCGTTGATCGTGTCGACCACGTTCATCCCCGAGGTGACCTGGCCGAAGAGCGTGTAGTTGGGAGGCAGGGACGCAGCCTGCGACCCGGCCACCACGAAGAACTGGCTGCCGTTGGTGTTCGGGCCCGAGTTGGCCATGGCCACCGATCCGATCGGATACTGCGGACTGGCCGCCTTCGGCAGCTCGTCGGCGAACTTGTAGCCGGGACCACCGCTGCCGGTCCCGGTGGGGTCGCCGGTCTGGTCCATGAACTGGGGGATGACCCGGTGGAAGCTCACGCAGTCGTAGAAGTTGTGCTTGGCCAGGAACACGAAGTTGTTGACGGCCAACGGGGTGGTGCTGGGGTCGAGGGTCACGACGAAGCTGCCGGCGTCCGTCTTGATGGTGGCGGTGTAGGTCTTGGACGTGTCGATGGTCATCGCCGGAGCGGTCTTCCACGACGGCTTGTTCAGTTTGGCCGTGGGGCTGCTCGGGCACCCGGCAGCCGCAGCCACCCTGTCCGCTGTGGCCTGGGCGGTGGCCGAAGCCGCAGTGGCCGAAGCCTTGGTGGTCGAGGTGGTCGAGGATGGCTTCGAGCCCCCGCCACTGGTCACCAGCACCGAGATCCCGATGATCACGCCCAAAGCGACGACCACGATGATGCTGCGCCGGAGCAGCCGCTTGCGCTTCTTGGCCTTGGCCACCGCCGCCCTCCGGGCGTCGCGGCCGGCCTTTTGACGTTGTCGTTTCTCGGTAGGCACGGTCTGCCAGGGTAGCCGTCAGCTAGTCTCACCCGGATGCGCCGACCCTTTCATGTTCCGTCGCTGCTGATCGTCTCGTTGGGCTCGGTCCTGACCGCCTCGGCCGTCGCATCGACCTCGGCGTGGGCGACGCCACAGGCGACGCTCACCACGGCAACGTTCACCCCGGGGTTGATCGCCGTCGATGCCCCCTTGACCGGGTCGCAGTCGTCCACCGGTATCGACATGTATCGAGGTGCCCAGCTGGCCGCGAACCAGATCAACGCGGCCGGCGGCGTGGACGGGGTGCAGCTCAAGTTGGTCAAGGCGGACGACAAGGCCACCGCCTCCGTCGGGGTGACCGTGGCCAAGAAGGTCATCGGCCAGCACATCTTCGGGGTGGTCGGGCCCTTCAACTCGTCGGTCGGGGTAGCCAACCTGCCCATCTACAGGTCGGCCGGGGTCTCCATCGTGCGCCTGACCAGCGCCGCCGCCACCCAGCACTTCGGTGTCACCACCCAGCCCATGGACGTCCAGGTCGCCCCGGTCGAGGCCAAGGAGATCACCCAGGTCCTCCACGCCACGCGGGTGGCGATCATCTACGACACCTCGACCTACACGACCGGGATCACCAAATCGCTGCGCGGGCTGCTCACCGCCGACGGCCATCCTCCGGTCACGGTGCAACCGATCAAGGAGGGCCAGACCAACTTCTCCAAGGCGGTGTCGGCCGCGGCTGCGGCCAAGCCCGACCTGCTCTACATCGCCGCCTACGGGAAAGAGGCCGGGCTGATCGCCCAACAGGCCTCCCAGATGAACGTCGGCGGCACCTGCTTCGTCGACCTGGCTGCCCAGGGTCCCGACTTCGTGACCAACGCCACCCTCCCGGTGGCTCAGAAGTGCCTCAACAGCGGCGTGCCCTCGGCACAGGAATTCGCCGGGGCCACCGAGTACGTCGCCAACTACGAGAGCGCCTATCACTCCGACCCGGGGACGTGGGGGACCTTCACCTACGACTCGGTGGAGATCCTGGCCCAGGCGGTCCGGGACGCCGGCGGCTGGAAGCAGGCCGCGGTGAAATCCAAGCTGGCCAACACGTCGGCCTACCCGGGGATCACCGGCACGATCACCATCCAGCCCAAGACCGGGAACCGGGTCAATACGCCGGTGGTCATGCTCGACATCGACGCGGCCGGCAACTACGTGGTCGATCCCACCTGGGCCCAGGCGGCCGACTTCCCACTGGCCACAACCGTGCCGGCCACGACCCAGGCCGCCTCCTGAGGTCCACCGGTCACCGTCCGTCCTGAGCGGTCATCGGGGCGGGACCCGAAGCGCGCGGCAGTAACCTGTCGGGCCATGCCGTTGGTCGTGCAGAAATTCGGTGGGAGCTCGGTCGGCGACGCCGATCGGATCCGCGCCGTCGCCGATCACGTGGCCCGGACCCGCCGGTCCGGAGACGACGTGGCCGTCGTGGTCAGCGCCATGGGCAAGACGACCGACGACCTGGTCCGCCTGGCCGGCGACGTCAGCGACACGAGGCCGCCCCGGGAGCTCGACATGCTGCTCAGCTCGGGCGAGCGCATCTCGATGTCCCTTCTGTGCATGGCCCTCTCGGACCTGGGCATCTCCGCCCTCTCCTTCACCGGGAGCCAAGCGGGCATCATCACCGACACCTCCCACACCCGGGCCAAGATCGTGGAGGTGAAGGGCGACCGCCTCCGGGCCGCCCTGGAAGAGGGCGCCGTACCCGTGGTCGCCGGGTTCCAGGGCGTGTCCACCGACCGCGACGTGACCACGCTCGGCCGCGGCGGGTCCGACACCACGGCCGTGGCTCTGGCCGCGGCGCTGGGCGCCGGCGTCTGCGAGATATACACCGACGTGTCCGGCGTGTTCAGCGCCGACCCCCACATCGCCCCCGAGGCCCGGAAGCTGTCCCGGGTGAGCTACGAGGAGATGCTCGAGATCGCCGCTACCGGCGGCCGGGTCCTCGCGCTGCGCTCGGTCGAGTTCGCCCGGAATCACCAGGTGCCCCTACACGTGCGCTCCAGTTTCACCTGGGAGCCGGGCACCTGGGTCGAGGAGGAGGATCCATCCATGGAGCAGACCCTTGTGACCGCCGTCAGCCACGAGCTGGCCGAAGCCAAGGTCACGGTGACCGGGGTCCCCGACCGCCCGGGTTCAGCCGCCCGCCTGTTCCGCGGCCTGGCCGATCGCTCGGTGAACGTGGACATGATCGTGCAGAACACCTCGCTGCACGGCACCACCGACATCTCTTTCACCGTCCCGAGCTACGACCTGGCCGTGAGCACCCAGGTGGCCGAGAGCATGGTCCCCGAGCTGGGTGCCACGGGGGTGGTCACCGACGCCGACGTGGCGCGCGTGTCGCTCATCGGTGCCGGCATGAAGACCCATCCCGGCGTGACCGCACTGACCTTCGAGACCCTCGCTGCCCACGACATCAACATCGAGATGATCTCGACGTCGTCGATCAGGATCTCGTGCATGGTCCGATCCGAGGTGGTGGAGGACGCGGTCCGGGCCCTGCACGCCGCCTTCGAGCTCGACGAGGAGCCCCGCGCCCGCTGACGGTCCGGCGGTGAGGGACCATCTCGTAGGATGACGGGATGCGAGTCGCGGTCGTCGGTGCAACCGGCCAGGTGGGATCGGTCATGCGGTCCGTGCTCCAGGAGCGCCGGTTTCCCGCCGATGCCGTGCGCTTCTTCGCCTCCTCCCGCTCGGCCGGCCGGCTGCTGTCGTTCCAGGGCGCCGGCATCGCGGTGGAGGACGCGACCACGGCCGACTTCGCCGGCGTCGACATCGCGCTGTTCTCGAGCGGCGCCGCCGCCTCGCGGCTGCTGGCCCCGCAGGTGGCGGCGGCCGGCGCGGTGGTCATCGACAACTCGTCGGCCTGGCGCATGGATCCAGACGTGCCCCTCGTGGTCCCGGAGGTGAACGGCTCCGCCCTGGGCTCCATCCCGAAGGGCATCGTGGCCAACCCCAACTGCACGACCATGGTGGCCATGCCGGTGCTGAAACCACTCCATGATGCGGCCGGCCTCCGTCGGCTGGTGGTCTCGACCTATCAGGCGGTGTCCGGAGCGGGACGGGCCGGCGTGTCCGAGCTGGGCGAGCAGCTGGCCAAGTCGGCCGACCGCGCCGCCGAGCTGACCTTCGACGGCGCTGCGGTGGAATTCCCGCCCGCGTCGACCTTCCCGGCGACCATTGCCCACAACGTCGTCCCCGTGGCCGGACGGCTGGTCGACGACGGCTCCGGCGAGACGGACGAGGAACAGAAGTTCCGCAACGAGAGCAGGAAGATCCTCGACATCGGCGATCTGGCCGTGACCTGTACCTGCGTGCGGGTGCCGGTGTTCACCGGGCACTCACTCGCCATCGCCGCGGACTTCGACTCGGAGCTCAGCCCGGAACAGGCAACGGAGTTGCTGCGGGGCGCACCGGGGGTGGCGCTCACCGACCTGCCCATGCCGCTGCGCGCCGCAGGCACCGACCCTTCCCTGGTCGGGCGTATCCGGCGCGACCCCGGGGCCCGCAACGGGCTGGCCCTGTTCGTGTCCGGTGACAACCTGCGCAAGGGGGCGGCGCTCAACGCCGTGCAGATCGCCGAGTCCCTGCTCGCCCTCGGCCTCGTTTCCTGACCGACACCGGTCGGGGAGCCGCTTCCCAATGCTCAGGCAACGGTGGTGCCCGACCGGTCAGAGAGCCGCTTCCCGTTGTCAGGCAACGGAGGCGCCGGCGGCCAATGTGGCCACTCGTCGGGCCAGGTTGACGGCGTGATCACCGAAGCGCTCGTAGAACCGCGCCACCATGGCCAGCTCCACCGCCACGGGAAGCGGCATGGTCCCCGCCACCACCTCGACGGTCAGGCTCACATGGAGGTCGTCCATCTCGTCGTCCAGGTCGTCGACCACGGCGGCGGCGGTGGGGAGGCGCTCGGCATAGGCATCGGTGGTGCTCCGCCACATGTGGCTCGCCACCTCGCCCATGCGCTCCACCAGGCCGCGGCTACGAGCAGAGAGCTCCATGCCGAGCCCGCGAGCGGCTCGCCGGGCCACGTGCTCGGCCAGGTCGCCGTTCCGTTCGAGATCGGGGAGCATGCGCAGGACGGTGATCAGGTAGTTGAGGTCGTCATCCCCGCGGGAGTGATCGTGCATCTGCTCGAGGGTGAGGGCCTCGGCCTCCCGGTAGATGCGATCGACCACCTCGTCCTGATCGGCCAGGAGCTTGCCCGCCTCCCTGTCCCCGGACAGGAAGGCATGGGTCGCCCCGGCGACGTTCTCGCCGATGATGGCGAACAGTTGCAGGACCAGACGGTCGATCTGGGCAAGGCCTTCGTCCACGGGTCAACCGTACTCGCCCTCGACAGCCCGGCGAACCCCGGTCTCAGGCCCGCGGGTCTGCTGCCTCGTGGTCGCCGTCATCGCCCACGATGATGCGGGGCCCGGACGTCCAGCTCAGGTAGCGCCACGACCAGTTGACCAGGACCGTCACCTTGTTGCGGAACCCGATCAGGTAGAGGATGTGGAGGCCGAGCCACGCCAGCCAGCCGAGGGTGCCCCGGATGACCCTGCCGTCGGGGAACTGGGTCACGGCCGCCCGCCGGCCGATGGTGGCCATGATGCCCTTGTCGTGGTAGCGGAAGGGCAGAGTGGGGCGCCCTTCGACCCGGTTGACGATCTGGGCGGCGGCATGTTTGCCCGACTGGATGGCCACCTGAGCCAGCTGAGGACATATCCTCGGCTCGCCGCTCTTCGGGTCGACCGACCCGGGGCCCCAGGGGACAGCGGCGGCGTCCCCGACGGCGTAGGCGCCCGGATGCCCTGGAAGCGAGAGGTCCGGCTGTACGACGAGACGCCCGTTCGGACCACCGGTGGCGTCGATCTGTGAGGCGATGCTGCCCTCGACGGTCACGCCGCCGGCCCAGACCACCGTCTTGGACGAGATGGTGGTGCCGTCGTCGAGGGCCACGCAGTCGTCGGTGACCTCGGTCACCATCCGGCCCAGCCTGAGCTCGACCCCCCGGCTCCTCAGCGTGTCGGCGGCGTAGTCGCTGGCGTGAGCGACGAACGGCGACAACAGGCGATCGAGGCCGTCGATCAGGATGATGCGGGCCTGGGCCCGATCGAACCGGAAGCCGTCGTGGCGAACGGACACATCGAGCAGCTCGGCCAGCGCGCCGGCGACCTCGACGCCGGTGGGTCCCCCGCCGATGACGACGAAGGTCAGCGCACCGTCGCCGCCGACCTGGGGGTCGGCATCGACCTCTTCGAGCCGGCGGAGGATGTGATCGCGGAGGTAGCGGGCGTCCGCCAGGGTGTAGAGGGCGTGGGCGTACTGCGCCGCTCCGGGGATGCCGAAGTACTTGACCGTCGCGCCGCTGGCCACGATGAGCGAGTCGAACGGGACCGGCTCGCCCTCGTCGATGCCCACGGTGTGCCGGGCCCAGTCGATACCGGTCACCCCGCCGTAGCGGAAGGTCACGTTGGGAACCCGACCGAAGATGGCACGGATCGGGTAGGCGACATCACCCGGATCGAGGCCGGCCGTCGACACCTCGTACAGCAGCGGCTGGAACGTGTGGAAGTTCCGCTGGTCGATGATGGTGACGTCGACAGGTTTCCCGGCCAGGCTTCTTCCCGCTGACAACCCGCCAAACCCCGCACCGATGATCACGACGCGATGCATGGGTCCAGGATGGCATGTCCGCCTCGTTCTACGACGGGGAAGCGCGCTGCCGGCGCCGGGGAACCGCGAGTTTGTTACACCCCCCCGTTACCCTTGTCTTGCAGGTCCTTTGCGGCCAGCCGACGTTCCGGGGCCTCCGCCGGAGCGACGATGCATCCCACGGCAGACCCCCACCGGGCGACCAGACAAGGGCGACTACCCATGGAATTCCAGGTCACGAAGCACTTCAGTCGAAGGGCCAGCGAATCTCAGGTGAAGGCGGTGCCGGCATGATGCCGGGGCTCGTCGCCGGGCTCCTGCTCGGGTTGGTCGCCGGCGTGGTCGTCGGCCTTCTGGCCCGTTCGGGACAGGTGGCCCGGACGCGCACGGCCGAGGCCCGGTTGTCCGATGCCCTGGCCGCCGGCCGGCGGCTGACCGACGAGAACACCGGGCTGCAGCAGCAGATGACGACGGCCCGGTCGGAGGCAGCGCGCCTGAGCGCCCAACTCGAGCACCAACGGGTGATCAACCAGGAGCGGGCGGCCGGGTTCGAAGAGACCCGACAGCAGCTGACCGGGGAGTTCGCCCGCCTGTCGGGCGAGGCCCTCCGGAGAAACAACGAGCAGTTCCTCCAGCTGGCCGACAGCAGGCTCAACGAGACCCGCCAGGCGGCCGAGGGCGAGCTGGGGAAGCGCCAGGAGGCGATCGAGCAGTTGCTCAAGCCCATCGGCGAGCAGCTGGGTAGGTACGACGACGGGATGCGCCGGCTCGAGGTCGAGCGACAGCGCGCCTATACGACGTTGACCGAACAGATGCAGCAGCTGTCGATGTCGCACGACCACCTCCAACGAGAGACCCGCAACCTGGTGACCGCGCTCCGTGCCCCGCAGACCCGAGGGCGGTGGGGCGAGTTGCAGCTCCGGCGCGTCGTCGAGATGGCCGGCATGTTGGAGCGTTGTGACTTCGACGAGCAGGTGACGTCGAGCACCGACCAGGGCCGGTTCCGACCCGACCTGGTCGTCCGCCTGCCCGGAGGCAAGAACGTGGCCGTCGACGCCAAGGTGCCCATGCAGGCGTTCCTCGACGCCAACGAGGCAGAGGACGAGACCGACCGCCGGATGCACCTGGCCAGTCATGGCCGGCAGTTGAAGGCCCACGTCGACGCGCTGGCCAAGAAGGAGTACTGGAAGCAGATCGATCCGTCGCCCGAGTTCGTGGTGGCGTTCGTGCCCGGCGACCCCCTGCTCACTGCCGCCCTCGAGCACGAACCGGGCCTGATGGAACACGCCGTGGCCAACCACGTCCTCTTGGCCACACCGACCTCGCTGATTGCCCTCCTCCGAGCCGTGGCCTATGGCTGGCAGCAGGACGCCATGGCCGAGAGCGCCCGGGAGGTCCAGCTGCTCGGGGCGGAGCTCTACCGGCGCCTTTCCGTGCTCGGGGACCATTTCGCCGGCGTGGGCAAGGGCCTGAACGGCGCGGTGTCCGCCTACAACAAGGCAGTGGGCTCATTGGAAGGACGTGTCTTGGTCACGGCCCGGCGGTTCGCCGACATGGGCGTGATCGGCACGGGCGAAAAGGACATCGCCGCGCCGGACACCGTGGATGTGGCGAGCCGTGCCCTCCAGTCTCCCGAGCTCGGGGGCCAGGCGCTTCGCCAGCTCCCCCCGATCGATCCCGCCGAACTACTGGTCGGCGAGGACGGATCCGACCGGCGGCGAGCGGTCTGAGATCCCTTCGGACGGAGACTCACCCGATCCCTAGGATGCGACCCTGATGTTGGCCACGACGACGGTTCCCTATGGTCGGGGGGCGAGCCTGGCCCTACGCGACGAGATCGCCGTCGCCCAGCTCGAGGACCCCCTGGCCCCGGTGACCGTGGTGGTGGCTCGGAACAGCATCGGGCTGGCCACCCGCCGCCTGCTGGCATCCGGTGACCTTGGCCCGTCGGGTCCGGCCGGGCGCCCGGGCGTGGTCAACGTCCGCTTCACCACCCTTGCCCGCCTGGCCGAACAGATCGCTTCGGAGGAGATCGCCGCATCCATGAAGCTGCCGGCCACCGCCGCCGTGGTGCGGGCGGTCGTCCACTCGACCCTGTCGACGACGTCCCAGCCCCTGTTCCGCCGGGTCAAGGACCATCCGGCCACGACCCGAGCCGTGGCCGGCGCCTATCGCGACCTCGCCGCGGCATCCTCGGCGTCGCTCCGCCGCCTGGCCGGCGCCGGACCCCGGGCCTCGGCCGTGGTCGGTGTGGTCGAAGAGGTCCGGGCCAGCCTGGGCGACGGCTGGTTCGACGAGGGGCAGCTCGTCGACGCGGCGTCCGCGGTGCTCCAGCGGACGGAGACAGCGCCCGGGATGGCCTCGGTCGTGGATCAGACCGGACCGGTCGTGGTCTACCTCCCGCTCCAGGTCTCCCCCCACGAGGAGCGGTTCATCACGGTCCTGGCCACCCAGGTGCCGGTGACGGTGCTGGTCGGCATGACCGGTGACGGCCCGGCCGACGAGTCGGTCCGTGACCTGCTGGCCCGACTGGGGGCCGCCCCGACCGTGGCACCTGTCTGTGAGCCACTGGTTCCGACCCGGGTGGTCAGTGCGCCCACGGCCGACGTCGAGGTCCGCATGGCCGTGCGTGAGGTGATGCGACGGCGACGTGCTGGGACCCGCTTCGAGCGGATGGCCATCACCCACAGCGGGGTTGGCCCCTACGACCGCCTGGTCCGAGAGACCCTGGCGTCGGCGGAGATCCCGTTCAACGGCGTGAGCAGTCGGACCCTGGCCGCCACCTTCGCCGGGCGCACCGTGCTCGGCGCGTTCGAGCTCGAGGACCGGGGGTGGCGGCGGGACGAGGTCATGGCCTGGCTGGCAGGAGGACCGGTCCTCCACCATCACCGCCCGGTCGAAGCGACGGCGTGGGACCTGCTGTCACGCGAGGCCGGGGTCACGGCCGGACTGGGCGACTGGAGGCACCATCTCGAAGCCCTCGTCGCCGAACGGCAGGCCCGGCTGGACGATCTCGATGGCCGGGACGGAGTGGAGGCCCCGCCGGCGCGTCTGCGGGGATGGCAACACGACCAGGACCGGGCCCGCTCACTGCTCGACTTCATCGAGGGCCTGTCGGTCCACATGAGCGTCACCGCCGGCACGTGGGCCGAATGGTCGAGCTGGCTGACCACCTTCTGCGACGCCTACCTCGGGCGCCCCTCCCACCGCGATCCGTGGCCCACCGAGGAAGAGGAAGCGCTCTCCGCCATCCGCGCCGCCGCCGATCGGCTGGCGGTCCTGGACCGGCTGGGGGCGAGCCCCGACCGTGCCGCCTTCCGCCAGGCCGTGGAGGTGGAGCTCGAGACGTTGGCGCCCCAGACCTCGCGTTTCGGAACCGGGGTGTTCGTCGGACCGGTCCGATTGCTCGCCGGGCTCGACTTCGACGCCGTCTTCGTCGTGGGCATGGTGGACGGTGCGTTCCCCTCCCGGGCCAGCGACGACCCCCTGCTCCCCGACGTCGAGCGGAGCGCGGCCGGACCGGACATCCCGCTTCGAGGCCGCCGGGCCCACGACGATCGACGCGACTACCTCGCCGCCCTTGCGGCCGCTCCCGACCGGGTCCTGTCCTATGCCCGCGGGGACCAGCGCCGGGGACGCCAGCAACGGCCGGCCCGCTGGCTGCTCGATGCGCTCGCTGTCCTCGAGGGTGGCCACCGCCGCCTGTTCAGTCGAGACCTGGAACACCTGGCGCCCTTCGACGGCTACGAGGTCATCCCCTCGTTCACCCAGGCGGTCAGGACCGGCGGCGAGCCGATGTCCCTGGCCGACCGGGACCTTCGAGAGCTCCTGGCCTGGGGTGACGCCGGGAACCGGATCGCCGGCCACTACCTGGCCGACCTCGAGCCGGTCCTCGGGTCGGGACTCCGGGTCCGGCGGGCCCGCAACCTCGATCGGTTCACCCGCTTCGACGGCCGGATCCGCGGCGACGTCCCCTCGCCGGTCGACGCCGGCGCCCTGTCGCCCACCAGCCTCGAGACATACGCAGAGTGCCCGAGGCGGTACCTGATGGAGCGGGTCCTCCGCATCGAAGTGCGGGATCGCCCCGAGGCCATCTTGACCATCGAGCCCAGCCGCAAGGGCACGCTGGTCCACGCCATCCTGGAGGACTTCATCGCCCCCCAGCTGCGGCTCCCCCGGCCCGAGCGGATCGCGCCGACCAGTCCGTGGTCACCGGCGGACCACGCCCGGCTCGATGCCATCGCCGAGCGGGCCTTCGCCCAGTACGAGGACCAGGGCCTGACCGGCCGCCCGCTCCTGTGGGGCCTGGCCCGGGCCACCATCGTGCGGGAGCTCCATCGGTTCCTGGTCGAGGACGACCGGTACCGCGCTCGTGGGGGCCTGGTGCCCGAGCGGGTCGAGCTCCAGTTCGGACCGGGGCACGGGGAGGCTGTGGCCCTCGAGCTTCCCGGCGGCAGGACCATCACGTTCAAGGGGTACGCCGACCGGGTGGACGTGGCGTCGGATGGATCGGCGTCGGTCATCGACTACAAGACCGGTGGCTCCTGGGGCTTCGAGGACTACGACAGCGACCCCCTCGCTCGAGGCCGCAAGCTGCAGCTGCCGGTCTACGGGCTCGCCGCCCGCAGTCGGCTGGGCGACGTCCCGGTCCGGGTGGCCTACTGGTTCGTCAGCGAAAAGGGGAACTTCAAGCAGATCAGCTACGTCCTCGACCCCGGTGCACTGGAGCGCTTCTCCGAGGTGGTCACCGTCCTGGTGGACGGCGTCGAGCGCGGGCTGTTCCCGGCCCGACCGGGCGAGGGCAACAGGCACTGCAAGTTCTGCGACTTCCAAGCGATGTGCCCTGGTGACCGTGAGGTCTCCTGGAACAAGGTGCGCGACGCGCCGGAACTGGGCGACTACGTGGCCCTGACCGAGGGGCCCACCCTGTCGACAGGCGGTACGTCGTGACCCAACTCGCATTCGAGCTGCCCGACGCGCCGCCGGACCTGAACGAAGGCCGTAGTGTCGTCGAAACGGTCGGCGACCCGTCAGCCGCTTCGGGCGACGCCGCCGCCCGGGCCGACGTGCTCACCGGATTGGACCGCTCGCTCTTCGTCGAGGCCGGTGCCGGGACCGGGAAGACGACGGCCCTGGTTGGGCGCGTGCTCGCCCTGGTCACCTCGGGGGGGATCCGCTTGAGCCGGATCGCCGCCATCACCTTCACCGAGGCGGCCGCGGCCGAGCTGCGGGACCGCGTCTACGAGGCGCTCGAGCAGGCCGCAGCCGGCAACGAGGATGCCCTCCGCGCTGATGGGCTGGTCGACGGGGTTTGGTCGCCGACCCTCGACCCCCGCGAGCTCGAGCAACGCCGGGTTCGGGCCAAGGCCGCCCTCGAGGAGATCGACAGCGCCCCGATCAGCACGCTCCACGGCTTTGCCCAGCGGATCCTGGCCGCCCACCCGTTCGAAGCAGGACTGCCGCCCACGTTCGACGTGCTCGACGAGGGCCGATCGGCTGTGGCCTTCGACGATCGCTGGACGGCCTTCGTGGACCAACTCCTCGACGATGCCTCGTTGGAGCCCGCGGTCACCCGCGGCCTCGTGTGCGGGATCACCCTGAGCCATCTCCGCGCCGTGGCCGAGCAGTTCAACCAGAACTGGGACCTACTGGTCGACGACCAGCGCGACGAGGGGTCCCTGAACGTCATCGACGCTGCCCCCGTCATCGAGTTGCTCGGCACGGCGGAGGACCGGGCCAACGAGCACTGCTCGGTCGCCGACGACAAGTTGGCCATGCACATCGACGCACTGGCCCGGTTCCGTCAGGACCTGGGCTCGGCCTCCTCGGAGCTCGAGACGTTGCAGCTCCTGGTCAACTCGGGCCCGCTTTCCTCCCGGTATGGCCAACGGGGAAACTGGGCCTGCCCGGTCGACGATGTCCGCGCCGTGTTGCAGTCGGCCGAGGCGGCCCGGATGGCGCTCATCGAAGCCAGCATCTTCTCGGCCCTGTCCTATCTCCTACCGGTGATCCGCTCCCTCACCATCTCTGGCGCGGAGGAGCGTCGCCATGGAGGGCGCCTCGAGTTCCACGACCTGTTGGTCCAAGCCCGCCAGCTGGTCAGGCAGGACGTCGGCGTCCGGGTCGCTCTGCACGGCGAGTTCCAGCGCCTGTTGATCGACGAGTTCCAGGACACCGATCCGATTCAGGCCGAGCTGGCCGTGCGCATCGCCAACGGCTCAGCCGATCCCGCTGCCGGAGCGGTGCCGTGGAGCGATCTGGAGGTGGAAGCGGGTCGGCTGTTCTTCGTCGGCGATCCCAAGCAGTCCGTCTACCGTTTCCGGCGGGCCGATGTCGCCCTCTTCCTCGAGGTGGCCGGCCGACATGGTGATGACCGGCTGGCCCTGACCGACAACTATCGCTCGGTCCCCGGGATCATCGAATGGGTCAATTGCATCTTCTCCTCCCTGATCGGCCCGGGCGCAGAGGGCATCCAGCCGGCCTACGGGGCATTGATCGCCCGCCGGCGGGCCCAGTCCGGCCCGGTCGGCGCGCTGGCGCCGGTCTCGGTTGTCGGCGGGGCGCACGAGGCACCGGCTGGTGGCGCCGTCCCGAGCATCAACGAGGTCCGTGATGTCGAGGCCGGTGACGTCGTCCGGTCCATCCAGCTCATCCAGCGCCAGCAGTGGCCAGTTGGCGTCGAGGGTCGACCCGCCACCTTGGAGGACATCGCCATCCTCATCCCGACCCGGACCGGTCTCGGCAACCTCCAGGATGCCTTCGAGACGGCCCGGCTTCCCTACCGACTCGAGTCGAGCTCGCTGATCTACGACACCATCGAGGTCCACGAGCTGTTGACCGTGCTCAGGGCGGTCGACGACCCCACCGACCACGTCTCCATCGTCGCCGCCCTCCGGTCGTCGTCCTTCGGGTGCGGCGACGACGACCTCCTCGGGTACCGGCGGGCCCATGGCTCGTGGGACTACCGGAACGAGACGCCCGAAGCGTTGGGCCCTTCCCATCCGGTGGTCGTGGGCATGGCCGGGCTGCGGGCGCTCCACGCCCAGCGCTGGTGGCGGGACGTCAGCGGGCTCATCGAGCTGGTCGTCCAGGAGCGCAAGCTGCTCGAGCTCGGTCTGGACGAGGGCCGACCCCGGGACGTGTGGCGACGCCTGCGCTTCGTTGCCGACCAGGCCCGCCAGTTCACCGACTCCTACGGCGGGGACCTTCGCCGCTACCTGGCCTGGGTCGAGCTGCAGCAACGCGAGGACGTCCGAGCGGTCGAAGTGGTGCTGCCCGAGTCGGATGACGATGCCGTCCGCATCCTCACCGTGCACGGAGCCAAGGGGCTCGAGTTCCCCATCGTGTTCCTGACCGGGCTCGGCCGGGCCGGCCAGCACGACAACGGCCCCCAGGTGCTCTGGGGAGCCGACGGCCCCGAGGTGAAGCTGAACAAGCGGGTCAAGACCCCGGGTTTCGATGACCTGGCCGACCGAGAGCTCGCGATGAACCAGGCTCAGGACCTCCGCCTGCTGTACGTGGCCGCCACCCGGGCCCGGGACCACCTCGTGATCAGCCTGCACCACCAGGCGACCGCCACGTCGTGCCACGCCGCCCTGCTTGCCCCGCTGTGCGAGGCCGAGCCCGACCTCTGTCGGTCGCTCGACGATGCGATCCAGGCGGCAGGTGAGGCGGAGACCTCCGGCCAGGCGGGGACCCCGCCTCGTGCCGACGACGAGCCGGGATCGGATGCCGTCGGTGCCGCGCTCCTC
Source organism: uncultured Acidimicrobiaceae bacterium (assembly GCA_963803065.1). Taxonomy (GTDB): domain Bacteria; phylum Actinomycetota; class Acidimicrobiia; order Acidimicrobiales; family RAAP-2; genus DASXMT01. Next base: position 89,726 of record CAWDKW010000004.1, read on the forward strand.
GGTCCTGACGAGGGCCCGGGCTCCCGGACGACATGGGAGGCCAGCCGGGCCGAGTTGGTGGGACCGGGCGCCCGCCCACGGACGTTGGCGGCGACGACCATCGCCACGCTGGCTCGGGAGCAGACCATCGCCACGCTGGCTCGGGAGCAGACCATCGACAGAGATCCCGGTCTGGACAAAGAAGGTACGGACGTGGACCTTCCGCCGTGGCGGCGGGGGCGGGCGGGGACGGCGGTCGGACGGGCGGTCCACGGCGTCCTGCAGACCATCGACTTCGCCGCCGACTACTCCGACGCACGGCTCAACGATCTGGTCGGCATGCAGGCGGTGGCCGAGGGCGTCCCCGGCCGCAGGCGCGAGATCGCCCGCCGCGTGCGAGCCGCCCTCGAGTCGGACCCGGTGCGCGAGGCGCTGTCCTGCGGCCGCTACTGGCGCGAGCTGTATGTGGGCGCTCCGGTAGGGGACCGGACGCTCGAGGGGTTCATCGACCTGCTCTTTGCCGGACCCGACGGCTATGTGGTCGTCGACTACAAGACCGATGCCGTCGTCACCGACGCCGACCTTGACCGTGCCGTGGAGCGCTACCGACTCCAGGGGGCCACGTACGCACTCGCCGTGCACCGGGCGCTCGATGTCCCCGTGGCCCGGTGCGTCTTCCTCTTCCTCCGGGCTGATGGAGCGGTGGCCAGAGAGGTCCACGACCTCGATGCGGCCATGGGAGAAGTCGAGGCCCTCGTGGCGCAGGCCTGAGCCGCCCGCGCCGGGGGCTCTTCTGACCCACGCCAGAGCCGCCCGGCGCGCTGAACCGTAGGCTCTCGGGGCGCCGATAGCCTGGCCGGTGGACGTTTTACCTAGTAGTTCATGAACTTTTTACCAATTCCCAGGTTTTTGAGGGTTTATTCTCAGGCCTCTCCCAGCTTTATAGGGAATCCTCTCTCTGGAGTCTGATTGGCGTGCCGCTGCGGGACACGCCCAAACGAGGAGGTAATGGGTGAGGATCCTGGTACTCGGCGGAGATGGATACCTGGGTTGGCCGACGGCGCTCTACCTCTCGAGGCGCGGGCACAGCGTCGGGATCGTGGACAACTTCGCCCGTCGTCACTACGACTTCGAGATGGGCGTGGACAGCCTCGTCCCCCTGCCCAACCTGCAGCGCCGGGTCCGCCGCTGGAAGGAGTTGTCCGGCCTCACGATCGACACCTTCATCGGCGACCTGACCGACGCCCACTTCGTCTCCGGGACGCTGGGTTCGTTCGCGCCCGACGCCGTTGTCCATTTCGCCGAGCAGCGCTCCGCCCCCTACTCGATGATCGACCGGGAGCACGCCACCTACACCCAGGTCAACAACGTGGTCGGCACGCTCAACCTGCTCTACGCCATTGCCGAGCTCAACCCGGACATCCACCTGGTCAAGCTGGGAACGATGGGAGAGTACGGCACGCCGAACATCGATATCGAAGAGGGCTTCATCGAGATCACCCACCGCGGGCGGACCGACACCCTCCCGTTCCCCAAGCAGCCGGGATCCTTCTACCATCTGTCGAAGGTCCACGACAGCCACAACATCATGTTCGCCTGTCGCATCTGGGGGATCCGGGCCACCGATCTCAACCAGGGCATCGTCTACGGCCAGGAGACCGAGGAGACGGTGCTGCACCCCGACCTGGTGACCCGGTTCGACTACGACAGCGTGTTCGGCACGGTGCTCAACCGGTTCTGCGTGCAGGCCGTGTCCGGCCACCCCCTCACCGTGTACGGCTCCGGCGGCCAGACACGGGGCATGCTCAACATCCTGGACACTCTGGCCTGCGTGGAACTGGCCCTGGACCATCCCGCCGACCCGGGCGAGTACCGGGTCTTCAACCAGTTCACCGAGTCGTTCTCGGTGGCCGAGATGGCGCAGCTGGTGGTCGACGAGTACCCGGGCCACGCCACCGTCGAGAACCTTCCGACCCCCCGGGTCGAGAACGAGAGCCACTACTACCGGGCCGCCCACACCAAGCTGCTCGACCTGGGGCTCGTGCCTCATCTCCTCAACTCGGGGGTCCTACGATCGATCCTCGACGTGGCCGAGCGCCACAAGGACCAGGTCGACCCGGAAGCAATCCGTCCGACGGTGGAGTGGAGAAAGACCTCGAGCCGGCTGTCGACCTCCGGCACCGGGTCCGCCGGGCCCGTCTCCTACGATGACGGGAGGTCGCTGACCCTCCCGTAGGCCCCGGCGGGTCAGCCGGCGGGCACTATCGTCGTCGGGATGCCGAGACGCCGTCGGAGAGTAGCCCGTCGGAGGGCGACCCGGCGATCCACCGGACGGATGGTGGCCGCAGTCGTCATCGTGGTGATCGTCGGCGTGGTCGTGATCGCCTCGATCGCCGAGATCAATGCCCAATCCGGCCCCTATCGGCAGATGGTGAATCGATCGTTCGGGAGCCTGGCCGCCCCCCTCGTCAACGCCTCGACCCAGACCGGACGCTCCCTGGCCGCGACGATGAAGCAGGCGGCGGGGGCCTCGAGCACCCGGAACGGGCTGCAACAGAAGCTCGATTCGGCCGTCGCCGATGCCACCTCCCAGGCCCGCGACGCGGCCAGCCTGGTGCCGCCCGCCGCCGTCGGTTCCCTCGACCAGCAGCTGGTGGCCGTGTTCGCCGACCGGGCCGCGGCAGCCACCACGGTGCGCACCGCCGTCGACGGGCTGCTCGGGATGACGCCGCTGCCTGTGGCCGGCGGGTCGGACTCGACGACCACGACCACGCCGCCGCCGGTCACCGCCACCCAGGCGACGACGCTGTTGAGTGGGGCCGGAGCACAGCTCAGCAAGGCCGACGCCGACTATGCCTCGGTGCGGAGGGCCCTGGCTCGAGCCACGGGTCCGGTGCTCCTGCCGCGCTCCTCGTGGGTGACCCGCCCGCTGTCGACCGCGCCCCTCGGGCCGACCCAGCTGGCTGCGGCACCGGCGGCCCTGGCGGCAGCGCCGGCCCTGGCCGTCCTCCATCAGCTGCTCATCTCGGCCGCAGGCCTGTCGCCTCCGGCCGTTGCCTCCACCGGTGGGTCGAGCACGATCGGTGACAGCTGTTCCAGTCCCAGCACCAGGCCGGCCTCGCCACCGGTCACCATCTTGCCCCCCACCTCGCGGATCGTTGCCCAGATGACGGTGACCAACTGCGGGAACGTGCAGGAGAACGGGATCGTGGTCACCACCTCCGTCCAGGCCGTCCCCGGCGCACCCGTCAAGGGGGCCCACCCGGCAACGGCCCCGCTGTCCACGGTTCCCACCTCGCTCCGACGGACCATCTCGCTCCTCGCCGGCGCTTCGATGAGCGTGGCCATGGGGCCGCTCCGCGTCGTCGCCGGCCATGAGTACGTGGTCACGCTGGCCGTGTCCGTCCCGCCCGGTCAGGCCGACCCGGCGGGGACCACCCAGGCGTTCTTGGTCCAGGTCTCGCCGTGAACGCCCGGCCTTGCTGGTTTGCACCCTGGCCCAAGCATCTAGGATCTGCAATTGGGACGAGCAGAAGGGTTTGAGTCAGTGGCCGAGAGCATTACGATCACGGACAACCGCACCGGCGAGTCGTTGGAGATCCCGTTTGAAAACGGTGGGATCTCGGCGGCGGCCTGGTCCAAACTGCTGCCCGGCACCTGGTTCTATGACCCGGGCTTCGTCTCGACGGCCGCCTGTGAGAGCGCCATCACCTATCTGGACGGTGAAGCCGGGATCCTTCGCTACCGGGGCTATCCCATCGAGCAGTTGGCCGAGCAGTCCACGTACCTCGAAGTGGCCTACCTCCTGCTGAACGGCGAGCTGCCGACGCCGGACCAGTACGAATCGTGGCGCCACGAGATCACCCACCACACCTTCATCCACGAGAACGTACGCAAGCGGTTCCTGGACGGCTTCCACTACGACGCCCATCCGATGGGCATGCTGGTGTCTGCCGTCGCTGCGCTGTCCACCTTCTACCTCGACGCCAAGGACATCTTCAACGCCGAGTCCCGCAACAAGCAGATCATCCGGCTCATCGCCAAGATGCCCACGCTGGCCGCTGCCGCCCACCGCTTCAGCGTGGGCATGCCGTTCGTCTACCCGGACAACTCCCTCGAGTTCGCGTCGAACTTCTTGTCCATGATGTGGAAGACGGCCGAGCCCCGGTTCGAGGCCGATCCGGTCCTGGCTCACGCACTGGACGTGCTGTTCATCCTGCATGCCGACCACGAGCAGAACTGCTCGACCACCGCCATGCGGGTGGTCGGCTCGTCCCACGCCGACCCCTACTCGGCCACCGCCGCTGCCGCCGCCGGTCTCTACGGCCCGCGCCACGGGGGGGCCAACGAGGCGGTCATCCGCATGCTCACCGAGATCGGCTCCGTCGACAACGTCCAGGACTTCGTCACGTCGGTGAAGTCAGGTACGGGCGGCCGTCTCCAGGGGTTCGGCCACCGCGTCTACAAGAGCTACGACCCCCGGGCCACCATCATCAAAGAGCAGGCCGACCAGGTCTTCGAGATCACCGGGAAGAACCCCCTTCTCGACATCGCCCTCAAGCTCGAGGAGATCGCCCTCTCCGACGACTACTTCATCTCCCGCAAGCTGTACCCCAACGTCGACTTCTACTCGGGTCTGATCTACCAGGCCATGGGCTTCCCGCTCGAGATGTTCCCGGTCCTGTTCGCCATTCCGCGCACGGCTGGGTGGCTGGCCCACTGGCAGGAGATGCTCGACCAGGACTCGAAGATCGCCCGTCCCCGCCAGCTCTACATCGGCGCCGACGCCCGGCCGTACGTGCCCATCGCCGATCGCTGACGACTGGGCACCCGCCGGAGACCGCCGCGGTCCGGGTCCCGACAACTCACGGAGCGGTGCGGGCCCGCATCAGGCCCTCTTGGGCCATTGACACCACCAGATCGCCGCCGCGGGTGAACATGAAGCCCCGGGCCAGCCCCCTCGCCCCGTAGGCCGACGGGCTGTCCATGTCGTAGAGCAGCCACTCGTCGGCCCGAAAGGGACGGTGGAACCACATGCAGTGGTCCAGGCTGGCACCCATGAAGTCGGGATCGTCCCAGCGCACGTCGTGCGGGGCGAGCATGGTGTCGAAGAGGGACATGTCCGAGGCGTAGGTGGCGATGCAGGCGTGCAGCAGCGGGTCGTCGGGCAACGTGCCGTTGGCCCGGATCCACAGCTGTTGGTAGGGGTCCTTGCTGGTGCGGGGCATGAAGGGCAGGTCGCCGACGTGGCGCTGCTCGATGGGGTGGGGGCGCGAGAACCAGTCCTCCAGGATCTCGCGGTAGGGCTCCAGCCGGGTGGCCAGGGACTCGAGCTCCTCGGGGGGCGGGACGTCGGGCATGGGGAACTGGTGGGAGAGGCCCTCCTCGTCGACATGGAACGAGGCCGAGAGGTTGAAGATGGCCCGTCCGTGCTGGATGGCGACGACCCGACGGGTGGTGAACGACCGGCCGTCGCGGATCCGGTCCACGTCGTAGAGGATGGGCACGGTCGGGTCCCCGGGACGGAGGAAATAGGCATGCAGCGAGTGGGGGCGACCGATCTCGACGGTACGGCCCGCCGCCATCAGGGCCTGGGCGGCCACCTGCCCCCCGAACACGCGTTGGCGATCCTCGTTGGGGCTCACGCCGCGGAAGATGTTGACCTCGATCGGTTCGAGATCGAGCAGGTTGACCAGGAAGTCCAGGGCGGCACTCACCGCCCCATCCTGTCAGGTGGCCACGACCGCGAGCCGCGACCTCGATGGCACCCCGGCTGTCGCCTCCGGCGGCACTACGGTTACTGCTCGTGCCTACGCTGACCTTTCCCGACGGCTTCCTCTGGGGGGCGGCCACCGCCGCACACCAGATCGAGGGGGGCAACGTCAACAACGACTGGTGGGCCTTCGAGCACGACCCGGCGTCGGGGTGCATGACCCCCAGCGGCGACGCCTGCGACTCGTTCCATCGCTACCGCGAGGACATCGCGCTGCTGGCCGGACTGGGGTTCTCCGTGTACCGTTTCTCCCTGGAGTGGAGCCGGATCGAGCCCGAGGAGGGTGAGTTCTCACGCTCCTCCCTGGAGCACTACCGGCGGGTGGCGGCCACCTGCCGGGAGCACGGGGTCACGCCCATGGTGACCTACCACCACTTCACCCATCCCCGGTGGCTGGCCGAGGCGGGAACCTGGGAGGCCCCCCAGGCGGTGGACCGCTTCGCCCGCTACTGCGAGCGGGCCACCGACCACCTCGGTGACCTGATCGGATTGGCGGCAACGTTCAACGAACCGAACGTGGTGGCCACCATGGGCTACCGCATGGGCATCTTCCCGCCGGGGATCCGGGACCACGATCGCCGGGAGCGGGTCAACGAAGTGCTGATCGCCGCCCACCGCAAGTCGGTCGAGGCCGTCCGCTCGGGCCCGGGCGACTTCCCCGTCGGGCTCACGCTGTCGATGACCGACTATCAGACCATGCCCGGCGGAGACGAGCGCCTGGAACGGATCCGGCGACCGGTCGAGGACGTCTTCTTGGAGGCCACCGGAGGGGACGACTTCATCGGCGTGCAGACCTACACCCGGGACCGCATTGGCCCCGACGGGTCACTGCGCCCGGCCGAGGGCGTCCCGACCACCCAGATGGGGTACGAGTTCTGGCCCCAGGCGCTCGAGGCCACCATCCGGCGGGCAACGACCATGACCGGCGGGCTCCCGGTGATGGTCACCGAGAACGGGATCGGCACCGGCGACGATGCCGCCCGGGTCGACTACGTCACCGAGGCCCTGTCCGGTGTCCGGCGCTGCCTCGACGACGGCATCGACGTGCGGGGCTACGTCTACTGGAGCCTGCTCGACAACTTCGAGTGGGTCCTCGGCTACGACCCGACGTTCGGGCTGGTGGCGGTGGACCGGGACACGTTCGAACGACGACCGAAACCCAGCGCGGCCTGGCTGGGCGAGGTCGCCCGGCGCAACCGTCTCGAGGGGGCATGACCGACCAACCCGCAGGCGTCGGTCGTAACGGAATCGTCACGAGTAAGGTTGCCCCGGTGCACAACCTTTTGCTCCGGCTGGTCCACCTGTGGGAGAGGCGAGACACCCCGGAGGCCAAAAAGCTGTTCCGGTACACCATGGTGTCGGTCATCTCGACGGCGGTGTCCTTCGGCGTCCTGCTGATCGTCTACGGCATCTTCCGCGCCTTCTCGGAGGTCTGGAGCACGGTGTTCGCCAACGCGGTTGCCACCGTGCCGTCCTACTACCTCAATCGCAGCTGGGTGTGGGGCAAGGGCGGACGCTCGCACCTGACCAAGGAGATCCTTCCCTTCTGGGTGATGTCGGCCCTGGGCATCGTGGTCTCCATCTTCGGCGCCGCGCTGGCTGCCCACATCGGCAAGGTGTACCACCTCGATCACCTCGAGCAGACCGTCCTGGTCCTGACGGCCAACATCCTGTCCTTCGCCATCTTCTGGGTCCTGAAGTTCATGCTGTTCAACCGGCTGTTCCACGTGCACCCGGTCGAGGATCTCGACGACCTCGTCGAATCCATCTGAGCCCGGGCCCGACTGCGTGCCCGAGTTGGCCTCCGCCTCTTCCTTCGACGACGCCGCCACCCGCGTGCGCCCGGTCGACGCCCCGTCGGCCCGCCGGGCCCAGGTCCATCAGGACCAGCTGACCAAGCCGCCGGGATCCCTCGGCCGGCTGGAGGGGGCCGGGGCCCAGTTGGCCGCCATCGCTCGTCGATCGCCGCCGCCGGTCCCCGAACCTGCGGTGGTCACGGTGTTCGCCGGCGACCACGGCGTGCTGGCCCAGGGTGTCTCGCCCTGGCCGGCGGAGGTCACTGCCCAGATGGTGGCCAACTTCTGCGCCGGCGGCGCAGCAGTGAACGTCCTGGCGGCCCACGTCGGGGCCGACGTCGTGGTGGTCGACGTGGGTGTGCTTGCCGACCTGGCCGATGCGCCCGGACTGTTGCGCCGGAAGGTCCGGCCGGGCACCGCCGACCTCTCCGTCACCGCGGCCATGAGCCTCGATGACGCCCGCCGCGCCCTCGATGTGGGGGCCACCGTGGCCACCGACGAGGTGGCATCAGGGGCGCGCTGTCTCCTGACCGGGGACATGGGCATCGGGAACACGACCCCGTCGGCGGCGTTGATCGCCACGATGACCGGCCGGGCCGCCCGGACCGTGACCGGGAGGGGAACGGGCATCGACGACCAGCGGTGGGAGACCAAGGTCTCGGTGGTGGAGCGGGCCCTGGCCCGGCACCGGGTCGACCCAGGCGGATCGGGCGATCCCGGGGACCCATTGACCGTCCTCGCCTCGTTGGGTGGGCTCGAGATCGCCGCCCTGGTCGGGTACCTGGTGGCAGGATCTTCGCTGGGCGTCCCAGTGGTGATCGACGGAGTGATCGCCGCCTCTGCCGCCGTAGTCGCCGCCGCCTTGGTGCCCGACGTGGTGGGCTACCTGGTTGCCGGGCACCGCTCCTCGGAGCCGGGGGCGAGCATCGCCCTCCACCACCTCGGGCTGCAGCCCCTCCTCGACCTGGAGCTCCGACTGGGGGAGGGGACCGGCGCCTGTCTTGCCCTGCCCATCCTCCAGGCCGCGGCCAAGATCCTGGGGGAGATGGCCACCTTCGCCTCGGCCGGGGTGTCCGACGCCGAGCCCGACGTCCCGGCCGGCTCGGCCGGCTCGGCGTAACCGGCCCGACCAGGACCGCCGGCCGGCTCGGCGTAACCGGCCCGGACCAGGACCGCCGGACCTCTGCCGGTCAGTCCCGGAAGTTGTTGAACTGGAGGGGGATGCCGAAGTCCTCCTCTTTGCAGGCGGCGATGACCGATTGGAGCACGTCGCGCTTCTTGCCCGTGACCCGGAGCTGATCGCCCTGGGTCTGGGAGCTCACGCCCTTCAGGCCCAGGTCCTTGATGAACTTGTTCAGCCTCCGGGCGTGGTCGGAGGAGATGCCGGCCCGGATCCCGACCCGCTGGCGGGCCGCGCCGCGCGAGGCCTCCTCGACCTTGCCGGCGTCCAGCGCCTTCAGCGATACCGATCGCTTGACCAGCTTCTCCTGGAGGACCTGGTACAGGGCCCGCAGCCTGTCCTCGGTGTTGGCGTTGAGGACCAGCTCCTCGTCCTGGAGCTCGATGGTCGAGTCGGTGCCCTTGAAGTCGAACCGGGTCGTCGCCTCGCGGTTGGCCTGGTCCACCGCGTTACGAACCTCCTGCATGTCGACCTCGGAGACGATGTCGAAGGTAGGCATGAAGAAACAGTAGCGCCGCGCTTGGCAGTATCCTTCCCCGTCTGCGGGTCGGTACCCAAGTGGCCAAAGGGAGCAGACTGTAAATCTGCCGGTTCTGCCTTCGAAGGTTCGAATCCTTCCCGGCCCACCGCACAGGCTCCGCCAGTCGGCTTCGTCCGGCCGGCTGGCGGAGGGGTCCACCGGGAGGTGGGTCAGCGAGGGCGACCCCGGCCGACCAGCCGGGACGCCCGAACGCCAGAACCGGGAGCCTTCGTCCATGTCACTCGCACGGATCCGAGCCACACCGACCTGGGTCGTCGGCGCCGCGGCCGCCTTCGTGTGGATGCTGTCTGCCTTCTACATCTTCAATTTCGGCGCCCACTGGCATCTCGACCTCCGGGTCTACCGGGCGGCGGGCGACGCGCTCTACCACGGTGGGCGGCCCTTCAGCGACTTCTACACCGAGAGCCACCTGCCCTTCACCTATCCCCCCTTCGCCCTGCTCGTCCTCAGCCCCCTCTCGTTCGGGTCCCTCGGCCTGGTCGAGGCCCTGTGGTGGCTGGCCAGTGGGGCGGCGATGGTGTTCACCCTCTACCGGCTGTTGACCGTCAACACGGGCGCGGCCCCCGACGAGACCGGAGCGCCGCCGACCGGGCTGGCCATGCCCAGGGAACGAGCGCTGGCGGTGGCCGCCCTCATGGCCGCGGCAGCGACCCTCGTGCTCGAGCCCGTCCGGTCCAACATGACCTACGCCCAGATCAACCTGTTCCTGATGCTCCTGGTGGTGGTCGACCTCACCGCCAGGCCGACCAAGAGGACCTGGTGGCGCGGCTGCCTGGTCGGGCTGGCCTCCGCCATCAAGCTGACCCCGCTCGTGTACCTGGGTGCCTTCCTTGTCCGCCGCGACTGGCGCTCGCTGGCCCGTGGGGCAGCCACCTTCGTCGCCGCCACCGCCCTCAGCTGGCTGCTGCTCTCGTCCGACTCCTCCCTCTACTGGTTCCATGAGGCCACCGACGCCCAGCGCACCGGGCCCATCGCCATCGTGTCGAACCAGTCGTGGAACGGACTGTTACGTCGTCCGCCCTTCCACTGGGGTCACCTGACCGCCGTGCTGTGGGTCGTCCTGGTGGTCGGGACACTGGCCTGTGGCCTGTTCCTGGCCGCCCGGCTGAGCGCGGCGAACCGGACGGCCGAGACGATCGTGGCCCTCTCGCTCACCGAGCTCCTGATCAGTCCGGTGTCGTGGACCCACCACTGGTCCTGGTTGGTCATCGCCCCCATCGCCGTGGTCTCGATGTGGTCGGTGCACCGTGCCGTGGCCTGGCTCTTGCTGGCCCTGGTGCTCTTGGCCGTCCTCGCCCCCTACCTGTGGCTCCAGAGCGGGCCGCCCTCCTATGTGGCCGGCAACACACTCGTGCTGGTGGGCGCGGCCACCCTGGTCGTATGGACGGCGTCCGAATGGCCGGTCCGGTCGGAGGCACGACCTCGATTCCGATCCCGGCCTGGATCCCGAGCATGGCTCGGCACCCGGGCCGAACGCCGGTAGCCGGGGGTCTCCGATCGGCTCCGTTGGGGAGCGGGGATGCCCGCCGTCCGGGGCAGGCGGACTCGGCGCGTGCGTGCCGTTGCCAGCGGCGCAGTCATAGTTACAATAGCGTTACGGAACCAACGCGCTCCGGTGTGGCGCAGTGGTCCGGTCGGTGGTTCGAGCAGCTGGCCCAGATACGGGCGCTCGGATCGCCGGGCTGCTAGAACATGGCCGGAGCAGGGCTGATCATTCGAGTGAGGAGAATCACCCCCATGTCGTCCGAGTTCCACCCGGACAGGCCGGAAGCGGAGAACGAGCTGTGGGACCGCGCCTCGATCGAGACGGCGGGATCGGCGGCCGGATCGGCCAGGACGACGCTGGCGACGGGGCTCGAGCGCCTGGTCGAGATGGCCCGCATCCGGGATCGATTGGCGGTAACGGCCGCCCCTGGTGCCAGCCCGGAGGACCTGGGCGAACCTCGAGGACTGGTGTTGCGTCCCGCTCTGCTGGGGTTCGTGGCCCTCCTGGCCATCAGCATCGGGGCGTCGATGCCGAGCTCGCCCTTCAAGCTCGAGATGCCGGGAACCTGGTTCTTCGGGGTCCCTCAGTCCGGAGGGGCGAGCACCTGGGGCGTCTACTTCGTCCTGGCCGCCGTCTATGGCGGCCTCTTGTTGCTCATGCGGGTGTGGTGGGGGATGACCCGCCTCTACGCCCGACGCCCGGGGATTCCGGTGCGCCAGTTGATGTGGGTGTTCGGGCTGTGGTCGCTGCCCATGTTGGTCATCGCTCCGCTGTTCAGCCGGGACGTGTACTCCTACGCGGCCCAGGGCGAGATGGTCAGCCATCACATGAACCCGTATCTCTACGGCCCCTACCAGCTCGGGAACAACTCGTTCACGGCACCGGTGGATCCCCTGTGGGGGAACACCCCGGCCCCCTACGGCCCGCTCTTCCTCCAGATCGACGGCTTCTTCGCCCGGATCACCTTCCACAACGAGCTGGCCACCATCGTGCTGCTCCGGTTGCTGTCCTACGCCGGTGTCCTGCTGATTGCCTTCTGCATCCCTCGGCTGGCCCGTCTCTACCATCGGGACGGCGCCGAGCTCTTCACCCTGGCCGTCCTCAACCCGGTGGTCATCCTCCACCTGATCGGCGGTGCCCACAACGATGCCCTGATGCTCGGCCTGCTGATCGCCGGGATCACCCTGGCCAAGGAGAAGCGACCCGTGCTCGGCGTGCTCCTGTGCGCGCTGGCCACGGCGATCAAGGCGCCGGCGGCGATCGGCATCATCTACATCGGCTGGGGATGGTTGGGTCCCTCCGCGCCCAAACGCGACCGGATCCGACCGATCATCACGTCGGGGCTGATCGGGCTGGGCGTCCTCGCCTTCTTCTCCTACACCAGCGGTCTGGGGTGGGGATGGGTCCAGAACCTGGCCACCCCGGGGGCGGTCCGTTCGTGGATGGCCCCGTCCACCGCCGTGGCCTTCGTGGGCACCGACCTCGCCCATCTCGTCCACGTGGGGGTGGGACTGGGAGGGGTTCTCTCGGTCACCCGGTTCTTCGGGCTCCTCGTCGCGGTGATCGCCGGGGTCTGGCTGCTGTGGAACAGCGACCGGATCGGGCACCTGAAGGCGCTCGGGCTCACCCTGCTCCTGTTCGTCCTCCTCGGGCCGGTGGATCAGCCCTGGTACCTGTCGTGGGGCCTGATCCTGCTGGTGCCCGTGGCCGTGGGCCGGCTGCGCTCCCTGGTCATCGGCCTCTCGATGGTCACCGCCTTCCTGGAGTTGCCCGGTGCGGGCCAGCTGTTCAACAACCTGACCCACGGCGACCCGCTCTCGATCGTGTTGACCATGCTGTGGTTGCTGGTGGTCCTGACCATTCCCCTGGCCACCTGGGAGCGCCGCGTCCCCGAGGTGCAGTCCACCTCGGACATCCTCGTGGCCCCGGTGGCGGGGGGGTAGCCCGGCCTCGGCTGGCCCGTCTCGCGCCGCTGGGTAGCCCCGGCCCGAGGTGGCGGCCACTTCCGACGGCGCGAGCTCAGAGCATGCGCTGGAGGACCCAGACGTCGAGCCAGCGTCCGAACTTCCGGCCGATCTCCCGTTCCACGCCGACCAGCTCGAAGCCGCACGCCTTGTGCAGGCCGAGCGACGCCTCGTTGCCCCCCACCACGCGGGCGATCATGGTGTGGAAGCCGAGCTGGGTGGCCTGGACTATCAACTCTTCGAGCAGGGCTCGACCCACCCCGGACGTCCGCTTGGCCGTGTCCACGTAGACCGAGTTCTCGACCGTGGTCGAATAGGCGGGCCTGTCCCGGAAGGCCGACAGGGAGCCGAACCCCACGACGGTGCCGTCTGTGTCGACGGCCACCACGGCCGGGTGGGCCCCGCCGTGCCGCCGCAGCCACGCCGCCTGGTCGGCCGAAGTGCGGGGGACGAGGTCGAAGGTGGAGGTCGAACGGGTCACCTCGGCGTTGTAGATGGCGCGAATTGCGTCGGCGTCGGCGAGACCGGCGAGTCGAACGTGCATCCGTTCGATGGTAGCGACGACGCCCCCGGGACTGCCGGTATCCTGGTTCGCGGGCTATGATCTCCCGTCGCAGCTCGTCGAGCCGCACTGCCCCCTTAGCTCAGTCGGCAGAGCACAGCCATGGTAAGGCTGGTGTCGTCGGTTCGATTCCGACAGGGGGCTCGCCCGTGGCGGCGTAGCTCAGTTGGTCAGAGCACACGGCTCATAATCGTGGGGTCGCCGGTTCGAGTCCGGCCGCCGCTACCACTTCGGGACACACAAGAACAAGGGAGCCGGACCGAGCGGCCGGTTTCCCAGCGAGAACAGGAGCGCCACGGTGGCGAAGAACGAGAAGCGGGTCCAGGTCACCCTGGCCTGCGAGGTGTGCAAGCGCCGTAACTACATCACGACGAAGAACAAGCTGAACGACCGCGAGCGGATCGAGATGAAGAAGTTCTGCAACTGGGACCGTCGGCACACGCTGCACAAGGAGACTCGCTGAGCAGGGCTGTCCTTCGCTGGCGGCCCCGTCCGAGACCAGAGCGCCGCTTGGGAGCGGCCATGGTTCGGGTGGTAACCTCTCCTCCCGCCCCTGTGGTCGGCTGACCGTTCGCGGCCCCGCGATCGACAGAGGGCAGTAGCTCAACTGGTAGAGCACCGGTCTCCAAAACCGGCGGTTGGGGGTTCGAGTCCCTCCTGCCCTGCTCACCACTCGCGGCACCGGGCAGAGGACACCGGGCAGAGGAAGAGCGGCACGTGAACCGAGAAATCAGGCATTGATGGTGGATCAGGGAGACGTTCGGCGAGGCGCGGTGGCCCAGCCGCGCCCGGAGGGCAGGCGCCAGCCGTTCCGGTTGGGCCAGTTCTTCCGCGAGGTACGATCGGAGCTACGCCAGGTGGCATGGCCCAATCGGGCCGAGGTCATCAACTACACGGTGGTGACGTTTTTCACCCTGGTGCTGTTGATCGGCCTGATCTTTGTCCTCAACTATGCCTTTTCCAAGGGCATTTTCTGGCTGTTCAAGACGTGATCGGTGTGACTGTGAGCCAAGAAGAGACCAACCAGCCCCGTGAGGGCCAAGACGCCGGCGATGCGGCCGAGGCCGCGGTTGCCACCGCCGCGCCGGTGAACGCCGGCTCCGAAGCCCCTGCGGTCGGTTCCGAGGTCCCGGAGGTCCCGGGCGTCGACGCCGACCCCCTGGCTGACCTGGCCGCCGAGGTCGAGGACTCAGCCGGGGCCGACGCCGCTGGCCCCTCAGCCGAGACCGGGGACACCACCACTGGAGCCGAGGCCGTCGCCGGAGCCGAGGCCGTCGCCGAGGCCGACGTCGGAGCCGAGGCCGTCGCCGACGCCGCCGCCGCCGACGCCGGCGAGACCGGGGACGACGCCTTCGACGAGGTCGAGGACGAGCCCTACGTCATGAGCCCCTACGACCAGCCCGGAAGCTGGTACGTCGTCCACACCTACGCCGGCTACGAGAACAAGGTGAAGTCGAACCTCCACAGCCGGACCGCCTCGATGAACATGGAGGATCGGATCTACGAGGTCGTGATCCCCATGGAGGACGTCGTCGAGTTCAAGAACGGGAAGAAGGTGGTCGTCCAGAAGAAGGTGTTCCCGGGCTACCTCCTCTGCCGGTGCGAGCTGGACGACGACAGCTGGTCGGTCATCCGCAACACGCCGGGGGTCACCGGCTTCGTGGGCCCGGGCACCAAGCCCACCCCGCTGTCCCGCCGGGAGGTCGAGGGAATCCTCCAGGTCAAGGTGGAGGGGGCCGAGGCCCCGGTGAAGCGCAGCCGCCCTCGCCTCGAGCACGAGGTCGGGGAGACGGTCCGGGTCAAGGAAGGCCCCTTCGCCGACTTCTCGGGCCAGATCGCCGAGATCAACGAGGACCAGCTGAAGCTCAAGGTCCTCGTCAACATCTTCGGCCGGGAGACCCCGGTCGAGCTCGAATTCAGCCAGGTCGCAAAGCTGTAGCCCGGCAGTACACGTAAGGAGCACCACCGATGCCACCGAAGAAGCGCGTCCTCGCAGTCGTAAAGATCCAGCTCCCAGCGGGCGGCGCTACCCCCGCGCCGCCGGTGGGTACGGCCCTCGGCCCCCACGGCGTCCAGACCATGGAGTTCTGCAAGCAGTACAACGCGGCCACCGAGAACCAGCGGGGCTCGATCATCCCGGTCGACATCACCATCTACGAGGACCGGACCTTCTCGTTCGTCCTCAAGACCCCTCCGACCCCCGCCCTGCTCCGCCAGGCCGCCGGGCTCGAGAAGGGCGCGTCCGTTGCCGGTCGGGAACAGGTCGGCACGGTGACCGACACCCAGATCGCCGAGATCGCAGCCATCAAGCTGCCCGACCTGAACACCGACGACGTGGAGGCAGCCAAGAAGCAGGTTGCCGGCACGGCCCGGTCCATGGGCATCGCCGTCAGCGGCTGAGCCCGGGCCGCAGACGATCCAGGAAACGGAGAACCCCACAGTGTCCAGAGGCAAGAAGTACAAGGCGAGCACCGCCCAGTTCGATCGCGAGCAGCTCTATTCGGCGGCCGAGGCGGTCGATCTGGTGAAGGCTACGGCCAAGGCGTCGTTCGACGAAACCGTCGAGGTGGCCGTCCGCCTTGGCGTTGACCCGCGCAAGGCCGACCAGATCGTCCGGGGCACCCTGTCACTGCCGGCCGGCACGGGCCGGACCACCCGGGTGGTCGTCTTCGCCGCCGGGGAGAAGGCGGCCGACGCCCGCCAGGCGGGAGCCGACGTGGTGGGGGCCGATGACCTCGTGGCCCGGGTGGCCAACGAGGGGTTCTTGGACTTCGACATCGCCATCGCCACCCCTGACCTGATGGGCCAGGTCGGGACGCTTGGTCGAGTGCTCGGGCCCCGGGGCCTGATGCCCAACCCGAAGACGGGCACCGTGACCGACGACGTCGAGAAGGCGGTCATGGAGTTCAAGGGTGGCCGGGTCGAGTACCGGACCGACAAGGTGGGCAATGTCCACCTGCGCATCGGCAAGGCGTCCTTCGACCGGTCCCAGCTCCTCGAGAACCTGCACGCGGTGATGGACGAGCTGAACCGGGCCAAGCCGGCCTCGGCCAAGGGCCGCTACGTCCGGGCGATCACGCTCTCGTCGACCATGGGGCCGGGTATCTCCGTCGACCCGCTGCGCGTTCGCCGCACCGACGACGAATTGGCGGCGTCGGCGTAGGGCGCCGTCGCACCGCCGGCCTGGCTCGCCTGGCCGACAAGACCCCGACGCGCTAGCGTGCTCGGGCTACAACTGAAGTTCGAACTGCCGTAGACCTCCGGTGTGCCTGTCCCAGGTACCGAAGGGACCCCGTCCGGGTCCGCC
Organism: uncultured Acidimicrobiaceae bacterium; assembly: GCA_963803065.1. Classification (GTDB taxonomy): domain Bacteria; phylum Actinomycetota; class Acidimicrobiia; order Acidimicrobiales; family RAAP-2; genus DASXMT01. Next base: position 106,314 of record CAWDKW010000004.1, read on the forward strand.
TGATGAGGCGTTCCGCACCGAGCAGCTGTGCTCGTGCGTCACCACTCGATGGTGTCTGCGGCCCGTGTCCGAGCGTGAGCTCTGGAGGGACCATGGACAATCCGAGGGCCGACAAGGTGGCCGTGGTGAACGAAGTGCGGGGACGCCTCGAGGCATCCGGGGGTGCGCTGCTGACCGAGTACCGCGGTCTCAGCGTGGCCGAGCTGGCCGAGCTGCGCCGCGCATTGGCCGTCGCCGGCGGCGAGTACAAGGTCTACAAGAACACGCTGGTCCGCTTGGCCGTGGCCGACGGCCCCAAGGCCCCGATCCAGGACCTGTTGACCGGGCCCACCGCGATCGCGTTCGTCGACGGCGACGTCAGCGCGGTGGCCAAGGCCCTGCGTGACTTCGCCCGGACCAACCCGAGCCTGGTGGTGAAGGGCGGCATCGTCGGGGACGGGCTGCTGTCCGCCTCGGAGATCACCGTCCTGGCCGACCTTCCCTCTCGCGAAGTGCTCCTGGCCCAGGTCGCCGGGGGGTTCGCGGCGCCGATGCAGCAGCTTGCCGGCCTGATCGAGGCGCTTCCCCGCAACCTCGCCTACGGCCTGGCTGCCCTCGTGGCCAAGCGCGGGGACGACGGAGCGGCCGAAGCAGAGGCTCCGGCCACCGAAGCACCGAGCGAGCCCGCAGCCGAAGCAGAGGCTCCGGCCACCGAGGCGGCAAGCGAGCCCGCAGCCGAGCCGGCGGCTTCGGCACCTGAGGCAGCAGCCGGGGCAGCAGCCGACGGAGCGCCGGAGTAGCCCGACGGGCGAGCCGGACCGACCGATCGAAACGTCGACAGACCACCAGTTCAAAAGACCAACCAATCACAGACCAAAAGCACGTAAGGAGCACCAAGATGGCAGGCACCCTGACCAAGGACCAGATTCTGGACGGCATCGCTGAGCTGTCCGTTCTCGAGCTGAGCGAGCTGCTCAAGGACTTCGAGGAGCGCTTCGGCGTCACCGCCGCCGCCCCCGTGGCCGTGGCTGCGGCCGCTCCCGCCGCCGGTGGCGGTGGCGAGGCCGCTGGAGGCGAGGAGGAGAAGAGCGAGTTCGATGTCATCCTCACCGGAGCCGGCGACAAGAAGATCCAGGTCATCAAGGAGGTACGTTCGCTCACCAGCCTGGGCCTGAAGGAGGCCAAGGACCTGGTGGACGGGGCCCCCAAGCCCGTCCTGGAGAAGGCGAGCAAGGAAGACGCCGAGAAGGCCAAGGCCCAGCTCGAGGGAGCCGGCGCCAGCGTCGAGCTCAAGTAGCCGATTCGGCCCCGGACCGCCGGTCGACGGTGGCCCGGGGCTCGAACAGGGCCTCGTCCGGGGACCGAAAGCACCCTGAACAGGAAGTTCGCCTCAAACCTTGACGGCGGGCGGTCTTCCTCCTACCCTGAGCTTGCCTAATCCAGGGGATTTGTGTCCCCCGGGTTGTGATCGCGTGCTCATCCGTATAGGATGTCTAGTTGCCGTGCCGCTCCTGACGCCTTCTCTGCTTTTTCAGGCTGAATGACGCGCGCCTCGGCGCCCCGACGAGAGCTCCAGCTGTCGTTGGCGACCCTTTGTTCACATAAGTCACACCGCCGTACCCACACGTCGCCCTGTCCAACACGCAACTGGGAGGAGTAGGCCGTTGCCTGCACGGTCCAAGAGCCCGGAACGCTTTTCCTTCGCCAACATTGAAGAGGCCCTACCGCTACCCGACCTGGTCGCCATCCAGCGAGATTCCTTCCAGTGGTTTCTGGACAAGGGTCTGGCCGAGGCGTTCAACGACATCAGCCCGATCGAGGACTTCACCGGCCAGCTGAGCCTGGAGCTGGAGTTCGACCCCACCGATCCTGACCTGCGCCCGCCGCCGAAGTTCTCGGTCGAGGAGTGCAAGGAAAAGGACATGACCTATGCCGCCCCGGTCTTCGTCCGGGCGCGGTTCATGAACGCCAGCACCGGCGAGATCAAAGAGCAGACCGTCTTCATGGGGGACTTCCCGGTGATGACGGACAAGGGCACGTTCATCGTCAACGGGACCGAGCGCGTGGTGGTCAGCCAGTTGGTCCGCTCGCCGGGAGTCATCTTCCAGCCCGGCCGGGACGCCAAGACCGTGTTCACCGGGACGATCCACCCCTACCGGGGCGAGTGGATCGAGTTCGATGTCGAGGCCAAGCCGTCCAAGGATGTCACCGCCGGCTGCCGGGTCGCCCGCAAGCGCCGCCTGTCCCTCTTCGTGCTGCTCCGCGCCCTCGGCTATGAGGACCAGGGCTTCTTGGAGCGGTTCGTCCGCCACTTCGACTTCCTCGAGGGCCAGTGGGAGAAGGAGCAGAGCATCGCCCCCACCCGGGAGGAAGCACTGCTCGAGATCTACAAGCGAGCGCGCCCCGGCGAGCCGCTGTCGGTCGAGTCCGCCCGCCAGTACTTCGAGAACGCATTCTTCAACCCGAAGCGTTATGACCTCACCCGGGTCGGCCGCTACAAGCTGAACCGGAAGCTGGGGCCGGAGATCGAGCGGATCTCCGACATCCTGCAGATCGACCTGGAGCGCCCCTCGCCGACCCAGGGCGTCCTCAGCCCCTCGGAGATCCTGGCCTCGGCCACCTACATGCTCCACTTGGCCCTGCACATGGCCGATGGCGAGTCGGGGTACCGCATCGACGACCAGGACCACTTCGCCAACCGGCGCATCCGTTCGGTCGGCGAGCTGATCCAGAATCAGGTCCGTGTGGGCCTGTCCCGCATGGAGCGGGTGGTCCGCGAGCGCATGACCACCCAGGACGTGGAGGCCATCACCCCCCAGACCCTGATCAACATCCGCCCCGTGGTCGCGGCGGTGAAGGAGTTCTTCGGGACCAGCCAGCTCAGCCAGTTCATGGACCAGAACAACCCCCTGTCCGGCCTGGCCCACAAGCGGCGCCTGTCGGCACTGGGCCCCGGCGGCCTCTCCGCGAGCGTGCCGGGTTCGAGGTCCGCGACGTGCACACCTCCCACTACGGGCGGATGTGCCCCATCGAGACCCCCGAGGGCCCGAACATCGGCCTGATCGGCTCGCTGGCCACCTACGCCCGGGTGAACGAGTACGGCTTCATCGAGACGCCCTACCGCAAGGTCGTCGACGGTCAGGTGACCAAAGAGGTCACCTACCTGGCCGCCGATGAGGAGGAAGAGCACGTCATCGCCCAGGCGTCGGCCGCCCTCGACGACGACGGCCATTTCTCCGAGGAGAAGGTGCTCGTCCGCCGAGGCCCGCAGGGCACCGGCGTCCGGGTGGGTGCCGTCACCACCTCGTACGGGACCACCTCGGAGATCGACTTCGTGTCCCCGGCCGAGGTCGACCTGATGGACGTCTCGCCCAAGCAGATCGTGTCGGTATCCACCGCCTTGATCCCCTTCGTCGAGCACGACGACGCCAACCGCGCCCTGATGGGCGCCAACATGCAGAAGCAGGCCGTCCCCTTGGTGGTGCCCGAGGCGCCTTACATCGGGACCGGCGTGGAGGCACGCGCGGCGCGGGATGCCGGTGACGTGGTGCTGGCCGAGGGCGAGGGCACCGTGGTCGAGGTGTCGGGCGAGGCCATCACGGTCGAGTACCGGGCCGGGGCGAAGGACCGCCAAGGCGCCGACCTCGGCCGCAAGGTCTACCGCCTGGCCAAGTTCCGCCGTTCGAACCAGAACACCGCCATCAACCAGAAGGTCATCGTCGAAGAGGGCCAGAAGGTCACCCGTGGCGACGTTTTGGCCGACGGTCCCTCCACCCACAACGGCGAGCTGGCTCTGGGCAAGAACCTGCTGGTGGCCTTCATGCCCTGGGAGGGCTACAACTACGAGGACGCCATCATCCTCTCCGAGCGACTGGTGAAGGACGACGTGCTCACGTCGATCCACATCGAGGAGCACGAGGTGGACGCCCGTGACACCAAGCTCGGGGCCGAGGAGATCACCCGGGACATCCCCAACCTTTCCGAGGAGATCCTGGCCGATCTGGACGAGCGCGGGATCATCCGCATCGGCGCCGAGGTCGACGCCGGCGACGTGCTGGTGGGCAAGGTCACCCCCAAGGGCGAGACGGAGCAGACGCCCGAAGAGCGCCTGCTGCGGGCCATCTTCGGCGAGAAGGCCAGAGAGGTCCGGGACACCTCGTTGAAGGTGCCCCACGGCGAGTCGGGCAAGGTCATCGATGTCCGGGTGTTCTCCCGGGAGGACTCGCACGAGCTGCCGCCGGGGGTCAACCAGCTGGTCCGGGTGTACGTGGCCCAGCGACGCAAGATCTCCGAGGGCGACAAGCTCGCCGGCCGGCACGGGAACAAGGGCGTCATCTCCAAGATCCTTCCGATCGAGGACATGCCCTACCAGGCCGACGGCACCCCGGTGGACATCATCTTGAACCCGCTCGGCGTGCCCAGCCGGATGAACGTCGGCCAGGTGCTCGAGTCGCACCTCGGCTACGCCGCCCGCTGGGGGTGGGAGGGCGCCGGCTCGGCGTCCGCGCTGCCGCTGCGGGGTACCGAGACCAAGACCCGGCCGAGGACCGACCCGTCGGTGTGGGTGTCCACGCCGGTGTTCGACGGGGCCCACTGGGACGAGGAGGTCGACGCCGGGAAGCACCCGACCATCCAGCAGATCTTCGGCCGGCTCAACTCGGACTCGGCTGACGGCAACGTCCAGGTGGGCACGGACGGCAAGACGACCCTCTACAACGGGCGGACCGGGGAGGCGTACGACAACCCCATCTCGGTGGGGTACGTCTACATCCTGAAGCTGCACCACCTGGTCGACGACAAGATCCACGCCCGCTCGACCGGCCCCTACTCCATGATCACCCAGCAGCCGCTGGGTGGGAAGGCGCAGTTCGGTGGTCAGCGCTTCGGGGAGATGGAGGTCTGGGCGCTCGAGGCCTTCGGCGCCGCCTACGCCCTCCAGGAGCTGCTCACCATCAAGTCCGACGACGTGCTCGGGCGGGTCAAGGTCTACGAGGCCATCGTGAAGGGGGAGAACATCCCCGAGCCGGGTATCCCGGAGAGCTTCAAGGTGCTCATCAAGGAAATGCAGTCGCTCTGTCTCGACGTCGAGGTGTTGTCCACCACCGGCGAGGAGATCGAGATGCGCGAGCTGGACGAGGACGTGTTCCGCACGGCCGAGGAACTGGGCATCGACATCAGCCGGCCCGAACGCGGTTCGGACGAAGAGGATGCCCGGCGTGCAGCGGAAAGGGGTTTCTAGATGTTGGATGTCAACAACTTCGATCAACTGAGGATCGGGCTGGCCACGGCCGACTCGATCCGTGGCTGGTCCAACGGCGAGGTGAAGAAGCCCGAGACCATCAACTACCGGACCCTGCGTCCGGAGAAGGACGGGCTTTTCTGCGAGAAGATCTTCGGCCCGACCAAGGACTGGGAGTGCTACTGCGGGAAGTACAAGCGCGTCCGCTTCCGCGGCATCATCTGCGAGCGCTGCGGCGTGGAGGTCACCCGCTCGAAGGTCCGCCGTGAGCGGATGGGCCACATCGAGCTGGCCGCCCCCGTCGTCCACATCTGGTACCTCCGCGGCACCCGCAGCTGGCTGGCTTACCTCCTCATGGGCACCGAAGCCCGGGAGGAGCTGAAGGCCAAGCAGCTCGAGAAGGTCATCTACTTCGCCGCCAACCTGGTCACCTGGGTCGACGAGGCCAAGCGCCACGAGGACCTGCCCACGCTCGAGGCCGAGCTCCGTGACGAGCTCACCGACATCGAGCGCAAGCGCGACCTGGCCCTCGACGCCCGGTTCAAGGCCCTCGAGGAGGAGCTGGCCGAGCTCGAGTCGTCGGGGGCCAAGGACACCGAGATCAAGGCCCGGCAGCGGAACGTGGAGAAGGAGATCGCCAGCCTCCGCGACCGCTACCAGACCGAGCTCGAGCTGGCCCAGCGGGCCTTCGACGAGTTCAAGGGCCTGCACTCCCGGAAGATCCTCGAGGACGAGATGCTCTGGCGGGAGCTGCGCATCCGCTACGAGGACTACTTCGAGGGGGGCATGGGGGCCGAGGCCATCTCCCGCCTGATCGAGCGGATCGACCTCGATGTCGAAGAGGTGAAGCTGCGCGAGATGGTGGACGCGGCCGACGGCCGCAAGCCCCTCTCGGCCCAGCGGCGCCAGAAGGCCATCAAGCGGCTGAAGATCGTGACCGCCTTCAACCGTCGCGACGAGCACGGCCGCCGGGTCAACGATCCCCGGGCCATGATCCTCGAGTCGGTGCCGGTCATCCCGCCCGACCTCCGTCCCATGGTCCAGCTCGATGGTGGCCGCTTCGCCACCTCGGACCTCAACGACCTCTACCGCCGGGTGATCAACCGGAACAACCGGCTGAAGCGGCTGTTGGACCTGGGCGCGCCCGAGATCATCATCAACAACGAGAAGCGGATGCTCCAAGAGGCCGTCGACGCCCTGTTCGACAACGGCCGCCGCGGCCGTCCCGTCACCGGGCCGGGGAACCGCCCCCTGAAGAGCCTGTCCGACATGTTGAAGGGCAAGCAGGGGCGGTTCCGCCAGAACCTGCTGGGTAAGCGGGTCGACTACTCGGGCCGTTCGGTCATCGTCATCGGCCCGACGCTCCAGCTCCACCAGTGCGGCCTGCCCAAGCTGATGGCGCTCGAGCTGTTCAAGCCCTTCGTCATGAAGCGGCTGGTCGATGCCGAGCTGGCCCAGAACATCAAGTCGGCCAAGCGGATGGTCGAACGCCGGCGTCCCCAGGTGTGGGACGTGCTCGAAGGCGTGATCAAGGAGCACCCGGTCCTGTTGAACCGGGCCCCCACCCTGCACCGCCTGGGCATCCAGGCCTTCGAGCCCGTGCTGGTCGAGGGCAAGGCCATCCAGGTCCACCCGCTGGTGTGCACGGCCTTCAACGCCGACTTCGACGGCGACCAGATGGCTGTCCACCTCCCGCTGTCCGCCGAGGCCCAGGCCGAGGCGCGGGTGCTCATGCTGTCGGCCAACAACATCCTGTCCCCGGCCACCGGTCGCCCGATCACCGTTCCCACCCAGGACATGGTCTTCGGCATCTACTACCTGACCCTGGCCGTCGACGGCGAGAAGGGCGAGGGGCGGGTCTTCCGCCACGGCTACGAGGTCGAGGCGGCCTTCGACGCCGGCGACATCCACCTGCAGGCCAAGATCGTCATCCGGCCCGAGGCCGGCACGCCGCTGGCCCGGTCCATCGAGCAGGCCAACGATGCCGACGGCGCCCATGAGGACGGCGACCGGGTGGAGCTGGTGACCACGGCCGGCCGGCTCTTCTTCAACTCCGGCCTGCCCGACGGGTACCGGTTCATCAACGACGTCGTGGGCAAGCGCAATACCTCGATCGGCTCCATCGTCGAAGAGGTGGCGGCCAACTACCCCAAGCACCTGGTGGCCGAGAGCCTCGACAAGATCAAGGCGCTCGGGTTCCGCTACGCCGCCCAGTCGGGCCTGACCATCTCCATCAACGACGTCCGCACCCCGCTGGACAAGCAGACCATCCTTGATCGCTACGAGAAGGAGGCGGACAAGGCCGAGACGCAGTTCAAGCGGGGCATCATCACCGACGACGAGCGGCGCCAGAAGGAGATCGAGATCTGGACCTCGGCCAACTCCGAGGTGGGCCGGGCCATGGAGAAGTCGCTCTCCCAGATCGCCTTCAACCCACTCGACATGATGGTGGACTCCGGTGCTCGGGGGAACGCCCAGCAGATCCGCCAGATCGCCGGGATGAAGGGCCTGGTCTCGAACCCCCGCGGCGAGATGATCCCCCGGCCCATCAAGTCGTCCTTCCGAGAGGGCCTGTCCGTGCTCGAGTACTTCATCTCGACCCACGGTGCCCGCAAGGGACTGGCCGACACCGCCCTCCGGACGGCCGACTCGGGCTACCTGACTCGGCGCCTGGTCGACGTGGCCCAGGAGCTGATCGTCCGGGAGGAGGACTGCGGGAGCACCCGCGGCATCTGGATCGACAACGTCGTCCCCGACGAGGCCGGCAGACGCTCCTACCTGGAGACCCGGGCCTACGGCCGCATCGTCGTCGACGACGTCGTCCTGTCGGACGGGTCGAAGGTCGAAGCCGGGACCCTCCTGCTCGACGACGTGGTCAATCGCCTCCGGGATGACCCGGCCGTCGACCGGGTCCGTACCCGGTCGGTGCTGACCTGCGAGGCGGAGCAGGGCATCTGCGCCTCCTGCTACGGCCAGTCGCTGGCCACGGGCAAGATGATCGAGCTCGGTGAGGCGGTCGGTGTCATCGCCGCCCAGTCCATCGGCGAGCCCGGCACCCAGCTGACCATGCGGACCTTCCACACCGGCGGCATCGTGGGCGAGGACATCACCCACGGCCTTCCCCGGGTGGTGGAGCTGTTCGAGGCTCGCACCCCCAAGGGTGCCGCCGTCCTGGCCCGCCACTCCGGCGTGGTCCGCGTGGAAGAGGAGGAGAGCGGCCGCCGCATCACCGTGGTGGCCGACGACGGCGCCGAGGAGACGGTGCTGGTCGCCCAACGGGCCCACCTCGAGGTCGCCGACGGCCAGGAGGTCGGCGCCGGGGACGCACTGGTCGAGGGCCCGAAGGACCCCAAGGAGCTCCTCGACGTCAAGGGCATCCGGGAGACCCAGCAGTACCTGGTCGAAGAGGTCCAGAAGGTCTACCGGGACCAGGGCGTGTCCATCCACGACAAGCACATCGAGCTGATCGTGCGCCAGATGCTGCGCCGGGTCCTGGTGGCCGAGCCGGGCGACGCCCCCTTCCTGCCCGGTGAGCGGGTCGACAACCGGTCCTACGCCGAGGTCAACCGGGAGCTGGTCCAAGACGGCAAGCGCCCGGCCGAGGGTCGTCCCGAGCTGATGGGGATCACCAAGGCCTCGCTGGCCACCGAGAGCTGGCTGTCGGCGGCCTCCTTCCAGGAGACCACCCGGGTGCTGACCGAGGCGGCCATCGAGGGCAAGTCGGACCAGCTCTACGGCCTGAAGGAGAACATCATCATCGGCAAGCTGATCCCGGCTGGCTCGGGCATGGAGCGGTACCGGGACATCCGGCTCGAGATGCCCGGGGCCGAGGCGCTGCCCTTCTGGGCCCTCGGGTCCGAAGGCGACGCCGGCACCGAGGACCTGGCCGCATGGCTCAGGGACACGGGCGGCGACGGCCCGGTCGAGAGCTTCGGCTCGGACATCGATGCCAGTTGGCTGGGGACCGTTCCCTCGGTCGAGGAAGCCGACGGCGGCTCGGCCACGCCCAGCGAGCCCGTCCCGGGCGGTGGCGATCCCTCGCCGTCGACCGGTGAGGGAACAGCCGAGACCGGCACCTGACCGGGTCCCGTCGGCACTGCCCGGGTCGCCCCGTTCGACGGGGGGCCCGGGCAGCCTGCTGCCGCGGTCGGGGCCGCCCGGTTCGCCACTACACTGGATGAGGCGACCGCACCCCGAGGTGTCGGCGGGCAGTTCGCGCCACGACCCGTTTGCCCTGTAGGGGGCCGATGCCGTAGGATTTCCTGTCTGCACGGGCACCCGCCGGATGCGTGTCGTGCCCCGTTCCGCAGGCCACCCGCAGTTCAAACGTAGAGGTAACGCGTGCCCACGATTTCCCAGCTCGTCCGCAAGGGTCGAGCCACCAAGGCGACGAAGACGAAGACCCCGGCTCTCCGGGGCGCCCCCCAGCGGCGGGGGGTTTGCACGCGGGTGTACACCCATACGCCGAAGAAGCCGAATTCGGCCCTGCGCAAGGTGGCCCGGGTCCGTCTCACCAGCGGCGCCGAGATCACCGCCTACATCCCCGGCGAGGGACACAACCTCCAGGAGCACTCGATCGTCCTCGTCCGCGGTGGCCGGGTGAAGGACCTCCCCGGCGTCCGCTACAAGGTCATCCGCGGCACCCTCGACGCCTCCGGGGTCCGGGACCGCAACCAGGCTCGCAGCCGCTACGGCGCGAAGAAGGAGTCCTGAGATGCCCCGCAAAGGTCCGGCCGTACGCCGGGAGCTCATGCCCGACCCGGTCTACCGGTCGGTCCTGGTCACCCAGGTGGTCAACAAGGTCCTGAGCCGGGGCAAGCGCACCTTGGCCGAGCGCATCGTCTACACGGCGCTGACCGACGTGGAGGAGAAGATGGGGACCGATCCGGTCGCCGTCTTGAAGAAGGCGGTCGAGAACGTGCGTCCCGAGCTCGAGGTGCGCCCCCGCCGCGTCGGCGGGGCCACGTACCAGGTCCCCGTCGAGGTCCGACCCCGCCGGGCCACCACCCTGGCCATCCGCTGGTTGGTCGGGTACTCCCAGCAGCGCCGCGAGAAGACGATGGCCGAGCGGCTCTCCGCCGAGATCCGCGATGCGGCCAACGGCATCGGCACCGCAGTGAAGCGCCGTGAGGACCTCCACAAGATGGCGGAGTCCAACAAGGCCTTCGCCCACTACCGCTGGTAGTCCGGTGCGGGAACATCCGCGCCGCTGGCCACCACCACAGTCCACAAGCACGACCCGAGAGCTGATTCACCATGGCTGAAGCGCCCAACCGCAACCACCCCCTGTCCAAGACCCGCAACATCGGGATCATGGCCCATATCGACGCGGGTAAGACGACGACGACCGAGCGCATCCTCTACTACACGGGGAAGAACTACAAGATCGGTGAGGTCCATGAGGGCGCTGCCACCATGGACTGGATGATCCAGGAGCAGGAGCGGGGCATCACCATCACCTCGGCCGCCACCACCTGCAACTGGCGGGACACGGTCATCAACATCATCGACACCCCCGGGCACGTCGACTTCACCGTCGAAGTCGAGCGGTCGCTGCGCGTCCTGGACGGCGCCGTGGCCGTGTTCGACGCCGTGGCCGGTGTGGAGCCCCAGACCGAGACCGTCTGGCGGCAGGCCAACAAGTACGAGGTCCCCCGGATCTGCTTCATCAACAAGATGGACCGGATCGGCGCCGACTTCACCCGCTCGGTCGAGATGATCAAGGACCGCCTCGACGCCGTCCCTGCCGTCGTCCAGCTGCCCATCGGGGCCGAGAGCGGCTTCCGCGGCGTGGTCGACCTCGTGCACATGCGCGCCCTGGTCTGGGACGAGGGCATGGGCGAGGAGTGGCAGGAGGAGGAGATCCCGGCCGACATGAAGTCCGAGGCCGAGGACGCCCTCCACCAGCTGATCGACGTCCTGTCCAACCACGACGACACGATCATGGAAAAGTACCTGGGCGAAGAGGAGATCCTCCCCGCCGACCTGCAGCGCGCCCTGCGCACGGTCACACTGGGGAACTTCGCCGTTCCCGTGCTGTGCGGGTCTGCCTTCAAGAACAAGGGCGTCCAGCCCATGCTGGACGCCGTGGTGGATTACCTCCCCAGCCCGTTGGACATCCCGCCCACGGTGGGCCACCTGCCCCGTCACGAGGACCAGCTGGTGGACCGCCCGTCGGACGATGTCGCCCCCTTCTCGGCCCTGGCCTTCAAGATCATGACCGACCCCTACGTGGGCAAGCTCACCTACATCCGGGTCTACTCGGGCTCGTTGGCCAAGGGGTCGAGCATCATCAACTCGACCAAGGAGCGCAAGGAGCGGGTCGGCCGCATCCTCCAGATGCACGCCAACCATCGCGAGGACCTCGACGCGGTCTACGCCGGCGACATCGTCGCCGTGGTCGGCCTGAAGCAGACCACCACCGGCGACACCCTGTGCGATCCCAACGACCAGGTCATCTTGGAGTCGCTCACCTTCCCCGAGCCGGTCATCCACGTCGCGGTGGAGCCCAAGACCAAGGCCGACCAGGACAAGTTGTCCAAGGCCCTGTTCTCGTTGTCGGAAGAGGACCCGACGTTCCGGGTCCAGTCCGACGAGGAGACGGGCCAGACGGTCATCTCGGGCATGGGCGAGCTGCACCTCGAGGTGCTGGTCGACCGGATGCTCCGCGAGTTCAACGTCGACGCCAACGTGGGCAAGCCCCAGGTGGCGTACCGCGAGACCGTCCGCAAGACGGTGGAGAAGGTCGAGACCCGCTACGTCCGCCAGACCGGTGGGAAGGGACAGTACGGCCACGTGGTCATCACCCTGGAGCCGACCGGTCCGGGCGGTGGCTACGAGTTCATCGACAAGATCACCGGCGGTGCCATCCCGAAGGAGTACATCCCCTCGGTCGACGCCGGCATCCAGGAGTCGATCACCTCGGGCGTGCTGGCCGGGTATCCCACCGTGGACATCCGGGTCACCCTGACCTATGGCTCGTACCACGACGTCGACTCCTCGGAGATGGCGTTCAAGATCGCCGGGTCGATGGCCATCAAGAAGGCAGCCAACTTGGCCAGCCCGGTCTTGCTCGAGCCAGTGATGGCCGTCGAGGTGACCACCCCCGAGGAGTACATGGGCGATGTGATCGGCGACCTCTCGTCTCGCCGGGGCAAGGTCGAGGGCATGGAACAGCGGGGGACCAGCCACATCGTGAAGGCCCAGGTCCCGTTGAGCGATATGTTCGGCTACGCTACTGACCTGCGCTCACGTACGCAGGGACGAGCCACGTACTCCATGCAGTTCCACGCGTACAACGAGGTCCCCGAATCGATCGCCAGGGAGATCATCGCCAAGGCGCGCGGGGAGTAGGCGTCACTCCGGCAGGCCCGGCGCGGGCGCCGGCAGCGACGCCAGAAGGATCGAGCAGTAGCAAGATGCAGCACCAGTAGCAGCACTACCAGCAACACAGCAGGAAACATGAGGAAGGACGGAAGGCATCCGCCTCCGTCGTGGCGGGCCCGAGGGGGCGCCGCCCGAGACCCAGGGAGCATTACCCCAGCCATGGCCAAGAAGAAGTTCGAGCGCAATAAGCCCCATGTCAACGTGGGAACGATGGGGCACATCGACCACGGGAAGACCACGCTCACCGCGGCCATTACCAAGGTCCTCCACGACAACGACCCCACGACCGAGTACACCCCGTTCGACGAGATCGACAAGGCACCCGAAGAGAAGCAGCGGGGCATCACCATCTCGATCGCCCACGTCGAATACGAGACGCCCAATCGGCATTACGCCCACGTCGACATGCCCGGGCACGCCGACTACATCAAGAACATGATCACCGGGGCAGCCCAGGTCGACGGGGCCATCCTCGTCGTCTCGGCCGCCGACGGGCCCATGCCCCAGACCCGTGAGCACGTCCTTCTGGCTCGCCAGGTCGGCGTCCCCTACATCGTGGTGGCCCTGAACAAGTCGGACATCGTCGACGACGAGGAGCTCCTCGACCTCGTAGAGCTCGAGGTACGCGAGCTGCTCAACGACAACGAGTTCCCCGGGGACGACACGCCCATCGTGCGGGTCAGCGCCCTGAAGGCGCTCGAGGGCGATGCCGATGCCGCGGCCAAGATCACCGAGCTGATGGATGCGGTGGATTCCTACATCCCCGAGCCCCAGCGCGACGTCGAGAAGCCCTTCCTGATGTCGATCGAGGACGTCATGTCCATCACCGGTCGTGGCACGGTCGTCACCGGCAAGGTGGAGCAGGGCGTCGTCAAGGTGGGCGAGGAGGTCGAGATCGTCGGGCTCCGGGACACCCAGAAGACGACGGTCACCGGCATCGAGATGTTCCGGAAGTTGCTCGACGAGGGCCGCGCCGGCGACAACATCGGCGCACTGCTCCGAGGCACGAAGAAGGAAGAGGTGGAGCGGGGCCAGGTGCTGTGCAAGCCGGGCTCGATCACCCCCCATACCAAGTTCGAAGCGACCGTCTACGTCCTGAACAAGGACGAGGGTGGCCGGCACAAGCCGTTCTTCACCAACTACCGGCCCCAGTTCTACTTCCGGACCACCGACGTGACCGGCACCATCGAGCTGCCTGAGGGCACCGAGATGGTCATGCCCGGTGACAACACGGACATGACGGTGGAGCTGGGCAAGCCGATCGCCATGGACGAGGGCCTGCGGTTCGCCATCCGGGAGGGTGGCCGCACCGTGGCTTCCGGTCGGGTCACCAAGATCCTCGCCTAGTCCGGCACCACGCACCACTCCGAGAGAGGACGCCGTCACCCATGGCCGCAGAGGGCCCCAGACAGAAGATCCGCATTCGCCTCAAGGCCTATGACCACGAGATTCTCGACCAGTCGACCGAGAAGATCGTCCAGACGGTTATCCGCACCCAGGCGAAGGTCCTGGGCCCGGTGCCCCTCCCGACGGAGAAGCATCGCTATACGGTGATCCGCTCGCCCCACAAGTACAAGGACAGCCGCGAGCACTTCGAGATGCGGGTGCACAAGCGCCTGGTCGACATCGTGGAGCACACGCCGAAGACGGTCGACTCCCTACAGCGCCTCGACCTTCCCGCCGGCGTGGACATCGAGATCAAGATCCAGACCGTCTAGGATCCAGACCGTCTAGATCGCTCCGTCCGCCCCTTCTCCGTCCGCCCTGGTGGCGGATGCACCCTGGGCAGGGATGGTGTAACATCGTCAGCCGGGTCGATTTCGGCCTGACAGTGTCGAATACGACGTGCCCGAGCGCCTTCCGGAATCCGGCTAGGGACCTCGGGCCCAACAAGGCGAGCGCTCCGCTCGGGTTGATCCGAGCGGAGCGTCTGCATGCAAGCCGGAGCCATCCGATGCACCGGCTGAACCGTGGATTTCAGGGCTGACCGGTGGGCCTGGGCAGCCGTCGAAGCAGCGAGAACGTAGTTGACGAGCACGTAGTTGAGCAGTGACACATCAGTGCCGGCCGGCACCGAGCAAGCACAGAAGAGTCGAGACGGAGAAGCTCCAGTGGCCACCAAGGCGATCGTGGGCGAAAAGGTCGGAATGACCCAAATTTGGGACGATCAGAACCGGGCCATCCCGGTGACGGTCGTGCGCGTCGCGCCGGTCCGCGTTGTCCAGGTCAAGACGACCGAGCGTGAGGGCTACACCGCCCTGCAGGTGACCTGGGGTTACCGCCGGGCGACCACCCTGACCAAGCCCGAGCAGGGACACTTCGACAAGGCGGGCGTGGACCCCGGACGCCGCCTGGTGGAGCTACGGATCGACGACACCGACTCCTACCAGGTCGGCCAGGAGCTCACCGCTGATCTCCTCCAGCCCGGCGAGCTGGTCGACGCCATCGCCGTGAGCAAGGGAAAGGGCTTCGCCGGCGGCATGAAGCGCCACAACTTCAAGGGCCAGGGCGCCTCGCACGGCAACCACAAGAAGCACCGCTCGCCCGGGTCCATCGGCGCCTGCGCCACCCCGTCCCGGGTGTTCAAGGGCACCAAGATGGCGGGGCGCATGGGCGGCGAGCAGGTCACCACCTTGAACCTGGAGGTCGTCCAGGCCGATCCCGAGCGGGAGCTGGTGCTCATCAAGGGGGCCGTCCCCGGGCCGCGCGGCGGCATGGTCGTCCTGCGTGACGCCATCAAGGCCCCTGCGGTCAGAGGAGGGAGGGCATCGTGAGCGCCGCCCAGACCGGAACGGCCACCCCGTCGGGAGCTGCCGCGGTCGACGTGGAGACTGCGTCGCCGGCCGCCATCCGCCGCTTGCTCCGTCCCGAGCCAAGGCACCACACGGTGACCCGACGCAGCCAGGACGGGACCGAGCTGGGCACGGTCGGGCTCGACCCCGACACCTTCGGGATCGAGCCCAACAAGGACGTGCTGCACCAGGTGGTGACGGCCCAGCTGGCCGCCGCCCGCGCCGGCACCCAGTCGACCAAGACCCGGTCCGAGGTCCGGGGCGGAGGGGCCAAGCCGTTCCGCCAAAAGGGCACCGGCCGGGCCCGGCAGGGGTCCACGCGCTCGCCGCAGTGGGTAGGGGGAGGCGTCGCCCTCGGCCCGAAGCCGCGCAGCTACGCCCAGAAGACCCCCAAGAAGATGGTGCAGCTCGCCCTCCGATCCGCTCTGTCCGACCGGGCGGCAGGAGGGAAGGTAGCGGTCATCGACCGGTGGACCTTCGAGGTGCCCAGGACCAAGGACGCCACCGCCGCCCTCTCGGCCCTCGGACTCAAGGGTCGGGTGCTGGTGGTGCTGGGCGCCGAGGACGGGTACGCCGACCGCTCGTTCGGCAACCTCGCCGAGATCCAGACCATTCTCGTCACCGAGCTCAACGCCTACGACATCCTCTGCAACGACTGGATCGTGTTCACCGACGCCACCCTGCCCGGTGTCGCCGTACCCACGAGCGACGAGGCTGCCGGTACGGCGGACCCGGCTACGGTCGGCCCGGCCACGGTCGGCGCGGCCACGGCCGCCGATGCAGGCACAGCCACCGACGCAGACGCAGCGACGGGGTCAGGCACAGCCGAGGCAGATGAGGCAGGCACAGCCGAGGCAGATGAGGCAGGCACAGCCGGGGCAGACACTGCCACCGAGGGGAGCGACTCATGAGAGATGCCCACAACATCCTCTTGCGGCCAGTGGTGTCGGAGAAGACCTATGCCCTCATGGATAACAACGTCTACGTCTTCGTCGTCGACCCCGATGCCACCAAGATCGAGGTCCGTCTGGCCGTGGAGCAGGCCTTCGGGGTCCGGGTCATCAACGTCAACACCCTGAACCGCAAGGGCAAGTCCAAGCGGAACCGCCGCAACAACACCGTCGGCCATCGGGCGGATACCAAGCGGGCCATGGTCACCCTGCAATCGGGTGACTCGATCGACCTGTTCGAGAGCTGAGGAAACGAGTCCCACCATGCCCCTCCGTTCACGCAAGCCAACCAGCGCCGGCCGCCGGTTCCAGACCGTCTCTGACTTTGCCGAGATCACCAGGGATCGGCCCGAGAAGTCGCTGATCGCACCCAAGCCGGGCACCGGCGGGCGCAACGCCTACGGGCGCAAGACGTCCCGCCACCGGGGCGGCGGTCACAAGCAGCAGTACCGCATGATCGACTTCAAGCGGGACAAGGACGGCGTTCCGGCCAAGGTGGCGGCCATCGAGTACGACCCCAACCGCAACGCCCGCATCGCCCTCCTCCACTACTTCGACGGCGAGAAGCGCTACATCCTCGCCCCTTCCGGCGTGAAGGTCGGCGACCGCCTCCAGTCCGGTCAGGGTGCCGAGATCCGCTCCGGCAACGCACTGCCACTCCGGTTCATCCCTGTCGGCTCGGTCATCCACAACGTCGAGCTGCGGCCAGGCGGCGGGGGCAAGCTGGCCCGCGGGGCGGGCATGAGCATCCAGCTGGTGGCCAAAGAGGGGCCATTTGCCACCTTGCGGCTGCCGTCGACGGAGATGCGCCGCGTGTCGATCGACTGCCGGGGCACCCTGGGCACGGTCGGGAACGCCGAGGCCGAGCTGATCAAGGTGGGCAAGGCCGGCCGGAACCGCTGGAAGGGCAAGCGTCCCCAGACCCGCGGTGTGGCCATGAACCCGGTCGACCACCCGCTCGGCGGTGGCGAGGGCAAGTCCTCCGGTGGCCGCCACCCTGTCTCCCCGTGGGGCAAGCCCGAGGGCCGTACCCGGCCACGTCACAAGGACTCCGACAAGATGATCGTCCGCCGACGCCGCACCCGCGGTGCTCGGCGGTAGGGAAGTAGAGGGAACCACACGCCATGCCTCGCAGCCTGAAGAAGGGCCCGTTCGTCGATGACCACCTCCTGAAGAAGGTGGATGTCCTGAACGCGGCCGGGGACAAGAGGGTCATCAAGACGTGGTCCCGCCGCTCGACGATCATTCCCGACATGGTGGGCCACACCATCGCCGTCCACGACGGGCGCAAGCACGTTCCCGTCTATGTGACCGAGTCGATGGTCGGCCACAAGCTGGGGGAGTTCGCCCCCACCCGAACCTTCAAGTTCCACGCCGGCCAAGAGCGGGCGGGAAGGCGCTGACATGCCTGGTGTGAAGACAAATGAGCGGGAGGGGACGCGCGCCGTCCTCCGCCACACCCGGATCTCGCCGAACAAGGCCCGTCAGGTCCTCGACCTCATCCGCGGCCAGGATGTCGACCGTGCGGCCGAGATCCTGGCCCTCGGGGACCGGGAGGCGGCGACCATCATCGGCAAGGTGCTGGCCTCGGCCGTCGCTAATGCCGTCCACAACGACGGGTTGAACGGTGAGGAGCTCTACGTCTCGGCCTGTTTCGCCGACGAGGGCAGCACCCTCAAGCGCTGGCGTCCCCGGGCCCGGGGTCGAGCCACCCGGATCCGCAAGCGCAGCAGTCATATCACCATCATCGTGAGCCGTATGCCCGAGGAGCGCCTGGTCCTCCGCCGGGCCAAGCAGGCCGCCACCGGCACCCAGCGCTCACGCCGGGTGGCCGGCTCCCGCCGCCGACAGCGGTCCGAGGCCGAGACGACCCGGCCGGTGCCGTCGCCAGCGGTGGACGAGCTCGAACCGGACGAGGAGCTTGACGCCGTCGAGCCCGACACCGACGACGAGGTCGAGGACTTCGACACCGACGACGAGGTCGAGGACTTCGACACCGACGACGAGGTCGAGGACTTCGACACCGACGACGAAGTCGACGACTTCGACACCGACGACGAGGTCGACGACTCCGACACAGAAGACGAGGTCGAGGCAGAGACGGCCGACGACGAAGGGGCCGACGCCCAGGCGACGTCGCCCGACAAGACGAGCGGCGCACGCGCCGAAGAGAAGGGCAAGTAGATGGGCCAGAAGGTCAACCCGTACGGGTTCCGCCTCGGCGTGACCACCGATTGGAAGTCGCGGTGGTTCGAGGAGCGCAACTATCAGAACTGCGTGATCGAGGATTGGAAGATCCGCGACTTCCTCATGTCGCAGCTCGAGTCGGCGGCCGTCAGCCGCATCGAGGTGGAGCGCACCCGTGACCGCCTCCGGGTCGACATCCACACCGCCCGCCCGGGCATCGTCATCGGCCGCCGGGGGTCCGAGGCGGACCGCCTGAAGAAGAAGATCGAAGAGATCACCGGCCTGGTCAACCGCATCCAGCTGAACATCCAGGAGATCAAGCAACCCGAGCTCGACGCCGCGCTCATCGCCCAGGGAATCTGCGACCAGCTGGCCCGACGAGTCGCCTTCCGCCGGGCCATGAAGCGGGCCATCCAGACGGTCCAAAAGGCCGGTGCCCTCGGCGTCCGCGTCCAGTGCTCGGGCCGGCTCGGTGGGTCGGAGATGGCCCGGAAGGAGTCCTACCGGGAAGGCCGGGTGCCGCTCCATACCCTCCGGGCCGACATCGACTACGGCTTCCGTGAGGCGAAGACGACCTTCGGCCGCATCGGCGTGAAGGTGTGGATCTACAAGGGCGACATCCTCCCGTACAAGATCTCCTCCGAGGAGAAGATCAACCGGGAAGCGGCCATGGCTGTGGGCGAGACGTCCGGGCAGGGCGCGCCGCCGCGCCGGCTCATCACCGCCGGGGGTGGCCGCCGGCGGGCCGAGCAGGGCGCACCGGGCAGCGTGGTCGTGGGCGACGGTGCCGGTGAGTCGCCCGAGGTGCCCGAGGGCATGGTCGATCGGGACACCGCCGACATCGTCGCCACCCCCGACGTGCCCGACGAGCTCGAGCGCATCCTCAGCGAGGACGAGGAGATCGAGCGCCGGACCCGCGAGCACCACGAGACGCCGCACTTCCGCAAGGAGGTCGACTGACGTGTTGATGCCCCGCAAGGTCAAGCACCGCAAGCAGCAACGCGGCCGGATGACCGGCGCAGCCAAGGGCGGTGCCACCGTCAACTTCGGTGACTTCGGTATCCAGGCCCTGGAGCCTGGCTGGCTCACCGCCCGCCAGATCGAGGCGGCCAGAATTGCCATGACCCGCCACGTCAAGCGCGGTGGCAAGGTGTGGATCCGGGTGTTCCCGGATCGGCCGGTCACCCAGAAGCCGGCCGAGACCCGTATGGGCTCGGGCAAAGGGAACCCGGAGCACTGGGTCGCCGTGGTCAAGCCGGGCCGGATTCTCTTCGAGCTGGCCGGCGTCGAGCAGCAATTGGCCAAAGAGGCCATGGAGCGCGCCATCCAGAAGCTCCCGTTCAAAGCCAAGTTCGTCGTACGTCCCGGCACGCACGGGACGCCGGAGGTCCAGGTCTGATGGCCACCGCAGCCGACATTGTGGAGCTCGACGTCGACGAGCTCGAGGTCCGTCTCAACGAGTCCCGGCGTGAGCTCTTCAACCTCCGTTTCCAGCTGGCTACCGGCCAGCTGGACAACTTCTCCCGGATGCGCCACGTCCGCAAGGACATCGCCCGTCTCCTCACCGAGATCCGGGCTCGGGAGATCGCCGAGGCCGAGGGGCTGGCCATGGAAGACATTCCCGTCCACCAGGCCGCGGCCCGCCAGCGGGCCGAGGACAAGGCCCTGGGCCGGACCAGGGTGCCCGCAGCCGAACGGCGGGCGGCCGAACGGGCCGAGGAGAGCGACGCCGAGGGGGCCGAGGCCGAGGGCGCGGAGGTCGAGGCCGAGGGCCGGGACGCCGAAGCCGAGGGCGGGGAGGCCGAAGCCGAGGGCGGGGGCGCCGACGACCAAGGAGCCACGGCCGACACGGTGGCACCCACCGCACGGGCCGGGGCTGCCGACGACGATGTGGAGGAAGAGGGCTGATGGCCGACGAGTCGACGACCGACGAGCGGGCGAACCGCCGCAAGGTCCGTGAGGGCATTGTCGTCTCCGACGGCATGGACGCCACCGTGGTGGTGTCCGTGGTGGAGCGAGTGCGCCATCCCCGCTACGGGAAGACGGTGCAGCGGACCAAGCGCCTCTACGTCCACGATCAGGAGAACACGGCCAAGGTGGGGGACCGGGTCCGAGTGGTGGAGACCCGACCTCTGTCGAAGCTGAAGCGCTGGCGCCTGGGCGAGGTCCTGGAGCGGGCCCGATGATCCAACAGGAATCCCGACTTCGGGTAGCCGACAACTCCGGGGCCAAAGAGGTGCTCTGCATCAAGGTGCTGGGCGGCTCGCGCCGCCGGTACGCCTCGATCGGGGACGTCTTCGTGGCCACGGTCAAAGACGCCATCCCCGGCGCGGCGGTGAAGCGGGGTGACGTCGTCAAGTGCGTCGTCGTCCGCACCAAGAAGGAAAAGCGTCGGCCCGACGGCAGCTACATCCGTTTCGACGAGAACGCCGCCGTCCTGATCAACGACCAGAGCCAACCACGTGGGACCCGCATCTTCGGCCCGGTCGGCCGCGAGCTGCGCGACAAGCGCTTCATGCGGATTGTCTCACTTGCACCGGAGGTGTTGTGATGCGAATCCGCAAGGGAGACAAGGTCGAGGTCATCTCGGGCAAGGACAAGGGCAAGCGGGCCGATGTCGTCCGGGCCATCCCGTCCGAGGGCCGCGTCATCGTTGAGGGTGTCCACGTGGCCAAGCGTCACGCCAAGCCCACCCGTGCCACCATGCAGGGCGGGGTCATCGACAAGTTCATGCCCGTGTCCGTGTCCTCGGTGGCCATCGTCTGCGGCTCCTGCGGCCCGACGCGGATTGGCATGCAGATCGACGACCAGGGGCGCAAGGTGCGTGTCTGCCGCAAGTGCGGAGGTGAGCTGTGATGACCCCCGTCGTGGGCGCGACTCGTCCTCGCCTGAAGAACCGCTACGACAACGAGGTGCGGACCCAGCTCCAGGAGACCCTGGGACTGGCCAACGTCATGGAAGTGCCGCGCTTGTCCAAGATCGTCCTCAACATGGGCGTGGGCCGGGCCACCCAACAGAAGTCCCTGATCGAGGGGGCCATGGCCGACCTGGAGACCATCACCGGGCAAAAGCCCGTGGTCACCCGGGCCAAGAAGTCGATCGCCGGGTTCAAGCTCCGTGAGGGCCAGGAGATCGGGGCCAAGGTGACCCTGCGGGGCGACCGGGCCTGGGAGTTCCTCGACCGCCTGATCGCCACGGCCATCCCCCGCATCCGTGACTTCCGGGGCTTGTCTCCGAGATCCTTCGACGGACACGGCAACTACACCTTCGGGGTCACCGAGCAGCTCATCTTCCCCGAGGTCGACTACGACCGCATCGACACCACCCGAGGCATGGACATCACCATCGCCACCACTGCACGTACCGACGACGAGGGCCGGGCACTCCTGGCCGCGTTCGGTTTCCCGTTCCGACAGGAGAACCAGTAACCCCATGGCGAAGAAGGCTCTGATCGAGAAGCAACAGCGCACTCCGAAGTTCAAGGTGCGCGGGTACACGCGCTGCCGTCGGTGCGGGCGACCGAAGTCCGTCTACCGCAAGTTCGGCCTGTGCCGCATCTGCCTGCGGGTGATGGTGCACGCGGGCGAGATCCCCGGCGTGACCAAGGCCAGCTGGTGAGGGGAGGAGACGACCGATGACGATGACCGATCCCATCGCCGACATGCTCACCCGCATCCGGAACGCCAACACGGCCCATTTCGACACGGTGAAGATGCCGGGGTCGAAGCTGAAGGAGTCCCTGGCCGCCATCTTGGTCGACGAGGGCTACATCAGCGGCTTCGAGGTGAACGACAACGTGGACAAGCCCGGACGGACCCTCGAGATCACCATGAAGTACGCACCGGACCGCGCCCGGACCATCTCGGGGATCAAGCGGGTGTCCAAGCCCGGCCTGCGCATCTACGCCCGGGCCGACAAGATGCCCCGGGTCCTCGGGGGGATGGGCGTGGCCGTCGTGTCGACGTCCAAGGGTCTGATGACCGACCGTGAGGCCCGCAAGCGCCGCATGGGCGGGGAGGTTCTCTGTTATGTGTGGTAACCGTGCGCTGTCCTCGAACCGGTCCCCGGCCGGATGGAGAGGTGGTCGCTGATGTCTCGTATTGGACGATCGCCCATCCCCGTCCCGTCCGGCGTGTCCGTGGCGCTGTCGGAGAACAACCGGGTCACGGTCAAGGGGCCCCAGGGCGAGCTGGCCCGCATGCTTCCGGCCGTCATCACCGTCCGTCAGGACGGGGACCAGCTGGTGGTGGAGCGACCCGACGACCAGCGGCAGAACAGGGCCCTCCACGGCCTCACCCGCTCGCTGGTGGCCAACATGGTGGTCGGCGTGACCGCCGGCTACACCAAGGAGCTGGAGATCGTCGGGGTCGGGTACCGTGCCGTCCCCAAGGGCGCCGGCGCTCTGGAGCTGGCCCTCGGCTACTCGCACCCGGTCAACGTGAGCGCACCCGACGGCGTGACCTTCGAGGTGCCCACCCCCACCCGCATCATCGTGAAGGGGATCGACAAGGAGAAGGTCGGCCAGGTGGCGGCCGACATCCGAAAGCTCCGCAAGCCCGAGCCCTACAAGGGCAAGGGCGTCCGGTACGCCGGTGAGCGGGTCGTCCGCAAGGCAGGGAAGGCAGCGAAGTAATGGGACGTGCAACCGATCACAAGCTCGAGCTCCGGCGCCGGCGCCACTCGCGGGTCCGGCGGCGGATCACGGGCACGGCCGAGCGGCCGCGCCTGGCCGTCTTCCGGTCCAACAAGCACATCTCCGCCCAGCTCATCGACGATCAGGCCGGGCGCACCGTCGCCGCCGCCTCGACGGTGGAGGGCGACCTCCGGGGCAAGCCGGGCAGCAACATCGACGCGGCCAAGGCCGTGGGCACGCTGGTGGCCTCACGGGCCAAGGCGGCCGGCGTCACCACCGTGGTCTTCGACCGGGGTGGATTCACCTACCACGGACGGGTCGCCGCGTTGGCCGACGCCGCCCGTGCCGAAGGACTGGAGTTCTGATGGCCGAGCTGCAATACGAAGAGCGCACCATCCGGGTCAACCGGGTGTCCAAGGTGGTCAAGGGCGGCCGACGGTTCTCCTTTGCCGCCCTGATGGTGGTGGGCGACGGGAACGGGAACGTGGGCCTCGGGTACGGCAAGGCCAAAGAGGCGGGCCTGGCCGTACAGAAGGGCATCGAAGAGGCTCGCAAGAACGTCTTCGAGGTGCCCCTGGCCGGCTCGACCATCACCCACCCCATCGTGGGCGAGAGCGGCGCCGGCCGGGTCATGCTCAAGCCGGCGGCTCCCGGCACCGGCGTGATCGCCGGGGGCGCAGCGCGGGCCATCCTGGAGATGGCCGGCATCCGGGACATCCTGGCCAAGTCGCTCGGCTCCTCCAACGGGATCAACGTGGCCCACGCCACCATCGCCGGGCTGAAGGGCCTGAAGCGGCCCGACGAGATCGCCGTCCTCCGGGGCAAGCAGGCCGACGACGTCATCCCCCCCGGCGTGCTCCAGGCCTACCGGGAGCGGCGCCGTGAGGGCGACCTGTTCACGGAGGTGAGCTGAGCATGGCCGCGTCGACGTCGACCGATCCGGGCACCTCGACCGGCTGGATCCGGGTCACCCAGGTCCGCTCCGGCATCGGCACCAAGCCCAAGCACCGGGGTACCCTGCGTGCTCTGGGGCTACGTGGCGTCGGTCGCACCAACGTGCTGCCCGATCGCCCGGAAATCAGGGGGATGCTGGCCAGGGTGCCCTTTTTGATCGAGGTCACCCCGGCCCGTGAGGACGAGAGAGGTGCTCGATGAAGGTCCATGAGCTACGACCACCGGCCGGGTCCACCCGGCCGCGCCGCCGGGTCGGCCGGGGCATCGCCGGCAAGGGCGGCAAGACCGCAGGCCGAGGGACCAAGGGCCAGGCGGCGCGGGGCCAGATCCCTGCCGGGTTCGAGGGTGGCCAGCTGCCGTTGATGCAGCGGATCCCCAAGCTGCGAGGGTTCAAGAACCCGTTCCGGATCGAATACACACCGGTCAACGTCGGCGCCCTCAGCGCCGTCGACGGCGACCTGGCCGACCTGGCCGCGCTGGTGGCGGGCGGACTGGCCAAGAAGAACGCCCTGGTGAAGATCCTCGGAGGAGGCGAGCTGTCCCGCCCGATGCGGGTCGAGGCCCATGCCTTCTCCAAGTCGGCCGAGGCCGCCATCACCCGCGCCGGTGGCTCGGTGACAGTGGTGCCGCTGCCCTTCGGCAGCGGCCGCCCGCCCGCCAAGGGCAACGCGCTCACCAACCGGTAGCATCGACCGACCGAAGGGCGTCGAGGGGCACGCATGCTCGCCAGTTTGGCCAACATCTTCCGTATTCCGGACCTGCGCAAGAAGGTCCTGTTCACGCTCACGGTCATCGCCATCTACCAGTTCGGCGCCAACGTCCCGGCCCCGTTCATCGACTTCTCCAAGATCCAGCAGGTCACGTCGGCGGCCAAGTCGTCGGGTGTGCTCGGCTTTTTGAACCTGTTCTCGGGAGGGGCGCTCACCCGGATGGCCGTGTTCGGGCTGGGGATCATGCCCTACATCACGTCCAGCATCATCATCCAGCTGCTGGCCACGGTGATCCCCAAGCTCGAAGAATGGCGTGACCAGGGTGCGGTGGGCCAGAAGAAGCTGACCCAGACTACCCGGTACCTGACCATCGCCCTGGCCGTCATGCAGTCCACCGGCCTCGTCTACCTGTTCCACAAGGGCGGGGGCGGCCTGTTCGGCTCGAGCCAGAACATCGACCTGATCCTCAACTACTCCATCTGGCGCGGCGCATTCATCGTGTTGACCCTGACCGCCGGCACCGCCTTCGTGATGTGGCTGGGCGAGCTGATCACCCAGCGGGGCATCGGCCAGGGCATGTCCATCCTCATCTTCGCCAACGTGGTGGCCGGCATCCCCGGCGGGATGAACACCGTGCTCCAGGAGGGCGGGCGGTTCAAGTTCGGGGTCATCCTGGTCGTGTCGGTGGCGCTGTTGGTACTGATCGTGTTCGTCGACCAGGGCCAACGGCGGATACCCGTCACCTTTGCCAAACGGGTGGTCGGCCGCAAGACGGTCGGCGGGTCCAACACCTACATCCCGCTGAAGGTCAACCAGTCCGGCGTCATCCCCATCATCTTCGCCAGCTCGGTCCTCTACATCCCGGTGCTGCTGTCGAACATCGTCCCGTCCCAGTCCTTCCGGACCTGGGTGAACCACAACATCACCCCGACCAGTACGGTCTACATCCTGTCGTACTTCATCCTCATCTTGTTGTTCACGTTCTTCTATGTCTATGTGGCCTTCGACCCCCACCAGCAGGCCGACATCATCCGCAAGCAGGGCGGCTACATCCCCGGCATCCGGCCCGGGGTGCCCACCGAGCGGTACCTGGCTCACATCCTCAACCGGATCACCTGGCCCGGCGCCCTGTTCCTCGGGGCGGTCGCGGTCGTGCCGTCGCTCCTCATGTCGGCGTGGCACATGACCGGCTACCCCTTCTACGGGGTCACCCTCCTGATCGCCGTGGGCGTTGCGCTCGAGACGATGAAGCAGATCGACAGCCAGCTCATGATGCGAAACTACGAGGGCTTTCTCAAATAAGTGGTACCCGGCGCCAGGCTCGTTGTCCTCGGCAAGCAGGGGGCAGGCAAAGGGACGCAGTGCGTGCGTCTCTCCCACCACTACGTCGTCCCCCATGTCTCCACCGGGGACATGTTGCGGGCCGCGGTGAAGCAGGGCACGCCCCTCGGCAAGAAGGCCAAGGACCTGATGGACAAGGGCGAGCTGCTGAGCGACGACCTCATCATGGACATGGTGTCCGAGCGGCTGAACGAGGGAGACGTCCGGGCCCGGGGCTTCGTGCTCGACGGCTGCCCCCGCACGGTCGCCCAGGCCGAGGCCCTGGCCGGCCTACTCGCCCCGATGGACCTCGACCGGGCCCTCGACATCGAGGTCTCGACCGCCCAGGTGCTCCGCCGGCTGGCCGCCCGCCGGGTCTGCGTGGACTGTGGCGCCAACTACTCGGTCTCGTCGCCCCCGTTGATCAACTGGACCTGTGACGTCTGCGGCGGCGAGGTCGTCCAGCGGGAAGACGACCGCGAAGAGGCGATCTCCCGCCGCCTGGAGATCTATGAGCGCCAGACCGCCCCGTTGATCGAGTGGTACAAGGAGCGGAACCAGCTGGCCACGGTGAACGGCTCGGGCTCCCCGGACTCGGTGACCCGTCGCCTGGTCCGGGTGATCGAGGACCATCGCGACCGCAGGGGCGGGAGGCCGATCCGGTGAGCCGATCGGGGCCGGCCCAGTCGGGACCCGGCCAGTCGGGACCCGGCCAATCGGGGCCGCTCCCGTCTCCCGGCGCCATGGGTCTGCTCCGGCCATGGGTCTGCTCCGATCGACCGGCGTGACGGCTGTGGTCCGATTGGCCGACCAGCTGTGGGCCGTAGGGTCGTGGTGGTGAAACGCAACCCCGACGAGCTGGACAAGATGCGCAGGGCGGGCAAGGTCGTGGCCGAGATGCACGAGGCGACCCGGGCGGCGCTGCGACCGGGCATCTCCACCGCGGCCATCGACCAGGTGGCTCGGGACGTCCTCGAGCGCCGGGGGGCGAAGTCGAATTTTCTCAACTACCACGGCTTCCCGGCGGTCATCTGCACCTCGCCCAATTCGATGATCGTGCACGGCATCCCTTCGGACTCGGTGATCCTGGCCGAAGGGGACATCCTCTCGGTCGACTGCGGAGCGATCATCGAGGGCTACCACGGCGACGCCGCCTACACGGCCGGCATCGGCGAGATCAGCCCCGAGGCCGCCCGGCTGTTGGAGGTCACCGAGGCCAGTCTCTGGTCGGGCATCGAGCAGCTGCGTCCCGGAAACCGGCTGAACGAGGTCGGAAGGGCCGTCCAGGAAGTCGCGGAGCGTGCTGGGTTCACCGTGGTCCGTGAGTACGTGGGCCACGCCATCGGCACGGCCATGCACGAGGAGCCCCAGGTGCCCAACTACTGGCCGGGGACGGGGGGGCCGATGCTCAAATCGGGGATGGTCTTCGCCGTCGAGCCGATGGTGAACGCAGGGGGCCCCGAAACCGTCCAGCTGGAGGACGGGTGGAGCGTGGTTACGGCCGACGGGCGCTTGTCGGCTCATTTCGAGCACACGATCGCCGTGACCGACGACGGACCCGAGGTGTTCACCGTCCCCTGACGTTCGCCGAGGGCGCCCGAGGGCCACTCTGGAGGCCCCGCAGGGGGGCCAGGGACGCCTGTTCGGGCCCGATCAACCGATCGAACTGGCAAATTGCCGCCAACAGGCTAAACTAGTCTTTCGGCTCGCCACCGGGGTGTGATGGCGTGTCGATCCCGCTCCCGGTAGCGCTCCACTGGTGCTCTGCCGACCGCGGTGCGGTCCGACGACAACATGCCGATCGTGTGCTGCACGCTGGCCGTGGGCGAGTGGAACAAGTACAAGAGAGTTTCGAGGAGAATCACCTGCCCAAGCCCAAGGAAGATGCCATCGTACTGGAGGGGACCGTCGTCGAGCCGTTGCCGAACGCCATGTTCCGCGTCGAGCTCGAGAACGGCCACAAGGTACTGGCACACAGTTCGGGGAAGATGCGGATGCACCGCATCCGTATCCTGCCCGGGGATCGAGTACAAGTGGAGATCACCCCTTACGACCTGGCCCGAGGGCGGATCACCTACCGCTACAAGTGACCCGGCCGGCCGAGCCACGGACGGCAAGTGGGTCGCCGAGTTCAACGCGGTGGACCGAACCGACCGTCGTCAGCGGGCGGCAGGAGCAGTTCGTGAGATGAAGCATCTTTCTGAGATGCGAGATTTGTGAGTGAGAGAGGTGCAGGAAGCGTGAAGGTTCGACCGAGCGTCAAGCCGATGTGTGAGAAGTGCAAGGTGATCCGCCGCCACCGGCGAGTGGTCGTCATCTGCGAGAACCCCCGCCACAAGCAGCGGCAGGGCTAGGGCCCGCGGGCTCGAGGACCGACGAGCACAGGACCAGGAAGCACAGGACCAGGAAGAAGGAAGGACAGCGTGGCTCGTATCAGCGGCGTAGACATCCCCCGCGAGAAGCGGTTGGAGATCGCACTCACCTATATCTTCGGCATCGGCCGGACGACCGCCCAGAACATCTGCGCGGTCACCGGGACGAGCCCCGACACCCGCGTTCGTGACCTCACGGACGAGGAGGTGACGCGACTGCGCACCTACATCGACGCCAACTACCAGGTCGAGGGCGACCTGCGGCGGGACGTGTCCCAGGACATCAAGCGGAAGATGGAGATCGGCTGCTACCAGGGCGTCCGCCATCGCAAGGGACTGCCGGTCCACGGCCAGCGCACCCACACCAACGCCCGTACCCGCAAAGGACCGAAGAAGACGGTCGCCGGCAAGAAGAAGGTCCGCAAGTAAATGGCCAAGCCAACCAAGGCCTCGGGCGCCGCTCGGCGGCCCCGGCGCAAAGAGCGCAAGAACATCGCCTTCGGCGTCGCCCACATCAAGAGCTCGTTCAACAACACCATCGTGTCGATCGCCGATCCCGAGGGCAACGTTCTGGCCTGGGCCTCGGCCGGGAACGTCGGGTTCAAGGGATCGCGCAAGTCCACGCCGTTCGCGGCCCAGCTGGCCGCCGAGGCGTGTGCCAAGAAGGCCATGGAGCACGGCGTCCGCCGGGTCGACGTGCTGGTGCGCGGCCCCGGTTCGGGCCGCGAGACCGCCATCCGGTCCCTGGCCGCCGCCGGCATCGAAGTCGCCGGCATCAAGGACGTCACCCCCATCCCGCACAACGGCTGCCGCCCCAAGAAGCGGCGCCGGGTCTGAGCCGGGCGAAGATCGAAGGGATCAGAGGAACCACACATGGCCAGATACACCGGACCTGTCTGCCGGCTTTGCCGCCGGGAGCGCACCAAGCTCTTCTTGAAGGGAGAGCGCTGCTATTCGATGAAGTGCCCCGTCTCCGAGGCGGTGACCGACCGTCATAGCCGTGCCTACCCCCCCGGCGAGCACGGCCGTGACCGCATGCGGCAAGGCTCGGAGTACCTGGGCCAGCTGCGCGAGAAGCAGAAGGCGCGCCGCATCTACGGCCTGCTCGAGAAGCAGTTCCGCAACCTCTATGGCGAGGCGAGCCGGGCCCCGGGCATCACCGGCGAGAACCTGTTGCGGATGCTCGAGCTCCGTCTCGACAACGTGGCCTTCCGGGCCGGGTGGGGCGCCAGCCGGTCCCAGGCCCGCCAGTTCGTCCGCCACGGCCACGTGCAGGTGAACGGCAAGCGGGTCACCATTCCCAGCTACCGGGTCCGCAAGGACGACGTCATCAGCCTGAAGCAGTCGTCCCGGGAGCTCTTCCCGGTGCGGCGGAACATGGACACCCTCGATCGGCAGCTCCCGCCCTGGCTCGAGGCGGTCGGCGACAGGTTCGCCGTGAAGGTATTCGCCCTGCCCCTGCGCGAGCACATCGACGAGCCCGTTCAAGAGCAGCTCATCGTCGAGCTGTACTCCAAGTAAGCCCAGCACCACCGAGCCCGCGGGCAAACCGTAGGCCAAGCAGTACCTGGCCCGTGGGCCATGCAGCACCACAGAAGCAGCAGCACCACAGAAGCAGGCAGCACCGTAGAAGCAGCAGCACCATAGAAGTCAGAACCAGAACACAGTCAGCACCGCAGAAGTCAGCACTGCAGAAGTCAGCACTGCAGAAGTCAGCACTGCAGAAGTCAGCACCGCAGAGCGACCAACCAGCACGAGACCTAGCAACACACCGTCGAGGAGCCACGATCAGCATGCTCATCATCCAGCGACCTACCGTCGAAGCCATCGGCGAACCAGAAGACAACCGGCAGCGGTTTGCCGTCGGCCCTCTCGATCCCGGCTTCGGCCACACCCTTGGCAACTCACTGCGCCGCACCCTGTTGTCGTCGATCCCAGGCGCCTCGATCACCCAGGTGCGCTTCGACGAGGCGCTGCACGAGTTCACCACCCTGCCCGGCGTGAAGGAGGACATCACCGATCTCCTCTTGAACCTGAAGGACGTGCTGTTCAAGGTGTACAGCGACGAGCCGGTGACCGTTCGCTTGGACAAGCGCGGCCCAGGCGACGCCACGGCCGGCGACATCCAGGTCACCGCGGATGTGGAGGTCCTCAGCCCCGGGCAGCACATCGCCTCTTTGAACAGCAAGGGCCGGCTGGCCGTTGACCTGACCGTCGAACGTGGGCGGGGATATTCGTCGGCGGACAAGAACAAGCGCTCGTCGGTCATCGGGGTCATCCCGGTCGACGCCATCTTCTCCCCGGTGCGCCGGGTGGCCTTCACCGTCGAGCCGGTCCGCGTCGAGCAGTCGACCGACTTCGACCGCCTGGTCCTCGACATCGAGACCGATGGCTCCCTCACCCCCCGTGAGGCGCTGGCTTCGGCTGGCGACACGCTTCGCACCCTGGTCAGCCTCGTCGCCGATCTCGAGGACGCCCCCCAGGGTCTGGAGCTGGGAGAGGTCGGCACCGTCGGCACCGGCTCCCCCGACCTCGACCTCCGCATCGAGGACCTGGATCTCACCGAACGGCCACGCAACTGCTTGAAGCGGGCCCAGATCAACACCATCGGCGAGCTGGTCGACCGCTCGCTGGACGATCTCTTGAACATCACCAACTTCGGGCAGAAGTCGCTCGACGAGGTGCTCCAGAAGCTCGACGAGCGGGGCCTGTCCCTGCGGGTGAAGGACTGACGTCATGCTCGGAACTCCGAAGAAGGGCCGTCGGTTCGGCGGCAGCTCGGCCCACCAGAAGGCGATGATGGGCAACCTGGTCGCTTCGTTGATCGCTGCCGAGTCCCTGGTCACCACCGAGGCCAAGGCCAAGGCCCTCCGGCCCGTGGCTGAGAAGTGCATCACCGCGGCAGCCAAGGGGGGCGTCCATCGCCACCGGCAGGTGGTGGCGTTCATCCGGGACAAGGACATGGCCCACAAGCTGTTCGAGGAGATCGGCCCGCGCTATGTGGACCGTCCCGGTGGGTACCTCCGGATCCTGAAGCTCGGGAACCGTCAGGGCGACAACGCCCCGATGGCCCGCATCGAATTCGTCGAATCGGCTTGAGCCTGGCCCCCCCGCCCGGGGGGTCTGGCACACCCGGGCGCCCCGAGGAGGCGGGGGCAGGCGACCCCGTCCGGTGGCGTCTCAGGATCGCCTACAACGGATCCGGCTTTCACGGTTTCGCCGCCCAGACGGGCCAGTCGACGGTGGCGGGGGCCCTGTCCGACGCCTTGGGCCGGTACACCCGCACGTCGCCGAACCTGACCTGCGCGGGCCGGACGGACACCGGGGTCCACGCCCAGGACCAGGTAGTTCATGTGGATCTGCCCTCGACCGTCGCCGCCGGCCTCGATTCCGAGGACCTGATGCGCTCCTGCAACCGGCAACTGGGCCCGGCCATCGTGGTGCGCGAGGCGGGACCGGCTCCGCCCGGGTTCGACGCCCGGCGCTCGGCCACTGGCCGCCGGTACCGCTACCTGGTCGTCAACGCGCCGGTCCCGGATCCGCTGCTGTCCGGCGTGGCTTGGCACGTCTCCGACCGACTCGACCTGCGGACCATGGCCGCCGCATCCGACGCCCTCCTGGGGGAGCACGACTTCCGCGCCTTCTGCCGACGGGTCCCGGGCACCTCGGCCGACGACCCCATCATGCGCCGGGTGGTCGCTGCCCGATGGTCGGTGGTGGACCGTGCCGGGGCGCGGGCCGGATCTGGGGGCCGGGGTGGCCCCGACCCGCTGGGCTCGCCTGGCGCGCCCGACAGCCAGGCTGCGCTGTTGCCGGCGGACGGGACCCTTCTGGCCTTCGAGATCGAGGCCAATGCGTTCTGCCACCAGATGGTCCGCTCCCTGGTCGGGACCCTGGTCGACGTGGGCCGGGGGAGGAAACGGGCCTCGGACATGGTGTGGATCCTCCGTTCCGCCGACCGCCAGAAGGCTTCCCAGCCCGCCCCGCCCCACGGCCTGTGCCTGGTCGCCGTGCGCTATGTCCCATGAGCTGGGCTGGTAGCCGCCTCTCGACCAGGGCGACGATCCCGGTCAGGGCCAGGCTTGTCCACCGGGGGCTTGCCGACAGGCTGGCTTGCCGACCAGGCTGGCTTGCCGACCAGGGGTCTTTGGTCGTATCGTGGTACCCCGCCGGGTTAGCCCGTGACCGTTGTCGTCAACCCATGGCCACGAGGGCCGGCCTTCGACGAGCGGCGCAGGCGATTTGGCTCCCAAACCGGCTTCGAAGCGCCCCGGCATCACCGAACAAGGATCTTTCGTGCGTACGTTTTCCCCCAAGCCTGCTGACATCACCCGTGCCTGGCACCTCGTCGACGCCGACGAGATGGTCCTGGGGCGCCTGTCCACCGAGGTGGCAGCGATCCTGCGGGGCAAGCACAAGCCGATCTTCGCCCCTCACGTGGATACCGGCGACCACGTCGTGGTGATCAACGCAGCCAAGGTGGTGCTGACCGCGGGCAAGGCCGACGCCAAGCTGTCCCATCGACACAGTGGCTATCCAGGAGGGCTGACGACGACCTCGTACGCTCGGCTGCTCGAGGACCGCCCCGAAGAGGTGGTGCGAAACGCCGTCCGGGGCATGCTGCCAAAGAATCGGCTCGGTCGCCAGATGCTCGAGAAGCTGAAGGTCTACGCCGGCCCCGACCATCCCCATGCCGCACAGGCCCCCGAGCCGTTGAACCTTCCCGGCGCCCGCCGGATGGCTTCCACCCGCGGCGGGGCCTGAGCACGGCCTGAAACGAACAGACGACTAGGAGCTCCCACGTGGCAAACACGCCCCTCTGCCAGACCACCGGACGCCGCAAACAAGCGGTCGCCCGCGTGCGGTTCCGTTCGGGTGACGGAACCATCACCGTCAACAAGCACAAGTTCGAGGACTACTTCACCTCGGCCACCCACCGGATGATCGTGACCGAGCCCCTTCGGCTGACCGAGACGTCCGAGCTGTGGGACATCGACGTGACCATCGACGGCGGCGGTGTGTCCGGCCAGGCCGGTGCCTTCCGCCTGGGCATAGCCCGAGCCCTGTGCACCCTCGACCCCGAACACCGCGCCGCCCTGAAGAAGGCGGGATTCCTCACCCGAGACGCTCGGGAGAAGGAGAGCAAGAAGTACGGCCTGAAGAAGGCCCGCAAGGCGCCTCAGTACTCAAAGCGGTAGTTCGCCGCATGGTCCAGGCCCGGTTTGGTACCGATGGCGTCAGAGGCATCGCCAACGCCGAGCTCACGCCGGAGCTGGTGCTGGCGCTGGGCCGGGCCACAGCGCGTATCCTGCCTGCGGAGGCGTTCGTCGTGGGACGGGACACCCGGCGCTCGGGCCCGCTCCTCCAAGCGGCGCTGGCCGCCGGCCTGGCCGGCGAGGGCGCCGATGTGATCGACGTGGGCGTGCTACCCACGCCTGCGGTGGCCTGGATGTCGGCCGAGCGCGACCTTCCAGCTGCCGTGGTGTCGGCCTCCCACAACCCCTTTGCTGACAACGGGATCAAGCTCTTTGCCCGCGGGGGCTTGAAGCTCAGCAGCGACACCGAGACGGCCATCGAGGAGGCCCTGGTGAGCATCCTCGACCCGGCCGTCCGAGGGCCGAGGAACCCCGAGGGGCACGGCGTGGGGCGCCTGATCACCGAGCCCGAGGCCGGCACGGCATATGTCGAGCACCTGGTGGCGTCGGCAGACGGCCGCCGGCTCGATGGGCTGCGCATCGTGGTCGACTGCGCCCATGGGGCGGCGTCGGGCGTGGCCGGGGACGTCTTCGATCGACTGGGCGCCGACGTCATGGTCATCGGGTCCGACCCCGACGGCAGCAACATCAATGCAGGGTACGGTTCGACCCATACCGAGGCCCTGGCCGCCGCGGTGCTCGACCAACAAGCCGATCTGGGTCTGGCCCTCGACGGCGATGCCGACCGGCTGCTGGCCGTCGATGGCACCGGGACGGTCATCGGAGGGGACGAGCTGTTGGCCCTGTTCGCCGTCGATCTTGCCGACCGGGGGCAGCTGGCCGGAAACACGGTGGTGGTCACGGTCATGACCAACCTGGGCTTCCGGTTGGCCATGGCCGAGCGGGGAATCCTGGTGAAGGAGACCCCGGTCGGCGACCGGCACGTCCTGGCCGCGCTCGACGTCGACGGACTGGCCCTCGGCGGTGAGCAGTCCGGGCACATCGTGTTCCGGCAGCTGGCCACGACCGGCGACGGGCTGCTGACCGGGTTGGTTCTGGCCGACC
Source organism: uncultured Acidimicrobiaceae bacterium (assembly GCA_963803065.1). Taxonomy (GTDB): domain Bacteria; phylum Actinomycetota; class Acidimicrobiia; order Acidimicrobiales; family RAAP-2; genus DASXMT01. The sequence goes on from CAWDKW010000004.1 coordinate 141,096, forward strand.
TGGTCGCTCGCAGGGGAAAGCCGCTCGACGAGCTGGTCTCCGGTCTGGTCGTCCGGGTGCCCCAGGTGCTTGTCAACGTCCCGGTCCCCGACACCGAGCTCCTGGCCGGCGCCGAGGCCGTCTGGTCGGCAGTAGCCGAGGAGCAGGAGCGCCTGGCCGACAGCGGGCGGGTGGTGCTCCGACCCAGCGGGACCGAGCCGGTGGTGCGGGTCATGGTCGAGGCCGCGGGGGACGGCCTGGCCGAGGAGATCGCCCAGCGGCTGGGTGCCCTGGTCGCCTACGAGCTCGAGGCCGCGGCGGCCGCGCCAGGCTGAACTGGCTGGGCAGTGGGGGTCCGATTCGATGAGCGGAGGACAGCTCGGCACGGTCGCCTTGGCCCGACCCTCGGGCACCCCAGGGGGGCTAGGGGGCCCAGGGGGCCCAGGGGGCACGTCGCCCACAGGACCGCGGCCACGTGGATTCGCGCACGTTTGCACGTTTGAGGCGAAAAGACCCGACCGCAGGGCCCGATTCGCCCAAACGCGGGCAGTTTCCAAAATTGAATTGCCGAGAGGGGCTCTCAGGAGACCCGAGAGGAGCCCTCTCAGGCAACCCCGAGAGGAGCTCTCAGGAAACCCGAGGAGAGCCCTCTCAGGCAACCCCGAGAGGGCTCTCAGGCAACCCCGAGAGCGGACTCTCAGGTGACGCCCGAGGCACGCAGGTGAGGCCCGGGTAACCACGCAGGTGAGGCCCGGGTAACAGGGGGCGGGTTGCCCGACAAGCCGACCGAAAGCCGTTAGCCTCGTAGCTCATGTGCGGCATCATCGGCGTGACCGGCAGCGATCACACGCTGGACGTGCTGCTCGAGGGCTTGTCCCGGCTCGAGTACCGAGGCTACGACTCCGCCGGAATCGCCCTGATCACGACCGGGAGCGACGACAAGCTGTGGCGGGGCCGGAGCGCCCACGGCACCCGGTCGCTCGACGAGCTGACCAAGCAGGCGGCCACAGCGCCGACCGACGGCGTCACCGGCATCGGGCACACCCGATGGGCGACCCACGGCCGTCCCTCGGTGACCAATGCCCATCCCCACGTCGACTGCACCGGCCGCATCGCCCTGGTCCACAACGGGATCATCGAGAACCACCACGAGCTGGCCGACGAGCTGTTCAAGGTCGAGCACGACCTCAAGTCGGAGACCGATACCGAGGTGCTGGCCCACCTGGTCGAGTCGGCCCTCCTGCTCAACCCCGCCGGCGGCCTGGCCGGCGCGGTTCGGGCTGCCCTCCGCCGGGTGCGCGGCGCCTTTGCCCTGGCGGTAGTCCATTGCGACGAGCCCGACCTCATTGTGGCCGCTCGCCGGATCTCACCGCTCGTCATGGGGTTGAGCGACTCCGCGGCCTTCCTTGCCTCGGACATCCCGGCGCTGTTGGGCCGGACGCGCAGCTTCTTCGCCCTGGAGGACGATCAGATCGCCGAGCTACGGCCAGGGGCCATCCGGGTGACCACCCTCGACGGTACGGAGATCTCTCCCAACACGCTGACCGTCGAGTGGGACCTCGACGCCGCTCGCAAGGACGGCTACGACGACTTCATGAGCAAGGAGATCCACGAGCAACCCCGGGCGGTGGCCGACACTCTCCTCGGGCGGGTCCTCCCCGACGGCACCCTGGCCCTCGACGAGATGCGGCTCTCCGATGACGAGCTCCGCTCGGTGGACAAGGTCTTCATCGTGGCCTGCGGCAGCAGCTATCACGCCGGACTGATGGCCAAGTACGCCATCGAGCACTGGGCTCGACTGCCGGTGGAGATCGACATCGCCAGCGAGTTCCGCTACCGGGACCCGGTCCTCGACTCCCACACCCTGGTGATCGGGGTGAGCCAGTCGGGCGAGACGGTGGACACCTACGAGGCCCTGCGAGAAGCACGGCGCTGGAATGCCAAGGTCCTGGTCATCTCCAACGTCGTCGACTCCTCGATGACGCGGGAGGCCGACGCCGTGCTCTACACCAGGGCGGGCCCGGAGATCGGCGTCGCCGCCACGAAGACCCACCTCGCCCAGATCACGGCGCTGGAGATCCTGGCCCTGTATCTGGCCCAGCTGCGGGGCACCCTGTACCCGGCCGAGGCCGTCGACCTGTTGACGGCGATGGGCGACCTTCCCGCCAAGGTCGAGTTGGCGATCAGCAGGGCCGGTGCAGTGGAGGCCGTGGCCACCGCCTACCGCGACTCGCCGTCGTTCATCTTCCTCGGCCGTCACGTCGGCTATCCCGTCGCCCTCGAGGGGGCGCTCAAGCTGAAGGAGCTGTCCTACCTGCGAGCCGAGGGATTCCCCGCCGGCGAGCTGAAGCATGGGCCGATCGCCCTGGTCGAACCGGGAACGGTGGTGATCGGGGTGGCCACCCGCACCCGGCTGTGGGAGAAGATGATGTCGAACGTGGCCGAGGTCAAGAGCCGGGGGGCAACGGTGGTGCTCGTGGCCAACGACGGTGACGACGAGACGGCTCGCCAGGCCGATGCCGTGCTGTGGGTGCCCGAAACGTCACAGCTGTTCGCACCCATCGTCGACGTGATCCCCCTGCAGCTCTTCGCCTACTCGCTGGCCCGTCTCCACGGACACGACGTGGACAGGCCTCGCAACCTGGCCAAGGTCGTCACCGTCGAGTGACGGCGGGATCAAGTAGCCGTCAACGTCGAGTGACGACCGCATCAGGCAGTGGGACGGTGGTGGGGATCGGCCTCGACACAGTCGACCTGCACCGGTTCCGGGCGCTGTTGGCTCGTCGGCCCCGGCTCTCCTCCCGCCTGTTCACCGACGGCGAGCGGGCCTATGCCGGGCAGACGGCCGATCCGACGGCGCGGTTGGCCACGCGTTTCGCGGCCAAGGAGGCAACGATGAAGGCGCTCGGGGTCGGGCTGGGGGCGTTCTCCTTCGTCGACGTTGAAGTGGTGCGCGCGGGGCTCGGGCCGCCCCGCCTGGTGTTGTCCGGCGCGGCCGAGGAGCTCGCCCGTGTGGCCGGGGTCGGCCGCTGGCACCTGTCATTGACCCACACCGACCTGGTGGCCATGGCCTCGGTGCTGGCCGAAGGGGACCGGCCGGGTGGCGTCGCGCAACCGGACCGGGAAGAGGCCTGACCGTGCAGCCGGTACTCACCGTGGCCGAGATGCAGGCCGTCGACGCCCGGGCCCAGGCCTCCACCTCACTCGATGTACTGGTAGGGCGGGCGGGGACGGCGGTGGCCGTGGCCGCCTTGGACCTGATGGGCGGCGCCTACGGGCGCCGGATCGTGGTGGTGGCCGGGAAGGGGAACAATGGCGCCGATGGCCGGGTGGCGGCCTCGATGCTCCGGCAGCGTGGCGCCCGGGTCACCGTGATCGACGTCTCCGGCGCACCACCGGAGATCGGCCCCGCCGACCTGGTCATCGACGCAGCATTTGGCACCGGCTTCCGAGGCGAATACCGGTCGCCCACGGTGGCGTCGGGGACCCCGGTGCTGGCTGTGGACATTCCGTCGGGCATCGACGGCGACTCGGGGGTGGCCTCGGGCGCACCATTGCCCGCCACCGCCACGGTGACCTTCGCCGCCCTGAAGCCCGGTCTGGTCCAAGCGGACGGGCCCGCGTTTGCCGGTCCGGTCACCGTGGTCGACATCGGCCTTCCCGTCGAGGGCGCCCGGGTGGGAGCGATGACCGACGGTGACATCGACGAGCTGCTCCCGGCCCGAAAGCGCACGGCCCACAAGTGGAACTCGGCCGTCCTCGTGGTGGCCGGCTCGCCTGGCATGACCGGGGCGGCGGGGATGTGCTCCATGGCCGCCTACCGGGCCGGGGCCGGAATGGTCCGGCTGGGCATCCCGGGGGCAGATGTGGGCCGGACGCCGGCGTCCGAAGCAGTGAGTGTGACCCTTCCCCGCGCCGGCTGGGCCGACGCGGCCCTGTCTGAGGCCGAGCGGTGTCGGGCGGTGGTCGTGGGTCCCGGCCTCGGGCGGGAGGAGTCCACGGCTCGGGATCTCCACCGTCTGGTGGCCCGCTCGCCGGTACCGGTGGTTGTCGACGCCGACGGGCTCTACGCCCTCGGCGAGGTGGAGGCCCCCCTCTCTTCGACGTCGACGGTGGTGCTCACCCCCCACGACGGTGAGTACCGGCGACTGGCCGGTCGGGCACCGGGACCGGACAGGATCGCCGCCGCCCGAGCGTTGGCTGAGGCATCCGGAGCGGTGGCCCTGGTCAAGGGGACGACTACGGCGGTGGCCGAGCCCGGGGGCCGGGTCGTGCTCGGATTGGCGGGAACGCCGGCGCTGGCCACTGCGGGCACCGGCGACGTCCTGTCCGGCGTGATCGGCGCCTTTATCGCCCGAGGGGTTGCCCCGCTCGAAGCGGCCGGTCTTGCCGCCCATGTCCACGGTCGGGCCGCGGCCAACGGTGCGGTCGAAGGGTTGGTGGCCAGCGATCTCCCCCCTCTGGTCTCGGACGTACTGTCCCGGGCCCGATCCGCCATCGGGTCGCGGCCGCAACCGCCGGCGGGCGGTTCCCCGTTTCGACATGAGTGAGTTCGACATGGGCAGGGCCCGACATGGACAGGGCACGAGATGAACAGGGCCCGGCATGGGTAGGGGGCGCTGGCGCCCGGCATGGGCCGAGGTCGACCTCGGGGCCATCCGGCACAACGCCGGGCTGTTGGCTCAATTGGCCGCGCCGGCGGCGCTCAGCGCCGTGGTCAAGGCGGACGGTTACGGGCACGGGTCGGTTGAGGTGGCCCGAGCCGCGCTGGAGGGCGGGGCCACCTGGTTGGCCGTGGCCCTGGTCGAAGAGGGCGTCGTGCTGCGCGAGGCGGGTATCGAGGCACCCGTCCTGCTTCTCTCCGAACCACCGCTCGATGCCGTCGGAGAGGCGGTGGCCCGGAACCTGGTGCCCACGGTGTACACCGGGCGCGGGATCCGGGCGGTGGCCGCGGCGGCTGCCTCGGCCGCGCGCCGTCGCACACCGGTCCGAGACCGGGTCGGCGTGCACCTCAAGATCGATACCGGCATGCACCGGGTCGGTGCCGACCCCTCCGCCTCGCTGTCCTTGGCCAATCTGGTCGGCGCCCAGGAGACCCTGGCCCTCCAGGGGGTGTGGACGCACCTGGCTGTGGCCGACGGCCCGGCCGAAGAGGACGCTGCCTTCACCCGGAGACAACTGGAGTGCTTCGACGCCTGCCTGGTCGAGCTGGCAGCCGCCGGCCATCGGCCGGCCCTGATCCACACGGCCAACTCGGCCGGGACCATCGCTTACCCAGACGCCCGGCGCGATCTGGTCCGCTGCGGCATCGCCGTCTATGGGGAACTTCCCCATCCCGACCACCAGGTGGCCCTGGCCGAGGCCACCGGCGGTGGGCGGCTGCGCCCGGCCCTCTCGTTGAAGGCGCGGGTCAGCTATGTCCGGGAGCTCGTGGATGGTGAGCGGCCGTCCTACGGCCGGCGCCGTCCCCTACCGGAGCCGTCGGTGGTGGCCACCGCTCCGATCGGGTACGCCGACGGGGTGCCGAGGCGCCTGTTCGAACGTGGTGCCCAGGTACTGGTGGGGGGAGTCCGGCGCCCCCTGGCCGGCATGGTCACCATGGACCAGATCGTCATCGACTGTGGGCCGCCCGGGCCGACGGCGCCGTCCATCGGTGACGAGGTCGTGCTGCTCGGGCACCAGGACGACGCTACCGTGACCGCCACCGAGTGGGCCGACCTGCTGGGCACCATCAGCTACGAAGTGCTGTGCGCCATCGGTCCCCGGGTCCCGCGCATCGCCACATGAGCCGCGCCCCGGTGCCTCGCGTCGCCACATGAGCCGCGCCCTCCCGCGACCCTCCCGCCGGGTGGTCGCCGTGGGCGCGGCCGCGGCAGCTCTGGCCGCCGGCGGAGCCTTCATCGCCCAGCGGCACTGGTCGCGCCGCTGGCGGGCGACCGACGAGGCGCTGGCCGCCGCCGGCCTGCGGATGGTCGACGATCTCGTCCACCACGAGGTGACCACCGGTGACGGCGGCGTGATCCACGCCGTGGAGCTCGGTGCCGGGCCTCCGGTCGTCCTGGTCCACGGGGTGACGCTGTCGGGCGCCGTCTGGGTCCGACAGTTCACCGCGCTGGCCGACCGCCACCGGGTCATCGCCATCGACCAGCGGGGCCATGGCCCATCGGTCGCCGGATCGGAGGGGTACACCTTCGATCGCCTGGCCCGGGACACCCTCGACGTCCTTGACGACCTGGCGATAGCCGACGCCGTCCTGGTCGGCCACTCGATGGGGGGCATGGTCTCGCTGACCGCAGCCTTGGACCATCCCGTCCGGATGGCCGAGCACGTCGCCGGCCTGGTCCTCGTGGCGACGACGCCCGGCCCGGTCAGCGGTGTGCCCCTGTGGCCGCTGGTGACGAGGAGGGCGACGGCGCTGGCTGGTCGCACCCTGACCTCGGCCGAGCGGCACGGATGGGGGCTGCTCCCGGGCGAGGACCTGGCCTCGTGGTCCACCCGGCTCGCCTTCGGTTCCAGGCCGACCCCGCTCGACTTGGAGCTGACCCGTTCGCTGACCTCGGCGATGTCACCGAGCGCCATGGCCGACCTCCTCGTCTCCTTGGTCGCCTTCGACGTCCGGGGCCGCCTGGGGGAGATCAGGCTGCCCACCCGGATCGTGGCCGGATCCCGCGACGTGCTCTTGCCCCTGTTCCACGCTCGCCGGATGGCCGCCGCCATTCCCGACGCCGTCCTGCAGGTCCTTCCCGGATGCGGGCACATGGTGATGCTCGAACGCCCGGACCAGCTCAACGAGCTGCTCCACGAGCTCTCGGTGTCGGTCCAGCCTGCTTCCGGCAACGCCTGACAGAGCCCGGTCATCCCCGGCCGAACGGCCCGCAGCCCGGTGGCGGTACGATTCGCCCGTGGCCGAGCCGACCGCATTGGCCGATCTCGCCCGGGATGCATCGACCTGTACCCGATGCCCTTTGTCGGAGCACCGCACCCAAGTGGTCTTCGGGGTAGGGGCACCACAGGCCGAGTTGGTGTTCGTGGGTGAGGCTCCGGGGAGGGACGAGGACCTCCAGGGCGAGCCCTTCGTCGGCCGATCAGGCAAATTGCTCGATCGATTGATGGCCGAGGAGCTCGGCATCGACCGCAGCGCCTGCTACATCGCCAACGTGGTCAAGTGCCGGCCTCCCGACAATCGCGATCCGCGACCGATCGAAATCGCCACCTGCCGCCCGTACCTGACCGCCCAGCTCGAGCTCATCGAGCCAACGGTCGTGGTCACCCTGGGGAACTTCGCCATGAAGCTCCTCCTCGAGACCACCGACGGCATCAGAACCGTCCGAGGACGGTCGTACCCGTTCGGTGCGGGCCACCTGGTGCCCACCTATCACCCGGCCGCCGCGTTGCGGTCAGGAGGCGCGGTCGTGGCCGAGATGCGTGCCGACCTGATCAGGGCCAAGCGCCTGCTCGGCTGGTCGTCGTGACCGGACGGCCACCCGCCGCGGTGCACTGCCTCACGACGGATGTGCACGGGACCCGCTCGCTGGCCGGGGCACTGGCCGGTCTGTGCGTCCCCGGGGACATCGTGCTGCTGGCCGGCGACCTCGGCGCGGGCAAGACCGTCTTCGCCCAGGGGTTCGGCCGCGCCCTCGGCGTGTGCGAGCCGATCACCAGCCCGACATTCTCGCTGGTCCGGCCGTACCCCTGCGGCACGGGACCGGTCCGCACCCTGTTCCACGCCGACGTCTACCGCCTCGACCATGTACAAGAGATCGTCGACCTCGGGTTGGGCGAGCTGGTCGAGGACGGGGGAGTCGCCGTGGTGGAGTGGGGCGACGTGGCCGAGCCCGTCCTCGGGACCGGATCTCTGTCCGTCACCATCGTTCCCGGCCCGGCCGGTGCGGACGAGGAAACCCGCTCGATCACCATCCGGCCGATCGGCACGGCCTGGGACGGCCGATGGCGGCAGTTGGTAGCCGCGGTTGCGCCATGGGCGGCGAGGCGATGATCGTCCTGGCCCTCGAGTCGGCCACCAACCTGGTCGGCGCGGCCCTCCTCGGTGATGTCGTCCCGCAGCCGGCCGTGACCGAGACGGGAGGGCGGCGCCACGCCGAGGCGCTGGCGCCGGCGGTGAAACAGGTCTGCGAGGACGCCGGAGTGGCCCTGGCTGCGGTCGACGTGATCGCCGTCGATGTGGGCCCAGGGCTGTTCACCGGGCTCCGGGTGGGCGTGGCCACGGCCAAGGCCCTGGGCCAGGGACTGGGCATCGGGGTGGTGGCTGCCGGCAGCCTGGACATCCTGGCCCGGGCGGCCATCGAGAGACGGCCGCTTGATTCGCCCTGCCAGGTGGTCGCCGTGGTCGATGCCCGGCGCAGCGAGGTGTTCGCCGCCCGCTACCGCTACGACGGCGGCGCGGCCTACGAGTGGGACCCGGCCGGCCACGAGGTGTCGGCACCGGCTCGACTCGAGCCCGCGGCCCTGGTCGAAGAGCTGGCCGCCGCGGTCGCGACGGCCGCGACTGCCGCTCGGTCCGGTGGGGCCGGTCAGGCCGCTCCGAGCGGTCAGGTCGGTGACGGTCCACTGGTCCTGGTGGGGGACGGCGTCGCCCGGTACCGGGATCTGTTCGACCAGCTGCGCCCGCTGGAGCCACTCCCAGGCGTCCCCCTCTTGGCTCCTCCGCCCGAGGCGCTGGCCCGGCTGGCCTCCCTCCGGCTCCGGCGTGGTGGCGTCCCCTCGGACCCGGCTGCCGTCCTGCCTGACTACCTGCGGGATGCAGATGCCGCCATCAACTGGGAGCAGCGGGACCCCGTCGTCGCGGCCCGACGGCCCCCAACGGCAACCGAACGCCCCCAACCGGCCACCGGGCGCGCCCCCGGCCCGGCGGCAGCTAGAGGACGGCCCTCGTGAACGTGGCATCGGCGCCCCCGTACGACCTCCGGTTGACCCCCATGCGCAGCCGCGACATCAGGCGCGTCCTGGCCATCGAGGAGGCGGTCTACACCCGTCCTTGGTCCCACCGCCTGTTCGCCGACGAGCTGGCCCAGCGGAAGACGCGCATCTACCGCACGGCGTGGATCGAGCGGGATCTGGTGGGGTTCGCCGGCCTGATGCTGATCGAGGACGACGCCCACGTGAACAACATCGCCGTGGATCCCACCTGGCAGGGGCGGGGGATCGCCACGGTCCTGCTGTTGGAATTGACCCGTTCGGCAGTCGATCGGGGATCCCGGCACCTCACCCTCGAGGTCCGGGTGGGCAACGAGCCCGCACTCGCCCTCTACCGGCGCTTCGGGATGGCCCCCGTCGGCCTGCGCCCGAACTACTACGCCGAAACGGGCGAGGATGCCCTGGTGATGTGGGCCCGCTCGATCGACTCCGACACCTACCAGGCGCGGCTGGCCGCGATCCAGGCCGAACTTCCCCGTGATCTCAAGGTGTCCCGTTGACCATCGACCGCGTGCTGGGCATCGAAACGTCGTGTGACGAAACCGCCGCCTCGGTAGTGGACGGTGGCACCGCCATCGCATCTTCGGTGGTTGCCAGCCAGATCGACTTGCACGCCCGCTACGGGGGCGTCGTGCCCGAGCTGGCCGGCCGGGCCCACGTCGAGCTGTTGACCCCCGTCCTGGCCGACGCCCTGACCACGGCGGGATCGGGCCCGTCGGGTGCGGGGATCGACGCCATCGCCGTCACCGCTGGCCCCGGTCTCATCGGGTCCCTACTGGTGGGCGTGGCCGAGGCCAAGGCCCTGGCCCTGGCCTGGGACGTGCCCTTCGTGGGGGTGAACCATCTCGAAGCCCACCTGTTCGCTTCGCTCCTGGAGCAGCCCGAACTGGGTTGGCCCCTCGTCGTCCTCCTGGTCTCGGGAGGGCACACGCTGCTCGTCGAGGTGACGGGCCCCGGGCACTACCGATCGTTGGGAGGGACCATCGACGATGCCGCCGGGGAGGCCTTCGACAAGGTCGCCCGCTTCCTCGGCCTGGGATATCCCGGGGGCCCGGCCATCGACCGGGTGGCCGTGGACGGCGATCCGGAGGCGTTTGCCTTCCCTCGGGCGTTCCTGGGCGACGGCTTCGACTTCTCCTTCAGCGGCCTGAAGACCTCGGTGGTCAACACGGTGCGCAAGCACCCCGAGGCGGCCACCGAGGACGTGGCCGCCTCCTTTCAGGCCGCGGTGGTGGACGTGCTGGTGGCCAAGGGCCGCAGGGCGGCGGCGGCCGTGGGAGCGAGGGCTCTGTGCCTGGCTGGCGGGGTGGCGGCCAATTCGCTGCTCCGGCGCCGGGTCGAGGCGGCCTGCGCCGAGGACGGGATCGGGGCGTTCCTGCCCAGCAGGGCCCTGTGCACCGACAACGCCGCCATGGTGGCCGCCGCCGGCTGGTGGCGCCTCAACAACGGCGATCCGAGCCCGCTGACGCTCGGCGCCAATCCCAATTTGCGTCTCGTCCCCCAGTCCTGATCGGGCAGCGACCCCCTTGACCTGGGATGATGGGGTCGCGGTTGCCTCGGCCCGAGCGGCTCGCTATCGTTAGCACTCGCAACGTTCGAGTGCTAAAGCGTGCCACAGGAGGCCCGATCACATGAGTCTGCATCCACTTGACGACCGCATCGTCGTCCGCCCCGGCGAGTCGGAGGAGACCACGGCGTCCGGCCTGGTAATCCCCGATACCGCCAAAGAGAAGCCCCAGCAGGGAGAAGTCCTGGCAGTGGGACCGGGCCGCCGGGCCGAGAGCTCGGGCGAGCTGATCCCCCTGGACATCGCCGTCGGTGACACGGTCGTCTACTCCAAGTACGGAGGCACCGAGATCACCTCCGACGGCGAGGATCTGCTGATCCTCTCGAGTCGTGACGTCCTGGCAAAGGTAGGTAAGTAATGCCCAAGATCCTCAAGTTCGACGAGGCCGCCCGGCGCGGCCTGGAGTCGGGAGTGAACAAGCTCGCCGACACGGTCAAGGTCACCCTCGGGCCGAAGGGCCGCAACGTGGTGATCGAAAAGAAGTTCGGTGCCCCCACCATCACCAACGACGGCGTGTCCATCGCCCGTGAGGTGGAGCTCGAGGACGCCTTCGAGAACATGGGCGCCCAGCTGGTCAAGGAGGTGGCGACGAAGACCAACGACGTCGCCGGCGACGGCACCACCACTGCCACCGTCCTGGCCCAGGCCCTCATCCGAGAAGGACTCCGCAATGTGGCCGCCGGTGCCAACCCGCTGGGTCTGCGCAAGGGCATCGACAAGGCGGTCAAGGCCGCTGTCGATTCCATCAAGGACCAGTCCAAGGAGATCGACTCCAAGACCGAGATCGCCCAGATCGCGGCGATCTCCGCGGCCGACGGTGCCATCGGCGACGTGCTGGCCGACGCCATCGACAAGGTGGGCAAGGACGGCACGGTGACCGTCGAGGAGTCCAACACCTTCGGCATCGAGCTCGAGTTCACCGAGGGCATGCAGTTCGACAAGGGCTACCTGTCCCCGTACTTCGTCACCGACGCCGAGCGCCAGGAAGCCGTCCTCGACGAGCCGCTGATCCTCTTCGCGAACCAGAAGATCAGCGCCGTTCACGATCTGGTCCCTGTCCTGGAGAAGGTCATGCAGACGGGCAAGCCGCTGCTGATCATCGCCGAAGACGTCGAGGGCGAGGCTCTGGCCACCCTGGTCGTCAACAAGATCCGGGGCACCTTCACCTCGGTGGCCGTCAAGGCCCCGGGATTCGGCGAGCGCCGGAAGGCGACCCTGCAGGACATCGCCGTCCTCACCGGTGGACAGGTCATCTCCGAGGAGATCGGTCTCAAGCTCGACACCACCACCGTCGACCTGCTGGGCAGTGCCCGCCGGGTCATCGTCACCAAGGACGACACGACCATCGTGGACGGCGGCGGCAGCGACGAAGAGGTGAAGGGCCGCATCGCCCAGATCAAGCGCGAGATCGACGACACCGACTCCGACTGGGACCGGGAAAAGCTCCAAGAGCGCCTGGCCAAGCTGGCCGGTGGCGTGGCCGTGGTCAAGGTCGGCGCGGCCACCGAGGTGGAGTTGAAGGAGAAGAAGCACCGCATCGAGGATGCGCTCTCCGCCACCCGCGCCGCCGTCGAAGAAGGCATCGTTGCCGGTGGTGGTACCGCGCTGGTCCGCTCCCGTGGTGCCGTCATGAAGGTGGTCGGGTCGCTCGAGGGCGACGAGGCAACCGGTGCGTCGATCGTGGGCAAGGCCCTGGCGGAGCCGCTTCGCTGCATTGCCAACAATGCCGGCCTCGAGGGATCGGTCATGGTCCGACAGGTCGAGTCCGAGAGCGGCTCAATAGGCCTGAACGCGGAAACCGGCGAGTTCGAGGACCTGGTCAAGGTGGGTGTCATCGACCCGGCCAAGGTGACCCGGTCGGCGCTGCAGAACGCCGCATCCATCGCCGGCCTGCTGCTCACCACCGAAGCGCTGGTGGCCGACAAGCCCGAGAAGGCCGATCCCGCTGCCGCGGCGGCCGCGGCTGCTGCCATGGGCGGCGGCATGGGCGGCATGGGCGGCATGATGTAAGACCCTCCGGCCGCCCAGGCGGCCAGGAGCGCTTGTACTCGGCCGGGTCCTTCGGGGCCCGGCCGACGTGCGTTCCCGGAGCGAACATCGTGCCCTGGCGGGTTCACAAGGTGAGCCGGACAGGGCCAGGTAGACGAAAGGCAGAGCCAGGCAGAGCGAAAGGCAGACCGCAGGCCCAGGCAGACCCAGGCCCAGGCAGACCTAGCCACAGCATCACAGAGACCGGTAGACGGCGTCGATCAGGGCCCGGTTGCGCGTGCTCTGCCATCGCGGGATCACGTGGTTCATGACGTAGCCGAAGGCCACGCCGGCATCGGGGTCGGCGAACCCGACCGCTCCCCCGGTGCCGAAATGCCCGAAGCTCCGCGGGTTCGGACCGAAGGGTCGGCGAGCCACGGTGGGCTTGAAGCCGAGCCCGAACGTGGTCTCCTCACCCAGTACCGGGCAATAGCCCTCGGACTGCGGGCTGGTCGCCTCGGCCAACAGGCCAGGCGAGAGCAGACGGTTGGGCTCGAGCAGGGCGGCGTAGAAGCGCGCCACCCCGGTTGCCGTGCCGTGTCCGTTGGTGGAGGGGACCTGGGCGGCCCGCCAGGAGGAGGAGTTGACCACCCCGACCGACGAGTACCCGGGCGGATTGAAGTACCCGAGGGCGACCATCAGGGGATCGCCGGTGAGCCCGCCCATCGGTATCTCCTCGGGCCCGAGCGCGGAGGCCCAGATCACGTCGGCGCATCGCGCCTGTTCGGAGCGGGGGACCCCAAACCACAGGTCGGCGCCCAGTGAGTCGGCCACGGCACGCAGCCTCGTCCCGGGCATCTCGCCCGTCGTCCGCCGGATCAGCTCGCCCACCAGGTGCCCGTAGGTGTTGGTGTGATAAGCGTGGCGGGTCCCCGGTTCCCACCAGGCCTCCGTCGCAGCCAGGGCGGTCGTCATCCGGTCCCAGTCCCACAGGTCCTCGTTGGTGAGGGGCTCCCGGATGGCGGGCACCCCGGCTCGGTGCGACAGGGCGTGGCGCACCGTGGCTGCCTCCTTGCCCCCCTGGCCGAACTCGGGCCACACCGATGCGATCGGGCTGTCGAGTCCGATGAGGCCGGCATCGACGAGTTGCAGGGCGAGCAGGCCCACCATGGCCTTGCCCACCGAATAGAAGTCAACCAGCGCGTTCGGCTCCCAGGCGCGGCGGGCCGTCAGGTCGGCCCACCCCCCGACCAGGTCGACGACCTGCTCGCCGTCGACGATCACGCTGACCGCCGCCCCCACCTCGCCCTGCTCGGCGAAGTTGGCGGCGAAGGCCGTTCGCACGGCATCGAACTTCCCGTCGCAGCGACCGTCGACTGTGCTCATCGCCGAGCAGTCTGACATCGCCTCGAGGCGACGCCGGGTGCGCCGGCCCGCCTGCCTGCCCGCGGGTTGGGCGGTGGGGATCCCTCGCCGTCCTCGGGGGACGGTCTCAGCGCTCCTCGGAGGGGACCGCCTCAGCGCTCCTCGGAGGGGACGTAGTGCCGCCGGCCGGCGGTGTCGACCCAGACCCGCATGACCCGGTTCGTCGACGGGTCGTTGAAGACCTCGTCGGTGGGCGTCCAACCGGCCTGCGGCCGGGTCACCTCGCCATGGCGGCGAACGAAGAAGCTATAGGTGCCCACGCCCACCACCAGCAGGGCCAGCAGGGCCCAGATCACGACCACCGCGGTCGTCTCTCCTGCTCGGGGAAGCCCGGGGTCATCTCCGGGGACCGACGATGACCGCCGTGCCGTAGGCGACGATCTCGGTCAATCCCTGGCCGATCTCGGACGAGTCGAAACGCATGGAGACGATGGCGTTGGCCCCGAGCAAGGTGGCGTTCTCGATCATCCGGTCCATGGCGTGGCGACGGCTGTCCTCGACCAACCTGGTGTACTGCTTGACCTCGCCCCCGGCCATGGCCTTGAACCCGGCGCCGATGCCCTTGGCGAACCCCATGGAGCGGACGACGACGCCGAAGACCATGCCCAGGCTCCGCTCGATCGACCACTCGGGGAACTCCAACGTGGTGGTGATCGGGAGCTGGCGCACTGCAGTCGCCGCCGGTGCGGGTGCGTCGCTGGATGCGGGCGGCGGAGCTGCTGGCTGACCGGAGACAGGCGGCGGCGGCGCTTGGCCCGATGCGGGCGGTGCAGGAGGGGCCTGGCTGGATGTGGGCGGTTCGCTGGTCATTGGGCTCCTGTCGGCGGCGGACGTCAGGCATCGTACGTCAGGCAGTCGTTCGTCGGGCATCGTTCGCCGTTCGCCTCTCACCTGCGGGAACGGGGGTTCTCATGGCTGGGTGTCCGGCCGGAGCGGTGGCAGTTCGACATAGCCTGGAGTCACCCATGGCGCCCCCCACGGTTGATCCGAGCACACCCAGACAGGTCATTCCTCGCCCGCCCCGAAGCCGGGCCGGGCGTCCAGCGGGATGGGCGGAGCTGGACGAGACCGGCCGCCGATCGATCGGCCTGGAACGGGTGCGGGCCGCGGTGGTCGCCGGTGGCGGCTGGGTGGCCCGTCACCCCGATCTGCGCCGCCGGCTGGCCGCGTTCGGGGGGGAGGCGGCGGGACCCGCCGCCGTGCTGGTGCCCCTCTACGAGCAGGACGGTGAGACCCGGGTCATCCTCACCGTGCGATCGAGCGACCTGCGTTCCCATCGCGACGAGGTGGCCTTCCCCGGCGGCCGGCTCGACGCAGGCGAGGAGGTCGTCGCCGGCGCCCTTCGGGAGGCGTCGGAGGAGATCGGGCTCGACCCGTCCGCCGTCTCGGTCGTCGGCACGCTCGACCAGCTGGCCACGGCATCGTCCAACACCCAGGTCACCCCGGTGGTCGGCACCCTCGAGGGCCGCCCCTCCCTGACCGCCAACCCGGGCGAGGTGGCCAGGATCTTCGACCTGGCCCTGGCCGACCTCGTGGTTGACGGGGTGTTCCACGAGGAATGGTGGTCGGTGCCCGGGGCCCTCGAGCTCGACGGCCGGCCCGGCGCCGAGTTCCCCGTCTGGTTCTTCGAAGCCGGCGGCGAGATCATCTGGGGGGCCACGGCTCGCATCCTGGTCGACCTCTTGAGCCTGGCCCTCGGGACGGGCGAGCCCCTCGGGGACTGACAGTGCCGCCTCGGTCGGACCCCTCCGCACGGCGGGAACCGACCCCCACCGAAGGCAACCGTGGCGCAGGGACGAGGGCCTCCAGGCGGTATCGTGTAACCATGCCGAGGGGCGCGGTGATGTCGGGGGCGTGCTGCACGGTTTTCGGATGAGCGCGACAAGGGCCGGAGGACGACACCGTGGCTGAAATCGAGATCGGCATCTTCAAATCGGGACGGCGGGCCTACGGGTTCGACGACATCGCCATCGTCCCCAGCCGCCGGACACGAGATCCCGAGGACGTGGACATCAGCTGGGAGATCGACGCCTACCGTTTCGAGCTGCCACTCATGGCCTCGGCCATGGACGGCGTCGTCAGCCCGACCACGGCCATCGAGGTCGGGCACCTGGGTGGGCTCGGGGTCTTGAACCTCGAGGGCCTCTGGACACGCTACGAAGACCCGACCGGCCTCTTCGACGAGATCCGCGAGCTCTCTGCCGACAAGGCCACCGCCCGCATGCAGCAGATGTACGCCGAGCCGGTGCAGTTGGACCTGGTCACCCAGCGCATCAAGGAGATGAAGGCGGCGGGGATCACGACGGCCGCATCGGTCACACCGCAAAAGACGGAGATGTTCGCCACCTCCCTGCTCGAGGCGGAGCTGGACCTGTTGGTCATCCAGGGCACGGTGGTCTCCGCCGAGCACGTGTCCAAGACGGCCGAGCCCCTCAACCTCAAGCGGTTCATCCGTGAGTTCGAGATCCCGATCATCGTCGGCGGCTGTGCGTCCTACCAGGCCGGTCTCCACCTCATGCGGACCGGAGCGGTGGGCGTCCTGGTCGGAGTGGGCCCGGGCAACGCCTGCACCACCCGGGGCGTCCTCGGGATCGGGGTGCCCCAGGCCACGGCCATCGCCGATGTGGCCGGCGCCCGGATGCGGCACCTCGACGAGACGGGCGTCTACTGCCACGTGATCGCCGACGGTGGCATGTCCAAGGGTGGGGACATCGCCAAGGCCATCGCCTGCGGCGCCGACGCGGTGATGCTGGGCTCCCCGTTGTCGTCCGCCGTCGAGGCACCTGCCCGCGGCTTCCATTGGGGCATGGCCACCTTCCATCCCACCCTCCCCCGGGGAGCGCGGGTCAAGACCACCACCAGAGGAACGCTCCAAGAGATCCTGCTCGGCCCGGCCCACGAGAACGACGGCCGCATGAACCTGTTCGGGGCGCTCCGCACGGCCATGGCCACCTGCGGGTACCAATCGGTGAAGGAGTTCCAAAAGGCCGAGGTCATGGTGGCCCCGTCGCTCCAGACCGAGGGCAAGGACCTGCAACGCTCGCAGGGTGTGGGCATGGGCCATTGACGACGACCGGCCCGGGGCCCGGCATCGGCCCGGCGGACGGGCCGATCCTGGTGGTCGACTTCGGGGCCCAGTACGCGCAGCTGATCGCCCGGCGGGTGCGTGAGGCGCACGTCTATTCCGAGATCGTGCCCCACACGGCGACGGCGGCCGAGTTGCTGGCTCACCGGCCCCGGGGGATCATCCTGTCCGGCGGCCCGAAGTCGGTCAACGAGGCGCCGGCGCCGGCCATCGACCCGGCAATCTACGACTCGGGCGTTCCCATCCTCGGTATCTGCTACGGCGCCCAGTTGCTGACCCTGCAGCTGGGCGGCGAGGTGGCTCGGACCGGACGGGGGGAGTACGGACGCACCACGGTGACCCTGACCGAGCGCTCACCGTTGTTCGTCGACTGGCCGACCACCGCCGAGGTGTGGATGAGCCACGCCGACGGCATCGCCGCCGTCCCCGAGGGCTTCATCGCCACGGCGCAGAGTGCCGACGCCCCGGTTGCCGCCCTGCACGACCCCGTCCGTCGCCTCTACGGCGTGCAGTTCCATCCCGAGGTGGTCCACACCGAACGGGGCCGAGACCTCCTCGAGCGGTTCCTCTACGACGTCTGTGGGTGCCCGCCGTCGTGGACCCATACCTCGATCATCGAGGCCCAGGTGGCTGCCATCCAGGCCCAGGTGGGCCAGGCCCGCGTCCTGTGCGCCCTGTCGGGCGGGGTGGATTCGGCCGTGGCCGCCGCTCTGGTCCACAAGGCCATCGGCGACCAGCTGACCTGTGTGTTCGTCGATACGGGCCTCATGCGGTCCGGCGAGAGCGAGCAGGTCGAAGAGACCTTCCGTCGGCAGTTCCACGTCGACCTGGTCCACGTGAAGGCGGCCGATCGGTTCTTCTCGGCGTTGGCCGGGGTCATCGATCCGGAAATGAAGCGCAAGACCATCGGCGAGCTGTTCATCCGCGTCTTCGAGGAGGTGGCTCGGGACCTGGTCAGCGGGGACGGCTCGACTCGGCCCCGCGGCCCGATCCGACCGGACGCCTCCGGGGAGCCGGCCGGCTACCTGGTCCAGGGCACGCTCTATCCCGACGTCATCGAGTCGGGTTCGGCCGATGCGGCCAAGATCAAGTCTCACCACAACGTCGGCGGGCTCCCCGACGACCTGGCCTTCGACCTGGTCGAGCCTTTGCGCCTGTTGTTCAAAGACGAGGTCCGGGCGGTGGGCGAGGAGTTGGGACTGCCCCCCGACATCGTGTGGCGCCAACCGTTCCCCGGCCCCGGCCTGGCCGTCCGCATCG
Source organism: uncultured Acidimicrobiaceae bacterium (assembly GCA_963803065.1). Classification (GTDB taxonomy): domain Bacteria; phylum Actinomycetota; class Acidimicrobiia; order Acidimicrobiales; family RAAP-2; genus DASXMT01. Next base: position 159,314 of record CAWDKW010000004.1, read on the forward strand.
TGGGCGAGGCCACGCCCGAGCGGGCCGACATCCTGCGGGCCGCCGATGCCATCGTGACCGAGGAGATCCGCCGCGCCGGCCTCTACCGGCAGCTGTGGCAGAGCTTCGCCGTGCTGCCCGCGGTTCGCACCGTGGGGGTGATGGGTGACGGCCGCACCTACGCCTACCCCATCGTGATTCGCGCCGTCACCAGTGACGACGCCATGACAGCCGACTGGGCCAGGTTGCCCTACGACCTGCTCGAGCGCCTTTCCTCGCGGATCATCAACGAGGTCGAGGGCGTCAACCGGGTGGCGCTGGACATCACATCCAAGCCCCCGGGCACCATCGAATGGGAGTGACGGCCGTGGACGGCAGCAGGCGGTCGTCGGGCCGCGGCGACGACGTCGGAGGCGGTGAGGGCCGCCAGGTGGCCGCCCACGAGCTGGTCGAGGGGCTGACCGGTCCCCAGCGGGACGCGGTCACCCACCGGGGCAGCCCGCTGCTGATCGTGGCCGGGGCCGGGTCGGGGAAGACCCGGGTCCTGACCCGGCGCATCGCCCACCTCATCGCCATGGGCGATGCCGCCCCCTGGCAGATACTGGCCATCACCTTCACCAACAAGGCAGCTGAGGAGATGCGCCAGCGGGTCGCCGCCCTGGTCGGCCCGAGGGGCCGGCGCATGTGGGTGTCCACCTTCCACTCGGCCTGTGTCCGCATCCTCCGGTCCCACGGCGACCGCCTCGGGTACAAGGGATCCTTCACCATCTACGACGATGCCGATTCTCGGCGCCTGATCGAGATCATCTGCCGTGAGCTCGACATCGACACGAAGAAGTTGTCGCCGCGCAGCATCCTCGGTCAGATCAGCCAGGCCAAGTCGAACCAGCAGGGGCCGGCCGAGTACCGGGCGGCCACGGTGACCATCTTCGACCGGCGGATCGCCGATGTCTACGACGAGTACCAGCGACGGATGGTGGCGGCCAACGCCATGGACTTCGACGATCTGCTGCTCAACGCGGTACGGCTGTTCCGGGAGCATCCCGACGTCCTGGAGCTCTACCGCCAGCGCTTCACCCATATCCTCATCGACGAGTTCCAGGACACCAACGCGGTCCAGAACGCGCTGGCCGTGCTCCTGGCCGGCGAGCACCGCAACATCGTGGTCGTGGGGGACAGCGACCAGTCCGTCTACCGGTTCCGGGGGGCGGACATCACCAACATCTTGGAGTTCGAAGCTGCGTTCCCCGATGCCACCACGGTGACGCTGGAACAGAACTTCCGGTCGACCCAGACCATTCTCGACGCGGCCAACGCGGTGATCGCCAACAACGTCTCCCGGAAACCGAAGACGTTGTGGACCGACGTGGGCGCCGGGGACATCATCACCCGCTACCGGGCCGAGGACGAGCACGACGAGGCGGCGTGGGTGTCGAGCGAGATCGGCCGGCTTCACCGGGAGGAGGGCGTCAGGTGGGGCGACGTGGCCGTCTTCTACCGGACCAACGCTCAGAGCCGCGCCCTCGAAGAGGCGTTGGTCCGCGACGAGGTCCCTTACAAGGTGGTGGGGGGCACGCGGTTCTACGACCGCCGCGAGGTGAAAGACGTCCTCGCCTACCTGCGGGTACTGGTCAACCCGGACGACGAGGTGAGCTGGCGGCGCATCGTCAACGTGCCCAAACGGGGCGTGGGAGAGACGTCGGTGGCCCGGTTGGCCGGGTGGGCCCAGCTCAACGGGGTGTCCTTCGGCGAGGCCGTCGGCCGGGCCGACGAGGTCGGGATCACGGGCAAGGCCTCGAGGGCCCTCGCCGACCTGGCCCGGTTGCTCGACGAGTTGCGGAACCGGATGGCCGTGCCACAGCCGGGGGTGGACGAGGCCTTTGATGCCTTCCCCCCAGAGGGCGCGTGGCCTGATGAGCCGGATGGCCAGGGCCCCGAGGGCGGCGTCGACGCTGACCAGGAGGCCGACGGCCCGCTCGGGCCCGGCGAGCTGACCTCGGCGGTGGCCGAGCGTACCGGGTACCGGAGCGAGCTCCTGGCCGAGGGCAGCATCGAGGCGCTCGGTCGGGTGGAGAACATCGACGAGCTGGCCGGTGTGGCCGCCGAGTACCGGTCCCTGCCCGAGTTCCTGGAGGCGGCCTCGCTCGTGGCCGACTCGGACGAGCTCGACAGCGACCCCAGCCGGGTGTCGCTCATGACCCTCCACATCGCCAAGGGCCTCGAGTTCCCCGCCGTGTTCCTGGTCGGGATGGAGGACGGCATCTTTCCCCACTTCCGCGCCCTCGGGGACCCCGTGGAGCTCGAAGAGGAGCGCCGGCTGTGCTACGTCGGGATCACCCGGGCCGAGAAGTACCTCTTCGTCTCCCATGCCTGGAGCCGCATGCTGTTCGGCAAGACGGGCAGCAACGTGCCCAGTCGCTTCCTCACCGAGATGCCGGTCGAGCTGGTGCGGGAGGTGGGCGCCCCGGCCGGTGGCTACGGTGTCCGCCGCTCGGCCCCCGGCCGTGACGCCTGGGAGAACGACCGGCCTTCCGGCACGCCCGGCCTGAGCCGGTTCGGGACCGGGATCGCCACACCGGGGGACCGCTACGGGAGCGGGGTCAGGCGCCCGGATCCCGTCTCCACCGGCGCCGAGGCGCTCGGGCTCGAGGCCGGCGACCTCGTGGTGCACGGCCGGTGGGGGGAGGGAACGGTGCTCGCCACCAGCGGTTCGGGTGAGAATGCGGAGGCCACGGTGCAATTCGGCGGAGTGGGCCGGAAGCAATTACTGCTCCGGATGGCGCCGGTCAAGCGCGCCTGACCGGCTCGGCCTTACGTCTGTTCCAACTCCGGTCGCCCCTGTGAGGCAACTGAGGCAGAACGAACAGGGGGTACCAACGGACGGTACCTCGGACATGAGAGACTGAAGGCGACGATCTCAATGACTAGCTCGGCCGACGGACCAGCGGCGGAGGGTTCCGTGGGGTTCACCATCGAAACCCGGCCGGGCTCGGGCTGAGCCAGTGGAGGATGTTGTGGCCCCGCCAACCTGCACCACCACGAAGACAACGACCGACGTCCATCGCGGGGCGCCGCCATGGTGACGCGCGACGGCGGTGGGCGTGAGGTGGTGGACGATGGTTCGACCCTCCCCCCGCCCCGTCGTCCCGGCGGTCCACCCGGCCGTCCGGGAGGTCCTCCGCTCCGGGACGGCAATGGCAACGGCAATGGCTCCCGCCAGGGCTCGGTCAGCGGTTCGCGTGGGCAGGTCCAGCCCCGGCGCGGCTCCAACGGGCAGGGCCAGCCCATGAGCGCCTCCCATGAGCAGGGGCCGCCCCGGCGCGGCTCCAACGGGCAGGGGCCAGGACTCGGGAGCGGCACGGAGTTGTTGCCGAGCGGACGACGCTCGCCGGTCGACGATGGTCCCCGTCCCCGCCGGCCCGGCGGCCCACCCGAGCGCCCCTCGACGTCCCAGGGCACCACCCCGCGTCATCGAGCCGGTCGGGGCGGCACCGCCAGACAGCGGCGTCGCATTCGAAAGGAGCGGCGCCGCGAACGGGTCCGCAGCCGCCGCACGATCGTCGGTCGACACCCCAAGCTCTCCGTCTTGTTGGTCGTGCTCTTGCTGATGACCCCGATCTGGGTCTCGCTCGGGTCGGCCATGATCAATCCGGCCAACGGCCCGGTCAGCACCCGCTTCGTCGAGTGGCTGCGCCAGAACGGCGGCGGCAGCATCGTGACGTCGATCGAGAACTTCTGGTACTCCCACCACCAGCCGCCCAAGGGAGGCAAGCCCAAGTCGGGGGCCATCCCTGCTCCGACCAAGGCGGCCCTCCCCGCTCCGACCGTGGGCCCGCCCCACCTCCCGCCGCCGACGGCGATGGTCCCGCTGGCCACACCGCCGATCGCGGGCGAGGGCCAGTGGCACCCGATCGGCCGCACCGTGGGCGGTATCCCCGCCATGTACGCCGCCTACGTCCGTCCTGACTCCACCTACACCAGCGAGGTCACCGGCGTGGCCTGGATGGACACCACGCTGCTCAAGGCGGCCCTCTACGAGGGCGAGTCGATTCCCGGCACCGGTGGCCCCTACGTCAACAACTCGCCCATCCCGGCCAGCGCGGATTCATCCCTCGTGGCCGCGTTCAACTCGGGGTTCCTGATGCAGGACGCCCAGGGCGGCTACTACGCCGACGGGCACACCGCCATGCCGTTGGTGAACGGGGCGGCGTCGCTCGTCATCTACCGAAACGGCACCCCGACCGTGGGTGTCTGGGGCCGGGACGTCTCCATGAACCCGAACGTCGTGGCCGTGCGCCAGAACCTTGACCTGATCGTGGACAACGGGCAACCGGTCCCCGGCCTCAACCAGAGCGACAACACCCGTTGGGGCGCGACGCTGGGCGGTGCCTACCGGGTGTGGCGGTCCGGCGTCGGTGTCACCGCCGACGGTGCCCTCGTCTACGTCGGCGGTTCGGGGTTGTCGATCGTCGACCTGGCCAACGTCCTCCAGCATGCGGGGGCGGTGCGGGCGATGGAGATGGACATCAACACCTCGTGGGTCAACTTCTTCAGCTACTCGCCCGCTCCGGGCCAGCCCGCCTCTGGGGCCAACGGCAGTCGGTTGACCAACGACGAGGTCAACTCGCCGTCCCGCTATTTCTCGGCCAGCTCCCGGGACTTCATCACCATGTCCGCCCGCGTTCCCTGATCGCAGCGGGCAAGCGACGTGTAGCTGGGCGCCCTCGTCAGCTGGGTAGGCGCCGCCACACGACGCGAGGCAGGTGGCGCATGGCCATGAAGACCCAGCGGAGGATCGAGGGAACGTAGACCTCGGAGGCGCCGCTCTCGATCCCGTGGACGACGGCGGCGGCCACGGCCTCGGGGGTCGTCGCGAAGGGCTGGGCCCGCATGCCCTCGGTCATCCGCCCGACCACGAAGCCCGGGCGGACGATCATGACCCGGACGCCGCTCCCCACCAGGGAGTCGGCCAGGCCCTGGGAGAAGGCGTCGAGGCCTGCCTTCGACGAGCCATAGATGAAGTTGGCCCGTCGGGCCCGTTCGCCGGCCACCGACGACAGCACCACGATGCGGCCGTGCCCCTGTGATCGAAGCCGGGCCGAGACGGCCAGCAGGGCGGTAGCCACTCCGGTGAAGTTGGTGGTGATCACGGCGGCGGCCGAGGCCGGGTCGTGTTCGTCGATGTCCTGGTCACCCAGCACCCCGACGGCCATGACGACCACGTCGAAGTCGCCGAAGCGCTTGAAGACCTCGTCGGCGAACTGGGTGTGGCCACCGGTGTCGGTGACGTCGAACTCCACCTCCTCGACGACATCGGCGCCAGCGGAGCGGGCCACTGCGGCAGCCTCGGTCAGGCGGGGCGACGCTCGGCCGGCGAGCACGACGGTCCGACACCGACCCGGGACCAGTCGGGTGACGATGGCCTGGGCGATCTCGGACGACCCTCCCAGTACCAGCACTGACTGCGGTCGTCCTGTGGCGTCGATCATCGTTCTGTCCGTCCTGTTCCTGTTTGGGCCTCTGGGGCACCCGGGGCTGCCGACTTGTTCGCCGCCGACTTGTCCGCCGCCGACTTCCCGGCCTGTGTCGATCGCTTGGCCGCTGGCGCATCCTTCTTCGCCGCAGCTGCCTTCTTGGCCGTCGGCGCCGCCTTCTTGGCCGCAGCTGCCTTCTTGGCCGCAGCTGCCTTCTTGGCCGCAGGCGCTGCCTTTTTCGCTACTGCCTTCCCGGCCGGTGTGTCGCCCGCCGTCGCTCGCTCCGTCGCCATCTCGCTCGGCGGCGTGGCTTCTGGCCGGGCGGCGGCAGCCGTAGCCCCCGTGAGCCCGAGCCGGCGGCTGAGGTCCGACTGCAGCAGGTTCTCCGGGTCGACCCGGTCGCGCACCGCCCGCCACGCGTCGACGTGGGGGTACATCCGCTCGAACATGTCGGGCGCAACCCGCGAGTCCTTGGCCAGGTAGACGCGGCCACCGACCCCGGCGACCTCCTCGTCGAAGTCGTCGAGCAAGCGGTCGAGCCCGTCGGAGCCGACCGGAAGATCGAGAGCCAGGGTCCAGCCGGGCATGGGGAAGGAGAGGGGACCGGGGTCCCCGGGCCCGAACCGCTTCAGCACGGCCAGGAACGACGCCAGCTTGACCTCGGTCAGCCGCTCGATGATCCGCCGCACGGACTCGGCGTGTTGGTCGCCCACCACGAACTGGTACTGCAGGAAGCCCCGCTTTCCGTAGAGCCGGTTCCACGAGCCCACCCCGTCCAGGGGATGGAAGAACCCGGTCATGTGCTGGGGTTTGCCCACCTGGAACTTGGGTGCCTTCCGGAACCAGAATTCGTTGAACGCCCCCACGGTCAGCGGGTTGAGCAGGCCGCTGGGCGGGGTGACAGGCACGTTGATCAGCGTTCGGGGCGTGAACCGGCGAGCCCGGTCCGGCGAGCGCTGCAGCGCGGGCGGGAGCTCCTCGAGCCGGGCGTGATCGCCGCGGGTGAGCACGGAACGCCCGAGGTTCTTGCCCGTGGACTGACAGTCGATCCACGTCACCGAATAGCGGTAGCCGTCGTCGCCCGAGGTCATCCGGGACATGGCGTCATCGAGGTCCGCAGCGCGTTCGGTGTCGACCAGCATGTAGCTCGATTCCACCGGGATCATCTGCAACGTGGCTCGGGTGACCACCCCGGTCAGCCCCATGCCTCCGGCCGTCGCCCAGAACAGATCGGGGTCCGAGGAAGGCGAGATCTCCTTGGTCCCCGTCGGCGTGACCAGGGTCATGGCGGTGACGTGGCCGCAGAAGCTGCCGTCGCGGTGATGGTTCTTGCCGTGGATGTCGGCGGCGATGGCACCGCCCACCGTCACCTGGCGGGTCCCCGGGGTCACCGGCACGAACCATCCGAGGGGTACGAACCGTTCCATCAGGGTCTCCAGGCTGATGCCCGCCCCCACCGTGACCAGCCCCGCCCCGAGGTCGACGTCATGGACGGCGTCGAGCCAGGTGGCGTCGATGACCGTCCCACCTGCGTTCTGCGCCGCGTCCCCGTAGCCTCGGCCCAGCCCGCGAGCGATCAGGCCGCGGCCGGGCGCTGCCCCGCCGGCGACGGCTGCGTTGATCGCCTCGTCGACGACGTCGGGGTGGACGGCGTGGACGACATCGGCGGCGGTGGCCGGCGTGCGCCCCCACCCGGTCAACAACGACCGAACGGCGCCTGCCCGCGGCGCGCCCGCCTGCCCGACCCGGTCAGGCATAGACCCCTACCGCGATCAGGATGACCCAGGTGATGCCGTAGATCTCCAGCCGACGGTCGCCCAGGGCCATGTCCTCAGGGGTGGAGCCCTTGCCCGCATCGAGCTGGCGGACGACGTGGAGCAGGCCGAGCACGAAGGGCACGATGGACAGCTGGAACCAGATCGGATGGTGTCCGGGGTGGATGGCGACAGCCCGGTCGAAGGCCCACAGGCAGTAGGCGGTGACCGTGACCGCCGCCGACAGGGTCCGGACCGTCTGCAAGAAGGCGGGGTCGTAGCGCCCGAGCGTCTGGCGCACCTGGGCCTGGTTCGCCCCCAGGAGCTTCTGCTCGCCCGAGCGCTTGCCGGTGACGATCAGCAGCGACCCGAAGGTGGCGACGATCAGGAACCAGTCCGAGAGGACCACGCCGGTGGCGATACCCCCGGCGATGGCCCGCAACACGAAACCGGAGCTGACGGCGGCAAGGTCGACGATCGGCTCATGCTTGAGCCAGAGGCTGTAGACGGTGGTGATGACCACGTACAGCCCTACGACCAGGGCCAGCCGGTAACCGGCCAACCACCAGGCCAGGCCGAAGGACACGGCGAGGAGCACCGCGCCCACCCCGAGGGCAAGCGAGGGCGAGACCACACCGGAGGCCACCGGGCGGTAGCGCTTGGTCGGATGGAGGCGATCCCGGTCGGCGTCGATGGTGTCGTTGAGAAAGTACGTCCCCGAGGCGGCAATGCAGAAGATCCCGAAGGCGCCGAGGGCCTTCAGGAAGGAGCTGCCGTGCGTCAGGACTCCGGCTGCACCCGGGGCCACGAAGACCAACAGGTTCTTGATCCACTGGCGGGGACGGGCCATGCGGATCATCCCGAGGAGGACCGCGTGCCGTGTGCTCCGGCTGCGGTGAGGCGCGCTCTCGTCGGGTGGTTCCACGGCTTCGGCCGGCGTGGCCACGGCGCCCTCCGATATGGGTAGTCGACTTCGCACGCCTGGGCACGAACGTACCACGCCCAATTCGGGTGAGGGCACGACCCCCAGAACCCTCCTGACCAGGTAGGCGGCCCTTCGTTTGGCGCTGGATATACGGTCAGCGCTTAGTATCGGCGCCGTGAAACGACCATACCGAGTGGTCGTGGCCAAGCCCGGTCTCGACGGGCACGACCGCGGCGCCAAGGTCATAGCCCGAGCCCTCCGGGATGCGGGCTTCGAAGTCATCTACACCGGACTGCACCAGACGCCCGAGCAGGTGGTCCAGGCCGTGATCCAAGAGGATGCCGACGCCGTCGGCCTGTCGCTCCTCTCGGGCGCCCACCTTACCTTGGTCCCCCGGGTCATCGCCGGGCTGAAGGAAGCGGGCCGCGACGACGTCTTGGTGCTGGTGGGTGGGATCATTCCCGAAGGGGACATCCCGATCTTGAAGGACTCAGGGGGTGGCCGAGGTGTTCACTCCCGGTGCACCGCTCCCCGCCATCGGCCAGTGGCTCGAGCAGACCCTCGACGGCCGAGAGGGAGCCTGACCCGGGCTCCACCACAGGCCCATCAGCGCGTCCAACACCGCGAGCACACAGGACGGCACGAACACACCACAGCACGAGACACGAGCACGAGCACGAGCAACACGAGCGAACAGAGAGGAACGGATCCGGTGGATCTCTTCGAGTACCAGGGCAAGCAGTACTTCGCCCGGTTCGGCATTCCCACCTCCAAGGGAGGTGTGGCCGACACCGTCGACCAGGCCGTCGAGCAGGCGGATCAGGCCGGCTATCCGGTGGTGGTGAAGGCACAGGTCAAAGTCGGCGGCCGGGGCAAGGCGGGTGGCGTAAAGCTGGCCAACGACGCCGACGAGGTGCGCACCCACGCCGGGAACATCCTGGGGCTCGACATCAAGGGCCATGTGGTCGAGCGCCTGTGGATCGAGCACGCCTCTGACATCGCCACCGAGTACTACGCCAGCTTCACGCTCGACAGGGGGGCCAAGCTCCACCTGGGCATGCTCTCGGCCGAGGGGGGCGTCGAGATCGAAGAGGTGGCCGTCACCAATCCCGATGCCATCGCCATGTTGCATATCGACCCGGTGGACGGCCTGTCCGAGGAGGCGGCCCGGTCCTGGGTCGACCGGGCCAACCTGGACGAGGTGGCCCGGGCCCAGACGGCCGAGCTCCTGGTCCGCCTCTACCGGTGTTATGTCGAAGGGGACTGTGACCTGGCCGAGATCAACCCGCTGATCCTCACCCCCGAGGGCCGGGTCCATGCCCTCGACGCCAAGGTCACCCTCGACGACAACGCCGCCTTCCGGCACCCGGAGTGGGAGGAGTTCGCCGGCAGTGACGTGGAGGACGAGCGCGAGGCCCGGGCCAAGGCCCGCGGCCTGAACTACATCGGCCTCGACGGGACGGTGGGAATCATCGCCAACGGTGCGGGACTGGCCATGAGCACGCTGGATGTGGTCAACCAGTGCGGGGGCACCGCGGCCAACTTTCTCGACATCGGAGGAGGGGCCAACGCCGATGTCATGGCGGCCGCCCTCGAAGTGATCAACTCGGACCCGGCCGTACGGTCGATCCTCGTCAACATCTTCGGCGGTATCACCCGGGTCGACGAGGTGGCCAACGGGGTCCTCGAGGCCCTCAAGCGGGTGGACATCTCGTCGCCGATCGTCCTGCGGCTCGACGGCACCAATGCCGTCGCCGGACGGGAGATCCTCTCCGACCATCTCTCGGACCGTCTGGTCGCCGAGCCGACCATGATCGATGCCGCCCGACGGGCCGTCGCTCTTGCAGGAGGAAAGTCATGAGCATCTTCGTCGACGAGAACACCACCGTCGTGATCCAGGGGATCAGCCCCACCAGCCAGGGCCTCTACCACGGGCTCCGCAACCGGGCCTACGGGACCAAGGTCGTGGCCGGCACCAACCCCAATCGGGGCGGCTCGGAGGTCGAGGGGATCCCCGTCTACGCCACCGTGGCCGAGGCGGTGGCGGCCACCGGGGCCACGGCCTCGTTCATCTCGGTGCCCCCGAAGTTCGCGGCCGACGCCATCGTCGAGGCCGCCGCCGCCGGCATTCCCTTCGTCGTGTGCATCACCGAGGGGATCCCGGCCCAGGACGAGGCGTTGGCCTTCAACCGGCTGCGCCGCCAATTCCCCGGGACCCGCCTGCTCGGACCGAACTGCCCGGGCATCATCTCCCCGGGGAAGTGCAACATCGGCATCACCTCGGGTGATATCGCCCTGGCCGGTGGTCCCGTCGGCATCGTCAGCCGATCGGGCACGCTGACCTACCAGGCCCTGCACGAGCTCTCGCAGCAGGGCGTCGGCCAGACCACCTGTGTGGGCATCGGCGGGGACCCGGTGCCGGGGACCAGCTTCATCGACTGCCTCGAGGCCTTCGAGGCCGATCCTGACACCCGCGCCGTGATGATGATCGGCGAGATCGGCGGGTCGGCCGAGGAGGAGGCGGCCGAGTACATCGCCTCGTCGGTGACCAAGCCGGTGGTGTCCTACGTGGCCGGCGTGACCGCCCCCCCGGGCCGGAAGATGGGACATGCCGGCGCCATCATCTCGGGATCCAAGGGCACGGCCCAGGCCAAGATGGACGCGCTGTCCGATGCGGGCGTCACCGTCGCCCAGAACCCGACCGAAGCCGGTGAGGTCATGGTCGACATCGTCCGGAAGCTGGGCTGATCACCGACGTTGCTTCGGCGTCGGCCTACGCCGCCCGCCCGATCAGCGCGGTCATCTTCGACCTGGACGGCCTCCTGATCGACTCCGAGCCGTTCTGGCGGCGGGCCGAGATCGAGGTCTTCGGGCGGCTCGACCTGCATCTGACCGAGTCCGAGGTGCGCCAGACGATGGGGCTGCGGATCGACGATGCCGTCCGCTACTGGTGGGAGCGCTTTCCCTGGGCGGGTCCGAGCCCGGTCGAAGTGGAGCGGGCGATCACGGCGGCGGTGGCCGACATCATCGCCGCCGAGGGCACGCCCATGCCCGGCTCGGTCGAGGCGCTCGAGCGGTGCCGGCGCCTGGGCCTGGACGTGGCCGTGTGCTCGGGATCGTACGCCGTCGTCATCGAGGCCGCCCTGCGGCGGCTCGACATCGAGTCGCTGGTCTCCGTCTGGCACTCGGCCGAGTGGGAGCCGCTGGGCAAGCCCCACCCGGGCTCGTACCTGACCACGGCCGAGAAGCTGGGCCGGGACCCGGTCACCTGCCTGGCCGTCGAGGACTCGTTCAACGGGGCGATCGCGGCCAAGGCGGCGAGGATGCGCGTGGTGGTGGTGCCGGAGGCGGCAGCACTCTCGTCACCACGGTGGGGGTTCTGTGATGCCGTCCTGACCTCCCTCGAGGCATTCGACGAGAGCCTCGTTCGGTCACTGCAGCCCTGAGCGGGAGGTCGTCCTGGCCGGGCCCAGCCGGGACGACGGGCACACCGGCTCAGCGGACCCATCGTTCCCGGCTCAGCGGGACCCCAGGTCGGCCCGGCGGCGAACCGCGGGGCATTCGTCGACGGGCATGCCGGTGGCGGCGTCTGCGGGCCACGGCCCGCCGTCGAGCGATGAATGCGGCGACCACCAGGACCACGAGCACGCCGATGACGACCCAGGGCCAGAGTGAGGCGTGGGTGGCGGCGGCCGGGGTTCGGACCGAGGCCGTGGACACGGCCTGGTACTGGGTGACGGCGAACGAGCTCACCGCCCCGGTGGCCGGCTCGGTGCCGCCGGCCAGGATGGTCACGAGATACTCGACGGGCCCGCTGTGGAACAGCACCGCGCTCACCGTGAACGGGGTCTTGTTCGGTGTGGCCGACGTGGCGGCCGACAGGTTGTAGCCGTGCCCGCCGGGGAGGCCGGCGGGAACGAAGGCCGACGTCAGGCTGAGCCCGCTGCTCTTCACCGACCCGGTGAGGGCGGCGTCCAGCTCGGCGACGGCCCTCGTTGCCTGCGAGGCGCCGGAGTACCGGGCCAGCGACACCGTGAGGGTCTGCTGCAAGGTCGGGTTCCACCACAGCCGCCACAGCGTCGGCAAGGTGGCCCCGCCGTTGGCCTTCCCCGGGTCCCGCAGGTACAGCTCGGGACTGATCGGCACCTGACCGGTCTGGGCACGAGGTTCGGTGGTGGTGGGCCGGTCCGACGCCCCGTTTCCTCGGGCGGTGGGCACGAATCCGGCCGGTATATGCCCTGTGATCAGGGAGGACAGCGTAGGGGCGGAAGCGGCGGCCACCCCGGCCGAAGCGGCCAACGAGGCCAGGACCCCGGCGGCCACCAGTAGGGGAGCTGCCTTTCGCACGGCGCCGATGCAATCACGCATGGGGGCGACTCCACAAACGCGGTGGGTGTCGGACGGCCGGCCCGCCGGCCGGCCACCGAACCGCCGGCCGGCCCTCGCGGGCCACCTCTTGAACGACCGTCGGGCGGGTGAGACCGGCCACCGCGCTGGTAGCGTTCCCCCGTGGCCCGCAGCGACCCCCATGGTTCCGTCGGCATCGGGGTTCTGGCGTCAGGCAGCGGCACCATCCTGGCGGCCATCCTGGACAGCGACCTGCCCGTCCGGGTGGTGGCGGTGGACCGGCCCTGCCGGGCCCTGGAGGTGGCCGCCGAGCACAGGGTGCCGTCGGAGCTGGTGGACCGGGACGCCTTCGGTGGCTTCGGTCCCGGATTCGACCGCACCGCCTACACGGCCGCGCTCACCGAGGCGCTGCAGCACCACGACATCGACGTGGTGGTCATGGCCGGGTTCGGGACGGTTTTGGCCGAGCCCGTCCACACCGCCTATCCGGGGCGCATCCTGAACACCCATCCGGCCCTGCTGCCGGCCTTCCCCGGCTGGCACGCGGTACGCGAGGCCCTGGCCGCCGGCGTGGCCGAGACGGGCACCACGGTGCACGTCGCCACCGTGGAGATGGACGCCGGGCCGATCCTGGCCCAACAGACCGTGCCCGTCCGACCCGGCGACACCGAGGAGAGCCTCCACGAACGCATCAAGGAGGTGGAGCGGACGCTGTACCCGGCGACCATCCGCCGCTTCGTGGACGGGCTGGCGGCCACCCCGGCCCATGCACGAGGATCAGGTCCGGAGGTGGAGGCATGAGGGCGTTGCTGTCCGTGTACGACAAGGCCGGTGTGGAGGACCTGGCCCGCGGCCTGGCCGCGCTCGGCTGGGACCTGGTCTCGAGCGGGGGCACCTCGGATGCGCTGCGCCAGGCGGGCATCGCCCACACCGAGGTCGCCGACCTGACCGGCGCCCCCGAGATGCTGGGCGGCAGGGTGAAGACCCTCCATCCCACCGTCCACGGGGGGATCCTGGCCGATCGGTCCGACCCCGACCACATGGCGGACGTGGAGCGCCGGGGCATCGGCCTCATCGACCTGGTGGTCTGCAATCTCTACCCGTTCACGTCGGACCCCTCGATCGAGCTCATCGATGTCGGCGGCCCCACCATGGTCCGGGCTGCGGCGAAGAACCACGCCCACGTGGGAGTCGTCGTCGACCCGGACGACTACGGCACGGTCCTCGACGAGCTCCGGTCCAGCGGGTCGTTGTCGGACCGGACGAGGCAGCGACTGGCCCGGGCCGCCTTCGCTCATACCGCCGCCTACGACGCCGCCATCGTGGCCTGGTTCGACGAGGGTGAGGGCGAGGCCCTGCCCCCGAGCATCCATCTCAGCCTGGAGCGGGCCGCGTCGATGCGCTACGGCGAGAACCCGCACCAGCACGGCGCCCGGTACCGGGTCCTCGGGCAGGAGACCTGGTGGGACGACGTCGTCCAGCACGGGGGTAAGGAGATGTCCTACCTGAACATCTTCGATGCCGACGCCGCCTGGCGCCTCGTGCACGAGCTGGCTTCGGACGACGACGTGGCCGTGGCCATCATCAAGCACGCCAACCCCTGTGGCGCGGCGGTGGCGGCCGACCTGCCCACGGCCTACCAACGGGCGCTCGAGTGCGATCCCGTCTCGGCCTTCGGCGGTGTGGTGGCCGTCGGCGGCCGCGTGAGCCCGGCCGTGGCCGAGCGGATCGCCGCGGGGCCCCAGGCCGACCTCATCATCGCTGCCTCCTACGACGACGACGCGCTGGCCCGGCTCTCCTCCAAGCGCAAGGCGACCCGTCTGCTCTCGGCGCCTGCGCCCGAGCCGCTGGTGCGCCAGTTCCGGAGCCTGGGCGGAAGCTTCCTCGTCCAGGACGCTGACCGGTTCGTGGCCCCGCCGTCGGAGTGGCAGGTGGCGACGAAGAAGCAGCCGACCGAGTCGCAGTGGCGCGACCTGGCCCTGGCCTGGCGGGTGTGTGCCCGCACCACCTCGAACGCCATCGCCATCGTCACCGACGGTCAGGCCGTCGGCGTCGGCGCCGGACAGCAGTCGAGGGTGGTGGCCGCCGAGCTGGCCGTGTCCAAGGCCGCGGCCCGGGCCCGGGGCGGGGCGGCGGCCAGCGATGCGTTCTTCCCCTTTCCCGACGGCTTGTTGGTGCTGGCCGACGCCGGGGTGGGCGCGGTCGTCCAGCCGGGGGGGTCCATCCGTGACGGCGAGGTCATGGCCGCGGCCGACGAAGTGGGCATCGCTGTGGTGACGACGGGTGGCGAGCGCCACTTCCGGCACTGAGCGGCCGGAAGCGAGGATCGTGAGGGGGAGCCGATGACCGCCAAGGTGCTCGACGGCGAGGCGCTGGCTGCCCGGATCCGGGCCGAGGTCACCGATCGGGTGGCGCGCCTGCGCTCCGCCGGTGTCCACGTCGGCCTGGGGACGATCCTGGTCGGCGACGACGGGCCCAGCTCCCGGTACGTGGCCATGAAGATCGCCGACTGCGCCGAGGTGGGCATCAACTCGGTCCACGAGCACCTGCCGGCCACGACGTCGCAGGCCGAGCTGGAGTCGGTGGTGGCGCGGTTCAACCAGGACCCGGCCGTGCACGCCTACCTGGTGCAGCTGCCCCTGCCCGAAGGGCTCGACGAGGAGCGGGTCCTCCTGGCCGTCGACCCCGAGAAGGACGTCGACGGGCTGCACCCGACCAACCTCGGGCGACTGGTGATGGGGGCGCCCGGACCGTTGCCGTGCACGCCGGCCGGCATCGTCGAGCTGCTGAACGCCAACGACGTGCCCGTCGAGGGCCGCCACGTGGTGATCATCGGCCGGGGCCTGACCATCGGGCGACCCCTGGCCCTGCTCCTGGCCATGAAGCGCCCCGGCTGCAACGCCGCCGTCACCGTGGTCCACACCGGCGTCGAGGACCTGTCCGCCCTGGTGCGCCAGGGAGACGTGGTGGTGGCCGCCGCCGGCCGCGCCGGCCTGGTGACCCCGGACATGGTCAAGCCGGGGGCGGCGGTCGTGGGGGCGGGGACCTCGTGGGAGGGCAAGAAGCTCCTTTCGGACGTGGACGAGTCGGTGGCCGAGGTGGCCGGATGGCTCACGCCGCGGCTGGGCGGGGTGGGACCCATGACCCGGGCCATGCTGTTGCGCAACGCCGTCCGGGCCGCCGAGCGGGCGGCGTGATGGCCGACGGGAAAGCCGTGGAGACCGAGAGCAGGGCCGTGGAGACCGAGAGCAGGGCCGTGGAGACCGAGAGCAGGAGTCTGGAGACCGACCAGCGGCCGTGGGGCAGCTACACCGTGCTCGACGACGACGGCTCCCACAAGGTGAAGCGGATCGTCGTGCTGCCCGGGAAGCGCCTGAGCTACCAGCGTCACGCCCGTCGCTCGGAGCACTGGTTCATCGTGGCCGGCACCCCGACGGTCACGTTGGACGGGGCGCGGCTGGCGCTCGTCGCCGGCCAGTCGGTCGACATCCCGGTCGGCACCGACCATCGCATCGAGAACCCGGGACCGGCCGACGTGGTCTTCGTCGAAGTCCAGCACGGAGAGTACTTCGGGGAGGACGACATCGTCCGCCTCGAGGACGACTACGGCCGCGCCGACGCCTAGCTCGCGGCGGCCCTGCTCGCGACAGCTCGATGCACGGTTCCGCCCTTGAGCTGGACAGGCGGTCTGGTTACTATGCGCAGTGGGACCGCCACTGAGCGGTGTCCAAAGGGGTGAGATCGCCATGAGCAGCGCGTCGCAGGGTGAGGGATGGTGGCAGGCGTCGGACGGCAATTGGTACCCGCCAGAGACAGCGGCAGGGGCGGCCGGTCAACAAGCCCCCGGTCCGGCGGCGTACCCTGGCCCGGCACCGTCCGGCCCCGCTCCGGGCATCTACCTGCCCGCGCTCCCATGCCCGCGCTGTGGCCAACCCTCGGCGACCGATCGGGTCAGCTGCGAGTATTGCGAGCAGGTCAAGACGCTGCCGGTCGGCGTCACCATGACTACACCGGGGCGACGACTGGGCCAGTACGCGCTCGATCTGGGGCTGGCCATCATCACCGCGTTCATCGGCTGGTTCATCTGGTCGCTCGTCATCTGGCGCTCGGGCGAGACGCCGGCCATGCAGATCATGCGCATCAAGGTGGTGAAGCTCGACACCGGCGAGGTGGCGCCGTGGGGCACGATGTTCTTGCGAGAGTTCGTCGGCAAGTGGATCGTCATGGGCCTCATCTCGTCGATCTTCTTCCCCGCCTGGGTCGTCCTCGTCTTCATGCTCATGTGGGACAAGAACAGGCAGGAGCTGTGGGACAAGATCGCCAGCACCATCGTGGTCAGCAACTACCCCGAGCCGGTCGAGGTCGGTGACCCCTACCTCGCGTCGGCCGAGCAGGTTCCATCGCCGGTCCCGATGGGGCAAGCTCCGGCACCGGTTGCCGCCGAGCAACCCCCGCAGGCCTGAGCAAGGCGGGACCCCTCCCCGCAGGCCGGAGCAGAGGTCGACGGCCGGCGCAGAAGCAGTCCCTCGCACACCGAGCGGCGGTCGACCACCCGGTGTGCGAGGAATGCGAACCTACTTGAGGCTGAAGCCGGGGTAGCGGTCGGTGAGGCCCAGGATCCAGGACAACGTGCGGGCGTTCAGCTGGACGATGCCCCGGAAGAACTCGTGGGCGCCCTCGGGGTACTTGCCCGTGAACAGGACGACGAACTGCATGACCCAGCCCCCGATCTCCAGGATGATCGTCAGGACGTAGAGCACGATCAGCACGGGGAGGGCCCCGATGATCTTGCCGATGAAGAAGATCACCCCGAGGATGGAGAGGCCGCGCGAGTACTCCGCTTGATGGGGGATGGTCAGTTGAACCGGATGGGGTTCGCCCGCCTGGTATGTGGGCGGGGGAGTAGGACTCTCGGTGGTCATCGTGTGCCTCGTTTCGTTTGGTCGCCGCGGCGACGGGACGTAGACCAATGGATAGGGCGCCCGCGGACTCCCTATCCTCGGCTTCCGCAGTATCCCAGCGAACATTGGGCGAGTGGTGGATCGTACGAGGGCGACCTGGGAGAACGTGGCTGCCCCGGCGACCGTCCCGGGCCGATGAGTTCGCGTCGGAGCGGCCAGGAGCGACCCGGCACGCGACAGCTAGACGCCGGCGCCGGGGTGCTGATGGCTCTTGTTCGCGGGCAGGCGGTCCACGGTCGTCTCCGGCTTCCATAGGTACGAGAGGGCCCCGACCGAGATGATGATCAGCCCACCCACGTCTGTGGCGAAGGAGACGACAAAGCCGACCAGGTAGACGACCGGCGAGAGCAGCACGCGGGTGGACACGGTCCTGACGTCCTCACTGGTGAGGTCGGGCTCGGTGAGCCGCCCGCCCCGAGAGGCCCACCGCCACATCCCGGCCATGACGAGGGCGATGGCCACGAAGGTCAGCGCATAGGCCGCGACGGCCAGGTGCTCGTCGTGTGGGTTGCCCCGGAGGAACGAGGCCAGGGTGGCGGTGGGAAAGGGGAGCAGCACCACGAGGCCCAGTAGCAACATGTTGATGCCGACCAGCACGTTGTCGACCTTCCGGAGCTGGTGGAAGATCCAGTGGTGCTCCACCCAGATCATGGCGATCATGGCAAAGGAGAGGGCAAAGCCGGCGTAGTGCGGCCACCGGCTGGTGAAGTAGTGGCCGAACCCGCGGACCAAGTCGGTGGGCGGCAGGCGGAGGTCAAAGACCAGGAGGGTCATGGCTACGGCGAAGACACTGTCGCTGAGGCTCTCCAGGCGGCCCTTGTGCATGCGATCCAGAACCCTAATCCCGCCGTTGCCCAGAGACCGGCACCAATCCTCCCGGCCCTGCGACCGTTCCCGGCCCTCCCTGCCGAGCGACCGCAGGGGCCACCCGGCCTTGCGACCGCACCGGCTCTCCCGGCCGTGGGGGCCGCACCGGCGGTAGGCTTGTCCGCCCATGCCCAGGATCGCAGACCTGTTGGCCGGCGGGCCGACCTACTCGTTCGAGTTCTTCCCGCCCAAGACCGACGCCGAGCAGACGACGCTCACGCGGACCATTCGCGAGCTCGAGCCGCTCGGCCCGTCGTTCGTCTCGGTCACCTACCGGGGCGGGCCCTCCTCCCGCGCTCGGACCTACGACCTCGTGTCGGGGATGCGGCACGCCACATCCCTCACGCCGATGGCCCATCTGATCTGTGTGGCCCACACCCGATTGGAGCTGGCCGAGATCCTGGTCTCCTTCCGCAAGGCGGGTGTCGAGAACCTGATGGCGTTGGGCGGGGACCCGCCGACCGACCCGATCGAGGGACCCGGCGAGCTCCGCCACGCCCGGGAGCTGGTCGAACTAGCCCGGGCCATCGGTGGCTTCTCCATCGGGGTCGCGGCCCACCCGGCCGGGCACCCGGCCTCCTCGTCACGGGAGAGCGATCGCCGCTACCTGGCCGAGAAGCTTCGCCTGGCCGACTTCGCCGTGACCCAGTTCTTCTTCGACGCCGACGAGTACGTCGGCCTGGTCGACGACCTGTCCGCCCTCGGCGTGGACAAGCCGGTGCTTCCCGGGATCATGCCGGTAACCTCCCTGCGCTCGATCCCCCGCATGGCCGAGATGGGCAGCGCCGTCCCCTCGTTGATGGTGGCGCGCCTCGAGAGGGCATCGGAAGTGGGCGGCGCCGAGGCGGTCCGCCGGACCGGCGTGGCCATCACCATCGAGCTGTGCGAGAAGTTGCTGGCCGCCGGCGTACCGGGGCTGCACTTCTACACGTTGAACCGGTCCAGTGCCACCCGCGAGATCTACGACGCCCTCGGCCTCGCGCCCGGCGTGACCTGAGCGCCCACGGGCGAGGCCGGTGATTGCTGCAACCGTCGGCACCGTCCGATCTGGCCCTGCCGCCCGCTTCGAGCTGGCGGCGCCCGGTGTGGTCACCGATAGGCTGCGGCCATGCCCGAAACGATCACCCTTGGTGCCGACGGCACCCTCCATGTGCCCGACCAACCCATCATCCCCTTCATCGAAGGTGATGGCACCGGTGTCGACATCTGGCCCGCGGCCAAGCTGGTCCTCGACGCTGCCGCCACCAAGGTGGGCAAGACCATCGCCTGGAAGGAAGTCCTGGCCGGGCAGAAGGCCTTCGACGAGACCGGGAACTGGCTGCCCGACGAGACGGTCGAGGCGTTCCGGTCCCACCTCATCGGCATCAAGGGCCCCCTGACCACGCCGGTCGGCGGCGGCATCCGCTCGCTGAACGTGGCTCTGCGCCAGATCCTCGACCTCTACGTCTGCTTGCGCCCGGTGCGCTGGTTCACCGGCGTCCCCTCGCCCGTGCTCCATCCCGAGGCAGTCGACATGGTGATCTTCCGGGAGAACACCGAGGACATCTACGCCGGGCTCGAAGCCGAGGCCTACACCCCTGAGGCGGCCAAGCTGTCGGCCTTCCTCCGTGACGAGATGGGTTGGGAGATCCGGGACGGATCGGGAATCGGGATCAAGCCCATCTCCGAGCTGGGCTCCAAGCGCCTGATCCGTGCGGCCATCAACTACGCCCTCACCCACAAGCGGGAGAGCGTCACCATGGTCCACAAGGGGAACATCCAGAAGTTCACCGAGGGGGCCTTCCGGAACTGGGGCTACGACCTGGTTCGCGAGGAGTTCGCCGACGTGGCCGTGGGCTGGGACGACTGCGACGGCAAGCCCGGTGACAAGCTGCTGGTCAAGGACAACATCGCCGACATCACGCTGCAACAGGTCCTCACCCGGCCGTCCGACTTCGACGTCATCGCCACCACCAACCTGAACGGCGACTACCTGTCGGACGCCCTGGCCGCACAGGTCGGGGGCATCGGCATCGCCCCGGGCGGCAACATCAACTACGTCACCGGCCACGGGATCTTCGAGGCGACCCACGGCACGGCGCCGAAGTACGCCGGGCAGGACAAGGTCAACCCTGGGTCGGTGCTGCTGTCGGGCGTCATGATGTTCGAGCACCTGGGGTGGACGGATGCGGCCTCCGACATCGTCCAGGCCCTGGAGAAGACCATCGCCGACAAGATCGTCACCTACGATTTCGCCCGGCTGATGGACGGGGCGACCGAGGTGAAGACCTCCGAGTTCGCTTCGGCGATCGTCGACCGCCTCTGACCGGCTCGTGGCCCGGCGGCCCGCTGTCCGCCCGTGTCGCCGGGTCGGCCTACGCCGGGCCCGCCGGTTCGACCCTCGCCCGGGCACACGGATAGCCTCAGCGCCATGGCCAAGACACCCGTTCACGTCACCATCACCGGAGCAGCCGGCCAGATCGGCTACTCCCTCCTGTTCCGGATCGCCTCGGGCCAGCTCCTCGGGCCCGACCAGCCGATCGTGCTTCGCCTGCTCGAGATCGAGCCGGGCATGAAGGCGCTCGAGGGCGTGGTGATGGAGCTCGACGACTCGGCGTTCCCCCTGGTCAGCGACATCGTTGCCACGGCTGACCTCAAGACGGCCTTCGACGGCACCAACTGGGCCCTGCTGGTCGGGTCGGTCCCCCGCAAGGCGGGCATGGAGCGGAGCGACCTGCTCAACATCAACGGCGGCATCTTCCAGCCTCAGGGCCAGGCCATCGCCGCCCATGCCGCTTCCGACGTACGGGTCCTGGTGGTGGGCAATCCCTGCAACACCAACTGTCTCATCGCCCGGTCCCATGCCCCCGAGGTGCCCGCCGACCGCTGGTTCGCCATGACCCGCCTGGACGAGAACCGGGCCAAGAGCCAGCTGGCCCAGCGGGCCGGGGTGCCGGTGTCCTCCGTCACCCACCTGGCCATCTGGGGCAACCACTCCGCCACCCAGTTCCCTGACTTCGGCAACGCCCGCATCGACGGCAAACCGGTGACCGAGGTCATCACGGACCCGGCCTGGTTGCAGGGGGACTTCCTCACCACGGTGCAGAAGCGGGGGGCGGCGATCATCGAGGCCCGGGGCCTGTCATCGGCGGCGTCGGCCGCCAACGCGGTGATCGACTCGGTGGTGAGCATCACCACTGCCACCCCGGGGGACGACTTCACGTCGCTGGCCGTCGTCTCGAGCGGTGAGTACGGCGTTCCCGAGGGCCTCCAGTTCGGGTTCCCGGTCCGCACCGACGGCCGCGGCGGGTGGACCGTGGTCGAGGGCCTCGCCCATGACGAGTTCGCCACCGATCGGATCCGGGTGACGACCGAGGAGCTCGAGTCCGAGCGCGCCGACGTCGCTGCGCTCCTTCCCTGAGGGGTATCAGCGGCGAGCGTACGAGCCGCCGACGGGTCCGCCCCTGCCGCCAGACCGGCCGGGCGGCGGCCGACAGGCGAGCCAGCCGAGCCGGTGGGTCAGCCGGTGAGGCTCAGGTCGTGGCCAGTTCGGGCATCTCCAGACCGAGTCGCTGCAAGAAGACGATCTTCTTGTTCAGCGCCTGCTGCCAGGCGGCCACGTCGGCCTCCCAATGGCGTCGGTCGCCGTCTTCGCACGCGTGCTCCAGTGCGTCGAACGCTCCGTCCTCGGCATCGAGGAGCGCTCGGTAATGCTGGAGCACCTGGTCGTCCATGAATCCGGACAATGCCACGGGGTTCCCCCTTCGTAGACTGTGCTCCGGCGACCTTACCCGCCTCTCCGACCCTCTGTCATGGCCTCCTCCGACCAGGCCTGATGAGGCGCTCCCGACCCGGTTCCGGGGCGCCGCCCGGTCAGCCGGGAGCGAGCCCGATGCGGGCACCGGGTGGGTCGTTCCACCGGTCACCGGCAGTGACCCTCAGCCCACCCGGCCCTCAGCCCCGGCCCCAGGCCCCCGCTCAGGCCGATGGCAGATCGCGCACATCGCGCCGGATGGGATGGTCCTCGGGGATCTCGACCAGGTGGATGCGCAGGCCGTCCGGGTCCTCGATCCAGGCCTCGATCAGCCCCCACGGCTCCAGGCGCGGAGGCCGGACGATGGGCACACCCCGACCGGACAGCTCGGACACCGCCGGCCCCATGTCCCGGACCTGGAGCCACAACGCGATGGGCGGGCTCTCCTCTCCCGATGGGGACGCCGGCCCGGTGCCGACGGCCGGCGTGCCGGAGACCACGTTCCGCTGTCCGGAGACCTCGAGGAAGCCGCCGCCGAGGAAGTACACCACACCCCGGAACGCCCCCGAGCCGAACTCCCGGGCCACGGCCAGGCCGAGCTGGGAGCCGTAGAACTCGAGGGATCGACCGAGGTCGGTCGGGTGGATGATCGTCCGGCTGTTGACTACCTCCATGTGCTCTCCCCTCGACCCCCAGGGCCCATCGCGCCCACCACCCCGACGTCGGTTCGGGCGGACCTCAGTAGGTCGTCCCGGCCGCCAGTTCCCCGATGTGGGGCTGGGCGGCCACCAGCATGGCCTGCCCGGCGGCCAGCACGGACAGGTCGCCGCGCACCTTGATGCGCCCGGTCCTGATGGCGTCGGCCGCCGGCAGCTCGCCGGTGGAGAGGGCGGCGGCGTCCTCATAGGAGAGGACGATGGTGACGTCGGGCCGGGGATCGGGGTCGGCTCCCTCGACCCGCGCCACCCGTATCGAGCCGGCGTCCGCGGTCAACAGCACGGTGACGTCCCCGTCCGGTCCGCCGTGCACCTGCTGGGCCATGGCGAAGTGTCCGCTGGAGGCGGCGATGCCGGCGTCGCCGCCCGGCTCGGGCAGCGCCACCCCCTCGAGTGCGGCATCGAAGGCTTCGATCCACTCGGGGCTCAAGAACCGCGGCACACGCGTCCCACCGCCCTCAGTCGGCCGGTGCGTTCTCGACCGGCACGACGGGCTCGACCGGCAGGACGGCGGCCGGGCCCTGAGCCGGCGCCGCGGCTGCCGCCTCGGCCGCGTTGCGCTTGGTCCGGCGCAGGATCTTGCGTCCCAGCCAGGCCACCGGATCGTAGGTGGCGTCGACCACCCGCTCCTTCAAGGGGATGATGGCGTTGTCGGTGATCTTGATGTGCTCGGGGCAGACCTCGGTGCAACACTTGGTGATGTTGCATTTGCCCAGGCCCTGCTCCTTCTGGAGCAGCTGACGACGATCGTTGGTGTCGAGGGGGTGCATCTCCAGCTCGGCCGACCGGATGAAGAACCGGGGGCCGGCGTAGGACGTCTTGTTCTCCTCGTGGTCGCGGATGACGTGGCAGACGTCCTGGCACAGGAAGCACTCGATGCACTTACGGAATTCCTGGCTCCGCTCCACGTCGATCTGCTGCATCCGGTAGCCGCCGGCCTCGACCTCGTCGTCGGTCTTGGGCCGGGGGGCGAAGGGCGGGACGCGCTTGGCCACCTCGTAGTTGTAGGACACGTCGGTGACCAGGTCCCGAAGGATGGGAAACGTCCGCAGGGGGGCCACGGTGACCGCCTCGCCCTCGGGCAGGGAGTCCATCCGGGTCATGCACATAAGGGCGGGCTTCCCGTTGATCTCGGCCGAGCACGACCCGCACTTGCCTGCCTTGCAGTTCCAGCGGCAGGCCAGGTCGGGGGCGTGAACGGCCTGGACCCGATGGATGACGTCGAGGACCACTTCGCCCTCTTGGGCCGGGAGCTCGTAGGTCTCGAAATCGCCGCCGTCGGCATCGCCGCGCCAGAGGTACATGGTCAACCCCCCGCTGTCCTGTACCGGCTCCACCGGGTCGGAGGGAGCGGGTGCAGCCGAGGGAGGGGTCCCGCGGTCGGCCTCGGGGCGTTCGTCGCCGGTGTCGCCGGTGGTGCCGACCGGAGCGCCGGGCTCGCTCGATTCCTCGGTCAGGGTCTCATCAGCCATCACTGCGCCTCCTCGAACAGGGCCGCGAGCTCGTCGGGCATCACCGGCAGGGGCTCGGGGTCGATGGTGATGCTGCGCACCGGCGGGACGCCGCCGGGGCCGCCGGTGACGCTCGGCGTCGGCCGGGATGCGCTGGACGAAGTTGACCTTGCCCAGCTCGGGGTCGGCCAGCGGGTAGTCGTCCCGGGTATGTCCGCCGCGGCTCTCCTTCCGGTTCAGCGCCCCCTGGGCCACCATCCGGGACACGGTCAGCATGGAGGGCAGGTCGGTGGCCAGGTTCCACCCCGGGTTGTAGGGGCGACCACCGCTGATGCTGATGTTGGAGGCTCGCTCCTCGAGCTCCTCGATCCTGCCCAGGGCCTCTTTCAGCTCGGCATCGGTCCTGATGATCCCGACCAGGCTCTGCATGGTCCGCTGGAGTTCGTGGTGCACCTCATAGGGGTTCTCCCCCTCCTCGCGCTCGAAGGGGGCCCGGGCCGCGGCCACCGCCTCGTCCACCTCGGCCTGGTCGACCGACGGGGCACCCGTGCGCCCCTTGGCGTACTCCGCCGCCCCCAGCCCGGCCCGCCGACCGAAGACCAGGAGGTCCGACAGCGAGTTCCCGCCCAGCCGGTTGGCGCCGTGCAACCCGGCAGCCACCTCGCCGGCGGCGAAGAGGCCCGGTGCGGTGGCCGCCTCCGAGTCGGCGTCCACCCGGATCCCGCCCATCACGTAGTGGCAGGTCGGCCCGACCTCCATGGCCTCGGTGGTGATGTCCACGCCGGCCAGCTCTTTGAACTGGTGGTACATCGACGGAAGCCGGCGCCGGATGTACTCGGCGCTCCGGCGGCTGGCGATGTCGAGGTAGACGCCGCCGTGCGGGCTGCCCCGGCCCGCCTTCACCTCGGTGTTGATCGACCGGGCCACCTCGTCGCGAGGGAGCAGCTCCGGCGTTCGCCGGCCGAGGGAGTGGTCCTCGTACCACCGGTCCGCCTCCTCCTCGGTGTCCGCCGTCTCGGCCGCGAACATCTCGGGGATGTAGTTGAACATGAAGCGCGTGCCCTCCGAGTTCCGGAGCACGCCGCCGTCGCCCCGGACCCCCTCGGTGACGAGGATTCCCCGCACCGACAGCGGCCACACCATGCCGGTCGGGTGGAACTGCACCGACTCCATGTCGATGAGGTCCGCGCCCGCCCACAGGGCCATGGCGTGCCCGTCCCCGGTCGACTCCCAGGAGTTCGAGGTGTACAGCCAGCTCTTGCCGATGCTCCCGGTGGCCAGCACCACCGCCTTGGCCTTGAACACCACGAAGTCGCCGCTCGGTCGCCAGTAGCCGACCAGGCCCGAGACGGTGCCGTCGCTGTCCCGCAGCAGGCGGAGGACCTTGACCTCCATGAACACGTCGATGCCGTCGGTCACCGCCTTTTGCTGCAGGGTGCGGATGAGCTCCAAACCGGTGCGGTCGCCCACGTGGGCCAGTCGGGCGAAGCGGTGGCCGCCGAAGTCCCGCTGCAGGATCAGTCCGTCCTTGGTCCGGTCGAAGAGCGCCCCCCAGTCCTCGAGCTCGCGGACCCGGTCGGGAGCCTCCTGGGCGTGGAGCTGGGCCATCCGCCAGTTGTTCAGCATCTTGCCGCCGCGCATGGTGTCCCGGAAGTGCACCTGCCAGCTGTCCTCGGAGTACACGTTCCCGAGGGCGGCGGCCACGCCGCCTTCGGCCATCACCGTGTGCGCCTTGCCCAACAGGGACTTGCACACCAGTGCCGTGCGCATCCCGCTCGCATTGGCCTCGATGGCGGCCCGGAGTCCGGCACCGCCGGCGCCGATGACGATGATGTCGAATTCGTGGGTCTCGTACTCTGCCATGTCCTCAGTCCCTCTAGAAGTGGAAGCCGGCGTCATGGATGGTGCCGCTCGCCACCAGGCGCACGTACAGGTCGGTCAGGGCCACGAACACCAGGCTCATCCAGGCGAACTGCATGTGCCTCGCATTGAGGGGCGTCAAGACCTTCCAGACCTTGTGCCTGATCGGGGACTTGGAGAACTGCTTCACGCCGCCGCCGCACAGATGGCGGCAGGCGTGGCAGCTGATCGAGTACAGCCACAAGAGGACGGCGTTGATGGCCAGGACGACCGTGCCCACGCTGATGCCGATGCCCTGTCCCGGTTGCTGGAAGGCCACGACGACGTCGATGGTCAGGATCACGTTGAACACCAGGCCGGCATAGAAGAAGTACCGGTGGATGTTCTGGAGGACGAGGGGGAAGCGGGACTCGCCGGTGTAGGAGTCATGGGCGTCGGCCACCGAGCACGAGGGCGGCGACAGCCAGAAGGACCGGTAGTAGGCCTTCCGGTAGTAGTAGCAGGTGAGCCGGAAGCCCAGCGGGAAGATGAGGATGAGCAGCGCCGGGGAGATGGTCCACCAGGTGATGATCGTCCCCGGGTGGCTGCCGGGGACGCAGCTGGCCGTGAGGCAGGGCGAGTAGAACGGCGAGATCAGGTTCCGATGGACGGCGGCGCCGGCGAAGTAGTCCTTGTTCGAGAACGCGGCCCAGGTGGCATAGCCCACGAAGGCGGTCAGCACGGTGGCCGTGACCACGGGCAGGACCCACCAGGTGTCCCTGCGCAGGGTGGGGACGGGCGGGCCGCCGCGTACCCCTCCCAGGACCACCGGGGTAACTGTTGCGTCCTCCAACGTGGTCAAGCCGAGCCTCCCTCTAGTGGCCTGCATAAGGCCTGGAATTCCGCGCGAGCCGTAGGGCCCGGAGCGGCTGACGGTGCAACATCTTTCCACTCCGCGGGGGATGGTGTGAAACTGCGCTGCCGCCGGAGCGGCGAGGGGCGGCGAACTGCGCCCGCCCCCGGGCGCGGAACGAGACGCCCCCGGGCACGCGTAGGCTCGTCCCCATGACCCCGCCCGAGTTCACCGAAGCCGCTGATCTCAACGAGGCCCCTGCCGGCCCGCCCCCGGATGTCACGACGTTGGGCCAGCTCAGAGAGTCGAGCTGGCGGCCCTCGACCGTAGCCGCCGAGATCAGGCGCAATGCCGCCGCCCGGATCGCCGCCGGCGAGCCCCTGGTCCGGGGCCTCCTGGGCTTCGACGACACCGTGCTGCCCCAGCTCGAGAACGCCGTCCTCGCCGGCCACGACATCATCCTCCTGGGGGAGCGGGGACAGGCCAAGACCCGCCTGATCCGCTCGCTGGTGGCCCTGCTCGACGAATGGCTGCCCATCGTCGCCCATTCGGAGATCAACGACGACCCGTTCGCCCCCGTCTCCCGCTACGCCAGGGACCTCGTCGCCGAGCAGGGCGACGACACGCCCATCTCCTGGGTCCCGCGGCGTGACCGCTACGGCGAGAAGCTGGCCACGCCGGACACCTCGATCGCCGACCTCATCGGCGAGGTCGACCCCATAAGGGTGGCCGAGGGCCGGTACCTCTCCGACGAGCTGACCATCCACTACGGGCTGGTCCCCCGGCTCAACCGGGGCATCTTCGCGGTGAACGAGCTCCCCGACCTGGCCGAGCGGATACAGGTCGGGCTGCTGAACGTGCTCGAGGAGCGCGACGTGCAGATCCGGGGCCACCGGGTCCGCCTCCCGTTGGACATCATGCTGGTGGCCACGGCGAACCCCGAGGACTACACCAACCGCGGCCGGATCATCACCCCGTTGAAGGACCGCTTCGGCGCACAGATCCGTACCCATTACCCGCCCGACGCCGAAACCGAGCTGGCCATTGCCCGGTCCGAGTCGAGGGTCCCCGGCGACATCGCCGCCGCCGGCGGCGGTGTGACCCGGGTCGAGGTGCCCGACTTCATGGCCGAGGTGGTGGCCGAGCTGAGCCAACTGGCCCGCCAGAGCCCCCATCTCAACCAGCGGTCCGGCGTGTCGGTCCGGCTCACCATCGCCAATTACGAGACGCTGACGGCCAATGCCACCCGCAGGGCCCTCAAGGCTGGCGAGACCGAGGCGGTGCCCCGGGTGTCGGACCTCCAGGCGCTGGTCGCTTCCACCCAGGGCAAGGTGGAGATCGAGACCTTGGAGGAGGGGCGCGAGGAGCTGCTCATGTCCCAGCTGGTCTCCGCCGCCGTCCTCATGGTGTTCCGGCGGCGGGTCGCGTTGACCGACCCCCAGGGAGTGGTGGGCGCATTCAGCGAGGACACGGTCGTCCACGCCGGCGACGACCTGCCGTCTGCGGCCTACGCAGAGACCCTGACCCGGATGCCCGTGCTGTCCCCACCGGTCCTCGCCCTGGCCGGCTCGGAGGACCCGGCCGTCGTGGCCAGCGCGTTGGAGTTCGTCCTGGAGGGCCTGCACCTGACCAAGCGGCTCAACAAGGAAGCGGCGGGCACCCGGGCCACCTACCGGGGACGGGGCTGAGCCGGTGGGCTGGCGCTTCGACTACCGCCGTTGGGACGGCACCCAGGACTGGCTGGTCGACGACACCGATGCGGTCCTGGCCGAGCTGACCGACGACCTGTTGGCCAACGGGGACCTCCACGAGGCCCTCCAGCGCATGCTCAACCGGGGCTGGCAGTCGCCCGATGGCCAACAGGTCCAGGGACTGCGGGAGCTCCTCGACCGCCTGCGGCTCGAGCGCGAGGACCAGCTGGACCGGGGGGACCTGGGCGGGGCCTACAGCGAGATCGCCGACGAGCTCCAAGACGTCCTGGACGAGGAGCGCGAGGGCATCGACCAGCTCGAGGCGGACGCCCGCGAGTCGGGCGACGAGCGCCGCCGGCAGGTCACCGACGAGGTGGCCACCGAGCGGCGCATGCAGCTCGACCTGCTCCCCTCCGACCTGGCCGGGACGGTCCGGGGGCTCCAGAGCTACGAGTTCGTCTCCTCCGAGGCCCGCCAGCACTTCGAGGAGCTGATGGAGAAGCTCCGGGAGGAGGTGACGAGGACCTACTTCGAGCAGGTCTCCGAGGCCATGGCCAACCCCGACCCCGAGCAGCTGGCCCGGATGCGCGAGGCGTTCGACGCCCTGAACCGCATGCTCGAGCAACGGGAGGCAGGGGAACCCCTCGATCCCAGCTTCGAGTCGTTCATGGACCGCTTCGGCGACTTGTTCCCGGGCCAACCGGCCACCCTCGACGAGCTCCTCGAGCAGCTGGCCGCCCAGATGGCCGCGGCCCAGGCCATGTGGAACTCGATGTCGCCCGAGCAGCGGGCCCAGCTGCAGGGGCTGGCCGAGTCCCTGCTCGAGGACATGGACCTGCGCTGGCAGGTCGACCGCCTGGGTGAGAACCTCCGGCGGGCCTTCCCCGACGCCGGCTGGGAGCAGCGCATGCGCTTCAGCGGGGAGGACCCCCTGTCCATGTCCGGAGCCGCCGACGCCGCCGCCCGCCTCCGCGACCTCGACGAGCTCGAGGCCTTCCTCCGGTCGGCCAACTCGCCGGCCCAGCTGTCCGAGGTCGACTTGGACAAGGTGGCCCGCCACCTGGGCGACGACGCGGCCAAGTCCCTCGACCGGTTGGCCAAGCTGGCGAAGCAGCTGACCGACGCCGGCCTCATCGAACAGCGCGAGGGACGCTTCGAGCTGACCCCCCAGGGCATCCGGCGCATCGGCCAACAGGCCCTGTCCGACCTGTTCGGCCAGCTCGACAAGGACCGGGTGGGGAACCATCGCGCCACCTGGTCGGGTCTCGGCCACGACCGGGAGGAGACCACCAAGGCCTACGAGTTCGGTGACCCCTTCAACTTGGACCTGTCCCGGACCGTGCACAACGCCGTCCGCCGGAGCGGGAGCGGCATCCCGGTTCGCCTCACCCCCGAGGACTTCGAGGTCATCGAGACCGAGGCGCTGACGCGGTCGGCCACCGTGCTCCTGCTCGACCTGTCCCTGTCGATGCCCATGCGGGACAACTTCGTCCCGGCCAAGAAGATGGCCCTCGCCCTGCACACCCTGATCGCCAGCCGTTTCCCCCGGGACTACCTGGGCGTGGTCGGGTTCTCGGAGGTGGCCAGGGTCATCGAGCCCGACGACCTGCCCACGGTCAGCTGGGACTACGTCTACGGCACCAACCTGCAGCACGGGCTCATCCTGGCCCGCAAGATGCTGGCCCACCAACCCGGGACCAAGCAGATCATCCTGGTCACCGACGGCGAGCCGACCGCCCACATCGTGCCCGCTGCCGGCGGCATCGAATACGAGGTCTACTTCAACTACCCGCCCATCGCCGAGACGCTCGAGGTCACCCTGGCCGAGGTCATGCGGTGCACCCGGGCGGGGATCACCATCAACACCTTCCTGCTCGACCCCGACCGTGCCCTCCAGGGGTTCATCGAACAGCTCACCCGGATCAACAAGGGGAGGGCGTTCGCCACCTCGCCCGGAGAGCTCGGTGACTACGTCCTGGTCGATTTCCTTCAGCACAAGCGAGCGCTCCGCACCCGCGGGCGCCGGGCCGGCTGAGCCCCGCTCCGACCCGGGGCGGCTGGCCGAGCGAGCCCGTCCCCATCCCCGGCGGCGGGCCGGCAGCGACGATCCGGGACGGGCACCGGGCGCCGAATACCTGATCGCACGGGATTTCACCTTGCGTTTTGGGCTGCAATGGGGAAAGATAACACCGTTGTAGTTACATACGTGCTATGCGAGGGCGGGTTTGCAACCAGCGGGCCCGATCGCAGACTGAGTGGTGAGGGGAGGCGTACCGGTGGACATCGTGTCGCTTCTGTACGGGCGCCAGGAACGCGGCTGGCAGCACAAGGCCAACTGCATGGGTGTGGACCCCGATCTCTTCTTTCCCGAACGGGGAGCATCGACGCGCGAGGCCAAAGAGGTCTGCCGTGGGTGCGTGGTGCGTGAGGATTGCCTGGAGTACGCGCTGGCCAACGGCGAGAAATTCGGCATCTGGGGAGGTCTCTCCGAGCGGGAGCGCCGCCGTCTCCGCCGGGCCCGGGCCATGCAGCGCCGGTCCGTCGTCAGCGCTTCCTGAGCGGCGCGGGGGCGGCGCTGGCCGTCTCGAGCCGAGCCTCGATCGTTCGGTCCTCACTGACATCGAGCTCGTCATGCCGGTGGGCGGGGATGGCAGCCAGCACCCGGGCCGGGACCAGGCCCACCAGCTCGGCTCGGATCACGGCTCCGCCCCGAGCGGTGACCGCCTCGGCGATGAGATCGTAGGCCTCGGCCGGTCCCACCGACTCCGGCTCGATCAGGTTGCAGCTGACCTGGGCCAGGTCGCCGGCCGGTAACCCCAGGCTCCGGAGAGCCGGCCCGCGGACAAGGCCGGCCACCTGGCGGGCCAGCCCGAGCGCCGGAGCCGCACCATCCTCCGGGCCGGCCACCCAGACGTTGTAGGCGACCAGAACCGGACGGGCTCCGACGGCGGCGGCGCCCGCGGTTGGGTGGGGTACCGGCGGTCCGGTGTCGGGTGCCAGGGACCGGAACGCCTCTCGCCGCACGGCGGGGAGGCTCCGCTCCGGGCCGTAGAGGAAGCAGGGCAGCCCGAGCTCCCGGGCGGCCCAAGTGGCGAAGTCGTCCCGCAGGACGAGGGCCTCGTCGGTGGCCCCGTCGAGGCTGACGAAGGGAACGACGTCGGCGGCACCGAATCGGGGGTGCACCCCGACGTGTCCTCGCACGTCGATCAGTGCGCAGGCCTCGGCGACAACGGCCCGCGAGGCGCCGACGACGTCGTGCCGTGGGCCACCGAGGGTCAGGACCGAGCGGTGGTGGACGGCGTCGCGGTGGACATCGAGCAGCGTACGTTCAGCGGCCGATGCGATCCGTTCGATGACCGGTCCGTCCCGGCCCTCGCTGATGTTGACGACGCACTCGACGGTCACGCCTTCGGGTCGTTCGGTGCTCCCGCTGGCGATCAGACCCGAGCGGCGTGGGACAGCCGGCGGCGGCGGAGGATACGGCGGCGTTCCCGCTCGGACTTTCCGCCCCAGACCCCGTGGTCGACCCGCTCGTCGAGGGCGTACTGCAGGCAGGCTTCGGCCACCGGGCACTCGGCACAGACCCGCTGCGCCTCTTGCACGCCGATCCCGTCGCTCGGGAAGAAGAAGGACGGCGAGAGCTCCCTGCACTTACCCTGACTCATCCAGTCCGTTCCCATCAGACCTCCCTGACACTCGGTGGCGGCATCGTCGCGATCGCTGCTGATCCCGCTCCCGCCGGTTCCACCGCTAGTCTCCCATTTCACGGTGTTCTTCGGCGCGAAACGAGCCAGAGTTGATGGAATCCTCACAATTTTCTTATGGAGGACCAGGTTCTTCTTATGAAGAGCCGACAGGCGGGCCGGTGACCGGACCGGCCGACGCTGGCGGTGGTCCAGATCCGGGTGGAACCGCTCCACCCTCGGGTGCCCCGGTGCCCGTGCCCGAGGCGCCGACGGGCCCGCCCGTGGCGCCTCAGCCGATCCCGGGGACGGCGGTGCCCGCCGGCCCCCCGGGCTACCCAATGGGGCCAATGGGGTCGTCGTACCCGGGGGCCGGCCCCACTGGCTTCCCCGGTCATGGCTACGGCGCGGGCCATGCGCCCCCTGGTTACGGGTCCCCGGGGTACGGGCCCCCGGGGTACGGGCCGCCGTTCGCATATCCGCAACCGCCGCCGCCCAGGCGACAGGTGGTACGCCATACCCTGACCCATCGGAACTGGCTGACGGTGGTGATCGCCACCGCCCTCCTGGCCGGCGCGGTGGGCGCGATCGCCGGTGCCGTGATCGGGATCAACCATCAGCAGACAGTGATCAAGGAGTTCTTTCCCAACAAGAGCGTGCTGACCCAGCCGCACGACGTCCAAGAGGTGCTGGCCAAGGTCGAACCGGCGGTGGTGTCCATCGACAGCCATGCCGTCCAGGGCTCCGGTGGTGACTTCGTCGAGGCGGCCGGCACCGGAATGATCCTCACCTCCCAGGGCGAGGTGCTGACCAACAACCACGTGATCGCCGGGGCCACCTCGGTCACCGCCACCCTGTTCGGGCAGACCAAAGCGCTGCCCGCCCATGTCATCGGGACCGACCCCGGACGTGACCTGGCCCTCGTCCAGATCGACAACGCCTCCAACCTGCCCACGGTCTCGTTGGGGAACTCGGGACAGACCCAGGTGGGCGACGACGTCCTCGCCATCGGCAACGCCCTGGCCCTGTCCGGAGGGCCTTCTGTCACCCAGGGCATCGTCTCGGCCGAGAACCGTTCGCTGTCCACCCAGGACGACAGCGGCAAGACGGAGAACCTGTCGGGACTCCTGCAGACCGATGCCGCCATCAACCCGGGGAACTCGGGTGGGCCGTTGGTCAACTCCCAGGCCCAGGTCATCGGGATCAACACCGCCGTGGCCGCCAGCAGCCAGGGGAACGCACCGACCGAGAACATCGGGTTCGCCATCGCCATCGACTCGGTGAAGCCCCAGCTGGCGAGCCTCAGGCAAGGTGGACCGGGTGGCCCGGGGAGCACCAGCCCCACGCCGGCCCCGGCGGCGAACAAGGCCTACATGGGCGTCACTGTCACGACCGTCACCTCATCCCTGCAACAACAGGACCACCTGACCCCATCAACCGGCGCTCTGGTCACCAGCGTCCAGTCGGGTAGCCCCGCCGACCAGGGAGGGTTGAAGGCCAACGACGTCATCGTCTCGCTGAATGGCACCGCCATCCCGACCGCGTCCAGCCTGACGGCCGCCATCGGGCCGCTGAACCCGGGAGACGTGGTCAAGGTCGGTATCTACCGCGGGAGCACCCAACAGACGCTCACCGTCACTCTCGGGGCCAATCCCGCCGGCGGGTAGGCTTGCTCCGCTGTCTTTCCAGGAGGAACCCACTGTGATGTCCCCGGCTGCCGACGAACCAGAGGTTGTCGAGAGCGAAGAGCCCCAACCGCCGCGCGGCCACGTCCGGGTGGTCTACCTCGGCCCCGTCGCCCCGCACTGGGACGTGCAGTCCGACTTCGGTGACCGCGAGCTCATCGAGGAGTTCCGCCAGCGCACGCAGGCGCGCTTGGTGCTGCTCCCCCCTCACGATCCCCAGTACCGGCGGAATCGTGAGCGCGTGGTGCGCGACGCCGAGCGGGAGAACATCCTGTTGGAGTGGGACCTGGGCGTGCCCGAGGAAGAGGCGGTGGCCGTTCCGGTGGCCGGGGACCCCGTGGCCGGAGCCCCGGCCGCAGAAGTCCCTGCTGCCGACGAGGTCCCCGGGGCGGAGGCAGGCCCGGCCGGGTCGCCCGCACCCTGACCGACCTGACATCGGACGCCGGCCCAGGCGCCCGCTGCGTCTCTGCTCAGGCGAGTCGCTGGGCTCAGGCGAGTCTCTGGGCTCAGGCGAGTCTCTGGGCTCAGGCGAGTCTCTGGGCTCAGGCGTCGGGTGGGGGAGGATCGAGCTCGGGGAGGTCGATCCGCTCGAGCCACAGGCCGGGAGCGTCGACCTCGGCCGGCGTGGGCAGGTTGCGCGCCGAGGACCACAGCCGACCGAGGCCCTCCTCGCCCGCCCGCTCGATCACTCCGCTGACGAAGGCGCGTCCCCGGTCGACCTGGGTCTGCTCGAGGTCGAGCCCGAACAGCGAACCGGCGGCCTCCTCACCTTTGCCCCGCTCGATCCGGCGCCGGTACCAGGCCTCGGCCAACTGGCTGTGCGAGCTGACCAGGGACGCGCCGACCACCTCGGCGACGTGATCGGCATAGGCGTCGATCACCACGGCCAAGGAGGTCAGCTGGTCCGACGAGCGCCGTGCCTCGGGCGTCAACAGGCCTCCGAGGAGGGCCTCGGGATCGTCGAACAGCGACTGGAGGGACTCCATGTCCATGCCGCCTTCGCCCAAGGCATGGAGCTGGTCGGAGAGGCCGCCCTGGGCGGCCGCGGCCGACTCGGCCACTTCGCCGAGCAGCTCGTCGAGCCGGCCCCGGACCGCGGGACGACTCAGGACCGTGTGTGAGGCCAGCTCACGAGCGCAGACCCACAGGAGGGCCTCTTCCTCGGGCAAGCTCCAGTCGTCGGCGAACGAGGCGACGTTGGCCGTGACGATCAGGACCTCGTCGACCGGCGGCCAGGGGAGGGCCAGCACGTACTGGCCGAGTGCCCGCTGCGAGAGGTGCCCGACGACCGAGCCGAGCTGGAGGCCGACGAACATCGGGCCGATGGCTGCCGCCCACTGGCTCATGAGCTCGCCGAAGCCCTCGCCGGACATCTCGCCGCCGAAGACGTTCTCCGGTGTGGTCGGTGGCTGGGCCGGTGTTGCTCCCGGGGCCGGGGCGGCCAGGGCCGACAATGCCGGCCGCCACGCGTCGAGGGCGCGCGCCGTCCAGTCTCCCCGTCCGACCGGGACACAGGTCACGCGTCGCCCGTCCGAGGAGACGGGCATGCCGGTGGCCTCGGAGACGTGTAGCTCCGCCACACGGGCCAGCTCCTCCAGGCGGATCCGCTGCAACGGCTCGACGTTGGGCTCGGGCGAACCGCCGGTGGCCACGTTGAGCCCGAAGGCCCGGGTCAGCTCCCACTGGTCCGTGTTGGCGCCGCCCAACATGTTCATCAGGTCGCCCAGCAGGAACTGGAACGGACTGCCCCGGTCTCCTGGGCCCTCAGAGGTCATGACGTCATGCTACGGCGGTCAGCTCGTCGGCGATGCGCCGGTCAGCTCGACGCCGACGGTGGAGAGGGCACCACCCCTGGTGTAGGTGACGGTGACTGTCTGCCCAGGCGGTTCGGCGTAGAGGCGGGTTCGCAGGTCGGCGACGGACCGGACCGAGTGGCCGTCGATGTCCACGATGGAGTCGCCGACCCGGATCCCGACGCGGGCGGCCGCCCCGCCGGGCTGTACGGAGTCGACCAGCGCGCCGCGGGCACTCCCCGTGGCGCTCGTGCCGGCCGGCGTGCTCGTGCTGGCACCGGGGGGGGAAGTCGACGCAGTGAGGTCGCTGGCATCGACCCCGAGCCAGCCGTGCTGCACCGAGCCCGTGGCCATCAGCTGCCTGGCCACACCGATCACGAGGTCGGCGGGAAGGAACACCGACACCCGCCGGCCATTCACGGTTGTCGTGGTGTCGAGGATCCCGGCCACGTCCCCGGCCTGGTTGATCAGGGCGCACCCGCCGTCTCCCCGGTTGAGCGGGGCGTTGACGGTGGTGGCCGACATGGCCGTCGTGGTGGCGTCGGCATTCACGGCCGTGCCCGACGAGCGGACCGTCCCGGCGTAGACGGCGTCAGTGACCCCGGTGCGGTCTGCCTTGGCCTCGGGGGCCACCGCCACCGTGGCGTCGCCGGTCTTCATGTCGGTGTCGTCGCTGAACTGAGCCACCGGCGGAGCGCCGTTCACGTGCAGGATGGCCAGGTTCGAGGTCGGGTCGCTGGCCAGCACCGCGGCGGGCGTCCGGTTGCCGCCGGGGTCGACCGTGGTCACCGACGTGGCACCGGCCACGGCGCTGGCCAACGCCACCACGATGCCGCCGTTGGCCACCGTCACCGCCGTGCTGTCGACCGTCCGACCGCCCACGGTGACGGCGAGGGCCACCATGGAGGGTCCGATGGTCGACACCGTCTGGGCCATCCGTCGCCGGGTGATCGTCCGCGCCACGCCTACTTCGGTGGTCGGCCCGGCGACGAGGTCTGCCGTCGTCGTGGCCGTGCTGGCCGGCGAGGCAGTCGGTGACGCGCCGGTGTTGGCCATGAGCAGGCCGCCGACCAGGAGCGCACCGGCGACACAGACGGCTGCGGTGCTGACCACCCACTGGGACCGGCTCCGGTCGACTGAGCTCAGACGGGGGCTGCCCGTGGCGCCCGTCCCCGATGGGACCGCACCGGACGGACCCGACTCGGAGGAGTCGGCGCTCGACCCGCCCAGCTCCGACGGATGTCGCCACAATCGGTCTTCGGGTGACACCCAACCCCGAATACGATCGAGGTCCGGATCTCCGTCATCCGCGTCGTCGGGATGCGGGTCTTCGGCCTCCGGGAACCCTCCGTCCATCGTGTCGAGACTACCGACGTCGACATGCCAGTGGACGTCGCCCCAGGATATGAGGGCATTGGGCGACCATCTCCGGCGGTCCCGCCGGGTGCCGTGGACCGCCGTACCCAGGGGGGAGCCCTACGATGTCCCCGTGGCTCGGGACCTCGCTATCGATTTGGGAACGGCCAACACCCTCGTCTACGCCAAGGGTCGGGGCATCGTCTTGAACCAACCGACGGTCATCGCCCTCAACACCCGCACCCACGAGGTCCTGGCCGTGGGGAACGAAGCGTGGCAGATGATCGGTCGCACCCCCGGCTATATCGTCGCCGTGCGCCCCCTGCGCCAGGGGGCGATCACCGACTTCGAGATCACCGAGCGCATGATCCGCCTGCTGCTCCGCCGGGCGGGGGTTTCCAAGCTGAACCGGCCTCGGGTTCTGATCTGCGTGCCCTCGGCCATCACCTCGGTCGAGCGACGCGCCGTCAAAGAGGCGGCCCGCCGGGCCGGGGCCTCGGCGGCGTACCTCATCGAGCAGCCGATGGCCGCGGCCATGGGTGCCGGCCTCGACATTCATGAGCCGATGGGAAACATGGTGGTCGACGTGGGTGGAGGGACGACCGAGACGGCGGTCATCTCGCTGGGCGGCCTGGTGGCCGTCCGGGCCATCCGGTGTGGCGGCTTCGACATCGATGCCGCCATCCAGGCCTACGTGCGGACCCAGTACGGCATCGCCATCGGCGAGCGCACCGGGGAGGACATCAAGCTGGCCATCGGCTCGGCCATGGCCTACGCCGGCGAGGTGCGGGCCGAGGTCCGCGGGCGCGAGGTGTCGACCGGCCTGCCCAAGACGGTCATCCTCTCGCCGAGAGAGATCCGGGGCGCGATCGAGGATCAGGTCAACACCATCGTGAGCACGGTGATCGACTGCCTGAGCGAGTCGCCGCCCGAGCTGGCCCAGGACATCATCTACCGGGGCATCCATCTGGTCGGCGGGGGCGCGCTGCTCCGCGGGCTGGCCCTGCGGCTGGCCAACGAGACGGCCGTACCGGTGCACTTGGTGTCCACACCGTTGGAGTGCGTCGTCCAGGGGGCGGGTGAATGCCTCGACGCGTTCGACAGCCTGCGTGCCATCTTCGCCGCGGCCGAGACCTGAGCGCCGAGTCCCCTCGTCTGCCCGAGCGGAGGGTGGGTGCCGGTTTG
Source organism: uncultured Acidimicrobiaceae bacterium (assembly GCA_963803065.1). Classification (GTDB taxonomy): domain Bacteria; phylum Actinomycetota; class Acidimicrobiia; order Acidimicrobiales; family RAAP-2; genus DASXMT01. Next base: position 197,606 of record CAWDKW010000004.1, read on the forward strand.
CCCGGCGGAGGGACAGGCCTGCCGGGCGACGGAGGGAACGCCCCGAGCGGGTGATCGAGGGACTCCCCTACCGGATGGCCATGAGGTCCTCGGCCACCTGGCGGACCTGCCAGTCGCGGTCGTCCAGGCATCGGCGTAAGGCCGCCTCGACCTCTGGTCCTTCGAAGGCGGCCAATGAGACGGCGGCGCGCCGGCGGATCGCCGGTTTGTCGCCGAGGGCGGCCAGGACGGCGGGAAGCCCGGCGTCGTCCCCGATGGCCCCGAGGGCGGCCACCGCCGCCTCCCGGCACAAGGGATCTCTGTGGCCCTGTCCCCGGTCGGCCAGCCGGCACAGTGCCGGCACCGCCTCTCGCTCCTCTCGCTCCCCGAGCGCCCACGCCGCCATCTCGACCACCGACGCGTCGGCATCATGGAGGGCGCGGGCGACGTCGCAGCCGGTGTGGGTGGCCGCCAGCTCGCAGGCCCGGCGCCGCACGGCGGGGTCCGGGTCACCGAGCGCGGCCGACAGCTCGCCGCCTTCCAGGGCGTCGAGCCGGTCGAGGGCGCCCAGGGCCGTGGCCCGCACGGTCGGTGCTGCGTCGACCAGGCCCTCCCGGGCCCGCTGCTCGTCGCCGACGTGGCCGGCAAGGGCCACCGATCGCCGACGGCCGGTGACGTCGGATCCGGGCGGTTCCGTGGCAGGCTGAGGCGCCGCGGCACCGGGCTCCGGTGGCTCGGGCCCCAAGGGTCCCGATGGCGAACGAGAACTGACCACCGCACCACTATGACCGACGACAACGAGAGGAGGCACGTGGCCACGAGCCTCCCGGTGAGGGGCGGCAACGCCCGGGCGAGCGCCCGCCCGCTGCCACCACGCCCCCGACGCCGCCGCTGGCTGAGCATCCTGGCCGCGATCATCGTCGTGGTCGTCCTGGCCGTCCTGGTGGCGTCTCGGATCAACCTGAACTACTACGCCGTCCAGCCGGGCACGGCCCAGTCGGTGCAGCAGTTCATCACCGTCCCGGCCGACAAGGCGCACCCCGTCGCCCGCCCGGTGAAGCTGACCGACGTGGAGCTCAGCCGGGTCTCGGCCCTCACCTACCTCTACTTCAAGCTCGACAGCAACACCGACCTCCAGCCGTTGGAATCGGTGACCGGTGGTACGCCGCCCTCGGAGCTCGATGCCCAGGGCACGCTGGAGATGAGCCAGGCCGAGGCCGAGGCGAAAGCGGCATCCCTCCGCCGGCTCGGCTATGCCGTCCCGGCCACGGCGGCCGGGGCCGTGCTCTTCGCCGTGTGGAACGGGACCCCGGCCTACGGCATCCTCCATGTCGGTGACGTGGTCACCGCGGTCGACGGCGCGCCGACCCTCACGGCCACGTCGCTCAGCGCGACGTTGAAGAAGTACCACTCGGGCCAGACCGTCACCCTGTCGGTAAAGAAGGGCGGCACCGGGTCGCCCCAGCCGGTGTCGATCACGCTCAGGACCACCAAGGTGGACGTGGGTGGGGGCCAGACGGCGACCGTGACGCTCGGGATCGAGCCGCAGGACCAGGTCGACTACTCCTTTCCCTTTCCGGTGTCCATCGATGTCACCAACATCGGCGGACCGTCGGCCGGGCTGGCCATGACCCTCGGGGTCATCGACACGCTGTCCGGGGGCAACCTCACCGGCAGCCAGACGGTGGCGGCCACCGGCACCATGGACGATAAAGGCAACGTCGGGGACGTCGGCGGCGTCGCGCAGAAGACGGTCGCGGTGGAACGCGCCGGCGCCACCATCTTCCTGGTGCCTCCCGAAGAGTACAAGACGGCCCTGTCCAAGAAGACCCCGGGCCTGCAGATCTACGCCGTGTCGACGCTCGATCAGGCGCTCCGGGTGCTGGCCGATCACGGCGGGCACGTCCCCGCCACGCCGGTGAGCAATGCATCGGGATGAACGGTTTGGTGCAGCACCCGTCGTAGGCTCTGCGTATGCCTGAGGATCGCCCGATGTCCATCTCGTCATCGTCGAGCCTGTCGCCCGACGAAGTGGCCCGCCACACGTTCGGCACGGTGCGCCGTGGGTTCGACCCCACCGAGGTCCGGGGCTTTCTGGACTACGTCGCCGATGCGCTGCGGGTCGCCGCCGAGCGGGAGATCGAGCTCCGCCACGAGGTCGCTGAGGCCGAGCACCGGGCGGCGAACCCCGTCCTCGACGAGGGAACGCTGACGTCCGCACTCGGTCAGGAGACGGCCCGGGTGCTCCGGAGCGCCCACGACGCCTCCCACGAGATGGTGACCAAGGCGGAAGGCGAGGCCGCACGCCTGCTCAGCGAGGCCGAGGAAGAGATCGCGCGATCCCGGGCCCGGGCCGAGCAGGCCCTGGCCGAACGCACGGCAGAGGCCGAGGCATCGGTGGCCGAGTATCGGCAACGGACCCACGACGAGTCTGAGGCCATGCTCACCCAGGCCAGGGCCGAATGCCGGGAGATGGTCGAGGAGGCCCAGGCCCTCCGTTCCCGGGTGCTGGCCGACCTGTCGAGGCGCCGCAAGGTGCTGCACGCCCAGATCGAACAGCTCCGGGCCGGACGGGAGCACCTGGCCGAGACGGTGCTGGCCGTGCGCCGCTCGGTGGACGGCATCGCCGACGAGCTGTTCCGGGCCGAGGACGAGGCCAGGTTGGCGGCCGAGGCGGCCGGACGCGAGGCGATCGCCCGTTCCTACGAGGGCACGCCCGAAGAGGAGGCGGCTGTCCTGCTGGCCACCGGCGCCGGCGAGCCGGCGTCCTCGGATCTCGGGGTGGTGGTCGCCGACCAACCCACCTTCGACGGCGAACCGGGCGAGGGCGCGGTGGGCGAGCCGATCTCGCCCGATCAGGGGGCGTTCATCGCGGCCGAGATCGAGGTGGCCGAGTCGGTGGCCATCCCCGGGGCACCGACGGCCGAGCCCGAGGGCGCGACGGCCGAGCCCGAGCCCGGGGGCGTGGCCGGGCCCGACGACCTGGCGGTGAGCGGGCCGCCGGTCGGTGATGCGACGGGCAGTGATCCGACCGTCGCCCCCACGCCTTCGGTGGACGAGCTGTTCGCCAAGATCCGCGCCGCGCGGGGGACCGACGAGGCCGGCGACGAGGCGACCTCGGAGGAGCCGGGTGGGGCGACCGAGGAGCCCGCAGCCGGGAACCCGCTCGTGGACCGTCGGGACGAGTTGGTGGGCCCGCTCATCACCGCACTGTCGCGCCGGCTGAAGCGCACCCTCCAGGACGACCAGAACGACCTTCTCGACCGCCTGCGCAACAACGGGTCGACGTGGTCGAACGACCTGTTGCCCGATGAGGTCGAGCACCTCGATGCCTATTCCACGGCCGCCTTGCCCCAGTTGGAGCAGGCCGCCAGCGCCGGTCGCCTGTTCGTCGGTGACCAGTCCGAGGGCGGTCCGCTGGTCGATCACGTGGTGGGCGTGGCCCACGACCTGGCCACCGCCATCGTGGGGCCGCTGCGCCGCCGGTTGGCCGACACCGAGGAGCTGGCCGACGCGGACGAGTCCTCGGTGACCGAGCACCTCGGCGCCTCCTTCCGGGAGTGGAAGGGTGAGCGGATCGAGCGCCTGGCCGGCGACTACGTGATCGCCGGCTTCTCGGCGGGCTCGGTGGCCGGATCCTCCCAGGACGTCGAGTGGGTCGCCGCATCGGCGCCCGGTTCCTCCCCGTGTCCCGATTGCGACGACAACGCACTGAACGGCCCGCAACCGGCCGGACAGGAGTTCCCCACCGGCCACCGGCACCCGCCCGCCCATTCGGGGTGCCGCTGCCTGCTGGTCCCCGCTGCCACCTAGGCTGCACCCCGTGCGAAGACCGGATGACGTGCCCGAGCGTCCTCGCGCCACCACCCACCGACGGCGTCGTTGGATCATCATCGCCCTCATCGTCATCGTCGCTCTGATCGCATCATTGCGGACGTTTGCCGTCTTCTACACCGATGCGCTGTGGTTCTCGGCGGTGAGGCTCCACTCGGTCTGGCGAAGCCTCTTCGAGATCAAGGCCGGGCTGATGATCACGTTCTCGGTGATCTTTGCCGCGCTGCTCCTGGCCAGCCTCACCGTTGCCGAACGGTTGGCACCACGAGGCGAAGCGGCCGACGCCGAGGACGACTTCGTCCGGCGCTACCAGCAGATCGTCGGTCCGTACTCCCGTTGGATCCGGGCCGCGGTGGTGATCATCCTCTCGCTCATCGTGGGCTCACAGGCCCTCGGCCAGTGGCAGAACTGGATCTTCTTCCGCAACGGCGTCTCCTTCGGGAAGAAGGATGCCCTGTGGCACAAGGACATCGGCTTCTTCGTGTTCAAGCTGCCGTTCGAGAACTTCCTGGTCCACTGGTCACTGGTGGCGCTGATCGTCATCTTCGTGGTCACCGTGCTCACCCACTACCTCAATGGCGGCATTCGGGTCCAAGGGCCCAAGCCGAGGGTCCGCCCGGCGGTCAAGGCCCACATCTCGGTCATCCTCGGGCTGATGGCCCTGGCCAAGGCGGCCGGGTACTGGCTACAGCGCTACAACCTCGACAACGCCAAGGACGGCTATGTCCAGGGTCCGGGCTACACCGACGTCCACGCCCGGTTGCCGGCGTTGCAGTTGCTGATCCTGGTGTCGCTGGCCGCCTTTTTGTTGTTGATCTTCAACATCCGGCGGCAGGGCTGGGCCCTGCCCGTGCTCGGGGTGGGCATGTGGTTCCTGGTCGCCCTGACCGCGGGGGCCATCTACCCGGCCGCCGTGCAGGCGTTCAGCGTGAACCCGGCCCAGAACACCCTGGAGCACCCCTACATCCAGCGGAACATCGCCGCCACCCGGTCGGCGATGGACCTCAACGGGATCACCAACACACCGTTTTTGGCTTCCCAGACCCTGAACGCCAACACGCTGAACGCCAACAGTGCGACCACCGGCAACGTGCGGCTGTGGGACCCATTGGTCACCCAGCCCACCTACGACAAGCTCCAGGACATCCGCTCCTACTACAGCTTCAACTCCCTGGGTGTCGACCGCTACGACGTGAACGGCAAGGAGACGCCGGCGGTGGTGGGCGTGCGGGAGATCAACGATGCGGACCTCCCGGCGGCGTCGTGGGTCAACACCCACCTGCAGTACACCCACGGGTACGGCATGATCGTGTCGCCCTCGAACCAGACCACGTCCAACGGCGACCCCGTCTTCGGGGTCCAGGGCCTCCCGCCGGTGTCGAGCAAGGGGCTGCCCACCATCAAGCAGCCGTCGGTGTACTTCGGGCTGAACGAGCCCGGGTACGTGGTGGCGAACACCAAGCAGCCCGAGATCGACTACCAGTTGACCAATGGGGCCAACCAGGAGACCCACTACCAAGGGGACGGTGGCGTGCAGCTGTCCTCGTTCTTCAAGCGGGTCATGTTCGCCTTCCGCTTCGGCGACATCAACATGGTGATCTCCGACCAGTTGACCTCCAACTCGAGGGTCATGTTCGACCGCCAGATACAGGTCCGGGTGGCCAAGGCAGCGCCGTTCCTGAGCCTCGACGCCGACCCGTACGCGGCATTGGTGAACGGGCACATCGACTACATCCAGGACGCGTACACGACAACCGACAACTACCCCTACGCCCAGAATGCCGACACCTCGGCCCTGTCCTCGGCCAGCGGGCTCCCGGCCAGCTTCAACTACATCCGCAACTCGGTCAAGGTGGTGACCGACGCGTACACCGGCATGATGACGTTCTACGTGATGGATCCCAACGACCCCATTATCCGCACCTACGAGCGGGCCTTCCCGAACATGTTCACCCCGGCATCGAAGATGAGCAAGGCGCTCAGGGCCCACATCCGGTACCCCGAGGACATCTTCACCGTGCAAGCGTCCATGTACGGGAAGTACCACATCACCAACGCCACCAGCTTCTACAGCGCGGCCGATGCCTGGACCCTCTCGCCCACCCCGGGCTCGGGCTCGCCTTCGTCCGCCCTGGCCACCACCCAGACCCTCAACGCCCAGGGCCAGCCGGTGTCCACCGGGCAGCTGGTGAGGATGGCGCCGATCTACCAGATGCTCCAGGTACCGGGCGAGACCAAACAGACCTTCACTCTCCTCGACGCGCTGGTCCCCGTCTCCAAGGGAAGCCAGATCCAGACCCTCTCGGGGTTCATGATCGCCGGGTCTGATCCCGGTCAATACGGGAAGATCAAGATGTTCGTCACCCCCCGGGGCCAGCCGGTGGACGGCCCGTCTCTCGTCGCGGCCCGAATCGACGCCACGCAGTCGATCTCGAAACAGATCAGCCTGTTGAACCAGAACGGCTCGAGCGTGGAGCTGGGCAACGTGTTGATGATCCCGATCGCCGATTCGCTCCTGTACATACAGCCGCTCTACGTCCAGTCGTCGCGCAACACCTTCCCCGAGCTGCAGGGCGTGATCGCCGTGTACGGCAAGCAGGCCGCTCTGGGTACGGGCGGACCGAACAACGACGCCCAACAGGCACTGCAGGATGCGCTGACCCAGGTGTTCCAGGCGCCAGTGTCGACGTCGCCCGAAGGTGGGAGCGGAACCCTGTCCCCGCAGGTGCAGAGCCTCCTCCTCGATGCCCAGCAGGCCTACCAGCAGTCCCAGACCGACCTGAAGAACGGGGACCTGGGCGCCTACCAGACCGACATCTCCCGGATGGAGTCGGACCTGAACGCCATCCAGCAGCTGACGGGTACGGCGACACCGGGGAGCACCCCCTCGACCAGCACCACGACGACCGCCCCGAGCTCGGCCCCCGGCGGGAAGACGACCACCACGACCACCCCCAAGGGCTCGACGACGACCACCACCGCCCCGAAGTCCAAGACCAAGACGAGCCCGACGCCCTCGACCGCCCCGGCGTAGGACCTGCCTGGTCCGGATGTCCGCCGGGTCCGGCACGGCGCCCGGGTGGCCGGTCGGTTCCGCTCGGCTCCGGTGTCCCGGCGCTGCACGAACGCCTGCGAACCGGTGGTAGTGTCGTGTCCCACGGCGCGGGGTGGAGCAGTCTGGTAGCTCGTCGGGCTCATAACCCGAAGGTCGGAGGTTCAAATCCTCCCCCCGCCACCAACCAAGTACAGGGCTTTTCGCGCCTCGTCGGCGGTCGATTTAGGATCGTTGGGGTGACCCATACCCGCCCGGCCGTCCCCGAGTCTCCCGGTTCGGAATCGATGCCGGACCATGATTCCGGCGTATGGGTCCGGGGTTTGGACGCCAACGGAGCGGCCTATGACGAGACGGTGGCCCGCCTGCACGACTTGTTGCTGCGGGTGGCCCGGGCCGAGGTGCACCGACGGCGGGCCCAGCTGCCGATGGCCGGCCCCGAGCTGGACGACCTGGCCCACCAGGCGGCCGCCGACGCCGTTATGGGAGTGGTGCGCAAGGTCGGGGAGTTCCGGGGTGAGAGCCGGTTCACCACCTGGGCGTGCAAGTTCGCCATCTTCGAGGTGTCGACCAAGGTCGGCCGCCACTTCTGGCAGCGACCGACCGTGGCCATGGAAGGCGAGGACTGGGGCCGTCTCCCGGACCGCTTCGGGCTCGACCCGGCCCGCGCCGCCGAGTGGGGCGACGTCGTCACCGCCTTGCGCCGGGCGGTCGATGATGAGCTCACGGAGCATCAGCGGCGGGTGTTTGTTGCGATCGTGCTCAACGGCGTCCCGTTGGACGCGCTGGTGGCCGATCTCGGCTCCAATCGCAACGCAATCTACAAGACGCTCTTCGACGCCCGACGTAAGTTGCGGGCGGCGTTGGTCACTCACGGGTATCTGGACGACGACGTTTCGAGGCAGCGATGAATAGCTGGGGATCGTTGGAGCGGTTCTTGCGGACGGATCCGGCCGACGCCGGCTGCGCCGAGACGTTTGAACTGCTCGACCGTTACGTGGAACGTCATCTGGCTCACGGCGACGCGGCCCGTCGCTACCCCGAGATCGCCGCCCACTTGTCGAATTGCAATCCGTGTGTGCAGGACTTCGAAGGGTTGCTGGCCGCCATCGGCGGCCCGGCCGGCTCGGCCCTTCCCGAGAAGGACGGCGGCGGGAGGTAAGACCGGCGCCGCTGGCGCCACTCATCACAGTGTGGGACCTGGTGGTCCGCACGATGCCGAACCTCGGAGGAGCCCAAGACATGCCGATCACGATCTCAGAGCAGGTCAGCCGTCTCGCCGAGACGACGGCCGCCCAGCCCCCCAACGAGATCATGGGAGCCTTCACCCGCGAGCAGGTCGACCTCGCCGCCAAAGGGTCCCCCGCGGGAATCATCGAGGTGGGAGCGACGTTGTCCGACGCCGAGTTGCTCGACCCGCACGGGGCGACGACCAGCCTCTACGCGGCGCTCGGCGACCGGCTGTCGGTCCTGGTGTTCTATCGGGGCGCCTGGTGCCCGTACTGCAACATCGCGCTCCACACCTACCAGGCCGAGCTGGTCCCCGAACTGACCGGACGGGGCGTGGGATTGGTGGCAATCAGCCCTCAGACCCCGGACGGGTCACTCAGTACGCAGGAAAAGCACGAGCTGACTTTCACCGTGCTGTCCGACCCCGGCAACCAGGTGGCGAAAGTCGCTGGGATCCTCACGGGTCCCTCGGACGAGGCGCGCGCCGCTCAGCTTCAGCTCGGCTTGGACCTCACCGGGGTCAACGCCGACGGCACCACCGGTCTTCCCATGCCTGCCACGATCATCGTCGACGCCGACCACGTCATTGGTTGGATCGACGTCCACCCCGACTACACCACCCGCTCCGAACCCGGCGAAATCCTCGCCGCCGTCGGCGCCCTCGCCTCTCGATGACCGCACCGCTCGATGGGCGGGTCGCCCTGATCACCGGGGCCGGCCGGGGTATCGGACGCGCAGTTGCCCTCCAGCTGGCCGAGGGTGGCGCGGTGGCGCTGCTGGCGCGCTCGGTCGATCAGCTCGAAGAGACGGCCGCGACGCTGAAGTCGAGATCCATTCCCCCTACGAAAAGGAGACCAGCATGACTGCGAAACTGGGACTACTTGCCCTGCTCGAGGCCAAGCCCGGCAAGGGTGACGAGCTCGGCGCGTTCCTCGAAGCCGGCCGGGCACTGGCAGTGCAAGAGGCCGGCACCCTGACGTGGTATGCCTTCAAGATCAGCGACACCACGTACGGGATCTTCGACTCGTTCGAGACCGAGGACGCCCGCCAAGCTCACCTGGGTGGCGAGATCCCCACCGCCTTGGGCCAAGTAGCCGCCGACCTGCTGGCCAAGGACCCCGATATCCGGACCGTGGACGTGATCGCCGTGAAATAGCCCGATGGGCCACCAACCACATCACGAACCGAGCATCCTCAACTTCCTCATTGGAGAATCGCCATGACCCTGCTGCATCCCGGTGACCGGTTTCCGACCCTCACCGTGGCGCTCCCCGGAGGAGAGACCCTCTCCCTCCCTGACGCGCTGGCCGGCGGCTTCGGCGTGGTCCTGTTCTACCGGGGCGCCTGGTGCCCCTACTGCAACGCGCAGCTACGCGCCTTCCAGCGAGCTTTGGACAGCCTGGCCGAGCTGGGTGCCAAGGTGGTGGCCCTCGCGGTAGACGACGAGGCGACGACCGCCGAACTGGTGACGAAGCACGGCCTCAGGTTCCCGATCGGACATTCCGCCGACGCCAAAGCGATCTCGGCAGCGACGGGCGCGTTCGTCGATCCCGAGCGTGGGTTCCTTCAATCCACCGGGTTCGTGCTCAACCCCGAAGGCCGAGTGGTGGTCAGCGTCTACTCCTCTGGGGCGATCGGCCGGCTGGTGCCCGACGACGTGGTCGGCCTCATCCGCTACCTGCGCGATCACGCCCCGGCCACGGACTGAGAGGACGAGGCCATGAGCGACACCGACATCTGTTTCTACTTCGACCCGGTGTGCCCGTTCGCCTGGATGACCAGCAAATGGGTGCGCCAAGTTGCCGCGCAGCGGGACTTCACGGTCGACTGGCGGTTCATCTCGCTCCGCATGATCAACGCGGCGGTCGACTACGACAGCCAGTTCCCGCCCGGCTACGAGGCCGGTCACACCGCCGGCCTCAACCTGCTGCGGGTCGCAGCCCGGGTCCGAGCGGAGTACGGCCGCGAGAATGTCGGCCCTCTCTACGAGGCAATCGGGACCCAGGTATTCGACACCGTACCCGACGAGCGCCAAGACCGGGGCAGCCGTGCCTTCCTAGAACCGATCCTGGCCCACCTCGGCCTACCCGCGGTGCTGGCCGACGCTCTGGACGACAGTTCTTTCGACGCCGAGTTGCAGCGGGAGACGGACGAGGCTCTCGCCCTCACCGGCAAGGACGTCGGAACCCCCATCATCCACTTCCGGCCCCCCGATGGTGTGGCGTTCTTCGGGCCGGTGATCAGCCGCCTGCCCGACGAAGCAGACGCCACTCGGCTCTGGGACCACGTCGTCGGCCTCGCTGGCTTCCCCGGGTTCGCCGAGCTGAAGCGCAGCCTGCGCGAACGGCCCCAGCTGCGCAGTTTCGGGGTCGATATCGACCAAGTCGGCATCCAAGAAGACTGGCACGGCGGCAGCCGACGCACCAAGAAGTAGACCGATCGGTCCCGGCGTCCATCCGACGGAACAAGGCCGTTTTGGCCGGCGATCTGACGGTCGGGTGACGGCATCAACTGTTGCCGGCTCGTCGCAGGACCCGACCGAACCGGTGTGCCCGATTCGAGGGAGGCACGGCTGACGTGCGTGATGCCGCCTGCTCAGCCTGTTCGGCCATAGCTTGTTACCGATCTTGACGCCACGCCCCTGGCTGGCCACACCGCTCCGAGCGGAAAGGAAGCAGATGAGCGTTCTCGAAGTCGACTGCCTGCTCGAGAGCATGAACTCGGTTCTAGAATTGCTGGACGACCTCAACGACTCGGACTGGCAGGCGCGGTCCCTCTGCCCGGCCTGGCGAGTTCGTCAGGTCGTCGCCCACCTCGACGGGATCGAAGAGGCGCTCAGCGGGTGGCGACCGGCCGGCGACGCTCCGGCCCCGTTCGAGATCGTGGGCAAGGTCTTCGACGAGGTCGGCGATTGGTCACCGGAGCGGCTACTCGGCCGCTTCCGCACCGTGGTGGCCGGCCGCCGGAACGAGCTGCTTGCGGCGGACGGGACCCTGTTCGACGAGGTGTCGTGGACTCCCGTCGGGGTCCAGACCTACGGCCGGTTCATGGCCATCCGCAACTTCGACTTCTGGGTCCACGAGCAAGATATCCGGGTCCCGCTCGGACGCCCCGGCCAAACCAACGGACCGGCCGCCGAACTGGCCCTCGACGAGGTGTGGCGCAGCTTCGGATACATCGTCGGTAAACGTGCCGCCATACCGGACGGATCCAGCGTGCTCGTCGAGCTGCACGGACCGATCGAGGGACGGCTCGGAGCTGTCGTCGAGGGCCGGGCCCGCCTCGTGGACGACCTCGAGCACCCGGACGCCATTATCCGGACGGACTCGCTCACTTTCATGCTCCTGGCCTGCGGAAGGATCGACCCCGAAACGCACCTGGCGAACGGCGACGTCGAGCTTCGAGGCGACAAAGAGCTCGCCGGCCAGCTCGCCCGCAACCTCCGATTCACCATGTGAACGTACCGAGTGCCTCCGCGGGTCGAATGCAAGGTAGCTAGCCACCGGAAGTCGAGTGGATGGACTCCGAGCAGACAGCCGCCTGGATAGCAGAACACCGTCCAAAACAGCACGGCTCAGATGTTGGGTACTCCTCATCGCCTTGCCTTTTCCATCCTGCGCCGTCGTGTCAAAGATTACCCAGCGGGACCGGTCTCCTCCGGGCCGGACGTCGGCTCGAGCGGATCGACATCTGCTTCCGGAGTGAATCCGATCTCCAGTGTGACCTCGGGCCGCCGAATCTCCATTTGGGCAAGACGCTCAAAGACCAGTCTGTCGGCGTCCGTTAGCGGCGGTTGGGTCATCGATCGTGGCCAGAGCCGGTAATGCTTGACGACGTTGATTTCCGCCGCGAGCAGGAATAGCTGTGCCCCCAAGTAGATCCATGTGAGCAAGACGATGACGATGCCAAAGAATCCATAAGTGTCAGTGCTGTGCTGGAGCTCCCGACCCACGTACCAACTTCCGACGAGCTGCAAGGTCTGCCAGAACACGGTCGCAAGCGCGGCACCAAAGGCGATATCCCGCCAGCTGAGCGCGTCGGCCGTCAAGACGTTGAACGCTACAAGGATGAGGCAGAAGTTCAACGCGAGGGATCCGACTAACAACAGCCCAGTTGCTATCCACCCATGGGAAACCAGGGTCGCGAACCCAGTGAGTACCGTCAAACCAATCGTGGAGAGCGCGAGCAACACCAGGACCGACAACGCTCGCAGGTACCGCAAGTAGATACTGGGCCAGCGGACATATGGAATATTCCACACCACGTTCATCGCGCTCTGAGTCGCTAGCCCGAGCCCGATTGCGCCATACACGAGGAGGAGACTCCCGATGACCACTGCAGAAACGCTTCCGGTGAGGCCATGGATGTGCGACTCCAACTGAGGACCGATGATCGGAAAATTTCCGAGGGCACTGTTGATGAGGTCCTTCCGCAACCTCTCGTTGTCACGCAGGGCGTAGCCGAGGATGGTCGTGAACAGGAGCAACAACGGAAATAGTGCAAAAAGGCCGTAGTAGGCGACGAGCGCCGCTTTGCTACCTGCCTGATCGTTGCCGAATTTCTGCGCCACGGCGAACGGGAACCCGAGCGAACCATGGTCCTGCTGGAATCGATCGACTCTCCGTATGACGACTTCGATCTTGCCCGGGGGATTCGCCGTGTCTCCATTCATCGCGTCGTCAAGCCGTCCCTCCTTTGATCGCTTCGGTTGACAACTGCCGTTGTCGGCCGAGCCAAATCGAGTCGTTCATAGCACTGATGACGGTCCCGCACTACCGAACCCACGATCTGTGATTAGAGACAGCGGATTTCAGAGATCTCGCACACCCCACCCGCCGGTGGTGCTAGGCGCTTCGTTGGAGTCCATCTCGACGGAAAGGTCTGGGGGTCGTAGGAGTACGCTCGTAACACGCTGATCCACAGCTCATGACCATTCCTCGGGGGCCGTGCGGCAATTTCCCTGGTCGTCACCTGCAAGTGTGCGGCGGCGCGGAGGGAAGTTGCACCGTGACGCAGAGCCCTCCGGCGCCCCGGGGGGTGAGGGTGAGGGTTCCGTCGTGTGCTTGGGTGATGCTTTTGACGATTGCCAGGCCGAGGCCGACACCGGAGTGCTCGGTGCGTATCCGTTCGGTGCCGCGCTGAAACGGCTCGACAAGCGCGGCAACTGTCTGTGGGGTGAGCTGCTCGCCGGTGTTCTCGACAGTCAGGACCACAGTCTTGGGGTGCGTGCTCGTCGTGACCCACACGGTGCCCTGTTCAGGCAGATTGTGGACGATCGCGTTGTGCACGAGGTTCGTCGTCAACTGCAGCAGGAGCGCACGTGAACCGATGGTGGGGGCCATGTCGCCGGAGCTCTCGATGGTGACGTCGTGCTTTTCTGCGAAGGGGAGGAGCGTTTCAGTGGCTTCGTCCGCTATGAGGGATAGGTCGACGGGTACGGAGGTGAAGGATTGCTGGTCGGCGCGGCTGAGCACGAGCAAGGCTTCTGTGAGGTCAATCGCTCGGGCGTTGACGGCGTGGAGGCGGTCGACGAGTTCGCCGTTGTCGTGGTTCGGATCGTTGCGGGCCACGTCGAGAAGTGTCTGCGTGATGGCCAACGGGGTGCGCAGTTCATGGGAGACGTTGGCTGCGAATCTCTGCTGCTCGGCGCTGTGTGCTTCGAGACGGGCGAGCATGGTGTCGAAGGCGTCGGCAAGCTCGCGGAACTCGTCTCTGCGGCCCGGCAGCCGGATTCGGTGGGAGAGAAATCCGGCTGTGGCCGTCCGTGTGGCGGCTGTGATGCGAGTCAGGGGGGCAAGCATCCGCCCGGCGAGCAGCCACCCTCCGAGGAGACTGAATATCAGCAGAATCACCAACACGGCGGCTGCCTTCGGAGCGAAAACATGAAGGAGGTTGGACCGGACAGGAAAGACACCATGAAGGTTGGTGCCAGTGGAGCCCGGGACGATGAGCGCACGGTCAGGGACGTAACGCAGGAGGAACACCCACACGGCGGCGAGGAGCAAGGCACCGGCGAGCATGAGAAAGCCGGCGTAGCTGAGGGTGAGTTTGAGGCGAACGCTCAAACCAGGGGCTCTATCCATGGTCTCCTCCCTCGCGCCCGGTGTCTGGTTGAGTGTCGATGCGGTACCCGACGCCGGCCACCGTCGCGATAATCCAGGGTTCGCCGAGGCGTTTGCGCAGGGCCGAGACCGTGATGCGCACGGCGTTGGTGAACGGGTCGGCGTTCTCATCCCACGCCCGTTCCAGTAGCTCTTCGGCGCTGACGACACCGCCTTCAGCGGCGACGAGAACTTCGAGCACGGCGAACTGCTTCCGGGTGAGCACAATGTAGCGGCCGTCGCGGTAGACCTCGCGGCGGAACGGATCCAAACGCAGACCTGCGATCTCTCGCACCGGTGGCCTGTTGTAGGCGCGTCTGCGGTCGAGTGCTCTGAGACGGAGCACGAGTTCTCGGAGTTCGAATGGCTTGGTGAGGTAGTCATCAGCGCCGATTTCGAACCCGGTGGCTTTGTCGTCGAGCCGGTCGGCAGCGGTGAGCATGAGGATCGGCATGCCGCTGCCGGAGGCAACGATGCGTTCGGCGACCTCGTCGCCGCAAGGTCCGGGGATGTCGCGGTCAAGGACGGCGATGTCGTAGGCGTTGACGCTCAGCAGTTCCACAGCGGTATCACCGTCACCGGCGATGTCGGCCGCGATCGCTTCCAGGCGTAGACCATCGCGGATGGCGTCTGCCATGTAGGGCTCGTCCTCGACAATCAACACACGCACATTCAGGTCATCCTACGCGCCGGAGCATATCGTCGGCGTATCGAAAAACTCATACGTGCTGGCAACACCACCCTGTCTTGACTGGAGGCGTGACCTACAGCGAACCCACAAATAGCAGATGACAGTCCTTCGGAAACGACACCCTGAGGGCCGGGTTGTGTCGAAAGGGGGAATTATGCGTCCATCGCACCTGTGGGTGGCCGCGGTTGTGGTCCTGGGAATCACTGTCGCCGGCTGCTCGGGCGGATCGACGGCCCCGACCGCCGGCTCGCAGCCGACCACGACCGCCACCCCGGCGGGAGGATCAGGTTCGTCGGGGGCGTCGACGCTCGCCGAAGCTGTGGCCTACTCCCAGTGCATACGCAGCCACGGCGTCCCGAACTTCCCAGACCCGGTACGGACCCCTAGCGGGGGCTACGGGTACAGGACCCCCGGAATTGACCCGAACTCAGCTGCGTTCCAAGGGGCCCTCCAGGCGTGCAAGGACTTGCCGTCGCCGTGGAACTCCACCGGCCAGCAGCTCTCGGCCGCCCAACAGCAGGCGTGGTTGACCTGGGCCCATTGCCTCCGCGCCCACGGGGTGCCGAATTTCCCCGACCCGACGTTCTCGGGCAGCGAAGTGCACGACGCCGGCGTCCAGTCGAGTTCGCCGCAGCTGCAGTCGGCGATGGACGCCTGCAAGTCGCAGAGACCATCCGTCGGTGGCCTTGGCGGGTGACCGGCAACTGCAGGCCAGAGTCTGAGCAACTCGTCGCCTCCGCCGAGTGCGCGGAGGAGGCGACGCCCAACCCAGGGCGGGGTGGAGGTGGCTGCCACCCAGGTCGCAGGCTCGAGCTCTCCGGTGGCACCGGAAGGAGCTGGGGCAACATCACCGGCACCAATCTTGAGAAGGCGGTGAAGTTCGCCAGAGTGCCCGCGACAACCGTATGAGGAACTTCCCAGAGCCCACCTCACATGGGCCCCTTGTCGACACGAGTCGAATCCCATCCGCCGCGGGGAGTGGTGCTCGGAGCATTTCGGGGTTCCAGGCCACGGCGGATAGGTGCACCGCTATCGACTCAGGCGAGCTGGGGCTGCGGGTCCAATGACGCGGAAGACTTGGGTGCTGGCCGGAACGGCCGTCCTGGTTGCCGCTATCGCCACCGGCGGTGTGGTCGACATGTCCAGTGGGAAGCAAGCGATCTCCGCCGCACAGGAGCCGCCACCGAACAAGGTGAAGGTGGCAAAGCGGGAGCTCTCGGCCATGGTCTCCCTGAGTGCGACCTTGACCTATCGGGCGGGTCCGGACGGTTCGCCGTACTCCGTGATCAACCAGGCCAGCGGGATATATACCGAGTTGCCAGGGCCCGGCCAGGTGATCTCTCAGGGCCAGGTGCTCTACCGGGTGAACGACAGCCCGGTGGGGTTGCTGTACGGCTCGACACCTGCCTATCGGAGCCTGTCGGCCGGGGCGAGCGGCGCGGACGTGACCGAGCTCAACGCCGATCTGGTCGCGCTCGGCTACGCCACATCGGCTCAGCTGAGTGCAACTTCCTCCTTCTTCGGGTCGGCCACCACCACGGCCGTGGAGAAGCTTCAGGCCGACCTCGGGGTGACCCAGAACGGCACGCTGGCTCTTGGCCAGGCGGTGTTCGAACCCACCGCTGTGAGGGTCTCGAGCCTGTCAGCCCAGCTCGGAGGCAGTACCCAGACCGGCCAGACGGTGATGCAGGGAAGCTCGACCACTCGCCAGGTGCAGGTGGCGTTGGACGCCTCGCAGCAGTCCGATGTGGCGGTCGGGGACACGGTGACGATCACTCTGCCCAACAACCAGGCCACTCCAGGTGTCGTGTCCTCGGTGGGGACGGTCGCAACCTGCCCATCGAACTCCGGGTCCAGCGGGTCCAGCTCCAGCTCCGCTACACCGGGAACCGGCACCTGCTCGTCAGGGAACTCGGGGAGCAGCGCCACACCGACCCTTACCGTGGACGTCACCCCCTCCGACCCGGCCGCCACGGGCACGTGGGATCAGGCCCCGGTGCGAGTCACCATCACCACTGCCAGCGTGCCCAGCGCCCTGGTGGTGCCGGTGACGGCGCTGCTGGCCCGGGCCGGCGGTGGCTACGCCGTCGAGGTCGTCGACCCAGGCGGGACCAACCATCTCGTGTCGGTCTCGCTCGGACTGTTCGACGACGCCGACGGGCTGGTGCAGGTCACCAGCTCGGCGCTGGCCGCCGGCCAAGAAGTGGT
The DNA here is from genome assembly GCA_963803065.1 of uncultured Acidimicrobiaceae bacterium. Classification (GTDB taxonomy): domain Bacteria; phylum Actinomycetota; class Acidimicrobiia; order Acidimicrobiales; family RAAP-2; genus DASXMT01. The sequence goes on from CAWDKW010000004.1 coordinate 214,701, forward strand.
GGTCCCGACCGCATGACCAAAACCTCGCCGCACCCGCTCGAACATCCATCGGCCGTGGACAGCAACGGCTTCGTTGCTGGTGCCCTACAGGTTCCGGTGCTCGAAGTCGCCAACGTGACCAAGAGCTATCCCGGCGAGCCGCCGGTCCAGGCCCTGCGTGGGGTGAACCTCACCATGGGTCAGGGGGAGCTGGTTGGGATCGTCGGCCCGTCGGGGTCAGGCAAGACGACTCTGCTCCAACTGATGGGGACCCTCGACCGGCCCACCAGCGGCCGGGTGCGGATCATGGGGCTTGACGTCGCCACCATGGCCGACGACGACGTGGCTTACCTGCGGGCCACGCAGATCGGCTTCGTGTTCCAACAGTTCTTCCTGGCCGAGCACTCCACGGTGTTGGACAACGTGGCCGACGGGCTCCTCTACGCCGGCATCCCCCTCGAACAGCGCCGCCAACGGGCCATCGAATCCCTCGATCTGGTCGGGCTGGGCAACCGGCCTACCGCCCTCCCCACCCAGCTCTCCGGCGGACAACGACAACGGGTCGCCATCGCCCGAGCACTGGTAGGCCAGCCCGCCATCGTTCTGGCCGACGAGCCAACCGGGAACCTCGACCAGGCGACCGGAGAGTCCATCCTGGCGCTGATCGATCAGCTCCACCAGGGTGGATCAACCATCGTGGTCATCACCCACGACCACAACATCGCCGAGCGCATGCTCCGCAAAGTCGAGATCCTCGACGGCCACATCGTGGCCGACACCGGCGCCGCCGGCACCGACCCACGCCACTCTCGCGCTCGCGTCGATCAACCCCCCACCCATGCACCGCATACTGCGCCTGTCGGCGAGGAGCCGTCGTGACCGCCACTGCCATCCTGGCCCGCAGGCGGTTACAGCTCTCCGACCTGACTCGACTTTCCACCGTTGGACTACGCACCCGCAAGCTACGGGCCGGACTGTCCGCTCTCGGTATCGCCATTGGTGTAGCCGCCATCGTCGCCGTCCTCGGCCTCTCGGCTTCGTCGCAGGCCGGCCTCCTCGACGAGATCAACCAACTCGGCACCAACCTGCTCACTGTCAGCAACGGCGAGAGTGTCACCGGCGCCCCAGCCGAGCTGCCCATCACGGCACCAGCGATGATCGGCCGGATCCCCGGTGTGCAGCAGGCGCAGACCACCGGGACAGTCAGCGGCGTCAACGCCTACCGCAACCCCTACATTCCCTCAATCGACACCAACGCCTTGACAGTCCAAGCCGCATCCCCCGACCTCCTCCCGGTGGTCGCCACCAGCGTCGCCCAGGGTCATTACCTCAACGCCGCAACTGCCCAAGAACCCGTCGCTATCCTCGGCGCCGCTGCCGCGCAGCGCCTCGGGATCGACCGCGTCTATTTCGGCGAACGCATCTGGGTCGGCGGCCAGTGGTTGTACGTAGCCGGCATCCTCAGACCGGCAGTGCTCGCGTCTGCCATCGACTCCTCCGTCCTGGTCGGCTACCCCGCGGCAGAGAAGTACCTGGGCTTCGACAACCATCCCTCCACCATCTATGTTCGCGCCCAGAACGACCGGGTCACTGCGGTCGATGACCTGCTGGCCGCCACCGCCAACCCTGAGAACCCCAACCAGGTCAATGTCAGCCAACCCTCCTCCGCCCTGGTCGCCCAAGCCGACGCGAAGAGCGCCCTCAACGGCCTGTTCCTCGGCCTCGGCGCCGTCGCACTCTTGGTCGGCGCGGTCGGCGTCGCCAACATCATGATCATCTCCGTCCTCGAACGCCGTACCGAGATCGGCCTACGTCGCGCTCTCGGCGCCACCAAAGGCCACATCCGCACCCAATTTCTCTCCGAAGCCATCTTTCTCGGCCTCCTTGGCGGCGTCGTCGGTGTGGCGCTCGGGGTCGCGTCCACGTTCGCATACGCCCACACCAAGGGTTGGGCCACCGTCGTGCCACCAGAAGCCTGGCTCGGCGGATTCGCCGCTTCATTGATCATCGGCGCGGTCGCCGGGCTCATGCCCGCGGTGCGTGCCGCGCGGATGTCACCCACCCAGGCTCTGTGGAGCATGTGAGCCCATGGCGCTTGGACCGATCTGCAACGAGTGAGTGGAATGTCGCCGCGAACCCGGACGATCTCGTACGTCGGGTTCTCGATGGCAACGCGTCACGACAAAGGTGCGCCGTCACCGGTTGAGGCTGCCAGGGTGAAAGTCCGCAGCGAACTACTCTGACTGGTCGAAGTGGACCCGCAGGCACCCAGGAGCGCCGCGATACCGCACACTGCTACCGCCATCGTTACCCTCGCAGCACCCCTTCTGGTCGACATATCTGCCATCCTCACGAGGCACGTGGGAACACGGTAGGGGAAGAGGTCCCGCTTTCGTTTGAATTTGAATCTCTCGTCACTCCCCCTGACCTCTTTGCGCTGGACCCTTCTTCCGTCGGCGGTGCTCGGCGCAGGCGGTAATGGGTGACGAACTTTCCGTAACGATTGGCCCAGACCTTTTGACCCTCCTTTGGGGGCTGTGGATTGTGCACCGACTGGCGTACCGTTTCTCGCGGCAGCTTCGGGGTCATCGCCCATCGGCTCGCCCCACCCATCCGAGCCTGTTCGAAGACCTCAAGCCCGGAAGCCGCCTTGCCTGACGCGGTGGCACCCTGCTTGAGGGCTTTCCGAGCGGAAGGTGAGGCTTGACTTCAAGCGCTTGAAGTGTGTTCTCCTGTCTGCATGGCAGCTCTGACTATCCAGGATGTGTCCCGACGCAGCGGGCTGAGCGAGCCGACGTTGCGCTACTACGAAGAAGTCGGGCTGATCGGCCCGATCGCCCGCGATGCCAGTAGCGGGCATCGCCGCTACCGGGAGGAGGACCTCGACACGCTGCAGGCACTGGCTTGCCTGCGCGCCATGGGTGTCGGCATCGAGGACATGCGCACCTACCAGGCCAACCGTGAGCTTGGGTATGCGGCGGCGGGTGAGCAGCGAGATCTGCTATTGCGTCACGCCGAGCGGATCGAGGCCCAGATCGCCACCCTGCGCATCCATCTCGAGTATCTCCGCGAGAAGGCGGCGCTGTGGGACGCTCGCGATAGCGGCGACACCGACGCGGAGACCGAGGCGAGCCTTCGGTTGCAGGACATGATTCCCCGCGTGGAGGAGGTGGTGCTGCGATGAGCCCGGTTTTGGTTACGGGCGGGTCAGGCTATGTAGGCACGCAGCTGATCGCAGCGCTGCTGCGGGACGGTCGTCGGGTGCGGGCGACGGTTCGCTCCCTGGAGCGCGAGCCCGATGCGCGTGTGGCGGTGCGTCGCGGGGATGCAGACGACAGTGGCCTGGAGGTCGTCGCCGCCGACTTGACCGCCGACGAGGGATGGACTGCTGCGGCGGCGGGCTGCGAGGAGGTCCATCACGTCGCCTCGCCGATCCCGGCTGCCCAGCCCGACGATCCCGATGAGCTGATCGTTCCCGCCCGCGAGGGCACGTTACGCGTCCTGCGGGCGGCCCGAGACGCTGGTGCGAGGCGGGTGGTGCTGACCTCGTCGTTCGCGGCGATCGGCTATTCACCCAAGCCCGATGCCGAATACACCGAGGCGGACTGGACCGATCCCGACACACCCGGCCTCGCCCCCTACCCACGGTCCAAGGCCGTCGCCGAGCTGGCCGCGTGGGACTTCATGGAGCGTGAGGGCGGTGAGACCGAGCTGGTCGTGGTCAACCCGACCTTCATCCTCGGCCCGACGCTGACGACGCAGGTGCGCTCGTCGTTGCAGCTGACCAAGGCGATGCTCGACGGGACGATGCCCGTCGTACGACGCCAGCGCTTCGGGGTTGCCGACGTGCGCGACGTCGCTGATCTGCACATCCGTGCGATGGCCACACCTGAGGCCGCCGGCAAGCGCTTTTTGGCGTTGGCCGACGGACCGACGATCAGCTTCCTGGAGATGGCCCGGATCCTGCGCGAGCGGCTCGGGCCGCTGGCAGAGCGAGTGCCGACCGAAGAAGCGCCCGGACCGGAGCTGCCCCGACTGATCATTCACAACGACCGGGCCCGCCGAGAGCTCGGCTGGTGCCCACGCCCGGCCGAGACAACGATCGTCGAGACCGCTGAGAGCCTGCGCGACCTCGGCCTGCTGGAGAAACGATGATGACGAGCAATCTCCGAGCGCTTTTCGCCTGAGTCGGGGTCATCGGCTCTGATGGTCGCGGTTCGCGGAGGCCGGCGAGCTTTCGCTGCGTGGAGCTGGGTGCCTGTTCTTCTGCGCTCGCTACCGCCCCGCTGGCCTACATTCTCGCTGTAGGGTCGAGCGATCGTCAGGGGGAGGGTGCCGTGGACAACCTCATGGTGGTTTCGAGCGATGGGCATGCGACGGCACGCATGGAGGAGTACCGGGACTATCTCGACGCCGAGTTCCGTGACGAGTTCGATGCCTTTGTCGTCGAGTACAGGGAAAAGGGCTCGCGGAACTTCGACCCCCCAGCGCTGCGACAACGTCTCGATCCCGAGCTAGTGACGGCATGGCAGGAGGAGATGGTCGACCACGGTCGGCTCGAAGGCAGCACCGATCCCCACGCCCGCCTGAGAGAGCTCGACCGCGAGGGGATAGCCGCCGAGGTCCTGTTTCCGGACTTCGGGCTTCCCTTCGAGCTCTACTCGCCGGGACTCGCAGCCGCCAAGGGCTATCCGCCACCGGACCAGGCTCACGTCCGCGCCGCCAAGCGCGCGCACAACCGGTGGGTGGCCGACTTCTGCAGCGTCGCCCCCGACCGCCTGGCCGCCATGGCGGTCATCGACTGGACCGATGTGGAGGATGCGGTCAAGGAGATCCGTTGGGCCAGGGAGGCCGGGCTGAGAGGAGTCGTGCTGCCGTTCTTCGATCCGGTTCTCCCCCTCTACCACCCGCGCCACGACCCGATCTGGTCGACGCTCGAAGAGCTCGAGATGGTCATCAACAGCCACCAGGCCCTGTCGGGCACCTCGAACGTCCCAGCCCAGACGGGGGGCGTCCGTCACCCCGCCGCCGCCATCCGCCTCTCAGCGGGCTGGCTCCTCTTCATCGTGCACGATCTGCTCCCGCAGATGATCTGGGGCGGCGTGCTCGAGAGCTTCCCGAGGCTGAAGTTCGTCGTGACCGAGTCAGGGTCGAGCTGGGTGGTCGCCCTCCTGGCGGACATGGACTACGCCTACCAAGGCAGCTACCTGCGGCGGGACATCCGCGATGCCCTCCCCTTGCGTCCGAGCGAGTACTTCGAGCGGCAGTGCTACCTGGGCTCATCCATCTTCTCTCGGGCGGAGGTCGAGGGTCGTCACCGCATCGGCGTGGGCAAGATGATGTTGGGCCAGGACTATCCCCATCACGAAGGCACAGTGCACAGCGGGACCTTGCGGTACCTGCAGGCGACCTTGGGCGCGGCTGGCGTTGCGGAGGATGAGGCGAGGATCATGCTCGGGGATACCGCGGCGGCAGTCTTTGGATTCGACCCCACGGCGCTGGCACCGGTCACAGCCCGGCTCGCCGTGCGCGTCCACGACGTCCTGCGGCCCCCGGAAGAGGACTTCTTCCCGCGTGGTGATGTCAACAAGCCCTTCGTGTAGCGCTCGCCGATTGCTCGACGGTCCATCTCCTCGTGCACGCGGTGAGGGCTACAGCCCACCGATCCGAACCATGGGCGGTCCCATCTGAGGCTCGGTGCTCAGGATGCGAGGCCAATCTGGGCCGAAACGGCGTCATGGGCGCTGAACCGGAATGAGTAACCATGGCGACGACGAACGCCGACCAGGGGCGGCCCCTCAGACCGGTTCGCGAAAACGGCAAGCATCCAATACGAACGGTCGCCGCCAGCAACGTCGCTGATGGTGGGAAACCATTGGGCTGTCGGCAACCCGTCACGGAGCGCGCGGCGTGCCACCTCGGGCAGCGGGTCGTCGATCACGTCGAAGACTGTCTCGCTTGGTACCGGGGTCGGATCACGGCTCAGCGGCGGCTCCGTCCAAGTGCTCAGCACGTCAAGGTCGTCCGCCGAGGATTCGAGGGCGAGGGCAATGTGACCGGGATCGGCTGCACTGGAGTCAGCGAGACGGAGCTCGACCACGAGCTCAGAGCATTCGACCTCTTGGAATATCGGTTGGGCTGCGAAGCCGGTCGCACTCTCGACTCCGACCTTTACGACGTCGAGGGCGTGAGCGATGTCAGGAATCGCTATACGGAGCTTGCTGGTAGACGGCATTGCTCTCCTCCTGGAATCGAAATTGGGTTGCCGGGCCGTTGGATGCCGACGGGTATCACCGTACACGCCGAAGATGTCCGTTCCCTAACGGAAACGCTGCGGGCAGCTGAAATTTTGCCGATTCGAACAAGCTCGTCCACATTACTGAGACCCCCCACGACCACGGTGCCGGCCAACGAAGGCTTCGTGTCTGTCGAAGCCGCTGGCTACGGGGTCGTTCTGCGCCGCTCGCACAAGTCGGTGGTTCAAGTGACTTTCCAGACCCCGGGCATTATCAATCGGTCCGTCTGGCGGAGATAAAATTTCTCACTGCCTCCATCACCTCAGCTGGTTGCTCCCAATGCGCGTTATGTCCCGCGCGCACGACGATGTGTAACCGCCCATCGGGGATACCGGATGTCAAGCTCATTTTGATGTTCCGGTGGGAAGATGAAGTCGTCACGGCCCGCTATGACAAGCGTCGCCGCACTGATCTCGTCGAGGCGGTCCATGACCGTCCATCCCCGGAGCAGGTGGCGACCGGCCCGGATGGCCGGGCGGCGAGGGAGGTCGCGACAAGAGGTTGGGCGATAACGGGGCATTGCCTGACGGCGGTAAGACGGCGCGATGCTGTTCGGATGCTGGTGATCGACGTGGCCAACGTAATCGGTTCTCGCCCAACCGGCTGGTGGCGCGATCGGCCGGGCGCGACACGGCGCTTCACCGAACGGGTGCGGGCGACGGTGACCTCCGGACGGCTGGAACTGCCGGTGACCCTCGTACTCGAAGGCCAAGCCCGAGCCGGAGCCGACGAAGCTGATGTGGACGGCGTTGAGGTTGTGCATGCGCCCGGCGAGGGCGACGACACGATCGCGACCATCGCCGAGGCACACCGCGATGTGATCGTGGTCACGGCCGATCGGGAATTGGCCGAGCGGGTCCGAGGGGTCAACGCCCAGGTCGTCGGGCCGAGCTGGCTGCTCGACCAGCTCGTGGATTGAACCCGCGGGCGATCGCGGGCCCGGGCTTGCCGGACACCGTTCGGTAACCGAGCCTGCCGATGGGATCGTCCCGCTCTACAATCGATCCGATGAGCCAAGCGCAGGCACGGTACCGACTGACCGCGGGGGCCTTCGACGCCCGAGTGCAGGCGGCGCCTCCCGATAGTTGGAACGGCCAGTCCCCCTGTACGGAGTGGCGAGCTCGCGACGTCGTCGCCCATGTGGTCGACAATCACCGGCGGTTGATCGTCGAGGTGGACGGGGTCGAGTCCAAGCCGATGACGGCGGATGAGGACCCGAAGGCGGCCTGGACGTCGGCTTTACGCGGCCATGTGCGAGCTCACGGAGGACCCCGAGGCTATGGCCCGCTCCGTCGAGGGCCCGATGGGACCGATGCCCCTCGAGCAGATCCTTCCTCAGTTCGTGTGCATGGACATGCTGGTGCACACCTGGGATCTCGCCCGGGCGGTCGGAGGTGACGAGCAGCTCGATGAAGAATCCGTACGAGACGCCTTCGAGACGCTGAAGCCCATGGACACCATGATCCGCCAGCCGAACGTGTTCGGCCCGAAGTTGGACCCACCGCCAGGGGCGGACGTGCAGACTGAGTTCCTCTACTTCCTGGGACGCCGGGCGTAGCTTCGGGTCCCCGAGAAGGCTTATACGTGGGCCTTCTGGAGCGCCCGTCGGGCCAACGAACAGGGAGGGCAGAGCATCGCTACCGGGTCGACGATGCCGCCGCTCAACTGCGCAGTTCCACGTTGAGCCGTGCGGCCTGTCGCGTGAGGTGGTCGCGTTCTGCGAGGTTGGGTGCTGATCGGGCGGCTTCGGCGTAGAGCCGTGCTGCGGTGGCTGGGTCGCCGTCACGCTCGTGTAGGTACGCCGCGACGGCGGCGTGGCGGGGGAGGGCGGGGTCGAGCTCGGCCAGGGCGGCCAGTCCGGCCCGGGGCCCGTCGGCCTCGCCGACCGCGACGGCCCGGTTGAGGCGGGCCACCGGGCTGTCGGTGAGGCGCACCAGTTCGTCGTACCACTCGACGATCTGCACCCAATCTGTCTCCTCGGCCGTCCGCGCGTCGGCGTGGAGCGCGGCGATGGCGGCCTGGGCCTGGAACTCCCCCAGGCGGTCGCGGCTGAGGGCTGTCTGGAGCACGTCGACGCCTTCAGCGACCAGGCGGGTGTTCCACAGGTTGCGGTCCTGCTGGGCAAGAGGCACGAGGCTGCCGTCGGGGCTGGTCCGTGCCGGGCGCCGTGCATGGTGGAGCAGCATGAGCGCAAGCAGGCCCGCGACCTCCTCATGGTTGGTCCTGGCCGCCAGCTGGCGAGTGAGCCGGATCGCCTCGCCGGCGAGGTCGACGTCGCCGGAGTACCCCTCGTTGAAGACCAGGTAGAGCACGCGCATCACGGTGGCGACGTCACCGGGCTGGTCGAACCGGACGCCGGCGACGGTTCGCTTGGCCCGGCTGATCCGCTGGGCCATGGTCGCTTCCGGAACGAGGTAGGCCTGCGCGATCTGCCGCGTGGTCAGGCCACCGACCGCGCGCAGCGTGAGTACGACGGCAGAAGCCGGTGTCAGGGACGGGTGAGCGCACAGGAAGTACAGCTGGAGCGTGTCATCCGCCACCTCGCCCGGGCCGGGCATGGGCTCGCGCTCGACGAGCACCTCGCGGTGCCGTCGGGAGGAATCAGCGCGGGCGGCGTCGAGGAACTTCCGCCAGGCCACGGTGACCAGCCAGCCCTTGGGATCCCGCGGCGGGTCGTCCGGCCATACGCGCAGCGCCTCGACCAGGGCGTCCTGCACGGCATCCTCAGCCGCCGCGAAGTCGGCTCCGCGACGGACGAGGATCCCGATCACAGTCGGTGTGAGGGTCCGCAGCACGGCCTCGTCCACCTGTGTCACTCCGTGATGGTCGGGGGCGCGGCCAGGAAGGGACGGACCTCGAGCCACTCGTGAATCGGCTTCCCTCCCGCGCCCGGAGCCGCGGACAGCTCGCCGGCCAGCTCGAGTGCCCGCTCGTAGGTCTCGACGTCGATCACCATCCAGCCGGCGATCAGGTCTTTGGTCTCCGCGAACGGGCCGTCGGTGACCGGCGACCGCCCTTCGCCGTCGTAGCGGACGAACGTGCCCTCCGGGGAGAGCGCCTGACTGTCGACGAACTCGCCGGTGCCCTCGAGCCGAGCGGCGAAGTCCTGCATGTACTGCATGTGGGCCGAGATCTCCCCCGGCGTCCACTGGTCCATCGGCACGTCGTTGACCGGTGCCGGCGCGCCACGGTAGTGCTTGAGCAGCAGGTACTTGGCCATCATGTTCTCCTTTGTCAGGTACGGCCCATTGTGGCCATGTTCACGCCGGGGACGGAGCGGAGCGCGGGTTCTCGACATCCCACCGCGACATTTCCTGGCGGACTTTCTTGATCGTGGCCCGGCGAGCACCAGGCGGACCGAGTGCACACGCTCCGTTCCCGAACGTGCACGCTCTGAGCGCGGAACAATGGGCATTGTCACAGGCGGCGCTGCAATCTCGTCTTACAGGAATGAGGAGACGGAAGGAGTAGTCGTGAAGGTCTTCGTAGCTGGTGCCACAGGCGTCCTCGGAAGAGCGCTCGTCCCGCTGCTCGTAGCGCGAGGCCACGATGTGGTCGGGATGACCAGGAGCGGATCGAAACAGGACATGGTGCGCAGCCTGGGAGCACGACCTGTCGTGGCCGATGCTCTCGACCCCGACTCGGTCGCCCAGGCGGTGGCGTCCGCCGAGCCCGAGGTGATCGTGCACGAGCTCACGGCACTGTCCGGGAAGATGTCGGTGAGGGACATGCGCCATCCCGAGCGCTCACCCTTGGCAATCATGACCAATCGACTGCGCACCGAGGCGACGGACCATCTCCTGGCCGCCGGCCGCCCCGTGGGGGTACGGCGCTTCGTGGCGCAGAGCTTCGCCGCGTTTCGGTGGGCCCCGACAGGAGGGCCGGTGCTGACCGAGGACGATCCCGTCGATCCCAACCCGCCAGCGGGGCTCCGAAGTGCGCTCGTGGGCATTCTCCATGTGGAGCGGACCGTGCCGATGATCGGGTGGGGCGAGGGTCTCGTATTGCGCTACGGCGGCTTCTACGGTCCGGGGACCGCGATCAGCCGGGCTCCGGATGCGGCGATGGCAGCGCCGGTCCGCAAGCGCCGCTTCCCAATCATCGGCGACGGTGGTGGGGTCTTCTCACACGTCCACATCGACGACGCTGCGGCCGCCACCGTCGCCGCGATAGACCACGGGCAGCCGGGTATCTACAACATTGTCGACGACGAGCCCGCGCCGGTTCGGGAATGGCTGCCGGTGCTGGCGAGCGCGCTCGATGCCAAGCCGCCGAGGCATATCCCACGCTGGCTCGGGCGGCTGGCAGCCGGTGAGGCGGCAACGATCATGATGACCGAAGGGCGGGGTGCCTCGAACGCGAAGGCCCGACGCGAGCTCGACTGGCAGCCGCGTTATGCGAGCTGGCGGTTGGGCTTCGCGCAGGGACTCGGCTGAATCGCCCACTACCGGATCGTTGATCGCCAGAGGCGCTTCCTCCGACGCCAGACGTGCACCGCCAGGTAGACGACGAGGATGATCCCGGAGTCGAGGTGCCACCGGTAGAAGGGCTTGGGGAGCGGCAGCTGCGTCGGTGCGCCGCGGTTCCAGTCCACGATCCCCGACACGAGCATGTTGACGGTGATGATGAGGAGCAGGAGGTCAGAGAGCGTAAGGCGAACCATTCGTTGGACGAACCTCCGGGCGCCGGACGAGCTCGGTGGCCATGCGAGCGAGGGTCCGGCGGCGCTGGGCCAGGTGTACGACCACCAGTCCGACGAACACCAGGCCAACGTCGGCGTGGAAGGCGACCCGCACGTGCAGTAGCTGGAGCGTGACGAGTGCGGCCGCCGCCGAGCACAGGAGACCGAGATGAACCGCCCAACGGGATCGGGCGCGCCATGCGGTCCGGGAGTCGGCCGGCCGCTCGAGCGACACCTCGACCTGGGGCTCGAGCGGTGCGTCAACCATCGTGCACCTGCCTCGGTCGGCGGGTGAGTCCGGCCGGGGACGTCACGCCGCCCGGCGTCTGACCAGCCACACGGTGACGACGATGAGCAGCATCGACAGCGCGAGCAGCCAGCCGCCCTCGATCCACTGGAACGGCCAGAACCGACTGGTCGGCTGGTAGCTGGTCACCTGCATGTAGCCGTGCTGGGCGAGGTACTGCAAGGTGTCGAAGGACTTCGGGACCCCGCCCTTCCCGGCCACCTGTGATGGTGCCCCCAGGAGGACCTGGTCGATCACGGACTGGCTGACCGGCTGGCCGCCCTTGGTCGTCCAGTGCTGGCTCACGATCCACGCAGAACCCGGCACGTTCAGTGTGCTGGTGACCAGCGGCGTCAGGTAGTGCTGGCGCAGCCAACCCCCGGTCATAAGGGCGAGCCCGGTGTAGGCGGCCAGGGTGGCAACAATGGCGGGGACGACCCGACGGATGAGCTTGCCGGCCAAGACGCCGATCGCGAACGCGACAAGCGTCCATGAGGCGAACGTGACCCCGCGCAGGTCGAACAGGCCGGGAGCGAGCGGATTCAACGTGAGCGGAGTCAACGTGGTCGGCGACAGGGGCTGGTTGCCCGTGGCGAAGTACGGCTGGTAGTACCAGGACATCAGCGCGCCGAGAGCCCCGGCGGCGATGGCCACGACGACCCCGAGCGCCACCAGCTTGACGAGCGTCCAACGCACCCGCCCGAAGCCTTGGGTCCAGGCAAACCGGAAGGTACCGGTCTCGAGCTCACGGGCCAGCACCGGCGCCCCGACGAACGCCCCGATCAGTGCGGGCGCTGCCTGCAGCACGAGGCCATTCGCCAGAAAGCCGCCAGTGCCATTGAAGGTGTTGACCAGGTCACTGCAGGCGATTGAGCCCGCCGGGTGGCAGGCGGTCGCGGCGGCGTAGGCGTGGTGCAGCTGAAGGCCTTCGATCCACAGCAACAGCGCCAGCGCGCCCAGGAGCGCGGCTGCGCCGCTCAACGCCGTCCGGTGCTGCCGCCAGATGACCCAGGCCATCCGCCGCCACCGCACTGGCCGCAGGCTGGCGTCGTCCTCCTGATCGAGGGGCACGGTCGGTACAGCCAGCGCGGTCATTTGGCCACCGCCGACACTTCGGCATCCCCGCGGGCCGGCCCTGGCAGCGCAGCGGCGGCGGGCTCGCGGAGATAGGACAGAGCGAGTTCCTCCAGACCGACCGGATGGGCCTCCCAGCCCGCCGGGACCGGATCGTCCACGGTGGCCCGCACCAGCATGTGGGCCTGTACCTCGCCACGGCGGACATGCACCACCGGCCGTTCAGCGTACGTCGCGGCCTCGGCGGCCGGCCCGGTGAGCATGCGGTGGCCGGCCAGCAGGTCGTCGACCTCGCCGGCCATCTGCACCCGGCCTTGCGACAGCACGATCAGGTAGTCGGCCACCCGTTCGAGCTCGGCGAGCACGTGCGAGGACAACACCACCGACACACCCTCGTCGGCTGCCGCCATCAGCACCGTGGCCATGAAGTCGTGTCGGGCAATCGGATCGAGCATCGCCACCGGCTCGTCGAGCACAAGCAGTTGCGGCCGCCTGGCCAGCGCCAATGTCAGCGCGAGCTGCGCCTGCTGGCCGCCCGACATCTTGCCCGCCTTCTGCCTCACCGGGATGCCCAGTTCGGCCAGCCGGGCCTGGGCAAATGCCTGATCGAAGCGCCGGTTCAGGTTGCGGGTCAGGTGCAGCATGTCCGCGGCCGACAAGTTCTTGTACAGCGGCGTGTCCTGGGCGACGAAGGCGATGCCGTCGAGGGCGGGCAGGGAGCCGGCGCGGCGACCACCGAGAACGGTCAGCTCACCGGTCGTCGGTGTTGCCAGCCCGACGGCCAGGTTCAACAGCGTGCTCTTGCCGGCGCCATTCGGGCCGACCAGCGCGGCCACATGCCCTTCGGGAATGGCCAAGGTGCATTCGTGCAGTGCCCTCGTGGCGCCATAGGACTTGCCCAGGCTGTAGGACTCGAGGACGTTCATGCAACGCCCTCCGCTTCGCCGCTTGCCGCGCCGCGGCGCGACCCACGACGGCGCTCATAGAAATCCCGCAGCTCACTGGTGAAGAGCGCCACGATCCCGTTCTCATCCAGGCCAGCCGTGTCAGCCTTGGCCAGCCAGCCGTGCAGGGAACGCCGGAGCCCGGTCAGCTCGGGGAGCGCGACCTGGCTGAGTGTGGCCAAGATGAACGTGCCCTGGCCGGGCCGTCCAACGATGAGGCCCTTGGTCTCGAGCTCGCGGTAGGCCTTGGACACCGTGTTCGGATTGATGGCCAGTGAGGCGACCACATCCCTGACCTTGGGCAGTTGATCGCCCGGTGTGAGATAGCCGAGACGGAGCGCGTGCTCGACCTGATGGACGAGCTGCAGGTAGGTCGGCACACCAGAGGCGGGGTCGAGCCGGAACTCGATCGGCGACACCGGGACGCCGTCCCCACCAGGGGAGGCGGTCGCGGCGCCGGACGGGTCTCTGCTCCCTTGTCTTATTGTCATAAGACAATCCTAGGTGCGCCCATCTACTGTGTCAACGCGCCTCCCACCTGCCCGGTACGGGAGGTCCTCGACCATCCGGATTGCGGCCCCGTCTCTTCAGTTCGAGCTCTGCTCAGGTGATCGGCTGCAGATCAAGGAGTCTGCTCACGCTGAGCGTCGACTCCCACCGCCCTCGACGGGGTCACGCGAGCTCGGTCGGGATGAGGGGTCGTCGCCGCTTCTTTAGAGCTCACGCAAGGCGGTGGCCAGCGGCTCGAGTACACCGGGATCCAGGGGCGGTGGGAGATAGACGATGCCCAGCTCGGCGCCGACCTCTGCCAGTGCGGCGGCCTGTTCGGCTGTGGCCTTCGCCTCCCCGGCGAATCGGACGTGACTGGAGAGGAGTATCTCCGCGGGGTCGCGGCCGAGGTCCTCGCAGTGCTGGTGGAGGATGCCGCGCTTGCGGGCGAACTCCTCCGGTGTGCCACCGACGAAGTTCCAGTGCTGGGCGAACCGGGCTGCGGTGCGGAGCGTCCTCCTCTCGCCGCTACCGCCGATGCAGATCGGCGGGTGGGGGTGTTGAACCGGCTTGGGTTCGTTGCGGGCGTCGCTGAGCTGGTAGTACTGGCCCTTGAAGGTCGTTGTCTCCTGCGTGAGGAGCCCGACGATCACCTCGCAGGCCTCCTCGAAGCGGTCGCTGCGTTGGCCCGGCGTGCCCAGCTCGATCCCGTAGGCCCCCGACTCCTCCTCGTTCCACCCGGCCCCGATGCCAAGCTCCAGCCGGCCCCCGGACACGATGTCGAGGGTGGTCGCCATGTTGGCCAGGATTGCCGGGTGGCGATAATGGATGCCGGTGACCAGAGTTCCCATGCGTAGGCGGGTCGTCGCTTGGGCCAGCGCCGTCAGGGTGATCCAGCCCTCCATGCAAGGACCGGTGCTGTCGGAAAGATCGGATAGAAGTGGTCAAAGGTCCAGCCGGACTCGAACAGCTCGATGCCGTCAGCCACCCTCCACACGGCGAGCATGTCGGACCAGGTCGTAACCTGCGGCGAGGTTTTGAAAGCGAAGCGCATAGGCCCACGCTACGTCCGGCCGGCTGCCGACCGCACAGACGTCTGTCCTCAGTGTCCGAGAGCAGGTGGGCTGCCAAATGTGAACCGAGGTCGTGGTCAGCGGAACAAGAAGGGCCCCGACCGGGTATAGGGCTAGTCAAGTTTGGAATCGAGGCTTACGATCGTAGGTACGGCAGCGGGCCTGTTCGCACGGTCGACGCTTTGGGGCTCCTGGCGTGGTCTGGGCTGTCGCGGGCGCCGTTGGCGCATCACTCAGCTCGGCCGATAAGTAATCAAGTTCGTGGAAATGTCATCAAGATCAAGGAGGTAAGGGAATGAGCAGCACGAATGGCAATCCGATCCAGACGACTGATGCCGGCATTCCGGTCGAGAGCGACCAGTATTCCCTGACCGTCGGCGCGGACGGGCCGATCCTGCTTCAGGACAGTTATCTGATCGAGCAGATGGCCAACTTCAACCGGGAACGGATCACAGAGCGGCAGCCGCACGCCAAAGGCAGCGGCGCGTTTGGCCGGTTCGAGGTCACGAACGATGTCAGCGCCTTGACCAAGGCTGCGCTGTTCCAACCGGGGACCACTACCCGGCTGATTTCCAGGTTCTCCACGGTGGCGGGCGAGCGGGGCAGCCCCGACATGTGGCGGGACCTGCGTGGCTTCTCCCTGAAGTTCTACACCAGCGAGGGCAACTACGACATGGTCGGCAACGACACGCCGGTCTTCTTCGTCAAGGATCCGATGCACTTCCAGAACTTCATCCGGTCGCAGAAGCGGCTGGCCAGTAACAACTTGCGCAGCAACGATATGCAGTGGGACTTCTGGACACTGCTGCCGCAGACGGCGCACCAGGTGATCTGGTTGATGGGCGACCGCGGCTTCCCGAAGAGCTGGCGGCACATGAACGGGTACTCCAGCCACACCTACATGTGGATCAATGCGGGGGGCGAGCGGGTCTGGGTGAAGTACCACTTCATCAGCGACCAGGGCATCGAGTTCTGGACCCAGGCCGAAGGGGACCGGTTGGCCGGAACCGATCCCGACTATCACACCAAGGACCTGTACGAGGCGATTGAGCGTGGCGATCATCCGAGCTGGACGCTCAAGGTGCAGATCATGCCGTTCGAGGATGCAAAGACCTACCGATTCAACCCGTTCGACTTGACCAAGGTATGGCCGCACGCCGACTATCCGCTGATCGAGGTGGGCAAGATAACCCTCGACCGCAACCCTATCGACAACCACACCGAGATCGAGCAGGCCGCCTTCCAGCCCAACAACATGGTGCCGGGGATCGGCCCGAGCCCGGATCGAATGCTGTTGGCCCGGCTGTTCTCCTACGCCGACGCCCACCGGGCCCGGCTCGGCGTGAACTACGAACAGATCCCGGTCAACGCCCCCGTCGCACCCGTCAACACCTATAGCAAGGACGGTGCGATGCGGATCGTCAACCGGACCGACCCGGTCTACTTTCCGAACTCCAAGGGCGGTCCGCAGGCGGACAGCGAGCACTATAAGCCAGCGAGCTGGTACGCCGACGGCGAGATCATGCGGACCGCCTATGTCGAGCACGCCGAGGACGACGACTGGGGCCAGCCCGGCGCGCTGGTCCGAGAGGTCATGGACGACGCAGCCAGGGAGCGGCTGGTCAGCAACATCGTGGGAGCGCTGCTCGCCGGCGTGACCGAGCCGGTGCTCCAGCGCGCCTTCACCTACCTGCAGAACGTGGACAAGAACCTCGGCGACAAGGTCGAAGCAGGCGTCCTCGCCGGACAGCGCTAGGTCGGGCGGTCGGGCGGTCAGGGCCGGCGGACCAGACTCAGAAAGTCGCCGGCCACCGTGGCGGTGTCCTGCGCCTTCAGATACTCGCCCGGAAGCACCACGGTAAGGACCTTCTACCCTACCGAGAGAAGACGTCGTGCTCATAGGGTGTCGAGAGGAGGTGGTCAGTCGTGGGCGATTTCTTCAGGGTGGTTTCGGCAGGTCCTCTGTTCTTCGTGAGCGCCTGGTTGCTGATGATCTTCGCGGGCATCGTCGATCACGACGTGGGCATCCGTCCCTTCGGCTATCTGACGTCGATGGTCGTCACCATCGGTCTCTGGTTGGTCATGGTCCCGGTCATCGGTGCCGTGAGCCGGACGTCGGGGAGGGCGAAGAAATAGGCTCGACAGACGGCAGCGCCTTTTCGTTGGGATTGGGATCTGCGCAACGCGAAGGGGCCGGCTGGAAACGCTGGCAGTCCCGACCGAGCGGCGGGGATTGAGACTCCATGGAAGTGGCCGGTCTCCCGGACCGCTCGGCACCGGGCAGACGTTAGGTGCGGAACTCACCCCGGCACGATTCGACCCGGATCGGGGCGCTGCTGATGCTGACATGCCGGGCTGGGTCACGGGTTGGCGGCCCAGCCGGAAGCCACGGGGTCAGGCGGCCGAGCGCACCTCGAAGGCAAGAACGAGGTCGCCGATGCCTCGGAAGATCGCGAAGAATCCAACCCACAGAATCAGCAGGGTGCCCCGGGCGGCGACGTACTGCTGTGACGCCCAGAATCCCAACCCGATCTCCAAGATTCCAGCGACCAGGCCGAGCCACCACAGTGGGTTGAGCTGGCGGGTGGAGGCGGCGTAGGCAATGTCGAAGCCGCCGTTCAGAATGAGGAGCAACCCCAAGGCGGCCGCCAGCGCCCAGAAGGCCTCGTAGGGCCGAGCGAATGACCAGATGGCCCCACCGATGAACAGCACACCGAGGATGGCCCGAAATGCAGCCAAACCTCCGCCCTGTAACGCCGCCAGTCCGAACTGGTAAAAGGCGGCGAACAAGAAGACCGCTCCGAGCAGCAAGCCGATCGTGCCCACCGAGGAGATGTCGAACCGGAGGACCACGAGAGCGATGATCAGCCAGGCAAAGCCGCTGACCAGGAAGATCCACCAGGTTCGGGACAACTCGGACGAGAACTGGCGGAGTTCTGAGTTGCGCAGCATCTAGCCTCCTTCTGGGGCAGGCGGCATGGCCCCTCGTGGACTATGGCCTCACGTGAGCAGCAATTCGAGAATGTGCCCGTAGGAGCTGAACTACCTGGGCCAGCAAGCTAGCCGGCCGCCTTGGCGTCGGCGATGGCCCGGAGGTCGGTTGCCTCAAGGACGGCCGCCTCGGCATCAGCTACGGCGTCGTAGGCGAAGTCCGTGGCGTCCATGGCGTATGACTCGGCCCACTCGGCCCGGTGCTCGGCCACTTTTCTGTCGTGCTCGCCACGTTGCGCCTCGATTTTGGCATGCATCTTCTCGCTCTGCTCGTGAACGTGTGCACGAAGGTCGGCCCAACCCGAGGCGAGATCGTCTTTTGCTTCGACGCGCCGCGCGGCAAACTCCTGTCGACGGCGTTCTGCCTCGGTCTTGGCCTCGGCGATAGCGGCCTCTCGGTCCGCACGGTTCTGAGCTCGGGCCGCGGCCGTTCGCTCTTCTGCATCCTTGGCTCTCCGTGACAGCTCAGCCATCGACTCCGACATTTGGAGCAGCGATTCCGAAACCTTGGGCATATTCCCTCCCCCTCTCCTGGTGGCTCATGAACAGGTTACGCTTCGGGCCGACCTCCTCCTAGGGTCGAAGGTCCCAATTCACCACCATTGCGACTGATCGGCGTCATTGCGATGACGGCGCGACTCAAGGATGGTCGTGCACTGCACGAGGCTCGAATGCTCCAGGCCAAGTCGACGGTGGGCGAAGGTGCTCTTGGGCCCCCGCCGCAGTCAAGACCATGCTGGCCTGGTGCCCCGTCACCTCACCCGGTCCCTGGACGATTGCAGACGGGTTAAAGGAGAGCCGTCCAAGCGGGATCGAGATGCTCTCCCTTGGGCCATTCTCCTCTAGTGGCCGAGTTCCCACGGCCTGATGCTGTTGTGATGGGGCCTCCGATCCACCCAGTTCTCATATGCAACCCGCTCTCCGGTGGCGGCAAGGTGAAACGCTTTGGCTTGGTCGAGTTCGCGTCCTCGCTCGGTGTGGATACGGTCGTCCTCGAACCTGGGTTCGACCTTGAGGGCACTGCCCGTGATGCCATCGCCCGGGGGGCCGACTGCCTCGGCATGGCAGGCGGGGACGGCTCCCAGGCGGCAGTGGCCACAGTGGCCGTCGAATTCGATGTTCCCTTTGTTTGCGTCGCCGCGGGCACCCGGAACCATTTCGCCCTCGACCTCGGACTCGATCGGAGAGACCCTCGCCAGAACATTCGGGCCTTTCGGGACGCCGTGGAGCGTCGAATCGATTACGGGACGGTCAATGGCCGTCTCTTTCTCAACAATGTCTCTCTTGGCGTCTATGCCGAGCTGGTGCGCCAGCCCGGTTACCGAGCCGCCAAGTTCCGCACCTCGGCGACTCTGCTGCCCGAGCTCCTCAGCCGTACCGCCCAACCTTTCGATCTCCAGTTCAATGCACCTGATGGAACCGAGGTCGACGGTGCGTTCCTCGTCATGGCAGCGAACAACCGATACGTGTTCGAGCCGTCGCTCGATCTCGCTCAGCGCCCGAGCTTGGACTCCGGGGAGCTTGGCATCTTTGCCGTCGCTCCCCTCCCTGCTCGCCTGCGGTCCCCTGGACCCGGCCAACAGTTCGATCACCTTGACCCGAGATTCGGTGCCCCGCTCGAGTTCGCTGCTCCGTCCTTCGAGGTGCGATCGAGGTCGGCGAACGTCTACGCCGGTGTGGACGGCGAGTCCGTTGAGCTCGACCCCCCGCTTGCCGTGCGCATTCACCCTGGCGGTCTGCGCATGCTGGTACCGACGGGTGCGCCGCCGACTCGACTCAAGGGTCGACGGAAGCGCGTGCCCGTACCGGACATTTTGCGGGCGAGGCCGCAGACGCCGGTTCGGCCGTTCGGTAGGCTGACGCGGGGCAAACCAGCCCAGACGTGAGGTCCCGTCGGAACGAATGGGCTGGGCCTGGTGCTAACTGGGTCAGAGGTAGGAGAGGCGCCGTGGATTACCAGGGATTCGCCGGACATGATCTGGAAGGGCGCCGCTTGGCCGACTTCCCGTTTCTCAACTGTTGCGTCCACCTTGTTGCGCGATCGAGTGCGCGGCCAGCGCCGCCGCTCCCGCCTCGACAAAGTCCTTCGATGCCCAGGCCTTCGCTGCCTTATCGGCAGAAGCCCGATCTCCGCCAACAGCTCTTGCAACCTCGTCTCGGTCCATGACGAGGACGTCAACGCCGTGGTCGCGACAGGTCGCCATCAGTACCCCCTCGGCTCGTGCGCGTGTGGCGGTCGTTCTCCGACGCTCCCACAGGTGGATCCGGCCGATCCTGATCACCATCAGCTCTGGGCGATTTGCCAGGATCGCCGTCTCAATAGCCTTTGCCAATTCATCGAGCTGCGTACGCAGATCGTTCCGCAGGTCTGTGAGGTGCTGGATCTCGCCGACCTCGGTCCCCGAATCGTCGAGGACAACCCCTCGGACAACCGGACGGCCGTCCTCCGTACCGACGATCACACCTATCGATGCCACCTCTCGATCCTACTCCTTGTGGAGAAAGATGCCGACCGTGGTGCGGCCACTTGGAGAGCCTGCCCGGCGGACACAGGATGCATACGCTTAATCCCGCACTGTGCTCCACTGAGCAAGTCGTCGAGTTCCTCGCGTGGAACGGGGAACGAGCCGGATAGCCGCCCGAAGGTCTGGAGCCAACAATGCCCGACGATAGCGGAGCCCAGAGGGAACGACGGCGTCTGGAACCCATGGCGAACCTCCGCGACAAGATCGCCGTTCGCCGGACGATCGGCGGTGAGCTGATCTCCCTGGCAAACCTGCTCGGACGACCCGTTCTGGACATTGATGGAAACCGGGTGGGCAGGGTAGGCGACGTCGCCGTGCATTGGGACGCCGGAACAGCTCGTCCACGAGTCTCGGGCGTGCTAGCGAATCTCTCCAAGGGAATCGTCCTCGTGAGCGCGTCCGACGTCATCTTGGAGCAGGCCAAGGTGAGGGCGCGTTCGGCACCTATCACGCTGGCAAAGCCAGTACGGCGGGGGGCGATATCGCTTTGGCCCGAGCCAGCTGGTGGACGTCCAAGGTGTACAGGTGGTGCGCGCGTCGGACGTCTATATCGGCAAGTTGGCCGACGGATGGGAGCTGGCTGGTGTCGATGTCGGTTTCCGCTCCTACGCCCGCCGCCTGCTGCGCAGGCGACGGCGGTGTCCGCCGCCGGATCGAGCGATCGACTGGGCTGATCTTCAGACCTTCGTGCCTCGCAGAACCGGCCCCCAGCCTACGGGTGGCAGCGGCCCTGCAGCGGCTGCCGGAGCCGTAGGGGGCGGCATCCAATTGGGGCATCCGGCCAGGGATGTCAACAGGCTTCGTGCCAAAGAAGTCGCGGCGATCTGGGCCGGCGGGAGCAGGCCCAAGTGGCGACTTTGGTCACCCCATCCGCCGCCGCTGAGGCGCTCCGAGAGCTCAGCCAGAAGCATCGTGACGCACTACTCGCGGAGCTGAGCGAGACGGATCGAGCTCGGCTCGTGGGGCTGCTGGACGCGGCTGAGCCCGGATGAGCGAAGCAGCCTCGCAGTCACCTCCGGCAAAAGTGTCTCGCACTCGGAAGCGCTGGGCGGTCAGCGTGCTGGCTGTCCTTGCCATCCTCGGCCCCGGGCTCATTTCCGCCAACGCCGGGAACGACGCCGGCGGGATTCTCACCTACGCCAGCGCTGGATCCCAGTTTGGGTATCGGACACTCTTCCTGATGGTCCTCATCACGGTGGCTCTCGTGGTGGTTCAGGAGATGTGTTCCCGACTGGGGGTCTACACCGGCGAGGGACTTGGTGGTCTTATTCGTGAGCAGTTCTCCGCGCGCAGCACGTTCGCCGCACTGTCTCTGCTCCTCATCGCCAATGCGGGCCTCACTGTCAGCGAGTTCGCGGGAGTTGGCGCAGCGATGCAGATCTTCGGGGTGTCCCAGTACTTCTCGATCCCGATCGCCGCGGCGGCAGTGTGGGCTCTCACGGTTCTGGGTTCGTATTCTCGTGCCGAACGGCTCTTTCTCGTCCTGACGCTGGCCTTTCTGACGTACCCGATCGCGGCCTTCTTGGGCCATCCCGGCGGGCAGGCGGTCATCAGCAACCTCGCGTGGCCACACTTCCTGGCAACGCACGCATTCCTCGTCCTTGCGGTCGCCCTCATCGGTACCACCATCACTCCGTACATGCAGTTCTACGTCGCTTCCGCCGTCGTGGACAAGGGCATCAAACCAGAGGGTTATCGGGGAGAACGCATCGACACAGTGAGCGGAGCGATCTGGAGCGATGTCATCAGCATCTTCATCATCATCGCCACGGCGGCGGCGATCGGTGGTTCCGGGCCCTTACAGACCGCTCGCCAGGCAGCCGAGGCTTTCAAGCCGGTCGTGGGTCCTGCCGCCCCTGCGCTCTTTGGGCTGGGCCTTCTCGGAGCATCGTTGCTCGCAGCATCAGTAGTGCCACTGTCCACGTCCTACGCGATCGCCGATGCGACTGGGGCACCCCGCTCGGTTTCGGCGACCTTCCGCCAGACGCCTCTGTTCTACGGCCTGTTCACGCTGCAGATCGTGGTCGGCGCGGGGATCGCCCTGGCTCCTGGCAACCTCGTTTCTCTGGCCGTCAATGCACAGGTGTTGAACGGGATCATCACTCCCATGTTGTTGACCTACGTTCTGATCCTGGCGAGCCGAAAGCGCGTGCTTGGATCCGCAGTCAATGGGCGAATCTTTCGGGTCGTCGCAACATTGTGCGTAGCCGTCGTTGCCGTGATGTCGTTCGTTGTGCTGGTTCAGACGGTGGTGAGCGTCTTCTGACTAGTCGCTACAAACCCCAGGCGAGGACAAGCTGCAAGGAGCGGTCGTCCGTGAGCCAGGTCTCCCAGCGCGGGTGTACGGCTCGTTTGGCGAGCTGGTTCCGGGGACACTGGATCAACGGCCAGACCGTCCGGGTGAGAGGCGCGATCTTCTGAGAGCCGCCCACCATGCCGGAAGAACATCCTTGTCACTGGCTTTGTCACTGGCATAGCTATCGTTGTCGGGTTCTTGGCGGCCGCGGCATGGAGGGCTTGCCCAGGCAGTGCTCCAGACGGACGTCCTCAGCCGAACCTGATCTCGGCGGTCGAGGATGCTGGAGCCCAGGTCAGATCCGTCCGGCCTGCATCCGCAGCATGTCGGTGGAGCCGGCGCCGTCGACGGCGATGACCTGACCGGACACGAAACGCGCCACCGGGCTGCACAAGAAGAGGGCCAGGTAGGCGATATCCGACCCGTGACCGTGCATGCCGAGCGGGTTCTTGGGTCGATCGTCGCTACCGGGAACCGCCTCAGAGAAGCGCCGAACGCCCTCGGTCCCAGCGATCGAACCGGGTGCGATGGCGTTGACCCGAATGCCGTAGGGACCCCATTCGACCGCACAACTCCGGGTCAGGGAATCAACGCCAGCCTTGGCCGCGGCGACGTGTGACTGGTACACAACGCCACGGTGTTCGAAGGGGGCGCTGATGTTGACGATGTTTCCGCCGTGGTCCTGCAACCACGCATCGAACGCCGCCTTGGTCACGTTGTATGTCCCGAGCAGGTCGATGTCGACGATGGCTTTGAATCCGTTCGGCGAAATCTGCGACATGGGCGCAGGGAAATTGCCGGCCGCGTCGTTGACGACGATGTCCAGCGTGCCGCGCTCAGCTACCACCCGGTCGATCACCGCCCGTACCACCCCCGCGTCGCGGACATCGCAGACCTCGAACGAGGCGTCGATCCCCTCGGCTTCGAGGGTAGCGACCGCGGCTTCGAGGTTCTCGGTCTTTCGGCTGGCCATCGTAATGCGGGCGCCATGTGCCCCCAGCACCCGGCAGATCTCCAAGCCGATGCCTGTTGCCCCACCCGTCACGAATGCGACCTGCCCCTTCAGTAGGTCCGGGTTGAAACAACTGGGTTCCATGCTCGTCGATTATGGCATCAGGTCCGAACAAACTGATTCGTCCGCTGCCGGTTCAGGAATCCTTACCGATGTCATCTTCACCCTCGAGGGTGACCGAGTCGCATTCGGGTTTGTCTGCCGGCTGATAGACGTGAACACCAAATCCAGTCGGTCCAAGTGGTTCGATACGACGTGCTTGGTTGCAGCAACAGCTCCCAGGTTCTCGACTGGTACCGAAGCCTCCTGGCCGACGGCATCCGGTCGACTGTCATCAGCGTGGAGGTCGATGACGACGCGGTCGTGCTCGGACTCGATGTGGTCCGCCAGTCCGAGGGAGCCCGGCCGGCACAGCCCGAACACGTCTACCAGGTCTTCATCGTCGACAACGCGCAAGTCGTCGAGATACGCGGCTACCCCGACCGGGCCAGCGCGCTTGGTCGATAGCTGAGTCTGCCGTTGTCGCGTCGAGCTGACGAGATCGGCACCGTCACCGGGTCGCCCGCCCCTCTCGAGCCCGGGTGCCGTCAACGTCGCCCGCTAGGGGGCTTGACGGTCGCTATCGGTTAGTCCAGGATGACGGTTAGTGGAGACTAACGGTTTGTGAAAGGTTACCGTTCGTGACAGTCGACGGAGTGGACAGCGAGGCCTGGGATGTTCTGGCCGAACCTTCGCGGCGCGCGATCTGCATGCATTTGGCCGAGCGGCCCCGCGCCGTAGGCGAACTCGCCATGGATCTGCCGATCAGCAGACCTGCGGTGTCACAACATCTGCGCGTGCTGAAGCGCGCCGGACTGGTGACCGATGACGTTGTGGGCACCCGGCACGTCTATCGCCTCGACCACATTGCCGTCGCGGCTCTGCGGGATCAGCTCGACACCTTCTGGAATCGGGCTCTGGCTGGTTACCAGGACGCTCTGACCACCGAGTCGTCATCAGATTCGACTACCCCGGAGGAGGGCCCGTGACCGAACCCAATTCGACCGTACGACGCGAGGTCGTTGTTCCTGTCCCGATCGAGGAGGCCTTTGCCGGCTTTACCACGCGATTCGGTGATTTCAAGCCGCCCGAGCACAACCTACTCGGGGTTCCGATCGCCGAGACGGTGTTCGAATCTCACGTCGGGGGAGTGATCATGGACCGCGGCGTCGACGGCAGCGAGTGCCGATGGGCGCGCATCCTCGCCTTCGATCCACCAACGCGGGTGATCTTCAGCTGGGACATAGGGCCGACCTGGCAGCTCGAGAGCAATCCGCACAACACCAGCGAAGTCGAGGTCCGATTCGTGGCCGAGTCCGTGGACAGAACGCGGGTCGAGCTCGTGCACCGCCACCTCGACCGTCACGGTCCCGGTTGGCAGTCGCTGCGCGACGGAATTGCCGACGATCAAGGTTGGCCGCTCTACCTCGAACGTTACGTCTCGTTGTTCGCAACGGCGCACTGATGGCTTCCGTCGTCGCGAGCATCGAAGTCGACCGGGCGGCCGAGGAGGTGTTCACATTCGCCACTGATCCAAGCCGATTCCATGAATGGCAGAAGGGCGTGGTCTCCGGTCAGCTGGATCCGCCCGACGAACCGAGCGTCGGGGCCCGATGCGTCACAAGGCGGCGGATCGGATTTGCCGTTCGACCTGTCACATCTGAGATCACCCGGATCGACCCACCCAGAAGATGGGGCCTCAAGGGCGTTGATGGACCCATCCGGGCCAGCGTGGACGTGGTGGTCGAACCACTGACGAACAGCCGCTCACGGCTCACGATCACCATCGACTTCGACGGACACGGGATCGGACGAATCCTCGTCCCGCTCGTCGTCGTCCCCGAAGCCCGCAAAGAGATGCCCGAAAACCTCGTCAAGCTACGACGTCAACTCCAGAGACCGAAGTGATCGATGGCAGCCGCAACTCGTCGACCAGTCCAGCGGCCATGGCCTGACCGGCGAGGGCGGGTTTACTCGGGCGGGGAGTCGGAAGAGATCGTGGGCAAGGCCCTGGCTCGCGTCAACGAGACTACGTCCGGGACGCGGCGAGGATGCTGTCGATCGAGTGCCCCAGAGTGGCGTCAAACTCGGCGTCGCTCTGGTGCACCGACAGCCCTTCGGTGAGCGCCCGCGAGAAGCTGGCGATCAAGCCATGATTTGCGGCCAGACGGAGGTCCGCCTCACGTTGGCCGTATCCCCCCGAGAGCGCGACTACCCGCAAGACGCTTGGGTGGCTCACGAACTCGGAGTAGAAGTCGTCGACGTCGGGCAACGACAGCTTCAAGATGACGACCTGGTGCGGGGCGAGCCGGCCCAACTGGTCGGCGATGCGCTGCTTCAGGATCTCCTCCGCCCTGCCCTTCTCCGGGCTGCGGATGTCGACTTCGGGCTCGATGATGGGGACCAGCCCGGCGGCCATGATCTGGTGGGCGAGCTCGAACTGCTGGTCGACGACCGCCGTGATGCCGGTGCCGCTGCCCAGCCTGATGAAGGAGCGCATTTTGGTGCCGAAGACGCCGTTGTGCTCGGCGCGCGTCAGCAGCGAGGCCAAGCCGGGGATCGGGTTCATGACCTGGACGCCGTCATGCTCGCCGGCCAGTCCCTTGTCCACCTTCAAGAAGGGGACCACGCCCTTGATGTCCCACAGGTACGAAACCGAGCTCCGGCCGTCGATGTCACGATCCATGGTGTCTTCGAACAGGATTGCTCCAAGGATGTGGTCACCGTTGAAGCTGGGGCTCGCGATGATCCGGCTGCGCATGGTGTGCATCAGTGCGAACATCTCGTCGTCGTCCGAGTACTGGTCCTGGTCGATGCCGTAGAGCTTCAAGGCCTTGGGGGTGCTGCCACCGCTCTGGTCCAAGGCGGCGATGAAGCCTTGCCCCGACTGGATCTTCTGGAACTGTTCGTCTGCCATGCGGCCGCCTCCGAGCGGCGTCAGCCCTGGTGGGCGAGGTCGACCGGGGTGAGGCGCTCGGAGGGCCACGAGGTACTCGCACCGGGTGAAGTAGTCAGGTCGGTTGTTCATGGGTGTCTCCGCGGATGCGATTCACTGGCCACGGAGACCTCCTGTTGGCTCCTTGGACTGCGAACCCCTCGCTCCTTGGACTGCGAAGTCGATCATATGTTCCGGGCTCTCCTTGTTGCCGTGGAGATGTTGCCGTGGAGAGGTTGTTTGGTGCATCGACCGGCCCCGGCTCGTCGCAAGGACGAGGCCCGCTTACGTGGCTGCCCGGCCGCCGTCGACCGCGAGCACCGCACCGTGGATGAAGCTCGCCTCCTCGCTGGCCAGATAGACGATCGCCGAAGCGATCTCCTCCGGGCTGGCCGGGCGGCCGGCCGGGGCCAGCGAGGCCAGCTGGTCGAGGGCCTCGCCCATGACAGCGGTCCCCTCGGTGCGGGTGGGGCCCGGGCTGATGGCGTTCACTCGCACCCCCTTGCCGCCGAACTCGGCCGCCCAGGCCTTGGTCAGTAGCTCCAGTGCGGCCTTGCTCGAGCCGTAGAGAGCCATGCCGTCCACTCCGAACTGGGCGACCATGGTGGAGACATTGACGATGGCGCCCGCCCCCCGCCCGGCCATGGACGGAGCGAGGGCGGCCACGAGGAACCACGGCGCCTTCACATTCAGGGCGTAGACGGTGTCGAACGTCGCTTCGTCGTGGGAGTCGGTGGGACCGAAGGGGAAGACCCCGGCGCTGTTCACGAGGACGTCGACGCCCCCGCCGAGGGCCTCGGTGGCGCGGGCCGCCAGGTCGATGGCGGCGTCCGCATCGACGAGGTCGGCGGCAACGAAGACGGCCGAGCCTCCAGCAGCCCGGATGGCGTCGACGACGGCCCTGCCGTTCTCCTTGTCCCGGCCGCTCACGGCCACGCTGGCACCGGCTGCGGCAAGGGCCAGCGCGGTTGCCTTGCCGATGCCGCTCGTTGCCCCGGTAACGAGGGCTTTCTTCCCACTGAGATCGTGCATGCCGTGTCCTTTCGAGAGCGAGAGCAAATGCGAGACCAACAGTCTCGGTATCTGACAACAGAGACTGGCGGTCTCGTATTCCCACGTTCCCACGGCGGGGTGGCCGGCACTCAGTGCGGACGTGCTTCGAGGTCACTGTCCGAGACTGTGAGTCTCGGATTCGGTCGGCGCGCGGTACGCTCCGTGGGTGGCTCGCACCAGGGACGAGGCGGCGCGTGGCCGGGTGCTCGACAGTGCACGCGACCTGGTCCGCCAGTTGGGTCCGCGCGCGGTCACGGTCGACCAGATCGCCGCCGCCGCCGGGGTCGGCAAGCAGACCATCTACCGATGGTGGCCCTCGAAGTCCTCGGTCATCATGGACGCGCTCATCGAGCTCACCGACCCAGAGCCGGTTGACCTGCCCGACTCGACCTACGAGGCGGTGCGGCTCCAGATGCACCGGGTCGCCGGCATGTTCGCCTCGAGGAACGGGGATCTGATCAGAGAGCTGGTCGCCGACTCCCAGGGCGACCCGGCGCTGGCCCAGGACTTCCGCGACCGGTTCTTCGCCCACCGCCGAGCCAGGGGAGCGGCAACCCTGGCGAAAGGCATCGCCACCGGCGAGCTGCGACCTGGCCTGGACGTCGATGACGCCCTCGATGTGCTCTACGGTCCTCTGTGGCTTCGCCTTCTCGTGGGGCACCGGCCCCTCAGCCACGCCGCGGCCGACCAGATGCTGGACCTTGCGTGGCCGGGGCTGGAGAACGAGCAGTTCTCGCCGGCCACCGACGAGAGCACGTCGTCAACGGATGGCGGCGCCGGGCTCGCTAGTCGAACTGGCCGGGCTGGTAGAAGCCGGCAGGCTGGCGGGTGATGACGTTCACGCGGTTGTAGGTGTTGATGAGGGCGATCAGCGACACCAACGCCCCGAGCTGCTCCTGGTCGTAGTGCTTGGCCGCGTCTGCCCAGGCCTCGTCGGTGACGCCACCGCGGGCGTCGGCGATGCGGGTGCCCTGTTCGGTGAGCTCCAGGGCGGCGCGCTCGGCGTCGCTGAAGACCGTCGCTTCGCGCCAGGCCGCCACCAGGTTGAGCCGGAGCTGGCTTTCCCCGGCCGCGGCAGCGTCCTTGGCGTGCATGTCGGTACACATGCTGCAGCCGTTGATCTGGCTGGCCCGGAGCTTGACCAGCTCCTGCGTCGCAGCGGGCAGGGTCGACTCGGTGAGGACCCGACCGGCGCCGTTGATGTGCTTGACCAACTTCATGGCGACAGGGTTCTCGAAGATGTTGAGGCGGGCGTCCATGGTGGTCTCCTTTCATGGGTTGGATGGTGGTACGGCTGTTGTGGCCCGAGCCGACAGGCCCGTCGCGGTTCAGGGCTGATGGCCTTCGTCGGGTCGTCGGATACGGGCCATGTCGGAAACAGGGCCGAGGTGCTGGAGCTTCTCGGGGTTGACCACACCGCGCACCGCCTGGATCACACCGTCGAGGACCTCGAGCGACAAGACGCTGGCGACCTTGCCCTGGTGGTCGCTGATGATCAGCCCAGGTCCGCCATTGACGAGAACCGGTTCGACGGATACCCCGCGTTGGTTCAACCCTTCGAACAGGGCGAGGACGAAGGCGGCGACCCGGTCTCGCCCGTAGAGGGGGTGGCCGATGGCGGTCGCCTTGCCGCCCCCGTCCCCGCAGAGCACGGCGTCGGCCGCGAGCAGGTCGACCAACTGGTCGAGGTCGCCATCCTGGGCGGCAGCGAGAAAGGACCGGAGCAGCGCCTCGCTGTGCTCGGTCGATGCCTCAAAGCGGGGGTGGTGGGCGTCGAGGTGCTGGCGGGCACGCCCGAAGATCTGCCGGCAGTTGGCCTCGCTCTTGTCCACGATCTGGGCGATGTCCTCGTAGGAGTAGTCGAAGACCTCGCGCAGCAAGAACACTGCTCGCTCGACCGGGGAGAGGCTCTCGAGCAGCACGAGGAAGGCCATCGAGAGGGAGTCGGACAGCTCCGCCATCTGCTCAGGGCTTTCGTGCAGCTCGGCCACGACCGGCTCGGGCAACCAGGTGCCGACATACGACTCCCGACGAACCCGGGCCGAGCGCATGTGGTCGATGGCCAGCCGTGTGGTCGCCGCGGCCAGATAGGCCTTGGGCGATTCGACCATCACTCCACCTTGGCGGGCGCGTTCGAGCCGGAAGAACGCTTCTTGGACCAGGTCCTCGGCCTCGGAGACGCTCCCGGTCATCCGGTAGGCGATCGAGAACATGAGAGCCCGAAGGCCTGTTTCGTCGTTCGGCAAAGGTGTGTCCATTGGTCACCGTTGTCCTCGGCGGCGAACAACCGCCCTTTGTGCAGTGGCAACGACCTCGTGATCCTCCGCCACCGGTCCGGGGACCAGCTGCCGGCCGATCGCCCCACACCCTCGCGCGACGAATGCTCGCATCTGTCCTCTCCCTCCGGGCGTCTTGTGGATCGTTCTCGGACCTTAAGACGAAGCAGCGGCGTCGCTTGTGACACCTGCGCAGCGAAGACGGGCGCTGGCTACTTGACGCAGTAGTCGCCGAGGCCGCCACGGAGCAGCCCGATGGCCTGGCTGCCCTCGCGCCGCAGGTCACGAGCGAGGTCGCCGACGTCGACAGGACTGTCGAGCAGTCGTTCTCGCACGTAGGCGATCAGGGCGGCATGGAGCCCGACCAGGGCGTTGGCGACGACCGAGGCGCAGAGGTCGTTCGGCCCCCTGCCTGTCTCCTCCCCCAGAAGTGCGGCCACTGCGTCGGTGTAGCGAGCGAGGATCTGTCGCTCCCGGGCGAGCAGGGCAGGGCTTGCTGCGATCATGCGCGACGCGCTGAGCAGCGCCTGCCGGGCGCTCTCGTCCTCGGCGCCGAGAAAGCCGCGAGGTTCGGTCACGAAGCGACCGAAGGCGTCGAGCACCGACGCGCCCGCAGGGCGCTCCCGGATGGCGGTGAGCAGCTGGTCCTCGAAGGCCTCCATCCCCTGGTAGACGAGGTCTTCTTTGGTCGGGAAGTAGTTGAACACGGTGGCCTCGGAGACCTCCGCCTCTCGGGCGATCTCGGCGACGCTCACCGCCTCGAAGCCACGCTCGGCGAAGAGCCGTTGTGCCGTCTCGGCGATGAGCAGGCGGTTCCGCTGTTTCTTTCGCTCCCGAAGGCCCAGCTCGGTGTCCATCTTCGTCATGGTACCAGAAACTTCTTGACACAATAAAAATATTGCCACTATAGATATAGTGTGACATGGTTAACGGGATGAGGCAGGAGGAGAGGCTGATGTTGCTCTTGCACCCCAATGACGCGTTGGCCCTGGCCCGAGGGCATCAGAGCGACCTCGGAGACCGGGCCGCTTGGCGGCGGCTGACCCGCCTCCAGACAAGCATGCCTCCTCGGAGTTCCTGGCGGACATCCTCGACCTCGAGGTCGAGCCCCCGTGGGGTCCGTTCCTTCCGCTCAAGGTCGGTGCCGAGAGCCTCGACTTCGAGGACGCCGATGAGGTCGGTTCCATGCACCTCGCCTTCCTGGTCGGCGAGGCCGAATTCGACGCCGCCCGCGACCGTCTTCGGGCCGCCCAGGCAACCACCTACGCCGACCCGTTCCGCACCAGGCCCGGCGAGATCAACCACCTCTACGGGGGGCGCGGCGTGTACTTCGACGGCCCCGAGGGCCACTATTACGAGCTGATTACTGCCCCTTACGGTCCGGTCTCCGAAGTCGAGCCTCCGTCCCGGCACTGACGGCTGCGTCGCTCATCGTCAATTGTGAATTGGTTCAATCTGGTAGCCGGTTCAATTTGGAAGGCCGCAGCTATCAGGTAGGCCGCACGTGACCCGCACGAAAGGAGCGTGCACATGCCCTCTCTCTACGACCACGCCGGAGGCGACGAGAGCCTCCACCGGCTAGAGGACATCTTCTATTCCAAGGTGCTCGCCGATCCGCTCCTCCAACCGCTCTTCGGAGAGGGCCAACCCCAGCACGTGGAACACCTCACCTGGTTCACGGCCGAATCGTTCGGCGGTCCCGACCGCTTCAGCGAAGAGCTGGGCTTCGCTCACCTGATCGACGTGCATCGGGGCCTGGCGATCACAGAGGAGACGCCGGCGGTTCGTCGACCTCTACCTCGATGCGCTCGATGCGGCCGGCATGCCCGACGACCGACCATTCAGGGAGGCTGTCAAAGACCACGTCGAGTTCGGCTCCCGGGTAGCCATGCAGAACTCCCACGCAGCTTCGGATGCCGACCTGCACCCGTTACGCCATGTGCCCCACTGGACCTGGGCCGGCGAGCGCCAACCCAGCGCGGCTGAGAATCCGGACTGATCACCGGGTCCGACCGGAGTACGCGGCGATTCTTGACCCGGTCGACCGGATCGTGCTACGTCGTCGGCAGTGCCATCCCGGTCTCGAGGAGGGTCTTCAGACTGGCCAGCACGGCAGGCCAGCCTTCGGAGATGCCCTGGAGAACGGGGCTCCCGGGCGAGAAGCCGTCGTGGAGGACCGTG
Source organism: uncultured Acidimicrobiaceae bacterium (assembly GCA_963803065.1). GTDB lineage: Bacteria > Actinomycetota > Acidimicrobiia > Acidimicrobiales > RAAP-2 > DASXMT01. The sequence goes on from CAWDKW010000004.1 coordinate 246,831, forward strand.
AGCTTCACGACGCCCTGCCCGACGTTCTCAAGGTCGAATGCCACCTTGGAACGGGGTTCAGCGCGCCAGGCATCAGCCGTGGCTTCGTCCATGCCGACCTGGGCGGCCCACTCGGGCGTGAACGTGTGCCAGGTGTACGCCAGCCTGCGGTAGGGATCGGAATCGAGGATCACCTGTTCGGGATCGGTCACGACGAGCCCGACCTCGTCGTGGGCCAAGTCGTAGGTCGAGCCCTTCTGCCAGTCCGAGCGGAAGGTCTTCTCACCAGCCCTCTGGTGCCGCCAGTAGCGCTTGGTGAGGGCGGGGTCGGTGAGGCCCTGCCAGACCCGCTCGGGCGCGGCGTGGATGTAGGTCGTGTAGGTGAAACTCGTCGTCTGGTCGATGCGTGCAGTCATGGGTTTGCTCCAGTCGTCTGGTTGTCGGATTGAGCAGTGGTGCCTGCCTCGGGAACCCGTTGGGAGTCCTTCATTTCCCGACGATCGCCATCGTGACTTCTGGCTCCCGGGGGACCAACACCGTGTCGGGGCGTTGGCTGCGTCGGATGAGGAGGACGGCGGCGGGAACGGCGACCAGTCCGGTCAGCCCGCAGACCCACAGGGCCCAGTGGAGCCCGCCGGTGAGGGCGGCCGGGGCTGCGGAGCCCTGGTGGGCGAGCGTGTGGAAGCGTGAGGCCGCAATGGACGAGGCGACGGCCACGCCGATGGCACCGCCCAGGTTCTGGGACGTGTTGAGCAGGCCGGAGGCGACTCCCGCGTCGTGTTCGGTGACCCCGGTGAGCGCGCCGATGGAGATGGGGATGAAGGCGAAGGCGGTGCCGATGCCACCAACGAAGAATGGCCCGGCCAGGTCTCGCCAGAAGCTTCCGTTGGGCGGGGCCTGGGCGGCCCACAGGATCCCGGCTCCGATGAGGGTCATGCCGAAGGCCATGACGGCCCTGGCCGAGGTGCGGGTCACAATCCTTTGGGAGAGGCCGGCGAAGGCCAGGGAGGTGACCGACGCCGTCATCCAGGCCGCCCCGGTGGCAAGTGCGGAGTACCCGAGTACCTGCTGCATGTACAGGGTGCCCACGAAGACGAAGGTGAAGAAACTCGTTCCCAGCAGGAATCCGACGGCATTCGATCCGGCCACGCTGCTCAGGCGAAACAGCCGCAGCGGCAGGAGTGCCGCCTCGACCCGCGTTTCGATGACGAAGAACACCGCCAGCAACGCGGCCCCGCCGGCGAGCATGACGACGGTCTGGGTGGCCGCCCAGCCGACCTGGGGCGCCTCTGAGATGGCGTACACGAGGACCAGCAGCGCGGCGGTGATCGAGACGGCACCGAAGGGGTCGTAGCGCCGCCGGGCGCGACGGACGCGGCTCTCGGGTACCACCTTGGGGGCCAGGACGAGTGCGGCTGCGCCGATGGGGACGTTGAAGAAGAAGATGTACCGCCATCCGACGTAGGTGGTGAGAATGCCGCCGGCGAGGAGCCCGACCGTCCCGCCGAGCGCCCCGACCCCGCCCCAGATCCCCAGCGCCTTGTTGCGTTCGGAACCCTCGGAGAACATGTTCATCACGATGGACAGAGCGGCAGGGAGCACGAGCGCCGCCCCGAACCCCTGGATCCCCCGCATCACGATCAAGAAGGTGTCCGACGTGGCGAGGCCGCCGCCGAGCGAGGCAGAGGTGAAGACGACCAGGCCGGCCATGAGGAGGCGGCGTCGTCCGAGCAAGTCGGCAGCGCGTCCGCCGAGAAGCAAGAACCCGGCGAAGGTGAGCCCATAGGCGGTGACGAGCCACTGGAGGTCGGACTCGGGGAAGTGAAGCGTGCGGCCGATGGTCGGCAGAGCGACGTTGACGATCGTGAAATCCACGATGGTGATGAAGTACGCCACCACCAGTAGGGCGAAGGCTCGCCAGCGCTGGACCGACGTCGTGTGCGGCAGGCTCGACCCAACTCGGGCCGCTCGGCCGACCGCCCGTGTGCCAGCGGGTGGGGCTCCGGCTTCCTCAACGCATCCGACGTTCTGCATGTCTTCCCTCCTTGTCAATGTGCAACCAATGGTAGCACGTACTGAGAAGATATGCAACTAGAGGTTGCGTATTGAGGACGAGATCATAACTGCAATGATCGGTTGCACGTCTGGCTCCAACCAGCTACGGTGGGTTGCAGCTCGAGCGAGGTCAGTGATGACCCTCGGGCAGTGCAAGCGGAGAGAGCCGTTTAAGGGTGAGGGAGGATCTGATGCCAGGCCTAGTGATCGAGCGGGAGGTTCTGATCGAGGCACCGGCGGAGGTGGTATGGCGCACCATCACCGAGCCTGACCAGATCACCCAGTGGTTCGCCGACCGGGTGGAACTGGTCGTGGAACCAGGTGCCCAGGGCTACATGGGGTTCGGGGACCAGGGTGGCCCGGTCGTCGTGGAGACGGTCGATCCACCGACGCGCTTCTCGTTCCGCTGGAACCATCCCAGCGGGGAGGAACCGGCGGTCGGCAACTCGATGCTCGTCGAGTTCACGCTGGCGCCCGAGGGCGACGAGAGGACCCGCCTTCGGGTGTCCGAAAGTGGCCACGAGTTGCTCGCCTGGCCCGAGGCCGAGAAGCAGCGCTACGCCGACGAGCACGAGGGCGGCTGGGCCGAGTACCTGGACCGCCTGGCCAGCGTGCTCGCGGCGCGGTCGGGATGACAACGCAGGCCGATGATGAGCTCTGGTCGGCCATCGCCGACCCGTCTCGTCGTCTGGTCCTCGACCTCGTCGTCACCAACGGCGACGTCAGCGCCAGCTGGTTGGCCGGTCACGTGCCCTTCTCCCGACAAGCCGTCTCCAAACACCTGGTCGTGCTCGAAGAGGCCGGGTTGGTCAGCCGGCGTAAGCAGGGTCGAGAGGTCCTCTACCGGGTGGAAGCCGACCGTCTCGACCAGGCCACTCGGGCCATGGCCGACCTCGCCGCGCAATGGGACCGGCGGCTCGGCACGATCAAGCGCCTCGCCGAGGCAGCCCACGAAAAGGCACAGAGAGGCGAAGCTCTCGAGCAAGCAGAGAGAGGCGAAGCTCTCGAGCAATAGGGCGCCATGAAGGGTGAACCTCGACATCTGCCGAGATGACCAGGCCACCGGTGGGGCCGACGCCCACGCCGTGTACCCCCAGGGGAGCATGGTGCACGTTGGACCAGAGGCGGGCCGCCCGGCACCGAGCAGGATCGGAGAAGCACCTGCGATGGCGCGCGACTTACCATCGATCCATGCCTGTCACCCTCTCCGCCATGTTCATCACCGTCAACGACCCCGATGCCGCCCTCGGCTTCTACCGCGACGCGCTCGGCCTCGAGGTCCGCAACGACGTCTCGTCCGACGGCTTCCGCTGGGTCACCGTCGGTGCCCCCGGGCAGGACGTCGACATCGTCTTGTCCCAGCCGCACGGCGGTCGTTCACAGGCCGAGGGCGATGCCCTGCAGGCGCTCGTGACCCAGGGGTCGCTGCAGGCGGCGATCTTTCGCTCCGACGACCTCGACACCACGTTCGAGACGGTCCGGGCGTCGGGCGCCGAGGTCCTCCAAGAGCCGACCTCCCAGCCCTGGGGGGCGCGTGACTGCGCCTTCCGTGACCCCTCGGGCAACCTCGTCCGCATCGCTCAGGCCTGACCGTCGTGGGCACGTTGGACGGGGCAGGCAGCAGTGTCGGTGAGGCGAGATCGCTCATCTGTTCCAGGTCGGCGAGTTGACGGCCGGGTACCTCAAGAGGAAACCAGATCCATGAAGACAATGACATGCAAGCAATTGGGTGGACCCTGTGAGTTCCCGCTCCGGGGCGATACGGCTGACGAGGTCATCAAGGCGCAAGACAAGCACTTGAACGACATCGTCTCCGGGGGTGATGAAGCCCACAAGGATGCGCTGAAGGACATGAAGGGCAGGTGGAAGCGCCCCATATCGGGGATGGGGTGGTACCGGAGGACCAAGCGCGACTTCGCTGCTCTTCCCGAGGACTGAGTCGCTGCCCTCCCCGCGGACGGGCGCAATGGCTCGCCGCCACCGTCCGCAGATCGGCGACGGCGTCGCCCATGATGGCGGCCAGGTCGCGCCCGTCCTCCCCGGCGGCCCACCGCTGGATGGCCAGCGTGGCCAGGGTCGACTTCGGCTTCCATCGACCCATGACTCGAATGCTCGTGTTGACAGTCCCTGACATCCGGTTTAAGGTGATAACAGTTACTGACATCAACCTGTTCCCCGGAGGTGCCCTCATGAGAATCTTTGTCACCGGCGCATCGGGCTGGATCGGCTCGGCCGTCGTGCCCGAACTGCTCGGAGCCGGCCACGAGGTGGTCGGCCTGGCCCGCTCCGAGGCATCGGCACAGCGGCTCGAAGCGGCCGGCGCTCTCGTGCACCAGGGCGACCTCGACGACCCCGACGGCCTGGCCAAGGCGGCCGCCGACTCTGACGGGGTGATCCACCTGGCGTTCCAGCACGAGGTGGCCTTCGGCGGCAACTTCGCCGCCGCCGGTGCCGCCGATCGGCGCGCCGTCGAGGCCATGGGCGAAGCCCTGGCGGATTCCGAGCGGCCCTTCGTGCTCGCCTCAGGCATGATCGGCCTGACGGCCGGTCGGGTGGCGACCGAGGACGACGGGCTCGTCGCGAGCCCCGAGGTTCGGGCCAACCCTGCCGGGCGCCGGGCGGCCACCGCCCTGCTCACCCTGTCGCTCCGCGGCATCGGTGTCCGCTCGTCGGTGTTGCGCTTCGCGCCGACAGTGCATGGCGACGGCGACAACGGGTTCGTGGCCACGCTTGTCGGCATCGCCCGCCAGAAGGGCGTCGCCGGCTACGTGGCTGATGGCACGAACCGCTGGCCGGCGGTGCACCGCTCCGACGCCGGCCGCCTGGCCCGCCTGGCCGTCGAGGCCGCCCCCGCCGGCTCGGTCTTGCATGCCGTCGGCGATGAGGGGATTCCGCTCCGAGAGATCGCCGAGGCGATGGGCCGCCACCTAGACATCCCGACGAAGTCGGTGGATCCCGAAGAGGCTTCTGAACACTTCGCCCACCTCGGCCACTTCGTGGCCCTGGACATTCCCGCCAGCGCCGCCGTCACCCGGGAGCTGCTCGGATGGCAGCCGACCGGGCCCAGCTTGCTCGAGGACCTCGAGCAGGAGCACTACTACGTCCGATGAGGGAGGACGTGCGCCAGGCGTTGGCCATCGGTGCCTCCACGACGATCGAGGATCGCACGATCGACCTCACCACCACGGGCCGGCGTTCCGGCGAGGCCCGGCGAATCGAGATCGCCTTCTACCGATTGGGCGACGACATCTACCTGAGCGGAATCCCCGGACCCAAGCCCCGCAACTGGCTCGCCGACCTTGCCGCCCAACCGCAGTTCACCTTCCACCTCAAGTGCAGCGTCGCCGCGGACTTGCCGGCGACGGCCACGGTCATCGTGGACTCGGCGGAGCGCCGACGGGTCCTCGCTGTCTTCGTCGAGGAGTTCAACCGCCGCCACGGCCCGGACAGTCCGTGGCCCGAGGCCGTCCTCGACGAGTGGGTGGAGCACAGCCCACTGGCCAAGGTCACCTTCGTGGAGACCGACTGACAGGACGAGCATCGTCGATACGGACGAAGAGATCAGCCAGCGCGTCGACGAGCGTGGCGCGCTCTATCGCCAGCTGCCCCTGGTGCCAGGCCAGGCACAGCTCACTCAGGGTGCCGATCTGTGCGTAGGCGATGAGGCGAGCACGAAGGTCGGCCTGTGGGTCCGAGCCAGGAGGTGCCATCCCGGCGATGGCCACGTCGATGATCTGGTGCCGAAAGGGGCTAAGGGCGCCGCCGTGGGTCTCGGTGAGCAACACCCGAGCGAGACACTCGTCGTCCACCAATGCGCCGACGAAGGCTTCGAGCCACGCTTGTGGCGGTTCGCCGGGCCTTGCGGGCCGGAACGGATCGACGCGCTCCGACATCGCTGCGATCGCATGGTCGACGACTGCACTCTGGAGCTCGGCCAGCGACGCGAAGCTCTCGTAGAAGTATCGCTTGGTCAGCCCGGCGGCCAGACACACCCGACCGACGCCGAGCGCGCCGGCGCCCGCGGTCCCGGCGATCTCGTAGGCGGCCGCCACCAGCCGGCTCCGTCGATCGAGGCGCCGGTTGTCGGCGCTGACCCCCTTGAAGGGCATCGTCACCTGGTACTCCATCTCGGCTCCAGCCTAGTTGACACCAGCTAGTATCAAAGTCTACGGTCGTTCACGCTCGGTGGTGTCCAGCAAGGAGGTCCGACGTCGTGCCCTCGACGCCCGTCGATGCCCGCCTCGATCTCAGCGATCCTGATCTGCTGGCCGATCATCTGCCCCTGGACGAATTCGCCTGGCTGCGCCGGAATCAACCGGTCCGGTGGAATCCGCAGGCGCCCATGGCGGGCTACGGCGACGCCGGGTTCTGGGCCCTCACCCGCCACGCCGACGTCACCGAGGTGACCAGGGGTCCCGGGTGGTCGGTCGAGGCCAACTCCGCCTTCGTTCGCCGGCTGGATGAGTCCGATCCCACAGGCGAATCGACCAAGAACCTGCTGCTGTGCATGGACCCGCCCCGGCACACCCGAGTTCGCCGGGTGGGAAACCGGTGCTTCACCCCGCGCGCCCTGGCCGGCCTCGAGGACGACCTGCGCGAGCGGGCCCATCGGATCGTCTGGGCGGCCAAGCACGACGGCACCGGCGACTTCGTGATCGACGTCGCCCGTCATCTTCCCCTGCAGGCCATCGCCGGCCTCATGGGCATCCCCGACCACGATCGCCAGCAACTCTTCCGATGGAGCGATCAGATGGCCGGCGGCGAGGATCCCGAGTACGCCCGCCCGGACCTCCCGGGGGTCGCCGAGATGTTCGCCTATGCGCACGAGGCAGCCGAGGCGCGGATCGAGAACGATCTCGGGGACGTCACCAGCCGACTTGTCCAACCGGACGCCGACGGCCAACGGCTGACCAGCGAAGAGTTCGCCTTCTTCTTCATGATCCTGGCCGTCGCCGGCAACGAGACCACCCGACAGGCGATCACCCACGGCATGTTGGCGTTCCTGGAACACCCGGACCAGTGGGAACGATGGCGGTCCGAGCGCCCTCCGACCACGGTCGACGAGGTCTTGCGCTGGGCCTCGCCCGCGGTGGCCCTCCAGCGCACGGCCGACGAGGACACTGAGGTTGCCGACCGGGTGGTGCGCAAGGGGGAACGGGTGGGCCTGTACTTCGCCTCCGCCAACTTCGACGAGGAGGTCTTCGAGGACCCTCGGCGGTTCGACATCGGTCGCTCACCGAATCCCCACGTCGCCTTCGGCGCCGGGGGCTCGCACTTCTGTATCGGGGCCAATCTGTCCCGACTGGAGCTGAAGGTGATGTTCGACGTGATCGCCGACGAGCTGGCCGACACAACCTTGGCCGGTCCGCCCCACCGGCTCCGCTCGTCGTGGCTCAACGGCATCAAGCACCTGCCCGTCCGCTATGGAGGCTCCCCGTGACGACAACGGCAACGGCCTGGATGGTCGCCCGGCTGGGCGCACCGACTGATCGCCCTCGAGATCCAGACCGTGGAGGTCGGCGAACCGGGCGCCAACCAGGTGCGGATCGCCGTGGAGGCATTCTGCCTCGATTTCAACGACATCGACACCATCCGCGGTCGGTACGGGCTGTTGAAGTTCGAACCGCCCTTTGTCGTCGGCATGGCTGCCGCAGGGACCGTCGATGCGGTCGGGCCGGGTTGCGAGGGCCTGCTCGGCCGACGAGTCGTCGGCACGACCGCAAGCGTGCAGGGTGGCTATGCCTCAGCAGCCCTCCTCGAGGCAGCGACGCTCCAGCAGCTTCCCGCATGGCTCAGCGCGGCCGAGGGGATGGCGATGTACTTTCCCTACCAGGTGAGCTACCTCGCCCTGCGGGTCCGGGGACGGGTGGCCCCAGGCGATGTCGTGCTCGTCCACGCTGCTGCCGGCGGAGTCGGCTCGGCCGCTGTCCAGCTGGCCAAGGCGTTCGGGGCGACGGTGATCGGCACGGCGGGCAGCGACAAGAAGGTCGATTTCTGCCGGTCGCTGGGCGCCGACTACGGCGTGAACTACCAAAGCGACGATTTCGTCGCCTTCGTCGACGACGTCACCAACGGACGGGGGGTCGACGTGGCTTTCGACACCGTGGGTGGTGCCGTGACGACCGACACGTTTCGAACGATGGCATTCAACGGCCGTCACCTCATCATCGGGTTCGCCTCGGGTATCGAATCGGAGGAACGGCCGCTACCGATCCAGCCCAGCATCTACGGCAACTTCGACTTGGTCGGGATCTGCTTCGCCTACGTCGACTCGCCGCGGCCGGCTCGGCCCTTTGGCATGAACTTTCTGTCCACCGCACAGGGGGTCGACATCTGGAGCCGCATTCTGCAACTCACCCGGGCCGGTACGATCCGCCCGGTGATCGGTCGACAGGTCGAGTTCGCCGACGTTCCCGCCGGGCTCGAGGCGCTCGAGCGCCGCGAGACGACCGGCCGCATAGTGGTGAGCACGCCAGCGGACGGCGGTGACGACCCGGGCGCCTAGCGATCCGGCAGGTAGGATCAGGTCATGGGTCGATGGGCGCCGGACGCGCGCGGCCGCCTCGAGCAGGCGGCGTTGGAGCTGTACGGCGAGCGCGGGTTCGAGAGCACCACCGTGGCGGAGATCGCCGAGCGTGCCGGGCTCACCGAGCGGACCTTCTTTCGGTACTTCGCCGACAAACGGGAGGTTCTGTTCTGGGGCTCGGGGGGGTTGCAGGAGTTCCTGGTGAGCAACGTTGACGACGCGCCGGCGTCCCTGTCCCCGATCGAGGCGATCGCGGCCGCACTCGAGAAGGCCGCTACTGACATCTTTGAGGAGCGGCGCGAGTTCGCACGACAGCGCCAGGCCGTCATCGCTGCGAATCCCGACCTGCAAGAGCGGGAGTTGAGAAAGCTCGCATCACTCGCCTCAGCCCTCGCTGAGGCGTTGCGCAGGCGAGGTGTCGGTGACCCAGCGTCGAGCCTGGCGGCCGAGGCAGGGATCGGCGTCTTCAAGGTTGCCTTCGAGGTGTGGACCCGTGACGGTGGCGGGCTATCCCTGTCGGAGATCATCCGATCCTCCGCGGACGAGATGACCCGCGTGACCGGTGGACCGAGACCAGCGATGCACCGCTGAGGCTTGATCAGCGTTGAGCCAGCCATGACAGGGTTGGCGGTAGCCCGAACTGGCCGAGAACGGATGTGCCACCGAACCGGGTGATCTGTGAGATCCGGTCATCCCGTAAAGCAATGACCAAGAGTCCGCCGGCCCGGAAGATCGATGTCATGTCGTCATACACGTAGTAGCCGAAGGCGGGCTGGCCGTTGGCTCGGGTCGGAATGAGCTTGAGCTGTTTGCCCCAGAAGCTCCGGGTTTGGATGAACGCCCCGATGTTTTGCGGACCTCGGCATTCGATTGGTTCGGGTGGGCATCGTGGCTCGGCAATCCTCGGTGAGCAATGCGACGACCTGGTTGATGTCACCTTGCTCGTAGGCATTGACGAAACGATCCACGACCTGTGCCTCATGGTCCGAGCGGAGGAATGGCCCGTTGTCCCGACCCCTTGAATGCTCGAACTTGGCGCGGGCACGTTGGAGGGCGCTGTTGACCGACGCCGGAGTGGACTCGAGCATCTCGGCCACTTCGTACGCCGAGAACCCCAGAGCGTCGCGGAGGACGAGGGCAGCCCGTTGCCGGGTCGGCAGGCGTTGCAGGTCGGCTACGAACGAGAGCGCAATGGACTCTCGGGCGTCATAGCGGGCCTCGGGGCCCAGGGCGATGTCGTCCATCAGCGCGTCGGGGTAGGGCTCGAGCCACCATGGTTCATCAGAGGGTATGACCTCGACAGACGAGAATCTCGATTCCGACCCGCCGGCAACCCTCGGGCGGCGGGACGCAGCCCGGACATAGTTGAGGCAGCGGTTCGTGGCGATGCGGTAGAGCCATGCTCTCAGTGAATGGCCGTCGAAGCGGTCAAGTGCTTGCCATGCCGACAACAGCGTCTCCTGGAGTACGTCCTCGGCGTCTTGGAACGATCCGAGGATCCGATAACAGTGCACGTGAAGCTCCCGGCGGTATGGGTCGGTCAGCTCCCGAAAGGCATCGTCGTCACCTGCCCGGGCCTGGGCGAGCGTGGCATCGGTCATCGTCATCCTTCCCTTCCCTCCCCGTCGGACTGAAGCCTTCTGGAGGTTGCAACACCAGCTGGGGCCCAAATTCATCGCTCAATCTGCGACCCGGCCGGTGTTTGAACGTTCATCGAACCCGAACCGCGACTGTAGGAGGCGTGACATGGACCTGCTCAGCACCGATGCAGCGCCCACTGAGGAGCAATGGCCGGACGAGCCGCCACCCCCGGCCCGGGGAGCGGCTCTCCCCATCCGTTCGAACAACGGCGGGTCTGCCCAGATCGAGAGCCGGCGCTGGCGGGCGTTCGCCTTGCTGATGGTGGCGTACTTCATGACCATCGTGGACCTCACGATCGTCAACGTCGCCCTGCCAACAATCGGCGTGAAGCTCCACTTTCCCCAGTCCGACCTGCAGTGGGTCGTGACGGCTTACGGGCTGACCTTCGGAGGCTTCCTGCTCCTCGGGGGCCGAGCCGCCGACCTGCTGGGCCGGCGGCGCCTGCTCGTGGTGGGCCTTGCCGTCTTCAGCGGTGCGTCACTCGCCTGCGGCCTGGCCACGTCCGACACCTTCCTCATCGTCATGCGCGGGATTCAGGGGTTTGGGGCAGCGCTGGTGTTGCCCGCCGCCCTCTCGATCGTGATGAACCTGTTCCCCGAGGGAGAGGGGCGCAACAAGGCCCTGGGCATCTGGGGTGCTGCCGGTGCTCTGGGCGCGACGGTCGGTCTGCTCGTCGGTGGCCTGCTCACCCGCTATGCGGGGTGGCAGTACATCTTCTTCTTCAATGTGCCCATCGGCCTGACTGCGCTGGCCCTGGCTCGGAGGGTCGTGCCCGAGAGCCGGCTGCGCAGCGAGCGGCGGCGGTACGATCCCGTGGGCGCCGTCACCATCACTGCAGCCTTGCTGGTCGTCGTCTATGCCATCTCCCAGGCGCCTCAGGTGGGCTGGACCGCCACGCGGACCTTGGCGATGCTCTCGGCGGCGACGGCTCTGCTCGTCGCCTTCCTCGTGAACGAAAGCAAAGTGGAGCAACCCTTGCTGCCCCTCCGGCTGTTCCGCCTGAGCACCGTGGCCGGGTCGAACGCGGTCGGATTCCTGCTCGGGGCGAGCTTCTTCACCTTCATCTTCGTCGGCACCTTGTACATGCAACAGGTGCTCGGCTACTCGGCCCTCAAGACGGGAGTCGCCTGGCTGGCCGCGTCACTCGCCTCGGTGGCGTTCGCCGGCCTCTCGCAGATGCTGGTCTCCAAGACGTCGGCCAAGATCGTCATGGCCTTTGGCATGGCCCTCATCGGGGCGGGAATCTTGTGGGCGACCCAGATCCCGACGGATGGGAACTTCTGGCATGACCTGGCCGGACCGTTCGTCGTTGCCGGCGTGGGCACGGCGTTCGCCTTCATCCCGATCTCCATCGGCGCCCTCGCCGGGGTCACCGAACGCGACGCGGGAGTTGCCTCCGGCTTGCTCAACACGTCCCAGAACCTTGGGGGGGCGATCGGAGTGGCGGTTGCCTCGTCCATCGCTGCGTACCCGTTCCCTCACGCTCGCCCGTCATGGCTACGGATCCGTGGCCGCGTTGACAGGCGGGTTCCAATGGGCCCTGTGGGTCTGTGGGCTGACCGCTCTGGTTGCCATCCCGGTGACCTTCGTGCTCATCCGACGCGCTCGAGTTGGCCAAGGCCGTCGCCAACACACATGCAGGCGAGGCGGCGATCGCCCGATCTGTCGACGAGCCCGTCTCGCCCCGAGGAAGGGACCGGGACCGTGCCGCCCTGCCCGAGACCGGCCGGTCCGACACCACACTTCATCTCACCAATCCCGAACGATCACAGCAAGTAGTAGGAGGCAAGGCATGTCCATAAGCGAGCTTTCAGGAACGACCGCGATCGTCACCGGCGCAAGCCGGGGCTTCGGACGGGCAACGGCACTCTCGTTGGCCGAGCTCGGTGCCCATGTCGTGGGAGTCGCCCGGAGCGCGGAGGCGCTGAACGAGTTGGGGGAACAGGTCGGGGGAGCATTCACCCCGGAGGTCGCCGACGTCGCCGACCCGTCGCTGCCTGCTCGGCTGCTCGCGCTCTACCGTCCCCGGGCCCTCGTGCTCAACGCCGGCGCCACTCCTGGGGCGGGCACGCTGGGAGAGCAGACGTGGGACACGTTCAGCACGAACTGGAATGTTGACGTTCAGCACGTGTTCAACTTCGTCCGCGAGGCCTTGACGACGCCGCTCGATCCCGGATCGGTGGTCGTCAGCTTGTCGAGCGGCGCGGCCCTGCGCGGATCACCACTCAGCGGTGGATATGCGGGCGCGAAGTCCACCATCAAGTTCATCAGTGCTTATGCCGGCTCCGAAGCAGCAGGCAACGGATCGAGCATTCGCTTCGTAGCGCTCCTTCCGCAGCTGACGCCGGCCACAGATCTCGGGCGTACCTATACCGAGACCTACGCCGCCCAAGCTGGATTGAGCGTCCAACAGTTCCTCGAGGGCCGCTTCGGCGGTGCCCTCAGTGCCGACCAGGTCGGCAAGATTGTTGCCGATCTCACCAGCGATGACTCCTACGACGCCCCTGCATACCTGTTGACGCCGGCGGGACTCCAGCCGGTCGATTGAGCCGCTCGTGGCCTACTCGGTCCGGTCCGGTGCGGGCCGCCACGGGGGTTACGTCGTCGACACCGCCCAGGCCGCCAGGTTGTGCGGTAGCCTCGCTGGCATGACCGAGCAGGTCGCGGGGAGTGCCGCTGCTGCCCCCGGTCCGTCCGGCAAGGTCAGTCCGAGCCAGGCGGCGCGCATCCTGTCCGAACGAGACCCGGTCGTGGCTCGGCTGGTCGCAGAGGCGGGTCCGCCCCGCTTCCCCCGGCCGACCGATACGCATTTCGCCACCCTCGTCCGCTCGATCACCCACCAACAATTGGCCGGCGCCGCCGCCCAGGCCATCCACGGGCGCCTGGTGCGCGCGCTCGACGAGGAGGTCACGCCCGAGCGCCTCCTGGCCACCCCGACCGAAGTTCTGCGAGCAGTGGGACTGTCGGGCAACAAGGTCCTTTCCCTGCAGGACCTGGCGACCAAGGTCCTCGACGGCACCGTCGTGCTCGATACCCGCCGCCTGGCCCGCGAGAGCGACGAGGAAGTGGTGGCCCGACTCTCCAGCGTCCGGGGCATCGGGAAGTGGTCGGCGGAGATGTTCCTCATGTTCCAGCTCCGCCGGCTCGACGTCTGGCCCACGGGCGACCTCGGCGTCCGCAAGGGCTTCGCCTTGGCCTGGGGGATCCCGAGCCCGACCCCCAAACAGCTCGACGCACTGGGCGAGCCCTACCATCCCTACCGGAGCGTCGTCGCCTGGTACTGCTGGCGAGCCACCCAGCTCTATGCCGGCGCCGTGCCCACAGCCCTCACCGCCCGACCGAGCCCAGGTGAGGAACACCCATGAACCTGGCCGGCGCGGCCGCCGGTGGGGCGTGGGCCCGACACGCCGGGTGTGGAATGCAGACCGAATTTAGTTAACCAGGTGCTTGACTATCTGAAGGTCCTGCCTGTACAGTTAATCTCATGCCTAACCAAAGCGGGGAGCTTGACCAGCTGTTCCACGCATTGGTGGACCCGAGCCGACGGCTCATCATCGAGCGATTGATCGATGGCCCTGCGTCGGTGAAGGAACTGGCCCAGCCCCTCGCCATGTCCCTCCCAGCGGTCATGCAGCACCTGGGTGTGCTCGAGGCCTGCGGGCTGGTCGGCTCGGAAAAGGTCGGCCGGGTGCGGACCTGCCACATCGAGCCCGACGGTCTGCGGGTGGCCGAAGACTGGCTCAGCACACAACGAACCGCCTGGGAGCACCGTCTCGACCGTCTCGGCGAACTTCTCCTCGAGAACACTCAACCCACCCAAGAACGGAGCACCTGATGACCGGCGAGGCCATCGACCACGCTGTCAACCACGCCACCGGCACGCGGGAGTCGCTGCCCGGGCAGCTCTCACGGGCCAGACGGCGACTGGGGCATCCACGCGGGCCGCTCGGCCTCGATCCTGGCCAAGGTCGAGGCGACCCGCCCGAAGCGCCCGGAGTCACTGGACCAGTCCACGTATCCTGCCTCGACCTCGTCCCGGGAGCGGGCCACGAAGTTCCACCACATGAGTAGCCGCTCCTGAAATGGCGGGCCTCCGAGCAGCAGGACGCGACTCTGCCCGCCGGTACTGAGTCCGAGCTCGTCTCTGCCGGCACCGAGATACACGAGGTGCCCTGGGGCGGCGCCGGCACCATCGGCTCGGATCGCACCGCTCATCACCACGAGGGCGTACTCGAACTCGGGGTCCAGGGGGACTGTCGTGGTGCCACCCCGGAGGTCGAGATCGACGCCGACATGGTCGGTGTCCCGGCGCGCAGCCGACTTCGATGCCGCCAGCTCGCCGACCAGCACCGTCGCCCCGCAGTGATCCAGTTCGACGAGTGGTAGCTCTGCATGGTGCTCGAAGTCCGGCGGCCCGTGCCGAGTCACCGATGGTTGAGCCACCCAGAGTTGAACGCCGTGGACCGCACCGCGGTACCCGGGTGGTGCCTCTTCGGCGTGAGCCACCCCCGATCCGGCCGTCATGAGATTGAGCTGGCCGGGCCGGATGACCTGTTCGGAGCCCAGGCTATCTCGGTGCACCAGCTCGCCTTCGAGCAGCCACGTCACCGTCTGGAGCCCCATGTGGGGATGAGGCCCAATGTCCGGCCGATGCTCGGCGTCGGCCTCGACCGGCCCGAAATGGTCGGCAAAGCACCAGGAGCCGACGGTCCGCCGGCCCCGGTTCGGGAGGGCTCGACGAACCTGCAGGGTGCCGACACGGGCCACTCGGCTGTCGCTGACTGTTACGACCGGACCCGGTCCCGGTGCCAGAGCCTGCCCCTCGGCGGACGTCGCGACGTCCCGGGCGTCGACGGGCCCGCTCACGCCAAGACCTGCTTCCAGACCGATGCCTGGGGCCATCGCAGTTTGATCATCATCGTGGCCAGCGAGCGCCAGGCTAGGTGCTGGTCGTCGTCGAGCCATGGGGCCACCGGGTCGGTTCGTCTGCACCTGGCCACATGCACGATCTTATGTCACTCCCACTAATAACTTGACGGTTAAAGTCATCGTCCCGAACAAGCTCCGCTGCACCAGACCGCTGAGTCGGTTCGCCGAACCTGCGGCCCGGCTCCGGACGGAACCCCTCGGCCAGACCCTGCGCAGCCGTGCCGGCCAAGGATTGGTGGCACCAGGTTTGGCTCATTTCTTGCTTGACATGGCACCATTAGGTGCCATAATGGTGCCATGGATCTCCGAGAGTACATCGACAGCCTCCAGCGGCAGCTCGTGGTGGCCGCCGGGGCCGGCGGCGAGGAGGCGAATGCGCTGGCCGAGCGTCTAATCGCACCCCTGGACGCGGCGATCCGGCTCACGTTGCTCGATGTGCTGGCGATGGCGGCGGAGGAGATCACTTGTGCGCTCGCCCCCGGGTCGGTTGAGGTCCGCCTTCGTGGTCGTGACCCGGAGTTCGTGGTGATAGCGCCTCCGGTCGACCTCGATGACCCCCCGTACGACGACGGCGCCGAGAGCAAGGCCCCTCCGGTGACGGGGACTCCGGCGCCGGGGTCGACGGACGGCGACGACAACACGATGGCGCGCATCAACCTGCGCATGCCCGACCAGCTCAAGGCGCGGATCGAGGATGCTGCCGGGCGCGAAGGGCTCTCGGTCAACGCCTGGCTGGTACGCGCCTCGGCCGCCGCAGTGGACCGAACCGACTGGGAACCTCGGGTCCAACGTCGAGTCCCGCGCGGTGGTCAGCGCTACACGGGCTGGGCCCGTTAGCGCCGTCAGGGAAATCTGGCACCACAGCTGCCACCAGTACTGCCATCGGAGAAGCACCCGACCATCGACAAGAAGGACAGCCATGCCTACGTTCGACACCCCTCAACCGATCTCCGTGACGGTGGAGCTCGGCGTCGGTGACATCCGGATCGTTGCCAGCGACCGTCGTGACACCGTTGTCGAGGTTCGACCGAGCGACGACGCCAAGAAGTCCGATGCGACTGCCGCAGAGCACACGCACGTCGAGTACGCCCACGGCGAGCTGGCGATCAAGGCACCCAAGGGGTGGCGACAGCACGGCGTTCGCAGTGGAGGCGAGGCGATCACGGTGCACGTCGAGCTGCCGTCGGGGTCTCAATTGGACGGTCATACGGGAGTCGCCGTACTGCACTGCACCGGACGGCTCGGCCGCTGCCACTACCGGACCGGTGTCGGCGATATCCACATCGACCAGGCGGGGCCCGTGGAACTGAGGTCCGGGCGCGGCGACATCGCCGTCGGCGAGGCAGTCGGTCCGGCCGAGGTCACCACGGGATCAGGGTCCGTGCGCATCGGCCGCGTCGACGGCACCACCGTGATCAAGAACTCGAACGGTGACACCTCGATCGGCGAGGTCACCGGCGACCTGCGCGTGAACGCGGCCAACGGCACCATCGTCGTCGACCATGCGCAGGCCGCGGTCGAGGCCAGGACGGCCAACGGCGACCTCTGCCTCCGGGAGGTGGCCAGCGGCTCGGTGCGGGCCCAGACCGCCCTGGGCACGGTCGACATCGGAGTCCTCGACGGCGTGACCGCCTATTTGGACCTCGACACCCGCTTCGGCACCGTCCACAACGAGCTCGACTCCGTCGAGCGCCCCGAGGCGGCCGGGGACACGGTGGAGGTCCGGGCCCGCACCTCTTTCGGCGATGTCAACGTCCGGCGCTCCCTCGCACACGCCTCCGGACCCGGCGCGCCGTGACGGCGTCCACCGGCCGGCCGGCACTCAGGGCCCGGAGATTGGGAATCACACTGACGCGGCGGAATCACACTGCCGCGGCGGCGTGCTCGCAGACCGTCCCGTCGAAGAACCGGGGGTTCGCGCCGGTGTGGAGGCGGACCGGGTTGGTGAAGGTGAACTGCTCGAACTGCTCAGGGGTGACCGCTCCCCGCTCGACCATCTCGTAGGCCTCGACCATCACCGTGCTCATGACGGGGGCGTCCCAGTGCGACACGTCGCTTCCGAGCATCGGCCGCAGGGACACCTGGCGTCCATCGAGGTCGAGACGGAAACCGAAGGGGATCAACGGGTCGTCAGCCTCGCAACCGAAGTAGAGCCGCGTCTCGAACGGCCGGATGATGTCCTCCACGCTCGAGATGCCTGCAGCGGCGAACTCATCGAGCACCTGAGGTCGTCCGGGGCGCCGGGAGAGGTGCTCGCCCAGCTGGCTCAAGTTGCCGTTCATGCCCGCATCGCCGTACTTCTCCACCAGAGCCAGGACGGCGGCGACATCGAGGTTGCCCGGATCGAGGTCGTTGATGGCGTGCCCGCCACGCTTCTCCCAGTGCCCGATGAGGTCAGCCAGCAGCGCGCAGCCCCATGTGACCCCACCTTCGAGGAAGCCGATGCGGAGATCGGGGAATCGCCGGTACACGCCCCCGAGGAACAGCGCTTTGCAGAGCGCCTCGTGAGCACCGGCGATCCCGTTGACGTGGTTGAACACGTAGTTGGAGATCGATCGGGCCGGGTGCACCTGCTGCAGGGAGCTGTGGAACGCAGGCGCGACCCGGTTGCGCACGCACGCCGCCCACACCGGATCGTAGTCATAGGGGCTGTCGAGGCCGTAGACGTCGAGGCGGGAGCCCGCCGGGGCGCCGCCCGTCGGTCCCACCGGCCGGAAGGCGTGCCCGGCCAGCACGACCGACTTGAAGCCCAGCTCCTGGACAGCAAAGTCGATCTCGGCCACCGCCTCGTCGGGATGCTGCATGGGGATGAGCGCGCCGGGCTCGAGGCGATCACGGAAGGGAGCGAACAGACTGGCCACGTACCGGTTCGTGGCCCGGCAGGTCGGCGCACGGAGCTCGTCGTCGCCGTTGGTGAGGAACCCCAGCGTCCACGAGGGATAGATCAGCATGAAGTCGATGCCCAATTCGTCCAGCCGGTCGTACATCAGGCGGGGGAGGTACGCCGTGGCCCGGTCCCGGGGGTCCGAGACGGGATTCCCCCACCACGAGGGCATGGACCGCCAGGCATCCACGACGGAGGGCGCCGACCGGTCGGCGTCGAAGACAGCCGTGTCCAGCTGCTGCACCGCATGGGCCCGGAAGCGGTCCCTGAGGGCCGCGCCGCCGGCCTCTTCGAGATACGTGAGTATCTGGGCGTCGACCAGGGGCATGAACTCCATGAAGTGCCCGTCGGCATCCACGATCGGGTGCCCGACCTCCGAGCGGATGTCGGCTGCCGTCCTGTGCTGCGTCGCCACCCGTGTCACCTCGGCATCCTCGTGCATGTCTGCCCGCTTCTCTGTCGTGTTGTCCCGCTGTCCCGCTCCGGGCCGTCCGCCTGCAGCCGGTCCGGATCGCCGCTTCCTAGTCGGTGAGGCCCAGGTCGCGCGCCCAGGCCAGGTTCATCCTGGCCGATTCCACGTGGGCGATGTGGACCACGTGACCCTCGCCCTGGTTGGGGTCGCCGTAGACGATCCGATCCGAGTCGTGCCCCTCTGCCTCGGTGGCCAGGCGATCCAGATCATTCCAGTAGGCGAGCTCCTCGGCCGTGGGGGAGAAGACCTCGTGCACCAGGGGAATGTGGTCCGGATTGCCGATCATCATCCCGTAGTAGCCGAGATCCCGGAGCTCGGTGGCCCAGGCCCGGAGGCCATCGAAATCGTCGCTGTCCCCACCCCACATGCCGCTGATCGGATACCGGATCCCGGCAGCTTTGGCGTCGAGTAGGACCTTGGAGCGGAGGAAGAGGGTTTCCCTACCTCCTGCCGACCAGCGGAACCCCACCGCCCGGTGGATGTCGCCGAACCGGGAGACGGCGCCGCCCATGTAGAGAACCCGCGGTGAGGCCATGGCAATGTCGTAGGCCAGCCGCAGCGCCTGCGCGGTCTCGAGGATCGGGTAGATGATCGTGGAACCGGGCGGCCGGCCCGACTCGACCTCCATGCAGGCGAGGAGGGCGTCGGCGCCATGGATGTCGCGTGGCCCCTGAACCTTGGGCAACAGGATCCCGCCCAGGTTGCCGTGCATGACCGCACGCAGGTCCTTCAAGGTTTGACCGGTGTCGACGGGCTGTACCCGGGCGAACCAGAGCGGTCCGGCATGGTCGTCGGGGAGCCGGGTTAGGAACTCCGAGACCACGCCGCGGGCCCGATCGCGGTCCGCCTCCGAGCACGGGGTGCGGGGTTCCTCGAGGTCGAGCACCACTGCGTCGGCACCGTGCGACGGGGACTTGTCGACCTGGTCGCGCTCGCTGCCCGGAACGAAGAGGACCGTCCGAAGCGGTCTGGTGTGCGCTCGGTCGTCGGTCATGGTCCCCCTGAGCCGGGTCAGCCGCTCGGTCGGGTCGCCCGGTTTCCGAACAGTAGCAATCCCATTCTCGCCCGGCCCAACCCTCGGGGGGCCGGTCCCGATCGGTGGACGCGGGGACACGGACGGTCATCGAGGGGAGGCTCGATGGCGATCCGTCTGCGAGTCACTGTCCGTGAGGGCCGACAGAGAGTTTCGGCGTCCTTTCGCCCAAAGGCGGGGCAACCCGGACTCTACCGGGCCCGGCTGCCGTCACTATGAGTGGTCGACCATCGACCTCGGGAGGCGACCTTGGGGGCCGACCTTGGGGGCCGACCTTGGGGGCCGACCTCGGGGTCGTCCACTCCCGGCCTCGTTGTCCTGCGTGATTGGAGCTACGACCCGGTGCCACAGATCTCATCGACTCGTCGAGCGGTCCCGGCGCTTCTTTCCGTCGGTCGACGCCGAAGAAGGTGATGACCTCGCCGGCAAAGAACGCTCCCGCTGCGATGACCAGCCCAACATGAAGGCCGGTGATGAACGTTGTTCGCCCGGCCACCAGCGTGCCGAGCAGAGCGACCCCGAGCACGCTTCCTGACTGGCGGGCGGCGTTGACCACTCCCGAGGCGATGCCACCCCGACCGCCCGGTGCCGCCTCCATCACCGATGCCGTCGCCGCGGGCATGGTGAGGGCCATCCCGAAGCCGGTGGCAGCCAGGGGGGCCACGAGCGCCCACGTAGGGGGTTTGCGCGCCGGCGGACGCCATCCCCAACAGGCCTACGCCACCGACCAGCAGTCCGATGAGCATAGGTGCGCGGGGTCCCGACCGGGCCATGATCCGACCGGAGAGGGTCGAGGCCACGATGAGCAGGCCGGCCTCGGGCAGTAGGGCGATTCCGGTCTCCAGGGCCGAGTACCCGCGGATGTCCTGGAAGTAGAGGCTCATGACGAAGAGCTGTCCGTAGAGACCGAGGTTGATCAACAGGCCGACAGAGCTCCCCGACCGGAACGACGGCTGGGAGAACAGGGCCAGAGGGAGCATCGGGTCCGAGCTGCGGTGCTCGACCATCACGAACCCGGCCAGGGCGATGAGGGAGAGCGTAAACCCGACCAGCACGGCCGGCGAGCCCCAGCCCAACCGGCCCGCTTCCACCAGTGACCCGGTCAGCAGCCCGAGCCCGGCCACGCCGAGCAGTTGGCCGCCGAGATCGAGGGCCCGTGCCCGCCGAGGCGTGATGGGGACGACATGGCCGGTGAGCACCAGGGCGGCCAGGGCGAAGGGAAGGCCGACGAAGAACACACCTCGCCAGCTCCACCAGGCCACCAGCAGGCCACCGATGATCGGCCCGGTCGCGGCGCCGATCCCGGCGATCGCTCCCCAGATCCCAAACGCCCTGGATCGTCCCTCTCTGGTCGGGTAGGCCGCCTGTAGCAGGACCAGGGACGATGGTACGAGAAGAGCCGCCCCGACTCCCTGAACCAGTCGTGCGCCGATGAGCATGCCCAACGTCGGAGCCAATCCGCACACGGCCGAGCTCAGCGTGAAGAGCACGAGGCCTGCTCGAAAGACCCGTCGGCCACCGAGGCGCTCGGCCAGCGCGCCACCGGTCAGGAGCAACCCGGCGAAGGACAAGGTGTAGGCGTCGATCACCCATTGCTGGTCCGGGACGCCGCCACCGAGGTCTCGTCCGATCGAGGGGATCGCCACGTTGACCACGGTGGCGTCGAGGATCACGAGGAAGTAGCCGACACAGATCACCACGAGGGCGAGAGGCGCGCCGTGCCGCTCCTCTTGAGCGGTGCCCAGCTTGGTACCGTCGAAGCCGGTCATAGCCAGAGTGTTACCCGGCATTGTTTCGATCTTGCCCGAAATGTGGCCCCCGTACACTGGGACGGTGCCCGGAGATGCCGACATCGCGGCCGTTGCCGAGGTCATCGCCGATCGCAGCCGTTCCCGCATGCTCATGGCTCTGGCCGACGGGCGGGCGCTCCCGGCCGGCCGCCTGGCCGACGAGGCTGGGATCGCGGCCTCGACGACCAGCACGCACCTCGGTCGGTTGGTGGACGCCGGGATGCTCAGCGTCGAGCCGCACGGGCGCCACCGCTACTACCGACTTGCCGGCCCCGAGGTCGGGGAGCTGATCGAGTCGATCGCACGCGTGGCGCCGCCGATGACGGTGCGGTCGCTGCGGGAGGGAACGAGGGCCGAGGCCCTGCGGAGGGCGAGAACGTGTTATGACCACCTGGCCGGGCGGCTCGGCGTCGCGTTGATGGAGGCCCTGTTGTCCGAAGGAATACTCGAAGGGGGCGACGGAACGTTCGATCCGGCCCGCTCAAATCGCGATCGCCTCTCCGCTCCCGGTTGGGACGTGGCCTATGCGGTCACCGACAACGGCCGAGCCCGGCTGGCGTCCATAGGCGTCGACTGTTCCGACGCCGGCCGGCGCCCACTGGTCCGTTACTGCGTCGACTGGAGCGAGCAGCGCCACCACCTTGCCGGAGCGCTCGGGGCGCTGCTGCTGAGCCGGTTCGAAGCGCTGCAGTGGGTCAAGCGACGGTCCGGGACGCGGGCCCTGACCGTGACCGAGGCCGGGGCCCGCGAGCTGGAGTCCACCCTCGGCCTGGACGTCACCGCTGTGCTCGTCTCCCACCAAGGAGAGGATCCTCGTTGAGCACCCTGGCCTACGAACCATTCGGCCGCGCCACCTGGCGGGACCCGTACCCCCTCTACGCTCGGCTGCGCGATGAGGACCCCGTGCATCGCAGTCCTCGGGGATTCTGGGTCCTGTCCCGGTTCGAGGACGTCTGGCAGGCTGCTCGTGATACGGACACGTTCTCTTCGGCTCAGGGTCTCACGTTCCGAAACGAGGTCGAGGAGCTTGGTCTGGCCCCCACCCTGGTCATGATGGATCCCCCCGATCACACGCGCTATCGCCGTCTGGTCAACCGAGGCTTCACGCCTCGCCGGGTGACCGAGCTCGAACCCGAGCTCCGGTCCTACGTGTACGACAGGGTCCGACGGCTCCGAGCTGATGGGAGCGGCGACTTCGTGTCGGCCGTCGCCGCACCGACGCCGAACTGGGTGGTGTCCGCCTACCTCGGGGTACCAGAGGCCGACCGTGACCTGTTCGGCCGGTGGACGGCGCAGATCGTTCAGGCCGGCTCGACCGGGCACGGCGATGGCGCCAGGGAAGCGCTCATCGAGCTGTACGGGTATTTCTCCGAGCTGATCGATCGGCGTCGCCGGGAGCCCGGCGACGACCTGGTCTCCATCCTCGTGCGCGCCGACGACGAGGGAGCCGACATCGGACTGGAGGGGATCCTCGGCTATGCATTCGTGATGATCGCCGGCGGCAACGACACGGCCACCGGCTTGCTGGCGGGCACCGCCGAGCTCCTCTCGGCTGCTCCGGACCAGCGAGCCCGGCTCTTCGAGGACAGGGGTCTGCTTGGGGGCGCCGTCGAGGAGCTCCTGCGATTGACTTCCCCCGTGCAGGGTCTGTGTCGGGTGGTCCGGCGCGAAGTCGTCGTCGATGGCCGGGCGATGGGCCCGGGCGAGCGGGTGCTGCTGCTGTACGGATCGGCCAACCGCGACCCTCGGGAGTACGGCGAGGACGCTGAGGTGCTCGACGTCGGGCGGACCTTCAATCGGATGCTGACTTTCAGTGTCGGCCCCCACTTCTGCCTCGGGGCCGCCGCGGCTCGGCTGCAGGGTCGGGTGGTCATCGAGGCCCTCCTGGAGGAATGCCCCGACTTCGTCGTCGACGCCGACGCCGGATCCTTTGCCGATGGAGCCTTCACCCGCCGCTACGAGCACCTCCCCTTCGCCGCCACATCGTGAGCACCTGCCGGTACTGAGCACCTGCCGGTACTTGTGCACCTGCTGGTACGACGCACCCCGCGGCGCCGGCCCCGTTCGGACGTCCGATCCACGGTAGCGTTGTCCACAGTGACGCCAGCCGACAATGAACCCGCCGTCACCGCCGGCGAGACGGCCGCCACCTTCAAGCTCGTCCAGGACCACGCCGACCGCATCTACCTGTGGGACTACGAGCGGTGCCGGACGCAGCTGGTCACTTTGTACAACAAGGCCATGAGTTCGCAGTGGAACAGCGTCACCGATCTCGATTGGGGCACCGACGTCGACCCCGAGGGACTGGTCGACCAGAGTTCCCCGTCCATGCGGCTGTACCGAGCTGCGGCCTCCGAGCCCGGCTCGCCCATCGCCAACTGGGGCGAGCGGGAGTTCACCGCCCTGGGCATCGAGATGTTCAAGGCCTCGATCAGCCAGTTCATGCACGGCGAGCAGGGAGCCATGCTCACCGCGGCCAAGATCGTCGAGACGGTGCCCTGGATCGACGCCAAGTACTACGCCGCCACCCAGACCATGGACGAGGCCCGGCACACCGAGGTCTTTGCCAAGTACCTCGACCTCAAAGTGGGCGAGGCGTACCCGATGAGCCCGTTCCTCGAGGAGCAGATCACCGTGTTGCTCGAGGACAGTCGCTGGGACATCGCCTACCTGGGCATGCAGATCGTGATCGAGAGCCTCGCTCTGGCCGCCTTCGGCGACATGCTGCGCCGGACCGAGGAGCCCCTGCTGGCCAAGCTCCTTCGCTATGTCATGTCCGACGAGGCCCGACACGTCGCTTTCGGGATCCTCACGCTGAAGGAGCTGTACGCCGGGTTGACCGATGCCGAGCTCAAGGACCGACAGGAGTTCCTCTTGGACAACACGTTGCGCAACCGGGCCCGGTCGACGACGCCGGAGGTGTGGGATCACCTGGGCGTGGATGCCGGTGCCCTGGTTCCCCACCTGTCGGCTGCCGCCGGCAAGATGAAGGCGAGTCCCTTCGCCGGCTTCCAGCGGGGATTCTTCGCCAAGCTGGTTCCCAATGTGGGCAAGCTCGGCCTGCTGGACGCCAACCGCGGCTACCTGCGGGAGCGGTGGGGTGCGGCCGGCCTGCTCGAGTTCGAGCACGCCGACGACACTCTGTCCGACTACGCCTCCTATGACGAGGTGGCCAAGGACCGGAGCAAGGCCCGGTGAAGGTGGATCCGGAGGGGGCGGGTTTCGACCCCGAGCGACTGGAGCGGATCACCGAGCACTTCGAGACCCGCTATGTGGCCGCCGGCAAGATCGCCGGCTGCCAGGTGGCGGTAGCCCGGGGGGGCAAGATCGCTTACTGGCGCTCGCTCGGTCTCATGGACCGCGAGCGCTCGAAGTTGGTGGAAGACGACACCGTCTGGCGCATCTACTCGATGACCAAGCCCGTCACCTCGCTGGCCCTGATGCAGCTCTACGAGCTGGGGCGGTTCCAGCTGGCCGACCCGCTCCATCGTTATATCCCCGAATGGCATGGGCTCAAGGTGGGCGAGCTGCAATCCGACGGGTCCATCCGGGTGGTCGACCAGGACCGCCCGGTGTCGGTCCTCGACGCCCTGACCCATATGACCGGATTGGCCGGCAGCCTGGTCGCCGGCCATCCAACCGACGATCGCTTCGCCGCCGCGCTGCGTGCGAACCGGAGGGGCATGACGCTCGAAGGGGTGTGCTCGCTGCTGGCCGACTACCCGCTCAAGTTCCAACCCGGCTCACGCTGGAACTACGGCCTCTCCACTGACGTCTGTGGCCGGTTGGTCGAGATCCTCTCGGGGCAGCGGTTCGACCATTACCTACAAGCCAACGTGTTCGAGCCCCTCGGCATGGTCGACACCGGGTTCGCGGTGCCAGATGCGACGTCGGCTCGATTCGCCGCCTGCTATGCATACCGGCCCGGTGACTCGCCCCTCCTGCAGGACGATCCCGAGCACAGCCCGTATCGACGGCTTCGCTCCTACCAGTCGGCTGCCGGAGGCCTCGTCTCGACCTCGGGCGACTACCTGCGCTTCTGCCAGATGCTGCTCAACGGGGGCGAGCTCGACGGGCGGCGCCTCCTGGGCCGCAAGACCCTCGAGCTCATGACTTGCAATCATCTCCCGAACGACGCCGACCTCGCCGACCTGGCTACCGGCGGCTTCGGTGAGGCCGAGTTCGACGGGGTCGGATTCGGTCTCGGGTTCGCCATCGGCAAGGGCCCGGGGGCCACGGCCACCGCCGGGTCGGCGGGAGAGTACTACTGGGGTGGGGCGGCGAGCACGGCTTTCTGGGTCGACCCCGTGGAGGACCTGACCGTGGTGTTCATGACCCAGCTCCTGCCATCGAGCACCTACCCGTTCCGGGCTCAGCTGCGGGCCCTGGTGTACCAGGCTCTCGCCGACTGACGGCCTGCTCGACGCTCCGCCTCCTCCGGCTCGCATCGCTCAGGGTTGCAGCAACACCTTGATGCAGTCGGCGCTCCGGGCCGCGGCCGCAGCGTAGGCCTGCGAAGCCTCGACCAATGGGAACCGGTGGGTGAAAACGCCGTCGGTCCGCAGCCGGCCGTTGGCCACCAGGGGAACCAGCTCCTTCCAGGTCTGGTGGACCGGAGCCGTGGTCATGCGCAGGGTGACGCTCCGGAACAGGCCCGCCAGGATGGGCAACGGGTAGGGATCAAGGCTGTGCACCCCGACGACCGACACCGTGCCCCCGGCTCGGACCGAGGACAGGGCGTCGGTGAGGCTGGCATCGCTGGCGACGGCGTCGATGACCGAGTCCGCTCCACGCCCGTGCGTCGCCTCCCGGACCGCGTCGACGGTCGGACCCTCGATCGGGATTGCTCCCGAGTCTGCGCCCAGGGCTCGGCGTCCGGCCACGGGATCGGCGGCCAGCACCCTGCCCGCTCCGAGCGAGAGCGCAGCGCGCACGGCGCAAAGCCCGACGGCGCCGAGACCCAGGACGACGACCGTGCCACCCGGCGGGATGTCGGCCCGCTTGGCGCCGATCCACCCGGTGTTGAGGTTGTCGGTGAGCAACAGTGCCGCCTCGTCGTCGATCTCCTCGGGGATCCGCAGCATCTGGAAATCTGCCGCGGGCACCGCCACCGCTGAGGCCTGACCGCCAGGCAGCAGCCCCGAACCGAACACCTTGGGTCCCTCCACGCAGGTCACCGGGTCACCTGTCGCACAACCGTCACAGTGCCCGCATCCGGCCACTGATGCCGTCAGGACCCGGTCCCCGGGCCGGAACCGCCGTACGCCGGAACCGACATCGAGCACGGTCCCGATGAACTCATGGCCCACAGGGAACCCGTTGCCCACCGGAATGTCCCCATCGTAGAAGTGCAGGTCGGACCCACAGATGCCGGCGGCGTCCACCGACACCACCGCACCGTCGAGGTCGGGCGGGACGGCGTCGGGAGCTTCGGCCACGAACACATGACCCGGACCATCGATGACGACGTGCAACACGGATCCTCCCTCGGCTGTCCGGACACCATCGCACCGTTGGGCCAGAGGGCACAATCCAGATGGGCCAGAAGGCACACCCAGATGCTCGCCCTGAGGGCACCATGGCGATGTTGTGTACCGTGGCACGTCGGGCAGGAGCGAGACATCCGTTCAGAGAGGGCCCATCACATGCGCAACCCGCACGCAGGCGAGCCATTCGACACGTCCGACGAGGACATCGCGGCAGCGCTGATGGACGTCAGCATCCCGACCCTGATGCTCTCGCTGGTCCACATGTCGGGGGACCCCGAGCTCATTCGGGGCCGGCTCAAGCCCGCTGGGCTCTTCCTCAACGAGGTCCAGGGCTACATGTCCGAAGAGGACAAGGCAGAAGTCCGCGCCATGGCCCTCGGCATCATCGGCGACTACCGGGACCGCGGCTGCCCCGAGCCCGGGTCCGTCTCGGCCGAGCTGCTGCACGAGATGATGTCCTGGCTGGTGTGCGAGGACGTGCCGACCGAGTACGTCCCCATGCTGATGGAGGAGATGGAGCTCGACGGGAGGGACGCCCGGCGGGTGAGCGCCCCCGCCGACCTGGCGGCCCGGGAAGACTTCCCCGTCGTGGTCATCGGTTGCGGGCAGTCGGGGCTGCTGGCCGGCATCCGGCTGCAGGAGGCCGGGATCCCCTTCACCATCGTCGAGAAGAACGCCGGCGTCGGCGGTACATGGTGGGAGAACTCGTACCCCGGAGCTCGGGTCGATGTGGGCAACCATTTCTACTGCTACAGCTTTGAGCCGAGTCACGCCTGGACCGAGTTCTTCGCCCAGCAACCGGAGCTCCAGTCGTACTTCGAGTCGGTGATGCGAAAGCATGGGATCGATTCCCACGTGCGCTGGGAGCACGAAGTGCTGGGAGCCGAATGGGACGACCTCGGCGGCACATGGTCGGTTCGGGTGCGGGCGAAGGACGGGACCGAGTCGACGTTGGTGGCCCGAGCCGTCATCTCCGCGGTCGGCCAGCTGAACCGTCCCCATATCCCGGAGATCCCCGGGCAGGAGACCTTCGCCGGGCCGGCATTCCACTCGGCCCGCTGGGACCATTCGATCGACCTCACCGAGAAGCGTGTCGCCATGATCGGCGCAGGGGCGAGCGGCTTCCAGATCGCCCCGACCATCGCCGATCGGGTCGGACACCTGACCGTGTTCCAGCGGACGGCACAGTGGATGTTCCCCAACCCGAACTACCACGAGAGTGTCGGGCCCGGCGTGCGCTGGGCCCTCCGTCACCTGCCCTTCTACGGGCGCTGGTACCGTTTCCTGCTCTTTTGGCCCGGATGCGACAAGGGGCTGGCCGCGGCCCGCGTCGATCCCGACTACCCCGACCAGCAGCGGGCCGTCAGCGCGTCGAACGAGTTCACCCGCCAGATGTTCACCGACTGGATCACCAGCCAGGTCGGTGACGACCCGGACCTCGTCGCCAAGGTCGTACCGGACTACCCGGCCACCGGGAAGCGGACCCTCCAGGACAACGGCAGCTGGCTGCGCACGCTGACCCGGGACAACGTCGAGCTCGTCCGGACGGGCATCGACCACATCGAGGCCGATGCAGTCGTCACCGTCGACGGTCAACGCCATGTGGCCGACGTCATCGTCTACGCCACCGGCTTCCATGCCAACCGGGTGCTGTGGCCCATGGAGATCACCGGACGCGACGGGGCCGACCTCCGTTCACTCTGGGGCGAGCGGCCGGCGGCCTATCTGGGCATGACCGTGCCCGGGTTTCCCAACCTGTTCTGCATGTACGGGCCGGGGACGAACCTTGCCCATGGGGGCAGCCTCATCTTCCACTCGGAGTGTCAGATGCGCTACATCACGAAGTGTCTGGATGAGCTCATCGACGGCGGTCACCGCTCGATGGAGCCACGCCAGGAGAAGTATGCCGACTGGCACGAGCGATCGCAGCGGGAGATCAAGAAGCTGGTCTGGTCGCAGCCGTCGGTGAAGCACTCGTTCTTCAAGAACGCATACGGGGAGATTCATGTGCTGAGCCCGTGGCGGCTGGTCGACTACTGGACCTGGACGAGGGAGCCGGACCTCGACGACTTCGTCATTCGCTGAGGGCAGCAGCTTCGTCGTTCGCTGAGGGCGGCCGTCCGCCGCTCTCCCTCGGACCGTCGGGCCTGCTCGGGGCATACCTGAGAACTTCTCAGGGAGCTGACTTGGTCCACACTGGCTCCTGCGGCAAGCTTCCCCGATGGCTGAGAGCACGCGCCCCACGTGGCTGACCGCCCGGGGAGCTCTCAGGGTTCCGGAGATCACCGCCTACTTCTGGATCATCAAGGGCCTGTCGACGGCAATGGGCGAGGCGACATCCGACTACCTCGTCCACACCGTGAACCCGGTCCCGGCAGTGCTCCTCGGGTTCGTCGGTTTCGTGTTCGCATTGGCATTGCAGTTCTCCATGCGACGCTATATGGCCTGGACCTACTGGTTCGCTGTCGTCATGGTCGGTGTCTTCGGGACCATGGCGGCAGATGTGCTCCACGTCGGCCTTGGCGTCCCCTACGTCGCGTCAGCTCCGCTGTTCGCCGTCGTCCTGGTCGTCGTATTCGTGGTCTGGCAGAAGACCGAGAAGACGTTGTCCATCCACTCGATCGACACGGCGCGGCGCGAGTTGTTCTACTGGGCCGCTGTCGTTGCCACCTTCGCCCTCGGCACGGCGGTCGGTGACCTGGTCGCCATCACATTCCACCTGGGCTACGGGTACTCGATCGTGCTCTTCGCCGCGGTGATCGCCATTCCCGCCATCGGCTACTGGCGCTTCAGCTGGAACCCCGTCTTCGCCTTTTGGTTCGCCTACGTTGTCACCCGCCCGCTCGGCGCCTCCATCGCCGACTGGATGGGCAAGCCCACCAGTCTCAGCGGCCTCGGCTGGGGCAGCGGGCGGGTGAGCCTGGTCCTGACGGCGCTGATCGTCTGCCTTGTCGCCTATCTCGCCGTTACCGGCAAGGACGTACAGAGGCGCCGAGCCCACGCACTCGAACGGCACTAGCCCGACGGCCCGATGCCGACCGGCTAGGCGTACTCGAGCGAGGCCCCCGGTGCACTGCAGCTCACCACAACAGGTCGGAAGCAACCTGGATCAGCCGGTGTCACGAGAGGCGGGACAGTAGCATCGGCGTGCATGTCGCTTATCGCTCCCGGTCACCTTCATCGCATTGCGCTCGCCGTCGACGATGCCGCATCCGCCCACGAGTGGTTCAACGCCGTCCTGGGAGCCGGCGCCCTCAACAGCGACCAGCATCCCGACGACATCCGCTCGGGCGGCGAGGCCGATCTGGAGGGCACCGATGTCCGGATGTTTCGTCTCGGTGGCTACCCGGTCATCCTTCTGTCGAAGGGCGCACCAGGAGGCCCGGTGGCGAGGTTCCTCGAGCGCTACGGCCCCGGTGTGCACTCCCTGGCGTGGGAGATCGAGGACATGTGGGCCGTCCAGAACCTCCTTGTCGAGAGGGGCATCCGGATCGGTGCCGTCAACATCCCCGGGCGACACTTCTTCATGCACCCACGGGACACGCACGGTGTCCTGATGGAGTGGACAGACGACACCTTCGGCGGCAACAAGCGCCACCAGGACGAGGGGGGCGCCATCATCGACGTGGCCGGCCTGGCCTGGGTCACCACCGCCGTCGCCGACGCCGAGTCCACGGCGACGTTCCTGACCGAACTGGCTAGCGCCACCCCGGTGGGAGGGAATGCCCGGGGCCCTGAAGACCGGGAGCTGACCATCGACCTTCGAATCGGGGACATGACGCTCCGCCTTGTCACGCCGCTCTCGCCCGAAAGCCCCTATGCGCGTGAGGACGGATCCTTCCGATTGTGCTCCTACGCGCTGCGAGTGGACGACCTCGACGCCGCCCTGACCGGGCTGGAGGCGGTGGGAGTTCCAACGGTCCGACAAGAGCACGGGTTGGCCGCGACCGACCCCTCGGCTACGTTCGGCCTACCCATCGAGTGGACGACCTGAACGCTGAGTTCGTCCAAGGGACAGGCGCACCGCACCGTGGCCCGGCTGCGCGTTGCTGGTACCTTGTTCGACACGCGGCAGTGCTGTCGCCACGGGGAGTGGGGAGGGGGAGGCGGTGCCGACAGTCAGGTTCTCCGGCGCTCTTTCCGGCGCTCGGTGCTGGTTGCCCTTCTTGTCGTGGGCGGCGTGGTCGGTGGCCTGGTCGCCGCCGGCGGCACCCGCACCGGTGCAGCGGGGCCCCGGGAGACAGCGTCACCTTCTGATCTCCTCAGCCAGGCCTCGATGTCGGCCCCGACCGGATGGCGACCGGCAGTAGAGGTGGCCGACACCGCCGGGACGCCCGGGAGCAGCACGCCCGGCGCCACGGGCACGCCCGGCAGCAGCACGACGGCCGGCAGCGCGACCGCCAGCAGCACGACCAGCACGACGGCCAGCACCACGACCACGACGACCGGCGGCTCCACCACGACCACGGTCAGTAGCACCCCGAGCAACGCCGGCACCAAGGACCCGCTCAATGGGGTCCTGGCCTACCTCCATACTCGGCAAGGCGTGGCCCAGGTAGCCGTCTTCAACAAGCTCACGGGCAAGACCTACCTGTTGTCCGACGGGTCGAACACGCAGTACACAGCCAGCATCGTGAAGGCGGACATCCTCTCGATGTGGCTCAAGCAGCTTCAGGGGGCACCCGGGACGATCCCGTCCAATGTGCCCTACTCGATCCAGTACCTCATGCAGAACATGATCACCATGAGCGACAACGTGGCGGCGACGTCACTGTTCTACTTTG
The DNA here is from genome assembly GCA_963803065.1 of uncultured Acidimicrobiaceae bacterium. Lineage (GTDB taxonomy): Bacteria > Actinomycetota > Acidimicrobiia > Acidimicrobiales > RAAP-2 > DASXMT01. The sequence goes on from CAWDKW010000004.1 coordinate 278,413, forward strand.
GCGGTGGTTGCGCTGCCCTCACCCAGTTCAACACGGCGATCCCCACCAACGACACGAAGGTCGGCTGCGAGTCGGCGACGTACTACGGGTGGGGCAATACGACGACGACGGCCGCCGACCAGGTGAACATTGTCCGGACACTTGCCTACGACAACAACATCCTCACCACGAACGCCAGGGACTACGGGATCCACTTCATGGAGAGCATCATTCCCACGCAACGATGGGGTGTGTCGTGCGGTCCGTGGGGAACGGCCTGCGACGGGCCGAACTACGCCGATCCGGTGCCGGGAGTCACCGTCGCCCTCAAGAACGGCTGGAAGTACGTCCCGACCTGTACGAAACAGGATGAGTCCTGTCCATGGCAGGTCAACAGCATGGGATGGGTGCAGGGCAAGGACCGCAACTACGTCTTGGCCGTTCTGACCACGGACGATCCCGTCGGCAAGGGCCTCTACGGGTTCGACTACGGGATCGCCACCACCCAGGGGGTGTCCCGACTGGTCTGGGACAACTTGGCGCCTCACGCCCCGCACTGAGGCGCCCGGGCGGCTCAGTGCGCGATGAGAACGCGGCGCCCGGCGAGTTGGCCCGGCGTCGGCCACCGGGCCTTCGACGCCCATCCCAGGGTCTCGAATATCCGCAGGAGGCGAGCCGATGAGTCGAGCTGACCGGCGTCGCACCCGTGCCGGGCCAGCGCCGGAAAGGCGTGATGGGTGTTGTGCCAGGAGTCACCGAAGCTGAGCACGGCGAGCCATGCGATGTTGCCGCTGCGATCGTTGCTTCTGTACGGGCGCTTGCCGAACATGTGCCCGAGCGAGTTGACGCCCCAGGTGACGTGGTGCAGCAGGGCGATGCGCACGCCGCCCGCCCAGAGCAGGGCCAGAAGTGCTCCGGTGATGCTGCGGGTCACCGCCCATCCCAGTCCGAAGGGCACGATCAACGACAGTGCCATCCACAGTGGCGTCAGTTTCGACACCATGACCATGTCCCGATCGGCCAGCAGGTCACGGCTCCATTTCTCCGGGTTCGACTGGGTGCCGGAGAAGAGCCAGCCCATGTGGGCGTGGCCCAACCCGCGAAGCTGCGGCAGGAATCCCTGGCCGAAGCTCGTTGGCGAATGGGGATCACCCGGCTGGTCGGCGTAGACGTGGTGCCGGCGGTGGTGGGAGACCCAGCTGATCACCGATCCTTCGACGGCCATCGAACCTGAGACGGCCAAAGCGATTCGGAGCCACCGGTGGGCCTTGAAGCTGCGATGGGTGAACAAGCGGTGAAAGCCGAGGGCAATCCCGTGTCCAGTGATCGCGTACAGGGTGATGGCGAGCGAGAGGTCGAACCAGCCGATGCCGTGATGCCAGAAGTGTTGAGCCGCCCACGCTAATGCCGCCATCGGGGTGATCACGATGAAGGCGGTGATCAATCGCTCGGGCCAGCGAGGGGTAATGGTGGGGTCGGGGGCCGGCGCCGCTGCCGGCTCCGGGAGGGCTGCCGGCTCCGCGGTGAGCACAGAGGTCGCGCTCATGAGCCGGAACGGGACGCGACGGGCGCGTTCATAGACGGATGAAAGAAGCCAGGCATTTTCGAGCTCCCATTCGAGTGGATTGAGCCAACTCGGGTAGAACTCGAACGGGCCGCGCCAACCATGCGCCGACGGTGTCGTCAGCGTACCACGGAAGAGAGAATTTTGTCGGCGGCCGGGCCCTTATTACCGCATATTTAATCGGGGATTCGTCGGGGTGGGCCCGATCAGTCGGGGACGATCCGAATGTGCGATGTCTGGGCCGTGGTGGTCCGATGGACCACCATCTCGTCGGCCAGCCTGCTGGGGGCTGAGGCGATGCGGGGCATGCCGAGGGGCGTGGTCGGTCGGCTCGATGCCAGATAGGCGCGGACCCGACGGGCGAGGTGGGCGATCCGATCGGCATCGCTCTTGTCGTCGCAGGCCCCGGCGGCCGCCTCGAGCACACCGGCGACCTCTGTGAGGAGCTCCATCCCAGTGACCGGCTCCGCGGGGGTCATGACCTATGGGAGCCGGGCGGGCGCTCGGAGCCTGGTGGCGTCCCCGCGGGATGGGTTGTCTGGTGTCCCACCATGGGACCTTCGATCCTGTCCCCGGAAGCGGGGACGCTCGGGCCCTCGGTGAGCCACTCCGACCGTACACCGGAACTAGAGGAGCCACTGGATAGATCGACAGAGTCTGGCCTTCCGGGCAGTTCAGGCCGCCGGCGCGCTCCAGGCCCCGCGCCCTAGAGCGCTTCCGGTCCCGCCGCGCTCCCGGGCCGCCGGTCTGTCCGGTCCACCAGCCCGAGGGTGAGGTCACGACCGGTGGGAAGCGAGGCGGCGCAAGGGCGGCAGAGTGGGTGGCGGTTGCCGTCGGGGGGGCAGCGCAGCCAGGAGCTCCGCCGTTGCCTCTTGTACCTGGCGGACTGCTCGCTCGACCGCTTGTTCCGTCCGGGACGAGGGCGACTGCACCCCGCCGACCTTCCGGACGTACTGGCGGGCGGCCGCCTCGATTTCCTCGGGCGTGGCTACCGGCTCGAGGCCTCGAAGGGTTGTGATGTTGCGGCACATGAGCTCGAGGCTACGAGGATCGGTTCCTTCCTGCCACCGTCCATCAGGCCACTGCCCTCGAGGCCACTGCCATCAGGCCACTGCCCTCAGGCCACTGCCGGAGCCGTCTCCGTGCCGACCTCGTCACTATGGTTGCGCGATGGCCCGGTTGCTGGTGGTGCACCACACGCCCTCACCGGCCATGCACACCATGTTCTTGGAGGCGGTGGGCGGTGCCAATGATCCCGCCATCGAGGGTGTGGACGTGGTGGTGCGCCCGGCGCTGGCCGCTACGGTCGGCGACGTCCTGGAAGCTGACGGCTACCTCCTCGGGACGCCGGTGAACCTGGGATATATCTCGGGTGCGCTCAAGCACTTTTTCGACCAGATCTACTACCCCTGCCTGGAAGCCACCGCGGGCCGGCCCTTCGGGGCCTACCTGCACGGCGACAATGACGCCACCGGAGCGGTGCGGGCTATCGATGTGATCACGACGGGGTTGGCCTGGCGGCGGGCACAGGAGTACGTGACGGTCACTGGCCCGGTCGACCGCGCCGCGCGGGCAGACTGCCAGGAACTGGGCGCTTCGCTCGCCGCCGGGCTGTCCCTCGGTCCCTAGTCTCTGTCTTGTGCACGTAGACCTGACGACCGAAGAACTGCTCACCACTACTCGGGCGGTACGTAAGCGCCTCGACTTCGACAGACCGGTGGAGCCATCGGTCATCGAAGAGTGCTTGTCGATCGCGGTGCAGGCTCCGACTGCTTCGAACCGGCAAGAGTGGCACTGGGTGTTCGTGACCGACCCCGGCACCAAGGAGGCCCTGGCCGACCTCTACCGTTCCGACGAGGGGGAGTACCAGCGCCTGCCCTTCCCCGAACTCGACGACGACGATGTCCGTGAGCAACGGGCGGACGCGGTGGGTTCGTCGGCCCAGTACCTCTTCGAGCACATGCAGGAGGCCCCTGTCCTCCTGGTGCCCTGCCATCTGGGCCGGGTCGACGACGCGCCGGTTGCCACCCAGGCGGCCCTGTGGGGATCATTGTTCCCGGCCGTCTGGAACCTCTTTCTGGCGTTGCGGACGCGCGGGCTCGGGGCCGGATGGACCACCGTGCTCCTCCGCCACGAACAGCAAGCGGCCGAATTGTTGGGGATCCCCTACGAGTCCTACACGCAAGGAGGGCTCTTCCCGATCGCTTACACCAAAGGGACCGAGTTCCATCCTGCCGCTCGGCGGCCATTGGCTGAGATCGTCCACTGGGAGCAGTGGTAGTCCGGCGGGCCGAGCGAATGGGACCGCCAGGCCTGTGGTCAACTATGGGGACCGAGAGGCAAACGGGCGAAGCGCGATGTTGGCATGAGGGATACGACGGCAGTCGACGAACCCGCCTTGGGCGGCGATCGGGTCACCCGCACGCTCTCGGAGCCGGCGCAGCGCCTGCTCAAGGCGGCCGACACGCTCTTCTATGCCCAGGGGGCACCGGCCACGACGGTTCGTGAGATCACCAATGCCTGCGGCCTCAGCCCGGGGGCGATGTACAACCATTTCACTTCGAAGGACGAGCTGCTCTACGTCCTGGTTCGTGATCGTCATGCCGGGCTCGAGGAGGAGGTGGTTGCCGCGCTGGCCCGGTTGGACGGCGATCCAGTGGCCCGGTTGACCGCCATTGTCGGGGTCTACGTCCGGACCCACCTCGGGTCGAAGCGGGGCGCCCAGGTAGCCAACCGTGAATATCGCCACTTGTCCGGCCCACGGCTCGACGAGGTGCTGGCCATCCGTCGCCGCCTCAGAGACCGGACGGCGGCCGTCCTGAAAGACGGGGCACGAACCGGCGCGTTCGACGTCTGGGGGCGGCCCGGTTCGAGCTCGTTCACGGTGACGGCAGCGACCATCCTGGACATGTGCATCCACAGCAGCCAGTGGCTTCACGGGGAGGGCCCCATGGACATCGATGAGCTCGAGCAGTACTTCGTGGCCATGGCCATGCGGATGGTGGGCTGCAGCCACCCGGCCTCCTGAGCCGCAGCCACCCGGCCTCCTGAGCCGCAGCCACCCGGCCGTCATCAGTGGGCTGCAGTGTCGTCCTGGCCGATCCCTGCCGCCCGGGCGGCATCGGCGGCCTCCTCGCTCCGGTAGGCGGCAGGCTCGAGTCCGGCGGCCTCGAGGAGCTCGTCGAGGGCGAGCGGGATGTCGGCGGCGAGGTGCCACACCCTCGGGATCGTCTCCGGGCAGGCCATGATGCCCCAGTAGAGGACGCCCCGGTAGCTCATGATGGTGACGTTCACGCCCATGCCGTCCATCACCGGCCCCAAAGGAAACCCGGACTGGAGCTCGGCCCCACCGAGGTAGAGGGGAAAATCGGGCCCGGGAACGTTGGAGATCACCAGGTTGGCGATGGGACGATGGCGGTCGGCCAGCTTCATCCGGCTGTAGAAGCGAGCCGCGGCGGCAAAGAGGTTCGGTGTGGCGTGCTCGGCCCAGTTGAGAAGGGTCTCGGCCCCGAGCGCGTCGTGCTCCTCCTTTGCCCCCTTGGTTCCCTCGCGAATGGCCTGCAGCCGAACGATCGGGTCGTCGATATGGGCCGGCAGTTGGACGAACATCGACGAGATCTTGTTGGAGCCGGCCATGTCGGGATGGGTGGGCCGTACCGAGACGGGGACGACTGCCACCAGTGGTTTGTCGGGTAGCTCGTCGCCATCGATCAGGAATCGGCGAAGGGCGCCGGTGCAGATGGCCAGGACGACATCGTTGACCGTCGTGCCCATCGCGTCCTTCAGCCGCTTCACGTCGTCGAGCCCGACGGCCGACAGGGCGACCGACCGGCGCCGGGTCACGGCCCCGTTGAACGAGGTGCGCGGCGCCGACAGGGGCAGCGCCGCCTTGCCCAAGCCGGGACGACCCTTCGATCCCTGGCGCACCTGGCGGACGTGCAGGATGCGCTGACCGGTGGTGACGACGTCCTTGGCCATCTCGAAGGGGCGCACGGCCCGGACCATCATGGCCTGGGCGATCAGCTCGAGGCTCGAGGGCATGTGGGTGTCGACGATGCCCGTCTCCGGCGCCAGGGTGCGCGGCGGATCGGGCTCGAGGTCGAAGAGGACGGATAACAACTCGGCCCCGGAGACGCCGTCCACGGTGGAGTGGTGCATCTTGGCGACGAACCCGATGTGGCCGCCGGCCATGCCCTCGATCACCCACATCTCCCACAACGGCCTGGCCCTGTCCAGGGGCCAGCCGGTGATGTCGCCGGCAATGGTGGCCAGCTCGCGCAGGCCACCGGGACGCGGCACGGCGGCCAGGCGCACGTGGTAGTCGATGTCGAAGTCAGGGTCGTCGATCCACACGGGATGGCCGAACCGGAAAGGGACCTCGACCAGCCGCCGCCGGAAGACCGGCGCATCGGGAAGGCGCCCGGCGATGAACTGCTTCAGTGCCGGGAACGAGTAGCCGCGGGGAATGGTCGACGGGTCGAACACCAGGGTCATGGCCACGTGCATGTGGTGGCTGGGTGTCTCCAGGTAGAGGAAGCTGGCGTCCAGCCCGCTCAGTCGTTCCATTGTCCCCCCTTGCCGTGCCCCCAGAGCCTCATCGAACTTCCGGGGCGGGCCCTACCGAATGTCCGGCCACCGCCCGGCTCGTCAAATTTCTCCCCACTCGCAGGGTGCAGTGCTTTGATGGAGTCGTGCCCTGGGTCTATCTCGTCGTCAGCTTGGTCGGTGCCGCGTTCGTGGTCAACGCCTTCTTCCCCTTTCGAAGGGAGCCGCTGACCATCGTCAGCTTCGCCCTCGGCTGGATTGCCGGTGAGCTTCCGATCCAGATGATCGTGGTGCAGGGTGCCCTCATCGCCGTCTTCGCCTGGGCCGGGGCCTTCCGGTCCTGGCCGGGATGGGTGGGCCTGGCCGTGGCCGTGTTCTCCGCGGGTGGCCTGGCCCGACTGGCGGTGGTCAGCCATCACGCCGGCGACCTGGTGAGGGCGTCGCTCGACGAGGCCAGCGGGGACCCGGTGCCCGCCGAGGGAATCGACCTGTCGCCGGCGTGGAACTACTGGTGGCGCCTGGCCATCGCCGTACCCTTCCGCTGGCGGTCGATCCGCCGGCTCAAGAACATCGACTACTGGGGCGACGGCAACTACCGCCACAAGCTCGACATCCTCCAGCGCCGGACCGGGCACCCCGAACGAGGCCCGGTCCTCCTGTACATCCACGGTGGGGCCTGGATGATCGGGGACAAGAAGCAACAGGGCATCCCCATGATGCACGAGCTCCTCGAACGCGGCTGGGTGTGCGTGTCCATCAACTATCGGCTGAGCCCCCGGGCCACCTGGCCCGAGCACATCGTCGACTGCAAGCGGGCCCTGGTCTGGATCCATGAGCACATTGCCGACTACGGGGGCGACCCGGGCTTCGTCGCCGTGTCCGGCGGGTCGGCAGGGGGCCACCTTTCCTCGCTCCTCTCAATGACTCCGAACGAGCCGGACTGGCAGCCTGGGTTCGAGGGAGCCGACACCTCGGTACAGGCCTGCGTCCCCTACTACGGGGTCTACGACCTCACCGGCGCCCCGGCCACGTCGGGGGCCTATGGCCCCGGCCTGGTCGAGCTGCTCGAGAAACGGGTATTCAAGACCTCCATCGACGATGACCGCGAGCGGTTCGAACAGGCGTCGCCCAGCTACCGGGTCAATCCCTCGGCCCCGCCCATGTTCGTGCTCCACGGGGTGAACGACACCCTGGTGCCGGTGACGATGGCGCGGGACTTCGTCGCCCGGCTCCGGGCGGTCTCCCGGGCCACCGTGGCCTACGTCGAGCTGCCCCGGGCCCAACACGCCTTCGACGTGCTGGCCTCGATACGGTGCCGCCACACGACCATGGGGGCGGTCCGGTTCCTCGAGGCTGTCCGGGCCCGGTCAGGCGTCGAGACCCCCGACGGAATCCCCGGAGAATCCCCGACCGGGACCCCGGCGGAGATCTCGGGCTCGAAGGATCCCCGGCCCTCTACGACCCGGTAACGGGAGACCCTCGCCGGGTCTCCTCGCCGGGTCTCCCTCAGGTGTCCTCGGCCAGCACGACGTCGACGCCCGGGTCGCCGCCGGCCTTGGTGACCAGCTCGACCACCCCGCCGGCGTCGCGCAGGTCGTCCTCGGCCAGGGACAGGGCGGCCAGACGATCGGGGCGGTCGGTGACGGTCAGGAGGGCGACCGGTGCCCGCATCGACCGCTTGGCGCCGGTCTTGGCCCGCCGGACCTGGCCCAGCACCTCGGAGACCACGTCGAGCACCTCGAGCGCAGCGGGGTCGGCGCCGGCCCCGCTCTGGCCGAGCTCATCCCGCTCGGGCCAGTGGGCCTGGTGCACCGAGCCCGGTTGCCACCAGGACCACACCTCTTCGGTGACGAAGGGCAGGAACGGGGCGAGGAGCCGTAGCTGGACGGACAGGGCCATGGCCAGCGCGCGGCGCGCCGACGCTGGGCCGGGCTGGGCCGGGTCCCCGTAGGCCCGGGTCTTGACCAGTTCCAGGTAGTCGTCGCAGAAAGACCAGAAGAAGGTTTCGGTCCGCTCCAAGGCCCGGGCATAGTCGAAGCCCTCGAAGGCCGCGGTGGCCTCGTCGACCACGTCGGCGAGCCGGGCGAGCATGGCCCGGTCGAGGGGTGCGGTCACCTCGCTCAGCCCCGCCCCGCCCAGTCCGAAGAGCCCCGCCCCGCCCGGCCCGGAGGCGCCCGACGCGCCCTCGTCGTCGATGAGGCGGCCGAGGGCGAACCGAGAGGCGTTCAACACCTTGATGGCGAGGCGGCGCCCCACCTTCATCTGCCCCTCGTCGAGGGCGGTGTCGGTGCCGGGCCGCCCGCTCGCCGCCCAATAGCGCACGGCGTCGGCGCCGTGCTGCTCGAGCAGCGGGAGTGGCGTGATCACGTTGCCCTTGGACTTGGACATCTTCTTCCGGTCGGGGTCGAGCACCCAGCCAGAGATGGCGGCGTTGGCCCACGGGAGGGTGCCGTGCTCCAGTTCGGAACGCACCACGGTCGAGAACAGCCAGGTCCGGATGATGTCGTGGGCCTGGGGCCGGAGGTCCATGGGGAACACCCGGTCGAACAGGTCGGGGTCGGTGCCCCATCCCCCGGCGATCTGGGGGGTGAGCGAGGAGGTGGCCCAGGTGTCCATGACGTCGGGGTCACCCACGAACCCGCCCGGCGCTCCCCGCTGGGCCTCGGTGTAGCCGTCGGGGACGTCGGTGGACGGGTCGACCGGGAGCCGGCCCTCGTCGGCCAGGAGGGGCGTCCCGAAGTCGACCGTCCCGTCGGCGTCGACCGGGTACCAGACCGGGAAGGGGACCCCGAAGAACCGCTGTCGCGAGATGTTCCAGTCCGAGCTCAGCCCCTCGACCCAGGAGGCGAAGCGGTGGGCCATGTAGGGCGGGTGCCAGCGCAGCTCGGCGCCTCGGGCCAGCAGCCGCTCTTTGAGGTCGAGGGTGCGGACGAACCACTGCCGGGACGAGACGATCTCGAGGGGTCGCTCGCCCCGCTCGTAGAACTTGACCGGGTGGGTGATCCGGGTGGGCTCGCCGATGAGGGCGCCGGCCTCGGCCAGGAGCTCGACGATCCTGGCCTGGGCCTGCCTGACCGTGAGGCCGCCCAGCTCGTCGTAGTACCGGGCGGCGGCAAAGGGGTCGTCGGACTCCCAGCCCGGCTCGCCCCAGGGCGCGGGGCCCAGCCGCCCGTCGCGCCCGACGATTGCTCGCGTGGGGAGGCCGAGCTCCCGCCACCACACCACGTCGGTGGTGTCGCCGAAGGTGCAGACCATGGCGATGCCGGACCCCTTCTCGGGATCGGCCAGCTCGTGGGCCACGACGGGGACCCGCACCCCGAAGAGGGGGGTGACGACCTCGGTGCCGAAGATGGCCTGGTAGCGCTCGTCGTCGGGGTGGGCCACCAGGGCGACACAGGCGGGGAGCAGCTCGGGGCGGGTCGTCTCGATATCCACGCTGCCGCCCTCGGGCCCGGGCCGCCGGAAGCGCAGGCGATAGTAGGCACCGGGCCGGTCCCGGTCCTCTAGTTCGGCCTGGGACACCGCGGTGCGGAAGTCGATGTCCCACAGGGTGGGGGCGGTCTGCTGATAGGCCTGCCCCCGGGCCAGCAGGTGGAGGAACCCGCGCTGGGAGACCCGCTGGGAGCTCGCCGAGATGGTGGCGTAGGAGTGCGACCAGTCGACCGACAGGCCCAGCGTGCGCCACAGGTGCTCGAAGACCCGCTCGTCTTCCTCGGTCAGCTCATGGCACAGGGCGACGAAGTTGGGCCGGGAGATGGCGACGGGGTCCTTCCCCGGCGTGTCCGGAGGGGTGAAATCGGGGTCGTAGGGGAGGGCGGGGTCGCAGCGGACCCCGAAGTAGTTCTGCACCCGGCGCTCGGTGGGCAGGCCGTTGTCGTCCCACCCCATCGGGTAGAACACCGCCTTGCCCCGCATGCGGTGGTAGCGGGCCAGGGCGTCGGTGTGGGTGTAGGAGAAGACGTGGCCCACATGTAGTGACCCCGACACGGTTGGGGGAGGGGTGTCGATGGAGAAGACCCGTTCCCGAGGAGCCGACCGGTCGAACGCATAGGTCCCGTCCTCCTCCCAACGAGTGGACCAGGTACGCTCGAGACCCTCGAGCCCGGGCTTGTCCGGCACGCCTGCGGAACGGCCCTCTCGGGGGCGCGGCGATGTCGCGTCGGCGCTCATGATCGGGTTACCGTACCCTGCGTGCTGCGCCTTCACGACACTGCCACCGGTGAGGTGTCGGAGCTGAAGCTCCGGGCCCCCGGCGAGGTGTCCATGTACGTGTGCGGGCCGACGGTCTACGACGCACCCCACCTCGGCCACGGCCGGTTCGCCCTGGTCTTCGACGTCCTCCGCCGCTATCTGATCTTCTCGGGCCTCGAGGTCACCTACGTCTCCAACATCACCGACATCGACGACCGCGTGATCGAGCGGGCGGCCGAGCGGGGCGTCGAAACCGGTGCGCTGACTGCCCGCTACGAGGAGCTGTGGTGGGAGGCGATGGACTCGCTGGGCGTGCTCCGGCCCGACGAGGTGCCCCACGCCACCGGCTACGTGGACCGAATGGTCGAGGTCATCGGGGAGCTGGTGTCTGATGGCGTGGCCTACGAGACGGCCGACGGCGTCTACCTGTCCGTGGACCGCGTGCCCGGCTACGGCCTCCTCGCCCACCAACCCCTCGAGTCGCTGCGGTCGGGCGCCCGGGTCGAGGCGGTGGAGGAGAAGCGGTCCCCGCTCGACTTCGTCCTGTGGAAGAAGGCGAAGCCCGGCGAGCCCACGTGGGAGTCGCCGTGGGGCCCGGGTCGTCCCGGGTGGCACACCGAGTGCGTGGTCATGTCCCTCGATCTCCTGGGCGACGGCTTCGATGTCCACGGGGGAGCGATCGACCTGATCTTTCCCCACCACGAGAACGAGCGGGCCCAGGCCGTGGCCCTCGGCCGTGACTTCGCTCATCACTGGGTGCACAACGGGTGGGTCACGGTCGACGGCGAGAAGATGTCGAAGTCCCTCGGCAACTTCACCTCGCTCGACGACCTGGTGGCCCGGAGCGATCCCCGGGCCTACCGGCTCTTGGTCCTGCGGTCGCACTACCGGTCGCCGATCGAGGTAACCCCCGAGACGGTGGCCGACGCCGAGGCCGGACTGAGCCGCCTGGACGAGCTGGCCCGCCAGTACCGTCCGGCCGACCCCCTGGCATCGGGACCGGTGGTCGACGGGCAGGGGGTGGCCCGCCATCTCGATGCCGATGCCGTCGCCAGGTTCCGCGACCGGATGGACGACGATCTCGACACCCCCGGCGCCCTGGCCGGCATTTTCGAGCTGGTGCGCCGGGCCAATCGGGCGGCCGACGGTGGCGACGACGAGACCGCGGCGCGGCTGGCCACGACGGTCACCGTCCTCTGTGGCTCCCTCGGCCTGGCCCTCTCGAGCGGGGGCGGCGACGAGGTCGATGCCGAGACGGCGACGATGGTCGCCGAGCGGGATGCGGCCCGGGCCGCTCGGGACTGGGCCCGGGCCGACGAGCTCCGCGACCAGCTGGTCGCCCTGGGCTGGGTCGTGGAGGACTCGGCCGCCGGCACGAGGGTCCGGCGACGCTGACCGCGAGGTCTGGCGGTGGGGGGCCGGGTTCGGGCCGGAGTCCGGGTTCGGCGGTGGTGAGCGAGGATGGCCGGCGGGGTTCAGGCCAGGCGGCGGTGAACACTCGGTGAACTCGCCCGGAATTGTGGGCCGATCACGTCGGGGCTGCTAGCGTTTCTCGCCGAGAAGGTCCGAGAAGGTTCAGCGTCGTCGAGTTGCTCGTAGTCGGGTGGCATCGCATGGCCCTCCGAGGCGGTCCCTCTCTGCAAGTAACGTTTGCAGGAAAGGGGAATGCCACCGTGGCATCCGGAACAGTTAAGTGGTTCAACGCCGAGAAGGGCTTCGGGTTCATCTCGCAGCCCAGTGGCGGGCCTGATGTCTTCGTACATCATTCCGCCATTCAGATGAACGGCTTCCGCAGCCTTGAAGAAGGTCAGGCGGTCGAATTCGACGTGCAGGAGGGGCCCAAGGGCCTGCAAGCCGTCGACGTCCGCCCCGCAGCGGGCTAGCAACATCCGGTCCGGACGGGCCGCCGGCCCGTACTCGGACCACCGGTCAGCTCCCCGGCCGTCGTCGTTCCGACGAAGGTGGCGGTGAGGTACCGGTTCCACTCCAGAGACCGCGCTGCACCGCCGGTCGAGCCTCCGCCCTCTGAGGGAGCCCGTCGGCGTGTGCCGCCCGGTTTCGGGATCATCTGGACCACTGTCGCCGTCGACTTGGTCGGCTTCGGCATGGTCTTCCCGCTGCTTCCGCTCTACGCGAAGCGTTTCGGGGCGTCTCCGGCCACCATCGGGCTGTTGGTCGCGTCGTTCTCGGTGGCACAGTTCGCCCTGGCCCCGTTCTGGGGTCGGCTCTCGGACCGGATCGGGCGAAAGCCGGTCCTGGTCGTGTCCCTGCTGGGCACGGCTCTGGCCAGCCTGGCCACCGGACTGGCCGGGAGCATCTGGCTCCTCTTCCTGGCCCGGATCATCGACGGCGGATCGGGTGGCTCCCTCGGGGTGGCCCACGCCGCCGTGGCCGACATCGCCGAGCCACCGGAACGGCCGCGATTGTTCGGGCTCCTCGGCGCCGCCTTCGGGGTCGGGTTCGTGGCCGGACCAGCGCTGGCGTCGCTCGCCGCGCTGGGCGGTGCCCGGCTCCCGTTCCTGGTCGCCGCGGGCATCGCCGGGGCCAACGCGGTCGTCGCCATGGTCCGTCTGCCCGAGACCCATCCCCGGTCGGCCAGGGATCAATCTGCTGCCTCCCGGGCCGCACACCCGCCTTCGGCGGGGGCGGCGAAGACCGCGAAGACGGCGCAGCGCCGGGTGCTCTTGGCCCTGGGCGTCGCCACGGTGTGCAGCGTCAGCGCCTTCAGCGCTTTCGAGGCCGTCTTCGCCCTCTACGCCAACCGCCGCGCCTCGCTCGGCCTGTCCGGCATCGGGGCCGTGTTCGCCGTCATCGGGGTGCTGATCGTATTGGTCCAGACCCAGTTGGTCCATCGGGTGGTTGCCTGGCTGGGCGAGTCCGTCGCCCTGGTCACGGGCCTGGTCGTGCAGGCGATCGGCTTGGCCCTCCTCCCCACCGCCCACTCGCTGGCCGGATTGGCGCTGCCCCTCGTGGTGCTGACGGTGGGCCAGGGCCTGGTCAGCCCGACCCTGGCGCTGCTGGTGGCGGGCCGAGCCCCCTCGTGGCGGCGGGGCGGGGCCCTCAGCATCCAGCAGGGGCTGTCCAGCCTGGCCCGTGTGATCGGGCCGGCCCTGGGGGGTTGGCTCTTCACGTTCGGAGGCGGCACCGGGGCCTTCCTGGTCGGGTCGGGGGTCACGATGGTGGCGGTAGCCGCGTCGATGACGGTGGCGCTCAACGGTGGCGTGTCAAGTGGGTCTGACCTGGGAGATGGACCATCGGTGGCAGTCGAGCCGCCCAACGGTTACCATTGAGTAACAACGGGTATCGATACGGTGGCCCGCCACGGCGCGCTCCCAAGCGACAGAGCCCCCCGGGGCCGAAACAGGAAGGGGACACCATGTCCGACTTCTCCATGGATCTCAATGAGGACCAACTACAGATCCAGAAATGGGTGCACGACTTCGCCGAGACGGTGGTCCGCCCGGCCGGCCACGAGTGGGACGAGCGGGAGGAGACCCCCTGGCCCATCATCCAGGAGGCGGCCAAGATAGGCCTGTACTCGTTCGACTTCATCACCCAGTGCTTCCTCGACCCGACCGGGCTCCTGCTTCCCATCGCCAACGAGGAGCTGTCCTGGGGTGACGCCGGGATCGCCTTGTCGATCTTCGGTAGCACCCTGGGCCTCGCCGGCATCGCCGGCAACGGCACACCCGAGCAGCTGATGGAGTGGGGCCCCCAGTGCTTCGGGACCCCCGACCAGATCCAGACGGCGGCCTTCGCCGTCTCCGAGCCCGATGCCGGGTCCGACGTCTCCTCTCTGCGGACCCGTGCCGTCTACGACGAAGCGGCCGACGAGTGGGTCATCAACGGCACCAAGACCTGGATCACCAACGGCGGCATTGCCGACATCCACGTGGTGGTGGCCTCGGTCGAGCCCGAGCTCGGCTCCCGGGGCCAGGCCAGCTTCATCGTGCCCCCCAACACGCCCGGGCTGTCCCAGGGACAGAAGTTCCAAAAGATGGGTATCCGTGCCTCCCACACCGCCGAGGTCATCTTGGACGATGTGCGGGTGCCCGGCCACTGCCTACTGGGCGGGAAGGACAAGCTCGACGAGAAGTTGGCCCGGGCCCGGGAGGGGAAGCGGTCCACCAGCCAGGCGGCGATGAAGACCTTCGAGGCCTCGCGCCCGACGGTCGGGGCCCAGGCCCTCGGCATCGCCCGGGCGGCCTACGAGTACTCGCTCGACTACGCCAAGGAGCGTAAGGCCTTCGGTCGGGCCATCATCGAGAACCAGGCCATCGCCTTCAAGCTGGCCGACATGAAGACCCGCATCGACGCCTCCCGCCTGCTCGTGTGGCGGGCGGCGTGGATGGGGAACACCGGCAAGCAGTTCACTGCGGGCGAGGGGTCGATGTCCAAGCTCTACGCGGGCGAGACCGCCGTCTACGTGACCGAGGAGGCCATCCAGATCATGGGCGGCTACGGCTACATCCGGGAGCACCCGGTGGAGCGGTGGCACCGCGACTCGAAGATCTACACCATCTTCGAGGGCACGTCGGAGATCCAGCGGCTGATCATCGCCCGGGCCATCTCGGGCGTCCACATCAACTGACGACGTCCCCAGCTCCGGCCGACCAAGAGGCTGATCGGCCCAGAGCGGCTGATCGGCCCAGAGTGGCTGATCGGCCCAGAGTGGCTGATCGGCCCAGAGTGGCTGATCGGCCCAGAGTGGCTGATCGGCCCAGAGCGGCTGATCGGCCCAGAGCGGCTGATCGGCCCAGAGCGGCTGATCGGCCAAGAGGCTGATCGGCCCAGAGCGGCTCTCGGAGGGGCCCCTCGTCCCGCTCTCCCATCGGGCCATTGCTCTCCCTCGGGCAGTTGTTTTTTGCATGTGCCCGCGTTGGCGATCCTATGGATGATGTCAACCCCCTTTTTCGAGGGAAGTTCGGGAGTGAGAACCGCGGACAGACCAATGATGGGCCACTCGTCGGGGAGGGCAAGCTCTTATCAGGTCACGCGTCTTCGGAATCGGTGAACCCGGACCATGGATCGGCATATCGAAACCAGGTCAGTCCTGCGGACGACAGGCGAATGGAGAGCCAGGTCCATGGTCCGGGGATCTAGGCGCGAGGGAGATAGCGGTAGACCTCGCGGGCGACGTAGCGCTTGAGCATGCGAACGGCTTCTCTCTTGGAGCTGCCGTCTTTGACCCGGCGCTCCATGTAGGCCTGGGTCCTCGGATCGGAGGAGAGCCGGGTGATCACGATGTGCCAGAGCGCTCGGTTGGCTTGGCGGTCCCCGCCGCGGTTGAGTCGGTGTCGCGTCACCTTGCCCGAGGAGGCCTCGAGGGGCGAGACCCCGCATAGATGCGCCCAGGCAGCCTCTGAACGCAGGCGTTCGGGGTTGTCGCCGGCGGCGACGAGCAGCGTAGCTGCGGTGTCGATGCCGACTCCATTGACGCTGAGCAGCTCGGGCGCGGTGTCCTCGATCAGTGGTGTGATCATGGCATCGAGGTCGGAGATCTCGGCATCGAGGTCGGCGACGCGATGGGCGAGCGAGGACAGCGCCGCCTTGGTCGCTGCGGTCACCGCGTCGGGCGAGCGTGTCGGGCGCAGACCGTGGGCGGCGACGACGAACTTGGCGATGGGGAGGCCCTTCAGATGGCTCTGCAGCTGGTCAGGGGCGCTGAAGGTCAGCTGGCGCATCTGGCCGAGTGCTTTGGTCCGGGCTCCTCGGGCCGAGCGCTTGGCGACGACGAGGACCCGGATGGCCTCGACCGAGCCGTCTCTGCTCTTGGGCGTCCCGTGGGCCCGGCCGGAGAGCGCGGCCCGGGCGGCCTCGACGGCGTCGAGGGGATCGGACTTGCCGCTCTGGCGCCGAGCCTGGCGGTTCTGGCGGTCCACTTCGACGACGTGGACCCCTACTCGGGCGAGGAAACGGGCGACGCCGGCCCCATAGGAACCGGTGCCCTCCACGCCGACCTTTGCGATGTCACCGAAGGCTTCGAACCAGGTGAGCAGGGCCGAATAGCCCTGAGGGTCGGCCCGGAACGACTCGGTGCCCAGCAGGCCACCGACCTCGTCCAAGACGGCGGCCACATGAATCTCTCCGTGGGTGTCGATGCCACCGGTGACGGTGCGCGCGGCTTCTACGATGGTCATGCCATCCCTTCCTTTCCTTTCGTCGGTTGAGGGGTGGCACGGCCGTCCCGAGAAGGAGTGACGGTGGAGGTCGATCTGCTGTGAACAGACCGGCCAATCACCCCTCTGGAACGGGGCGCGCCGCGCCTCGACTGATGTGCCCGGAGCTCCGGTCGACAGGGTGCGGACGCTATGACCCGCCCGGGTGATCTGCAGTCAGACCAGCGGCTCCGGTGTTCCCGAAATTACTTACGACAAACCTCGCATCGGTGGATCCTCACGGGAGCTTCAGGACATCATTGATGCTCGGGGCGGCCACGACCGTTGGCTTTGCGAAGAGCGGAAGCCAGGGATCGTGGGGCCGTTCACCGGAGTGCACCGGCATTCACGCCTATGGCGTGCCACACACGACCGAGACCTGGACGGACATCATTGCAGCCGCCCCGATCGGGGCGGTCACGACGCCGATGCCTTTCCAGGATCGGGCCGCCGACGGTTCCGACGAGAGCAGGGCCACCCCACTCTGGGGAGTTGCCGTGCTTCCGGCCTTGGTCGTAGTCGTGGTCGTCCCTCCGGCGGCCGACGGGACGGGCGTGCTCGTCACACGAGTTCCTCCCCCGAGGAGGATCCGTCCCGACGGGCAGGTGGCAGTGGCCGACACGGTGGTGCCGATGGCCGGGTCGGCGGCCGAGGACTCCACCGTGCCCTGGACCACGCTGCTGGTCAGGGCGCTCCCCGACCCGCCCGAGCCAGCGGGGCCGGCTGGGCCCTGAGGACCGGTTGCCCCTTTGGGCCCCGGGGCGCCGGCCGGGCCAGTCGCACCTACGGGGCCCTGCGGTCCGGTAGGCCCGGGGAACCCTCGCACGCCCTGAGGCCCCGGGGGCCCCTGTGGCCCGGTCGCCCCGGTCGAATAGACCGTCTGGGCCGAGCCGGGCGAGCTGGTCAGGGCGACTCCCAATCCCACACCGACGCCGGCGACCACCAGGCCGGCTACTGCACCGACGATGAACTGCTTTCCCGGACGGAACTCTGGCATCTGGTTGCCCCTCGTCATCTATGAGTGGAGGGTGTGTCCTCCGCGTTTGACATGCATGTGGTGTAGCAGCCGGACGTGGAGACAGTGGGGACACTCGCGACGATCGGCCTCGACGAGCTCAGCTCCAGGTGCCGGCACTGCCGGCAGCGCTCGATCTGGACATCGTGTAGCGACGTTTATGGTCCACGCCGGATCCTCGCTGCTCGCCGTTGTCGCAGCGCCCACGTGGCCGAGAGGCCGAGGACAGTCACGAGGCCGGCGACGCTCAGCCAGAGTCCGACCCATGCCCCGTCCGGTCGGTACGACCAGGTCAGCGTGCCTGAGCCTGGCGGCACCTCGACGCCCTGGACGACGCCGAGGGCGCGGACCGGGAGGTCGACGGCCTGGCCACCGGAACTGGGCTGCCAAGTGGCGTCCCAGCCGGGGATGGCGGCCATGGAGCGGACGACGATCACGCCGTTTGGGCTGGACACAGCGGCTGACTCTGGTGCGAGGATCGATCCGGACCTCCGCCGGATCGAGGCCCCTGCGAGGGACCCACCAGGGGTGGGCTGAAGGGTCAAGGGGGGTGTGGCCCGCTCGTTGGCGAAGACGGCGAAGAGACCGTCGGTCCCTGAGAACCTCCAGTGGGACAGTGTCCGGACACCCTGTAGCTGCCCGTCGGCCACGAACTGCTGGCCCGACGAGGCGGTCAGGGTCGGAGCCCCGTAGGTGACGGGTACCGTCAAGGTCTGGATGGTTACCGCCACCGCCTGGACGGGCCGGTCGAAATGGGCCGACACGGTGTCCGGCACGGGCGAGAGCCCGGCGGTCGCCCAGACCACGGCACCATCTGCCTGCACCAGGCCGATCCGGGCCCCGGGAGTCGTGGCGGCCGGAGAGTGGACAGGAACGGTGATCGACACGAGCGACAGGGGAGTGCCCACGAACCAGGTCGCCCGGTCGCTGTTCGTCACGGTCCGCTGGGCGGCTCGGGGATCGGCGGGCGGCGTGATCGCCGGGTCCGCCGAATTCGCCGATGGTTCCCCCGGTGGGGCAACCGGTGTGACCAGGTAGCCCGACGGGGTGAACAGCGTCTTCGTGTCGAGTTGGTCAAGGACCCCGTTGCCGATGGCCGCCGGGGTCAGCGCATTCGTTCCTTCGCCCATGGCCGCATGGGACCCGGTGGCTGCGGCATACCCGTTGTCCACGATGGCGCTATAGCCCTGGGCGCTGTACTGGCCGGCCTGGATGTTGAGGTCGGGCTGGCCGACGAGGGACGGAAGGCCACCGATCAGGAGCGGGTCGAAGATGGCGAATCGGCCGGTTCGACCGACCGAGCCGGCAAACGAGGCGCTCACCCCCGTGCTCGTCTGCGAGCTGCCCGCCGAGGCGGTAGCCGATCCGGAATGAGCCGACGTCGGAGGGAGGGCCACGGCGGGAACCGATTGCCAGTACCGGCCCCCGTCGACAGCGAACAGGCTGGTGACCGTGAATGCGGCCAGGTCGACCAGAACGATGAGGGACACGAACTGCACCCGCCGGTGCCGGTCGAGGCGGGGCGCCATGACAAGGAAGGTTCCGACCATGATGGCGACGAACAGGAAGGGTAGGAGCGAGGGCCAGAGCTGGCCGGCATTCCCCACCTGGCTCGGGAAGGCCTGCATCCAGCCTGCGAGCTGGGAGGGAAAGGCTATGGCCACGATGACGACGACGGCGACGACGATGGGCACGACCAGAGAGACAACCAGGGTGCGGCGGCTCGCCGATGGCACGTTGCTGCGGCTGGCCAGCGGGACGGACCCGCTGATGCGGCTAGCCCGCGAGGCGGAACCGCTGCGGCGGCCCGACCCCGGGTCTGCCGTCACGGCTCGAGGACGAACGTGGACGGGGCCGTCGATGGTGTGCTGGACCCAGTAGGCCAACACGACGCCGAGGGCCAGGTCGGTCACCAGGATGTTCCGGCTCTGGAGCCGCTGGCCGCCGAAGAGGGGGATGTGGCTCAGGGCAGGGCCGAGGGGCGTGCCCCCGCCCAGGGCCAGAACGACGCCCACCAGGGCGATCCCGATCCAACCCAGCCATTCCGGTACCGGGCGCCGCCAACGAAGGGTGGCGAGCAACGCCACCGCTCCGACGATCGGCAGTATCCCCACGTAGCTGGTGACCTCGCCCAGGTTGTAGTGGGCGAAAAAGGATGGCTGACCGAAAGAACCAGACCCGCCGACCAGGTCTGGGACCCCGAGCAAGAGCAGCCACTGGCCCGGGAGCGAGCCCGAGCTGAAGAGGGAGTAGCCCGCCCCCGATCGCTGGGACGTGGCCACCACACTCAGGCCGGGCAGCCACTGGACGGCGCCGAGGAGCACGGCAAGGCCCAGACCGGCCGAGGCCGAGACCAGGAACCCGATCGCAGCTCGGCCGATCCGGATCGTTCGCCAGGCCACGTAGAGCATGGCGATGATCACCGCCTCGTCGATGGCCCGCGGTTCGCCGGCGAGGACGCACATGCCCCCACTGACCCCGAGGACTGCTATCCAGCCGATGCGGACGTTCGCGGTCGGGCGTCGGGAGAGCTCCAGCAGCGCGACAAGCATGAGCGGCACCCAGCTCATCCCGGCCACCACCCCGAAGTGCACCATCTGGGATGCCATCGACCCGGCAAAGGCGAACGACGCCGCCCCCAGCAGCCCGGCCACGGGGCGGAGGCCCGAGGCACGGAGAAAGAGGTACAGCCCGAGCGCCGCCACCCAGTAGACCAGCATCTCGTTCAGGACCCAGGCGGCGGTGGCCGGGAGGACCGCGAACAAGAAGGTGAAGGGATACATGGCTCCGGCGTTCCAGCCGCCGAGCAGGGGCGAACCGCTCCAGATGTAGGGATTGAAGAGGGGAAAGGTCCCCTGCCGCAGTTGGTCGCCCGCCAGGGTTCGCATGGGGAGGTTCTGGTAGAGGTTGTCGCCGTTGAGCACCGGGTGGCCCATGAGGCCCGGGATGCCGAAGAACAGCAGGGGGGCAGCGACCAGGATGGCCACGGCCACCAGGTCGGCCCGCCGCGACCTCTCCGTGACCGCGCTGACGTAGGTACGGAGGCGGTCGGGCACCGGGAGAGCGTGTCACCGAGACCTGTGATCTAGCTGAGAAACGGGTCGCACGCGTCGGAAGGGGCGGAGCCCCCTGTCGGGACGGACCGCCGGCCGGCGGTCGGCCGCCCACCGGGTAGCGTGACCTGATGCCCGCGCCTCACCCACCTGCTCGGGAGGGACCGAGCGTCCTCACCCTGTGCACGGGAAATGCGGCTCGGTCGGTCATGGCCGGCATCTTGCTCAACGATGTAGCGGCCCGCGTGGTCACGGCCGGCACGTTCGTGGTCGAGGGCCAACCGATGAGCCGGCGGACCCGGGACGCATTGACCTCGGTCGGGGTCGATTCGTTCCCGGCCCATCGGAGTCACCAACTGACCGACACCGACGTCGACGGAGCCGACCTGATCATCGCCATGGCCGGCGAGCACGTCGCTTACGTCCGTCGTCGGCATCCCGAGGCCTCTGGGCGCACGGCCACCATCCGTCGGCTGGTTCGCGATCTCTCCGACGGGCCGGCTCCCCTCGTCGAACGGGTGGCCGCTCTCGGCCTGGCCACCACCGAGATCGAGCCGTGGGAGGACGTAGAGGACCCAGCCGGTGGAGAGGACGAGGTCTACCTGAGCTGTGCCAAGGAACTGTCCCAGCTCACCGCCGAGCTTGCCCCCCGGCTGCGGTAGGCCGTCGGTTCGGAAGGGCGTCGCTGCAAACGGCCGTCGCTGCGGCGTCAGTAGCCCCGACGCTCCGATGCCGCGACGCCCCGCCGCTCGGACGTCAGCCGCTCCTCGAGGCCGTGAGACTGGGGTGTCGAAGCGAGAGATCGGCACAGGCTTCGCACACATGTTCGGGGATGACCCCCGCCTTCATCAAGAGCGCGAAGGTCATGCACCCGAGGCAGAGGCCGAATGCCGCCTCGAGGAAGGCGGCCCCGGCCAGGAGACCGGTCACCACCCAGGCGGCCGTGGACAGCCCGAAGCCGAACCACAAGATGACGGCAACCGACGAGAAGGTCACCCCCATGGCTTGAGCGAACCGCTTGGGCGGGCCGGGCACGAGCTTTGGACTTACCGGCAGACGAGGGGCGACTACCCGCGTCGCCAGCTGGCCCAACGGGCTGAGCGTCGGACCCGTGAGCACACGTGCCCAGAACCCGTAGGCCAGGGGGATGAGCAGCCAGGGTTGACGAAAGGCGATGGCGACGACGCACAACACAAATACGCCCGTGGCCACCGTGCGCGCCGCGTAGTCGTTCACTGGGTTGGGAAAACTGAACAGCGATGAGGACGATGCCGGAATGGGACGTCTCCGTGATCTGGTGGCGGCCCGTCGAACCCGGGCCCGGATGAGGCTCCTTGCCTCAACCCCACCAAGTTTACCTGTCCAGTCGTGTTTTCGGATCGTCGGATAACCCGGGACTCTCAAGCCACGGCGGCCACCCCGTGCATGAGGTCGAGCCCGGCCATCCCGGGCAGTCGGTCGACCCGCCGGTCGATGCGCTCGGCCATGGCAAAGCCCTCGCTGCCGCCGAACAGGTACGAGCTGAGAAATTTGACCTCACCGTCAGGCATGATCCCGCTGCCTACCGGCGCCCAGAAGCGCTTGAGCGCCCAGCGGGTCAGCCGCTGCGCACCCTTGCTGTCGGCCAGCCTGCGCCGGGCCTGGTCGGCGTAGAAGTCGATGTGCCGGCCCTCCTGCTTCATGATCCGCCGGAGGAGATCGGCGAGCACGGGATGGCCGGCCCGCTCGGCCAGTCGGGCGTACCCGGCCTGGGTGGACCATTCATTGATGGCGCCCCAGGTCATGTGGATCGCGGTCAGGTGGGGAGTGACCAGTGAGCCGAGCTGAAACGTGAGGGGGCGCCAGGCGTCGCGCTTGGGCAGACGTTGGCGCAGGGCGGCGATCCGACCACTCCCACTCGGCTCGTCGTGGGCGGCGAGCACCTCGGCGATGGCCTCACCGTGCCAGTACTCCTCGTAGTTCCAAACGGTGAGGAAAGTTGTGACGTCGGGATCCTTGTGGGCCCGGGTGACCAGGATGTCGCGGAGGTAGCACACCGTGTGGTTCTCAACGGCGCGCATGTAGCGGAGACAACGGAGGGCGTCCGGCGACAGCGGCTCGTCGCGGAAGGCGGAGAACTCGACGTCGTGAGTGTCGAGCTTCGCTGCGATGGAGCGGTAGGTACGTAGGTCGAAACTCATGCCTCTTCTTCGTTGCCGAGCGAGTTCCGGATGACCAAGGGCGGAGAAGGCCGATCACCTGCACCGCACCGAAGTGGTAACGATTGATGCTGGTCCTGGGCGTGGAGCCCGGTCTCCCGGCTTGGGATCCGGGATCGAACCGGATCAGGCGTTGGTGACAAACTGAGTGCAAACGTCGGGGGGAAACTGGTGAACGAGCTCGGATTCGATGATCCACTGGACCGTTGCCTTGAAGCTGGTGGTCGGCGGTCAGGGGTGCGGACCCATCTGACCTGGATCGAACTCAATGGCTCCCGAGTGCCTGCGCGCCGGTAACAGGGCTCCAGGTGAGGCCACCCCCGGCGGTCAGCCGGGAACAGCAGTCCAGTCGCCGCTGCCACGGACCCAGACCAGCGCGGACGATCCAGTGGATGGGCGGACGATCAATCGGCGAGTGATTCGTTCCTGGGTTCGTACGAGGGACATCCAGCCCCTGCATTCGGTCCGAAGACGTGACTGAGATGATCAATCTGGAGGCAGCGAGTGACGCCAACCTGGTGGTGGCGATCGCCCGATGGCACGAGCCGGCAATGGCCGAGGTCTACCGGCGCCACGGCGGAGCCGTCCACGCCTTGGCCCGACGGATCCTCCGGCACGACCCGTCGGCCGAGGAGATCACGCAGGAGGTGTTCTTGGATCTGTGGCAGCGTCCCGAGAAGTTCGACTCGGAGCGAGGCACGCTGCGTTCCTTCCTGTTGGCCCGTACCCACGGGAGGTCCGTAGACATGATTCGGTCGGAGGAGGCGCGTAAGCATCGGGAGGAACGGACCTCCCGTGAGACGGCCACCGCCGGCTACGACCTTGAGCACCACGTCTGGGATCTGGCCGTGGCCGATCAGGTCAAGGAGTCGCTGGCCGACCTTCCCGTCGAGATGCGGGAGCCGATCGAGCTGGCCTACTTCGGCGGCCACACGTATCGGGAGGTGGCCACCGTGCTCGGGACGCCAGAAGGAACCGTGAAGAGCCGAATTAGGACGGGATTGGCGACGTTGCGCGCCAGTCTGGCCGATCGAGGCGTGGAGCCCGCAGGGGCGAGCCAGTGACGGGATCCGAGAACAGCGTGTCCCATGAGGAGCTGGTGGACCTTCTGGGTGCCTACGCTCTCGACGCGCTCGATCCCCACGAGGTGGCTCTGGTCGAGGCTCACCTCCGGGACTGCCCTCGATGCTCGGCCGAAGTGGCACGCCATCACGAGGTCGCCGGGCTCCTGGCCAACTCCGGTGCCGAGGCTCCCGCCGAGCTGTGGGACCGGATCGCCGATCGGCTCGACAATCCGGCGGGCCCCTCTTGGGGGAAGCTGGCCGTTCGCCTTGAGCGCCCGCCGGGCACCCACGACATCCTGGCCCACGAAGAGGCCGGGAGCACCGCGGCGGACCGCACCACGGCGGAACGCACCGCCGCAGGATCCCGTGATGTGGCGACTGTCGTACCCCTCGACCAGAGCCGCCGACGCCATCGCTTGGTGACCGGGGGGATCACACTGGTGGCCACGGCCGCCGCCGTGTTGGCCGTCCTGCTCGGCGTTCAGGTCGCGCACCTGAACAATCAGGTCGGTCATCTGCAAACGGCAGCCGGCAGGACCGGGCTGTCCGGCGCCGTGCAGACCGCGCTTGAGGAGCCGTCCACCAAGCGGGTGAAGCTCGTACCCTCCGGAGCGACCCCTGCCAAGGGCACCTCGGTGACGGTTGCTCTCACCTCGACGGGCGCTGCATACCTCATACCCCAAGACCTCGCCAAGCTCCCCGCGGGCAAGACGTACCAGCTGTGGGGCCGCATCAACGGGCAGTTGATCTCACTCGGACTCCTCGGCTCCGACCCCGCTGTGACGGCGTTCAGCGTCAATCCCTATGCGCCGGTCTCCTCGTTCGCCATCACCGCGGAACGATCGGGGGGCGTCCTGCAGCCGACCCATCGGCCTGTCGTCCAAGGCACCGTGACCGCCGCCTGAGCACCGGTCGTCGGACACCTGCTTGCAGACCCGGTTGGCTCCGGGCTCGATCGAGCCGATCGGATGCCGATCCGATCGGGGGCCGATCGGGCCAATGGGGGGCCGATCGGAAAGGGGGCCGATCAGACCCGGTGTACCTGCCGCAGGCCGGCCCAGGCCAGGTCGGCCAGCCGGATGGCCAAGGTCCCGGCATCCACGCTGGGGGCCGTCCGTTCCTCCGGGCCCGCCGCGTTCGTGCGGCGCGGGGCGGGGCCGCCCGCATCAGACCCGCCGCCGGCTCGGTCACGCGCACCACGGCCGGCCATCCAGTGCCGGCTGGCGCCCTCGGCCATCCCGACGACGGCGTAGGCCAACAAGAGGCGATGTTCGGGGTCGAGCCCGGCGTCGATGAGCGGGTCGATGGCCTCGGCAATGGCATCTTCCACGCGGCGAAGCGCGTCACCGAGCTCAGGGTCATCGGGTGCATCCCGGCCGTAGAGCAGCCGGAAGGCGTTCTCGTTCCCGACCACCAGCTCGAAGTACGCGGCAAACCCCAGCTCGACTTGTTGGCGCGGCCCGTCGGCCCGGGCTGTCGACGTGGCGATGGCATCGATGACCTTGTGGGACACGAAGTCCATCAGCTCCAGGTACAGCGCCCGCTTCGAGTCGAAGTGCTGGTAGACGAGAGGCTTGGTCACCCCGGCGGCCTCTGCGATGTCGTCCATGGTGGTGGCCGCGTAGCCCCGCTCGGCAAACAGGGAGAGGGCCACGTCGAAGAGCTGGTCGCGTCGCTCGCTGGCGGTCAGCCGCCGCCCGGTCGCGGGACCCGATCGCCTGGGGCCGGGACCGTCGTCCCTCGGGTCGGCAGCCAGCGCCTCGGTCATTCCGGTCATGCTACTCGTGCCTCAGAAATGCCCGATCCCGGCCGGTGTGGATGGCCCGCCCATCGGCGGCCGGTGTGGATGGCCCGCCCATCGGCGGCTGGTGTGGATGGCCCGCCCATCGGCGGCCGGTGTGGATGGCCCGCCCATCGCCTACCGGTCCGCCACCCTCAGGACGGCGGCAGGACACGCTCGATCCGGTTGGGGAGGTCACGAAGCGAGAAATGAGCGTCGGCGACGGCCGCGTTGTGGTCGAGCAGCGCCGGATCAGGGGATGCCAGCCAGGCGGCGAGCGCTTCCGGGTGGTCGACCGGGAACCAACGGAACCCGAACGCGGCGAGCTCGCTGGCCACCGGGTAGGGGCCAATGGCCAACGGGCGCCGCTGGATGGCCGACTCGATGGTCGGGTTCCCGAACCCCTCCCAGGTCGAGGGGAGGACGACCACGTCGCAGGCGGCGTAGGCATCGTCGACCGCCGAATGGGAGGGGTCGTTCCAGCCGAGGATCACCGGAGCCCGACTGGCCTTGAGCAACCGGGCCGCTGCGGGCCCATAGCCGTCCTCGGCTGGCCCGAGCAACCAATAGGTGGCACCCAGGAACTCGGCCACCGCGATGCCCGCCGCCACGTTCTTCCGCGGGATGGCCCTCGTCGGTTGTAGGACCACCCGGGCGTCGGGATCGATCCTCAGGCGACGCCGGAGGGCGCTGCGGGCGGCGTGGGCCCGGTGCTCATCCTCGCCCCCGCCGCCGCGGCCTCCGGACTGGCCCCTGACCGGGCCCCTGCCAGTGTCGAACGCGTTGTACACGGTCGCCGCGGTGATGCCTCGCGCCCCGAGCTCGATGCGACTGAGCTCGTTGATGGTCACATGCGACCATCGAGGATCGTCGGGCGGCGGAGGGGCGTCGCCGAATTGTGGTCGCTGCCAGGGGAGATCGTGATGGTGCAGGACCGCGGGCCGGCCGGCGAGGGCCCGGGCGACAAGGTCGGCCGCTGCCGGGTTGAGCGGCAGCGAGCACAGGTTCTCCACCACCACCAGATCGGCGTCGTCGAGCGCGCCGACCACTTCGTCATAGGTAGGCGGCGACTCCGCCCCGATGGACAAACCGGGTAGCAACCGGTCCACCGGACCCTCTCCGGCTACCGAATAGACCCGGTAGCCGAGGGTACCGAGGGCGCCCGTCCATTTCGCGGCTTCGACCGAGACCCCGTCGGAGCCCCCGAGGCGGAACGAGACGAGCGCGGCGGTCGGAATGGGGACACGGTAGTGCGGCCACCGCCAGGCACGGCTACTTCGGCGGGATAGCGTCGTGCGGATGACCAAGGACGATCCAGCCGACTCCGACCTCCTGGTCGGCCATCGCGATGGTGTGCTCACGCTCACCATCAACCGACCGGAGCGCCGCAACGCCGTGACGTGGGACGTCATCGCCGGGCTGCGTCGTGAGCTTGCCGTGGCCAAGGTCGACCCGACCGTGCGGGTGGTGGTCCTCACCGGAGCCGGCGATCAGGCCTTCTGTGCCGGCGCCGACCTGTCGGGCATGGCGCCCGCGGGAGCGGGCGGGGGGACCGACGGGTTCCTCGACCATCACGACGCCCGAGGTTGGATGGCTTCCCTGTTCCAGGAGATGTGGCACCTGGGGAAACCCACCATCGCCAGGGTCCAGGGATGGGCCATGGCCGGGGGTATGGGCCTGGCCCTGGCCTGTGACCTGGTGATTGCGTCCGAGCGAGCCCGGTTCGGCGCGCCCGAGCTGAACGTGGGCCTCTGGCCCTACATGGTGACCGTGCCCCTGGTCCGTTCCATGCCGCCGAAGAAGGCGCTCGAGCTCATGTTGACCAGCCGGGTGGTCGACGCCGCCGAGGCCGACCGGATCGGGTTCGTCACCTCCGTCGTCCCCCATGACGAGCTCGACGCGGCTGTGGCCTCCCTGGCTGCCATCCTGGTCTCCAAGCCGCCTGGTGCGATGAGGCTGGGCCGCGAATCGTTCTACGCTGTCTGGGACTCGGATGCCGCCGACGCGCTGGCGCACCTGCATGCCATGTTGACGGTCACCAGCCAGACGGCCGAGGCGGCGGAGGGCATCGCTGCCTTTGCGGCCAAGCGGCCGCCTGCGTGGCAGGAGCTGCCCCCCGACAACCACGAGACGACCTGAGGAGCAGATGAGGATGGCGAAGCGAGCACTGATCACCGGCGTGACCGGTCAGGACGGCTCCTATCTGGCCGAACTGCTTCTGAACGAGGGCTACGAGGTCATCGGGATGGTCCGGCGATCGAGCACGGTGACCTTCGAGCGGATCGCCCACATCGAGGACCGCCTGACCCTGGTGGCCGGCGACCTGTTCGACGAAGTGTCGATGATCGGCATCCTGCGGGACCACCGCCCGGCCGAGGTCTACAACCTGGCCGCCCAGTCGTTCGTCCAGACGTCGTGGAGCCAGCCCGTGCTCACCGGGGAGACCACCGCCCTCGGGGTGACCCGCGTGCTCGACGCCATCCGCACGGTCGACCCCGAGATCAGGTTCTACCAGGCGAGCTCGTCGGAGATGTTCGGCAAGGTCCAGGCCGTCCCCCAGCGCGAGAGCACGCCGTTCTATCCGCGCAGCCCCTACGGGGTGGCCAAGGTGTACGGGCACTGGATCACCGTGAACTACCGGGAGAGCTACAACCTGCACGCCTCCTCGGGGATCCTGTTCAACCACGAGTCCCCGCGCCGAGGCCTCGAGTTTGTGACCCGCAAGGTGACCCACGGCGTGGCCCGCATCGCCGCGGGCATCGACAAGTCGCTGGCCCTCGGGAACCTCGACGCCCAGCGCGACTGGGGGTTCGCCGCCGACTACGTGCGGGCCATGTGGATGATGCTCCAGCAGGACACCCCCGACGACTACGTGGTGGCCACCGGTGAGACCCATTCGGTCCGGGAGCTGGTCGAGCTCGCCTTCGCCGCCGCCGGGCTCGACTGGGAGAAGTACGTCACCATCGACGAGCGCTTCCTACGGCCGGCCGAGGTCGATCTGTTGGTCGGTGACCCGCGCAAGGCCGAAAAGGTGCTGGGCTGGCACCGCGACGTCGACTTCCCCACCCTCGTCCAGATGATGGTCGAGGCCGACCTGGCTCTGGTGCGAGCCAAGCTCATCTGAGGCCCCCTCATGGGAGGATTGGCCGCGGTCAGCGCTGATCCGCTCGGGGTACTGGTTGCCTTCGGGGCGGGAATCCTGTCCTTCCTCTCGCCGTGCGTGCTGCCCCTCGTCCCCGGCTACCTCTCGATGGTCTCCGGGCTCAGCGCGGCCGAGCTGTCCGCCGTACCCGCCCGGGCCCACGCTGCCCGCCTGTCGCCGGTGCTGTCTACCGGTGGGTCGCCGGCGTCGTCCACCGGTGGGGTCTCGCCGTCGGGTGCGCCGGCCGAGGAAACGGCGCCGCAGCCCTCGGTGGCCCCACCCGGCCCGGCAGAGTTGGCCCGGCAGCGGAGCCGCCTGTTCCGAGGCATCCTCGGCTTCATCGCCGGTTTCACGGTCGTGTTCACCGCCTTGGGGGCCAGCGCCTCGGCCATCGGGCACCTGCTGCGGACCCACCAGCAGCTGGCCAACACCGTCTCGGGCGTGGTCATCGTGGCCTTCGGCGCCGTACTGGTGGCGATGGCCGCCGGCGTTCGCCTGCCCATGGTGGTCGCCGGCGAGCGCCGGTTCTCGGCCCGACCGTCGTTGCTCGGGGTGTGGGCGCCCCCGGTCATGGGCATGGCCTTCGCCTTCGGCTGGACACCGTGCCTCGGCCCGGTCCTCGGGAGCGTGCTGACCCTGGCGTCCCACCAGGGGACCCTCACGGGTGGAATCGCCCTCCTGATCGCCTATTCCCTGGGCCTCGGGGTCCCCTTCCTGCTGAGCGGGCTGGCCTTTGGCCGGCTGACCGACATGGTGGCCCGGGTCCGGGGCCGCCTGCGCTACATCGACCTGGTCGGGGGGGTGATCCTGGTCGTCTTCGGGCTCCTGCTGGTGACCGGCAACCTGGGCTGGGTCTCGGCCCAGTTCTCCCGGCTCCTGAACGACCTCCATCTGGGTCGCCTGGCCACCAGCTGACCGGGGCCCGGGGGTCAGGGAGGGCCACCCGAACCCGCCTGGCTCCAGGCACCCCGCCACCCGTAGCATGGTCGACGGCTATGCCCCCTGCAGTCCCCTCTCCTCTTGCACTGTCACTCCACGACGCGGTCGCGTTGTCGGGCCGGTTCCCCCTTCTTGCCGGCGTCGACCTCGAGGTCGCCATGGGCGAGACCCTCCTGGTCGAAGGGCCGAACGGCGCCGGGAAGACCAGCCTGCTGCGGCTGTGTGCGGGGCTGGTGGCACCGGCCTCGGGTCGGGTCGCGGTGCTCGGTCTCGATCCCGTCCGTCAGCGGGCGGCCCTCCGGCGCCGAGTCGGGTTCCTCGCCCATGCCTCCCACCTCTACGACGACCTGTCAGTCCGGGAGAATGTCAGGTTCGCGGTCCGAGCCGCCAGTGGCTCGACCGATCGGATCCCGGCCGCCTGCGACCGGCTCGGCCTGGCCGGACGGCTGTTGCGGACGAGCGCGGGAAAGCTCTCGGCCGGACAACGCCGCCGGGTGGCCCTGGCCGTGTTGGTGGCCCGGTCGCCCGAGCTCTGGTTGCTCGACGAGCCCCACGCCGGTCTCGACGCCGGGGCGCGCACCCTCCTCGGCCAGTTGGTGACCGAGGTGTCGGCGGCGGGGGCCACCGTGGTCATCGCCTCCCACGAGGCCCACCTGGTCGAGCCGTTGGCCAACCGGGCGGTGACCATCACCGGCGGCCGGATAACCGGTGAGCGGGCCATCCCCGCTGCCGTCCCGCCCCCCGAGGCGGAGCGTGTCGTCCATGTGGCGTGACACCCTCCTCATGGTCGGAAAGGACCTTCGGATCGAGGCACGCTCCCGGGTGGCGCTGAGCCAGGTGGCACCGTTCGGGGTCATCGCCCTCGTCCTGTTCGCCTTCGCCCTCGGGCCCGATCGGTCCCCGATGGCGAAGGCCGCACCCGGCCTGTTCTGGGTGGCCGTCTTGTTCTCCACCGTGCTGGCCATCCAGCGCAGCGTGTCGGTGGAGTCGGCCGACGGTGCCCGCGACGGCCTTCGTCTCTCCGGCCTCGACCCGGCCGGGGTGTTCCTGGGCAAGACGGCCGCGGTGGCCGTGCAGCTGGCGATCCTCGAAGCGATCCTCGGTGTCGGGGTCGTGCTCCTCTACGGCGCCCGGATCAACACCGTGTGGCTCGCTGTGGTGGCCTGCATCGCGGGCACCATCGGCCTGGCTGCGGCGGGCACCCTCTATGGCGCGCTCTCGGCCGGGTTGCGGGTGCGAGAGACCCTGTTGCCCTTCCTGTTGCTGCCCGTGGTGGCCCCGGTGCTCCTGGCCGGCACCCGCATCTGGCAGGCGGCGCTGGCCAGCGGCGTCCCCAGCCAGGGGACGCCGTGGGTCCGCCTGCTCATCGTCTTCGACGCCGTCTATCTGGCACTAGGAGTGGTCGTGTTCGGTCCCATACAGGAGTCGGCGTGATCCGCCAGTCTCCCAAAGCAATGTGGACGACCCGGGTGATCGGTCTGGCCGCGCTGGTCAGCCTGGCCTTCACCGTGTGGCTCGGCCTGTGGATCACCCCGCCCGACAAGACCCAAGGCGACCTGGTGCGCCTGGTCTACCTCCATCCCGCCGTGGCCTGGGTGGCCCTCTACCTGGCCTTCGGCCTGGCCGCGCTTTCGAGCCTCCTCTACCTCTGGCCCCGTACCCGCTCGCTCTTCTGGGACCGCCTGGCCGCAGCCTCGGTCGAGGTCGGCGTCGTCTTCAATGTCTGCACACTGATCTCCGGCTCGATCTGGGGCCGGCCGACCTGGGGCGTCTACTGGACCTGGGACGCCCGGCTGACCAGCACGGCCCTGCTGCTCGTCTTGTTTCTCGGGTACCTGGCCCTCCGCCGGGTTCCCGCCGACCCCGAAGTCCGGGCGAAGCGCTGTGCCTTCGCCGCGCTCTTCGCCGCCGTCGACGTCCCCATCGTCCACTTCTCGGTCCTGTGGTGGAAGACGCTCCACCAGGGGGCCACGGTGCTGAACCCGGACCTGTCGCCTCAGATCCACGGCTCCATGGCCTGGACGCTGCTGCTCGGCTTCGTGGCCCTGACCCTCGTCTTCGTCTGGATGCTCCTGGTCCGGTACCGGATCGGCGCGCTCCAGGACCTGTTGGGCACCGGTGAGCTCGATTCGGCCATCCGCCAGCGTCAGGCCGAAGGCATGGTCGACGACGGGGTCGAGTCCCGGGCCGACGTTGGTCCTGGGACCGCGGTGCCCGGTGCCCCCGTGGTGGCCGTCGCCCCGCTGGACCATCCAGCCGATCCAGTCCATCCAGCCGATCCAGTCCATCCAGCCGATCCAGCCGATCCAGCCGATCCAGCCGAGCCGGCCGTACCGGTCAGCGAGGTGTCACGGTGAACTACGTCGTCGCCGGGTACAGCATCGTCCTCGGCCTGTTGTTCCTCTATGCCGTGCAGCTCATCTGGCGCCGCCGTCGCCTGAACCGGCTGGTGGCCCAGACCCGGGCGGACGACATGGTGACCGACCGACGCCCCCAGGACGGTCGATGACGATCGCACCCCCGGCCGGGCCGGGCGCGCCGCCGGAGCCGGACACCCCGAGCGGGCCGGCCCCCGGCGCACGGCAGTCCCATCGGCTCCGCTACATCGGCGTCGGCGTGGTGCTCGCCGCCGCGTTCGCCTTCTTGTTGGTGAAGGGCCTGGGCAGCTCGCTCGATTACTACTTGACCGTCGACCAGGCCATGCACCAGAAGGCCTCCCTCGGCACCCGGGACTTCCGGCTCGAGGGGGTGGTCGTCCCCGGGACGGTGCACGACACGGCGAAAGGCGTGGACTTCACCGTCCAGAGCAACGGGGTGTCGGCCCAGGTGGCCAACACGGGCAGCCCCCCGCAGCTCTTCCAGCCCAACATCCCCGTCGTGGTGGTCGGCCACTTCCAGGGCAACGCCTTCGACTCCAACCAGATCCTGGTCAAGCACTCCTCCTCGTATGTGGCTGCCCACCCCAATCGGGTGAAGGCGCCCAACGGGTCCACGCGGTGATCGTCGTGCCGGTTGCCGGACGGCCGCGGTGAACACCGGGTGACCGTGATGAATACAGGAGCCCTGCGGTGAACGCAGCACTGGGGCACACCGGGGTCCTGCTGGGGCTGGCCGCGGCCGTCGTGGGCATCGTGGTGATGGCCATCGGCCTGGCCAAGGGCAGGGACACCGTCATCCGCAACGCCCAGATCTACGCCCCGGTCATTCTGCTGGGCGGCCTGGTGGCCACCGCGGCGATGGAGCACGCCCTCGTCACCCACGACTTCTCCCTCGTCTACGTGGCCGACAACAACTCGACCTCGACGCCGTTGCTCTACTCGATCACCGGGATGTGGTCGGCCCTCGAAGGATCCATCCTTCTCTGGGGCGTGATCCTCGGCGGCTACGCCACCGCAATGGTGTGGCGCTTCCGAAAGCGGGGCTCGGACCGGCTCGTGGCCTGGGCCACCATGGTCGTCTACGTGGTCGCCGCCTTCTTCTTCATGCTCATGCTGGGCCCGGCCGACCCCTTCCGGCGGGTGGCCGGGGCGGTCGTCACCAACGGGAACGGGCCCAACGTCCTCTTGCAGGACAACCCGCTGGTGGCCTTCCACCCGCCCATGCTGTACCTGGGATTCGTCGGGTTCACCCTCCCCTTCGCCTTCGCCGTGGCCTCGCTCATCACCGGGCGGCTCGACGATGACTGGCAGAGCGAGACCCGTCGGTGGACCCTGTTCGCCTGGGGGTTCCTCACCGCCGGCATCCTGCTCGGGATGTGGTGGTCCTATCAGGTGCTGGGCTGGGGAGGGTTCTGGGCATGGGACCCGGTCGAGAACGCCTCGTTCCTGCCGTGGCTGTGCGGCACCGCCTATCTGCATTCGGTGATGGTGCAGCAACGCCGAGGGCTCCTGCGGGTCTGGAACCTCTCGTTGGTCATCGCCACGTTCAGCCTGACCATTCTCGGCACCTTCCTCACCCGGTCGGGGGTGATCCAGTCGGTCCACACCTTCTCCCAGTCCACGATCGGCCCGCTGCTCATCGGGTTCTTCGCGCTGGTGCTGGTGGTCGGGGTGGGACTCATCGCCTGGCGAGGGGACCGGCTGCGGTCGCCCGGAGGGATCGACGCGCCCCTCAGCCGGGAGGGGGCGTTCCTCGGCAACAACCTGCTCTTTGTCGCCTTTGCCTTCGTGGTGTTGCTGGGGACCGTGTTCCCCCTCCTCTACCAGGCCCTCAACGGTCAGCAGGTGACCGTGGGGGCGCCGTACTTCAACGCCCTGGCCGTGCCCCTCGGCCTGGCCCTGTTGTTCCTGATGGGCGTGGCCCCGGCGCTCCCCTGGCGGAAGACGACGCTGTCCGTGATGCGGGGACGCATCGCCGTGCCCGCCGCCCTCGGCGTGGTGACGGTGGTGGCCTGCGTGCTCGGCGGCGTCCACGGCCTCGAGCCGCTGGTGGCCTTCGGCCTTGGCGCCTTCGCCGCCGCCTCGGCCGGCCGGGCCCTGGTCCTGTCGGTCCGCCTGGCCTGGCGGTCGGCACGGGCGGCCGGTGCCACCCCGGGGCGGGCCGCCCTGGCCGGCTGGCGGGGCCTGGTCGGGCGGGCCAACGGCGGCATGGTCGTACACATCGGCGTGGTGGTCATCGCCGTGGGTCTGGCCGCGGCCACCTCGTTCGGGCAGCGCGGGGAGCTGCGGCTGACGCCCGGCCAGACCGCAACCTTCGGGGGGCACACGGTGCAGTTCGTCGACTTCCGCACCGTCACCACGCCGGCGTCGAGGGCCAGGGAGGCCGTCATCAGAGTGGACGGTGGCGGGGACTTCCGGCCCGCCCTCACCACCTTCGGCTCCAATTCGGCCAACGTGGTGGGCACCCCGTCGATCGACTCGAGCTGGACGGACGATGTCTACCTGACCATCGACAAGATCCCGTCGGGCTCGACGGTGGTCATCGGAGTGGTCGTCCAGCCCCTGGTCGCATGGATGTGGGCGGGGGGAGCGCTGCTGGTGGTGGGCACGATCCTGTCGGCCGTCCCCGGGCGCCGTCGCCGTCCCACCGACCCGGTGTCCCAACCGGTCGTGGGCGTGGCCGGCACGCCTGGCCCCGAGGACGCGGCCGGGGACGGGCGCGAGGTCAGCGACGCCCTCGTCGGGCGAGACGAGGCCGGGCCCCGACCGACTGAGCCCGATCAGGTCCCTGTGGGCATCGGGGAGCGGCCTTGAGTCAACCGTCAGCGACCCCGGCGGCTTCGCCCGCACCCCAGCCCGGCGCTGGCGGTGGACAAGGGCGGCCGGAGCGGGCCAGGCACACGGCTCGCTGGATCGGCTTGGCCGTGCTGGTCGCCGCCGCCGCCCTGACCGCCGTGCTGGCCACCCGGCCCCAGGCCACGACGGCCCAGGCGGCGAGCCCCCTGCTGGGCAAGCAGGCGCCGGCCATCGCCGGGCCCACCGTGAGCGGGACCCAGTACGCCATGCCGTCCCAACCGGGGAAGTACGTGGTGGTGAACTTCTTCGCCAGTTGGTGCGAGCCGTGCCAACAAGAGGAGCCCGAGCTGGTCCAGTTCCAGTACGAGCACCAGCGGACCGGTGACGCGTCGATGTTGTCGGTGGTCATCGAGGACACCGCGTCGGCAGCCCGGAGCTACCAGGCCTCCCAAGGCGCCACCTGGCCGACCATGGCCGATCCACAGGGGACGATCCGCCTCGATTATGGCGTCGGCTCGCCCCCGTCCACCTTCGTGATCGCACCCGATGGTCGGGTGGTCGCCGACTACCTGGGCCCGGTCACAGCCAAGGACCTCGACGCGGTCATCGAGCGGGCGCAGGCGTCGCACCCGTGAGGGACTCGTGGGCGACCCGACGGCGGCTCCTCGTCTGGGCCGTCCTGGCCGTCGTCCTGGTCGTCGCCCTCCTCGTCGGGAGCGGCGTCTTCTCGTCCAAGCCGCTGACCCAGGCCCAACGGGTCCAGGCCATCGCCTCGGGGATCAAGTGCCCCAGTTGTGAGGACCTCTCGGTGGCCAACTCCAACGCCCAGACCGCCATCACCGTGCGCAAAGCCATCGCCGCCCAGGTGGCGGCGGGACGGACCGACGCGCAGATCGACGATTACCTCGTCTCCCGCTACGGCACGTCTATCGTCCTCACCCCGCCCGCCAGCGGCTGGTCACTGCTCGTGTGGGTCCTCCCTCTGGCCGCGGGCGTGGCGGCGCTCGGCGGACTGACCCTCTTCGTGGTCCGGCGCCGGCGGCAGGGCTTCGCCGAGGAGGTCAAGGGTGCCGACACGGTGGTGGAGGTCGGCATGAGCGCCGAGGCGCTGGCCGATCGCCGGTCCTTCTTGGAGCGCTCCCTGGCCGACGCCAAGGCGGAACACGATGCCGGGGACCTGTCCGACACCGACTACGACGCACTGTGCCGGCGGGACCGATCCCGGCTCGATGCGGTCGAGGCGCGCCTGGTCGCCTTGGACGACGAGGCCGTGGCCACGACTCCACATGCAGTTGTCGTCGCGGACGGAGGCTCCAGCGCGGGCGCAGGATCCACCGCGGGCGCATCGCTCGCCGTCGATCCTGGATCATCATCGGTACTCGCTGACGACCGTGGCTCTGCAGGAGACACCGGTGACCCGGTAGGAGACGACAGCCCGATGCCCGGTCCGGCAGCGGGATCCCGGGCGCCCGGTCCATCCCCTCGGCGCAGCCGTCGGCAGCGGTTCCTCATGGGCGGGGCGGTCACCGCCCTGGGCGCAGCCATCGTGTTGGCCGTGGTGCTGATCGCCGTGCCGCGGCTCCCGGGGCAGACCGAGACGGGCAACGTGACGCTCAGCCAGCAACAGGAGGTGGCCCAGAAGCTGGCCCAGGCGGCCGCCTCCGAGGACGCCGGACAGCTCGGACAGGCCGCCCAGCTCTACAACCAGATCCTGAGCCAGAACCCGCACCAGGCCCAGGCCACGGCCCAGCTCGGTTGGCTCGACTACCAAGTGGGATCCGCAGGCAAGAGCGCCAAGTTGACGGCGGAGGGACGCAAGCTGGTCGAGTCGGCCGTGCAACTCGACCCGCAGGACTTCGCCGGTCACCTCTACCTCGGGACGATCCTCTTGCAACAGGACCACGACGCCGCCGGCGCAGTGGCCCAGTACCAGGCATTTCTGGGAGCGACGAACCCCGAGCCCGGCGCGTCGGTCATCAAGCAGGCCGCGCCCTACATCCGCCAGGCGTTCGCCCAGGCGGGAGTGGCGGTCCCGTCGAAGGTTCCGCCAGCCTGATCCGCATCGACGTCCGGTCCCGGGTCAGCTGGCCACCGATGGGCCTGGCCGCACCTTCGGTCTGGCCATGGAGTGTCGGTCTGGCCCCGGGACGGGTCGAGTCAGGGGCGGCGGAGGGCGCGTAGGCCGGCGACCACCCGGGGGAAGGCGTCGGCGAACGCGTCGATGTCGGCGTCGGACGTCGACCATCCCACCGACAGCCGCAACGACCGATCGGCGTCTACGCCCATGGCCTGGAGGACGGGCGAGGGCTCGAGAGCCTCGGACGAGCACGACGAGCCCGAGTGGGCGGCGATGCCGGCCTGGTCCAATCCGAGCAACACAGGCTCAGCTTCGACCCCCTCGATCCCCAGGCACAGGATGTGGGGCACCCGGTCGACGGGGTCCCCGTACTCGATGACCCCGACCACGGCCAGCGCAGCCTTCCGAAGCCGGTCGACGGCCTGTCGCGCCAGGGCCTCCTCGCCGGCCAGCCGGTCGCCATCGGCCAGCGCGGCCGCGGCCGCACCGAATCCCACGGCGGCGGCCACGTTCTCGAAACCCGCCCGCCGTGCCCGCTCCTGCTCGCCGCCGACCAGCAACGGCTCGACCCGGAGCCCACGACGTACGACCAGGGCGCCGATACCGGCGGGCCCACCCAGCTTGTGGGCGGAGACCGAGACCAGGTCGGCGTCGAGCCCACCGAGGTCGAGGGGGACGTGTCCGGCGGCGGCGACCGCGTCGACATGGACGAAGGCGGACATGTCCCCTTGCCGGCAGCGGTCAACCACCTCGGGCACCGGCTGCACCGTCCCCACCTCGTGGTTGGCCCACTGGCAGTGCACCAGCGACGGGGGCCGACCCGTCTCGGCGACGACACGCTCGATGGCATCGCTGACGGCGTCGGGGTCGATACGACCGCGTCCGTCCACGGCGACCTCGACCACCGGAGCAGACCGGGCCGACGCCTCTCGTGCGGCGGAGTGCTCGACGGCCGAGCAGACCATCGGCCCCGGTCGGGCCCGCGCTGCCCCCCACACCGCGGCATTGATCGCCTCGGTGCCGCCGGAGGTGAAGATGACCTGGCGCGGACGCACGCGGAGGAGGGCGGCGACCTGGTCCCGGGCATCCTCCAAGGTGGCCCGGGCGATGCGCCCCTCGGTGTGCACCCGGCCAGGATCAGCGGTGATGCCCGTGTCCCGCCAGGCCGCCATCGCCGCCGAGCTCTCGGGGCGGAGCGGCGTCGTCGAGGCGTGATCGAGGTAGTGCCGGGCCATGGCTTCAGATCCCGGGAAGCGTCCGGTGGCCATTGACGCAGGCCCCTGGCGAAGACGGGCTGCCCGGCCTGCCCGGTGGCACGGTCAGACCAGCGCGACGCAGGCGTCGTCGCCGCGAGCCCGCGACGACAGCACCACCGGAACCGCCCCCTCGGGGTTCTCGCCGCACAAACCGGCCAACAGGCCCTTGACCATGCCGCGGTCGACCGCGCAC
Organism: uncultured Acidimicrobiaceae bacterium; assembly: GCA_963803065.1. GTDB lineage: Bacteria > Actinomycetota > Acidimicrobiia > Acidimicrobiales > RAAP-2 > DASXMT01. The sequence goes on from CAWDKW010000004.1 coordinate 316,741, forward strand.
AGCACCGGGTACTGCGACGCCGCCTCCCCGAAGGGGCAGCTGTCCGCCACTACTGCGGTGGAAGCACCCTGATCCTCAGCGTGAGCAGCGAACCCGTGCGCGGTGAGGGTGTCGGCGATGGCGTGCATGGCCGCCCGGAGGGAGCGCTGGCCGTCGCCCGGAGCCATGTGGCCGGCCAGGGAGCGCCCGTACTCTTCGCCCACCCGTTCGGCCATGTGCTCGGCCGCCTCCGGCCCGAGCAGGTTGAGGGCTTCCTGGAGCAACAGGATGAGCAGGTCGTCACGGCGAGTGAGCAGATCGAGGGTGGGATCGTTCCCGATCACGGTGAACCGCTTCGATGGTCGTCCGGCGCCGTGACCGGCTGACCGCTCCTTGGTGACTTCCACGTACCCACCGGCAGCGAGGCGCTCCAGGTGGTGACGGGCCACATTCGGGTGGAGCGAGAAACGGGTGGCCACCTCGGACGCCGTTGCACCGGGGTTGGCCCGGACGAAGAGGTAGATCTCCCTGCGGGTCGGATCACCGAAGGCGGATGTCACCGCGGCAGCCGCGGCAGAGAAGTCGCTGTCGGATGGAACCGAGAAGTCGTTGTCGGAAGGAACCGTCCCCGTCACCAGCGGCCTTGACGCCACGGCCGGACCGTCCTGGATCGATGACACGTCACCTAGTGTAGTCCCGAAGGCCATTTGTTCACGAGGAGAGACGTCGATGTCCATAGACGAGGCACAGGTACGGGCCGCGGCTGGCGCCGTCACCGACCCCGAGCTTCGTCGCACTCTTGCTGAACTGGGCATGGTCAGGTCGGTCTCGGTGAAGCGCAAGCGGGTGGCCGTCGACTTGGCCGTGCCGGTGGGCCAGTATCCCCAGGTCGAGGAGCTGGTTGCCCGGGTCCGGCAGGCCGTGGGCGCCCTACCCGGCGTCGACGAGGTGGGCGGCGAGGTCGCCGTGATGAACGAGGAAGAGCGGCATCGGGTACGGCTGTTGCTGCGGGGGGAGCCCCTCGATGGTGGGGTCTCGGCCTACGGGGAGCAAAGCGGCCACGACCACGGCGGCGGGCACGGCCACGGCCCCGGCGGCCACCTCGGCCATGAGGAGGGTCGACCCAACCGGTTCATGCTGCCGCGTTCGCGCACCCGTGTGATCGGGATCTCCTCGGGCAAGGGCGGCGTGGGGAAGTCCTCGGTCACGGTCAACCTGGCCGTCGCCCTGGCCCAGCAGGGCCACGATGTGGGGATCCTCGACGCCGACGTCTACGGGTTCTCGGTTCCAAAGATGCTCGGAGTGCGGGCCGACCCATTGATCATCGACGACCTGGTCATCCCGCCTACCGTGCACGGCGTCCGCTGCCTGTCGATGGGGTTCTTCGTTCCCGACGAGACGCCGGTGATCTGGCGAGGACCGATGCTCCACAAGGCACTCGAGCAGTTCTTGGTCGACGCCTACTGGGGCGAGCCCGACTTCCTACTGGTCGACATGCCGCCGGGCACCGGAGACGTGACCCTGTCACTCGGGCAGTACCTGACCAAGACCGAGGTGTTCGTGGTCACCACGCCCCAGGCGGCCGCCCAGCGGGTCGCCCAACGTTCGGCCTACGCGGCAAGGAAGCTGAAGCTCGCCGTTCGGGGGGTCATCGAGAACATGAGCTGGTTCACCGGTGACGACGGCACCCGGTACGAGCTGTTCGGCGCGGGTGGCGGGCAGAGCCTGGCTGGCGAGCTGGGCGTGCCCCTCCTCGGCCAGGTCCCCCTGGTGCCCGCCCTCCGCGAGGGCGGCGATGTGGGTGTCCCGGTGATGGTGGCCGATCCCGACGGCGAGGCGGCCCGGGCCTTCAGAGGGCTGGCCGAGCAGCTGGTCGGCCTGGGCCCGGCGCGGGTCTACCGCCAGGAGCTGACCGTCCACTGACCACTGACCACTGACCACTGACCACTGGACAGAAGCTGATCGGCCTAGCGACTGGGCGTCGGTGGCGGGAGCGCGACAGTGCGCCGATGGGGATAGGGCATCGATGGGATCGTCGCCAATCGGTCAGGGTCGTCCGGCGACGCCCACACCGACGGGGAGCTTCGACGGGTCCCAGCCGAGCACGGCGACCGCCTGGGTGAACGCGAACCGGTCGGTCATCCCGGCCACGTACTCCACGCCGGCACGGAGCGCCTGAGGCTCACCGCCGCGGAGGCCCCCGCCGGCATCGGCCACGGACGGGATCCGGTTGGGGCGGTCTGCGTAGTGCTCGACCAGGGCCCGCAGGACGGCCACCACTGCCCCGTTCTGGGCCAGCGAGCTGGGGCGCAGATAGATGTGCTCGTAGTTGGCCCCTCGAAAGGCGGCCAGGGCGTCGGCCAAGTCCTCCCCCATGCCGATGCGCCCGGTTCGGGCCACCGTCTCGACCACCCCGTCGATGAAAGCGCCGAGCTGCTGGCTCCGGCGTTCCCCGCAGCGCCGGCGGACCACGTCGGGGAGGACCGACGGGGTGACGATCCCGCTGGCCACTGCGTCCTCGAAGTCATGGCAGACGTAGGCAATCCGGTCTGCCCAGCTCACCACCTCACCCTCGGGGGTGGACGGCGCCGGGCGGGACCAGGAGTGGTTCCGGATCCCATCGATCGTCTCGGCGCACAGGTTGAACGGGTCCAAGGAGACCTCGGCGCCCCAGACGGCATGATCGAAACCACCGTCGAGGTATGGCGAGAGGGCGTCCTCGCTGGCGTGACCACCAGGTCCGTGCCCGCAGTCGTGACCGAGGGCGATGGCCTCGGTGAGGGAGACGTTCAGTCGGCAGGCCCGGGCGATGCTGGTGGCCACCTGAGCGACCTCCAGGGCGTGGGTGAGCCGGGTGCGCTGGTGGTCGTCGGGGAACACGAACACCTGGGTCTTCCCGGCCAGACGGCGAAAGGCGGTGGCGTGCAGGATGCGGTCCCGGTCACGCTCGAAGCACGTCCTCCACCGATCGGGCTCCTCTGGCCGTGCTCGGTTGCCGGCTCCCCGGGCACGGGTGGCGCCGACGGCAAGCTGGGCTTCCTCGAGCTCCTCCCGCTGGTCCCGGTCAAAGGCGGCAACGCCCCGTGGCCCGGCTCTGGCGTGGCTGTCGGCGTGTGCGAACCTCGCGCCGTGATCGGGGAAGCCGACCATGGTGGACGCCCACCGGCGGTTCCGTTCGGTCTCGCCCCGTCGTCCGTCGCCGCCCTGCCGTCCGATCCCGCTCCGTGCTGTGCCCGCGCCTTCCCGGCGCTCGTCGTGTGGTCTCCCCTCGCCGTACGTCTCGTTCTCGCGATCGTTCTCGCCCAACATGTTCCCAGTGTGGCGCAACGGTGTGACGGAAGCGATGCGGGACGGGCGCTGTCTCGGACCTTGTATCGTCGGTGACAGCCGGCGGACCTGCCGGGGTCCTTCTGAGAGGAGCGTGCCAGGTGGACGTGCGTATCGGGATTGTCCAGTCGGTCAAGGAGCTCGACGTCGAGTTGGCCGAGGACACAGATCGTGACAAGGTCCTGGCCGAAATCGAAGAGGTTCTGTCCGGAGAGAACAGCATCTTGTGGCTGACGGACCGAAAGGGACGCCGGGTGGGGGTCCCCTCGGCCAAGGTCGCCTACGTCGAGGTCGACGCCCCGTCGACCGAACGACGGGTCGGTTTCGGGATCTCCTGAGACAACTCGGGACCTGCCGGATGGCCGAGGTGCTCGATTCGTCGGCCCACCCGACATCGGCCCACTCGAGATCGGCCCACCCGAGATCGGACCACAGCACTTCGACCCACACCGCTCCGACCTGGAGGGTTCCGAACCGGAGAGTTCGGACCCGGTGAGCTCCGGCCCGGTGAGCTCCGGACGTCACCAGCCTGCTCGACCTCAAGCTGCTGTTCGTCACGGGCAAGGGCGGCGTGGGAAAGACGACGGTGGCATCGGCCCTGGCCCTGCTCGCCTCGCAGCGGGGCAAGCGCGTCCTCATCAGCGAGGTGGACGCCAAAGGTGACGTCGCTGGGTTCTACGAGGCGAAGCCGACCAGGTTCAAGGAGCGAGAGCTCCTGCCCGGCCTCTTTGCCATGTCCATGGACACCGAGGCATCGCTACGCGAGTACCTGAAGTTGCAACTTCGGATCCCGGTAGTGGGGCGGATCGGCCCGCTGGCCAAGGCGTTCGACTTCGTGGCCACCGCCGCCCCCGGGGTCCGGGAGATCCTCACCGTGGGGAAGCTCTGCTATGAGGTCCGAGAGGGGCACTACGACCTGGTGGTGGTGGATGCGCCGGCGGCGGGGCACATCGTCGGCCAACTCGCCGCCCCGCAGGCCATCAACGAGTTGGTCAAGGTCGGGCTCATTCGTTCGCAGACCGACTGGATGCTTCAGATCCTGTCCGACCCGGCCCAGACCGGTCTCGTGGCCGTGTGCACGCCCGAGGAGATGCCGGTCAACGAGACCATCGAGCTAGCCGACCGGATCCGCGAGGAAACGACCGTTCGGCTGTCGGCGGTGGTCGTGAACCGCGTCCTGCCCGAGCTCTTCGGCCGCCAGGAAGAGGCGGTGTTCGATGCGCTCCGCGCCACCGGGCCCTCTGAGGAGCTCGGCGAGCTGGTGGGCGGCGACGCCACCAAGGTCCTCAATGCGGCCACCTTGGCCGTGACCATGCGACGGACCCGGGCGACCCATCTGGAGCAGCTGCGGGCCGGGATCGACCCGTCGGTCCCGATGCTCTACCTGCCCTACCTGTTCACCCGGTACCACGGTTTGCGAACGACCAAGCAGGTGGCGGCGTCTCTGGGCGAGGAGCTCGGCTTCTGATGAGCGAGGACACGCCGCCCCGAGCTGCTGGTGACGTACCGCCCACGCCCGACGCAGGCGACGTGCCCCCCACGACGGCAGGTGCGGCAGGCGGCGTGCCGCCCGGGGCGGCAAGGGCCGGGGATGCAATCGAGACGGCGGCGACACCCACCAAGGCAGCCCCGAGCACTGAGGCTGCACCAAAGAGGCTGCACCAAAGAAGGCTGCGTCCAAGAAGGCTGCGTCCAAGAAGGCTGGGGCGAAAAGGGCTGCACCCCAGAGAGCAAGCCCGAAGAAGGCGACCCCGAAGAAGGCGGCCACGAAGAAGATCGTCACAGAACCTGCGTCGACCACAGAACTTGCGTCGTCGACCAAAGAACCAGGGTCGACAACCGCGGCGCCAGAGTCGGCCGAGCAGGCGCCGACGGGTCACCGGCTCGAGCTCGGTCGAAATGCCCGGCGGCTCCAGCCGGGAGCCGACGTCGCGACCGACTCGGGGTCGATCGACGGGCTGTTGGCAGCCAAGGAGATCGTGATCGCGTGCGGCCCCGGGGGTGTGGGCAAGACGACCACGGCCGCCGCCGCTGCGGTGATGGCTGCAGTGCAACAGGGCGGGAAGGTGCTGGTCCTCACCGTCGACCCGGCCAAGCGCCTGGCCGACGCCCTGGGGCTCGAAGGGATCGGCAACGCCGAGCGCCGGGTCCCCGACGAGGCATTCCGCGCCAGCGGGATCAGGTCCCGGGGCGAGCTGTGGGTGGCCATGCTCGACACCAAGGAGTCATGGGACGCCCTCATCCGCCGGCACGCCCCCGACCGGCAGACCCGAGACGAGATCCTGGCCAATCCCCTCTACCAGAACATCTCGGGCCGCTTCGTCCAGAGCCACGACTACATCGCCATGGAGCGGCTGTACGAGATCCACTCCGAGGGGGACTACGACCTGATCGTGGTGGACACCCCGCCCACCCGCAACGCCCTGGACTTCTTGGACGCCCCCCAGCGCCTGGCCGACTTCTTCTCGTCCCGGCTCCTGCGCTGGCTCATCGTCCCCTACCGCTCGAGGCTGGTCAACGCAGCCACGAAGCCCTTCTACCAGATCGCCGACCGCATCCTCGGTACCCAATTTCTGGCCGACATCTCCGAGTTCTTCATCCTCTTTCAGTCGATGTACGACGGGTTCGTGGAACGAGCCGAGGCCGTGGGTCGTCTCCTGTCCGACCGGCGCACCACGTTCATGGTGGTGTCGACACTCGAAGCGGTCCCGCTCCGAGAGGCCGAGTTCTTCGCCCGAGAGCTCACCGATCGCCATCTCCACCTCGGGGCCATCGTCTTGAACAAGGTGCTGCCCGGTTATCTCCGGGACCCGGGGGCGGCGGCCGTCGCCGAGACGATGAAGGAGCGTGCCCCCGAGCTCGCCGCTCGGCTGGCCTCGGCTGCCGCCGCAGGGCCGGACACCCCGGGGGCGGCCGGCTCTGGGCCGGATACGGCGGGGGCCCCTCCTGGCGGCGCGGTGCTGGGCGACGAGGACAACGTCAGGCGGGTGCTCACCGAGGTTGCCGAGAGCTTCCTCAACTTCCGGCTGGTGGCCATCCGGGAAGGTGAGGAGCGCGCTCACCTGGCCACCGCCCCCGAGGTCCTCGCCACCGTCCCCTTCTTCGACACCGACATCTACGACCTGGCCGGTCTGGTGCGCCTGGGCGAGCAGATCTGGTAGCTCCCGAACAGCCCCTCCGGGCAGTCCCGGGCAGCTCGCGGTCAGCCCCAGGTCCGCCCCGGGCCAGCCCCCCCAGGTCAGCCCCGGGAGCCACGGGCGGCCGCTGCGGTCGGCTGCCGTACGATGCAGCTATGACCGACATCGTCGATCCCACCATCGAGGCCTACGCGGCCGCGCACACCACGTCCGCCCCGGCCTACCTGCACGAGTTGGCCGAGTACACCCGGTCGAACCTGGCCGCGCCGGGCATGATGGTGGGCAATCTGGAGGGACGGTTCCTGGAGCTGCTGGTCTTCGCCACCGGCGCCACCCGCATCCTGGAGATCGGCACGTTCAGCGGCTACTCGTCCCTGTCCATGGCGGCCGGGCTCGCCCCCGGCGGCAAGATCGTGACCTGCGAGCTCGACCCAACCCATGCCGAGGTGGCGCAGCGGCACATCGCCGCCAGCCCGTATGCCGAGAGCATCGAAGTGCTGGTCGGTCCGGCCATGGAGTCCATCGCCGGGCTGCCCGGGCCATTCGACCTGGTGTTCATCGACGCCGACAAGACCGAGTACCTGGACTACTTCGAGGCTGTCTTCCCCAAGCTGGCGCCCCGGGGGTTGATCCTGGCCGACAACACCCTCTGGCACGGGCAGGTCGTCGACGCGAGCGACTCCTCGGCGGCCACCGAGGCGCTCCGAGCCTTCAACGAGCGGGTGGCAGACGACCCCCGGGTCGTCGCCGTCCAGACCACGGTGCGCGATGGTGTGACCCTCATCCGCCGAGCAGATTGAGACCGCCCCGATTCGTGCCCACCCGCAACGCTTGCTCGATCCTGTTGCCTGCTCGATCGCCTCGTCGCAGGCGCTCGATCGCGTCGCCGACTCGGCCCTGCCGCGGCACGTATTGCCGGCGATGAGCTGAAGGGACCCATCGTGCTCGATTACCACCTCCACCTCTGGCCCCACACCCAGCGTGATGCGGAGGCCACCGTGGAGCAGGTTGCCGCCTACTGCGAGAAGGCCGTGATCGCCGGCGTGACCGAGATCGCCCTGACCGAGCACCTGTTTCGGTTCGTGCAGGCCGACAAACTGCTCCACGGCTTCTGGGACGACCTGCCCGGCGAGGCACTCCGCCCTGGGATGGCGGCCTACTGGGATCATCATGCCCGCGTCGACCTCGACAGCTATGTCGAGGTCGTCGAGGCGGTAAAGGCGGAGGGGCTCCCGGTCGTGCTGGGCATGGAGGTCGACTACTACGAGGGGCGGATGGACGAGGTGGCCGGGCTCCTGGCCGATTACCCCTTCGACGTGCTGTTGGGATCGGTGCACTGGCTCGGGGCCTGGCGGTTCGACGTGCTGAACGACCCGTTGGTCATGGCCGAGTGGTCGGTGCGGGACATCGACCAGGTGTGGGACGAGTACACGCGGGCCATGGAGGAACTGGCGGCCTCGGGTGCCTGCGACGTCTATGCCCACCCCGACCTGGTGAAGGTGGCCGGGCATCTCCCTGCGGTCCCCGACGAGTTCTACGACCGGATGGCTGAGGCCGCCGCGTCGTCGGGAATGGCGGCCGAGGTCTCCTCGGCCGGCTGGCGCAAGCCGGTGGGGGAGGTGTACCCGGCTCCACCGCTGCTCCAGCGCTTCGTCGACCGCGGCGTCCCGCTGACCACCGCGTCGGACGCCCACAGCCTGCCTGATGTGGCCCACCGGGCCGGAGACCTTCGATCGCTCCTGGGCCAGGTGGGGGTGACCGAGCTCCGGGGGTTCCGGAAACGGCGGCCCCATGCCGTCGCGGTGTCTGATGGGCGCGCCCGGGGCGAGACCTGACCGTGGCCACCCCTGCCGAGCTGGCGCTCGAGCGGACCGACCTGGTCGACGAGCAGCTGGCGCATCTGCAGCGGTTGTTGGGTACGTGGGGAATCCTCGCCGACCTGGCCTTTTCCGATCTGGTGCTGCTGGCGCCCATGGCCCCGAGCGCACCCCACCACCGGGCCGCCGGCCCCCTCTTGGTGGTCCTGGGCCAGATGCGCCCGTCCAACAGCGCCACGGTCGTCCAGCACGACCTGGTCGGTCAGACAGTGGGTGCGGCCGACTGGCCGCTGGTCACGGCCACCTTCAACTCTGGTGAACCCACCCGGGGCGAGATGCAGCTCGATCCGGCGGACGAGCCCGTGCGACTGCAGTGCATCCCCGTCCGCTGCGAGGGGACGACCGTGGCCGTCCTGGCCCGGCTCTCGTCGGGGGCTGGGCGCCGCCCCGGTCACCTCGAGCGCACCTACCGGGACGTCTTTGACCGGTTCGCGGTGATGTTGGCCGAGTCGACCTTCCCTTTCCCGAGTGAGGAGCTCGGCACCGAGGAGGCCCCCCGCGTCGGTGACGGCATCGTCCTCGTCGATGAGGAGGGCCGTGTGCGGTATGCATCGCCCAACGCCACCAACGCCCTCCACCGCATGGGCATGTACTCGCAGATCGAGGGCCGCCGGCTCTACGACCTGGGGGTCGAGGAGTCGGCCATCGAGTGGGCCCTCGCCTCAGCCCTTCCTGTGGTCGAAGAGGTCGAGCGGCGGCCCGACGTCGTCGTGCTGCTCCACTGCATCCCGTTGCTGACCCAGGGGGACGTCACCGGGTGCCTGGTGCTCCTCCGCGACGTGACCGACCTACGTCGCCTCGACCGGCTGCTCCTGTCCAAGGACGCGGCCATCCGCGAGGTGCACCACCGGGTCAAGAACAACCTCCAGACCATCTCGGCCTTGCTCCGCCTGCAGGCCCGCAGGCTCGACCCTGGCGAGGGCCGGGTGGCCCTGTTCGAGGCGGAACGCCGGGTGCGGTCGATCAGCATCGTCCACGAGATCCTCTCCCGGGAACCGACCGACCAGGTCCCCTTCGACGAGATCGTGACGTCACTGATCCGCATGGCCGAGGACTCGGTCGTCCCACCCCTGCAGGTGAACTTCGGCGTGTACGGAGAGCTGGGCGATGTGCCCGCCGACGTCGCCACGCCGCTGGCCGTCGTGCTGGCCGAGCTGCTGCAGAACGCCGTGGAGCACGCCTTCTTGGGGGCCAAGGTGGGCGACGAAGACGGCGAGCCTGGCCCGGAGGCCGACCTGGACCGGGCGCCGGCCACGGTGGGCCATATCGACCTTCGCCTGGAGAGCAAGGGTGGCCGTCTGATCGTCGAGGTCCGGGACGACGGCGCCGGGCTACCGGACCGATTCGACATCGACCTGACGCAGAGCCTGGGCCTGTCCATCGTCCGGGACCTGGTGCGAAGTCAGCTCGGGGGCACCATCACCATGAGCGGACTTGGCGAGGGCCGTTCAGGGACCGTCGTCGCCCTCGATGTCCCCGTGGAGCACCCGCGTCAGGCCCGGTGAACCAACCGGCCGCTCACCGACCGCTCACCGTTGGCGGAAACCGGTGCTGGCACCCGCGCCGTCAGTGAACTGGCTCTTCGCGAGGACGGTGCGGCAACCGACCGAGGGTCAAGAAGCGCGGCGACGGGCGGCCAGCCAGGCCTTGCGGAGCTTGCGTCGCTCCTCTTCGGACGTCCCACCCCACACGCCCGACTCCTGGTTGGTGGCCAGGGCGAAGTCGAGGCAGGGCTCGATGGCCTCACAGCCCCGGCACACTCGCTTGGCCGCCTCGATCTGGTCGACGGCCGGGCCGGTGGTGCCAATCGGAAAGAACAGGTCAGGCTCGGTATTCCTGCATGCGGCAAGGTCGCGCCAGTCGTCCTCGTCCCATTCGACTGTGCGGTTCCAAACGAGGGCCACGTTGCTTCCTCCGCTCTCGGTCATCCGAGCTTTTCCCCATTGTGAACTCTTTCACATAGCTCGGCGCCACGAGTCGCCGGCCATTCGGGGTTGTGCCTTCTAGAGTAACGACCGAGGTTGTAACGCGCAAGCAAATTTCGGGTTGCCACCTGCGCAATTCGAGGCCGATCCGGCACCGATACGGGTAGACGTCGCGACCGGCGAGAACGGGGAGGACCGTGGACGTTCAGGCTCACCGGGGTAGCCCCGACCCGAGCTCAGGCATCCTCGAGAACACCGTCGAGGCCTTCCTCCGGTCGGCCCGGTTGGGAGCCGACGGTGTCGAGCTCGACGTGCGCCTGACCAGGGACGGGGCCCTGGCTGTCCATCACGATCCGGTGGTCCCCGGAGTGGGCCCGGTGGTCGGGGTCGACGTCTGCCAGCTCCCCGCCCACATCCCCCTGCTCGATGCAGCACTCGATGCCTGTGCCGGCCTCACCGTGAACATCGAGATCAAGAACCTGCCCAACGAGGACGGGTTCGACCCCGAGGAACGAGTGGCGGCGGCCGTCGGTGCCATGCTCGTCGAGCTCTCGGCGCCGGACACCATCTTGGTCTCCTCGTTCTGGCCCGGCTCGCTCGACGCGGTCATGGCCTGCGACTCCGAGATCCGCACCGGCCTGCTCGTCCCTTCCTGGTTCGGAGCAGATCAGGCCCTCGATCTGGCCATCGAGCACGGGTTCGGGGCGCTGCACCCGGAGGTGTCCCTGCTCACCCACGACCTGGTCAGGTCCGCTCACGACGCCGGGCTCGCCATCGCGGCCTGGACCGTGAACGAGCCCGGCGACCTCATGTCCGCTCGCCAATGGGGCGTGGACACGGTCATCACCGATGACGTGACCTGGGCGCTCGCCCTGGTGGGCGTTCCGTGAACCACCCGGGTGGGCGTCACACGAACCCGGGTGGGCGTCGCACGAACCGCCCTGGTGGGGGCGCTTGAACGCCCGGTCCATTCTGGACACCAGGCGGTGTCGCTCCGACCCGCACCTGTCGGGTCGAGCTCGCCCGTCCTGACCTGCGACCACGCCGTCAATTGGTCCTGGGCTGCCGTTTTCGTCAACAATGCACGGCCATGAACGTCGTTGTGTGCGTGAAACAGATCCCTGACCCGGCGGCGCCGCCGTCACTCGATCCGGGCACGAACAACCTGGCTCGGACGGGAAAGCTCATCCTTGACGACTCCGACGCGTACGGCGTGGAGATGGGTTTGCAGTTGGCCGACTCGGCTGGTGGTGGCGAGGTGACCCTCGTGTCGATGGCCCCGAACGGCGAGACCTCGGGCCTCCGGACCGGATTGGCCATGGGCGCGGCCAAGGCCATCCTGGTCAGTGACGAGACCCTGGCCGGCACCGATGCGCTGGGCACGGCGAAGGTCCTGGCTGCTGCGATCAAGCGGGCGGAGCCCGACCTGATCCTCGCGGCCACCGAGTCGTCGGACGGCTACACGGGAACCACCCCCGTCCAGGTCGCCGAGATCCTCGGGCTGCCCTCGGTGACCTTTGCCAAGAAGGTCGAGGTCACCGGGGACTCGGTGAAGGTCGAGCGCCAGACCGAGTCGGGCTACGACGAGGTGGAGTGCCCGATCCCCGCCCTGGTCACCGTCACCGCCGGGGTGGTCGAGCCCCGCTACCCCTCGTTCAAGGGGATCATGGCCGCGAAGTCGAAGCCAGTCGAGACGCTGACGGTCGCCGACCTCGGCGTCGATGCCGGCCAGGTCGGTGCGGCCGGTGCGCGCCAGGAGATCACCGACGTCTCGGCGGCCGACGCGAGGCAAGCCGGTGAGATCGTCGTCGACGAAGGCGACGGCGCCGACCGGATCGTCCAATTCCTCGAGAAGCTGAAGGTCCTGTAGGGATCGGTAGGAGAACACGAATCAATGGCAATCGACAAGATCTGGGTGTTGGCCGAAGTGGCGGACGGCAAGCCCATTACCGCCAGCCTCGAGCTGATCTCCCACGCCCGGTCCCTGGCCGGCACGGTGGAGGCCGTGGCCTGGGGCGAGGACACCGCCTCGGTGGCGGGCACGCTCGGCGAATACGGCGCCACCGTCGTCCACGACGTGGGCGATCTGTCCGGCGCCCTGCCCGGTGCTCCGGTGGCCGCGGCCATCGCCTCCGCCGTCGAGGCCGGCGGGGGGCCCGACGCCATCCTGTTCCCGGCCACCTACGACGGGCGGGACATCGCTGGCCGGCTCTCGGCCAAGCTCGATCGACCGGTCCTCACCAACGTGGTCGGTCTGACCGCGGACGAAAGCGGGCTCGCCACTCAGCACGCCATCTTCGGCGGCCAGCAGAACGTGACGGCCCACTTCACCGGCCAGGGCCCCGGGCTCTTCGTCGTCCGGGCCAAGTCCTTCCCGGCTGAGCCGTCCGGCGGCGCCCCCGCCGAGGTGCAGGCGCTGGCGGCACCGGACACGGGCGCGACCAATGGGGCCCGCATCGTGGCCCGCCATGTCGAGGAGCGGACCGGTCCGAAGCTCGACGAGGCCGACGTCGTCGTCTCCGGTGGCCGTGGCCTCGGCCAAGCGGACCAGTACGCCATGATCGAGGAGCTGGCCACCCTGTTGAAGGGCGCCCCGGGGGCGAGCCGGGCCATCGTCGATGCTGGGTGGGTCCCGTACTCCCATCAGGTCGGCCAGACGGGAAAGACGGTGAAGCCCACCGTCTATGTGGCCTGCGGCATCTCCGGTGCCACCCAACACCTGGTGGGCATGAAGAACTCGAAGAACATCGTGGCCATCAACAAGGACCAGGACGCTCCCATCTTCACGGTGGCCGACCTGGGCATCGTGGGCGACGTCCACAAGGTGGTCCCGAAGCTCATCGAGACCCTGAAGGCCCGGGGCTGAGCGCAGCCTCGGCAGACTGAGGCTGCGGGCTCACCTCGGCCTCGGCAGCCTGCCGGGTCGGCCCGCTCACGCGGCCTCGGGCTGAAGGCCCGGTCGCTCAGACCAGCGGCCACGGATAGGCGTGGCGGTTCTGGTCCGGTTCGGGAAACACGCCGGTTCGGACGACGTGGCCGAGCCGGCCGGCCAGCGCCTCGACTTCCTCGTGACCGAGCGTGTGGACCAGGTCGTCGGGCAGGTCACGAGCGACCCGGTCCATGTCGGCCAGCAACGAGGCGGGGATCGGTTCGTCGGCGTAGTCCCAGATGACGGTGCGCAACTTGGGCTCTGCGTTGAAACAGACGCCGTGGTCGATGGCCCAGATGTCGCCGCACGTGCCCAACAACACGTGGCCACTCTTGCGGTCGGTGTTGTTGGCGACGAGGTCGAAGGCGCACACGGCCTGCAGGGCGGCGTGGTGGGCACCGCCCTCGAACAGGGTGAAGTAGTGCTGCTCGAAGTCGGCGTCCACAAAGAGCTGGAACGACCCGACCCCGAACGGCCCGCTGTCCCGCTCGACCGTGGGTGGCACCAGGCCCCAGCCCAACGCCTCGGACAGCAGGTACGCAGCCACCTCCCGGCGGTAGAGGCCGTCGGGGAAGTCCCACAGGGGCCGCTCGCCCCGGAAGGGCTTGTAGACGGCGCGCACCTGATGGGCGCCGTCGTCCACGGTGACCAGGAATGTCTGGTTGGAGCTCCAGGGAAGACGGCCCTCGACCGAGACCCCGCCACCGGACATGAGGTCGGTGGCCTCGACGATGCCGACGGCATCGTCCGGCCGCCAACCGATCAGGCGATCGGAGGTCGGTGGCCGTTCGTTCTCGGGCACTCGTGTCCGGAGGGATCGAGGGGGGCTCCGCAGAGGGGGCAGGGGGGACGTCCTAACTCCACCAGCTGGGTGGCGTGGATGGCGAACGCTCCGGCCTGCTCCCGGGTGACGGCGATACGGGCCAGCGCACCGGTCTCGTTCTCCTCGACCAGCTCTTCGATGACGATGACCACCCGGTCGTCCCCGTCGTCGTAGGAGACACCGACCGTGCCCACCGCCCAGGCTGGCTCGGTGGGCTCCTCGAGGGCGACGTCCTCGGGCAGGTGGCCGGGCCGTTCCTGGTCGCGGACGATCCTGCCCAGGTACTCGGCCAGTGCGGCGACCTGTTGCTTCTCGATCTTCAGTGTCAGCGAGACAGCGCCCTGTCGGCACTGCAGCAAGAAGAGGCGCTGGCCGGGCTCGCCGATGGCCCCTACCGTGAACCGGTCCGGCGACGACAGGTCGTAGCCCTCGCTCATGGGCCTACCCTCATGAGGCCTACCCTCATGAGATGGCCAGTTCGGTCAGCGAGGCGGTCCCGTTGACGCAGAGGACGTAGGGCCCCGACTCGCTGTAGGCAATCGCCGTCACCGAGCAGGGCGAGACCACCAGGCGTTGGAAGAGGTCGAGGTGGGTGCCGGCCGCTGCTGCGGCCGCCGCCTTGATCGGGTCGGCGTGGGAGACGGCCACGATGGTCTCCCCGGGGTGGAGCCCGACCAGCCGGTGCAGCGCCGAGGTCATCCGGACCTGCATCTCGGCGAACGACTCACCTCCGGGGAAGCGGAACCCGCTGGGGTAGCGCTGCACCGTGTTCCATTCCGGCTTCTTGGCCAGCACGCTCAGTCGCTGGCCGGTCCAGGACCCGAAGTCGCACTCGAGCAGCCCGCGGTCCGACCGCACCCGGAGGCCGAGCCGACGGGCGATGGGCTTGGCCGTCTCGAAGGTCCGCTCGAGAGGCGAAGCGTAGACGGCGGACGGCCCCGTGCGGTCGCCCTCGGCCAGCGAGGCGACCCGCTCGGCCACCGCCTCGGCCTGGGCCAACCCCTCATCGGAGAGGTGGAGGTCGGGAGCCCGGCCGGGCAGGACCGAGCCGGTGGTCGGGGTACGCCCGTGTCGTACCAGAAGGACCACGGTGGGCCGGGGTGTGCCGCGTCCTGCTTGGGAGGCCCTGGAACCCGTGCGCCCGCGGGACCCGGTGACCGATCGGGGGGTCTTGGGCGTGGTCAGCGGCATCGTCGTTCCTGGGGCCGAGAAGGGGCGGGTTCGGATGGTCCGTCGGCTCGGCACGCCCGTTTACCGTACTCTGTCGCCATGCCGCCTCAGACGCCCTCTGCGGCGATGGTGCTCGGCGCGTTGGCCGACGAGATCGAGTCGTGTCGGGCGTGCCCGCGTCTTGTGGCGTGGCGTGAGTCTGTCGCCACCGACAAGCGGGCGTCGTTCGCCGACCAGGACTACTGGGGGCGCCCGGTGGCCGGGTTCGGGGACCCCGATGCCCGGTTGGCCGTCGTCGGACTGGCGCCGGCCGCGCACGGCGGCAACCGAACGGGCCGGGTGTTCACCGGCGACCGTTCGGCCGATTGGCTGGTGGGCGCCCTGTGGCGGGCCGGATACGCCAATCAGCCCACCAGCACGGCGATCGACGACGGGCTTGCCTTCACCGGGGCGTGGATGACCGCTGCCGTGCGGTGTGCACCCCCGGCCAACAAGCCGACTCCGGAAGAACGCGATCGGTGCCTTCCGTTCCTCGTCCGTGAGCTCGCTCTCCTGGAGGACCTGCGAGTCGTCGTGACGCTGGGCGCGTTCGCCTACCAGGTGGTGGCCGGCATGTTCGGGTTGAAGCGGCGGCCCAAATTCGGGCATCTGACCGAGGCCCTGCTCCCCGACGGACGCACGATTTTGTGCTCCTACCATCCCAGCCAGCAGAACACGTTCACCGGGGTGCTGACCGAGCCCATGCTCGACGCCGTCTTTGCCCGGGCCCACCAGCTCGGAGCCTGATCCAACCCGCCCATCTCGTCGGGCGATGGCAGTCATCCAGGACAGAGATGGCTGTTCAGACACAGGTGTCGCAGGCTACGGGGGCGAGACCGCCTGCTGGGTGGGCGTGGGCGCAGGGAGGCGACGGGGCATCGGCACGGCCGTCTCTGGCCACCGTCGCCTGCTGACCTTGGCCAGCTTCCGCATGAGGGCGATGGCGCCGGGGTCGTCGTCACCGGGCCGGGTCTCGACAGCGCCGTCGGCGATCATCCCATCGAGCAGCTCCTGTCCCTTCTCGGTGCGCACGATGGTCAGGGTCCAGTCATTGAACTCGCCGATGCCGCCGGTGGAGATGTCGGCGTGTTCGGCGGCGAAGTCGGGGCAGGTGGTGCAGCCCTCACGGGTCCAGGCGTGAGCTTCCTTGAGTGGGATCTCGTGATAGCCGCCGTCTTTGGTCCAGACCTGGAAGACGCCCTTGATGTTCATCTTGGTGATGTTGGCCCGGTGGATCCCGTACTTCGCCTCGAACAGCTGGGGGAAGATGGCGTCGTCGAAGGTCTTCGAGCACATGAGGCCGATGGTCAGCGACAACCGGCGGGCGATCTTCCCGGCCTTGCGCGCCGCCATGACCGGGGGCGCCGAAGCCTGGCAGCCCATGCCGATGAGGGCGATTCGCTCCGCCCCGCCTTCGATGGCCTTCGGGTAGGCCAAGGGGTTGGCCGAGTAGGTGTACCGGGACCCGGCGGCCGCCAGCACTTCGGCGCGGTTGGTGGCCACGGCGGGGACCGCCTTCCAGGTGGATCCGTCGCCCTCGAGGTCCGAGACCAGGGCAGCGTCGATCACGTCGTGCTCCAAGGCCCAGATCAACAGGGCCGATACCAGACCACCGTCCTGTCCGACCGCCTGGACCTCCGGGTCGGTCGCGCGGACCAGGAGGATGTCGGAGGAGACCCCGGCCACCTCCTCCTCGGTCCGCTCCCGTCCGAACATGTGGGTCTCGATCTCGGGCTCCCACAGCCGGAAGCGCGGGCAGGCCCGGGTGCACATCGTGCAGCCCTTGATCCCGTGGGTGCAGTCCTCGCGGCCGCCGTCGGCGTCGATGTGGAACGGCTTGTACCGCCCGCCGGTGTCGTCGTAGGACAAAACGTCGTGGGGGCAGGCGACGATGCAGCCCGCACAACCGGTGCATAGGCCCGACGTCACAACTTCGCGGTAGAGCTCAGCCCATTGAGGTTTTTCGGGAGGCATGGGACCACCATAGCGACGAGGGCTCCCGGCACTGGTAATCGAAAGGGCGAGCAGGGCCTCTGCCTGCCCGGATACCGTCTGATCCGTGCCCGAGCTTCCCGAGGTGGACGCCTACCGTCGCCTGGCCCTGGCCGTCCGCGGCCGGAGGGTGGCGTCGATCGTGGCCCGGGACCAGTGGTTCCTGAAGGGCGGCGTCACCGCTCCGGTGCTCCGTCGGGCCCTGGTGGGCCATCGAGTGGCCGGGGTCAGGCGGATCGGCAAGATCGTACTGCTGGACATGGACACCGACGACACCCTCGGGCTCCGTTTCGGCATGACCGGAACCCTGCTCGTCGACGGCAAGGCCGGCGCGGACCGCCTCATCTACTCGTCGCACCGATTCCGGCGGGAATGGGACCGGTTCTCGATGCACTTCGACCGGGGCTCGCTCGTCGTCCACGACCCTCGGCGTCTGGGAGGGGTATCGCTCAACCCCGACCTCTCGGGTCTCGGGCCCGATGCCGTCTCGATATCGGCAGCGCAACTGGGCGCAGCCCTGCGAGGGTCGAGGGCCCCGTTGAAGGCTCGACTCCTCGATCAGTCCAAGGTGGCCGGGATCGGCAACCTGATCGGTGACGAGGTCCTGTGGCGGGCGGCGCTCTCGCCCCTCCGCCCGGCGGGATCGCTCAGCGCCACCGAGGTCAGGCGACTGCACCGTAACCTCAACCGGGTCCTGACCGAGCTCCTCGATCGCGGGGGATCGCACCTGGGCGAGCTGATGGACGAACGCCACCGCGACGGCCGGTGCCCGAAGGACGGGGCCTTGCTGTCACGGGCCACCGTCGGTGGTCGTACCACCTATTGGTGTCCACAGCACCAGCTCTGACGGTGCGGCCCGGTTCGACTGGGTGACCAGTGGGCCCCGCCGGGGGGCAGGCAGCGGATAGAGCCAACCGACGCCGGCAGTCCCGAGTCAGCCGTTGATCTCGGCCAGCACCTTGTCGGCGTGGCCGTCCGCCTTGACGTTGTACCAGGCACGGGAGATCTTGCCCTTGCCGTCGATGAGAAAGGTCGACCGGATGACGCCGATCGACTTCTTCCCGTAGAGCGTCTTCTCGCCCCACGCCCCGTAGGCCTCGCCGACCGCATGGTTCGCGTCAGTCAGCAGGGAGAACTTCAGACCGTACTTCGAACGGAAGGCCTGGTGCTTGTCGGCTCCGTCGGCCGAGATGCCCACCACGGGGACCTTGGCCCGGGTGAACTCCCGGAGGTTGTCGTTGAACTGACAGGCCTCCTTGGTACAGCCCGGAGTGTCGTCCCGCGGATAGAAGTACACGACCACCGGGTCGCCCTTGAAATCGGCCAACGACACAGTCTTCCCGTCCTGGTCCGGCAGCTTGAAGGCAGGTGCCTTGTCTCCGACGTCGAGCTTTCCCATGGGCGTCCCTTCTGACATGACCGGTCCAGCCGGGCCGATCGTCGACAGCAACGGCCCTACCTTGGCATATTCGTGTCGACCGGTCCGGTTGTGGACTCGACCCGTAGGCCTCTCAGAGGTGACACACCCGTAGGCCCCCGAGACGTGACAGAGTGGGACCACGGGAGCTCGGACGGACCGGGCTGAGAGGGCGCCTTGCTGGCGCCGACCGAACCTGATCCGGGTAATGCCGGCGGAGGGAGATCATGGATACCGTTGATGTCTCCATAGGCCAGTCCAGCGACCATCGTCGGCGCAAGGTCTACGTCGACGCTGCACGGGCCGGAATCCGAGTGCCCTTCGTCGAAGTGACACTGGCCGACTCGCCTGGCAGGGCCGGCCCGGACAGCAATCCGGGGATCCGGCTCTACGACACCTCGGGACCGGGGTCGGCTCCCGAGGAGGGGCTTCCGGCCCTACGCCGTGCCTGGATCGCCGACCGTTCGGACGTCGCCGAGTACGAGGGGCGGTCGGTCAACCGGCGGGACGACGGGCGAGGCAGACACCAGCGACCCCGTCCGGCAGGCCCTCAACCCAGCCGAGGCCGGGGGCCGCTGCGGTCGTCGGGCGGAGCCGTGACCCAGATGCACTATGCCCGCCGGGGCGAGATCACGCCGGAGATGAGCTTCGTGGCCATTCGGGAAGGCGTACCCGAGACCCTGGTGCGCGACGAGCTGGCCGCTGGCCGCGCCATCCTCCCGTCCAACGTCAACCACCCCGAGTCCGAGCCGATGATCATCGGCAGCCGGTTCCTGGTGAAGGTGAACGCCAACATCGGCAATTCGGCGGTCAGTGCGTCCATCGAGGACGAGGTGGAGAAGCTGACCTGGGCCACCCGGTGGGGAGCCGACACCGTGATGGACCTGTCCACCGGCCCGCAGATCCACACCACCCGGGAGTGGATCCTGCGGAACTCGCCGGTCCCGGTCGGAACGGTGCCCATCTACCAGGCCCTGGAGAAGGTCGACGGTCGACCCGAGGAGCTGACCTGGGAGCTCTACCGGGACACCCTCGTCGAGCAGGCCGAGCAGGGTGTCGACTACTTCACCGTCCATGCCGGCGTCCTGCTCCGCTACGTGCCGCTCACGGCCCGGCGGGTCACCGGCATCGTCAGTCGGGGCGGCTCGATCATGGCCGCCTGGTGCCTCGCCCATCACACCGAGAGCTTCCTCTACACCCGGTTCGAGGAGATCTGCGAGATCATGGCCGCCTATGACATCGCTTTCTCCCTGGGCGACGGTCTGCGCCCCGGCTCGATCGCCGATGCCAACGACGAGGCCCAGTTCGCCGAGCTGGACACGCTGGGTGAGCTGACCCAAGTGGCCTGGCGCCACGACGTCCAGACGATGGTCGAAGGCCCCGGGCACGTGCCCCTGCATCGGATCGGCGAGAACGTCGAGCGGCAACGGGCTGTCTGCCAGGGCGCCCCCTTCTACACGCTCGGCCCCCTGACCGTCGACGTTGCGCCGGGATACGACCACATCACCTCGGCCATCGGTGCCGCGGTGATCGGGATGCACGGCACGGCGATGCTCTGCTACGTGACACCCAAGGAGCACCTGGGCCTCCCGGGTCGCGAGGACGTGAAGCAGGGGATGATCGCCTACAAGATCGCCGCCCACGCCGCCGACCTGGCCAAGGGCCACCCCGGTGCCCAGGCTTGGGACGACGCCCTGTCCAAGGCCCGGTTCGAGTTTCGGTGGGAGGACCAGTTCAACCTGGCCATCGACCCGGGCACCGCCCGGTCGTACCACGACGAGACCCTGCCGGCCGCGCCAGCCAAGACGGCGCACTTCTGCTCGATGTGCGGCCCGAAGTTCTGCTCGATGCGCATCAGCCAGGATGTCCGGGACTACGCCGAGTCCCAGGGCCTCCCGCTCCAGGTGGTGGTCCGAGATGGCATGGAGGAGAAGGCGGCGCAGTTCCGAGCGGGTGGCACCGAGGTCTACCGGGCGCCGCCAGGACAATGATGCGTCTGGAGGTCGACGTTTAAAAGTCCTGGTCAGGGGCTTTGTCGCTCTGACGGGCTCTCGAGCGGGTAGACTGCCAGTGCCATCGGACTACTGGTTCGGTGGCGGGGTCTTCCTCATTCTGTCCTCCGCTGGTGCGGACTATCCGAGGCGGGCCCGCCTCCGCCCCGTCTGCCGACTCGGCGGAATCCGACCGCCGGCGCCACAGTCGGCACCGAACAGATGAGAGAGCACGACCTAGATGACTTCCACAATTGAGCGGCCCGAACGCGCCGAAACCACAGGCGCATCCGACCCCATGCTCGCCACGACCCCCGTGGCCTTCGACAGCCTCGGCGTCGAGCCGGCCCTGGTCGAGGTGCTCGCCTCCCAGGGGATCACCACCGCATTCCCGATCCAGGCCATGACCGTGGCCGACGCCCTGGCCGGCCGTGACGTCTGCGGCAAGGCCAAGACGGGGTCGGGAAAGACCCTCGCCTTCGGCGTGCCCCTCTTGCAGCGGACCATGGACAACAAGGCAACCCAGCCGGGCCGGCCCCGAGCCCTCGTGCTCGTCCCGACGAGGGAGCTGGCCGTCCAGGTACACGACGTCCTGGAGCCGTTGGCCGGGGCGGTCGGTCTGCGGCTCGTCGCCGTCTACGGCGGCGCCGACATCGACCGCCAGGTCAAGAAGCTACGTCGTGGCGTCGATGTGATCATCGCCACGCCGGGACGACTGATCGATCTGGGCGACCGGGGCGAGCTGACCGTGGCCGACATCGAGACGCTGGTGCTCGACGAGGCCGACCGCATGGCCGACATGGGCTTCATGCCCCAGGTCGAGTGGGTGTTGCGCCGCCTGGAGCGCGACCACCAGACGCTGCTGTTCTCTGCCACCCTCGATGGGGCGGTGGACCGTCTGGTGTCGCGGTACCTGACCGACCCGGTCAAGCACGAGGTCGCTTCTCCGCAGACCACGGTCGAGGAGATGGAGCACCGGTTCCTGCACGTCCACCAGATGGACCGGGTGAAGGTGGCCGCGGCGATCTGCAGGAACGTGTCCAAGTCGATCGTGTTCGTGCGGACCAAGCGTGGCGCCGACCGGCTGGTCGAGCAGCTCCGCAAGGAAGGGGTGAACGCGGCAGCCATCCACGGCGACCTCCGGCAGGCGAACCGGGAGAGCACCCTGAAGGACTTCTCCGACGGGAAGCTACCGGCGCTGGTGGCGACCGACGTGGCGGCGCGGGGCCTGGACATCGACGCCGTCGACGTGGTGATCCACTTCGACCCGCCCGAGGACCACAAGGCTTACCTGCATCGCTCGGGACGGACGGCCAGGGCGGGCGAGGCCGGTGTGGTCGTCACCCTGGTGCAGTGGAACCAGGTCCTCGAAGTCGAGCGCATCCAGACGCGCATCGGCCTGAAGATGCCGATCGTTGAGATCTTCTCCAACGACCCGCGGTTGGCCAACTTGGCCGAATGGAATCCGTCCGAGGACGCCGCCTGAGTGAGTGGCGCGGACGGACGACATCGCTGAGGAGCCAACCCGAATGTCCCTGACGCTCGACGACGGTCCCGAGGGGATCGAGCGGGTCCTCGTGGTCACCGCCCATCCCGACGATGTGGACTTCGGCATGGCGGGCACCGTGGCCACGCTCACCGCCGCCGGCGTCAACGTGACCTATTGCATCGTGACCGACGGCGATGCCGGCGGGTCGGACCGCACCATGAGCAGGTCGGACATGGCCGCCCTCCGCCGGAAAGAACAACGGGCGGCAGCGGCCGAGGTGGGAGTGTCCGAACTGACCTTTCTCGGGTACTCCGATGGGCGCCTCACCCCGAGCTTCGACCTGCGCCGGGACATCTCGCGGGTCATCCGACAGCTCCAGCCCCAGCGGGTGATCACCCATTCGCCCGAACGGAGCTGGACCCGGCTCATCGCCAGCCACCCGGACCACCTCGCCACCGGCGAGGCGACCACCTGCGCCGTCTATCCCGACGCCCGGAATCCATTTGCCTTTCCTGAATTGCTCGAGGAGGGCTTGGAGCCGCACATCGTTCCCGAGCTGTGGCTGATGGGCACCGACCGTGCCGATCGGGCGGTGGACGTCACCGGCGTGTTCAAGGCGAAGCTGGCTGCGTTGTTCTCGCACCGGAGCCAGGTCGGAGACGGGGACGGTTTCGAGGAGCTGCTGCGCACGTGGATGTCGGGGACGGCTACGTCCGCCGGCCTGCCCGACGACCGGCTGGCCGAGGCCTTCCAGGTCGTCCACATAGGGTGAACGAAACCGAGCGCGCCTGGGCCGTGGTTCAGCACGTCCCCCACGAAGGCCCGGGCCTGATAGCCGAGGCTCTGCACGAAGCGGGCCTGACCTTCGAGATCGTGCGTGCAGATCTCGGCGACAGCTACCCGAGCGTGCACGAGCTCGGCGGCCTGGTGGTCATGGGTGGGCCGATGAGCGTCCACGACGCCGGTGACCACCCGTGGCTGCCCGGCGAGCGCGAGCTGATGGCCTCTTCTGTGGAGACCGGCCTGCCCGTGCTCGGTGTGTGCCTCGGCGCCCAGCAGCTGGCGATGGCCCTCGGCGCCGAGGTCAGCACCGGGCCCGGCCCCGAGGTCGGGACGGGATCGGTCGAGCTGACCAGCGCAGGGCGGCTCGATCCCGTATTCGGCCCCGAGTACGGCGGCCTGGCCAGCTCCACCGTCGCCTGCGTCCACTGGCATTCGGAAACGTTCGCCGTCCCGTCCGGTGCCTCCCACCTGGCCGCCACGCCTCGCTACCCCAACCAGGCGTTCCGGGTTGGCCAACGAGCCTACGGCCTGCAGTTCCATGTCGAGGTGGACCGGTCGCTGGCCCGGGCGTGGGCACCGTTCCTCCCCGATGGCGCGACCCTCGATCCGCGCCGACTGGCGGAGGCGGAGACCGCAGGCCGCCGCATCCTGCGCCGGTTCGTCACGGTGGCCGTCAGATCGGGGATGGCTCCCCTGTGAACGAGGGTGGCCTGGTCACCTCGGCACCGGAGGCCGAGGCAAAGCCGCGCCTGCGGGGAGTGCTGCACCAGTGCGCCTTCTTTGCATCCTTGGTGTCCGGCGCGGTCCTCGTCGCATTGGCGCCCACGGTCGGTTCGGCCCTGGTCCTCGCCGTCTACGCCACCTCGGTCAGCGCCCTGTTCGGGGTGAGCGCCCTCTTCCACCGGCACACCTGGGCTCCTGCCGGTCGCCGCCGGATGCGCCGGGTCGACCACTCGACCATCTATATCGCTATCGCCGGGTCGTACACGGCCGTGGCCGGGATCGCCCTGGGCGGCTGGGCCCGCATCGCCGTGCTGATCATCGTCTGGGCCGGCGCCGTGATCGGCATCACCCTTCGCCAGGCGTGGCTCGACGCGCCAAAGTGGGCCGTCGCCCTTCCCTATGTGGTCGTCGGGTGGTCGGCGGTGGTCGTGGTCCCCCAACTGGTGCACGCCCTGGGCGGCCTCGGCTTCGGGCTGCTTGTGGCCGGGGGGTTGGCGTACTCGTTCGGCGCTCTCGTCTACGCCCGCAAGCGACCGAACCCGGTTCCCGGCGTGTTCGGCTATCACGAGGTCTTCCACGCCTGCACCATCGTGGGGGCCGTTCTCCACTACGTGGTGATCGCCGCCTTCGTGCTGCCGCTGGCCGGCTGAGCCCGGTTGGCCGGCCTCAGGCCGCTCAGGCCGGCAGGGCAGTCTCGGTTCGGCCCGGCACGGCCCTCTCGGTCCGGTGGGGCACTCGTGTTCCGTGTTCAGGCCGAAACCGTCAGTCGCGGGCCATCTGGCGCAGCATGTAGGGGAGAATGCCCCCGTTGCGGTAGTACTCGGCCTCCATCGGCGTGTCGATCCGCAGTCGGGCGGTGAACTCGATCACTCTGTCACCGTCGACGGCCCGCACGGCCACCTCTTTGGGCACCTCGCCGCCGTTGAGGGCCGAGACGCCGCTGACCTCGAACACCTCGTGTCCGGTCAACCCGAGGGTGCCGGCGTTGTCACCGCCGACGAATTGCAGGGGCAGGACGCCCATGCCCACCAGGTTGGAGCGATGGATCCGCTCGTAGCTCTCGGCCACCACGGCACGGACGCCCAGCAGCGACGTACCCTTGGCCGCCCAGTCGCGGGAGGACCCCGAACCGTACTCCTTGCCGGCCAGTACGACCAGCGGCGTACCCTCGGCGGCGTAGCGCACGGCCGCCTCGTAGATGCTGGTCTGTTCCCCGTCGGGGAGGTGGAGGGTGATCCCGCCCTCGGTCCCCGGCGCCAGCTGGTTGCGCAGGCGGATGTTGGCGAAGGTCCCTCGCATCATCACCTCGTGGTTTCCGCGTCTCGCCCCGTAGGAGTTGAAGTCGGTCCGCTCGACCCCGTGGTCGGCCAGATACTGGCCGGCCGGTGTGGTCGGTCCGATGTTGCCGGCCGGGGAAATGTGGTCGGTGGTCACGCTGTCGCCCAGCACGGCCAGGACGCGGGCGCCGGTCAGGTCGGTGACCGGTTCCGGCGTGGGTGCCAGGCCCTCGAGGAACGTCGGTCGGAGCACGTAGGTGGAGTCGCGGTTCCAGGCGAAGGTGTCCCCGGTGGCCGTCTCGACCGACTGCCACCGCTCGTCCCCGCCGAAGATGGCCCCGTAGCGCTGCCGGAACATGTCAGACGTGAGCGAAGCGCGGATCGCCTGGGTGACCTCGTCGGCCGTCGGCCACAGGTCGGCCAGGTAGACGGGCCGGCCGTCCGAGCCGACGCCGAGGGAGTCGGTGTCCAGGTCGATGTCCATGGTGCCGGCCAGGGCGTAGGCCACCACCAGCGGCGGTGAGGCCAGGTAGTTCATCCGCACCTCGGGATGGATCCGACCCTCGAAATTCCGGTTCCCCGACAGCACCGAGGCCACCGACAGGTCGCCCGAGTGCACTGCCTCGGACACCCCGGGCAAGAGGGGCCCCGAGTTGCCGATACAGGTGGTGCAGCCGAATCCGACCAAGTCGAAACCGGCCTCGGCCAAGGGCCCGGTAAGCCCGGCCCTGTCGTAGTAGTCCATGACCACCCGGGACCCGGGGGCCAGGCTCGTCTTCACCCACGGTTTCGGCCGCAGCCCCTTGTCGACCGCCTTCTTGGCCAGGAGCCCGGCGGCCAGCATGACCTGGGGGTTGGAGGTGTTGGTGCAGCTGGTGATGGCGGCCACCACCACGTGGCCATCCTCGATCTCTGCCGTCGATCCATCGCCCAGCACGGTGGACTGCGACTTCTTGTCCCGGCCCAGCGCGGTGCGGAAGGCACTCCCGGCATCGCTCAGGGAAACCCGGTCCTGGGGCCGGGAGGGCCCGGCGATGCTGGGCACCACGGTGGACAGGTCGAGCTCGACGGTCTCGGAGAACACCGGCTCGTCTCCGTCTGGGGCATGCCACAGCCCCTGCTCTTTGGCGTAGGCCTCGACCAGGGCCACGTGGTGCTCGTCCCGCCCGGTGAACCGCAGGTAGTCGAGGGTCACCTGGTCGATGGGGAAGATGGCACACGTCGCCCCGTACTCGGGGGACATGTTGCCGATGGTGGCTCGGTTCTCGAGCTGCACGGCGGCGACACCGGGCCCGTAGAACTCGACGAACTTGCCCACCACGCCCTGCTTGCGGAGCAGCTCGGTGATGGTGAGCACCAGGTCGGTCGCGGTGGTGCCGGTCTGCATCTCGCCGGTCAGCCGGAACCCGACCACGGGGGGGAGGAGCATGGACAGCGGCTGACCGAGCATGGCCGCCTCTGCCTCGATGCCCCCCACGCCCCACCCGAGCACCCCGAGCCCGTTGACCATGGTGGTGTGCGAGTCGGTCCCAACCAGGGTGTCGCAGTAGGCGCGGCCGTCGTCGGTGGCGAAGACCACCCGGGACAGGTACTCCAGGTTGACCTGGTGGCAGATCCCGGCTCCGGGCGGCACCACCCGGAACCCGTCGAAGGCCTCCTGGGCCCAGCGCAGGAGCTGGTAGCGCTCGATGTTGCGTTGATACTCGATGTCCACGTTCTGGTCGTACGCCGTCGGGGTCCCCGACACCTCGGCGATGACCGAATGGTCGATGACCAGCTCCACGGGGACGAGCGGATTGACCCGGGCCGGGTCGCCGCCGAGGACGCTCAGCGCGTCGCGCATCGCCGCCAGGTCGACCACCCCGGGGACGCCGGTGAAGTCCTGCATGAGAACTCGCTCCGGGGTGAGTGCGATCTCGGCCGAGTCGGCCCCGCCGACGCCGTGGCGTTCGGGGTTCCGACCCCAGTCGGCCACCGCCTCGACATCGCTGGCGTGGACGGTCAGCCCGTCCTCGTGGCGGAGCAGGTTCTCCAAGAGGACCTTTACCGAGTAAGGGAGCCGACTGACGGCGAAGCGGTCCGCCAACGCATTGATGCGGTAGATCTCGTAGGTCCGGTCGCCGACGGCGAGGTCGGCTCGGGCGCCGAAGGTGTTGGGACCGGCGGATGGGGAAGGGGGCTGTGCCATGACCTCCATTCTGCTCGCCCCGACCGCTCTCGGCTACCTGGCCCACCGCTGCCCCGAAGCGGGTGGAGCGCCGGCGCCGGCCGGACCGCTCCCGGGCTCAGGTCCGCGTCCGGTAGCGCCAGACGGCCAGCGGCATCAGGACGATCATGAGACCGATTGTCCAGGCCAGGGCTTGAATCACCCAGGTCGCTGTGGGTCCTCCGATCATCAGTCCTCGGCAGGCGGAAACGACCACGCTGACCGGTTGATAGGTGGCGAACCCTTGCAGCCAGCCGGGCATGAAGGCCACCGGGACGAAGGCGGACGAGGCGAAGATCAGCGGGAACAGGATGGGGAACGAGATGACCTGGGCCGTCTCGCTGTTGGAGGCGGACAGGCCGACTACGGCGAAGCCCCACGACAAGGCGTAGGCGAACAGCAGGATGATGCCGATGCCCGCCAGGTAGGGGAGGACGCCGGTGGTGGGACGGAATCCGACGGCGAACCCGACGATTGTGATGATGACGACGACGAAGACGTTGCGGACCAGGTCGGCGGTGGTCCGCCCGGCCAGGACGGCCGAGCGGGCCATGGGCAGCGCCCGGAAGCGCTCGATCAGGCCCTTTTGGAGGTCCTCGGCCAGCCCTACGCTGGTGCTCACGGCGCCGAAGGCGACCGTTTGGACGAAGATCCCCGGCATCAGGTAGTTCACGTAGCTGACGCCGTTGGGAGGGTGTATGGCGCCCGCGAACACGTACCGAAACAGCAGCACGAACATGATCGGCTGCACCGTGGAGAAAAAGAGCGCTTCGGGAATGCGGGTGTAGGCGATCAAGTTCCGCTTGGCCACGGTCCAGGTGTCGGCGACGGCCCACCTCAAGCGGGCTCCCGGGCCGGTGGCCGGGGGCGCTCCGGTGAGGGTGGGGACGGTGATCGCGGTGGTGGTCATGGCCTTCCTCCGGAATGGACGGTCTGGGCTGGTTCAGGCGGTGCCGACGGTTCGGCTGCCTCGCCTGTGTTGCTCGGGGAGTCGTCGGCCTCGGGGGGGCCCGCTTCGTCCAACCCGTCTGCCGCGGCGTCTGCCGCCGCGTCTGCCCCGTCCTCCCTGCCTGCCTCGGCCCGCCGGCCGGTCAGGGCCAGGAAGACGTCGTCGAGGCTCGGCTCTCGCAACGTGAAGGCGGTCGGGACGATCCCCTGCTGGTCGAGCGATCGCAGCGCCTCCATGGCCGCTTCGGGGCCGTTGTCCACGGTGACCTCGACGACGGTGCCATTGGTGTTGGGGGCGTGGGACCCCACTCGGGCCAACACTGCCGTCGCCCGTCCTGCGTCCTCCTGGCTGTGGAGCCCGACTTCGAGCACAGTGGCGCCCAGGTCGGCCTTCAGCTTGCCCGGGGTCCCGTCGGCGATCACCTTTCCGTGGTCGACCACTGCGAGCTGGCTGGCCAGCCGATCGGCCTCCTCGAGGTACTGGGTCGTGAGGAGCACGGTGGTGCCCGCCTCGACCAGACCCTCGATGACCTCCCAGAGGTCGTTTCGGCTCTGCGGATCGAGCCCGGTGGTGGGCTCGTCCAGGAACAGCACGGAGGGCCGGGCGACCAGGGCGGCGGCCAAGTCGAGGCGACGCCGCATGCCCCCGGAATACGTCTTGAGGGCGCGGTCGCCGGCGTCACTCAGCTGGAACTGGTCGAGCAGATCGCTCGCCCGCGCCGCCACCGCCTTGCGGGGCAGGTGGTTGAGGCGCCCCACCATGTCCAGGTTCTCGCGACCGGTGAGGTTCTCGTCGACCGCCGCGTACTGACCGGCTAGTCCGATCAACGAGCGCACCAGCCCTGCTTCTTTTGTCACGTCGTGGCCGAGCACCAGGGCCGTGCCGGAGTCGGGTTTGATGATGGTAGTGAGCACCCGCACGGCCGTCGTCTTGCCGGCGCCGTTCGGGCCCAGCAACCCGAACACGGTTCCCTCCTCGACGGCGAAGCTCACGCCGTCGAGGGCGCGCACCTCCCGCTTCCCGGAGAAGATCTTCTTGAGGTCTCGAACCTCGATTGCGTCTGTCATGACGTCCCCGTCTCCGTGTCGTGAGCCTGGCGGTGCGACCACTGTCGGCAGGTGACCGGCTTCCCTTGCTTGCCTGGCTGCATGGCGTGCCGCCGCTGGGGGCGTTCGCTGCCGGATCGCCGCTGGGCGGCCGCGGGACCGACCACAATCACCTTTGCTTCTGGATATCTTAAAAAGTAAGATAGCGCCGTGTCAAAACGATGGTCGACCGCCTCCGACTGGACCGCGACGACGGCGAACGGGTCGCCAGGAGGGTCTCCGCACCCGGCCCTGGCCGCGGCCATGCGTGCCTATCAGATTGCCCTCGATGTGTTCGACGACGCCGTGGCCAACAAGCTCGGGCTCAACCGTACCGACTTCCGTTGCGTGGACATCCTCGATCAGGAGCAGCCGATGACCGCGGGCGCACTCGCCCAGGCCACCCGGTTGTCCAGCGGAGCCATCACCTTCGCCCTCGATCGTCTGGAGCGGGCCGGGTTTGTGCGCCGGTTTCGGGACGAGACCGATCGGCGAAGGGTGCTCGTGGAGCTGGTCCCCGCGGCCCAGCGCCAGGCTGCCCGCCTCCACGCACCGTTGGTGCGCGACGCTCGAGCGACCATGGCGAAGTTCACAGCGGCCGAGCTGGCAGTGATCTGCGATTTTCTGGTCGCAGCCCGTGAGCTGTACGAGAAGCACGTCCCCGAGTAGGCCGCCTGAAGCGCTCAGCCCCGCCCACCCGGACAAGCCCACCCAGCCCGCTCCAGCCGGCCAGCCCGTCAGGCACGCTCAAGAGGGCTCAACCCCGCCCATTGGAGAACGACCGGAGCGTCAGCCCGTCAGGATGGCCACTTCTTCAGCGGTGAGGTGCAGATTGGCCGCGGCCACGTTCTCCTCCAGGTGGGCGACCGACGCCGTACCGGGAATGGGCAGGATGACCGGTGACCGGTCGAGCAGCCAGGCTAGGGCCACCTGGCTCGTCGTGCAGCCCCTGGCCTTGGCGATCTCGGCGACCGCCCCCGACGACAGGGTCCCGCCGTCGACCGGACGCCAGGGAATGAAGACGATGTCCTCGATCTCGCACACGGCCAGGACCGGTTCCGCCGAGCGATCGGTGAGGTTGAACATGTTCTGCACCGAGACGATGGGCACGATCCGCATGGCCAGGTGCAACTGTGCCTCGTTGACGTTGGACAGGCCGACATGGCGGATCTTGCCCTCATCCTTGAGCGCGGCGAGCGCGCCCACCGACTCCTCGAGCGGGACCTTCGGGTCGGGCCGATGGAATTGGTACAGGGGGATCTGGTCGAGCTTCAGTCGCTGGAGGCTGCCCTCGCAGACCTCGCGAAGGTGCTCGGGCCTTCCATCGGGGTCCCATACGTTCGGTCCCGGCCGGACCAGCCCTCCCTTGGTCGCGATGACCAGGTCCTCGGGATAGGGGTGGAGGGCCTCGGCGATGAGCTCCTCACTGACGTGGGGCCCGTAGCTGTCGGCCGTATCGATGAAGTTGACCCCGAGCTCCACGGCCCGGCGCAGCACCGCAATGCATTCGTCGTGGTCGGCCGGTGGCCCCCAGATCCCCGGCCCGGTGAGGCGCATAGCGCCAAAGCCCATGCGGCGGACCGTCAGGTCCCCGCCCACTCCCATGGTCCCTGAGCCTTCTGCCGGCGGTACTGACGAGTTGTCTGTGGTCATGTACACCGATTGTAAACACCTGGGTTCCCTTTCGTTGCCGCAAATCGCGAGGCGGCGGGGATCAGGTCAAGGCCCCACGCGAGACGTTGATCCGCCGCGCACGCCGGTGATCAACTGACGAGATGAGCGTGGTGGAGGTTCGTGAGTGGATCGCTGCCGACCTCGACGCCGTACTGGACCTCTACATGCAGTTGGCCGAGGACCGCACCGAGTCTCAACCGGCTTCGCGCCTGGTGGCCGAGGACATCCTCAGCTCGGTTGCGACCCAACCCGGGCGCTCGCTGCTCGTAGCGGTCCTCGACGAGTTCGTTGTTGGGACAGCGGACCTCCTGCTGGTTCCCAACGTGACCCACCACGGCATGGCCTGGGCGATCGTCGAGAACGTGGTGGTCGATCAACGCTCGAGACGAGCGGGCGTCGGACGAGCACTCATGGAAGAGGTCGTCGAGCGATGTCGCCGCGCAGACTGCTACAAGATTCAGCTCCTGTCGCGCACCCACCGCACCGCCGCACACGCCTTCTACGAGCGGCTCGGGTTTCAACCATCGGCAGTGGGATTCCGCCTCTATCTGGCGTGAGCCGTGTGGCAATGAACTACGCGGCGCTCATTCAGCCGTCTCCCGGGCCTCAGGCCCCGGGTCGGGTCATGGGTCTCCGTTCGCACTGGTGAGGATCCCGCCGGTCTGCCCGGCGCAGCCGCCAGGCGGGTCCCGGTCGGCGACGAGCCCTAACGGGCGAAGAGATGCCATCCCGCGAACACCCACGCCCCGATGAGCAAGACGTTTGCCGCCCGCGGCCGTGAGATCAGCCGAACGAACTCCTCGGCGTTCGCCATTCGGCCGCGGGAGCGCCTGGCCACGAGGTCCACGAGCACCCCGGCAACGACGAGGGCGACCCAGAAGCCCACTCCGGCCGCCCGGCTCTGGGGAAGCAGGAGGGCCGGCGTGAGCGACGGATGTGGCGCGGCCATGACAGCCGGGGTGGCGGAACGCGGCGGGATGGCGGAACGCGGCGGGGTGGCCGAGCCCGGCGGGGTCGCCGGGCCCGACGAGGTGGCCGAGCGCGGTGGGGTCGCAGGGCTCGACGACGTCTCCGCCGACCTGTCCCGATTCGATTTGCCCGGTCCCCAGCCCACCGGAGCCCTGGTGCGGGCGGCGCTGTAGCCCAGCCCGACCAGCATCCAGGCGAGCAGGAGGGCGGCGGCCATGGGTCGGAAGGCCTGTGCGAGCGCGCTGATCGTCAGGTGGGGCTCGCGTGGCCCGGTGTCGATGCCCAGCACCTCCCAGATCGCCACGACAAGAACGAGGAACAGCCACGCCGATATCCCCAAGAGGGTTCGGCCGCCACCATTCCGGCCCGGTCTCGGCCAGCTCTCTCCGCATGGCGTAAGGCGTACCGAGACACGCCGGCCGCGCCGTCCCCGCCAGAACAACAGGGTGATCGCGACAACGATGACCAACGAGCAGAACCATGTGACGATCGCTGGCGTCGTGGAGCGATGGAAGGCGCTCGCCCAGCCACACCAGGCGCACAATGCCAGGGCCGACAAGATCCATCCGGCTATCCGTTGGACTCGCACCTCTCACATCGTTCCACGACGAGATGGGTGGATGTCTCGGTCGTCTACGAGGGACCGATCACTGACCTATCACGCCGGGATGCAGACCTCGCTCGGTCCGACTGGAAGTACCCCTCGAGACCACCGACCCATGCCGATCAGGGCGCCGTCGACGAGTCGCCGTCGGGACCGACGAACAGGAGGCCCCCAGGTTGGATGCTGGCCGCCGCCGGCACGGTCCATGGGCTCACCTGGCCGCTGAACATGTCGAGCGTGCCCAGATAGTTGGCCGGAAAGCCCGGTCCCGGGCACGTGGACGGAGCACTGTTGGAGCTGCACGGCGTGGTGGCTACGAACGCAGTCCCTTCGGTGAACGGCCCTTGTATGGCCACCACTGTCGACGTGGACCCCTCGCTAACGTACAGGGTCCCATCGGATTGGGTCACCCAGGCGGTGTCATTCACCGACTGGGAAAGGTTGAGGACCTGGGGTTGGGAGCCGTCGAAACCCCAGAACCTATTGAGGTAGATCTGCTGCTGGTCACCCTGGCTGTCGAGCACGAAGTCGTGTGCGAAGCGGGGGCTCTGTCCGGGTACCACCTCATTGGAGTCAGGGTCGGTGAGAGCAAGCGTGGTCGAGGCTCCCTGATTTGGACCGTTGGCCAGTTGGGCGGTCGCCTGGTCATTGAGGACAGGCCAGGCGATGGCAAGCCCGAAGAAGAGGACCACGTCGTAGACCGCAGGCCCATTGGCCACCGTCGGCGCTGAGGCGCTGACCAGAATCTGCCCGTTGAAGATCGATACCGCGTCCGTTCCGCCGCCGTGAGCGAGCGGGCTCGGCCAGTAGGTGTAGTGCTGCTCACTGGTTGCCGTCGGAGCCTGAGGTTCGATGGTGTACAGGCTGGAGTTTCCGTCTTCATTGACCGTGACGATGAGACGGTCTCGTTGGGGATCGGCGGTCAGGCCGTCGGCATGCCCAACCACGTCCCATTGCGACAGGACGCTTCCTCCCGCGTTGAATTCGACCACCGTGCTGCTGGTGTTTCCTGACGGACTGGGAGAGCCGGCGGGTCCGACGCCGTTTTGGAAGACGACGAAGAGGTCGCCGCCCATTGATGTCAGGTCATCGGGACCGCTGAGCGTCTCGCTCGAACCATTGGGCAGTTGGTGGTGGAGCGAGGAGCCCGAAAGGAGCGTGGATACCGTCCAGCCGGAAGTGGAAGGGCTGGATGGTGCGTCGGCGCCGGCGACCCTGGGCAGCAGACCAACTGTCAGCGCGACAGTGGCGGCTACGAGCGATCCTCGAAACAGAACATGCTTGGAAACCACGGCCTTTTCTCCGTTCTCTTGTCGGATGGTTCTCATGGTCGAATGGTCGTGATCGGAAACAGCGAGTCTCACGACGGCTCTTCGTCGATGGTTCTAACCGGCGTGTATGACCGTGGAGCAAATGGGAGGACACGAGCCGGCGAACATGAGGTGAACGCTGAGTGAGGACGATCTCCTCGTCGGCCACGCCGGCGGCCGGCAAGGAGTAGCCCGGTACTCTCGTCTGCGACTCAACGTGTGCAACAGCGCGCCCTCCGCATCTCTCGATGTGAAACTGGAGCCACTGATCGCAGGGCGGTCGTTGACTCAAGCGAGGTCCACGTCAACGTGCGGCGCGATGGCTACATCACGTGAGGGGCGCCAGTTGTCAAATGTTTGCCGCTTGGACTCGAAGCGGCATCTGCCAGGAGCCCCGACGATCGGTAAACGGATAGCTGGCTTCGTGCGGAGTGAAGTGGAGTGAATCAGTGTGTACTGACCAAGCGTCGAGGAGGCACAGGCTGTCAGCTCAGCGGCAGGCCGTCAGCGTCGGCCGAACACCGGATCGGTCATCGGCGTGTGAAGGTCAGGTGGGTGACGCCGCTCGGTGACGAGACTGCCTCGAGGTTGTAGCGCTCCTCGACGCCTTCGAGGCCGTCCCAGAGACGAACGCCGCGGCCGAGCAGGATCGGCACCTGCACGACGTGGAGGGTGTCGATGAGGTCGGCGGCGAGGAAGTCGCGGACGACCGTCGGGCCGCCGCCGATGCGCACGTCGAGGTCACCGGCGGCCTCCCGGGCGAGGTCGAGTGCCTCCTGCGGAGAGGCGTCGACGAAGTGGAACACGGTGCCGCCCTCCATCTCGATGGGCGGGCGCTCGTGGTGCGTCAGCACGAACACCGGCGTGTGGAACGGCGGGTTCGGTCCCCACCAGCCCCGCCACTCGTCGTCGGTGCCGACATCGGTCCACGGGCCGGTCTGCGGACCGAACTTGCCCCGGCCCATGATCTCCGCACCGAACCCGAGGTCAATCCGTTCGGCGAACGAATTGTCGACACCGACGGTGCCACCGGCATCGCCGACCATCGAGTGCCAGAAGCGGGTGGGGAAATACCACTCGTGCAGGCGATGGCCGGCGTGGCCGAACGGGGCGTCGAACGTGAGGCCCTCGCCGGTCCCGAACCCGTCCAGGGAGATCGAGAAGTTGTGTACACGGACCTGGGACATGGCGGCCTCCGAAGAGTTGGGTGATTGCGACATGCAACTGGTTGACGGTAACCTAGCCGAAGCACTTGCAGAGCGCAAGCACTTTGGAGGAGCGTTCATGGACACCGCCCCACGCTCAGGATGTGCGATCAACGCCGCCGTTGAGGTGCTCGGCGACCCGTGGGCGATGCTCGTGCTGCGCGACATCATGTTCGGCAACCGCCGCTACTTTCGCGAGCTGGTCGCCGGCTCCGAGGAGGGCATCGCCACCAACATCCTCGCCAGCCGTCTCAAGCAGCTCGTGGCCGCCGGGCTGCTCACCCGCGACACCGCCCTCCGCGGGCAGCGGGCGGCGTACTCGCTCACAGAGGCGGGCATCCAGGTGCTTCCGGTCATGGTCGCGCTCGGCAACTGGGGTCTGGCGCATCGCACCGGCGAGCGCCGCCTCCGTGTCCGCGCCGAACTGCTTCGCGACGGGGGCCCCGAGCTCGTCGGGGCGATGATCGACGAACTGCGCGAACTCCACCTCGGCGTCCCGCGCCCCAATCCGGACGCACCGCGAGCCAGCGATCAGCTGCGCGCCGCCTACGAGGCCGCGGTAGTCGACGAGTGACGCCGAGCCGTCGGCTCTGAGGGCCCACATGGATGACGTGTTGGCCAACGGCGCCACTCCGGCCCGCAAGGCACTGCTCCAGGCCCTCGTCCACGAGGTGCGTGCCGAGGAGCCATGACGAGATCGTGCCGTGGTTCCGCGTCCGCGGCGGGAACCGGGAGAGGCGCGCGCACTGGCAAATTTGGCGCCCTCGGCAGGACTCGAACCTGCGCACACGGCTCCGGAGGCCGATGCTCTATCCGCTGAGCTACGAGGGCAGATGAGGGTGTGAGCCATCGGGCCGCACCATCACCGGACCGACCACTCTACTTCGATGTTCAACCAGGTCCCGGAACGTCCTATCCTCGGGGCGCAACATGCCGATCCGTGACCAGCTAGCCGTCTCCATCAGTACCGCCCTTGACGAGGTGAGCGCGAAAGACGGCCTCGATCTGTCCGTGCGCCCAGAAGAGGTGCACCTCGAACGTCCGGGTCGCCGGGAGCATGGTGACTGGTCCACCAATGTAGCCATGGTCAACGCCAAGTCGGTGGGACGCCCTCCCCGCCACCTGGCCGAGGCTCTTATCGAGGTCCTCCGTTCGGATCTCCCTCCCCACGTGGAACGGATCGAGATCGCTGGGCCGGGATTCATCAACTTCCATCTCGATGCGGGCTGGTTGCACGACGCCCTGATCGAGATCATCGCCGAGGGAGAAGAGAGCTACGCCCGGCCCGACGTCGGCCACGGTGAACGCGTCCAGGTCGAGTTCATCTCGGCCAACCCGACGGGTCCGATCCACGTGGGAAACGGCTGGTGGGGAAGCTACGGCGATGCGCTCGCCCGGGTGCTCGACCGCGCCGGCTACCAGGTGAGCAGGGAGTTCTACGTGAACGACACCGGTGGGCAGATCAGGCGCTTGGGGGAGAGCCTGTTGGCCCGCTATCACCGGACAGAGGTCCCCGACGAGGGCTACCAGGGCGAGTACGTGAGCGAGCTGGCTGCCACCTACGAGGGCCCGGACGACGTGACCGTTGCCGGCCGGTGGGCCGCCGACCGCATCCTGGCCCACATCCGACACACGCTGGAGTCCATTGGCATTTTCTTCGACGAGTGGTACAGCCAAGCCTCCATCGAGGAGAGCGGGGCCGTCGACGAGACCATCGCCCTCCTGGCCGGAAAGGGCCTGGTCTTCGAACAGGACGGCGCCACCTGGCTGCGGGCCACAGAGCTGGGTGACAAGCGGGACCGGGTTCTGGTCAAGTCGGACGGCGATGCGACCTACCTCGCCGGTGACCTGGCCTATCACCGGGACAAATTCCTGATTCGCGGGTTCGACCGGGTCATCGATGTGTTCGGCGCCGATCATCACGGCCAGGTGGCCAGCCTCAAAGCCGGCGTTCAGGCGCTCGGGGTTCCTGCGGACCATCTCGAGGTCAAGTTGGGCCAGATGGTGTCCCTGCTCGATGGCGATCAGAACACCAAGATGTCGAAGCGGGCCGGCAACTTCGTCTCCCTCGATTCGCTGATCGCCGACATCGGTCCCGACGCCACCCGACTCTTGAGCCTCATGTCCTCGCTCGACCAGTCCACCTCGCTCGACCTGCCCGCCGTCCGGGAGCAGTCGATGGAGAACCCGGTGTACTACGTGCAGTACGCCAACGCCCGGATCGCCGCCATCGGCCGCAAGGCGATCGAACGCGGCGTGGTCCGCGTCGACATATCCCAGGTCGATGTGGCGCTCCTGATCCACGAGCGCGAGCTCGAGCTGCTCCGCTGCCTCGAGGAGCTCCCCGAGGTGGTCGCCGACGCGGCCGTCGACCGCGCGCCGACCAAGGTCACCACGTGGGTTCGCCGTCTGGCCGGATGCTTCCACGGCTTCTACCACGACTGCCCGGTGCTGGCCGAGGACGTCGATCCCGCCCTGACCCAGGCCCGCTTGTGGCTGGTCGAGGCCACTCGGGTCGGCCTGGCCATCGGGCTCGGCCTCCTCGGGGTCTCTGCTCCGGAGTCCATGTAGCCGTGACCCCTGCCGTGGAACGCCTCCGGTCGAGCCTCACCGGCCCGGTCCCCCGAGGCTTCTTGCCCATGACCTCGTCGGTGGGCCCGGACGGGCGGTTGCGGGTGGCCGGCGTCGACGCCGTCGAGCTGGCCGAGGAGTACGGCACGCCCCTGTTCGTCTACGACGAGGCCCACCTCCGGGAGCGGTGTCGGGAGGCGGTGGCGGAGTGGGGAGACGGGGTCGCCTACGCGACGAAGGCCTTCTTGTGCATGGCCATGGCCAGGCTGGCCTACGAGGAGGGAATGTGCCTGGATGTCTCCACTGGAGGCGAGCTCCATGTGGCGTTGGCCGCCGGGGTCGCCCCCGATCGCCTGGTGCTCCACGGGAACAACAAGTCCGAAGACGAGCTGGCTGCGGCGCTGGCCGTCGGGGTCGGGCGTATCGTCGTCGACTCTTTCGACGAGATCGACCGCATCGAGCGACTGCTGACCGGCTCGGCCACGAGCGCGACAAGTCCGTCTGACGGGAACACCCAATCGGCCCCGGGGCGACCCAAGGTGTTGGTGCGGGTCACACCCGGCGTGGAGGTGCACACCCACGAGTTCGTCCGGACCGGCCAGGACGACTCCAAGTTCGGGTTCGGACTGGCTTCGGGTGCCGCGTCGGAGGCCATCGCGACACTGCGCCAGCTCGATGCCAAGGGCACGATCGAGCTCGTAGGTGTGCACACCCACATCGGGAGCCAGGTGTTCGCGGTGGACGCCTTCGTACAGGCCATCCAGGTCATCGCAGACTTCTTTGCCCCGCTGGGCCTCTCCGAGCTGGTAGTGGGCGGCGGTCTGGGCGTGGCCTATGTGACCGGCGAGGAAGCACCGACCATGGCCAACTGGGCCGGGTCGGTGCGCCGCGCCTGTCGGGAATCCGGCATCGCCGCCTCGGTGCGGGTCACCGCCGAGCCCGGCCGGTCCATCGTGGCCGCGGCAGGGATCACCTTGTACCGGGTGGGGACGATCAAGGACGTGCCCGGCTATCGCACCTACGTGTCGGTCGACGGTGGGATAAGCGACAACCCGCGTCCGGTCCTCTACGGCAGTGGGTACGAGGCCTTCCTGCCGCGGGCCACCGATGCCGATCGCAGGCGGCCGATCAGGTTGGTCGGGAAGCACTGCGAGTCCGGTGACGTCGTCGTCTCGGACGGATATGTCCCCGCCGATCTGGCCGTCGGCGACATCCTCGCCACCCCGGTCACCGGGGCCTACGGTCACTCGATGGCCTCGAACTACAACAAGGTCCCCCGGGCCGCGGTGGTGTTCGTGGCCGACGGCGAGTCCCGGCTGGTCGTGCGGCGAGAGACGTTCGACGACCTGCTCCGCTACGACGTGTGAGGTCCCGGCCAGGCGGTAGCGTGACCGGATGACCTCGGCGCCGAAGACGGTTCTGCGCGTGGCCGTGCTGGGTTGCGGGAATGTCGGGTCCGCACTGGTCGGGCTCATCCAGTCCCGGTCCGAGGCACTCGCCGTCCAGAGCGGGGCGCTCCTGGAACTGGGAGGCATTGCCGTCTCCGACCCGTCCCGGCCCCGGGACGACCATGTCCCGACCGAGCTGCTCACCGGCGACGCCGCCGCGCTGGTGGCAGACCCTTCCATCGACATCGTGATCGAGCTCATCGGCGGCCTGGAGCCGGCCGGGTCACTCATCCGCGCCGCACTCGAGTCCGGGAAGGCGGTGATCACGGCCAACAAGGCGCTGCTGGCGTCGCCCGACGGCGTTGCCCTCCGGACCCTGGCCCGCGAGCGGTCAGTCGACCTCCTCTACGAGGCGGCCGTGGCCGGGGCCATCCCACTGGTCCGCGCCCTCCGGGAATCGTTGACCGGCGAGCGCATCCATCGCGTGACCGGGATCGTGAACGGCACGACCAACTACATCCTCACCAAGATGGGCGAGGACGGGTCCGACTACGACGACGTTCTGGCCGAGGCCCAGTCGCTAGGGCTGGCCGAGCGAGACCCGACGGCGGACGTGGAAGGGCACGACTCGGCGGCCAAAGCGGCCATCCTGGCCGGGGTGGCCTTCGGCTACGACGTAGCCGGCGACGACGTGTTCCGAGAAGGCATCACCGGTATTCGGGCCATCGACGTCGAGTTCGCCGACCGGTTCGGCTACGTGGTGAAGCTGCTGGCCGTGGTGGAGCGGACCGAGGACGACGAGGTGTCGGTCCGGGTGCACCCGACGATGGTCCCGAAGGCCCATCCGCTGGCCGGGGTGCGGGATGCCTTCAACGCCGTCTTCATCGAGGGCGAGGCAGCGGGTGAGCTCATGCTCTACGGCCTGGGTGCCGGCGGCCGGCCCACAGCCAGCGCTGTGCTCGGGGACCTCATCGACGCCAGCCGGAACCGCTTGGGCGGCACCACCGGGCCCGCGCCCGAACGGCTCCCGGCCAGCCTCCGGTCGATGGCCGAGGGGCGCTCGCCCTTCTACGTGACCCTCGACGTGGAAGACCGCCCGGGCGTTCTCGGTGCGGTGGCCGCCCTGTTCGGCGATCACGGGGTGTCCATCCGGTCCATGGAGCAAGAGGGCCTCGGTGCCGAGGCCCGGCTCATCTTCCTCACCCATGCGGCGCGGGAGGGTGACGTGCGCGCCACCCTGGACGACCTGGCCACCCTGCCCGCCGTCGGGCGCATCGGCGGCGTGCTCCGGATCATCGGAGAGGAAGACGGGTGAGTGGAGAACGAGGCCGCGCCTGGCGCGGGGTGATCGAGGAATACCGCGAGTTCCTGCCCGTATCGGACGGGGCACGGGTGATCACGCTGCTCGAGGGAGGGACGCCGTTGCTCCCCGCCCCTCGCCTGTCGGAGCGGGTGGGCGCCCGAGTGCTGCTCAAGGTGGAGGGAGCCAACCCGACCGGGTCGTTCAAGGACCGCGGCATGACCGTGGCCATCACCAAGGCGGTCGAAGAGGGCGCAAAGGCGGTGGTGTGCGCGTCGACCGGGAACACGTCGGCCTCAGCCGCTGCCTTTGCCGCTCGGGCCGGGCTGACCTGTGCCGTACTGATCCCCGAAGGCCATATCGCCCTGGGCAAGTTGGCCCAGGCCCTCGTGCACGGGGCCACGGTGCTCCAGGTGCGCGGGAACTTCGACCAGTCGCTCGAGATCGTGCGGGAGCTGGGCGAGCGAGCACCGGTGACGGTGGTCAACTCGGTGAACCCGTACCGGATCGAAGGCCAGAAGTCGGGAGCCTTCGAGATCGTCGACGACCTGGGGGACGCACCGGACGTGCACTGCATCCCGGTGGGGAACGCTGGGAATATAACCGCCTACTGGAGGGGTTATCTACAGTACCGGGAAGCGGGTCGGAGTACCCGGTTGCCCAAGATGTTGGGGTTCCAGGCCGCGGGGGCGGCGCCCATCGTGGAGGGGCACCCCATCGAGCACCCCGAAACGGTGGCCACGGCGATCCGAATCGGCAATCCGGCGGGATGGTACGGGGCGACGGCTGCAGCCAGCGAGTCCGGCGGCGGCATTGGCGCCGTCACGGACACGGAGATCCTCGAGGCCTACCGGTTCCTGGCCAGCGAGGAATCGGTCTTCTGTGAGCCGGCCTCGGCCGCCTCCGTGGCGGGGATCCTGAAGTCCGGTGTCCCGGGCGACCTGGCCCCCGGTGCCACGGTGGTATGCGTGCTCACCGGGCACGGCCTGAAGGACCCGGATATCGCCATCAGCCAGATCTCGGTTCCCACCGTGATCGATGCCGATCTGGGCGCGGTCCGGGCCGAGCTTTCGTTGTAGATCTTGCCTCCAGACGGGCCGTCACCTGGAGGTTGTTGCCGAGTACGCGGCTGGCGGGTATCATGGGGGAACCTTCGCTACCACGACTGGCCCGATTGGGCCCGTGGGCGGGATTCCCTGAAACGCAAAAGTTGTCGCGTGCTCAGCCCGTAGACGGCGTTGGGGGGAGTTGCTGAGGAGAGAGTTCTCCTCGAACCATGCACTCCCCACCCTGTTTCCCTGGCGGATGGTGCAACCCATCCGCCCACGAGGAAGTTGAAACGAGGAGGGCGATGACTGCGGAACAGCAGCTCGAGCGCTCGGTGTTGGAAGGCAAGGAGCGAGACGAGCTCCATGCCATAGCGCAGGCTCTATCTGTGAAGACCACCACCAGGACGAAAAAGGCGGACATTATCGACGGCATCCTGAAGGCCACCGGCGTGGCCGTGGATGACGGCGGGACCACAAACGGCGGCCCGCCGGGCGGCGAGACCGCCGGTAACGGGGCCGGTAGCGGTCCCACCCTGCCCCTGGCCCCGGCCAGGACATCGAGCCGAAAGCCGAGGGGCTCGGCCAGCTCCACCGCCGCCAGCTCGGCCAGCGCCGACGCCGCACGTGAGGCCACGCCGGGCGCCGTGCTGGGCAGCGATGACGCTCCCCCGACCGGGGACCTCAGGTCGGCCTCGGAGGACGGTTCCGGCGACGGGACATCACCGACTGATCGGAACGAGGCTCGTGGTCGGGCACAGGCTCAAACGAGCGCCGAGGCGAGGCCGGAGGCAGGCGGCCCCGTCCGGGCCGACGAGGCCGAACCGAGTGAGAACGGCAGAACGGCGCCCGGTGAGGGGCCGATCGGTGTCCGGCAGGCTGACGGTCGGTCCGACCGGGACGGCCAGGATGACCACGGCGGTAGCGGGCCTGACCAGGCCCGACGGGAGCAGGCCGATCAGGGGGACCGACCGGTCCACCAGGGTGGCCAGGGCAACCGCCAGAACAACCAGGGCAATCGCAACCAGGGCGGCCAGGCGAACCAGGGCAACCGCCAGAACAACCAGAACAGTCAGGGCGGGCAGGGCAATCGCCAGGGTGGTCCCGACTCTGAGCTCGGCAATCGCCGGAGCAACCGGCGCCGGCGGGGCCGTGACCGCCAGGGTGGCGGCGAGCGGGAGCTTCAGGGCGCCGGCGGCGGCCAGGAGCAGCAGTACCAGGGCGAGCTCATCCCCGTACGCGGCCTGCTCGACCTCCGGGACGAGGGCTACGGGTTCCTCCGCTGCGACGGCTACCTGCCGTCCAACAAGGACGTCTACGTCTCGATCAGCCAGGCCCGACGCTTCGCCCTCCGCCGGGGCGACTACATCGAGGGCGCGTGCCGACCGGCAGGCAATACCGAGAAGTTCCCTGCCTTGTTGCGCATCGACACGGTGTCCGGGCTCGACCCCGAAGGGGCCCGTGGTCGTCCTCGTTTCGAGGAACTGACCCCGCTGTTCCCGGACTCCCGCCTCCACTTGGAGATGCCCGGAGAGAAGGAGAACATGACGACGAGGATCGTCGATCTCCTCTCACCGATCGGCAAGGGTCAGCGCGGGCTCATCGTGTCGCCGCCCAAAGCGGGCAAGACGACGGTGATGAAGCACATCGCCCACTCCATCGAGGCGAACAACCCCGATGTGCACCTGATGGTGCTGCTGGTCGACGAGCGTCCTGAAGAGGTCACCGACATGCGCCGTTCGGTGCAGGGTGAAGTGGTTGCCTCGACCTTCGATCGACCGGCCGACGAGCACACCACCGTGGCCGAGCTGGCCATCGAGCGGGCCAAGCGCCTGGTCGAGATGGGCAAGGACGTCGTCATCATCCTCGACGGCATCACCCGGCTGGCCCGTGCCTACAACCTGGCTGCGCCGGCGACAGGCCGGATCATGTCGGGTGGTGTCGACTCGGGGGCCCTCTACCCGCCCAAGAAGTTCTTCGGCGCAGCCCGGAACATCGAAGAGGGCGGTTCGCTCACCATCTTGGCCACCGCGCTGGTGGAGACGGGCTCCAAGATGGACGAGGTCATCTTCGAGGAGTTCAAGGGAACCGGCAACATGGAGCTCCGCCTCGATCGCCGCCTGTCCGAGCGCCGCCTGTACCCCTCCATCGACGTCAACGCCAGCTCCACCAGGCACGAGGAGCTCCTCTTTGACCGGTCACAGCTCCAGCAGGTGTGGAAGCTGCGCCGGGTCCTGAACGCACTGGCCAACGAGGGCAGTGCCGCCGCCGGCCTGGAGCTGCTGATGGACAAGATCCGGACGACCAAGAGCAATGACGAGTTCCTGGCCGAGATCGCCAAGGGCCCGGCTGCGCCCACCTGAGCCGATCGGCCAGCGCCGTCGTTCCGGTACACTTGCGGCGCCTCGAGACGGTCGGGAGCACGTTCGCCGTCACCACAGGAGAGATCATGAAGACTGACATTCACCCCAAGTACGTCGAAGCCAAAGTCCACTGCTCGTGCGGCAACACCTTCACCACTCGCTCGACGAAGGACGACATCCATCTCGAGCTGTGCAACGAGTGCCACCCCTTCTTCACCGGCAAGCAGAAGCTGGTGGACTCCGGCGGCCGCGTGGAGCGTTTCCAGCGTCGATACGCCAAGACCGGCGCTCGCAAGAAGTCCTGAGCTCGTCGGCCACCGGCTCCCGATAGGACTGCCCCGCTCAGCGGGGCCGGTACCCTGACCACGTGAAGAACGACCGGCTTCCCCGTCTCGCCGACGAGTACGAGTCGGTCGTTGCTCAGCTGAACGACCCCGAGACATCGTCAGACCCGCGCCGTTTGCGCGACCTCTCCCGTCGGCACAAGGAGCTGAGCGAGGTCATCGACACCTGGCAGCAGCTGCAGGCGGCAGAGTCCGATCTGGACACGGCGCGGGAGATGGTGGCCGACTCGGTCAGCGAGGAGCGGGACCTGGCCCGCGCCGAGGTGGACAAGGCCGAGTCGGACATCGCCCGGCTCGAGGAGTCCCTCCAGCAGTTGCTCGTCCCCAGTGACCCCAATGCCGGCCGGAACGTCATCGTCGAGATCCGGGGGGCCGAGGGGGGCGAGGAAGCCAACCTGTTCGCCAAGGACCTCTTCGACATGTACACCCGCTATGCGGCGATTCGCGGGTGGAAGGTCGAGGTGATGTCGTCGAGCCCGTCGGAGCGGGACGGCCTGAACGAGGTCACGTTCCGGGTGTCGGGGGACGATGCCTGGCAACGCCTGGAGCACGAGGGTGGGCCCCATCGGGTCCAGCGGGTCCCGGTCACCGAGTCGCAGGGCCGCATCCACACCTCGTCGGCCGCCGTGGCCGTGCTGCCCGAAGCAGAGGAGGTCGACGTAGCCATCGACCCGTCCGACCTGAAGGTCGACGTGTACCGGTCCACAGGGCCCGGGGGCCAGTCGGTGAACACCACCGATTCCGCTGTCCGCATCACCCATCTCCCCACCGGGATCGTGGTGGCCATGCAGGACGAGAAGAGCCAGATCCAGAATCGGGCCAAGGCCATGACCGTGCTGCGCTCCCGGCTGCTCAAGGCCGAACAGGACCGCCAGGCTGCCGAGCTGTCCGCCCAGCGCCGAAGCCAGGTCGGGGGTGGCGGTCGATCCGAGAAGATCCGGACCTACAACTACAAGGAGAACCGGGTCACCGACCACCGCATCAAGCTCACCTTGCACAAGCTCGATCGCGTCCTGATGGGGGACCTCGACGAGCTGACCGACGCGCTCATGGCCGACAAGCGGGGCAGACAGCTCGAAGAGGATTGACGCCGGTGGTAG
This sequence comes from uncultured Acidimicrobiaceae bacterium, assembly GCA_963803065.1. Lineage (GTDB taxonomy): Bacteria > Actinomycetota > Acidimicrobiia > Acidimicrobiales > RAAP-2 > DASXMT01. Next base: position 361,733 of record CAWDKW010000004.1, read on the forward strand.
GGGAATGACGCCCGGGGTAGGGGCACCGACGCGCCGCCAGTTGGTGGAGGCGGTGACGGCGCGCCTCGGACCGGGACCCGAGGGACGCTGGATCGTCGAGCACGTGCTCGCCATGGAGGGTCCGCCACCCGACTGCTCGCCGTCTGTCCCCGGGCTCGACGAGCCCGTGCCAGCCGGGGTCTCCAGCCGGGTGGAATCCATGGTTTCGCGGCGGCTGACCGGCGAGCCGTTGCAGTACGTCCTCGGTCGCTGGCCCTTCCGTACCCTCGAGCTGATCGTCGACCGTCGGGTCCTCATCCCTCGACCCGAAACCGAGCAGGTGGTCGAAGTCGCGCTGGCCGAGCTCAGGAAGGCGACAACCGGACGCGGCGGCACGACCGCGCCGGGTCGACGTCCCGTGGCCGTCGACCTCGGGACCGGCTCGGGGGCCATCGCCCTGTCGCTGGCCGCTGAGGGTGGCTCCGGACCGGCCGGCCTCGATGTCTGGGCCACCGACTCGTCTCTCGGGGCCCTCGAGGTGGCACGGGCCAACTTGCAGGCGCTGCAGGTGCCGCCGGGTCACCGGGCCGACCCGGCCGGCACTGACCGGGTCCGGACTGGACCGGGTACCGCTGGACCGGACCCCAGTGGACGGGGTCCGACTGGTGCACGGGGACTGGTTCGCCGCACTGCCGAAGGGGCTCATCGGCGCCATCGACCTGATCGTGTCGAACCCGCCCTACGTGTCGGCCGAGGAATACCCCGAACTCGATCCGGTGGTGCGCGATTGGGAGCCCGAGGACGCGCTGGTGGCGGGCGCCGCCACCGACGGGTCGGCGGGCCTGGCCGACGCGGAAGCCATCCTTGCCGGTGCCCCCGGTTGGTTGGCGGGCGGGGGAGCCCTGGTCGTGGAGCTGGCGCCCCACCAGGCCGAAGCGGCGGTATCCATGGCCCGGCGTGCCGGCCTTGCCGATGTGCGGGTGGAGCACGATCTGGCCGGTCGTCCCCGGGCCCTGGTGGCCACCAAGCGATGACCCGCATCGTCCCGGCCGACGATCCGGCCGCCCTCGAGGAGGCTGCTGAGGCGCTCGGACGTGGGGAGGTGGTGGGCGTTCCCACCGACACTGTCTACGGGTTGGCGGTGGATCCCTTCCGGCCCGACGCCGTCGCCCGCGTGTTCGCCCTCAAGGGGCGCCCCGAGTCGGCGGCCCTCCCGGTGCTGGTCGGGGGATGGGACCAGGTCGAGCTGCTCGCCGAGAAGCTTCCGGTGTCGGCGCAGTTCCTGGCCGATCGGCATTGGCCGGGAGCTCTGACCCTGGTGGTTCCGCGTCATCGGCGTTTCACCGCCGACCTCGGCGGCCGTGAGTCGCCACCGTTCACCGTGGGCGTGCGCTGGGCTGACCACCCCGTGACCGAAGCCCTGTGCGCCATGTGCGGTCCCCTGGCCGTCACCAGCGCCAACCGGCACGGTCAGCCGCCGTGCACCGCCGCCGAGCAGGTGGCATCGGCCTTTCCTCAAGCCGCCGACGACCCTTCGTCGAGGGGAGGATCGCGGGGGCTCCGGGAGGCGGTCGTTGCCGAGGTGGGTGTCGGGATCGTCCTCGACGGGGGGAGGTGTGCGGGGATCCCATCCACGGTGGTCGAGTGCCGAGGCCCGGCGTCGCGATGCCTCCGTGATGGGGCCATCCCCTGGTCGACCCTCTACGACGGCACAAACGGTCGCACTCCGGCCACCCTCAGTTGACGAACCCGCCATCGCCGGGGGAAACTAATCGGCCATGGACCAGACCCAGCCGAGCCCCGTCACCGTATTCATTATCGAGTAGGCACACAGCCGAGCCCGGTGTGTGCCTCCTGACCGTCCACAAGGTGGGCGGTTTTTCAATTTCCGGCGTACCGTGACATGCGGACCGGGCGGCGGTGAGCACCGAACGAGCCCCGGTGAGCACAGACCGGTCGACGAGGACGACGCCTGGGCCACAGGCAGGCCACAGAGGACCCAAAGACCCACCGACCACGGCGAATCCAGAACAACCAGCACAGAACAGGACAAGACAGACGTGACCACGTACAAGGTAGGCCTCATCGGAGGAGACGGCATCGGGCCCGAGGTGGTCGCCGAGGCACTGAAGGTGGTGGCGGCCTCGGGGGTCGTGCTCGACACGACGACCTACGATCTCGGCGCCGACCGGTACCTGCGGACCGGTGAGGTGCTGCCCGACGCGACGCTCGACGAGCTCCGGGGCCTCGACGCCGTGCTGCTCGGGGCGGTCGGGCCACCCGTGGGCTCCACCGACGTCCCGCCCGGCACGCTCGAGCGGGGTCTCCTCCTCCGCCTGCGCTTCGAGCTCGACCTCTACATCAACATGCGCCCGTTCATCGGAGTGCCCGGAGCGTTGGCACCGGACTGCGACTTCGTGGTCATCCGGGAGAACACCGAGGGCACCTATGCCGGCGAGGGAGGCTTCCTGCGCAAGGGGACCCCGTACGAGGTGGCTACCCAGGGCTCGGTCAACACCCGGCACGGCGTGGACCGCTGCGCCCGGTTCGCATTCGAGCTGGCCAGCAGGCGTCCCCGGCGCCACCTCACCCTGGTGCACAAGACGAACGTGCTGACCTTCGCCGGCGACCTCTGGCAGCGGGCCGTGAGCGAGGTGGCCTCCGAGTTCCCGGAAGTGACCTGGGACTACAACCACGTCGACGCCACTTGCATCTACATGGTCGAGAACCCCGCTCGCTACGACGTGATCGTGACCGACAACCTGTTCGGCGACATCATCACCGACCTGGCCGGAGCGGTGGCCGGAGGCATCGGCTATGCGGCTTCGGGCAACCTCAACCCGGCCCGAACCGGGCCGTCACTCTTCGAGCCGGTGCACGGTGCCGCCCACGACATCGCAGGGACGGGCAAAGCCAACCCCGCCGCCGCCATCAGCTCCGCCGCCCTTATGCTCGAGCAACTGGGTGAGGTCGAAGCCGCCGAGCGAGTGGCCAAGGCCGTGCGGGACTACATCGTCTCGGCCGCGTCCTCCCCCGAATCCGACCTCTCCACCGCCGCCATTGGCGACGCCATCGCAGAAAGGCTCTGAGCCGTGCCCATCGAACCGACTGACAAGATCTGGATGGACGGTGAGCTCGTCGACTGGGCCGACGCCACGGTCCACGTCCTTACCCACACCATGCACTACGGCTCCGGTGTCTTCGAGGGCATCCGGGCGTACCCCACCCCCCGGGGCGTGGCCGTCTTTCGTCTCCGCGACCACATCGAGCGCCTGTTCACCTCGGCCAAGGTCTTCCTCATCGACATCCCCTTCACCGTCGACGAGATCATCGAAGCCACCCGATCGTTGGTCCGGGTGAACCGGCTCGACGACGGGTGCTACCTCCGACCCCTCGTGTACCTGGGTTACGGGGAGATGGGCCTCAACCCCATGCCCTGCCCGGTCAACGTCTCCATCGCCGCCTGGCCCTGGGGCACCTACCTCGGTGACGAGGGTGTCGCCAACGGCGTGTCCGTGAAGATCAGCTCGTGGCGCCGCCATGATCCCAACGCCGTCCCCACGGCGGCCAAGGGCACGGGGATGTACGTCAACTCCTCCCTGGCCAAGGTGGAGGCGATCAAGGCCGGGTACGACGAGGCCATCCTGCTGGCCCCGGACGGCAACGTCAGCGAGTGCACAGGCGAGAACATCTTCGTCGTCCGCGACGGCGTGATCGCCACGCCGCCCACCTCCGACGCCGGGGCGCTGAAGGGCATCACCCAGAACTCCATCGAGACCATCGCCCGGGACTTCGGGTACGAGGTGGTCAACGAGCAGCTCATCCGTACCGACCTCTATGCCGCGGACGAGGCGTTCCTCACCGGGACGGCCGCCGAGGTGGTCCCCATCCGCGCCGTGGACGACCGGGACGTCGGATCGGGGAAGCCCGGACCGATCACCCGCCAGCTGCAGCAGACCTACTTCGCCACCGTGCGCGGGGAGGTGGACCAGTACAAGGACTGGTTGGATCATGTCGAATAGACCGGCCGGGTCGAGCAGACCAGCCGGGTCGAAGGGGGGCCAGAGCGGGCACGGCCACCAGCACCGCCACCCCACGCCCGGTCAACAGGCCCATGCCGCCGTGAAGCGGGCCCACAGCCACTCGGCCGAGGCGGGGGGCGGGCACGACTTCGACCTCCCGGTGATGCCCGCGGCGGTCGACGTCTTCGACACCACGCTCCGCGACGGCTCCCAGCAAGAGGGGCTGTCCCTCACCGTCGACGACAAGTTGCGGGTCGCCGAGCAGCTCGACCACCTCGGGGTGAGCTTCATCGAGGGCGGCTGGCCCGGAGCCAATCCCAAGGACGAGGAATTCTTCGCCCGGGCCCCGAAAGAACTGCACCTCTCGTCGGCCACGCTGGTCGCCTTCGGTTCGACCCGGCGGGCCGGGGTCAAGGCGGAGGACGACGAGACGCTCCGCCAGATGGTCAATGCCCAAACGGCGGCGGTATGCATCGTGGCCAAGTCGTCAGAGATGCACGTGGTCGACGCATTGCGTACCTCGCTCGATGAGGCCGTGGCCATGGTGGCCGATTCTGTCGACTTCCTGCGCCGTAACGATCGTCGGGTGTTCCTCGACGCCGAGCACTTCTTCGACGGGTACAAGGCCAATCCCGAGTTCACCCTGAGGATCCTGCGAGCCGCCGAGGAAGCGGGCGCCGAGACCCTGGTGCTGTGCGACACCAACGGGGGCACCCTGCCCGACGAGGTAGCCCGGATCGTCCCCACCGTCCTGGGCCGTTTCGAGAACCAGGTCGGGGTGCATTTCCACAACGACAGCGGCTGTGCCGTGGCCAACTCCCTGGCCGCGGTGGGGACGGGCGCCACCCACGTGCAGGGATGTGTGAACGGCTACGGCGAGCGGTCAGGCAACGCCGACCTTGCCGCGGCAATCCCCAACCTCTCGCTGAAGTTGCACGTGCAGACCATCCCCACCGACCGGCTCGAGCTGCTGACCCCGGTGTCCCATCACATCGCCGAGCTGGTCAACATCGCCCCCAACCCGCAACAGCCCTTCGTGGGAGCGTCGGTCTTCGCTCACAAGGCGGGACTGCACACCAGTGCGATCGCCCGGCGTTCGGACGCTTACGAGCACATCGACCCCGAACTGGTGGGGAACGGGACCCGCTTCGTGGTGTCGGAGATGGCCGGCCGCTCGACGCTCGCCCTCAAGGCCAAGGAACTGGGCCTGGAGCTCGATTCCCAGGCCATGACCTCAGTGCTCGACTCGCTGAAGCGACTGGAGAACGCCGGGTACCACTTCGAGGTGGCGGATGCCTCGCTCGAGCTTCTGTTGCGGGACTCGACGGGGTGGAAGCAGGACTATTTCGAGCTGGACTCGTACCGGGTGATCTCCGATCACACCGGCGCCCAGAGCACCGAGGCGACGGTGAAGGTCTTCGTCGGCGACGAGCGCCACGTGGCCACCGCCGAAGGGAACGGCCCGGTCAACGCCCTCGACGGCGCCCTGCGCCAGGCCCTCGGCGCTCGCTATCCGGCCCTGGAGCACATTCATCTGGTCGACTACCGGGTCCGGGTGCTCAACACGTCCCGGGGCACCGGCTCGATCACCCGGGTCCTCATCGATTCGACCGACGGCGAGTCGATCTGGACCACCATCGGGGTATCGGAGAACATCATCGAGGCGTCGTGGCAGGCCCTGTCCGATTCCATCGTCTACGGTCTGCTGCACGCCAGAGCGGCGGAGGGCTAGCACGGGCCGGCTGTCCGGCGGACCAGGACCGAAGTACCACACGGGCCGGCTGTACGGCGGACCAGGACCGAAGTACCAGGAGCACACGGATGACCCAACCGAGTTTCGTACCGATCGTCGAGGCCGACCAGGTCCGCGAGGCCTACCGGCTGCGGGTGCCTGGTATCTGGACCCAGTCGCGCCCCTCAGAGCTCCGGGGCAACAAGGTCCCCTCCGGTCCGAGCCTGGGGACTCCTGGCCCTGACCAGGGATTCGCCCTCAAGCTGGCCCGGCGGTTCGAGGACCGGCTCGAGCTGGCCGAAGGCGAGTCGACCGAGGATGCCATCGCCGGTGCGGCCGCGGTGGCCATGCGCCGGGCCGCTCGGTTCGGTCGGGCCCCGTCGATCCACGATCTGAACTTTGCTTTCACCTTGTGGGGATTCCTAGGTGACGCCCCAGCCGATCTGATCGCCGAGCGGACGCCACTCTTCCGGTCGGCTTCGCATCACTACGAGGCCCAGCGGGCCATCGCCGACATGGTCCCCGACGACACCCTCCGCCTCACGCCCGACCAGGTACGGACCCGGCTTGCGGACTGGCGGCCAGCTGATGTGCCGACCGGCGCCCGCGACTGTGCCCGACCGGCGCCCCAGCGACCGGCGCCCCAGCGACCGGCGCCCCAGCGACCGAAGTCACGCCCGCCGAGGCCTGACCTCAGGGGCTGCTCTCCATCTGAGGGCCCATTTCTAGGAAGGACGGGCCGGGCATGGACACCGAGGGCATGGACACGGAGGGCATGGACACCGAGATCGTCGACATCGAGGCCAACGGGTACACCTTCTCGGCCCGGGTGGCCGGTCCGGCGGACGGGCACCCCGTGATCCTGCTGCATGGTTTTCCCCAGACGTCCCTCTGCTGGAGCGACCAGTTGTCGACCCTGGGTGACGCCGGCTACCGCGTGGTCGCTCCCGATCAGCGTGGCTACTCGGCCGGCGCCCGGCCGTTGGAGGTCGCCGACTACGCCGTTGCCCACCTCGTCGCCGACACGTTGGCGATCGCCGACCGGATGGGGATGGACAGGTTTCATCTGGTCGGCCATGACTGGGGCGGCTACCTGGCCTGGGTGGTGGCCGCCCGCCACCCTGAGCGGATCCGGACGTTGACCTCTGTGTCGACGCCACACCCGACGGCGATGGGAGCCGCGATTGCCAACGACGGCGGCGACCAGGCACAACGATCCTCGTATATCGGGGTCTTCCGGCAGGACCACAAGGCCGAGGAGCTCCTGTTGGGTGAGGACGGATCCGGCCAGGGCCTCCGCCAGATGTATCTGGGCGCCGGCCTCAGTGCCGACAAGGCCGAGGTCTACGTTCGGGCGATGACTGTTCCCGGTGTTCTGACAGCCGGGCTGAACTGGTACCGGGCCCTGGATGCCGAGACGGCCCGCGGTGTGGGCAAGGTGGGGGTGCCCACGATGTATGTCTGGTCCACCGAGGACATCGCCCTCGGCCGGCGGGCTGCGGAGGACACGGCGTCATGGGTCAGCGGTCACTACCGCTTCGAGGTGCTCGAGGGGGTCAGCCACTGGATCCCCGACGAGGCGGCCGAGATGCTGAACCCCCTCTTGCTCGATCACCTGGGATCGCCGACCGGCTAATGGGTCGTCCGGTGCGAGCCGGGAGTGAGGATCGGGTGGGTAGCTTGGAGGACATGGACACGTCCAACCCCTCCACCTTTTCCATCAGCGATACCCATCGGCAATTCCGCGACACGCTCCGGCGGTTCGCCGAGGAGCGGATCGCGCCCAACGCGGCCGAGGCCGACCGGAACTCGTCGTACCCGCAGAAGTCCATCGACGCCTGCATCGAGCTCGAGCTCCCCTCCCTCGGCATGCCCAGCGAGTACGGGGGAGCGGGAGCAGATCACGTCACCCAGGCCATCATGGCCGAGGAGCTGGCCCGGGTGTGCGCTTCGACCTCGGTGACCATGCTCGTGTCCAAGCTCGGCATGCTGCCGGTGATCAACTGGGCCACCGACGCCCTGAAGCGCAGGTACATACCGCGCGTGGCCTCGGGCGAGGCCCAGTCGAGCTACGCCCTGTCCGAGGCCGACGCAGGGAGCGATGTGGCCTCCATGAGGACCCGAGCGGTCCGGGACGGCGACCACTACGTGCTGACCGGTACGAAGTACTGGATCACCAACGCGGGAATCTCGGACACCTACACGGTCTTCGCCAAGACCGACCCGGACGCCGGACACCGGGGGATCAGCTGCTTCATGGTCGAGGCCGACTGGGGCGTGCAGGTCCCCAAGCTCGAGAAGAAGCTTGGCCTCTGCGGCAGCCCGACGGGCGAGGTCGTCTTCGACGAGGTACGGGTGCCGGTCGAGAACCTGATAGGGGCCGAGGGCCAGGGCTTCACCATCGCCATGCACACCCTCGACCGGAGTCGCCCGACCATCGGGGCCCAGGCGGTGGGGATCGCCCAGGGCGCCATCGACTACGCGGCGGGCTACATGCAAGAGCGGAAGGCCTTCGGCCGGCCGATCGCCGATCTGCAGGGCCTGCGGTTCATGTTGGCCGAGATGGCCATGCGGAACGAGGCGGCCCGCACCCTCGTCTACCGGGCCTGCGGGCTGATCGACAATGGCGACCCCGAGGGCGAGCTCACCCGTGTGGGGGCGATGGCGAAGTGCTTCGCTTCGGACACCGCGATGGCGGCCACAACCGATGCCGTCCAGCTGCTGGGGGGGTACGGCTACACCAAGGACTTCCCGGTCGAGCGGTTCATGCGCGACGCCAAGATCACCCAGATCTATGAGGGCACCAACCAGGTACAGCGAGTGGTGATCGCCAAGTCGCTGCTCGGATAGGGTACGGACTTAGAACGAGTTCTATACTCGTTGCCGTACCTCGGGCATGCGGGTGCTGCGCGCCCATGTCACCGTCTCAAAAGGGGATCCGTCATGGCACGACCAGTGATCGTCGAAGCAGTTCGTTCGCCCATCGGCAAGCGCAACGGATGGCTCTCCGGGTTCCATGCTTCCGAGCTGCTGGGGAACGTCCAGGTGGAGCTGGTCAAGCGGGCGGGCATCGATCCCGGTTCGGTGGAGCAGATCGTCGGTGGCTGCGTGACCCAGGCCGGCGAGCAGGCCTCCAACGTCACCCGGACGGCATGGCTCGGCCAGGGGCTGCCCTACGAGACGGCGGCGACCACGATCGACTGCCAGTGCGGCTCGGCCCAGCAGGCCAATAACTTCGTGGCCAACCTAATCAGCGCCGACGTCATCGAGGCGGGTATCGCCTGCGGCGTCGAGGCGATGAGCCGGGTCGGCCTCGGTGCCAACACGCTCAACGGCCCGGGCAAGTCCAAGCCGCCGGACTTCCCCTGGGACATGCCCGATCAGTTCAACGCGGCCGAGCGCATCGCCACCAAGTACGGCATCACCCGGGCCGACGTCGACTGGTTGGGTCTCGAGTCGCAGCGGAAGGCGGCGGTGGCGGTGGCCGAAGGCCGCTTCGAGCGAGAGATCGTGCCGATCGAGGCGCCGGTGGTCGGTCCGGAGGGGCCAACCGGTGAGCGGAACCCGGTCAACAAGGACCAGGGCCCCCGGGAGACCACGGCCGAGGGGCTGGCCGGGCTGAAGCCCGTCCTCCCCGACGGCATGCACACCGCCGGTAACAGCTCGCAGATCTCCGACGGTGCCGCCGCCGTGCTGTGGATGTCCGAGGACCGGGCCCGGGCCGAGGGATTTCGTCCCCGGGCCCGTATCGTGGCCCAGACCCTGGTCGGCTCGGACCCCTATTACCACCTCGACGGGCCCATCGCCGCCACTGCAGACGTGCTGCAGAAGGCGGGGATGACGATGGACGACATCGAGCTCTTCGAGGTGAACGAGGCCTTCGCCTCGGTGGTGATGTCGTGGGCCAAGAGCCACGATGCCGATTGGGACAAGGTCAACGTGAACGGCGGCGCCATCGCCCTCGGGCACCCGGTGGGCTCCACCGGAGCCCGCCTGATCACCACGGCCCTGCACGAGCTCGAGCGGACGGACAAGTCGGTGGCCCTGGTCACCATGTGCTGTGGCGGTGCTCTGGCCACCGGCACCGTCATCGAGCGGGTCTAGCGGGATAGGAGCGAACGTGAGCGGCACCGAACACCTGACCTTCGAGCGCCGGGGGGCGACGGCCATCGTCACCATGAACCGGCCGGAGGCGAAGAACGCCCTCTCCGGGCCGATGCTCGTGGGCATGCTCGACGCCTGGCTCGAGATCGACGGCGACGACTCCATCCGGTGCGCCATCCTGACCGGAGCGGGCGGCAACTTCTGCACGGGCATGGACCTGAAGGCGGTCGGTGGCGGAGAGCGCTCGGACGAGATCAGGCAGCGGATGGCCGACGACCCCGATCTGCACTGGAAGGCCCTGCTCCGCCACTACTCACTGCGAAAGCCGCTCATCGCCGCGGTCGAGGGCTGGGCCGTGGCCGGCGGCACCGAGATCCTCCAGGCCACCGACATCCGGGTGGCGGGGGAGGGAGCCAAGTTCGGCGTCTTCGAGGCCAAGCGGGGGCTGTTCCCGCTGGGGGGGTCCACCGTCCGCCTCCGTCGCCAGATCCCGTTCACCGTGGCCATGGACCTGCTCCTCACGGCTCGTGAGGTGTCGGCCGAGGAGGCGCTGCGGATCGGCTTGATCGGGCGAGTGGTGCCCGACGGCACCGCCTTGGAGACCGCTCTCGAGATCGCCGAGGTGATCGGGTCCAACGGCCCGCTGGCCGTCGAGGCCATCAAGGCATCGGTGATGGCGACCGAGGGCCTGTCCGAGGAGGAGGGCCTGAAGGTCGAGCTGGAGCTGGGGTGGCCGATCTTCGCCACCGAGGACGCCAAGGAGGGCCCGAAGGCGTTCGCCGAGAAGCGGCCACCGAAGTTCCAGCGCCGATGACCGCGGTCGGTGCCAACGGCGCCTCCGAGGACGCCGCATCGCCTGGGGCCGACGTCGCCAGGTCACCCGGGGCCGCCGGGTCACCCAAACCCAAGGAACCTGCATCCCCCAATGACCGCCTTGCTGCCGCGGTCCGACGGGTCATCGAAGCCACCGTCTCCCCGATCGAGTGGGACACCATCACCGCGGCAGCCGTCGCTGTCGAGGCGGTGGCCGACTCCCTCGAAGCCGATCCCGTCAGCCGACCGCGCCGACGGAGGAATCCGAGTCCGGAGCAGGATCCCATGGACTACTTCCCCAACAGCCCGATCATCGGCACCTCCAACCCGATCGCCCCGCCGGTGACCTTGGTGGCGGTGGACGGCCCGGACGGTGGCATGAGGGAGATGCGAGGAACGGTGAACTTCGGCTATCCCTACGAGGGCCCCCCGACCTGCGTGCACGGGGGTGTCATCGCCGAGGTGTTCGACGAGGTGCTGGGGGCCACCAATATCATTGCCGGAAACCCGGGGATGACCGGTACGTTGACCATCAAGTACCGAAGGCCCACCCCACTGCTCACCGACCTGCGGATCGAGGCGCGCTGTCTGGGGTGGAGCGGTCGCAAGATCAGGACCTGGGGGGCGATCTACGACGGGGACGTCCTGACCGCCGAGGCGGAAGGAGTCTTCATCGCGGTCCGGCCCGAGATGATGCTGGCCATCGCCGAGGGGCACGAATCGGTGGCTGACCCGGACATCCTGGCCGCCATCAAGTCGGAGACCACAGAGGCGATCAAGGCTCGGGACGCCTACCGGGCGACAAGGGGCGCCGAAGCGGCCGACGCCGCCGAGGCGGCCGACGTGGCCGACGCCGCCGACGCCGCCGAGGCGGCCGACGTGGCAACGACCGCCGACGTGGCCGGAGTCAGCGGACCCTGACTTGACGAAGGTCCGGGTCGGTAGCCAGTGGTCGCCAGCCGACGGCCAAGCCGCCCCGGCTCAGATCTTGCCCGCCGTGGCCTCCCAGTAGGGATCGCGCAGCTTGCGCTTGTAGAGCTTGCCGTTCGGGTCCCTCGGCATCGAGTCGGTGAAGTCGACGGACTTCGGGATCTTGAACTTGGCCAACCGCTCGGCACAGTAAGCGAGGATCTCGGCGGCCAGCTCGGGCGTGGGGGCGACACCCTCTGTCGGCTCGACGACGGCCTTCACCTCTTCGCCCCAGTCCTCGTTGGGAATGCCGAACACGGCCACGTCCCCCACCTTGGGGAAGCCCAGGAGCACGTTCTCGATCTCGGCCGGGTAGATGTTGGCGCCGCCGGAGATGATCATGTCGATCTTGCGGTCCCGCAGGAACAGGTACCCGTCCTCGTCGATGACCCCCACGTCGCCCACGGTGAAGAAGCTCCCGATGCGGTTCTTTTCCGTCTTCTCCTTGTCCTTGTGGTACTCGAATCCGCCACTGGACATCGACATGTAGACGGTGCCGACGACACCGGGCTCCTCGACGCGATCGCCCGAGTCGTCGAAGATGGCGATCTCGGAGATCGGCCAGGCGCGGCCCACCGTGCCCGGCTTCTTCAGCCACTCCTCGGCCGTCACCAGGGTGCCTCCGCCCTCGGAGGCGGCGTAGTACTCGTCGATACACGATCCCCACCACTCGATCATCTTGTGCTTGACGTCGATGGGGCATGGGGCGGCGGCGTGGATCATGTGCGCGAGCGAGGACAGGTCGTACTTCGACTGGACGTCCTCGGGCAGCGTGAGCAGTCGATGGAACTGGGTGGGGACCATGTGTGAGGTGGTGACCCGGTATTGCTCGATGAGCTGGAGCATGCGCTCCGGCGTCCACTTGTCCATGAGGACGATGGTGTGACCCAGGTGCATGGACGCGCCGGCGAAGCGCATCACCGCCGTGTGGTACAGCGGCGAGCCCACGATGTGCACGTTGTCGTCCCGCGGCTGGATGCTGAACAGGAACAAGATGCCGGACAGGCCAAGGGCGGCTTCCTCGGGGCTGGCGTCTAGCAGCGGCCGGAAGATTCCCTTGGGGTTACCCGTCGTGCCCGATGTGTAGTTCATGACGTCGCCGATGGTGCGGTCGGGTGGGTCCTCGGTCGACTGGCGGTCTCGCAGCTCGGTGAACGAGGCAAAGCCGGCGATCTCGCCCACAGCCAGGCGGCCCGACGCGGGCAACCGGACATCGTCGGCTGCCTCGGTGGCCACCGCGGCGAAGCGCTCGTGGGCGATGAACACCTTGGCCTCCGAGTCGGCCACGATGTAGGCCACCTCAGGCCCGACCAGATGGTGGTTGATCGGTACCAGGCGCCAACCCGCTTGAAGGGCGGCCAGGTAGAGCTCGACGTTCTCGGTGCAGTTGGGGAGGAGGGTGGCGACCACGTCGCCTCGCTGGACGCCGAGGTCCCGGAGGCCATGGACCACTTGGTTGGTCCGCCCGAGCAACTCGCCTGCGCTGAGCTCGGTGCCCTCCGGCGTCACCAGGGCCAGATGATCGGGCTCCTCGTGAGCCAGGGCCCAGAAACCAAAATCACCCATGGCGGTCCTCTCCCCTACGCTGATTCGGGCTCAGGCCTCGAGCCTGTCGGTGGTTTCGCCGCCGGTGCGAGGCCCCGGCAAACGCTAGAACATGTTCTTGTCTCGGGCAACCGCTCGTCTGCGGGCGGTAACCGCGCGCAATTCGCCGCTGGTCAGGATGTCGGAGACGAGTCTGCCGCCACCGCCGGTTCGTCTGCGCCGGGTGCCGGTCCCGTTGGTCCTTCCGCTCCTGCGGGTCGGTCCGCTCCTGCTGTGCCGGCCGTGTCGTGGGCCCCCGCCGAGCCAGGCCGCCGCCCGGTCCCGGGCTCACCGCTGCGCCAGCGCTCGAAGGGTCGCACCCTGGTGGCGAGGACGACCAGCCCGGCAGCGCTGAGGGCGATGCCTGCCGTCTCGACCAGGACGAAGCCCAGGTGGCTCGGGTCGGTGAGCCAGAGATACTCGTCGAAGAAGCGCTCGATCCCCCACAAGACCATCGCCACACCGATGACGATGCCCGCCGGCGGGAGCGCTGTTTGGGCGCCGGCCGACCCGGCTGGATCGGTGCCGGGAGTGGCGCCCGCTCCGGTTGTGCCATCGCCCACTCCGGCGGCATCGCCGGCCGCCGCCGCCGTGCGCCAGTCGGGCGCTTGGCTCCGGAGCCATCGCTCGACGAGCAGCAGGATCCCGAAGATGGCGAAGTCGGCCATGGCCTGGAAGATCGGGACGGGGAGCCGCTTTCCCACCTCGCCGGCGTAGTACATGCCGAACCAGGCGGTCGTGGGATGGCCGCCGCCCCGCACCATCAGCTGGGGGCCCAAGAGGCGCCCGATGCCCCACGCCGCCATGAGCACGGGCGCGATGAGGTCGAGGAGCCGGACGGTCGATATCTCCGGGCACCGCCTCCGGGCGCTGATGATGCCGACCGGGATGGCGAAGATCAGGCCGCCGAACGACGACAGACCACCCTGCCAGATGGCAAAGACCTGCATGGGGTCGTTTCGGTACTGGGACAGGTTGGGCAGGACGCTCACCAGGCGGGCACCGACGATGGCTGCCACGATGACCCAGATGAACATCCCCGTGACCCACTCCGAGGGGTAGCCGTTCTTCCGGAGACGGCGCTCGAAGTACCGGAGGCCGAACCAGAAGGTGAGGGCCAAGCCGATGCCGTAGGTGTGGACCTCGATGAACCAGATATGGAATGCGACGGGAATTGGTCTCATGGTCGACGAGGGCCGGCTTCAGCCGCCACCGGCGCCCCCTCAGTATGCCCCAGGCCCCCGGTAGGGTTGACGTCGAGGTAGCGACGAGGGCGGATCGGTCGGATCCGGCGACACGAGGGGGAGCTCATGGCAGTCCTAACCGGCCTTACCGGCCTTACCGGCAAGGTGGCAATCGTCACCGGCGGGGGATCGGGCATCGGTGCAGCCAGCGCCGCACGCCTGGCCGAAGCGGGAGCAACAGTGGTGGTGGTCGACCGGGACGAGGAGTCTGCCCACCAGGTGGCCGACCGGGTCGGAGGACTGCCCGTGGTGGCCGATGTCAGCCGGTCCGACCAATGGGGATCGATCACCGATGCCGCCGTCACCCGGTTCGGGGGGGTCGACCTGGCCCACCTCAACGCCGGCGTCTCGACTGGGGAGGCGGACATCTCGCTCCTGACCGACGAGCAGTACCGTCGGGCCGTCGGGGTCAACGTCGACGGCGTGGTGTTCGGAATCCGGGCGCTGGTTCCCCTCTTGCGCCAGCGTGGCGGCGGCTCGGTGGTGGCCACCGCCTCGCTGGCCGCTTTGATCGGCTACTCGCCCGATCCCATTTACGGACTGACCAAGAGCGCGGTGGTCGGCCTGGTCCGGGCACTCGCCCCCCAGTTGGCCGAGCAGGACATCACCCTGAACGCGATCTGCCCCTCGCTGGTGGACACCAACATGCTCGACGAGTCGATGCGCGATGCGCTCAGCGGGTCGGGGTTCCCACTGATCGAGCCAGCCAGGGTGGCCGAGGCAGTCGTTCAGTGCCTGACCAGTGGGGACACCGGCCGGGCCATGGTCATCCAGGCTGGGCGGGAACCGCTGGCCTACCGGTTTGCCCGACCCCCTGGACCTCGCGCCGAAGGAGCGGAAGGAAAACTGCCTCCGGCCGCGCTGGCTGCTCACGATCAGGAGTAGCGCGAGCTGGGATACATCAGGTGCGCCGGTCGCAACTTGGCCATTTCTCCGACTGAGCACGACACCCCTTCTCCCACTTGGGACCGCCATTCCCGTCGCGTGTCGGAGCTAGAGGGTTGCGTGGTGGGAAGGGCGCACATCGGCAATGCCTGGTGGTCCGGAGCTGGTGTCATACCCCCCGGCGATACTCTCCATATGGCCACAACGGACCAGCGCAACAGGAAGGTCAACGGACGGAACACAGAGCGGAAGGGCGCCCGGGGTGGGCGCCGGATCGCCAGCGCTGTCTCCGGCAGCACAGGGTCTCCCGACACCGCGGAGTCCCGGACCGAGGCCATCTCTCCCGACACGGCCGAATCGGTCACCGAGTCTGGCTCTCCCGACACGGCCGAATCGGTCACCGGGGCCGGCTCCCCCGACACAGCCGAGTCGGTCACCGGGGCCGGCTCCCCCGACACAGCCGAGTCGGTCACCGGGGCCGGCTCCCCCGACACGGCCGAGTCGGTCACCGAGGCCATCTCGTTGCTCGAGTCCTTCGTCTCCTCGTTCGAGCCGAGGCGCTACTCGGGTGAGGACGCCGCCGTGTTGATCGAGCGGTTCTCCCGGGGTGAGCACCTCTGTGCCACAGGGAAGGCCTTGGCGGCCAAGCGGGCGACCGAGGCCGACTGCCACCGAAAAGACGGCGCCCGCTCGGCGGCCGAGTGGCTGTCGAAAAAGACGGGGGAGTCCGTCGGGGCCTCGGCTGGCGCTCTGGCGCTGGCCGACCAGATGGAAGACCACCCCGTGTTGGACGACGCCCTCCGCACCGGGGAGCTGTCCACCTCGAGGGCCCGCCAGGTGGCCGGGGTGTTGAAGCTCGACCCGGACAGCTCGGAGGAGCTGGTCGAAGCGGCCAAGGACCCAACCGAGTCCCACCGCCAGCTGGCCGACCGGTGCCTGCGGGCCAAGGCCAAGGCCCGATCCACCGAGGACGCCCTGGCCGCCTACGAGCGCATCCGAGATTCCCGCTACCTGCGCCACTACACCGACTCCGACGGGGCCTTCCGCTTGGAGGGCCTCTTTACCCCCGATGCCGGGGCCAAGGTGCTCGCAGCACTCCGGCCCGCCCGCACCGCCCTCTTCGACGAGGCCCGCAGGCTGGGCATCAGGGAGCGCCCCGACGCCTACGACGCCGACGCCCTGGTCGCCCTGCTCACCGGGGAGCGCCGGCCATCGGGCCCCGGGCGTGGACAGGCCGGCTCCGGACCGGACGGCTCAGGACCTGACGGCTCCGGACCTGACGCCACCGGGACCGGTGGGCAGGCCGGCACCGACGCCACCGGCACCGGTGAGAAAGCCGGCACCGGCGGAACCGGTGAGCAAGCCGGCACCAACTCGGACCAGACCGGCTCGGCCGGCGACCCCGACGGGGCCGACCCCCTCGGAGCTGCCATCCTCGGGGCCGACACCCTCGGGGCCGGCACCGCCACCGGCACCGGTGAGAAAGCCGGCACCGGCACCGGCACGGCCGGCTCGGACGAGGAGACGAGCGGGCCACTGTCGCCCGGTCTCCCCCCACCGGCCAGCGTGCACCTCCGGGTGGACCTTGCCGCCCTCCGCCGGGGGAGCATCGAAGGCGACGAGCGCTGTGAGCTCCCCGGGGTGGGCCCCGTCCCCATCGAGACGGCCCGGTCGCTCCTCGGCGACGCCATCTTGCACCTGGTCATCACGAAGGGGACCGACATCGCCTCGATCACCTACCTGGGCCGGACCATCCGGGCCCCCCTGGAGCAGGCACTCATCGCCCGGGACGAGACCTGTGTGGTCCCGGGGTGCGACGTGCGACAGGGCCTCCAGATCGACCACCGGATCATCCCCGTGGTCGAGGGCGGCCCGACGGCCCTCTGGAACCTGGCCAGGTTGTGCGGCCGACACCACTACATGCGCCACCACAAGGGATTCCGGCTCGAGGGAGGCCCGGGGACCTGGCAGTGGCTCCCACCCGAGAAGCCACCGCCGAGGACAACCACCACGGACGACCCCGACGACCCCGACATCGACGGCGCCGACCCGTCCGACGGCGCCCGCACGTCCCCGGAACCGGACCGGCTCTTCTAGCTGGCAGAGAGCCGGCCGGGCCGCGGGCTGCGGCCGGGCGGGATCTCCCGCGGTCCGCCTCGAAACCTCAGATTTAGGTCTGGCCGTTGAGACGGAACCCAGATGAGATTCCGACCCTCGGGCTCAGGGTCGGCCGACGCCCCAGAATCCGTCGCCAGTACGAACTGGCGTGTCCCAGACCACCGCGCCCGTGTAGGGCGCTTCGACCATCATCCCACCACCGATGTACATGGCCACGTGGTCCGACGCGTTCACTCCGTAGAACAACAGGTCGCCAGGCTCGATGTCAGCGATCGAGACGTGGGTGGTCTCGTCGTACTGAGCACCCGTGTAGTGGTCGAGTTGTACCCCGGCCTGTCCCCAGGCCCACTCGGTGAGCCCCGAGCAGTCAAAGGCCACGCCCGGACTCTCCGCTCCCCACGCATAGGGCACCCCGAGCTGGCTCTGGGCCGCTGTCACCGCCGCTGCCGCCCCGCTGGCGGCCGGAGCCGAGGGCGCCGCTGAAGCAGACGAAGCAGACGAAGCAGACGAAGCTGCGGGGGCTGATGTTGACGCGCCAGGCGTCGTTGGAGGGGCAGACGTCGTTGCGGGGGCGGAAGGAGCCGAGCTGGTCGCCGGGGTCGAGGAGCCGTCGCCGGTACCGGAGGACGAGGTACCGGAGGATGAGGTACCGGAGGACGAGGTACCGGACGACGAGGTACCGGAGGATGAGGTACCGGAGGACGAGGTACCGGAGGATGAGGTACCGGAGGTGCTGGAGGACGAGGTGCTCGAGGACGACGACGCCCGGGGTCCTGCCCCTGATTGGGCCGGGAGGACCTGCTGCTGGGCCGCTTGATCCTGTGCCGCCTTCTGGGCCGCCACCTGCTGCTGGAAGGCGGCTGCCGCAGCCTGCGCCTTGGCATCCTGTTGTTGCTGGACGAGGGTGGCCACGTTGGCCTTGGCCTGGGTGAGGGCCGACTGCTCCTGGGCCACGAGTGCGTTGGCCTGCTCGCTGGCCGAGGCGATGTTGGCCTGCTGGGTGGCGGCCTGAGTCTGCTGCTGGTTCAGTGAGTCCTGCTGAGCCTGTAGCAGCGATTGCGCTGTTCGCAGATGGGCGATGGTGGTGTTGACGTTTCCGGCGGCGATGTCCGAGTACACCGAACGAATGCCGGCGGTGTTCGTGTCGGAGGTGAACATGTCGGTGACCCCGTTGGAGGAGGTGCCGGCGTCGACGTAAGCCTGTACCGCCTGTTCTCGGAGCCGGGTCTGGTCATGGGTGACCTGCTGGCGAGTCTGGGCGATCTGTCCTTGGGTGGTTGCGATCTGGCTGGACACCTGCTGCAGCTTGTAGGTGGCCTCGTCGTACTGCTGCGAGAGATCGTTGATGCGCTGACCGGTGGCCTCGACCTGAGCCTGGATGCTGTCCGCCTGGGCCTGGGCATCGGAGATCTGGTCCGCTGATGCCGCCCGGGCGGGAATGGCGACGGCCCCGACCGTGCCGGTGGCTACGACCGCGGCCACCAGAGCGCCCGTCCAGCGCCGCCTTACGTTGCCCTGACGGGCCGCAACGGCAGGGAGCCATCGCCGGGCCGATGTCGACGTTGGCCGATCGGTCGACACGGAGGTGAATCGCCGCTGGGTGGCTCGGTGCACGGGCATCAATGAGACCTTTGCAACCTGGCTGAGAGTGTGGAACCCCGTCCACGATGACACGCTCGTCTGCGTCAGTGGTGGACTGCCTCAGTTGCTGCGGTCTGAGCTTCGGCCGTCGTGTACCGAAGTGCCCATGCTGGCCCTGCGTTAGGGGCGACCTGCTCCTACGAAACCGTCTCCGGTACGGACGCCGGTGATCCAGACGCTTGCCCCGGTGTAGGGCGCCTCGATCATCTGTCCGCCACCGACGTACATAGCGACGTGGTCGGAGCCGCCGGGACCGTAGAAGAGCAGATCACCGGGTTGGAGGTCGGCAAGAGGAACGGGAGCCGATGCAGCGAACTGGGCGCCCGAGTAGTGCGACAGGCTGACGCCCGCCTGGCCCCACGCCCACGCAGTCAGGCCCGAGCAGTCGAAGCCCACGCCCGGGCTCTCGGCACCCCATGCGTAGGGAACACCGATCTGGCTCTCGGCTGCGGCCACGGCCGCCGCTCCGCCCGAAGACGGAGCAGGAACGCTGGCTCCGGCACCGCTGCTGCTCGGTGCACCACCACCACCACCGCCGCCGCCGCCGCCGCCGCTACTGCCAGTGCTGCTGCTGCTGCTGGTCGTCGTCGAGCCGCCGCCGCCGCCGCCACTCGCTGCTGCTCGTGGTTGAGCTGCCACCGGTCGTGCTGCTGGCGTTCGACTGGGTGACCGTTTGGGGCTGGGCTGCGGGCTTGGCCGCCGCCGCCTGCTGGGCCGCCGCGGCCTGCTGTGCTGCCTGCTTCTGCTGGAATGCGGCCGCTGCCGCTGCTGCCTCCGCCTGCTGTTGCTGTTGGATCAGGGTGGCGACCTGGCTGTTGACCTGGCTCAGGGTGTTCTTCTGCTGGGCGACCAGTTGGTTTGCCTGGTCCGAGGCCGTCTTGATGTTGGCCTGGTCCGCAGCGGCCTGGCCCTGCTGTGTCTTCAGGGAGTCCTGCTGGGTCTGGAGTTGTGCCTGAGCGGTGTGCAGGTTGTCGATGGTGGTGTTGACGTTCCCGGCGGCGATGTTGGAGTACACGGAGCGAATACCCGCTGTGTTCTGGTCGGAGCTGAACATGTCGGTGACCTCGGAGGTGGTGCCGGCATGCACGTACGAACTCACCGCCTGGGCCCGGAGCTGGGCCTGGTCCCTGTCGACCTGGTTCTGGGTCTTGCTGATCTGGTCCTGGGTCTGACCGATCTGCGTGTTGATCTGCTGCAGGTGGTAGCTCGCCTCGTCGTACTGCTGGGACAAGGCATTGATGCGCTGACCGGTCGCCTGGATCTGGCTCTGGATGGAGGCCGCCTGGGCCTGAGCGTCGGATAGCTGATCCGCACCGGCTGGGCGGGGAGTGAGGGTCACCACGCAGGTGATCCCTGTGACGATAGCTAGGGCGAGCGTCGCACGGCCCCACAGCCGGGGCTCTCTACGTACCTCATTTGCGCCTATCTTCGCCGTCGAATAAGGCATATCGACGTCAGTCACAACGGGCAACTGTTTAGTCCATCAGATCACAAGCCGCAAGCACCGAACATAAATTGGCCCCATGACCAGGTTTAACGCCAGGCGGATCGTACGGTGTCTCCGAGGTGACGTTGCGCGTTGGGTCACGATATCGTCGTTGTTGTGGGTGAAATCATCGAATATGCCAGCAACGGATCTACCGCACGGGGGTATCTAGCGACCTCGGACCCGGTCGGACCTGGGGTGATCGTCATTCAGGAGTACTGGGGCCTGATCGACCAGATCACCCGGACCTGCGACCGGTTTGCCGCTGAGGGCTTCACCGCTCTGGCCCCCGACCTCTACCACGGGAAGACGGTACCCCTGACCGAGCCCGACGAGGCGGCCAAGGAGATGATGGCCATGTCCATGGAGGTCACGGCCAAGGACATGAGCGGGACGGTGGACGAGCTGACCCGGCGATCGGGCCGGGACCGCGTCGGGGTGATCGGCTTCTGCATGGGGGGCGGTCTGGCGCTGGTGCTCGCGACCCAGCGGCCCGACGCCGTGGCCGCAGTGGTGACCGCTTACGGACTCATCCCATGGCCGGGGGCGACGCCCGACTTCTCGAAGCTCAATGCGCCCGTGCTCGGGCATTTCGGCCGGAACGACGACTTCTTCTCCCCGGAGGCCGCCGGCCAGCTCGAGACGACGTTGAACCAGGCAGGCAAGGAGACGACGTTCCACATCTACGAGGGAGTCGGCCACGCCTTCTTCAACGAGGACAGACCCGAGGTCTTCAACCCGGAGGCAGCCGCGTTGCTGTGGGACAGGACCCTGGCCTTCTTCCGCGAGACGCTGAGCTAACCCTGCCGTGGGCGCGGTTGACCCGGTAGGGGCCGGGCCGGGTTCGGGCGGCCTGTAAGTGGCCGAGCCGGGTGTGGTCGACAGGTACATCACACTGGGGCTCCGCCTGGGGCGCCACATCGACGGGCTGGTCGACGCCTACTACGGTCCGCCGGGACACGCCGACCGGGTGCACTCCGAGCCCGTCTTCCCGCCCGAACGCCTGATGGCCGAGGCCCGCTCGGTGTTGGCCGATATCGACGCGGGTGCCCCGCTCGACACGGCCGGAGGGACAGGACCAGGCGGCACGGACGGAGCGACGGGAGGCGACGGCGCGGCCCCGGCCCGGCGCCGCTGGCTCCGTGCGCAGGTCCTCGGGCTGGCCACCACTGCGTCGAAGCTGCACGGCGATGCCATCGGCTACGCCGACGAGGTGGAAGCCTGTTACGGGGTGCGGCCCAAGCGGGTGGCCGAGGAGGAACTGCTCGACGCCCACCGACGCCTCGACGAGGTCCTCCCGGGCACGGGCCCGCTGGCCGACCGGTTGGTGGCGTGGCGGGAATCCCACGCCGTGCCCGTGGACAAGCTCCGGGCCGTGATCGACTCCTTGGCCGAGGACCTGCGAGCACGGACGGCGACCCTGTTCGGGCTGCCCGAGGGCGAGCACGTCGAGTTCGAGTTGGTCACCGGCCAACCCTGGTCTGGCTTCAACTACTACCAGGGGGGCCTCTCGAGCCGCGTGGCCGTGAACACGGACCTACCGGTGCTGTCCACCAACGTGGCTCACCTGGTGGCCCACGAGGCCTATCCCGGTCACCACACCGAGCACACCCGCAAGGAGGTTGGGCTGGTCCGGCGGCGCCGGTGGCTCGAAGAGTCGATCTTCCTGGTCGGCACGCCACAGTGCCTCCTGGCCGAGGGACTGGCCGACCTGGGGCTGGAGGTGGTCATGGGTCGTCACCCCGAAGCGACGGTGGCCGAGCATCTGCACGCCTTGGGTATCCGCTACGACACCGAAGTGGTCGGTGCCGTGTCCGTGGCCGGCGAGGCGCTCGGTGGGGTGAGGCAGAACGCCGCCTTCCGCCTCCATGAGGACGGGGCCGACCCCGACGTGGTGATCGACGAGGTTGCCCGCTGGGGCCTGCTCTCCCGCGACCGGGCGGCCAAGTCGGTCGAGTTCCTTGTCCACCCCACGTGGCGGGCCTACCTCACCTGCTACGTCGAGGGCCTGCCCCTGTGCCGGCGCTTTGTGGGCGGCGATCCCGCCCGCTTCGACCGCCTGCTCGCGGAGCAGCTCACGCCGGCAGACCTACGTGCCGCCCCCGCTCCGACGGCCTGATGCCCTCAACCTCAGCCTCAACCTCAGCTTGATCGTCGGATTCGGCTCTATCGTCGGCTTCGGCCGGGTCAGCCAGTCCCTTGGCCGCCAGCTCCGCCTCCACCCGGTCGGCCACGTCGTCCTGGCCGTGCACGTACTTGCCGCCGCGCAACGCCGAGGCCACGGCGGCCAGGAGGCAGCTGATGATGGCGAAGTCGAAGGCCAGGTTCAGCCCCTTCTTGAAGGGCGAGGCGATCAGGCCCGGGAAGAAGCTCCGCCCGGTCAGGTAGTGGGCGGTGGCCGCCGGCAGGTGTTGGAGGGTGGTCACCCCCAGGAGCTTCTCCATAGGGTTGTAGCCCAAAAAGGCGGCAAAGAGGCTGCCCACCGGGGGCAGGTGCGAGACCCGGAGGGCGTCGCGGGTCGGGACTCCGTGGGCCACCAGGCCGTGGTAGAGGCTCCCTGGTAGCTCTGCGGCCAGGCCCAGGATGATCAGCGTGAAGAAGATGCCGATCGAGAGGACCTGGGCCGAGTTCTGAAAGGTGTTGACCATGCCCGCTCCCGCGCCGCGCTGGTCCGGAGGCAGGGCGTTCATCACGCCCGCCCGGTTGGGGGAGGCGAAGATCCCCATGGCGATGCCGTTCAACAACAAGATGGGAGCGAACGCCATGTAGGAGAAATCGATGGGCAGCGTCTCGAGGAGCAGGAAGCTGACGGCGGCCAGGATCATCCCTCCCGTAGCGAACGGGCGGGCCCCGAACCGGTCCGAGAGGAACCCCGAGACCGGTCCGGCGACGAGGAAGCCCACGGTGAGCGGGACCATGTAGATGCCGGCCCACAGGGGGGTCTGGGAGAAGCTGTAGCCGTGCTCGGGCAACCAGATGCCCTGGAGCCAGATGATCAGGATGAACATCATCCCGCCCCGGCCCAGCGCGGCGAGGAAGTTGGCGAAGTTGCCCATCGAGAAGGCCCGGATCTTGAACAGGGGGACCCGGAACATGGGATCGGCGACCTTCGACTCGATCACGGCGAAGGCGCCGAGGACGGCCACCCCGCCGATGAGGGCGGCCATGACCATGGGGTTGGTCCAGCCCATGGTGTGCCCCCCGTAGGGCTCGATCCCGTAGGTGATCCCGGTGAGGACGGCGATCAGCCCGACGGCGAAGGTGACGTTGCCCCACCAGTCGATCCGGGCCGGATGGCGCTCCCCCCGCTCCTCGAGCTTCAGGTAGGCCCAGACGGTGCCCAGCACGCCCACGGGCACCGAGACCAGGAAGACCAGCCGCCAATCGACCGGCCCGAGCAGGCCTCCCAGGATCAGCCCGATGAAGGAGCCGGCGATGGCGGCCACCTGGTTGATGCCGAGGGCCAGACCCCGCTGATCGGGAGGAAAGGCGTCGGTGAGGATGGCGCTCGAGTTGGCCATCAACAAGGCAGCCCCCACTCCCTGCAGCACCCGCATGCCGATGAGGTAGAGCGCTCCCGCCGGTCCGTGGAGCCAGGTGATCGAGAGCAGGATGGAGAAGGCGGTAAAGACGGCGAACCCGAGGTTGTACATCCGCACCCGGCCGTACATGTCGCCGATCCGGCCGAAGCTGACCACCAGCACGGCGGTGACCACCATGAAGCCCATGAGCATCCACAGGAGATAGCCGGTGTTCCCCGGGGACAGCGGATCGAGGGCGATGCCACGGAAGATGTCAGGCAGCGAGATGAGCACGATAGAGATGTTGATGGTGGCCATGAGGACGCCCATGGTCGTGTTGGACAATGCGATCCACTTGTACCGATCGGGGTGGGTCGGCGCCCGATCGCCCCTCGCTCGCGACGTTCCGGTCGCTCCGCTCTGAAGAAGTGCCATAGAGGAAGTTTACGTCAACGTAAGGTTTGATGCATCATCCCAGTTCAGGCAAGACGGGCTCGGCCGCCTCAGTGCCGGAGGCTCGGCCGCCTCAGTGCCGGAGGCTCGGCCGCCTCAGTGCTGGAGGCTCGGCCGCCTCAGTGCCGGGAGGCTCGGCCGCCTCAGTGCCGGGAGGCTTGGCCCACCCCTTCGGGGCGTCCTACCATCGGTGGCATGTCAGAGCGATCCCGATACCTGCCCCGCCGGTCCTGCATGTCCTCGCCCGGGTCGAACGAGAAGTTCCTATCCAAGGCGCCCACCGTGCCTGCCGACATGAGCTTTCTCGATCTGGAGGACTCGGTCGCCCCCTTGGAGAAGGAGAACGCCCGGGCCAAGGTGGCGGACGCCATCAAGAACCTGGCCTGGGACGACCGGGTGCTGTGCGTGCGTGTCAACGCCTGGGACACCGAGTGGACCTACGGCGATGTCATCGAGGTGGTGGGCAGCGCCGGCGAGCGCCTCGACGAGGTGATGCTGCCCAAGGTCCAGAATGCGGCCGAGGTCGTCGCCCTCGACCTGTTGTTGACGCAGGTGGAGAAGAAGAGCGGCCTTCCCGTCGGGCACATCGGGATCGAGGCCCAGATCGAGACGACCGGCGGGCTGATCAACGTGGAGGAGATCTGTGCCGCCTCCCCCCGGCTCGAGACGATCATCTTCGGGCCGGCCGACTTCGCCGCGTCGATGGAGATGCCCGTGCTGACCGGGGGCGTGGCCATCCCGGAGTACCCCGGCGACCACTTCAACTATGTGTTCTCGAAGATCCTCATGGCCGGCCGGGCCAACGGCCTGCAGGTCATCGACGGACCGTTCTTCAAGGTCCGTGAACTCGAGGAGCTCCGGGAGTTCTCCCAGCGGACCAGGGTGCTCGGCTATGACGGCAAGTGGGCCCTGACACCTGACCAGGTCGGAGTGCTGAACGAGGTCTACTCGCCCACCCAGGAGCAGTTCGATCGGGCCTGGGACATCCTGGATGCCTACCGGCAGGCCACCGAGGACGAGCGAACCGGAGCGGTCATGTTCGGTGACGAGATGATCGACGAGGCCAGCCGGAAGATGGCCACCAAGTTCGTGACCCGCGGTGAGCGGGCCGGGCTGACCCGCTCGTCGAGCTGACCTCTCTCAGCTGACCGTCAAGTGGGGCGGTGCGCCTCGATCAGGAAGCGCTGGGAGTGGGCCACGAACGAGCCTTCAGTCACGATGTGCTGGTGCAGCTGGGCCAGTCTCTGGCGGTAGCCGTCGACGTTGAAGCCGGGGACGACCCAGATCACCTTGCGCAGGAAGTGCACGACGGCGGCGATGTCGAAGAACACCACCGGCAACGACTCGGCCCGCAGGTCCACGACGACCAGGCCGGCGGCCTCGGCTCCAGCCACGGCCCGCTCGGTGGTGCGCGCCGGGTTGACCGGCTGGGAGCCCATCATGAAATCGGTGAGCTCACGGACGGTTCCCGCCCCCACGTGCTGGGCCAGGTAGCTCCCACCCGGGGCCAGGACCCGCGCCACCTCGTCCCACCGGGTCACCGTCGGGTGCCGGCTGACGACCAGGTCGAACGATGCGGCCACGAAGGGCAGGTCGCCCACGTCGGCCACGGCCAGCACCCAGGCACCTCGAGGGCGTAAGTGCTCGTCGGCCACGACCAGGTTCGGTGGCCAGGACTCGGTGGCGGCCACCAGGCGAGGCAGGTGGGGGACCTCGACCAGGACCTCGCCCCCGCCGGTCTGAATGTCGAGGGCGGCGGAAGCACCGGCCATCCGTCCGGCCATCATGGTGGAATAGCCCCATGACGGGCGCTCCTCGGTGGCCCGGCCCTCGAACCAGGAGAAGTCCCACCCCTCCAGCGGCACCGAGGCGCCCTCGACCACCAGCTCCTCGAACGTCGTCGCCGCGCCCATCCGATTGACTCAGCCCGCTTGCTTCAGGAGCCCCCGTGCGATGACCTTGAGGGCAAGCGTCTCGTCGGCGCCCTCGAAGATGGAGAGGACGCGGGCGTCGACGAAGTACCGGCTGACCGGGTACTCCTCGGCATAGCCCATGCCGCCGTGTATCTGGAGCGCCTCGCGGGTCACCCATTCGGCGGCGCGGCATACGTAGGCCTTGACCATGGACGCCTCGAGCGTCCCCTCTCCCTTGGCCATCAACCTGGCCACCTCGTAGGAGAACTGGCGGGTGGCCTGGATGATGACGGCCATGCGGGCCAACTTGGCCTCGGTGAGCTGATAGTCGAAGATCGGGGAGCCGAAGACCCTCCGGTTGTGGGCGTACTCGAGCGCGGCCTCGTACGCGGCCTGCATCACCCCGAGGGCCCGGGCCGCCGTCTGCAGGCGCCCGTTCTCGAAGCCCTGCATCTGGAGGTAGAAGCCCTTCCCCAGCCCCTCGTCGTCCCCTACCAGGTTGGCCTGGGGGACGAACCAGTTC
Organism: uncultured Acidimicrobiaceae bacterium; assembly: GCA_963803065.1. GTDB lineage: Bacteria > Actinomycetota > Acidimicrobiia > Acidimicrobiales > RAAP-2 > DASXMT01. The sequence continues at coordinate 388,720 of CAWDKW010000004.1, forward strand.
TCGAAGGCCAGCTCGTAGGAGTGCATCCCCCGGTACCCGATGGTGTCGATGGGCCGGCCCTCGAGCCGCCCGGGCGGACCTGCTGGCCGGCCCCCTGCCCCCGGCTCTTGGGTGAAGAGGAAGCCGTGCCCCGTGGCCCGCTCCTTTTCCACCAGGAACAGCGATAGCCCCCGGTGGGCCCTGGCCTTGTCGGGGTCGGTGCGGGCCAGCAGCAGGAGCACGTCGGCGCGGCCGGCGAAGGTGCACCAGGTCTTGACCCCGTTGACGAGCCAGCCGCCCTCGGTCCGTGTGGCCGAGGTCATCACGCCGGCCACATCGGAGCCGAAATCGGGTTCGGTTACGGCCACGGCCCCCATCACCTCGGCACTGGCCAGCTTTGGCAGCCACTCCTGCTTCTGCTCCTCGGTACCCCCGAAGACGAGCGCCCGGGTGAGGATCTCCGGGCGGGTGATCAGTGAGCCACCGGCCCCGAGGGAGCCCCAGGACAACTCCTCGGTGGCCACCACCATGCCCATGTAGTCGCTTTCGCCACCGGTGGCGAAGCCGCCGTACTCCTCGGGCACCGACATGCCGAACCCACCCATCTCGGCCATCCCGTTGATGATCTCCTCGGGGATGTCGGTGTTCTCCCGGTGGATGTGCTCGGCCCGGGGCCGGATCTGCTCCTCGGCGAACCGGTGGAATGTCTCCCGGACCAACTCGAAGTCGGGGTCCAGGTGCCGGGGGCCCTCGTCCTCGGCCAGCGAGGCGAGGAACCCGGGTTGGCGGAAGGTCGAGACGAACGTGGCCGCCGGGGTCATCCAGGCCGGGGTGACGCCCCAGAGTGCCTCCCGGCCGACCACCCGGGCGGCCAGGTCGGCCAGGGCGTCGGCGACGAACGCGCAGGCGATCCTGGCCTCGGTCTCCCCGAGGGCCCCATATCCGAGGACCGCCTCCGCCGTCCGAACGGCAGCCGCGGCGTGGGCCAGGTCGTAGGCCAACACCTGGGCCTGGTCGGGGCCGCCGGCGGCGCCGAGAGCGGCGGTGCCGGCGCTGACAACCGCGTTGGCCACGCCGACTGCGTCGACAGCGGCACCGAGATCGGGCGAGGGAAGGGTGTCAGGGGTCACCACCAGAGGATACCGACGCCCGTCACCCGCCCGGGGCCTGGGCGACCACCGTGACCAATGGCGGGAGCACGACTGGGTCGTCGCCGGGGTCGACGTCGGTGAGGAGCTTGAGGTAATCGGCGACCGGTCCCGGTCCGACGCCGGCGGGGGCCTCAGCCCAGGCATCGACGGTGATCAGCCCGGCGTCGCGGGCCAGAGACGGGAGCATGGCCCCGATGTCGGGGTGACGGGCGCCTGGCATCGAGAACGGGTGGCCGTCGATGCGGCCGGCCGAGGTGATCGGCTCCTGAGCCACCACCCAGCCGCCGGGCCGCACGGCGGCGGCCATGCGGCCAAGCACGACGGCTGGGTCGACCACGTGCAGGAGGAGGAATCGGCAAAAGGCAAGATCGACCGCCTCGGGCAGCCGCAGATCCTCGCCGGCCTGGGTGATGGCCAGCACCTGGCTGTGGGCGGCTGCGGCTGCGGCGACCTCGTCGCGCGCGGCCGGGTCGCTGTCGACGGCATAGACACGTCCGTCGCGGCCCACGATCTCGGCCAGGGCCACCGATACGTCCCCGCCCCCGGCGCCGACGTCGACGCACGTCCAGCCCGGACCGAGGGCCAGCCGATCGAGCGCGGTGGCCAGCGGGCGGCGGTAGACGTCATCCCTCAGCCCTCGCATGGCAACACGCTATCCGCCTTCGGTTCTGGCCCCGAGTGGAGCGAGCGGGTCAGGAGAGCGAGTGGTCGCTGAGATCGAGCGGCTCAATGAGTGGGTGGCCGAACCGATAGCCTCGGCCTCATGAAGGTGATGCTGATGTTGTGTGACTCGGCCCAGGTGGCCGACGGGAAGCTCTACATCCTCGGTGGCGGGTGGAGCATGACGGGCCCGGATCCGGTCCCCTCTGCCATCGCCCTCAAGATCGACGTCGGCTGGCACGAGGCCGAGATCGCCCATCACTGGGAGCTCTACCTCGAAGACGCAGACGGCCAGCCGGTGATGGTGGAGACACCGGAAGGAGAGCACGCTGTGGAGGTGCGGGGGGAGTTCACCGTCGGCCGGCCGCCGGGGATACCAGAAGGCTCGCCCATCGACGTGGCCCTGGCTGTGAACCTGGGCCCGTTGCCGTTGGTCCCGGGTACCCGTTACAACTGGCGCATGTCGATCGACGGGGAATCCCAGTCCGACTGGATGCTCGGGTTCACCACCCGACCGGTCGTCGCCGCCGGCTGATCGCGATGGCCACCTATGACCGGCCGTTCGGCCGCTACTTCGAGGACTTCGAGCCCGGTGACATCTACAAGCACTGGCCCGGTAAGACGATCACCGAGGCTGACGATCATCTCTTCTGCATGATCACCATGAACCACCATCCCCTCCACACCGACGCCTGGTTCGGTGAGCACGAGACGGTGCAGGGGAAGAACGTGGTCGTGGGCAACCTGGTCTACTCGCTGGCTCTCGGCATGAGCGTGCCCGACGTGAGCGGGTCATGCATCGCCAACCTCGAGGTCGAGTCGTTGATCCACCGGTTCCCGACCTTCCATGGGGACACCATCTACGCCGAGACAAAGGTGATCGAGCGGGTGGCCTCGAAGTCCCGGGACGACCGGGGAATCATCACGGTGGAGACCAAGGCGTTCAACCAGCACGGCAACGAGGTGTGCTTCTTCCGCCGCAAGCTCATGGTGTGGAAGCGAGCTGCCGCCCCGGCGCGGCAGCGCCCGTATGCCGACGACGTCTGGGTCTGACCGACCCCAACGGCTCAGGGCCTTCGGGCGGGCGGTCGTCGAATGGGGGAGCGCCGAGTCGCTTCGGCCCGAGCTGCCGTGGCGGCACACCCGGGACCCATGGGCCATCCTGGTCAGTGAGGTCATGGCCCAGCAGACCCAGGTGACCAGGGTCGCACCTGTCTTCGAGCGGTTCCTCGAGCGCTTCTCGAGCCCGTCGGCCTGTGCTCGGGCGCCGCTGGGCGAGGTGCTCCGGGCCTGGGCCGGCCTCGGGTACAACCGGCGGGCGCGCTATCTCCACCGCGCCGCACAGGCCATGGTCGACGATCACGGAGGCGCGGTGCCCGACACGATGGAGGGGTTGCTTTCCCTTCCCGGGGTCGGCCCCTATACCGCCAGGGCGGTGATGGCCTTCGCCTTCGAGGCCGACGTCGGCGTGGTCGACACCAATGCGGGCCGGGTCCTCTCCCGGGCCGTGGCCGGCCGTCGGCTCACCACGGGCCAGGCCCAGGCGCTGGTCGACGCCATGGTCCCCGCCGGACACGGGTGGCTGTTCGGCCAGTCCCTCCTCGACTTAGGGGCAATGGTCTGTGCCGGAGCCGACCCCGTATGCGTCAAGTGTCCCGTCCGCCGGCGGTGCCGTTGGGCGGTCGCCGGCCGGCCCGACCCCGACCCGGCCCTGGGCTCGGCCGGCGTGTCCGTGGCACAGTCCGCGTTCTCGGGATCCGACCGCCAGGGACGTGGGCGCCTGGTGGGCGCGCTGCGCCGTGGCCCGGTCGAGACGGCGGACGTCGCTGCCGTCATGGGGTGGCCCGACGACGAGGCCAGAGCTCATCGGGTGGCCGCCGGCCTGGCGGCAGAAGGACTGATCCGACGGCGCCGATCGGGTGTCCTCGAGCTGCCGTAGCGGGCGGAGTTGGCGTAGCGGGGACTTCCGGGGCTGGTGGAATCCGGCCGGGCCGGTTGGCGCGCTCTCGGCGCCCGGATCTCTCAATCGCCGAGGAAGGCCATGATGTGGTCGTTGACCTCGTCGGGCTTCTCGACCTGGAGGAAGTGTCCGGTCCCCTCCACCACGACCAATGCCGACCCCGGGGCAAGATGGTCGGTCACCGGGCCGATGATGTCGAGCCCCATGCACCCGTCGTCTGCGCCGTGGAGGTAGAGGCTCGGCTGCGGGGCTGTGGTGCCCGACGCCGCCTGAGCTGCGGCCGCCTCGGGCCGTGACGGAGGCCCCGAGAACGTCGACCGGTAGTAGCCGATGGCCGCGGCCAGGCGCTCGGGGGTCCCGATGGCCTCCTTGGCCCGGGCGGCGTCCCAGGACCCGTCGAAACCCGGTGACCAGTCGGCCCACAGGCGGTCGATGAAGGCATGGTCGTCGAGGCCGACGGCGTAGTCGGCCAGGGGGGTCTGGAAGAAGAACACGTACCAACTGCGACGGAGCTGGTCGTAGCGGAAGAAGCCGTCGGCCATGGATGCCTGGGGGGGCACGGCCGACGTCACCATCGCTCGCCAACGCTCGGGTTGGTACGCGGCCGCTCCGTAGGCGGCGAATGCACCCCAGTCGTGGCCGATGATGACGGCGTCATCGCTTCCCCCGAGGGCTTCGTGCAACGCGCAGGCATCGAGTGCCAGGGTTCCGGTGTCATAGCACCCGTCCTCCGGGATGGAGGTGGGCGCATACCCGCGGAGGAATGGAGCCACGGCGTGGTAGCCGGCCTCGGCCAGACGCGGGAGCAGATATCGCCAGGTGTGGGCGGTGTCGGGGAACCCATGGAGGCACAGGGCCAGTGGCCCATCGGCGGGTCCAGCTTCCAGGTAGGCGAACTCGACGCCGTTGGCTGCGATGGTCGGATGGGCCACGGTGCGACGATAACCCCGAGCGCTCGATTCCTGCTCGGCACTCCATCGAGATCGAGACGATCGCCGCGGACCCGGATATCGATGCCGGTGACCGGCTCGGGCGGGTCGTTGCCCATCGTGGGGGGACCTCGAGCCGCTGAACGGCGAGCGGGTGGCCGCCGAGTAGCCTGCGCCTCGGTGAAAATCACCTACTTCGGAGTCCGGGGCTCGTGCCCATGCTCGAGCGACAAGCAGCGTCGCTACGGGGGGAACACCTCCAGCGTCCTGGTCGAGGTGGCCGGGGAGCCGCCGCTCATGCTCGACTTGGGGACCGGACTGCGTGAACTGGGCCGGGCGCTCGAGGCTCAGCTGAAGGCGGAGGGCGTGCCACTCCGGGGCAACGCCCTACTCACCCACCTCCACTACGACCACATCCTCGGCCTCCCCTTCTTCTCGCCCCTGCGAGATCCTGGCGCCGTCCTCGATGTCTACGGCCCGTCGCAGGAAGGCTCGACGTTGCAGGACGCGCTGGCATCGGTCGTCCAGCCGCCGTTCTTCCCCGTCCACATGGGCGAGTTCCGGGGCGAGATCAACTTCCGCGACCTGGACGGCCCCGGTGCCTTCGCCCTGGGTGGGACCACCGTGACCGTGCGGTCCATCCCCCATCGCGGCCACACCCTCGGCTTTCGACTCGAGTCCGCCGGGCGCACCTTGGCCTACCTGCCCGACCACCAGGCACCGTTGGACCGCCGCACCGTCGACCAGGGGGTACTCGAGCTGTGCGACGGTGCCGACCTGGTCATCCACGATGGCCAGTACACCGACGACGAGTTCGTGGCCATGTCCGACTGGGGCCACTCGACGGTGGCCTACGCCGTGCATGTGGCAGCCGAGGCCGGCGCGCGTCGCCTGTCGCTGTTCCACCACGACCCGTCCCACACGGACAAGGAGATCGATCGCATGCTCTCTTCGGCCCGACGCCTCGCCGCGCACTACCGTCTCGATGATGTGACGGCCGCCTCTGAGGGGTCGACGATCGACCTGGGGAAGGCATGACCACGACGTTCAACACGACCCAGTTCAAAGAGGCGATGAGCCGCTTCGCCACCGGGGTGACGATCGTCACGGCACTGGAGGACGGCGTCCCCGTTGGCTTCTCGTGCCAGTCCTTCGTCTCGCTCTCCCTCGACCCGCCCCTGGTGGCGCTGGCCCCGGCCAAGACGTCGACCAGCTGGCCGCGCATCGCCCGGGCGGGAAGCTTCTGCGTGAACGTCCTGTCCGATCGCCAGTCGGCGATCTGCACGAACTTCGCCGTGTCGGGAGGCGACAAGTTCGTGGGGGTGCCCTGGCACCCGGCGGACACCGGCGGCGCGCCGATCATCGAGGGCTCGCTGGCCTGGATCGACTGCGAGCTGGAGCTGGTGCACGATGCCGGCGACCATGAGCTGGTCATCGGGAAGGTGCTCGAGCTCGGGCTGGGAGAGGGCGAACCGCTGGTGTACTACCGGAGCGGATTCGGCCACCTGACCGAGCTCGACCCGGGGGACCCGGGCTAGCCCATGCCCACGATCATCGAGTCCGACACCATTGCCGACGTCATCGTGGTGGAGCCCGACGCCCATGGCGACGAACGGGGGCGCTTCGTCGAGACCTACCGGCGGAGCTGGTTCCCACTGGGCCGGGAGATGACCCAGGCCAATCGCTCCGAGAAGCAGGCCGGGGCCCTGGTCGGACTCCATTACCACCTCCACCAGGCCGACTACTGGTACGTCCTGCGGGGCCGGGCCCGGGTCGTGCTCCACGACCTGCGCACGAGCTCCCCCACCGACGGGGCGACCCTGAGCATCGACCTCGACGGCGACCAGGACCGGGGCCTCTTCATCCCGCCCGGTGTCGCCCACGGGTTCGCCTCGCTCACCGACCTGACCCTGTGGTACCTGGTCGACGGCTATTACAACCCGGACGACGAGCTGGGGGTGGCCTGGAACGACCCGTCCATCGCCGCCGACTGGGGAGTGACCGACCCAGTCATCTCCGATCGGGACAGGAACAACCCGCGCCGGGACGCCATCCCCCCCGGGCTCCTGCCTCACGGCCGTCCCCGAACCTGACCCGCCCGGGTCGGGGACCCGGTTCGACTGGGCCCCCGATGCCCGACACGGGGCGCCGCCATCGCCCGCGTTCTGACAGACTTCGCCGATGAGCCCCACAGCCAGCGAAACGTCGTCGGCAGCGAAATGGAAGGCAGCTGCAAACAAAGGCGCTGTGCGGAAGAAGTCGGCAGCGACGAACAAGACGACTGCGAAGAAGTCGGCGGGAGCGACGAACAAGACGACTGCGAAGAAGTCGGCAGGCAGCGACGAACAAGACGACTGCGAAGAAGTCGGCAGGAAAGAAGTCGATTGCGAAGACGTCGGCACCGAAGAAGGCGGTCCGGTCCCGGCGCGGTGTCCCCGTCGGGCACGGCTTGGGGTCCCCCGGCAGCGGGGTCCTCGTCACCGGAGGCGGCTCGGGAATCGGCCGGGCCACCGCGCTGGCGCTTGCCGAGGTCGGACGGGCGGTGTCCATCTGGGACATCGACGCGGAGAGAGCCGAGGAGACGGCAACGCTCTGCGCCGCGGCGGGGGTTGCCGCCGAGTGGACGGCGATCGATGTCGCCGATTCCGCCGCCGTCGCCGAGGCCGTGCCGCAGTCGGTGCGAGCGATCGGGACCATCGGTGGGTTCGTCCATGCCGCCGGGGTGGGCGGGCCGATGCCGGTGGACTTCATCGACGACCAGCTGTGGGAATCGGTCCTCGACGTCAACCTGCGTGCCGGAGTGATGATCGCCCGCTCCCTCATCGTGCCGTTCCAGGCGGCCGGGCCCGGGTCGGCCATGGTGTTCATCTCGTCCATCGAGGGATTGTTCGGGAGCTCGATGCTCACGGCCTACTGCGCCTCCAAGGGTGGGGTGCTCGGGGTCATGCGTTCGATCGGTCACCGGATGGCTGCCGACGGGGTGCGGGTCAACGCGGTATGCCCGGGGGCGGTGGCCACACCGATGCTCCTGCCCGCCTTTGAGCTACCCGGGTTCCGACAGTCGATCGAGGAACGAACTCCACTGAGGCGGATCGCGGAGCCGGAGGAGATCGCCCGTCCGATACGGTTCCTTCTCTCGGACGAGGCCTCGTTCATCACCGGCACCCACCTGGTCATTGACGGAGGGATGACTTCCATCACTGCCATTTGAGTCCCTTTCGGGGCCTTTGTGACCGGCCGCCCGCGCAAGCACCGCCCCGTCGGGTTGAATGGTCGTGATGTTGGTTGCACTGATAGCGATCGTGATCGTGGTGGTGGGCGCCGTCGTGGCCAAGCTGACGTGGCGCCCCAGCAATGACGAAGTCCACTCGGTGAACGACTACCACTCGGCGCTCGGGACCATCGGCGAACTGGCCAACCGGAACCCGCCCCCGGGAACCAGCGCCAGCGGGCGATCACCGCTCCACGAGCGCCCCCGCCCCGATCCGGATACGCCATTGGTGTTCGACGACGACAAACTCACGGCGCAGGCGGCGAGGGCGGCGGCCAGTGAGTCCGCCCCTATCTTCCGGTCGGACCGGGCCCGCCGCCAGGCATTGTCGAGCATGAACCATCGGCCTCGACGATGGGTGGTGGCCACGGCCGTCGTGATCGTGCTCTTGGCCTTCGGTGGGCTGGCCTACGTGGGCAGCCACAGGAACAACAAGAGCCCCGGCAAGAGCTCCTCCACCACGGTCACCCATGCCACGACGGCGGCCCGCACCACGCCGACGACCCATCCCCCGACCCACACCTCAAAACCCAAGCCGAAGTCGACCACGCCGACGACCGCCCCCCGTATCGCGGCGATAGACACCACCGCCACCAGCGCCACCTTCCCGCTGCCGAGCCCGAGCTACCAGCTGACCGTCTCGACCTCGACCGGGCCGTGCTGGATCCAAGCCCAGTCCACCGACTCGGGCACCACGTTGTGGGAAGGCACCATTCCGGCTGGCTCCAGTCAAAACATCACCGGAAACGGCGGCATGACCATCGACATCGGGGCCTCGGGAACCAGCATCACGGTGAACAGCGTCCCGGTCGCCCTGCCCTCCCCGTTGAACGTGCCCTTCCAGGCCACGTTCACCTCCGGCTCCACCGCGACCACCACTCCGGGTGCCTCGACGTCGACCACCTCCCCGTCCTCGTCGTCGACGGCCAACACCGGCTGAGAACGCCGGGATCGCCCGCTCAGCCGTCGATCCCCACGGCGTCCAGGATGAAGGCGTAGACGAACGCCTCGTCCCGCCAGGCGTCGTACCGGCCCGACGGCCCCCCGTGGCCGGCGCCGAGCTCGGTCTTGAGCAGGACGCGGTTCTCGGGGTTGGCGGCCCGGAGCTTGGCCACCCACTTGGCCGGCTCCCAGAAGCCGACGCGTGGATCGGACAGCCCGGCGGTGGCCAGGATGTCGGGGTAGCGGACGGGTGCGCCCTGTCCGTCGACCGATCGGACGTTGTCGTAGGGGGAGTAGGACTTCATCACTGCGTAGACCTCGGGATCCTCCACCGGATTGCCCCACTCCTCCCACTCGAGGACGGTGAGCGGCAGGGTCTCGTCGAGGATGGTGGTCAGGCAGTCGACGAAGGGGACCTCGGCCACGATGGCCCGGAACAACTCCGGAGCGAGGTTGGCCACCGCCCCCATCAGCAGGCCGCCGGCGCTGCCACCCCGGGCCACCAGACGGTCGGGGCTGGTCGTGCCGTCGGCGACGAGGGACCGGGCACAGGCGACGAAGTCGGTGAAGGTATTGGGCTTGGCCAGGTAATTTTCCCTCCTCGTACCAACGTCGGCCCATCTCGCCTCCGCCTCGGACGTGAGCGATGGCAAAGACGAACCCGCGATCGAGCAGGCTGAGGCGGAGCGACGAGAATGACGGGTCCATGGACGCCTCGTAGGAGCCGTAGCCGTAGAGGAGACAGGGAGCACCATGGGGGTCCTCGCCGCCCTCCGATCCATCGTGGAGGCACCGATCGGGTCGGTAGACGAGCGAGATGGGCACCTCCGTGCCGTCGTCAGCCGTGGCCCATCGTCGCTGGGTCCGGTACCGGCTCGGGTCGAACCCACCGAGGACGGGCTGGCGCTTCCGCAACCGCGCCGAAGCGGTGGGCACGTCGTAGTCGTAGACGGAGCGGGGTGTGACCAACGAGGTGTACTCGTAACGGAGGATGTCCGACTCGTACTCGGCATTGGCACCGCCCCACACGGTGGAGGGCGACTCCGGTTGGTCGATCGGGGTGGAGGCGCCACTCTCGGCGTCAATGACCCGGATGCGGGTCTCGCCGTCCTCTCGCTCGTAGACCACCAGATGATCGGCGAAGGGGTCGACGGCGTCGAGCCGGGTCCCCGGGCGGTGGGGGATGACCTCGCGCCAGGACTCGCGCCACGACTGGCGCCTCGACCCGGGGTCACCGACGTCAGGCGCCTCGAGCAGCCGGAAGTCCTCCGCCTCGTCGTTGGTCACGATCAGGAAGCGGGCCGCCCTGGTGGCCGCGCCCCGGTCGTGGTCGACGCTGTACTCGACCCCGTGCCGGCGGGCGGCCAGCACCGTGAAGGTGCCGGTCGGGTCGTCCGCCCGCAGGGCGCGTACCTCGGACGTGAGCTTGGAGTCCAGGCCCAACAGGACGTACTCGTCGTCCCTGGTTCGCCCGACCCCGAGGTAGAAGTGGTCGTCCGCCTCCTCGTAGACAAGCGCCGCCTCCGATGGGTCGGATCCCACCACGTGGCGCCAGAGCTGAAAGGGTCGCATGGCCTCGTCCACCCGGATGAAGAAGACGGTGGCGTTGTCGTTGGCCCAAGCCATGCCGTAGGAGGTGTCCTCGAGCGACTCGGGCGACTCCTGGCCGGTCTCCAGGTCCAAGAAGCGCATGGTGAACCGCTCGGCCCCGGTCGTGTCGGTCGAGTAGGCGAGCCAACGGTGGTCCGGGCTGACGCCCAGATTGCCGAGGGCGAAGTAGTCATGGCCCTCCGCCAGCTGGTTCTCGTCGAGCATGACGATCTCGTCCTCGGGGGCCTGGTCCCCTCGGCCCCCTTCCCCTCGGCCCCCGTCCCTTCGGTCCCCGTCCCTTCGGCCCCGGTCTCCTGGGCCCCGGTCTTCTGGGCCCCGGGGGGCCGACGGGTCGCGGCCATCTTCGCGGTCGAGGCCGTCTTCCGGTTCCCCTCCGGGGTCGCCGGCGGCCGGCCGGCGGCAATGGATGCCGTAACTCTGCCCCTCGACGGTTCGGTGGTAGTAGAGCCACGGCCCCTTGCGCACCGGAACGGAGAGGTCGGTCTCTTCGATGCGCTCCACGATCTCCTCGAACAAGTGGGCCTGGAGCTGGGCGGTATGGGCGGTGGCGGCCTCGGTGAAGGCGTTCTCGGCCCGAAGGTGCTCGATGACCTCGGGGTCGTCCTTGTCCCGCAGCCAGTACCAGTCGTCGATCCGCACGTCCCCGTGGGCCTCGAGCCGGACCGGCCTCCTCTCGGGGATCGGCGGGGCTAAGGGTACGGATCGGTCGGTGAGCGCTTCTTCGGGCATCGACCCAGGATGGCACGTCGATGCGGCCCCCCGAGCAGGGCGTTTCGTTTCCCACAGGGTGTTTTGTTCGGCGCTCGGGGTTGTTACTATCGGTATAGGAGAAATCGGCCGCCCCCACGGGCCGCCTGTCTGGAGCACGTATGACGACCACCGATCTCGACCTCGGGCGATACAAGCTCGGATGGTCAGACGAAGAGGACTACATCTTCAAGCCCAAGAAGGGCTTGAACGAGAGCATCGTGCGTGAGATGTCGGCGATGAAGAAGGAGCCGGACTGGATGCGGGACTTCCGGCTCCGTGCCCTGAAGCGCTTCGACAAGCGTCCCATGGCCGAATGGTTCGCGGTCAACATGCCCGATCTCGACTTCGAGGACATCTACTACTACATCAAGCCCACGTCTGAGCAGGTCGGGGACTGGGAAGACCTGCCCGACGCCATCAAGACCACATACGAGAAGCTGGGCATCCCGCAGGCCGAGCGGAAGTACCTGGCCGGCGTCACCGCTCAGTACGAGTCCGAGGTGGTGTTCCATCGCAACCGGGAGGATCTCGAGGCGCTGGGCGTCCTGTTCTGCGACATGGACACGGCCGTCCGGGAGTACCCAGAACTGGTCCGGAAGTACTTCGGCACCATCATCCCCCCCAACGACAACAAGTTCGCCGCCCTGAACTCGGCCGTCTGGTCGGGCGGTTCGTTCATCTACGTGCCGCCCGGCGTGGTCGTCGACCAGCCCCTTCAGGCCTATTTCCGGATCAACGCCGAGAACATGGGCCAGTTCGAGCGCACGCTGATCATCGCCGACGAGGGCTCCCAGGTGCACTACATCGAGGGGTGCTCGGCCCCCGTCTACACGAGTGACTCGCTGCACTCCGCCGTGGTGGAGCTGGTGGCCCTCCAGGGCAGCCGGATCACCTACACCACCATCCAGAACTGGTCCAACAACGTCTACAACCTGGTGACCAAGCGCGCTCGGGCCGAAGCCGAGGCCCACGTCGAGTGGATCGACGGGAACATCGGCTCCCGGCTCACCATGAAGTACCCGTCGGTCTACCTGATGGGGCCCAAGGCTTCGGGTGAAGTGCTTTCGGTGGCCTATGCGGGTGCCGGGCAGCATCAGGACGCCGGAGCAAAGATGATCCACGCCGCGCCGGAGACGACCTCGACCATCGTCTCCAAGTCGATCTCCAAGGACGCCGGGATCACCACCTACCGGGGTCTGGTCCATGTCGACGAGGGAGCGAAGAACGCAAAGAGCTTCGTCCGCTGTGACGCGCTGCTCCTCGATGACACGGCCGTGTCCGAGACGAAGCCGTACATGGAGGTCGCCGAGCGCGACGCCCGGATCGGTCACGAGGCCACCGTCTCCAAGGTGGGTGACGACCAGCTCTTCTACCTGATGAGCCGGGGGTTGTCGGAGACGCAGGCGATGGGAATGATCGTGAACGGTTTCATCGAGCCCATCACCCGGACACTTCCGATGGAATATGCGGTTGAGTGGAGCAGGCTGATCGAGCTGCAGATGGAGGGCTCGGTCGGCTGACGCCAGGGCGGCGCTGTCTCGGGGCAGCCGTCGTCCGGGTACTCCGAACTCGCCGTAGCGATGGGGGCAGAGCCGTAGCGATGGGGGCAGAATAGAACCATGTCGATGCGGGAAGAGTGCAAGCACTTCCAGAGCCGGACGTACGCGTCCGGAGAAGTGGCCCGGTTCTGCAGCCTCGACCTGGCGCCGGACGCCCCGTGGAAATGCCCTGACAACTGCCCGTCGTACGAGCCGCGCCTCGCAGACGTGGGGTGGGGGCACGGCTCCCTGGTCGAGCCGCCGATGGAGAGCATGCCGGACGTTCCCGACAAGGACGCGGCCACCTTGCTCGACCAGGCCGAGGACATCATCAACACCGTCGGCCCGGACGTGCTGGCCGAGGTGGAGGCCGAGCGGCGCCGCAACGAGCAGAGCTCATCGCGCAAGCGTTGGTGGCGGCGAAGGAACTGAGCCGTCTGACCCGGGACGGTTCTCCGGCCAGGACCTCGATCAGTTGCCGGTGAAGCTGGGCGGCCGCTTCTCCATGAACGCAGCCATCGCCTCGGTGAGGTCGTCCGAGGACAGGGCGGCGGCGTTCCAGGTGGCCACGTAGTCGAGGCCCTCGGCCACGGTCATGTTCTCACCGGCCGCCAGTACCGCCTTCGTGCCTTGGACGGCCAGTGGTGAGTTGGCGGCGATCGATGCGGCCAGTTCGCCGGCCATGGCCAAGACGCCTTCGACATCGGAGACGACGTCATTGACCAGCCCGATCTGTGCTGCTCGGGTCGCGGTGATGTCCTTGCCCGTGTAGGCCAGTTCGGCCACGTGACCCTTGCCGATGATGAGGGGGAGCCGCTGGAGGCTGCCGAGGTCCGCGACCATGGCCATCCTCGTCTCCCGGACCGAGAAGGTGGCATCGGCGCTGGCCAGCCGGATGTCGGCTGCCGCGGCCAGGTCGACACCCCCGCCGATGCAATAGCCGTGGATGGCGGCGATCACCGGCTTGGGACAGGCGGCAACCGCGCTGATCGAGGCCTGGAGCCTGAGGACCTCTGCCCGGGCCCGGCGTCCTCGGGTGGCAACGGAAGGGTCCGGCTTTGCCGGGTCGCCGTGGCGGTCGAACAGCCCGCCAGGTTCGGTCACCGCCTTGAGATCCAGCCCCACGCTGAAATGGGGACCCCGGGCGGCAATGACCACGACCCGGATGTCCGGTGCCGTTCCCAACGCCTCCATGGCCAGCGGCAGATCGGCCCAAAAGTCGGGCCCGAGCGCGTTTCGCTGCTCCGGCCGGTCTAGCCACAACGTGGCAACGTGGCCATCGACCTCGATGGTCAGCACATCGGAAGCGAAGTCATCGGTGGCGGTATCGGTGGCGGCGGCGGTCATGGCACAAGCGTAGGTGGACCCGGCGAGCCGGTCAGTCTCCCGGCCGCAGCAGGTAGAATCGGGGCCTGAGGCTCGGGACCGGGCCTCGATTCGCGAGAGGTTTCCCGTTCTGCCGACATTTACTCCCGTAGCCGCCGCCGCACTGCTCGGACCAACGTGGCTCGAGCGTCGCCGGACCGACGCGGCGGAACGGTTCTCTTCGGCCCCGCTCCCGACGGAAAAGGACGAGGTCTGGCGGTACAGCCGGATCGACCAGCTCGATCTCGATCGGTTCCATCCTGCCGTCGGTCCCGCCGGGGACGGCGGCCACACGCTCGATACCGGGGCGATGGAACAGATCGGGGCCCTGGTTGACCGCATGGGCCCACGAGCCGCTCTCGTCGTGTCCTACAACGGTGGGCTGGCCCAGGTTGAGGCGACCCCGGAGGCGGGCCGCGCTTGTTCGCTCGGGCCGCTCGCCGAACATGCCGAAGCGGAACAGCTTCTCGGCGGGGTTGCTTCGGATCCCGGGGACTTCGTCCTCTTGAACGAGGCCTTCGCCCCTGACCCCATCGTGGTCGACATCCGCCCGGGAGCCGTTCTCGGCGCGCCCATCGTCATCGTCCACCTCGTCGACGGATCGGGTGACGACGGTGCCACCGTGTTCCCCCGAACCGTCATCCGGGCGGCCGATTCGTCCGAGGCAGGTGTGGTGGAGCTTCTGGTCGACCTGGCTGACGGCGTCCTGGGCCGCCGCGCCGCGGCGACCACGGCGGCCCCGGCGGCCCCCCCGCAGGTCCTGGTCGTACCGGTGACCGAGGTCCAGGTCGGTGACGGGGCCCGGCTGGCCTACGTGAGCGTGCAGGCGCTCGGCCCGGCCGCATGGCAGCTGGGCCACCAGGCCAGCCGGATCGGCTCCGAGGCGTCGTTGCGGAGCTTCGCCGTCGCTCTCGGAGGCGACTTCGCCCGATTGCGCACAGACTCCGAGCTCGCCGGTCAGGGGGGAACCAGTGAGCTGCGGGCTGCCTACCTTGGGCGCGAGGACCAGATGCTCGACTTCCGCACCCTGCAGGACCACGCCGCGCCCCGAACCACGAGCGACCTGCTGTTCAAGGGAGCAGTGGCCGATCGCGCCCACTCGGTCTACAGCGGGTTGATCCGGGTCCACCGGGGCGCGGTCCGGTCGGACGCCATGCAGACCAACAACAACCTGGTCCTGGACGTCGGGGCCCATGCCGACTCCGTCCCCAACCTCGACATCGAGGAGAACGACGTCCGCTGCAGCCACGGCTCCACGGTCGGTCCGGTGGACGAGGATCAGCGTTACTACCTCGAATCCCGGGGCATCGACCCTGAGGAGGCTGAGCGGCTCATCGTGGCCGGGTTCTTCCTCGACATCGCCCAGCAGATCCCGGTCGAGGGCATCCGGCCCTTGGTCCAAGAGGCTCTAGCCCACCGGCTCGATGTTCCCGTCGAGGGACCGCTCGCCGATGAGGGCGGCGCGGGAGAACCGGATGTCGGCCATGGGTGATTCCGTGCGGCTGTGCGGCCGAGACGAGCTCAGCTCCGGGGAGGCCCGACGGTTCGACCTCGACGGCCTCCGGGTCGCTCTCGTTCGGATCGGCGACGACTTCTACGCCATCGGGGACCGCTGCAGCCACGAGGACTACTCGTTGGCCGAGGGCGAGGTGTGGCCCGAGGAGCGCGAGCTCGAGTGCGCCAAGCATGGTTCGACCTTCGACCTGCGGACGGGCGACCCGTGCTCGCTGCCGGCGACCAAACCGGTTCCGGTCTATTCGGTGGTCGTCGAGGGAGACGATGTCATGCTGGTGGTCCCATGAGCCCCACCAGCACAACGTCGGCGGGTGGCGGCAGTGAGTTGCGCATCGAGGGACTACGGGCGGGCGTTCCCGGCCGCGAGATCCTCCGCGGTGTCGACCTCGCTGTCCGCAGCGGCGAGGTCCATGCCGTGATGGGCCCAAACGGATCGGGCAAGAGCACGCTGGCTCACGTGATCATGGGGCGTCCGGGCTATGAGGTGCTCGGCGGGTCCATCACACTCGACGGCGTGGACCTCCTCGCCCTGCCGACCTGGGAGCGTGCTCGGGCCGGGCTGTTCATCGGCATGCAGCACCCGATCGAAGTCCCCGGCGTGTCCCTGGCCACTTCCTTGGTGGCTGCTCGGGCAAATGGGGGCAACGGCTCGGAAGCGGGCATCGAGGGACGCCTTCGTGATGAGGCGGCCCGGATCGGCTTCGACGAGCGCTTCTTGGACCGACCGCTCAATGTGGACCTCTCGGGGGGCGAGCGCAAGCGCAACGAAACCCTCCAGCTGGGTGTGCTCCGCCCGCGGTTTGCCATCCTCGACGAGATCGACTCGGGATTGGACATCGACGCCCTGGCCGCCGTCGCCCGGCGCGTGGAGGAGGCGACCGAGGAGTGGGGCCTCGGGGTTCTGGCCATCACCCACTTCCGGCGCCTCTTGAACGTACTGCGGGCCGACGTCGTCCATGTGCTGTCCAACGGACAGATCGCAGACACCGGCGGCCCGGAACTGGCCGAAGAGGTGGATCGGACCGGTTACGCCGCCTATCTCTGATGGGCACAGCCGTTGCGGGTGCATCCCGGGTGCATCCCCGGTGATCGGGCAGGTTGGTAGCGTTCCGTGCCATGACTCGTCGATCGCGCCGGCGGGGTGGCGCACACAGTGCACCCCGACGTCGGGGACGGGACTCGGTCGGGACCGGCCGTCCGGCAGCTGGAGGGGGCCCCGAAGAGGCTGTCCCCGTGGGCGCGTCTGCAGATCCTGGCGGCGATGGGGGCCAGGGAGGCACATCCACCGACGCAGAGTCAGCGCCACCTGAGGCGGAGTCGGGAGCACCTGAGGCGGAGCTAGCGCCATCTGAGGCGGAGCTAGCGCCATCTGAGGCGGAGCTGGCGCCACCCGAGGCGGAGCTAGCCGGGCGGACTAGCGCCCCGAGTCGGAGTCGGGAGTCCCCGAGTCGGAGTCGGGAGCCCCAATCCCTGCATGGGAGCCGGCGACCTTTTCGCCACTCGGTGCCCACGTCCCGAACCCCACCCTGAGTGACGGCGGTTCGCCAGATGGGGCTGCCGACTCGGCCGACGAGGCCACCCAGGCCGCCGCCATGGCCACCCAGGCCGCCGCCATGGCTGACGAGGTGAGTGCCGACCCTGCCGACCCTGCCGACTCGCCCGACGAGGTCGAAGAGCCCGAAGAGCCCGACGAGGTCGCCGAGATCGAGGAGGTCGCCGAGGTCGACGAGGCAACCGATGTCGACGACAGGCCCGACAGCGGCGCGGAGGTCGACTCGCCAAACGCAGCGGAGGCCGGTTCGGACGCCGATTCGCCCGACCGCGACGAGGTCGCTGCCGGCGAGGGTTCTGACCACGAGCCGCCGACCGGTGCATCTTCGGTGCCGGCCGCCCCCGGCGCCGGGTCTCCTCGTCGTCGTTGGCGTCGGAAGAAAAGGGCCCGCCGCACGTGGCCCGAGCGGATCTTGCTCGCCGCCGTGATCGTGGTCGTCCTGGCCATCGTCGGGATGGGGGTCGGGTACGGGTACGTCAAGTACCGTTTCGACCAGGTGACCAAAGTGGCGGTCAAGCACCTCAAGGTGGCGGCGGTGGGCCAGCCGTTCAACATGTTGGTCATCGGCTCCGACTCCCGGGCCAACGACAGCAGCTCGGATGTGGCCCACCTCGGGCCGACGACGGGGGGGCAGCGGAGCGATGTGGTCAAGATCGTCCACGTCGATCCGGCGACCGGCCAGATCCGGGTGTTGTCCATCCCCCGTGACACGGTGGTCACCGTCGCCGGCGACACCTCGCAGATCGGCCAGTACAACCGGATCAACTCGACCTACAACACCGGGCCCGACCAGTTGGTCCAGACCATCGAGGCCGATTTCGGGATCCCCATCAGCCATGTCGTCCAGGTCAACTTCGAGGGCTTCCGAGGCGCAGTGGACGCCATCGGCGGTATCAACCTCAACTTCCCCGTCCCGGCCAAGGACGATTACACCGGCCTCAACATCACCCAGGCCGGATGCCAGCACCTGAACGGTGGCTATTCCCTGGCCGTCGCCCGGAGCCGCCACTACCAGTACTTCCAGGACGGCTACTGGCAGACCGACGGCACGAGCGACTTCGGCCGCATCCAGCGGCAGAACGCCTTCATGAAGGCGCTGATCACCCAGGCTGAGAGCCGGTACAACCCGCTGACCATCAACGCCTTCATCGGGGCCGTGGTCCAGGGTGTGACCATCGACAACACATTCACCACGGCCGGCCTCATCGACCTGGCCCAGGAATTCCACGCCTTCTCGTCGTCGTCGTTGGCCACGGCCACGTTGCCCACCTACAGCGACCTCAACTCCTCGACGTTCGCCGACCTGGGCGACGTGCTGTACGTGCAACAGCCCGACGCCCAGGAGACGATCACGCAGTTCTTGGGACAACCACCGGAGACGGCAAGCACCCCACCTCCGGATCCCGATGGGAACCCGACGACCGTGCCCACCACCGTCCCGGCCACCGGCACAACGGCACCAGGCCAGACCACCACTCCGGCAAGCTCCACGACGACCACGACCCTCCCGAACTTCGACCCGACGCCCTGCTGAGGTCCTCCGGCACCCGAACGGTGGCGCAGGCATGCCTTGGTGCTGCCGAGGGCCAGGCGCGTCCCCGGTCTAGCTGGCGGCGGCCTCGTCGAGGCCCTGGGCCAGCGTGTTCCAGCTCAGGGTGGCGCACTTGATGCGGACGGGGAACTTCACGACGCCTTGCAGCGCGGCCAGCTCGCCCAGCGAGTCGACGTCAACGGGCTCGGCGTCGAGCAGGTCCTCGCCCGATCCCTCGCTCCCGTCTGCGCCCGGGAGCGACGATTCGTGGATCGACATCATCTGCTTGAACGTCTGGATCAGGCCTCTGACCTCTTCGACCGGCTGTCCCTTTACCGCTGCCGACATGAGGGACGCCGACGACTGGCTGATGGAGCACCCGGTGCCGCCGATCTTGATGTCCGAGAGCTTGCCGTCCTCGACCTGGATGGTCACTACCACCTCGTCACCGCACAGCGGGTTGAACCCCTCCACCCGTTGGGCCGGTGGTGACTCGAGCTCGCCGCGGTTCCGGGGCGAACGGTAGTGATCGAGGATGATCTCCCGGTACAGGTCTTCCAGGCCGGACATCAGCGCGGACCTCCGAGCGTGGCCCGGACCGGACCGCGGCAGTCGAGTGGCGTGAGCGACGCATTGCTGTGGCTGAAGGTGCACATGGTTCCCTCAGAATACTGGTGACCGGTCATCCGAAGAACTTCCCGGCCTCGGCCAACGCCTCGATCAGCGCGTCCACGTCGGAGCGATCGTTGTACAAGGCGAGCGACGCCCGGGCCGTGGCGTTGACGCCGAGCCGCCGCATCAGCGGCTTGGCGCAGTGGTGGCCGGCCCGGATGCACACGCCGTACTCGTCGAGGATCTGGGAGAGATCGTGCGGGTGGATGTCGCGGTAGGCCAGCGAGAGCACGCCGCCTCGCCGGGCTGTGTCGCGCGGGCCGAAGATCCTGACGTCGTCGCCGAAGCGTTCGGCCAGCGCCGTCATGGCGTACTCGGTCAGCGCCCTCTCGTGGGCACGAATCCTGTCCATCCCGATGGCGGTCAGGTAGTCGACCGCCGCGCCCAGCCCGATGGCCTCGGTGATGGGGGGCGTCCCGGCCTCGAATCGCCAGGGAATGTCGTTCGGCGTGAAGCCGTCCTTTCGCACATCGAGGATCATCTCGCCGCCGCCGAGGAACGGTGGCAGCGAGGCCAGGAGGTCCTCCTTCGCCCAGAGCACCCCGATGCCGGTGGGGCCGACCATCTTGTGGGCGCTGAAAGCCAGGAAGTCAGCACCGAGCGTTGAGACGTCGGTGGGGAGGTGGGGGACCGACTGGGCCCCGTCTGCCACCACCAGAGCTCCGGCGTCGTGAGCCACCCGGGCGATCTCGGTGACCGGGTTCAGCGTCCCGAGCACGTTCGACATGCACGTCAGCCCAACGAGCCGCGCCCCATCGACCAGCGCCTCGAGGTCGTCGAGGACCAGCATTCCCTGCTCGTCGATGGGCAACCAGCGCAGCGTGAGGTCGCGCTCCTCGGCCAGCATGAGCCAGGGCACGACGTTGGCGTGGTGCTCCATCTCGGTGAGCAGGATGACGTCGCCGGCCCGCAAGTGCTGCCGTGCCCAGGTGTGGGCGACGAGGTTGAGGGCCTCGGTGGCGTTCTTGGCGAAGACCACCTCGCGCCCCGGGGACGTGGACCCGATGAACCGCCCCACGTTGACCCGAGCCGCTTCGAAGCGGCGGGTGGCTTCCTCGGCGATTCGGTAGACGCCGCGGTGAACGTTGGCGTGGGTGGTCTCGTCGTACTCGCGCATGGCGTCGAGCACCTGGCGGGGGCGCTGGGACGACGCGGCCGAGTCCAGGTAGACGATCGGATGGCCGTTCACCTCCCGGGCCAGCAGGGGGAAGTCCTTACGGAGGGCTTGGACGTCGAGTCCACCATCGGATTCGGTCAGGGGCGCCATGCGTCGAATCCTTCCACCTCGAGACGATGGGCGAGCTCGGGACCTCCCTCTGCCACCACGATCCCGTCCATCAGGACATGGACGCGATCAGGGGCCAGCTCATCGAGCATGCGCTGGTAGTGGGTGATGACCAGGACGCCCAGCTCAGCTCGGGTCTGACGGACGGTGCGGACGCCGCTGGCCACGACCCGGAGCGCGTCGACGTCGAGACCGGAGTCGGTCTCGTCGAGCACGGCAAGCTCGGGGTCCATCAGGGCCAGCTGCAGGATCTCGTTCCGCTTCTTCTCGCCGCCGGAGAACCCCTGGTTCAGGTGTCGCTCGCCGAACGATGGGTCCATGCCCAGCTTGTCCATCCACTCCATCATCTCCAACCGGACCTCGAGGACCGAGATGTCCATGCCCCTCCGAGCCGAGAGTGCCTGGCGCAGGAACTGGATGACCGGTACGCCGCCGATGGACTCGGGATCCTGAAAGGCCAGGAACATGCCGGCCTTGCCACGCACATCTGTAGGCCAGTGGGTGACGTCCTCGCCCTTGAACCGGATCGTGCCCGCCGTGATCTCATACCCGGGGTGCCCGAGCAGGACCTTGGCCAAGGTCGACTTGCCTGACCCGTTCGGCCCCATGAGGGCGTGCACGGCGCCTGGCCTCACCTCCAGGTCGACCCCTTTGAGGATCGGTGCCCCGTCGACCGACACGTGCAGGTTCTCGACCTCCAACAAAGGATGCTCCGCCCGGGAGAGCGCGCCGCCCTGCCCCGTGGTCTCGTCGGTGCTCACGCGACCAGTCTAGCCTTTGGGCGTGATTTCTCCTACGGACATAGGAGGAATCGGTTACGGGGTCCGAATTCCCCCTGTTACCTGCGGCTGGTGCCCCGGAGACCATCGATTGCCCGGCCCCCACGAGGCGGTACGGTAGCCGTTGATGGCTGACCCATGGACGTATGCGGGTTCGGTGGCGCAACTCGATGCGAGCTCTGGGGACGTCACCCTGGTCGACGAGTCCACGTTCGCCATCAGTGGCCGGGCCGGCGACATCAGACCGGGATCGTCCCAAGGGCTGTTCGTCCGGGACACGAGGGTGCTGAGCCGGTTCGAGGTCCTGATCAACGGGTCACCGACCGAGGCGCTGGCGGCAGTGGCGGACGACCCGTTCTCTTCCACGTTCGTCTCCCGGTGCCTGCCCCCGGCCGGCCGGTCCGATTCCACCCTCATGGTCTTCCGCTCGCGCTATGTCGGCCAGGGCATGCGAGAGGACCTGACCATCCGGAACTTCGGGGACGAGCCGTCCCTCTGCACCGTCGAGCTGTTCGTCGCTGCCGACTTCGCCGATCTCTTCGCTGTGAAGGAAGGTCGGGTGGACGACCGGGCCGTGCATGGGACGACCGAGGTCAGCGTGACGAGGGGGCCGTCGCCCGGCGACCCCGGCCGTACCGGCCCCGAGCCGCCGGCTTCCGGTTCCTCCCTGGCGGATCCCCCTGCGGACCCCCCTTGCCCGGACCCGCGGCCGTCTGGTTGCATCGCCTTCACCCACCGGCGGGGCGGGGTCAGCCGGGGGACCGAGATCCGCTTCTTCGACGATGTCAGGATGGCATCCGACCTGGCCACCTTCGAGGTCATCGTGCCGCCCCGGGGTGAGTGGACCACGTGCGTCGAAGTGGCCCCGGTCATCGATGGGACGACCATCGATCCCCGCTACCGGTGTGGCCGTCCAGTTGACCGAGCCGAGCCGGCCGAGCGACTGGCCCAGTGGCGCCGTCAGGTCCCCCAGGTGGAGACCGACCATGCCGGGCTCCGGGAGGTGGTCCTGCGGAGCTCCGAGGACCTCGGGGCCCTGCGCATCTTCGATCCCGACCACCCTGAGCGGGTCGTCCTGGCGGCAGGGGCACCCTGGTTCATGACCATGTTCGGTCGGGATTCGATCTTGACCGCCTGGATGGCGCTCCTCGTCGACCCCGACCTGGCACGGGGCGTGCTGCAGACCCTGGCCCGGTTCCAGGGAACCGATGTCGACCCTCGTCATGACGAAGAGCCGGGCCGGATCCTGCACGAGATGCGATTCGGCGAGGCTGCGTCGCTCTCACTCGGCGGAGGGAGCATTTACTACGGCTCGGCCGACGCCACCCCCCTGTTCGTCATGCTCTTGGGCGAGATGCGGCGGTGGGGGGTGTCCCGGGAGCTGGTCGACGAGCTCCTGCCCAACGCCGACCGCGCCATCGAGTGGATCGAGCACTTCGGTGACTCCGACGGCGACGGGTACGTCGAGTACCAGCGGGCCACCGATCACGGGTTGGCCAACCAGGGCTGGAAGGACAGCTGGGATGCCATCCGCTACGCCGACGGCAGAGTGGCCGAGGCCCCCATCGCCCTGTGCGAGGTCCAGGCCTACGTGTACGGGGCCTACCTGGCGAGGGCCCATTTCGCCTTTGAGGTCGGCGACAATGCCACATACCAGCGCTTCCGGACCAAGGCGGCCCAGTTGAAGAAGGCGTTCAACCGCGACTTCTGGCTCGAGGGAAGGGGTTGGTACGCCGTCGGGCTCGACGCCGACAAGAAGCCGATCGACTCGCTCACCTCCAACATCGGCCACTGCCTGTGGGCGGGGATCGTGGACGAGGACAAGGCGGCCCTGGTGGCCCAGAAGCTGCTGTCGCCCCAGATGTTCAGCGGGTGGGGGGTTCGGACGCTCTCGACGGACAATCCGGCCTACAACCCGATCAGCTATCACCGCGGCTCGGTGTGGCCGCACGACTCCGCCCTCGTAGCCGCCGGCCTGGCCCGGTACGGGTTCGACGCCGGCGCCCAGCGCTTGATCCTCGGGCTGTTCGATGCGGCGGCCACCCAGGGCGGGAGGCTCCCCGAGCTGTTCAGCGGGCTCGACCGGCGTGAGCTCGGGGTCCCGGTGGGCTACCCGACGTCGTGCTCGCCCCAGGCCTGGGCGGCAGCGTCGCCCCTCCTGTGCCTGCGGACTCTGCTCCGCCTCGACCCGTGGATCCCCTACGGCAAGACGTGGCTATGCCCGAACCTGCCCGAGGGGATCGGCTACCTCAAGGTGGCGGGCATCCCGCTGGCCGGCTCGCGGGTGACCATCGAGGCCGGGAACGAGGTGCCCGGGGGCGCGACGGTCACCGGGCTGCCTCCAGAGATCGAGCTGGTCCGCCAGCCCCGGCGCCCCTCGACGGCGGTCTGACCCCGCTCAGCCCGCAGCTCAGCAGTTCCGACGGATCCGCCCCGCTCAGCCGGCTCCGATCGTGCTCACCTCACCAGCCCCGGTCGACCCACTCCTGGAGGTGCGGGGATTCCTTCCCGATGGTGGTCCCGGCGCCGTGACCAGGAAGCACCTGGGTGTCGGGCCCGAAGCGGCTGAACAGGCGGCCCTCGATCGACTCGATGATGGTGGGGAAGTCGGCGTTGTCGAACGAGGTGTTGCCAGGGCCGCCGGGGAACAGGGTGTCCCCGGTGAACAGCAGCGGCGTGTCCTCGACGGCGAAGCACATCGAGCCCGGGGTGTGTCCGGGTGTGGCGATGGTGCGGATCCGGAGCCGCCCGACGGTCAACGTCGATTCGTCGTCGAGCAGCAGGTCGTAGGCCGGGAGCATCCCGGCATCGGCGGCGGTGACCGCAACGTCGAACCCGGCATCCCGCACCGCCTCCACCGCCTGGATGTGGTCCCAGTGGCCGTGGGTCTCGACGACCTGGCGCACCCCGAGGTCCCGGCACAGGTCGAGGAGCAGGTCGTGCTCGTTGGCCGCGTCGATCAGCAGGGCGTCCCCACTGTCGCGGCACCGGACCACGTACACGTTGTTGTCCATCGGGCCCACCACCACCCGGTGGACCTCGACCGCCGTGTTCTCGTAGTCGATGATCGTGCCGCTCACGACAGGGCCTCCCTCGTCTGTGTGCAGCGTACCGTGGACATTGACCCGTTGGTCAGCGCAGCCGGCGGTCTGGTAGACAACGGTGACCATCGTCTCCGGGCCAGGAGACCAGCAAGGGGGCATGAGAGCCACATGAATTTCGCCTTCAGTGAGGAGCAGGACGAGCTACGGACGGCCGTCCATCGGTTCCTCGAGGACAAGTCGCCCGAGACCGAGGTCCGGCGCTTGATGGAGACCACCGAGGGCTACGACAAGGCCGTCTGGAGCCAGATGGCCGACCAGCTCGGCCTGCAGTCGCTGACCATCCCCGAGGAGTTCGGCGGATCGGGGTTCAGCTACGTGGAGCTGATCGTGGTGCTCGAGGAGATGGGAGCCGCGCTGTTGTGCGCACCGTTCTTCTCCACCGTTGCCCTCGGAGCCAACGCCCTACTCACCTCAGGCGACGATGCGGCCAAGGCCGACCTGCTCCCGGGCATCGCCTCGGGTGAGACCATCGCCACGCTGGCTTTCACCGAAGACAGTGGGAGGTGGGACATCGAGGGAGTCACCCTCGCCGCCTCGGCGTCGGGTGGCGGCTGGACGTTGAACGGGCACAAGTCGTTCGTCCTCGACGGTCATGTGGCCGACGTCATCCTGGTCGTGGCCAGAACCGACGCCGGCGTCAGCCTGTTCTCGGTGGCCGGCGAGGCCGACGGGCTGTCCCGGACGCCCCTGGCAACCATGGACCAGACCCGCAAGCAGGCCCGATTGGAATTCGATGGGACACCGGCCCGACTGATCGGGACCGAGGGGGGAGCCGAGGCCGGCCTGTCGAAGACGCTGGACCTGGCCGCAGTGGCCCTGGCTGCCGAGCAGGTCGGCGGCGCGCAGCGTTGCCTGGACACGGCCGTCGAGTACGCCAAGACCCGCATCCAGTTCGGCCGGCCCATCGGCAGCTTCCAGGCCATCAAGCACAAGTGTGCCGACATGTTGCTCGAGGTGGAGTCGTCCAAGTCCGCCGCGTACTACGCCGGGTGGGCGGCGGCCGAGGACTCCGACGAGCTCCCGGTGGTGGCCAGCTTGGCCAAGTCCTACTGCTCGGAGGCCTACTTCCACGCCGCAGCCGAGAACATCCAGATCCACGGAGGGATCGGCTTCACCTGGGAGCACCCAGCCCATCTGTACTTCAAGCGGGCGAAGTCCTCGGAGCTGTTGTTCGGCGACCCGGCCTACCACCGGGAACTGCTGGCCCAGCGCATCGGGATCTGAACGGCGCCGTCTGGACGGGGCTCGTCGACCGCATGGGGCGAGAAGGGGCGATACTGGGGGTATGGCCCCCGAAGACGGAGACGGCACCAGCACCTGGTCGGATCCGCGTGCGTCGGCCGAGGACCGCGATCGGTTCGCCAACCTGGTCCAGTACCACTATGCCCATGGCCGGCTCTCGGCCGACGACTTCGATGACCGCCTCGATCGCGTCCTGGCCGCCCGCACCCTGGGCGACTTGTACAAGATCTGCCGGGATCTGCCCTTCCCTCCCCCGGAGACCGATGTGTCGCGCCGTCGGTTCCGCCGCCGCTGACCCCGAGCTGGCCCTGATCCGAAGCCCGGTCCAACACCCGCTGATTTCCAGTCCCGTCCAACTGACGTATCGTTCCCGGAATGACTGACGCCCGACGTACCCTCAGCTGGCTGTTGCTCGTTCTCGTGGGCGTGGTCACCGCCGGAGCGGCGTTCCTGGCCGTCTACTACGCGCCGTCGCAACCGGCCGCCAGCTTGAACCTCGCAGTCGCGAGCACCCAGGCGGCGACCAGCTACACCGAGAACTTGAAGCAGGTCTCGACGACGAACGGGACCGGGGTGCTGCACCTCGTGCTGCAGGCGCCCGACCGGTTGGCCGGCTACGAACAGGCAACCGGCCGCCGCTCCTACCTGGTGGTGGTGGGTGACACCGTGTACCAGAGCGTGGCCACGTCGATCACCTCTTCCATCACCACCCACCGCTTCTACGTCCAGCACGTCCCCAACCCCATCAGCCAGGTCGACCCGCTGCCCTCGTACCTCGGCCTCGTGAGCCGGGCCAAGTCGATCCACCAGAACGGTTCGGTGTACAGCTTCACCCTGGCCACCACGACCGGGAAGCTGGCCCAGCTCCACTACACGGTGACCGGTGAGTACGTCTCGAGGATCGACGTCAACCTCCCGGGCTCGGTCACCCGGATCGACCTCACCCGGATCAACTCCTCGCCTCCGGTCACGCTCCCGGCCAAGTCGTCGATACGCACCGGTAGCCCCCCGAGCAGCACGACGACCACCGCGCCGCCGTCCACCACCCCCACGACCACCGCTCCGTAGGGCCGTTCGGCTAGCGGGCTCCCCCGTCCCCCGGCGCCCCTTCGACCCGTTCGATGCCCTCGTCGATGGCCCGCCGTAGCGCTCGGGCGTGGGCACCCGGGTCGTCGGCCTCGGTCAACCAGCGGACGACCACGAAGTGGCGGGCTCCTGCGCCCACCATGGCGCCGACCGTGTCCGGGGCCGCGCCTCCCGTGACCCACACCGGCCAGGGAGACCGGCCCACCGCCGCAGTGACGTAGCCGAGCCCGGTGCCGGGCCGACCCGGCTTGGTCGGAGTGGCCGCCACCGGCCCGGCGGAGACGTAGTCGACCGGTGCGGGTGGCCCACCGGATGGGCCGATGGCGGCATCGAGCTCATCGACTGCATGGGTGGACAGGCCGACCAACGCGCCGGGACCGACCACGCGCCGCGTATCGACCACTGACATGTCGTCCTGGCCGACGTGGACGCCGTCGGCCCCGGTCTCGCCGACGAGGTCGGGACGATCGTTGATGATGAAGGGCACGCCGTGATCGGCGCACACCTTGCCGGCCAGCGTGGCCCGCTTGACCAACTCGGGTTCGGGAAGCAGCTTGTCGCGGAGCTGCACGATGTCGACGCCCCCGCCGATGCAGGCGGCCAAGAACGCTTCGAGGTCGGAGCGGTCGGCGGTGCACAGGTAGAGACGTCGGGTGGTCAGCGACCAGGCGTCCCTGGTTTCGATCACCGGTGCGGTCACAGCCAGGGCGGAAGGAAGGCCTGGTTCCGGTGGGCCGGGCTCAAGCCGTGCCCGTTGCCGGGGAGCTCGTCGCGGCCGCGCCCCGCACCCCGGCCTTCTTCGTGGCCTCGGCCGCGCCCGGCATCGCGGCCTTCTTCGTGGCCTCGGCCGCGCCCGGCATCGCGGCCTTCTTCGTGGCCGACACCTTCCCTGTGCTCTTGCCAGCCCTCTTCCCTGCCGCCGCCGCCCCGGGCACCGCTGCAGCCCGCTTGGCGGCCGTCTTCTTGGCTGCGGCCTTGCCCGGCACCTTTGCCGTCACCTTGATGGCGGGCTTTCCGGATGCCTTGACCGACGTCTTGACCGAAGCCTTGGCCTTCGCTTCCGCCTTCATCTGCTGCTTGTACTGGCGGACCTTGGCCAGCGCGTCGCGGGAGTCGATGTCGGCCACGGAGCGGAACGACCCCGGCTCACCGAAGGGCGCCGAGGCCTCCTCCCACCCCGGTGGACGGACGCCGAATTGCTTCCCCAGGAGGGCGACAAAGATGCGGGCCTTTTGCTCGCCGAAGCCGGGCAGCGCCTTGATGTTGGCCAGGAGCTCGGCACCGTCCTTGGCCGTGGTCCACGCGGCCGCCGCGTCACCGCCGTAGTCGTCGACGATCAGCTGGCACAGTTCCTGTACACGCCGGGCCATGGAACCGGGGAACCGGTGGAGCGCCGGTGGGATGCTGAACAGCCCGGCCAGCTCGTCGGGGTCCATGGAGGCCACGGCGCCCACGTCGAGCGTGCCCCCGAGGCGCTCTTTGAGGTCGGCCGGCGACCTGAAGGCACGCTCCAGTGGAATCTGCTGGTCCAGCACCATGCCGATCAGCAGAGCCAGGGGATCGCTGGCCAGCAGTGTATCGGCCGTCTCGTCACCGGCCAGGGCCAGCGACCGAGGAGCATTCCGTCTCGTTGGACTGGTCACGATACGAGAGTCTGGCACGGGATCCTGGTCAGGACGACCAGGGATCGGCGGTGGAGCCGTCGATCCCGTACTGGTTGATGGCCTTGGCCACCACCTGGTCGGGGACAGTCCCGGTCTCGGCCAGCCCGGCGAGGACGCTGACCACGATGTGGGCCGCGTCCACCTCGAAGAACCGCCGGAGGGCGTCCCGGGTGTCCGAGCGACCGAAGCCGTCGGTGCCGAGCGAGTTGAAGGGGCGGGGCACCCAGCGGGCCACCTGGTCGGGAACGGAGCGGATGAAGTCAGTGACCGCCACCACCGGGCCGGCCCCGTCGGCCAACGACTGCGTTACCAGGGGCACCCGTCGCTCGGCGCCGGGATGCAACCGGTTCCACCGGTCCACTGAGAGGGCGTCCTCCCGCAGGGCCTTGTACGAGGTGACCGACCAGGTGTCGGCGGTAACCCCCCAGTCGGCGGCGAGCAGGTCGCGGGCCTCGATCGCCGCCTTCCAGGCCGAGCCGGAGAACAGGATGGTGGCCTGCTGTCCGCCGGCCACCTCGGGTGCCTCGGTGAACCGGTACAGGCCCTGGACGGTCCCCCGCCGCACGCGCTCGGCCTCGGCGGGGTCGGCGGGGAGGGCGGGCATGGGGTAGTTCTCGTTGTAGAGCGTCAGGTACCAATAGCGGTCCTCCGGTTCTGGACCGGTGATCCGCCTGATCCCGTCCTCCATGATGGTCGCCACCTCATAGGCGAAGGCCGGGTCGTAGGCCGACACGCTGGGGACGACCGAGGCCAGGAGCAGCGAGTGGCCGTCCTGGTGCTGGAGCCCTTCGCCGTTCAAGGTGGTGCGCCCGGCGGTGCAGCCGAGCAGGAAGCCGCGCCCTCGCATGTCCGCAAGGGCCCAGAGCAGGTCGCCCACCCGCTGGA
This sequence comes from uncultured Acidimicrobiaceae bacterium, assembly GCA_963803065.1. GTDB lineage: Bacteria > Actinomycetota > Acidimicrobiia > Acidimicrobiales > RAAP-2 > DASXMT01. Next base: position 418,191 of record CAWDKW010000004.1, read on the forward strand.
AGCCGAACATCGAATAGAACAGGTAACACGGGATCAGCGGCTCGCCCCAGGTCGCGTACGACGTGGCCGCGGCGGTGAAGGCGGCGGTTGCCCCGGCCTCGGTGATGCCCTCCTGGAGGACCTGGCCCGACTCGCTCTCGGCGTAGTTGAGGGCGAGCCCGGCATCGACCGGCGTGTAGCGCTGTCCCTCGGGTGCGTAGATCCGGACCTCGCTGATGATCGACTCGAGCCCGAAGGTACGTGCCTCGTCGGGCACGATGGGCACGATCCGGGACCCGATCGAGGGATCCCGGATCAGGTTCCGGAGCAGTCGGGAGAAGGCCATGGTGGTGGAGGCCGCCTGGGTACCCGATCCTCCGAGCAGGTCGCGGAAGGTCGCCTCGGCCGGGGCGTCGAGCACCTTGGGCCGGACCACCCGCCGGGGCAGGGTGCCCCCCAGGGCACGGCGCTGGGCGGCCATGTACTGGGCGACCGCCGATCCGGGCTCGGGGCGGTAGTAGGGGGGGATGTCGGCGTCGAGGGCCTCATCGGGGATCTCTTCGTTGAGGAACAGGCGGTCCCGGAGGGCGTGGAGCTGCGCCTTGGTCATCTTCTTGATCTGGTGGGTGGCGTTGCGGGCCTCGATCTCCGGACCGAGCGTCCAACCCTTGACCGTCTTGGCCAGGATGGCGGTCGGCGCACCGACATGCTCGGTGGCGGCCTTGTAGGCGGCGTAGAGCTTGCGGTAGTCGTGACCACCACGGGGAAGGGCCTGGAGCTCCTCGTCCGAGAGGTGCTCGACCAAGGCCCTCAGCCGTGGGTCGGGGCCGAAGAAGTGCTCCCGGATGTAGGCCCCCGACTCCACCGCGTACTTCTGGAACTCGCCGTCCACGGTGGAGTTCATCTTGTTGAGCAGGACACCGTCGACGTCCTTGGCCAACAACTCGTCCCAGGTTCGCCCCCACACCACCTTGATGACGTTCCAGCCCGCTCCCCGGAACAGGGCCTCGAACTCCTGGATCACCTTGCCGTTGCCCCGCACCGGGCCGTCGAGGCGCTGGAGGTTGCAGTTGACCACGAAGGTGAGGTTGTCCAGGTGCTCCCGCCCGGCCACCCCCAGGCCGCCCACGGTCTCGGGCTCGTCGAACTCACCGTCCCCAACGAAGCACCACACCCGGCTGGCCGACGTGTCGACGATGTCCCGGGCCTGGAGGTAGCGATTGACGTGGGCCTGCCCGATGGCGTTCAGCGGGCCGAGGCCCATCGACACCGTGGGGAACTCCCAGAAGTCGGGCATCAGCCGGGGGTGCGGGTACGAGGAGAGCCCGTGGCTGGCCACCCGGTCGTCGGCGATCGTGCCGACGACCGAATCGTCCTCGGCGTCCACCTCGAAGCGGAAGTTGTCCAGCTGGCGCTCGGTCAGCCGGCCCTCCACGAAGGCCCGTGCGTAGATCCCCGGCGACGCATGCCCCTGGAAGAACACCTGGTCCCCGACGCTCTCGCCCTCCTTGCCCCGGAAGAAATGGTTGAAGCCGACCTCGTAGAGCGCAGCCGAACTGGCATAGGTGGAGAGGTGGCCGCCGATGGCGTCAGACCGGGCGTTGGCCCGCGTCACCATGACGGCGGCATTCCAGCGGATGAAGGCGCGGATCCGGCGCTCGAGGTACTCGTCGCCGGGGAACTCCGGTTCCTGATCGGTGGGGATGGTGTTGACGTAAGGAGTCGAAACGGTCACCGGGAACTCGACGGCCTGCTCCCGTGCCCGCTCCAGCAGCCGCATCAGGAGGTAGCGGGCCCGGTTCCGGCCGTAGGTCTCGACCACGTCGTCGAACGCCTCCAACCACTCGGCGGTCTCGCCCGCATCGTTGTCGGGCAGTTGGTGGCTGACGCCGTCGAAGAGCACAGCCCCATGTTCCCACTCCAATGGGGACAATTGAAATCTCTGGCGGGTGAACACTGGGTAACAAGACCGGTGCCCTCGCCAGGTCCTGTGGTCGCCGGGCCCCGTCGTCGGGCCCTGAGTCCGGCGCCGTAGTCGGCGTTATGAGCGACCCCAGGGAGCGGAGCGGGCATGCTTGTCCGATGACCCGACGCACGACAGCGGCCGACCCATCGCAGGGATCCCTGCTCGAAGTGGAGCCGGCTACGGCGGCCGGCCCGGTCCCGGCGCCTGGTGGGGGGCCGGTGACCGAAGTGTACACCGATGGCGCCTGCCGGGGGAACCCGGGTCCGGGCGGGTGGGCGTGGGCCGTCGACGGCGGACCGTTCGCCAGCGGCAGCGAGCCGCGCACAACCAACCAGCGCATGGAGGTCCGTGCCGTGATCGAGGCCCTTCGGGCTCTCTCGGGCCCGGTGCACGTAGTGAGCGACTCGACCTACGTGGTGAACTGCTTCCGCCAGAAGTGGTGGGTCGGCTGGCGACGCCGCAACTGGCGCAACTCCCAGGGCAAGCCGGTGGCCAACCGCGACCTGTGGGAGTCGCTGTTGACGTTGGCTCTCGATGACGGCCGACCGGTCACCTTTTCATGGGTGAAGGGCCATTCCGGGGACAAGATGAACGATCTGGTCGACCGCCTGGCCACTGAGGCCGCCGATCGCCAGTAGGGCCACTACGGGGCCTTGGCGCGGCCCTCCCGCTCCCCGTACTCTGCTCGGATGGAGATCAAAGGAAGCTCAGCCATCATCACCGGGGGCGCATCGGGCCTCGGCGAGGCCACGGTCAGGAAGCTCGCGTCCGAAGGCGCCCGGGTCACGATCCTCGACCGTAACGGGGAACAGGCGGCCGCAGTGGCGAAGGAGGTCGGAGGAGACACCAACTACGTCGCCGGCGACGTCACCAATCCCGAGGACTGCCAGCGGGCGGTCGACCAGGCGGCCGAAGGAGGCACGCTGCGGATGGCGGTGAACTGCGCCGGTACCGGATGGGTCGGCCGGGTCATAAACCGGGATGGATCACCTCACGATCTGGGTGCCTTCCAGTTCATCCAGAACCTCAACGTCATCGGAACGTTCAACGTGATGACACGGGCGGCCTCGGCCATCGCCCAGACCGAGCCCGGGGTCGACGGCGAGCGCGGCGTCATCGTCAACACGGCGTCAGTGGCCGCCTTCGACGGACAGATCGGCCAGCTCGCCTACTCGGCCTCCAAGGGGGCGGTGGTGGGGATGACCCTGCCGGCGGCCCGGGACCTGTCGGTGGTCGGCATCCGGGTCGTGGCCATCGCCCCGGGGCTGTTCGATACCCCACTCTTGTCGATGCTGCCCGAGGAGCAACGCGACACCCTTGGCCATTCGGTGCTCTTCCCCAAGCGCCTGGGACAACCGGTCCAGTATGGCGAGCTGGTCGCCCACATCGCCCAGAACAGCTATCTCAACGCCGAGGTCATCCGGCTCGACGGCGGGATCAGGATGCCGCCCAAATAGCACGCCAGCAGCTGGCTCGGCCGGGCTGGCGGCGGCTGGCCCGGCTGGCGGCGGCTGGCCCGGCTGGCGGCGGCTGGCCCCGGCAGCGTAGATGGGTGGGGGCGGAGCACGAGGCACATCGCCCCCATGCACCCGCCCGACCGTGCAGGCGGCCGAACCGGGGACTCCTGTCACCTCGGGTCTACGCTTCGCGGATGCGGTACTGGACCGTGGCCGAAGCCGGTGCGGAGCTGCCGCGCCTCAGGATGCTCATCGACGTCATCGCGGCGGCTGCCTCCCAGAGCAGGGCAGCAGCCGCCAACGGGCATTCGCTGTCGACCAACGGAACCGGGCCGGGCTCGGCCGATGTACCGGGCGGCTCCGGGCCCGAACCCGGGGGCTCGGGAACCGACGAACCGCCTGTCGATGTCCAGTCGGCCCTCGCCGAGTTGGCCGAGAAGGGGATCGTCCTGCGGGACGCGGAGACCGGTCTCGTCGACTTCCCGGCCATCACCGAAACGGGCGTGGTCTACCTTCTGTGCTGGAAGCGGGACGAGGACGAGCTCGGCTGGTGGCACTTTGCCGAGGAGGGTTTTGCCGGGCGCAGGCCGCTCCCGGTACCCCCGGACCTGTGACCGGGGCGTGGCCTCGCCGACCCGGCAGCGGGCATGTGACGGACCATTAGTCTGGTGCCGATCAGCAGTGACTACGGAGGTGGTTCCGACGGCACCCGAGGCGACAGCGCAACAGAGAGCGCAACCGAGAGCATCGGGGACGACCGGATCGGCATCCGGAGAGGGCACGGCGACATCCTTTGACGTGGTGGTGATCGGCGGGGGGCCCGGAGGTTACGCGGCGGCCCTGTACGCCGCGCTGACCGATCTGTCCGTCGCTGTCATCGAGTTCGACAAGGTCGGCGGCACCTGTTTGCACCGCGGCTGCATCCCGGCCAAGCAGTTCTTGGAGACGGCCTCGGTCTTCCGGACGGTGGCCGGGTCGGCGGAGTTCGGGGTGACGAGCGGTTCCGGTGCCCATACGGCACCGGTCGTCGACTTCGCCGTGAGCCAGGGCCGGAAGCAGAAGGTGGTCAACCAGCTGTTCAAGGGCCTGTCCGGCCTCATGAAAGGCCGGGGAATCACCGTCTTCGCCGGTACGGGGACCCTCCTGGCCGATCACCGGGTCCGAATCGACGGCAACGACGGTTCCACCAGCGAGATTCTCGGGTCCGACATCATCCTGGCCGCCGGCTCGGTCCCGCGGACCATCCCCAACTTCGAGGTGGACGGCACCCTGGTGATGACCTCGGACGAGGTGCTCGACCTGAAGGAGCTCCCCGGGACGGTCGCCGTCATCGGCGGTGGCGCCATCGGCTGCGAGTTCGCATCCATGCTGTCGGACCTCGGGTCCCAGGTGACCGTCCTCGAGGCCCTGCCGGCCATCCTCAACGGGTGCGACGAGGACGTGGCCGCGGTGGTGTCGCGGTCGTTCCGCAAGCGGGGGATCGACGTCAAGGTGGGCGTGCAGATCCACGGACACAGCCCCAATCGCACCGGCGGGGGCACGGTGATCTCCTACGGGGAGGGCGAGACCCTGCCCGTGGACGCGGTCGTCGTGTCGGTCGGTCGTGCCCCGCGGACCAAGGGCCTGCTGGGGGAGGGTTCCGGGGTCGTGCTCGACGAGCGGGGCTTCGTGGTGGCCGATTCCTACATGCGCACCGCGGCCCCGGGGGTGTGGGCGGTGGGCGACCTGGTGGCCGGCACGCCGCAGCTGGCCCACGTGGGGTTTGCCGAGGCCATCGTGGTGATCAAGAGCATCCTGGGCGAGCCGGTGACGCCCGTCGCCTACGACCGGGTGCCGTGGGCCATCTACTGCCACCCGGAAGTCGCCTTCGCCGGCTACACCGAAGCCGCCGCCCGGGCCGCCGGTATCGACGTGGTGGTGAAGAAGGACCCCATGGGCGGCAACAGCCGGGCCCGGATCATCGGGGACACCGAGGGCCTGGTCAAGGTGATCGCCGAGAAGCGCCCGGATGGAACCGCTGGACCGATCGTCGGCGTGCACATGGCCGGCCCGTGGGTCACCGAGCAATTGGGCGCCGGGTACCTGGCTGTCAACTGGGAGGCCACACCGGACGAAGTGGCACAGTTCATCCAGCCGCATCCCTCGTTGTCGGAGACGTTCGGCGAGACGGTGCTGGCCCTGACCGGAAGGGGGCTCCACGTTGCCTGACGTGACCATGCCGCAGCTGGGCGAGACGGTGACCGAGGGCACGGTGACCAAGTGGTTGAAGGCCGTGGGTGAGCAGGTGGCGAGGGACGAGCCCCTGTTCGAGGTGTCCACCGACAAAGTCGACTCCGAGGTGCCGTCGCCGGCCGAGGGGGTCCTCTCCGAGATCGTCGTGCAAGAGGGCGACACGGTCGACGTCGGCGTCCGCTTGGCCGTCATCGACGGCGAGGGTGCCGGAGAGGCCGGCGCACCGGCCGGCACGGCAACACCTGCTCCGAGCGAGAGCCCGGAGCCGGCGGCCGTGCCACCTCCCGCTACAGCGGTCCAACCCGCGCCGGCCGCGCCACCTCCCGCTACGGCGGTCCCCGCCGCGTCGGCGCCGACTCCGGCTGCGCCGGCACCCAGCGCACCAGCACCCAGCGCGCCGGCACCCAGCGCACCAGCACCCAGCGCAGCGGCTGCGGACCAGGCCGTGCCGAGCGCCTCGTCGGCGCCCGAAGCGGCATCCATTGCCACGGAGGTGCCGCCAGTGTCCTCGAGGAACGGGCAGGTGCTCTCGCCGGTCGTGCGGAAGTTGATGAACGAGAACGGAATCGATCCCTCGCAGGTCACCGGCACCGGGTTGGGCAACCGCATCACCCGGGACGACGTCGAGGCCGTCATCGCCGGGCGTACGGCTGCCCCGCCCCGACCCCCCGCCGCCCCGCCGGCGCAGGCCATTCCATCCCAGCCGTCAACGGCGCCGCCGCCGTTTGCGGTGGCCGCCCAGGCACCATCGCGGCCCGACGGACGCGACGAGGTCGTCCCATTCACCAACATCCGGCGACGGACGGCCGAGCACATGGTGCGGTCCAAGGCGACATCGGCCCATACGCTCATGGTCAAAGAGGCCGACTACGAGCGAGTCGAGCAGGTGCGCCGCGCCTACGGCGAACGGTTCCGGTCCGAGGAAGGATTCAGCCTCAGCTATCTCCCCTTCGCCGCCCGAGCGGCCGTGGAGGCACTCGGCGACTACCCCCACCTCAACTCGTCGGTGGGCGAGGACGCCCTGATCGTGCACTACGACGTCAACCTCGGCGTGGCCGTCGACCTCGACAACGAGGGCCTCATCGTGCCCGTCGTGCACCACGCCGAAGAGCTCACCCTTCGGGGCATGGCCCGGAGGATCCGCGACCTGGCCGATCGGGCCCGGACGAAGAAGCTGAGCGCCGACGACATCAGCGGAGGCACCTTCTCGATCACCAATGCGGGACCGTTCGGGACCCTGTTGACCGGAGCCATCATCAACCAGCCCCAGGTGGCCATCCTGTCGACAGACGGGGTCTCGCGGAAGCCTGTGGTGGTGGGGCTACCCGACGGAAGCGAGTCGATCGCCATCCACTCGATGGGCCTGTTGGCCATGACCTTCGACCACCGGGCCGTGGACGGGGCCTACGTCGCCCGCTTCCTGGGCCGAATGTCCGAGATCCTCGTCGAGCGGGATTGGGCGAGCGAGCTGTAGGCGGGTGGGCGTCACTCCGCTCCGAGCCCGCTGGTTGGGGCGCGTCCCCTACCGGGAGGCATGGGCACTGCAGCGGGCCCTCTGTCGCCGGTCGGCGGACGACTATCTGCTGGTGCTCGAACACGCGCCCGTCTACACCCTCGGGGTCCGGGCCGACCCGGCCCACGTGCTCGTCGACCCGGCCTCGGTGGGTGCCGACCTGGTGTGCACCGATCGGGGAGGGGACGTGACCTATCACGGTCCCGGTCAGCTGGTCGGGTACCCGATCCTGTCCGTCCCGAGGGACCCCTCCAGCGGCCCCGCTCACGTCCACCGGGTGGAGCAGGTGGTGATCGAGACGCTGGTGGCCCTTGGGCTGCCCGCGGCCACCGTCGGTCGGCTCGACGGCTACCCCGGCGTCTGGGTCGGCATCGACGGGACCGGGCCCGGCGGCCGGGTCCCCGGCGCCCCACGCAAGATCTGCGCCATCGGGGTTCGCGCCTCCCGAGGCCGGACGATGCACGGCTTCGCCCTCAATGTCAGCACCGAGCTGGGCATGTTCGCCCATATTGTGCCCTGCGGCATCGCCGACAAGGCCGTGACCTCGCTCGAGGCCGAGGGCCTAGACGTGACGATGGCCGAGGCCGTGGACGCGGTCGTCGCTGCCGCGGCGAGGGGTCTGACCGCAGCGGGCGGGCTGCTGGACTTCCAGCGGGTGGTCGACGGAGCAGCGGCCGTCCCGGTGAGACCCGTTCCGGTGAGTGTCGGACCGGTCCCCGTGAAACTCGGGCACCAGCCAGGCGCTGAGCGGCCCCTCGATCGCCGCCTTCGCCGATCCGGTGTGGACCCGGCTGCCGGATTGCCGCTGCGCGAGCGGAAGCCGCCGTGGCTACGGGTGCCGGTGAGGATTGGCACCGGCTACCGGGAACTGCGACATGACCTGCGCGACCTGGACCTCGTCACCGTATGCGAGGAAGCGGGCTGCCCGAACATCTACGAGTGCTGGGCCGACGGGACGGCCACCTTCATGATCAACGGCTCCCGGTGCACTCGGGCCTGTGGGTTCTGCCAGGTCGACACCCGCCACCCGCTCCCGCTCGACGCAGAGGAGCCGAACCGGGTGGCCCAAGCAGTGGCCCGGATGGGATTGGCCCATGCCGTGGTGACCTGCGTGGCCCGTGACGACCTGGACGACGGCGGCGCCCAAGCCTTCGCCCTGACCATCGAGGCGATCCGGTCCGCCCGACCGGGCACCACGGTCGAGGTGCTCATCTCCGACTGCAAGGGCGACGAGGACTCGCTGCAGACCATCTTCTCGGCCCGACCCGACGTGCTCAACCACAACATCGAGACGGTGGCCAGGCTCCAGCGTGCCGTCCGCCCGTCGGCCGGGTACGCCCGGAGCTTGAGCGTGCTTGCCCGGGCCTCGGGTGCCGGTCTGACCGTGAAGTCGGGCCTCATCCTGGGCATGGGCGAGCGTGAGGACGAGGTGCTGTCCACCCTGGTCGACCTGCGGTCGGTCGGCGTCGACATCGTCACCATCGGCCAGTATCTTCGGCCCAGCGCCCGCCACCTGCCGGTGGCCCGGTGGTGGAGCCCCGAGGAGTTCGACGCCCTGCAAAGCGCTGGGATGGCCATGGGATTCGCACACGTGCAGGCTTCGCCGTTGACCCGTTCGAGCTATCACGCTCGAGAGGCTGCCGTCGCCGCCTCGCCGGTTGCGGTTCCGCTCGGCCGGCGGCCGGGATCCCCGGCGTCCGAACTCGTCCACGCAGCAGTCGCCGGCTCGTGACCGAGCTGGGTGCCGCGGCCCGGGCCAGCCGGGCGCAGCGCATGGCCCGTGTGCGCGAGCGCATGGAGGTGACCGGCGTCGATGCCCTCCTCTTGTCTCACGGGGCCGATCTGCCCTGGCTCACTGGGTACGAGGCCATGCCGCTGGAGCGCCTGACCATGCTGGTCCTCCCGCTGTCCGGGGACCCGACACTGGTGGTGCCGGCCCTCGAGGTTCCACGGGTGGCTCTGGCCGAGGAGCTGTTCGCCGTCCGGCCTTGGTCAGATGACGAGGACCCTGTCGCCATCACGGTGGCCCTCCTCGAGTCCGGCTCCAGCGGACCGGCTCGGCGCATTGGCATCTCCGATCGGGCCTGGGCGACGTCGCTCCTTGCCCTCCAGGCGCGGCTCCCCGATCGCACCTGGCAGGTCGCGTCATCGGTCACGTCGCCGGTCCGGGCGGTGAAGGACCCGGCCGAGGTGGCCGCGCTTCGGGCCGCCGGCGCCGCGGCCGATCGGGTCGCCACCGTCCTCCAGGACGGTGGGATCGCCCTGGTCGGCCGGTCCGAGGCCCATGTCTCGGCCGAGATCGGCTCTCTGTTGGTGGCCGAAGGGCACCAACGTGTCAACTTCGCCATCGTGGGCAGCGGGCCCAATGCCGCCAGTCCCCATCACGAACCTGGCGATCGGGTGATCGAGCGGGGCGAGACCGTCGTGTGCGACTTCGGGGGCACCTACTCGCTGGAAGGTGATGTCGGCTATTGCTCGGACATCACCAGGACGGTGGTGACCGGGGAGCCGCCGGCCGAGATCGCTCGGTGCTACGAGATCCTGCGATCGGCGCAACAGGCCGGGGTGGCCGCGTCGCGCGCCGGGGTAACGGCCGAACACGTCGACGGGGTGGCCCGCGGCATCATCGCCGAGGCGGGCTACGGCGAGCAGTTCTTCCACCGCACCGGCCACGGGATCGGCATCGAGGCGCACGAGGACCCTTACCTGGTCAGCGGGAACCAAGAGGTGCTGGGCCCCGGGCATGCCTTCTCGGTGGAGCCGGGGATCTACCTGCCCGGCCGGTTCGGCATGCGTCTGGAGGACATCGTGGTCATCGACGACGACGGCGCTCCGGAGGCGTTGAACGCGGTCGACCATTCCCTGGTTGTCGTCGACGGGTCATGAGTGGTCGGGGCCCCGACTGATCCGAGCTCGGCCACGACCGATCCGAGCTCGGCCATGACCGGCCCGAGCTCGGCCGGCGCTGGCCGCCTCGCCCGTGCGGAGCAGTCGACCAGCCGCACGCCGCGTCGGGGTGGCGGTAGGGCTGCTCGGATCTCTCACTTTCCGTGAGGATCGAGGACGAGAAGAGAAGCGAGCATCTGACCTCACGAGGTCGGTCGTATCGAGGAGCCCGGTCTTTCCCGCGTTCGGTTCTGCCCGCGTTTCGCCGAAATCGAAATTTGTGGGTGTTGTCTTTCGCCGAAACGCGGGCATCTCGAAACCACGAGCCTTCGCTCCCGCCGCCGCCGGCCATGCCAGCCGGGCCAGAAGGACGCTCGCAGGCTCGGCGGCCCGTCACTGTGAGTGGTCGCTTCCCCGAAGCTGCGCCGAATGCCGCACTGGCACTCGAATCCCGCACCGGCATCGCTCCCGACACTGACCGTCTTCCCGTCGAGGTCGTTCCTTCCCGTCGAGGTCGTTGCGGCCACCGTTGCTGGCCACCGTTGACGATTTGGGCGACTCGGTAGGGTACCGGGGGTGGACCTGGGCATCGAGGGAAGAGTGGCGCTGGTCACCGCAGGTTCGCGAGGGCTCGGGCGAGGTGTGGTCGACGCCCTGGCCTCCGAAGGCGTTCGGTTGGTCGTGGCCGCCCACGGTGAGGAGCCGCTGGCCGAGGTGGCGTCCACGCTCCAGTCCGCCGGGGTTGAGGTGGCTACCGTGGCGGCCGACGTCACCGACCCCGAGGTCCCCGGAGGCCTGGTCGAATTGGCCGTGGAGCGCTTCGGCTCACTCGACATCGTGGTGGCCAACGCCGGAGGACCGCCCGCCGGTCGGGCCCTCGAGGTGGACGATGCAGCGCTCACCGCCGCGTTGAACGCCAACCTGCTCACGTCGGTCCGTCTGGTCCGCTCGGCGGTACCGGTCATGGCTCGGCGCGGATGGGGTCGCATCTGCTGTCTCACCTCCTACTCGGTGGTACAGCCCATTCCGACCTTGGCGCTGTCCAACACGGCCCGGGTCGGCCTGTGGGCGTGGGCGAAGACTGCAGCTCACGATCTCGCCGTGGACGGCACCGGCATCACCCTCAACCTGGCCTGCCCGGGACCGCACGCCACCGAGCGCATGCGCGAGCTCGGCAATGACGGCAGGGGTCCGATGGGCGACCCGGCCGACTTCGGCAAGGTGGTCACCTTCCTCTGCTCTGATCCAGCACGGTTCGTGAACGGCGCCGCCGTCGTGGTCGACGGAGGAGCCACGCTGGCCCTCTGACGGAGCGGCCGGATTATCCCCTTCGGACCGCGCTCATGAGCGACCCGGCGACGGGGCCGCGACCCGGTGGTCCCTCCGGTCGATCAGGCCACGAAGTACTTGGCCTTGGGGTGATGGCAGATAATGGCGGTCGTCGACTGCTCGGGGTGGAGCTGGAAGCCCTCGCTGACCTCGACGCCGATGCGGTCGGCGCCCAGGAGTTCGACCACCTTGGCGTTGTCCTCCAGGTCGGGGCAGGCGGGATAGCCCCACGAGTAGCGACCGCCCCGGTATTTCTGCCGGAACAGGCCGGTGAGCGAGGGGCCGTCCTCGCCGGCGAACCCGAGCTCCTCGCGGATGCGGTGGTGCCAGTACTCGGCCAGCGCCTCGGCCATCTCGACGCCCAGCCCGTGGAGGTAGAGGTAGTTCTGGTACTCGTCGGCCGCGAACAGCCGGGCCGTCTCCTCGGAGACGCGGGACCCCATGCTGACCACCTGGAAGCTGGCCCAGTCCGCGTCGCCCGAGTCGACGGGGCGGAAGAAGTCACTGATGCACAGCCACGGATCTTGGTTCTGGCGCGGGAAGCTGTAGCGCATCCACTCCGAGTTCCGGTCCTCGTCCTTGAAGATGACCAGGTCGTTGCCGTCGGCATTGGCCGGGAAGTGGCCCCAGGCTACCTGGGGGACCAGGAGCTGTTGGGCCTTGGCCTCCGCCAACCGATCTCGGAGCAGCGAGCGCACCCGATCCTTGAAGGTCGAGTCGTCCTCGCCGTTCTCGGGCCGGTATCCCCACTGGTTCCGGAATAGCGCTGTCTCGTTGATGTAGCCGGCGATGTCGTCGACGGCGATGCCCTTGGCCACCCGGCTCCCGATGAAAGGGGGCGGGAACACCGGGTTGTCCGTGACCACCTCCGGGGATCTCGACGGAAGCGTCTCGCCCCGCTCGGCCGCCGCCTGGGCAGCGGCAGCCCGCTGCTCGCTCTTCCTCGGCGGCAGGTCCCGGCCCCCGAGGGCGCGGCCGAATTCGGGGTCGTCGTCACCCGATCGGGACAGCTCGACCAGCCGGTCCATGGTCCGCAACCCCTCGAAGGCGTCCTTGCCATAGAAGAGGCGCCCCTCGTAGACGCCACGGAGATCCCGCTCCACGTAGGTCCTGGTCAGGGCGGCTCCGCCCAGGATGACCGGGACGTCGGACATCCCCCTGCGGTTCAGCTCCTCGAGATTCTCCCGCATGATGAGGGTGGACTTCACCAGGAGGCCGCTCATGCCGATGGCGTCGGCATCGTGCTCGCTCAGCGCCTGGAGCATGTCGCCAATGCCCACTTTGATCCCCAGGTTGTGCACGGTGTAGCCGTTGTTGGTGAGGATGATGTCGACCAGGTTCTTCCCGATGTCGTGGACGTCGCCCTTCACCGTGGCCAGGACGATTGTGCCCTTACCGCCCTGGTCGACCTTCTCCATGTGGGGCTCGAGGTAAGCCACCGCCGTCTTCATCGTCTCGGCCGACCCGAGGACGAAGGGCAGCTGCATCTCCCCGGAGGCGAAGAGCTCGCCCACCGTCTTCATCCCAGCCAGGAGGAAGTCGTTGACGATGGTCAGCGGGGTGTGGCCATGGGCCATGGCCTCGTCCAGGTCGGCCTCGATGCCGTTGCGATCGCCGTCGACGATGCGGTGCTCGAGGCGCCGGTCGACCGTCCAGCCACTGCGGTCCTCGTGCACGGAGGCCGAAGCCGCCGACTTGCCCTCGAACAGGGCGAGAAGCTCGCTCAGCGGGTCGTAACCCTCCTTGCGGCGGTCGTAGATGAGGTCCAGGCAGACCTCGCGAGCCCGCTCGTCGATCTTGGAGAGGGGCAGGATCTTGGAGGCGTGGACGATGGCCGCGTCCAACCCGGCTTGGACGCATTCGTGCAGGAACACCGAGTTGAGGACCTGGCGGGCCGCCGGGTTCAGGCCGAACGAGACGTTGGACAGACCGAGGATGGTGTAGACCCCGGGCAGCTCGGCCTTGATGCGCCGGATGCCCTCGATGGTCTCGATGCCGTCCTTGCGGCTCTCTTCCATGCCGGTCGACAGGGGAAGGGCCAAGGCGTCGAACAGCAGGTCGGACGGACGCAGCCCGTAGCGCTGCGTGGCAATGTGGTGGATGGCGGTGGCCGCCCGCACTTTCCAATCCGCCGTGCGCGCCTGGCCCTCGGTGTCGATGCACGTGCACACCAGGGCAGCGCCGAACTCCTTGGCCAGGGTGAGAAAGGTGTCCAACCGGGTCCCGAGGCGCGTCACCGTCCTCCAGGTTCACCGAGTTGATGACGGCGCGACCGCCGATCCACGACAGGGCGGTCTCGACCACGGGCGCCTCGGTCGAGTCGACCATCAGAGGGGCGGTGGACTGGGTGGCGAACCGGGAAGCGATCGACTCCATATCGGCCACGCCGTCGGCCCCCGTGTAGTCCACGCAGACATCGATGAGGTGCGAGCCTTCCTTGACCTGGTCCCGGGCCATGGCCACACAGGTGTCCCAGTCCCCTTCCAGCATGGCCTCGCGGAACTTCTTGGAGCCGTTGGCGTTGGTCCGCTCCCCGACGACCAGGAACGAGGTGTCCTGCGTGAAGGGCACCTGGGTGTAGATGGATGCCGCACCCGGGTCGGGCTCCGGCGAGCGGGCGGCAGGGGTGAGCTGCGAGCAGGCCTCGACCACGGCGGCCAGGTGAACCGGGGTGGTCCCACAGCACCCGCCGACGACCGAAACGCCCAGCTCGCTCACGAACTGGTGGTGGAACTCGGCCAGCTGTTCCGGGGTGAGGTCGTAGTGCATGGCCCCGTCCACCACCGAGGGCAAGCCGGCATTGGGCAGGCAGGTGACGGGGATGCCGGCATGGCCGGTCAGGTGGCGCAGCGGCTCGAACATCTCGGCCGGGCCGGTGGCGCAGTTGAGCCCGATGAGGTCCACGTCCATCGCCTCGAGGGCGCAGAGGGCGGCACCGATCTCGGTGCCCGGCAGCATGGTCCCGGTCAGCTCGATCGTCACCTGGGTCTGGATGGGCACGGAGCGGCCCTCGGCGGCCATGGCCCGCCGAGCGCCGTTGATGGCCGCCTTGGCCTGGAGCAGGTCGAACACCGTCTCGACCACGATCAGGTCGACGCCACCTTCCAAAAGAGCGCTCACCTGCTCCTCGTAGGCATCCCGCAGCTCGGCGTAGCGGATCTGCCCCAGGGTTGGGAACTTGGTCCCCGGGCCGACGCTGCCGGCCACCCACCGGGGGCGGTCCGGGGTGGAGAAGTCGTCGGCCGCGGCGCGGGCCAGGCGGACGGCGGCCAGGTTGAGCTCGCGAACGCGGTCGGAAAGCCCGTACTCGGCCAGCACGGTGGAGAAGGCTCCGAACGTGTCCGTCTCGACGACGTCGCACCCGACTTCGAAGAACGACCGGTGGACCCGCTCGACCACATCCGGTCGGGTGACCACCAAGAGCTCATTGCACCCTTCGAGCTCGGGGCCTCCGAAGTCGTCGACCGTCAGGTTGGCCAGCTGCAGGTTTGTCCCCATGGCGCCATCGAAGACGACCACACGCTCACGCACGGCTCGCAGGTAGCTGGATGCGGCGATCAGGTCGTCGGCCATGGCCACCAAGGCTACCGGGCGCCGCCGCCCGAGCTGCCCGGTAGTGCCGGCCGCGATGCTCGGATAGGTCAGCCGTGGCCTTCGGGGCCTGGCCTCTGGCGTTCATCGCTAGCATCAGCGCTGATGACCTCGCCCTGCTCAGCCCACTGTGCCTCGCCATGCCCAGCCCGCGCCCCGAGCGCGCCCACGGCCCGCCGCGCCCCGAGCGCGCCCACGGCCCGCCGCGCCCCGAGCACGCCATGGTGAGGATCTACACCAAGACCGGTGACGACGGCACCACCGGGCTCCTCTACGGCGGGCGGGTCGCCAAGGATTCCTCGGTCATGCAGGTCAACGGGGCCGTCGACGAGGCCCAGGCGATGCTGGGCCTGGCCCGGGCCGAGGCCGTGCCCGGGTCCGAGCTCGACACACTGCTCGTCCGCTTGGAGCGCGAGCTCTACGTGCTCATGGCCGAGGTGGCGACCGACATGTCGAAGCGGGCCAAGCTCACACCGGGGACCACCCTTGTCACCGAGGAGATGGTGGCCGCGCTCGAGACCCAAATCGACGATCTGATCGACCGGTTCGAGATGCCGGCCGAGTTCGTCGTTCCCGGGGCCAACCGCGTCTCGGCCGCCCTCGACGTATCCCGTACCGTTGTCCGCCGAGCCGAGCGTCTGGTCGTGTCCGACCCGGTGGAAGGTTCATGGGTCGGGCGCTACCTCAATAGGCTGTCGGACCTCCTCTGGGCGATGGCCCGGTGGTCTGAGGGCGATGAGCACGTCCTGGCCCGGGGCGACCGTCCCGGACGCCGGAGTGGCGCCCAGGCCGCGTCAGCTGGTTCGACGGGTTCCGCAGGGTCGGCCGGGTCCGCAGGGCGACCGGCACAAGAACGACCGGCACCAAGAACGACCGGCACAAGAACGACCGGCACATGAACGACCGGCACACGTCGTACCGGCACCGGAACACAGCGAAGAAGGATGAGCATGCTGCAGATCGAGACCGCTCTGTCGTCAGGATTGGAGACTGGCCTGGCGGCGGTGGGTATTCCCGTGTTCATTGGCGACGACGGTCCTGAAATGGCTCCGGGCCTTCCCGAGTCGATCGGGGGCGCCCCGGTGCCGGCCGACCTGGATGCGGTGTGGCTCAAACGCCAGGGCTTCACTGGCAAGGTGGGCCAGTCGCTGGTGCTGCGGAGCGAGCCGGGCACGCCGGTGACGGTGCTGCTCGGTTGGGGGGCTCGAAAGCCCGACCCGGGCGACGACGAGGTCGAGACGGTCAGGCGAAGTGCCGCCGCCTTCATCAGGGCGACGGGCGAGGGCGGCGCCGGAGCGTTCGTGATCCCGGCCGGGCTCGTCCTCGACGGCGCGGTGATGGCGGCTGCGTTGGCCGAGGGTGGCACGTTGGCCGCCTACCGCTTCGATGCTTACCGGAGCGGGGACGGCCATCCGCGGCTCGAGCGCCTGGTCCTGGCCGTGATCGACGACGCCCAGGCCGAGGCGGTGGCCGACGGGGCCAGGCGAGGGGCAGACCTGGCCGCAGCGGTGTCGTTCGCCCGTGACCTGGTCAACGAACCTCCGAGCTCGCTGACTCCGAGCAAGCTGGCTGAGATCGTGTCCGAACGTCTGGGTGCCAGGCCGGGCGTGACGGTCGAGGTGTGGGACGAAGATCGGATCGTGGCCGAGCACCTGGGCGGGCTCCTCGGCGTCGCCCGAGGATCGGTTGAACCCCCGCGCCTGGTCAAGGCCCAATACACGCCGGCACAGCCCGTGGAGGTCGATGGCCGGGTCCCACACGTTGTCCTGGTGGGCAAGGGCATCACCTTCGATTCCGGCGGTCTGTCGCTGAAGTCGGCCGGCGGTATGGAGACCATGAAGACCGATATGGGCGGTGCTGCCGCCGTGTTGGCCGCATTCGATGCGGCCGCCGTGCGCCGCGTCCCCATCCGGATCACGGCGCTGGCTCCCATGACCGAGAACATGCCGGGTGGGCGCGCCATCAAGCCGGGGGACGTCCTCACCGCTCGCAACGGCAAGACCATCGAGGTCCTCAACACCGACGCCGAGGGACGGCTGGTGCTGGCTGACGCCCTGTCACTGGCCGCGGAGCTGGAGCCCGACGCCATCATCGACCTGGCCACGCTGACCGGCGCGGCGGTGGTGGCCCTGGGCAACGGGATTGCCGGACTGCTCGGGAACGATGAAATGCTCCAAGCCGAGCTGCGGAGTGCATCCGAGCGGGCGGGCGAGTCGCTGTGGCCCCTGCCGCTCCCCGACGAGTACCGCAGCCATATCGACTCCGAAGTGGCGGACATGAAGAACATCGGCCGAGCGGGGCAGGCCGGCTCTATTTCCGCCGCCCTGCTGTTACGCGAGTTCGTCGGGGACGTGCCCTGGGCCCACCTGGACATCGCCGGACCGGCCCGTTCCGATGAGGACGCCCGCTACCTGACCAAGGGGGGCACCGGCTTCGGAGTCCGCACCCTGGTCGCGCTGCTGTCGTCGCCTGCATTCGCCGAGTCGCTGGTCCGCTCAGAGGAGTGACGGGTTTGTAGCGTCGGCCGTGCCGTGGGGCCGGCGGGATCGTACCCGCGTCGATCGTGGGCCCGCGTTGGCGACGCGGAGCCGGGCACAGACCTTCGGATCGAGTCGGTCGCCCCTACCCCAGGGAGCCCTCGAGGCAGTAGGTGATGCCGTCCTTGGCCACCTGGTCATCGGGGTCGTCGGCGAGCTCGTCGATCAGGCGGAGGGCGCGAGTTCGGTTTAGTCGGAATCCCAGTTCCTTGGCCTGCTCGAGGATGGCGTTCTTGCCGGCGGCCACCCCGAGCACGTCGAGCGCTCCGTGGATGGCGTCGGTGTCCGATGCGGCGGTGGGCACGAAGACCGGTGCGCTCCCCCTTGGGACCAGACGCAGCTTCACTGTCGCCCATTCGCGGCCCAGGACGGATGGCTTGTAGCACTCGACGAACCGTTCCGTGCTATTGGTTCGGGTCTTGACGTGGGCGATGGCACCCATGGAGTCCTCGAAGTGCAGCAGACCCTCTGTCATGATGCCGTCGTACCCGGTGTGGCGGACCATTGCCACGGTGCTGCCGGCAGCCTCAGCCATGTGCCGCATGGCCGACAACACGGAGGAGACGTCGGCCGGCAACATGCCCGAGCGGCCGTCCATGCACGCGCGCAGGTCGTCGATGACGACCAGCGCCGGCTCCTCTTCACGAATCAGTTCGAGGGCGTATGCGACGTCGGTCGAGTCGCCGGTCGCCCGCGTCCTGGATGCCTCCACGTCTCCTTCGGCTGGGCGGGTGCTCATCATCTCGGTGGACACCGCCCCCTCGTTCACCGCCTCCTGGTTCACGGCCCCCTGGTTCACCGCTTCCTGCCCGACGAGACTGATCCGCTCCACGACGGGCATGAGGTTGCCCCAGGGATCGCCCGCATCGGGATGCTCGGCCCGCCAGGACCGCACCCCGGACCGGTAGGCGACGCTCGAACCCTCGGCGACGAAGACGATGACTCGTCCCGGCTCGACCCTCCGGCCCAGCCAGGGTTCCCCGGTGGCGACGCAACAGGCCAAATCGACGGCCGCCAACCTGCTCGTGCCCGCCGATCTCCGGCCAGTGATGGCGACGAGGTCGCCGGACACGAAGATGTCCTCGATGAGCCAGTCCACCGGTGGCGCCATGGTGTCAACGTCCTCGGTGATGATGGATCGTCGAAGCCTGTTCCCGGCTCGGTGCGCCTCGATGGCCTCGACCCGCTCGGCCAGATCCAGTGCCCATTCACCGTGCTGATCGACGATGTCCTCCCAGTCGCCACGCAGCCACAGGTCCCGAGGCAGCTGTCGCACCACGCTGGCCACGACTTCAGCCGAGACGAGGTGGGGCGAGAGGATGCCCATCCGGAGGCCCTCGACCACCTGTTGTGGGCTGGCGTCCGCATCGGGTGCGAACGACCTCGACGAGCGACCGCGGAGCGATACGCCGCAAAGAGGGCCGAACCGCTCGAGGGCCGACCGCGACGGCTCGTCCCACAGCCGGGCGAAGAACTCGTCCTTGCCACCGGGATAGGAAGCGCGAAGCTCATCCTCTTGCTGCAGGGTCGCTTCCCACGCCGTTCGCACATCTGCGACCCATGGCTCCTCGCCGTTGGTCGTCGCCCAGATCGGATCCGACGGCGCCACCGGCTCGAGTGGACCCGGCTGCCCCGGTCCTGCCGGCCCAGGAAGCCTGTCGAGTGGATCGAGCGCCGACCACGGCTCGTAGTCCTGACCCTGTCCGGTCATCTTGGTCCCTCCCGGTGTCCTCTCGGTGCATCACCCCTCGTGGGTCGACCAACGAGTAAATTCGCGCCGGCCCAGGGCAAGGTTGCTACCGGTCCAGTTTGCTAGGGCGCCGGCCGAACATGGGCGATAGCCATTCACTGGTTGAGGCTTTCGCTGTCAGTGGACGAGGCGCCACGGGCAGCAGCGGTCTGGGGAAGGTTCTCATGCATGGCCCACCGTGCCGACTCGAAGGCCAGAGCGGGGTGGAACTGCCAACGGCACAGTCGGCGCTCGATGTCCGCTTCACCGTGGCCCGATGCCGCCAACCCGATGGCGATCCGCCGCGCTCGCCGGCGCATCTGCTCGAAGGGGGCGAGTCGCTGGTTGGCTTGCCACTCCCGGTGGCTCTCTTGGAGCGACGGGGCCAGTCGCTGCACGTGGCGCAGGGGCAGTGGCGGAATGCGGGTCCGCACGGCAAGCCCGTCGGGCCCGAAGGGCCGAGCCAGCTCGAACTTGGTCAGCCGGTGCAGGGCCCGACGGAACGGAGAGTTCTTCCCCATCCGATTGCCGAGCCCCAACGCGTGTGCTGTGTCGGCCAGATCGAGGACGAACCCGTCGGTGTGGGCCTCGAGCCCGTAGCTCATCCGGCGCAGCAGCCATGTGGTCGACGGGCCCAGGATGCCGAGCCAGTACTGTTCCACATAGCGGGAACATGGGTGGACACCCAGCGGGTCGGCAACCGGATCCGACCAAGGGACCACCCGGAGCTTCGCTCCCGAGTTCAGGGCCTGCCGCGGCCGGGGGGAAGGGACGTTGGCGACCGAGGGGATGCCGGTGGTCGAGGGGATGCCGGTGGTCGATGTGGACATGGCGCCTCCGATGGCAGGTGGGCTGGTCTCGCTACCGTGCCGGCTCGACC
Organism: uncultured Acidimicrobiaceae bacterium; assembly: GCA_963803065.1. Classification (GTDB taxonomy): domain Bacteria; phylum Actinomycetota; class Acidimicrobiia; order Acidimicrobiales; family RAAP-2; genus DASXMT01. Next base: position 438,290 of record CAWDKW010000004.1, read on the forward strand.
TTGCTCGGCACCTCGCTGCGTACCTAACTCGGCGACACCCTTCAGCTGGCCGGGCTCACCGAGCTCATGTTGAAGTCGGGCACCCTGACCGGGGGCATGGCCGTGCGGTTGGCCCATTCTCCGAATTCGCGTCCGAGTGCCCGCACGGTGGCGCCGGACTCGGTTACCCGTCCGAGCAGGTCCACCGGGCTCTCGTTGAAACGAAAGTTGTTGACTGCGCCCACCACGGAGCCATCCTCGACCAGGTACACCCCGTCGCGGGTCAGGCCGGTCAACAACAAGGTGGCCGGGTCGACTTCTCGGATGTACCAGAGGCAGGTGAGCAACAGGCCCCGTTCGGTGGCGCCCACCAGGTCCTCCACTGACCCGACGGCCCCGGGCAGTTCGAGGACCAGGTTGTCGATGGCCGGCGTCACCGTCTGGCCCGATCGCGCCGCGCCGGCGCGGTGGTACCGCAGGCGGGTCAGTCGGCCGTCGTCGACCCACCGGGTGGGGAAGAGCGGCAGCCCGTTGTCGAAGACCGACGAGTCGGCACTGGAGGCCGGAGCGACCACGAATGGCGAACAGGCGAGACCGGGCTCGTCGGGGTCGCTACGCAGCCGAAAGGGGAGGGGAGACAGCACCTCGCCCAGCTTGGTCCGGCCCCCGGGTGCGGAGAACACGGTGCGCCCCTCCTCGGCCTCCTGGCCGCTGGCCGACCCCATGAGTCCGATCATCAGGTCGGCCACGGCGTCCGGGGGAACGACGACCTCGTAGCGCCCGGGCGCGAGCTCGAATCGGCGGGCCCCCCAGGCCAGCCGGCCCACCAGCCGATCTTCGAGCTGGTCAATGGTCACGTCGGAGAAGTCGGCGGTCCCGGCTCCGACCCAAGCAGAGTTGGACCCGCCCTCGCTGCGACCGACCAGTTGCAGCGCTCCGGTGGGTTGGACGTGACATCGCCGCAAGCCCGTCGAGGTGCCGAGGTACACGGTCTCGATCGTGTGCTGGGCGAACCCGGCCAGGACCAGCGCGGCCGACTCGGCTCGGGCGAAGGCGCCAGCGAGGCCGGCGAGCACCTCGCGCAGCACGGACAGATCGGTCTCGGCCGGGCCGCGATCGAACGGCTCGGCTCCTGTCGCCACTCCCGGCTCCACCAGCGGCTCGGCGTCCTCGGCGGCCGGCGAGCCGGCGGCGTCGCGCTCCGACGCCGCCACCAGGTCGGCCACGTCGAAATTGCCACCTCGCCGACCGATGCCAGCGGCCACCCCGCCGTCGGTCTCGCGGAAGCTGATCACTGTCACGCGGCGATCCCGGCGAAGCCCGTTGGTGGTGGTGGTGTTGTTGGCGAAGCGCACCTCGGCCTCACTCGACTCCTCCACGATCACCACGCACTCCCCACCGGCCGCCTCCAGTGCCTGGTCGATCACGTCCTGGGCCGGGGCGAGACCCGAGGCGCCGCCACGCCCACGGGCCGAAGCGCTCATCGTCCAGACTCCTCTCGTGTGTTCAGCACCGAGACGTCGCGGATCAGGGCCGAGGGACAGCCGTGGCTGACCGGTGCGACCTGTCCCGGTTGGCCCTTGCCGCAGTTGAGGGCCCCGCCCAGGCGGTAGGTGTCGGACCCGCCCACCGCCTCCATCGCTCCCCAGAACTCGGTCGTGCTGGCCTGGTAGGCCACGTCGCGCAGCTGCCCGGTGATCCGGCCGCTCTCGATCCGGTAGAAGCGCTGCCCCGTGAACTGGAAATTGTGCCGCTGCATGTCGATGGACCAGCTCTTGTCGCCCATGATGAAGATGCCCTGTTCCACCCCGTCGATGAGTGCCTCCGTGCTCGGGCCTCTGCCCGGTGCCGGCTGGAGCGACACGTTGGCCATCCGCTGGATGGGTGTGTGGAGGGGGGAGTCGGCGAACGCACAGCCGTTGGATCGCCCGAGCCCGCTCGAGCGGGCGATGGACCGGTCGAGCTGGTAGCCGACCAGGACGCCGTCCCGGACGAGGTCGAAGGATTGCCCGGCCACGCCCTCGTCGTCGACAGCTACCGTGGCCAAGCCGTGCTCGACGGTGCGGTCCCCGGTCACCTGCATGATCTCTGAGCCGTAGCGGAGCGTCCCGAGCTTGTCGAAGGTGGCGAACGAGGTGCCGGCGTAGGCGGCCTCATATCCCATGGCCCGGTCGAGCTCGGTGGCGTGACCGATGGACTCGTGGACGGTGAGCCACAAGTTGGTGGGGTCGATGACCAGGTCGAACCGACCAGCTTCGACGGAGGGGGCGCGCAGCTTCTCGGCCAGGAGCTCCGGGATGGCCCCGAGCTCGGCCCCCCAGTCCCAACCGACGCCCTCGAGGTACTCCCAGCCCCGACCGACCGGCGGGGCCAGTGTCCGCATGGTCTCGAATCCCTCCCCCCGTTCGCCGAGGGTCAGGGCCTCGACCACCGGGTGCAGGCGGACCCGGTGCTGGGTGGCGTCGGTTCCCGAGAGGTCGGCATAGTGCTTGATCTCGCTGACACCGAGCATCGACGCGGTGACGTGGTCGATGGCGGGCGAGGCCAGGAGACGCGTGCTCCAGTCCTCGAACAGTGCGACCTTGTCGGCCAGGGGGACATCCACCGGATCGACCCGGAAGGGGGAGGACCACACGACGACACCGTGGGCGGGTTCGGGAGCCAGCTCCACCGGCACCCGTGCGGCCAAAGCGGTCGTGCGAGCGGCATCGACCGCCTGGTCCACCAGCCGCAGCGCGGCCTCGGTGGTCACCTCGACGGTGGCGGCGAAGCCCATGGCACCGCCATGGACCACCCGTACCCCCACGCCGACTTCGGTGTCGTCGGCGGCCGATTCGAGCCGCGCGTCTCGCAGCCGGACCGATTGGGACCGAATGCTCTCGACCCGGATGTCGGCGTTGGTGCACCCCAGTTGCTCGGCATGTTCGAGGGCAGCCGAGGATACCGAGGTGATGGCCGCCGGGTCGAAGCCGTCGGGGACGAGCTGGCTCATTCAGGCAGGTATGCGACGGGCGCCGTCCTGCCCCCGGCCGTCGCGCCGGGAAGCGTCCCGGCCGGAGCGGTCGCGGCCGGGAACCGTCCCGCAGCAGCCGGCCGGGGAAGGCGCCGGTGGACTCGCCGTCGACCAGGACGACCCGGCCGGCCACCACAGTGGCCTTGAACCCGGTTGCCCCCTGGCGCAGGCGACGAGCCCCACCGGGCAGGTCGGTGGCCACTTCGGGCATCGAGGGCGCGACCGTGTCGGGGTCGAAGACGTTCAGGTCGGCAGCCATGCCGGTCCGAAGCCGGCCCCGATCGGTGAAACCCCAGGCGTCGGCAGTGGCGCTGGTCAGCATGCGAACGGCCTCTTCCAGGGCGAGGTCCTGGCGCTGCCGTACCCAATAGGCGAGGAGGTGGGTCTGGATCGAGCTGTCCATGATCTGGCTCACGTGCGCGCCCGAGTCCGAGAACGTCATCACCGACCGCCGGTGGCGGAGGAAGGGAAGGATGGCGTCGGGGTCCTCAGGGGTGATCGGCTGCATGAACAACTGCTCGAGCCCGGTGGAGACGGCCAGATCGATCATGGCCTCGACAGGTGTCATCCCGCGGGCCGCGGCCACCTCGGCCACCGCGGTATGGGGCGGGACTGCTGCGTCCATGACGTACAGGTGGTCGAAATCGGGACGACGGGCTTCGGCCCCGATAGCCCGCCCGTAGTCGCCGTGCTCAGCCGCGTGGACAAGGCCGGCCCGGACGGACGGGTCGGCCAAGGCGGCCAGTTGCTCGCTCGCCGGCCGGGCCCGGAACTCCCGCCACTCGGGCAGCCGGTCGAAGGGCAGCCGGGTCCGAAACGAGAGGAGCGTGGCAATCCCACGGCAGTGGCTCTGGCCGAACATGGTGCCACCCGCCTCGGCCACGTCGTCGATGAGCTCGAGCAGGTGATCGTCGTACCCGCCGACAACGCCGAAACTGACCGGCACACCGGTGTCGAGGGCCAGGCGGCTCAGGCGTTCCAGGAACTCGCCCCGGCGCTCGGGGTCCCGGGACCGGGCCACCTCCTCGAGGGCCAGCTCGAAGACGCCGGCTCGCTCTCGACCGAGGACTGCGACGAGGCGCTGCACCTCGCTCCAGCTGGCCAGTCGGCTGGCTACCGGGCGATCGTCCGATGTGGCGTGGTTGGCACTGCGAGAGGTGGTCAACCCGATGGCGCCGGCGCGCATGGCCGATTCGAGCTCGATCTCCATGCATCTGAGGTCGTCCTCGCCCGCCTCCTCTTCGAAGGCCCGCTCGCCCATGGCCCACGTCCGGAGGGCCGAGTGGCCGACGTAGGCGGCGTAGTTGATGCCTTTGGGCTGGCGGTCGACCGCGTCGAGGTACTCGGAAAAGGTCTCCCACCCCCAGTCGATCCCGGCGGCCAGGGCAGCCGGCGAGATGTCCTCGGCCCGTTCCAGGTTCCGGACGACCAGATCCCGGGCGTCGGGACGGACCGGGGCGAGGGAGAACCCGCAGTTGCCCATGACCACCGTGGTCACCCCGTGCCAGCACGAGCTGGTGCCGTGCGGGTCCCAGAGGACCTGCGCATCCATATGGGTATGGCCGTCGACGAACCCAGGCGTCACAACATGGCCCTCGGCGTCGATCTCGGTCGCAGCCCGCTCGGTGATCCGGCCGATTTCGGCGATCCGGTCCCCGGACACGGCCACGTCGGCCCGGTACGACGGTCCGCCGGAGCCGTCCACCACGGTGCCGTTTCGAATGACGAGGTCGTAAGCCAAGGCAAGCCCCCCGGGTAAGGTCGTTTCGCCCGGCCCACGCTATCCCAGGGACACCCCTGACTACCGGCCCGGTTCGTCGTCATCCCGATCGGGTAGAGGAGATTGATGGCTTCATACACTGAATCCTTGGAACAAGAAGTGAAGCTCGATGTCGGCTTGGGCTTCGAGTTTCCAGACCTCACCGGGGTCGTGGAAGGCGTGGTCACGGATCGGCGGCCCACCCTCGAGCTGGTGGCGACCTATTTCGACACCCCTGACCTTCGCCTGCTGCAACGGGGGATCACGCTCCGACGTCGCCGCGAGGGTACGGCGGGGGGCGAGGACCTGTGGACGCTCAAGCTCCCGAGCGGCAAGGACACGGCCACCCTCGATCGCAGCGAGATCTCCTGGCCCGGGACCCAGCCCGACATCCCGGCCGAGGCGCTGGAATTGGTGCGCGGTATCGTCCGCCACGGCACGCTCGGAGTGGTGGCCGAGCTGGAGACGACCCGGCAGCGCCTGGTGTTGAAGGACGCCTCCGGGACGATCCTGGGCGAGCTCGACGACGACATCGTGGCCGTGCACGGGGGTAGCCAGGACGGCCTCCGCTTCCGACAAGTCGAGTTCGAGCTGGCCGGGGGCGAGGGCGCGGTGGTGGACGCCCTCGTGGAGCGGCTGGGCGGAGCCGGAGCGGCGATCGACCACCGTGGACCGAAGTTGGTCCAGGCCTTAGGGGTGGACCCGGCCGATCTGTGCGACCGCCAGGTGCCGCCGCTCGGACCGCACGCCCTGCTCGCCGACGTGGTGAGGGCGGCCATCTCGGCCGCCTTCGAGCGCATACTGGACCACGACTACCAGCTCCGGTTGGGCGGGAACGATGCCGTGGCCGTGCACCAGACCCGCGTGGCCACGAGGCGGCTCCGCTCCGACCTCAAGACCCTCGCCCGCGTCCTCGACCCGGTGTGGCGGTCCCACACCCGGGCCGATCTGAAATGGATCGCCGATGCCCTGGGCCAGGTACGCGACATCGACGTCCTGGCCGGCCACCTGGAGACCGAGATGAGCCAGGCATCCCCCGCCGACACCAGGCCGTTCGGCGAGATCCGCCTCGACCTCGCCCGCCGCCGCGAGGCCGCGCACGCGGCCCTCCTCGACGCCCTGAACAGTGACCGCTACCTCACCCTGCTCGACCGATTGCACGCCTCCGCCGGAGCGCCGCCGTTCCTCGGCACCGCCCGGTCCGGGAACATCAAGGGCTCGGGCCTGCATCCGGACGATCCGGCGAGCAAGGTCCTGCCCAAGCTGGTCCGTCGGCCGTGGCGCAAGCTTCGCCGGACCGTCCGGGATGCCGGCGCACACCCCTCAGACCGGCAACTGCACCGGATCCGCATTCGGGCCAAGCAGCTCCGATACGCGGCCGAGGCGGCGGCCCCCGTTGTCGGGAAGCGGGCCCGGCGGATGGCCGTCAGGGCCGAATCGCTGCAGACGGTCCTGGGTGACCACCACGACGCGGTGACGGCCGAGGACTGGTTCCGGCGAGAGGCGGCGACCGGCTCGCCGACCGTTGCCTTTTCCGCCGGCCAGCTCGTCGCCATGCAGCGGCAACGGCAGGCCCGACTGCGCCGGCAGTGGCGCCGAGTGTGGGCCTCGCTGGATCGCAAGAAGGTCCGGGGCTGGCTCGGCTGATTCAGCCTGCCGCGGCCGGCCTTCCCGCCGATGCAGCTTCCAAGCTGATCCGGCTTTGCCGCTGATCGGTCAACCAGCTGACGGGGGCTACCAGCTGCCCCGGTGGATCGCCTCCCTAGCCGGCCGCCTCCCTCGGGCAAGCGAGCTCGAGGGAGGGTCCGGCGCCGCCGCGTGGCCGAGCAGTACGGCCCCCAGCCACACCATCCCCTGCGGCACGCCCAGGGTGGCGTTGAGCTCCGCCTCGCCTCGGAAGTTTCCGAGAAAGGCGGCACCGATCCCCTCGTCGGCTGCCCTGAGCAGCAGGGTCATGGTGGCGAAGGCGACGTCCACGAACCAGAACGGCACGACCCAGCTGACCTCGGCGCCGCCAGCGCTCGCCTTGTCGGGTTCCGAGTAGCGGCGCAGGTACCGATCGGGGTCGGCGTAGGCGAGCAGGACGACCGGGGCCCGCCGCAACCCCTCGTAGCGTCGGGAGCCCCGCCGCCACGCCTCGTCGGTGGTGGCCTGCCAGTACTGCTCCGTCCGGGCCGCGCCCTCGAGGACGACGAACTCCGCCCCTTGGCTGTTGCCGGCGGATGGGGCCCGGAGGGCGTCGGCCAGCATCGCGTCCACCAGGCCGTCGGCCAGGGGGCGCTCTGAGAAGTTGCGGGTCATCCGGCGCCGTCGGATCGCATCGGTCAGCTCCATGGCCGGAACGCTATCGGCGAGCGGTCACCTTTTCGGCTGCGTGGCGCCGCGGACGGGTTCGGCCGGCAGTTGGTGGACCGTCACATCATGGCTAGGTTAAGGAGTGTGAGAGCAGCGACGTTTGGGGGCAGTGTGACCGATACCGCTGGGAAGGTCCGATTCACGAGCATGGATGAGGCGACCGAGGACGAGATCCGCCTTGTGATGGGAACGGCGGTCCCATTCCTGGAGGACAGGGTGGTCGGCAACGTCCTCGACCTCCTCGAGGGACTGCGGGGACCCACGCTCGGCTATCAGGTCGACCGGTACAACCACTCGCTGCAGACCGCCACCCGAGCCCTTCGTGATGGCGCTCGTCCCGATCTGGTCGCCGCTGCCCTCCTCCATGACATCGGCGAAGGGCTCTCACCGGCCAATCACGCCGACCTGGCTGCCACCATCCTCCAGCCCTATCTGGACGAGGAGGCCACGTGGGTGATCCGTCACCACGGCGTCTTCCAGGGCTACCACTATTGGCACAAGATGGGTGGTGACCGGAACGCGAGAGAGCGCTACCGCGGCAACCCGTTCTTCGACAGTGCCGCGCACTTCTGCGCGGCATGGGACCAGCGGTCGTTCGACCCCGACTACGACGTGCTCCCGCTGGACACGTTCCTCCCGCTCGTGCACGAGGTCTTTGCCCGCAAGCCCAGCGTGGACGGGTTCAGCGTGAACGACGGCATCGAGGGCTGAAGGCGGCGCGGCTCCCGCCGGCCGTGGACCCGGCAGGTCGCGGTCAGCCCGGTGCTTTGGCCGTGTCAGCGGCCAGCTTCATGGCCGCGGCCGTGGTCTGAGCCTGGCGGAGGAGCTCGGCCACCCGCTCGATGGCAGGTGCTACCTGGTCGTGGTGGGCTCGGACCCGGGCCGACAGTTCATGGGCGCCGGCCAGATCGAGCATCTCGGGCAACCTTTCACTCAGCCGCCCCACGGTCCATGCGATGGGGTCACCCTCGGCGACCTCGTCGATCCGGCAGATGAGGTTCTCGCCCTCGGTCGGATTGATGTAGTGGTAGTGCGGCTCGCTCTCGAAGCAGTCGAACCGGAGGTACTCGACGGAGTCGGCTGCGTCACAGACGTGCACGGTTGCGCCGTAGTCGTCGTAGTCGGTGCCTCCGGCATCGACGGAGGTTTCTGGCAGCGAGGCCAAGACGTCATTGGTCAACAGCCGTGACTCGATGACGAAGGTGGCCGGCCCCGCCTCGACGGGCAGGCAATGCTCGTCGACAGGCGGGATGGGCATGATCCGGAAGGAGATTCCCCGCTGGTACGGATGCGTGTTGGTGGTCATCATGTGTTCGCCCTCGTGCCCTTCAGGAACGGCCTCGCTGGGGTCGTGGCTCCCGCTTCCCATTCGGATCGTACTATTGGGCGAAGGATGGTGGCAGCTGCCAAGGAGCTCGACCCGGTCGGTCAGAGGAGTTCGGCCTGGTCGGCCGACACGCGAGGGGAAGCGCAGCGCCCGAGGGGAAGCATGGTGTCGTCAATGGGAGCAGCGTTTCGCAACATGGTCGACCCGGACCTCGCCGCTGCCTACCGCGCTGGCGGATGGTGGGGCGACAAGACGGTGGCAGACCTGGTGGCGGCCCATGCCAACGCCCGGCCCGGTGACCCCGCCCTGATCACCGACCACCACCGGCTCAGCTGGCTGCAGTACCACCAATTGTCTGATCGCCTCGGGCAGTGCCTGGTGGAGGCAGGGCTCGAGCCCGGCGAGCGTGTAGCCGTCCTGTTGCCGGATGGTGCGTCGCCTCACGTCGCCTATGTGGCCAACGAGAAGGCGGGCCTGGTCACCGTTGGCATCGGGGCACGAGCCGGTGCGAGGGAGATCCGCCACCTTCTCGCCCATACCCGGTCAATGGCGTTGATCACCCACGCTGACCACCGGGGCGTCGACATATCCGACCTGTACGACGAGCTCCGGGCCGAAGGCCTTCCCCTTCGGGCCCACGTGGTCGTGCCCGTGTTCGAGGCGGATCCGTCAGGAGCCATCCGGGTCGACGGAGAGGAGTGCCAGGCCACCCAGGCCACCGCCGACCGGTTCTTCGAGGAACGGCGTCTGGGTCCTGACGACCTGTTCATGATCAACTCCACGTCGGGGACGACGGGCATGCCGAAATGCGTCATGCACACCCAGAACTCGAAGTTCTACATGGCCGATCAGGCGCGCGAGGTGGCTCGGCTCGGTGCAGGCGAGGTCGTGGCGGGGATGGCCCCGATCCCCTTCGGCTTCGGGCTGTTCACCACCCACTTCCTGACCGCGCTTCTCGGAGCGCCCGCCGTCGTCACCGATCGGTTCACGGCCGAGTCCGCCCTCGAGCTCATCGAGCGGGAACGGGCCACCGTGCTGGTCTGCGTGACGACCCAATTCAAGATGATGCTGCACTCGCCCGAGATGGCGACGCGCGATCTCTCGTCGCTCAAGGTCATGTTCACTGGCGGGGAGATGATCCCCTATGAGGCGGCTCGCAACTTCGAGGAACGGAGCGGTGCATTTGTCCTGAACTTCTACGGCTCCAACGAGAGCGGGGTGGCCACCGGAACCCGGGTCGGCGACCCAGTCCAACTGCGGTTGCGAACAGGGGGCAGCGGCCTCTCGGGCACCGAGGTCCGATTGTTCGACGACGGGCTCGATGTCACCAGTACAGGACGGGGCCAGCCGGGTAGCCGAGGACCGGCTCTCTGTCTCGGCTACGACGACGATCCGGAGGCAAACGCCGAGCTGTTCACTCCCGACGGGTTCGCCCTGCATGCCGACATCGTCACCATCGACGAGAAGGGCTACCTGACCGTGGTCGGCCGAAAGTCCGAGATCATCATCCGGGGCGGGAAGAACATCTCCGCCGCCGTCGTCGAAGACGCGGTATCGACCCACCCTGCGGTCGTACTGGCTGCGGCGGTCCCGATGCCCGACCCCCTCTTCGGTGAGCGGGTCTGTGTATTCGTGGAGCTTCAACCCGATGGCTCGTTGACGCTTTCCGAGTTGGTCGAGTTCCTGGCCGAGCAGGGGACCTCCAAGGAGAACTATCCGGAGCATCTCGAGGTGCTCGACCGGCTGCCCCGCTCGTCGGGGGGAAAGCTGGCGAAAGGCGAGCTGGCCACCCGGGCACGCTCGCTGGCTGCTCCGGTGGGAACCGACCAAGATGGATTGGGCCATGCCCAGAGAGGAACACGCCATGTTGTCGATTGAAGACCTTCTGGCCAATTCGGAATGGACGACTGCAGGCCAGGACGGCCCGAGGACCGTCACCTTCCTGCCCGAGCCGCCCCGGGCCGATCGGAAGTACACGGTCATATCGGCCGACGACCACATCGTGGAGCCTCCCCACGTGTTCGAGGGTCGCGTGCCCCGTATGTTCGCCGAACGCGCTCCTCGCATCATCGAAAAGGACGACGGCACCGAGACCTGGATCTACGACGGGACCGAGTTGCCCAACGTCGGGTTCAACGCCGTCGTCGGCCGGCCCGTCGACGAGTGGCGGATGGAGCCGACCCGCTTCGACGAGATGCGTCGCGGGGCGTGGGACATCGACCGGCGGATCGCCGACATGGACCTCAACGGCATCTACGCGTCCTTGAACTTCCCGTCGTTCCTACCCGGGTTCGCCGGCCAACGTCTCCAGCAGGTGACCGACGATGCCGGACTGGCCATGGCCGCAGTGCGGGCCTGGAACGAATGGCACCTGGAGGAGTGGGCGGGCTCATACCCGGAGCGGATCATTCCCTGCCAGATCCCCTGGTTGCTCGACGCCGAGGTGGGTGCGACCATGATCCGCCAGAATGCCGAGCGCGGCTTCAAGGCGGTGTCGTTCAGTGAAGAGCCCAGCCGCCTGGGGTTCCCGACCATCCACTCGGGCTATTGGGAACCGTTCTTCCAGGCCTGTGCGGACACGGGAACGGTGGTCAACCTGCACATCGGCTCGTCGGGCTCGTCCCCGGCGACCACGCCCGATGCGCCCGCTGACGTCGCCGGTGTCCTCTTCTTCGCCTATGCCATCTCCGCCGCGGTGGACTGGCTCTTCTCGCTCGCCCCGGTTCGGTACCCGGACCTCAAGATCTGCCTCTCCGAAGGCGGCATCGGGTGGGTGCCCGCCCTCCTCGACCGGCTCGACCACATGGGCTCCTACAGCCAGATGTACGGGACGTGGCAGTCCGACCTGACCCCGTCCGAAGTCCTCCGTCGCAACTTCTGGTTCTGCGCCGTCGAGGACCAGTCTGCTTTTGCCCTCCGGGATCGGATCGGCATCGACCACATCCTGTTGGAGTCGGACTACCCGCACTGCGACTCCACGTGGCCGAACACACAGCGGGTGATCGACGAGGAGATCGGCGGACTGCCGGCCCAGGACATCAAGAAGATGACCTGGGAGAACGCCTCGATTCTCTATCGTCACCCGGTGCCCGAAGCCATCCAGCGCTCGCCGGACGCATTCTGACGCTGTCTGGCCTCGACCCTCCTACGGCTTCATGGCAGAGAGCCCCAGCCCGACCTCGAGGGTCGTACCCGTGGTGAAGCCCTCGTCGGCGGCAAGGTAGACGACGGCTCGGGAGACCGCGTCGGGCGGGAGCCACGGCACGCCGAGCGGGTTCAGTGCTGCGAACGCGGGCCGAACGTCCTCCCGGGTGGGCTGGTCCAGGTCGGGCCGGAAGGTCTTGTACCACGTGTCGTTGTGGATCATGGGGGTGCTTGTCGTCGAGGGGCACACCACGTTGGCCGTGATGCCGTGGGGAGCCAGCTCCAGGGCTACCGACTTGATCAGGCCGATGACCCCGAACTTGGAAGCGCTGTAGTGGGCCAGATTCCGGTTGCCGGCCCGTCCGGACATGGACGAGGTGACGATGATCCGACCGTACCGGCGCGCCAACATGTGGGAAGTGACCGCCTGCACCGTGTGGAAGGTCCCGGTCAGGTTGGTCGCGATCATGTCTTCCCACTGCTCGTCGGTCAGGGCTTCGAACGGGCTGAAACCGCACACGGCGGCGTTGGCCACCGCGATGTCGACCTGGCCGAACTCCCCGATGGTGGTGCGCACCACGCGGTCCATGTCGGCCCGGCTCCGGATGTCGGCGACCAGGGGAAGGCATCGGCCTCCGGCATCGGTCACCAACCGAGCCGTCTCGACCAGGTCCGCCTCGGTGGCCAACGGGTAGGGCACCGAGGCGATGGTCGCAGGAACATCGCAGACGGTCACGGCGGCACCCTCCGCGGCCAGTGCCAGCGCATGGGCGCGGCCCTGTCCTCGGCCTGCTCCGGTGACCACGGCCACCCTTCCTTCCAATCGTGCCATGGGCCTCCCGTCGCCGTCCGTCCCCGCCGGTCGGTCCCGATGGGCACGCTTGTAGCTCCGAAGCATTGAACACCACGAGCGGGTATGCCCGGACTCGTCGTCGGGCGGTTCGAGCGGCTGCTCCGCCCAGCTGATGGATCGGCCCACAACTCCCGTTCTGTAAATCCAGACTAATGTTCTAAACCGTGCCGACGTGGGTTGGGAGCCGGGGTCGAAGCTGATGGAGCGTGAGCTGCTGATGACCGGCATCGGTGGTCAGGGTGTGCAGCTGGCCGCCCAGGTCCTGGCCCGGGCGGCCGTGGCCGAGGGCCGTGAGGTCATGTTGTTCGGGAACTACGGCGGCATGATGCGCGGGGGTAACACCGACGCCACCTTGGTGGTGGGCGACGGCCCGATCGAGACCCCGCCGACGATCGCCCACGCCTGGTCGGCCATCGTGATGCATCACGAGTTCTGGGAACCGCTCCATCGGCGCCTGTCTCCTGGCTCGGTCGTGTTCGTGAACACAACCGTCTTCGAGGGGGATGTCGACTGGTCGCCGTTCCTCCTCATCGAGGTCCCCGCTACCGATCTGGCCATTGACGCCGGGAACGTCCAGGCCGCGTCGATGGTGATGAGTGGGGCCTATGCCGCAGCCACGGGCCTGGTGGGTATCGACTCCTTGATCGACGCGGTCGAGCGGTCTCTCCCTTCCTACCGTGCCCAGCACCGCGCCCTGAACGTGGCCGCATTGGAGGTCGGGCACGACTCGGTCGCAACCGGCCTGGCACCGGCCTGGGATGCCGTACCCTCGACCTCGGGCGCAGAGCCGTGACCGCGGCCGACGTGGTGGTCAGCCGGGGTACCTTGGTCATCGACGTCGACGCCTGCAAGGGCTGCGACCTCTGCATCGATGCCTGTCCGCCCGGCGTGCTGGTCATGACCACCCACCAGGTCAACAGCCGCGGCTACCGCTACCCCGAGCTGATGCCCGGCTGCACCGGTTGCAAGGCGTGCTCCCAGGTCTGCCCCGACTTCGTCTTCCAGGTCTACAAGTACGACACACCCGTCCGAACCGAGGTTGTCGCGCCGATCGGCGCCGATGGGGCAAGGGACGGCGACGGTGTTGGGGGCGGCGGCGGGGCCCGGGAACGGCCACCTCGAGGGGCGTCATGACCCGGGTGCTCATGGAGGGCTCCGAGGCCATCGCCGAGGCGATGGTTGCGGCCGGCTGCCGCTTCTTCGCCGGGTACCCCATGACCCCGTTCACCGAGGTCCTCGAACACATGGCCCGCAAGCTCCCCGCCCAGGGCGGGGTGTGCATGAATGCCGAGAGCGAGCTCGAGGCGGTCGGCATGGCCTGGGGTGCTTCGGCCACCGGCACCAGAGCAGCCACCGGGTCGGTGGGCCAGGGGCTCTCGCTCATGCAGGAATCGCTGTCCGAGATCACCCTGGCCCGGATCCCACTCGTCGTCCTGAACATGGCCCGCGGGCAGAGCGACTACTACCAGGCAACGAGGGGTGGCGGTCACGGCGACTACCGGCACTTGGTGCTCGCGCCGATGGACGCCCCCGAGGCGGTGGAGCTGGTACAGCTGGCCTTCCACTGGGCTGAGAAATGGCGCAACCCGGTCCTCGTGTTCGGCGACTACTACCTCGCCCACGTGTACCAGTCGGTGGACGTCCAGCCGCTCGACTTCGGCCCTCTACCGGAGCGGTCCTGGGCCCTCGACGGGTCCACCGGCGGCTCCGGTGGGGCCAAGCTGCTCTCCCCGTTGGGCGACGTGAAGCAGCGCGACGACGTGGGCTACGACCTCCAGGACTACTACCTACGCCGCGCCGCGGAGACCGCGGCCATGGTGGAGGGCGAGCCGCCCCTGGTGGAGACGGGCTATCTGGACGGTGCCGAGGTGGTGGTGGTGGCCTATGGGACACCGGGCAAGTACGTCCGCTTCGCCGTCCAGGCCATGCGGGCGGACGGGCTCCCGGTCGGCTTTGTCCGGCCGATCACGCTCTTCCCGTTTCCGACCGAGGCGGTCGCTGCCGCCTCGGTCCAGGCGCGGGCGGTGGCCGTGTACGAGAACAGCGTCGGCCAGATGATCGACGACGTCCGGCTGGCCGTCCTCGGCAGGGCGCCGGTGCACTTCATCGGGGGGCTCACGCTGGACAGCTCCGGGTTCGGCATCGGACCGGACAACGACGTGACGGTCATCCGGTCGCGGATCGAGACCGTGCTGGCTGCGGCATCAACCGACACCGCCGGGCTCACCACGGCATCGGCCGGGCAGACGGCGTCGGCCGGACAGGTGGCCACCGCCAGAGAGGGAGCGAGCCAATGACGACCGATGCCCCGGTGACCATCATCCCAACCCGTCAGCCGCCCGAGGAGCCGGCCCGTCTGGTGGACGACTTCACCCCCGATCTCATAGACGTCGGGGCGCACCATCTGTGCCCCGGGTGCGGTGAGCCGGTGGCCATGCGCTCCATCCTCGAGGCAGTAGCCGACCTGGGTGCCGTGCAGCGGGCCATTGCCGTCTTCGGTATCGGCTGCTACACGGCTTTTTCCAATAATCTCGACTGCGAGGTGCTCCAGGCCCTGCACGGGAGGGCACCGTCATTGGCCACCGGGGTGAAGCGGGCCAAGCCGGCCACACTGGCCTTCACCATCCAAGGCGACGGGGACATGGTCAACGAGGGCCTCCAAGAAGTGATCCACGCCGCAGCACGGGGCGAGAACATCACCTGCTTCATGCTCAACAACGGTGTGTTCGGGGAGACCGGGGGCCATCTCACGGCCACCACGGTCCTGGGCCAGCGGACGAAGAACACCCTCGAGGGCCGGAACGCCAAGGACCATGGGTACCCCATCCTGGTCAGCAACCTGCTGGCCCAGCTCCAAGGGGCCACCTACGTGGCCCGGGCCGCGGTCAACAGTGCCGGGAACGTGGCCAAGGCCAAGCGCATGATCACACGGGCCCTCGAAGTACAGGTCCAAGAGGGCGGGTTCTCATTCGTGGAGATCCTGACCATGTGCCCCACCGGTTGGTTCATCGAAACCGCGGAGGCGCCCGACTACCTGTCCGACAACCTGGCAGCGGTTCACGCCATCGGCGTGGTGAAGGACGACGGGGCTTGACGACAAGTCGAGGCGACGACCATCAGGGGCGCTACGAAAGGGGAGGTATATGACACAACGGGTGCTGGGAGATATCGCCACCAGTCTGTTGTTCGAGAATGACCGGGTGCGGGTGTGGGAGATGCGCCTCGACCCGGGGGAACGGAGCGCCATCCACGAGCACAAGCTCGACTACGTGATGATCCAGGTCTCCGGGGACTCCATGGCCGCAGAGATGGAGCCGGACTCCGGCGGCCCGTGGGGCCATCTCGGCACGGTGGAAGGGGCCATTGCTCCGGGCAACGTCATCTACGCAGAACGCGGAGGCATCGAAGCGGCCTACAACAACGGCAAGGTGCCGTTCCACGAGATCGTGGTCGAGCTGAAGGACTGACGCCGGCGCAGTCCCGCCGGCGCCCCCGGTTTCAGCGCTTGGACGGGAGTGGGACCTCGGCGCCGATGGCCCGGAGGCTGAACCCGACGAGGTGCTGCCTATCGGCCGCGCTCGGCCGGGTGCCAGCCAGAATGTGGGCCTCCATCACCGAGATGATCAGTTGATAGATGGCCAGCGCGTCGCGGCCGGGATCGGTGCTCGACACCAGACCGGCCTCGTGCCCAGCGACCAGCGAGTCTTGGAGCAGCTCCACCAGGACCTGGAAGGAGCTTCGTTGCTCGTCGGGGTACTGCTCGGCGAGACGGTTGAGGCTGGTCAAGAACGGGCGGGTCCGGGACGCGGCGGCCGGGTCAACGGCCTGGGCCAGTACCCCCTCGATCCAGGCCGTCACGCGCCCGACCGGATCGGTGGCCTTGTCCATCCGATGGACCAGGTAGCCGGCCATCCGGTGGCGACCATCGGCCAGCAGCACGAGCAGTAGTTCGTCCTTGGACTCGAAATGGCGGTAGAAGGCCTCGGTTGACAGTCCGGCCTCGTCGAGGATGTCCCGCAGCCGCGGGTCGACCTTCCCCACCCGCTCCACGACCCGGTAGGCGGCCTCGATGATGCGATCGACGTCCTCGGCCGCGGCCCGGTACCGGTCGGATATGGCCCGGCTGATGGCCCGTTGCACGAGCGGCTGGTCGTGGCGGGACGACTCGGGTCGGTTGGTGCTCGGGCCGTCTTCGGCGCCCCGGCCGGATGTCGGTGGAGTCACGCCTACCTTTCTGGAACCGTCGGCTCTAGCGGAGCCGTCGGCCATCGTACAGGCGTCCCCTCAGGATCCCCGGTGCCCTCGGGCTCCCGGGCGCGCCCCTCGGGGCTTAGCCGTCGTCTGACGCGGTCAGCTGCTCGACCAGGAGCCGGCGCTGCACCTGCTGGGTCGACGGCGTGCGCGGGATCGATCCCACCATGGCCAGGCGCCGAGGATGCTTGTACGCAGCAAGGCGGGAGCCGCAATGGGCCCGGAGCTCATCGATCGTCGGGGTGGTGGTGCCGGGTCGACCGACCACCACGGCGCAGACGATCTCCCCCCACCGGGTGTCGGGCCATCCGATCACGGCGACGTCGGCCACCGACGGATGCTCGGCCAGCACCGCCTCCACCTCGGTGGGGACCACGGTCTCGCCTCCGGTCCGCAGCACGTCCTTGGCCCGGCCCACGATGGTGAGGTAGCCGTCCTCGTCCTCCACGGCCAGGTCCCCGGTGCGGTACCACCCGCCGACCAGCGAGGCCGCGGTTGCGTCGTCGTCCTCGAAGTACCCGTCGAACACCAGGGGGCCGCGGACCCACAGCTCGCCGTCGGCCTCGATGCGGACCTGGCACGACGGGGCGGGAACGCCACAGCTCCCCGGCTTGCGGCGCAGGTCGCGGTGGTCCAGGCTCGACACGCTTCCCGCCTCTGTCGACCCGTAGAACACGCGTACGGATGCCTGCGGGAATGCCTCGTCGATGGCGGTGAGGAGCTCGAGCGGGGTGGCCGAGGTCCCGGTGTCGGCAAACCGGACCGAGGAGAGGTCGAGCTCCTGTCCCTGAGGCGTGCCGAGATGGTCGAGGATGCGGCGCCACACCGCAGGGATGCAATTGAGGCGCTCGGCCCGGTGGTTGACGATGGCATCGCAGATGGAGACGGCGTCGGCCGACGCCAGCAGGATCACGGCGTCCCGACCCTGCCACTGTTGCAGGGCGATCGTCCACGCCCCCATATGGAACAACGGGAAGGGGGACACCATCGGGCCTCGAGGCTCCAAGAGGGCGCCGGGGTGGGTCCTGAGGAAGTTGACGCGATGGCTCAGGATCGCCCCCTTCGGCCGGCCGGTGCTGCCGCTGGTGAAGAAGATGACGTGAGGGTCGCGCTCCGATGGCTGAGCGGCGTGCGGCTCGTCGCCCTCTTCGTTGTCGGCCAGCCCGGCCATCTCGGACAGGCCGAGCACCTGGGAGCCCAGTTGCCCGGCCAACCTGGTCCCGTCGGCGAGTTGTTCGTCGCCGACCACGAGCATGGCCGGTCGGGCCGGTTCGATGACGGCCCTGGCCTCGTCCACACTCAGGGAGGCATTGGTGGGAGCGAACACCACGCCCAACTTCGACGCGGCGGCGAACACCGGGACGAGGTCCAACGCGGTGGGGCTCCAGGTGACCAGCCGGTCCCCCAGCCCGAGCCCTCGGGCGACCAGCACGGCCGCGACCTGGTTGGCGCGCCGGTTGAGCTGACCGAAGGTGAGCGCGTCGTCGCCGAGGATCGCCGCCGTCCGGGCGGGCACGGCCCGGGCCGCGTTGACGAACACGGATCCGATCCGCAGGTCTTGGTGCGACACCTCAGACATCGTGCCGCTATCGAGCGGTGAAGCCGGCGTCCACGGGCAAGGTCACGCCGGTCACGTAGCGGGCCATGTCCGAGACGAGCCACAAGATGGCATTGGTCACGTCGGACGGCTCGATGAGGCCGACCGGGAGTGCGTTCTGCATGCCGGCCGCGGCGATCTCGGCGTTCTCGGCGATCCACGACTGCATGACGGGATTCATGACCATGTACGTGTTGGTCCCCGTGGGGTGGACGGTGTTGACGCGGATGGAGTGCGGGGCCAGCTCGAGGGCCAGCGCCCGCATCAGGCCGACGAGTCCATGCTTGCTGGCCACGTACGCCTCACCGCCCGGGGTGCCGTCGCCGAGGCCCTTGAGACCCGCGGTTGAGCTGGTGATGACGATCGAACCCCCGCGCTTGCCCTCCTTGAGCACCCGCTTGGCCAGGTGCGTGGTGTTCCACACACCCGTGAGGTTCACCGCGAGCACGTTGGCCCACGACAGTGCGGCGTCGGCAACCGGAGTCGACGAGGGGGCAATGCCCGCGTTGGCGAGGACGATGTCGAGCCGGCCGAGCTCGGTCAGCCCGCGCTCGAGTGCGCCAGACAGAGCATCCAGGTCGCGAACGTCAGCCTTGCAGGCCACGATCCGGCGGTGCTGGGCTTCGACCAGGGCCACGGTCTCGTCCAGGTCGGCCGAGGTGGACAGCGCGTACGAGACCGTATCGATGTCGTCGCACAGGTCAACGGCGATGATGTCGACTCCCTGCTCGGCGAGGGCCACTGCGTGCGACCTCCCCTGGCCCCGAGCCGCCCCGGTCACCAGTGCAACCCGGCCCTCGAGTCCTTCAAACTGGCCCACGGTTCCCCCCACTCTGCGCGCGATTTCTCTTGACAGTATCGATCCTCCACCCTACTGTGAGAGTTTCGACAATTCGGAAAATTCTGTTCGAAATCTAAAGTGGGATCGTAGGCGAGGCGAGGGTGCGACCCCCGAATTCTTGGGGGCGCACGTCGAGCACACGAAGGGGGCGTTCCGTGCGTAACGAACGAGTTGGTGCACTCCCATCGACTCCAGCCGGGCGCAGGGCGCAGCGATCGGATCTCACCGAACCGCGGTCCACGGACGGGGGCCGACGGCCCGCCCGGTCGGCGCCATGATCGCGCCCGAGCGCTTGGTCTTGACCAACGCCACGGTGCTCGACGGCGAGCGCGCTCTCGGTCCCCGTTGCACCGTGGTGGTCGAAGGGTCGACGATCAAGGAAGTTGCCAGGGACGGGTCCCCGGTGGAGCCCGGACCTGCCGATCACCGGCACGATCTGGGCGGCCGGACCGTGATGCCGGGCCTGTTCACCTGTCACTTCCACTCGACCTACCACGAGCTGGGCTCGGTGCCCACGCCGTTCGGCTTCGAGCACCCGCCGGCGTACCAGGCCATGCTCGGTGCGAAGAACCTGCGGACCGCGCTCGAGTCCGGCTATACCGGGGTGGTCAGTGCCGGCGCGGCCAACGACGTGGATCCGTCGCTCAAGCGCGCCGTCAACGACGGCCTCATTCCTGGACCGCGCTTTGTGCCCGGCAGCCGCGAGCTCAGCACCACCGGCCACAGCAACGACAACACGCCGTGGTACTGGAACATGGAAGCGCCCGGCGCCATCAGGATCTGCGACGGCGCCGAAGGGTTCCGTCTGGGTGTGCGAGACGAGATCAAGCGGGGCGCAGAGGTCATCAAGCTCTTCGTCACCGGCGGCCATGGGACCACGGCCCCCAAGGCGCAGACGGAGCTCACCCGCGACGAGCTGGCTGCCGCCATCGACACCGCCCACGACCGGGGCGCGCTCATCCGAGGCCACATCGCCAACAAGCCGGCACTGCTCCTGGCTGTCGAGTTGGGCATCGACATCGTCGACCACGGCGACGACATGGATGACGAATGCATCGCCGCCATGATCGAAAACGGCACCTACCTGGTGCCGAGCCTGTACTTCCCCAAGCACTTCGTCGAAACGATGGGGACCGGCCTGGGCTTTTCCGAGGCCATGAAGGCCGACCTCGAGTACTCCTACGACGTGCTGCCCAAGGCGAACGCGGCCGGCGTCCGGATCCTCCTCGGCGACGACTACGGGGCGGTCGGGTTTCCCCATGGTCTCTACGGCCATGAGTTCGCCCTCTACGCGGACGAGGTCGGCATCCCGGCGCTGGACCTCGTGCGCTGGGCCACCCGACACGGGGCCGATCTGCTCGGCCGCTCCGACCTCGGGACCGTGGCCGAGGGGGCGACCGCCGACCTGGTGGTCGTCGATGGCGACCCCCTGGCTGCACCGGGCGTGCTCGCCGACGCGGCCGCCCTGACCGTCATCAAGGGCGGCTCGGTCGTTTCCGGCACCCTTCCCGGTGGGCGATGACCCGCGTGGGTCGACAGGGAGCGGTAGTGGTGGGCACGGGGTTCGGCTGTCTCACCCACGTGCGGGCGCTGCGGGCCGCCGGTTTCGACGTGCAGGCGCTCGTTGGGCGGAACCTCGACCGGACCCGTGAGCGGGCGGAGCGGTTCGGGATACCGCATCCATCGACGTCGCTCGCCGCAGCGCTCGCGGTGCCGGGAGTGGAGGTGGTGAGCGTGGCCACGCCTCCGCACACGCACGGGGAGCTGGTGTTGGAAGCGGTGGCGGCCGGGCGCCACGTCGTGTGCGAGAAGCCGTTCGCCCGCGACGCCGACGAAGCCCGGTCCATGTTGGGAGCGGCCGAGGCTGCCGGCGTCGTCCACCTACTCGGAACGGAGTTCCGGTTCGCGACCGGCCAGGCCCTGCTCACCCGGACCGTCCGGGGCGGGTCGATCGGTGACCCGCGGTTGGCCACGTTCACGCTCGAGCTGCCGCTGTTGGCCGATCCCGCCAGCGAGCTGCCCGCCTGGTGGTCCGATGCCGATCAGGGAGGCGGGTGGCTGGGCGCGCACGGGTCCCACGTCATCGACCAGATCCGCGTGACCCTGGGTGAGTTCAGCGGCGTCAGCGCCACGTTGGCGGTCGTCGCTCCCCGGCCCATGACGGCCGAGGACAGCTATGTCGTCCACTTCCGCCTGGCCTCGGGGACCGAGGGCATCATGGCCAGCTCGGCGAGCGCCTGGGGACAGCCCCTCATGGTCACCCGCATCGTCGGCACCAAGGGCACCGCCTGGCTCGAGGGCGATGCCGTGTGGACAGGGGACGGCCGAGGGACCGAGCTGGTTCCTGTCCCCGACGACCTCGTGAATGCGCCTCCCGACCCTCCCCCCGCCGACCTGATGGTCACGGCCTACGAACGCATGCATGCCACCGGCATCGACCTCGCCCCCTACACCCGTCTCTACCGGGTGCTCGGCGACCGCCTGTCGGGACGGCCGATGCCCGACGACCCGGCCCCGGCCACCTTCTCCGACGGCGTGGCCAGCATGGTCGTCATGGACGCCATCCGCTCCTCGGCGCGCAACCACACCTGGGTCGACATCGACGGAGCCGCGGTTGGAGAGATCGCTGAAGCGAAGAGCGCAGGCGGGCAGGAGCGCGAACGAGCTGGTGGACGTCGCACCGGCCACGACCTGATCGGCAGCAACCCGACGACGACGTCGTGGGGGAGGAGACACAGAAACAAATAGAGGGGGAATCACATGTACAGGAGGGGGAATCACATGTCCGGAAGGTATCGACATCAAGCGAGGGGCAGCCTCATGGTTGCCCTCAGCCTGCTACTGACGGCCACCATGGCCCTTGTGGTCGGCTCGATCGTGCCCGCGTCGGCGGCAACCTTCACCCCGCCGCCGGGCGGCGGCAATGCCAGCGGAGGGTCGTTGGCCAACACGGCCAACAAGCAGAGCCTCATCGGGCCCAAGGGCAGCGGCCTCACCCAGGGGGTTACCTCCACGCAGATCAAGGTGGGCTGCATCTACACCTCGGGGAACTATGCGGGGTACGTCGACGGGATCAACGCTCGATTCGCCCAAGCCAACAAGAAGGGCATCGACGGGCGGAAGATCACCCTGGTCCCTTGCGCCGACGACACGGGCGGCGTGCAGTCCGACGTCCAAGAGACCCAACAGTTGGTGAACCAGAGCCAGGTCTTCTCGGTGCTGTCGCTCACCGAGTTCATGCTGAACGGCTCGACCAACTACATGAGCTCCCACCAGGTGCCCTATATCGGTTGGGGATTCAACCCCGGCTTCTGCGGCTATCGATGGGGCTTCGGCTGGAACGGTTGCCTGTCCCCGATCCTGCTACCCACGTCGAACCCACTGCACAATGTGGTGGCCGGCAGCCTGGCCGACGCCATGATCGCGGCCAGCGGCATGAGCGCCAGCAGCATTCGCTTTGCCGTTCAGGCGGAGAACTCACCCTCGGGCACCAGCGGCAACGCTCAATATGTCGCGTTGTTCAAGAAGCTGGGTGCCAAGGTCGTGTACAACGAGGCCAACTTCCCCACCACGTCCACCGGCATCGACTACACGCCGTACGTGCAGGCCATCACGGCGGCCAAGCCCAACCTCGTCTACATCTCGACGCCGTTCGCCGACGTCGCCCCGTTGGCCGCGGCCCTGAAGGCGGGCGGCTACACGGGCGACATCATGGACTTCGTGACCTACTCGCCCGGCCTTCTGGCCTCGTCCGCCCAGCTGGCCTCGGCCCTGCAGGGTGAGTTCACCAATACCCAGGTGGTCCCTCAAGAGGGTGGCGGAGCCTGGGTGAGCCAGGAGGTGGCGGGGCTCAAGGCCATCGGTAAGCCGCCCTTCCTCACGTTGGGTGCGTCGATCGGCTATGCCGAGGCCAACACGTTGGTGGAGATGCTCCAGGCCGTGGGCAAGAACCTGAACACGAAGACGTTCGACCAGAAGGTCAACGGTGGCTCCTTCGTCAGCTACAAGACGGCTCCGTCCGGGTCGCCGGGGAAGCTCCTGTGGCCGGCGGCCCACTTCATTCCCGCCGACTGCGCGGCCGTCGTCAAGGTATCGGGCACGAACTACACGACGTCCGAGCCGTTCAAGTGCTACTCGAGCTACAAGATCTCGGGTTGAGCGCACCGAGGCCGGGGGACCGTCGCCTGTGCGAACCGTCGCCCGCGACCGTCGCCTGTGAGAACCGTCGCCCGTGAGAAGGAGTGACCACATGACCGGCTGGGGGCGACGCCATCTGCTCGCCCCCGGCCGGTCGGCCACGCGGGACAGACAACCCATGCTCGCCGTTCCGGGCGAGGGGAGAGACGGGTAACAGTGGATACGTTCTTGGCGTTGGTGGTCAGCGGGGCCATCTCAGGAGCGATCTACTCGCTGGTCGGGTCGGGGCTGACCCTGTCGTATTCGGCCACAGGCATCTTCAACTTCTCCTATGGCGCCGTGGCCTTCTCGAGCGCCTACCTGTTCTACATCTTCCACTCCGGGATGCACTGGCCCGTCGTCTGGGCCGCGCTGATGGTCATCGGTGTGATCGCCCCGTTGCTCGGCATCGTCTTGAACGCGGCCGTCTTCAAGCCGCTGGCCCAAGCGAACGAGTCGGCGAAGATCATGGCCACCGTCGGGCTCCTGCTTGCCATCCCAGCCCTGACCGAGTGGATCACGGACGGGATCATCGACATCTTCCACGTCCACATCCCCAACAGCGCCGCCGTCCTCCAGGTCGGGTTCCCGCCGGGCCTGGGCCCGGTTCCCCAGAAGACATGGCATATCCCGCCCAAGATCCCCATCACCTCGAACGAGTTGGTCGTGGTGATCGCCGCCGCGGTGTGTGCCGTCGGGCTCTGGTTCCTCATGCGCCGTACCCCGTTGGGCCTGCAGATGCGGGCGGTAGTCGACCGGCACAGCCTGGCCCGGATCCGCGGGGTCGACGACGCCAAGACGTCCCGGTACGCGTGGGTGATCGGCAACGTCCTGGCCGCCCTGGCCGGCGTGGTCGCCGCCCCCATCATCGGGGCCATCAGCACCTCCGGCTACATCACGATCATGATCGTCGCCTCCGCCGCCGCCGTGATCGGAGGGCTCCGGTCCATCCCATTGACCTTTGTCGGTGGCCTGGCCCTGGGCATCTTCCAGAACTTGGTGGCCGGCTACGTCAAGGTGAACATCGCCGGGTTCGCCGATTCGGTGCCCATCGTCGTGCTGATCATCGCCCTGTTGATCCTGGCCCGGGACCGCAGCCGCCTTGGGGGATCGGCGGCTGACGACGTGCCCCCGCCCGAGTACCTTTCGCAGCTGCCCATGTGGCGCCGGGCCGCACCCTGGGTCGTCGCCACCGCCTTCCTCGTCGTCTACATCCTCTTTCTGGCCGATGACTTCTGGGCGGGGACGATGGCCCAGGGCCTGGCCCTCTCGCTGATCTTCTTGTCCTTTGTCGTCGTCACCGGCATGGGTGGCATGGTCAGCCTGGCCCAGGCCACCTTCTCGACCATGGCCGGGCTCACCACCGGATTGCTCTTCAACCAGTACGGGGTGCCTTTCTTCCTGGCCATCCTCATCGCCCTGATCGTCACCGGCCTGCTCGGATTCATCGTGGCCCTGCCCGCCCTGCGCCTGGGCGGGCTGCCGCTGGCCCTGGCCACGTTGGCGTTGGCCCTCCTCGGCGACAACGTGCTCTTCCAGTGGAACTGGTTCGACAACAACACGACCGGGTGGACCATCCCGCGACCAAAGATCGGCCCGCTCGACCTCACCAGCAACCGGACGATGGCCATCTGTCTCCTCGTCCTGGCCTTGGTGGCCATGGTGTTGATCACCAATCTGAAGAAGTCGTCATGGGGGCGAAGCATCGCCGCCGTCCGGTCGTCGGAGGTCGCCGCCTCGACGTCAGGGGTGGCGCCCCTCCGGATCAAGCTGGGTCTGTTCGCCCTCTCGGCTGTCATCGCCGGGTTGGGCGGCATCTTCTACGTCTCGTTCCAGTCGAGTGTCTCCAACTCGACCACGCCGGCCATCGACGGCCTGCTGTGGCTGGCCACCGTGGTGCTGTTCGGCATCCGACGTCCTGCTGCCGCCGTGCTCGCCGGCATCGCCTCGGCGGCGACTCCGGTCATCATCCAGTCGGGCTTCCACTGGTGGTCCTGGGTGCCGTCCTGGCTGAGCTGGAACGGGACGCAGTCGACGGAGATTCCCCTGATCCTGTTCGGGCTGGGTGCAGTCGGACTGGCCCGTGATCCCGACGGGTTCCTGTCCCAGACCTCGCGTCGCAATCACGAACGGCGGATGCGGCGGGCCGCGCTCCGGGCGGCATCGGCAGCCGCCGGCGAAGCCGCTCGGCCGGCGAAGCAGCTGCGGGCGAAGCCGCTGCGACCGGCGAGACCGGCGGCCCTCCCGGAACGGCCGGGCCGACCGAAGGGGTCCCGCCCAGGCACATCGGACCCGCCATCCCGTCCGCCGACACGGAGATCGCCACCGCCGAGGAGGCCGTCGTGGCCGAGGCCATGGCAATCTCGGCCGAGGTCCGTCGCCACGAGGAAGAGCTTGTGTCCTCCGGCGCCATCCGGGGCCCGAGCGACGTGGAGAACCAGCCGCCGGGCATCCTGGCCATCCAGGGCCTCCGGGTCTCCTACGGGGACGTGGAAGTGCTCCACGGGATCAACCTGACCCTGGCTACGGGGCAGATCACCGGGCTGTTCGGGGTGAACGGCAGCGGGAAGTCGACGTTGTGCTCGACGGTGGCGGGCCTGGTGCGGGCGACCGAGGGATCGATCACGCTCGACGGGGTGGATGTGACCAGGATGCATGCTTATCGCCGCGTCGGCCAGGGCGTGCTGGTCGCGCCGGAGTCCCGCGGCGTATTCCCGGGCCTGACCGTCGAGGAGAACCTTCAGCTTCGGCTCGATGCCGGGCACCGGTCCGAGGTCTATGAGCGGTTCCCGCAGTTGAACGAGCGTAGGCGCCTGCATGCCGGGAGCCTGTCGGGCGGCGAGCAGCAGATGCTGGCGCTGGCACCGGTCCTGGTCCGGCCGCCCAAGGTGGTGATCGCCGACGAGCCCACTCTCGGGCTGGCACCAATGGTCATCGCACAGGTGCTCGACGTCTTCCGTGAACTGCGCGAGCTGGGGACGACCATCCTGCTGGTCGAGGAGAAGATTCGGGATGTCCTCCAGGTGGCGGACCGGGTCGCCTTCATTGAGCTCGGGCGGATCGTGTGGTCGGGCGAGCGGGGAAGCCTGGATGACGAGCAGCTGGTCGGTGCCTACCTGGGTGCGAAGCTGTAGCGATGCCCGTTCTCGAAGCCCGCCAGGTGACCATGACCTTCGGGGGAGTCCAGGCCCTGTCCGATGTCAACGCCTCGTTCGCCGCTGGCGAGGTGTGCGGGCTCATCGGCCCTAACGGCGCCGGCAAGACAACATTGTTCGACTGCCTCACCGGTATCCGTCGGCCCACCGCCGGCTCGATCCATTTCGACGGCGCCGACGTCACCGGTCGGAGCGCGACCTGGTGCGCCCGCCAGGGAATACGGCGGACGTTTCAGCGGCAGCAGATCTTCGGATGGCTGCCCGTCGAGGACAACGTGCTCGTCGCCCTGGAGTGGCAGGGCGGCGGAGGTGGGATGGTGGCGGACCTCCTCTCCCTCCCGACGCGCCGGTCCCGTGAACGGACACGCCGATCCAGGGTGGACGAGGTGCTCGAGCTGTGCGGCCTGGAGGTGCTCCGCGATCAGCCGGCCGCCAACCTGCCCATCGGCCGGGCCCGCATGGTCGAGCTGGCCCGGGCGGTGGTCGATCGCCCCCGGGTCCTGCTGCTCGACGAGCCCACCTCCGGTCTCGAGGAGTCCGAGGTTGAGAACCTGGCCATCGTGGTCCGGAGGCTGTGCCAGGAAGAGGATTGCGCGATCGTGCTGGTCGAGCACGACGTCGGGTTCGTCATGCGCGAGTGCCACCGGGTGATCGTGCTCAACCTGGGCGGGGTGATCGCCGATGGGACCCCCGAGGTAGTCCGCATCGATGAGGCGGTCCGAGCGGCCTATCTGGGATGACTGCGATGTCTGGGACCACTGGCTATCTGGGATGACTGCGATGTCTGGGAAAACGGCATTACCGGGATGACGGCATATGGGTCGAGGGAAGGAGGCGGCAAGGATGAGCGAGCAGTGGGATGAGGTGGTCGACGTCGTCGTCCTCGGCTCCGGGGCAGCCGGCCTCGCCGCGGCCACGCTGGCCGCTGATGGAGGGTCGAGCGTGGCCATCCTCGAGCGGGCCGAGCTGGTGGGGGGCACCACCGGCGTGTCGGGTGGCATGCCCTGGGTGCCGCTCAACCGTCACATGGCCGACGTGGACGTCGACGACAGCCGGGACGAAGCCCTGGCCTACATCCGACGGTTGACCGTCGACCGGGAGCCCTCGGCCGACCTGGTGGAAACCTACGTGGACAACGCCTGGCGGGTCATCGACTACCTCGAGGACCATACCCCGCTGCGGTTCTCCGCTCCGCCGATGTTCGCCGATTACTACGCCGATCTCCCCGGCGGGAAGCAGTGCGGCCGGTCCATCGAGCCCCTGCCCTTCCCGGCTGCGGCCGAGCTCGGGCCGTGGGCGGCGCGGGTGCGGTCCAGCCCGTTCATGCCCAGGCTGACCATGGAGGAAGGCGGCCGTTATCTCGCGTACGGGGAGGCTCCGGACCTCGACCTCGTGGCCCGGCGCGAGGGCGAGGACGTCCGGGTGCTGGGCAGTGCGCTGGCCGCCGCGTTGCTGAAGGGCGTCTTGGACCGCGGGGTCGCCGTCCGCACCGGCGTCCGGGCCCGGGAGCTGGTTTCCCAGGGGGACGTTGTCGTCGGCGTGCGGGCCGAGGCGGGGGAGGAGCCGGTGTCGGTGGGGGCGCGTCGGGGGGTGGTGCTGGCCTGTGGCGGCTTCGAGTGGAACGCCCAGATGGTCCAGGCCTTCATCGGCCACGCCGTCGAGCCCCTCAGCCCGCCGGGCAACGAGGGGGACGGCCACGTCATGGCCATGGAGGCGGGAGCCGTCCTGGCCAACATGTGGACTTACTGGGGACAGCCGGCCATGCTCGACCCGGCCGTGACCTACGAGGGACGGCCCGCGCTGCAGTTCTCCACCGGTCGCAACCTGCCCGGCTCGATCATCGTGAACAAGCGAGGCGAGCGTTTCGTCAACGAGGGCGCGTCCTACCAGGACATGCCGCGGGCGTTCGGGACCTATGACCCCGTCGCCATCGACTATCCCAATGAGGCGCCGGTGTGGATGGTGTTCGACCACCGACTGCGGGAGTCGACGATGATCCTCTCCCTCGTCCCTGGCGGCCCGGTCCCCGAATGGGTGGTCTCGGCTCCCAGTGTGGGCGAGCTGGCCGTGAGGATCGGCGTCGATCCCGGCGCGCTCCAGCGGACACTCGACCGGTTCAACGCCCACGCCGCCCACGGCGAGGATCCGGACTTCCATCGCGGCACCCTGTGGTGGGAGGCGTTCATGTCCGGTGGCCCGTCTCCCGAGAAGTGCCTCGGGCCGGTCGAGGAGGCGCCGTTCTACGCCGTCCAGATCTACGACGGCACGCTCGGCACCCAGGGTGGTCCGTTGGTCGACCAGCACGCCCGGGTGCTTCGGTACCGGGGAGGCGTCGTCGAGGGCCTGTACGCGGCGGGGAACGCGTCCGCCTGTGTCTTCGGACCGGCCTACCCGGGTGGCGGTGCCACGCTTGGACCCGCACTCACCTTCGGCTTCCTCGCCGGCCGACACGTCGCTTCCCGGGCCGCCCAGCCGCTCGAGGAACCGATGGTACAGATGACGAACGGGGGACGGCCGTGACGGAGCGAGATGAGACGACGCCGTGTCGCTGCTGCGACGAGCAAGCCGTAGCCAAGGTCCTCTACGTCTACGCCGAGCGGATCGATGCCGGCGACTTCGAGGGCCTGGGGGACCTGTTCGCCGAGGCCGAGATCACCTTCGAGGAGAGCCCGGAACGGGTGGTCCGGGGTCGGGACGAGGCACGCCAGATGTACGAGCAATTCACTCGGCGGTACCCCGACAACGGCACACCGCATACCCGCCACATGATCACCAACGTCATCGTCGACGTGGATGACGACGGGGACCGGGCGACGGCCCGCTCGTCGTTCTGTGTCATGCAGCGGACTGACACGTTCCCGCTCCAGCCGGTGATCGTGGGCCGGTACCGGGACGAACTGGCCAAGGCGGACGGCCGCTGGCGCTTCACCCACCGGCACATGTTGAGCGATCATGTGGGTGATCTGAGTCAGCACATGCTGGTCGACCCCTTCTGAGGACTCGAGGCGGTCGGTGACGGCGCTGTGCTTCGAGTCGATCCAGTGGTCGCCGTTCATCGTCGACCGGCCGGTCGACCTCCTGGCCCAGGTCCGAGCGGCGGCCGCCGCCGGCTTCGACGGATTCAGCGTCGACGTGTGGTCCCTGCGCCGCCACGTCACCCAGGGTGGGACGGTGGCCGACCTCGCTGCGGCCCTCGCCGACCACGGCCTGCGGTGCATGGAGCTCCAGGCCCTGACGGTGACCGAGGACGACGACGGCGTGGTAGCCGAGGCCGAGGAGATCGCCCTCATGGTCGACCAGTTGCAACCCGACTACCTGATGGCGGGATTCTCGGGCGAGCCCACCGAGGCGGCGGTGGCCAACTTCCGGGGGGCCATCGGCCGCATGCCACCGGGGACGACGGTCGGTCTCGAGTTCCTGCCGAACCTGCCGGTCTGCGATATCGACGCCGCCCGATCGGTGCTCGGGCGCGCCGGCCTGCCCGCCGCCGGCGTGGTGATCGACACCTGGCACTTCTTCCACGGACCGAGCACCTGGACCGACCTTGAGGCCCTTCCCCTCGACGAGATGGCGTTCGTCCAGTTCTCGGACCACCCCGCCCTCGAGTCCCAAGACCTCTGGTACGAGATGCTGCAGCGGCGGGCCCTGCCCGGACAGGGGCGGCTGGACCTGGGCCGGTTCGCTTCGGTGGTCAGGGCCAAGGGCTACCAGGGGATGGTGGGCGTCGAGATCATGTCGGAGGCCCTGCGCTCGCTCACCTACGACGAATTCGCCCGACAGGCCCACGATGCCGCCGCGCCCTACTGGCCCTGATGAGCGTCCGGGGGCCCGAGCCAGCGGTCCGGTTCGCCACCGGGACCACGGTCAAGGACTACGGCTGGTACCGGCGTTGGCTCCAGGTGGCCGAATCGTGCGGCTTCGAGATGCTCACCACCGGTGACTCCCAGTCCCTCTGGGCGGATCCTTTCGTCTCGATGGCCGTGGCCGCCGACCGGACGACCCGACCCCGGCTCGGCATCACCGTGTCCAACCCGATGACCCGCCACCCCGCTGTGGTGGCCAGTTCGCTGGTGGCGCTGCAGGAGGTCTCGGGGGGTCGCATGGTGTACGGGCTGAGCACCGGCGACAGTGCCTTGCGGGCCATCGCCGTGCACCCGGCCCGCGTGGCCGAGCTCGAGGAGTTTGCACGGGCAGTGAAGGGGCTGTGTGCCGGCGAGACGGTGACATGGCAGGGGACAGAGCTGGTGCTGCGCTGGGGGTCGCATCCGGTCCCCCTGTGGGTGGCGGCCGAGGGGCCACGGACCCAGTTCCTGGCCGGTCAGATCGCCGACGGTGTCATCCTGTCCAACGCGCTGGACGCAGAAGTGATGGCCCAGGCCCGCGCCAACGTGGGGGCCGGCGCAGCATCGGTCGGACGATCGGCCGACGACATCGAGCTCTGGTGCATGGCCGCGATGTGCCTGGCCGACTCGGAGCGCGAGGGCGTGGACAAGCTGAAGTTCCTCCTGGCCGGTACGGCCAACCACGTGTACCGCTTCCACACGGACCAAAAGGGCGTTCCCGCCGAGCACGTCCGGGCCCTGGCCGTGCTCCAGGACCGGTACGACTCCCGCTACCACGCCACGCCCGAGCGGGCGGGGGCGAATGCCGATCTGGTGGAGGAGCTGGGTCTGGTCGACTTCCTGGCCCGCCGATCGGTCATCGCCGGGCCCCCCGAGCACTGTGTCGAGCGGATCCGTCAGATCGCCCGGGCCGGCGCCACCAACCTCATCGTGAGCCAGTTCGTCAACGACCCGTTCGAGTTCATGCAGGTGTTCGCCCGCGACATCCGGCCCGCGTTCGCGCCGTAGTGGCGCCGTGGTGGCGCCGTGGTGGCGAGGCCCTCGCTCGTCGCTCCACTCCCGTCGTTCAGCCACCGGGCGTTCGGGTCTCGGACCTGGACTTGGTGCTGCCGGGCTGCCGGTCGTTCCCGGGCTCTCCCGCCAGGACCCTCCGGGCATACTCCGCCAGCGGGGTGCCGTCGAAGAAGCCGGCGTTCATGCCGCCGTGGAGTCGGATGGCATTGTCACAGGCAAAGGCCCGGAACTGTCCCGCGTCGAGTTGCCCCTGCTCGACCAGTTCGTACGCCTCGGGTACCACCCCTCGCATGTCGGCCACGTCCCAGTGCCCCAGGTCGGAGCCGAGCATCGGCTGGAGCACGGCACCGTGGGGGTTCACACCGCGGGCGAATGCCCACGAGATGGTGGCTTCGTCGGCCTCACAGCCGAAAAAGAACCGGCCGAATTGGGCCACGATGTCCTCGGGACCCTCGATACCGCAGGCCCGGAAGTCGTCGGTCTCCACCGGAGGGTTGTCGCTCTGGCCTCGCATGGCGTCGCGCAACGACGGATCGGCGAAGAGGTCGCCCCCGTAGCGCAGAAGCAGGTCGTCCCACGCAGCGGCGTCGACCAGGTCGGGATCGAGCCGTTCGATGTGGCGCCCGCCTCGCTTGTCCCACCGGCTGATCAGATCGCACAACAACTGCACGCCCCAGGACACACCGCACTCCATGAACCCGAAGTTGAGCGTGGGAAAGCGATGGGTCACGCCACCGAAGAACACGGCCTTGGCGAAGGCATCGGCGCTCGCGGCAAAGGTGCCGATGTGGTTGTACATGTACCGGGTGGACGACTGCCGCAGCTCGACGCCCATGGTGGGGGCGTGCACGGTGACGGCAACGCCCAGCTCGACGCAGCGCGCCCAGACCGCGTCGTAGTCGTGCACGCTGTCCAGGCCAAGGACGTCGAGCCATTGGGCGCCCGGTCCGGCATCGGGCATCGGCCGGGCCACGTAGCTGTTGACCAGCACGGCCTTGAAGCCCAGTCGGACAACGGCGTGTTCGAGCTCGGCCATGGCCTCGCCGGGCGTGTGCATGGGGACCACCGCCGCCGCCGCCATGCGGTCGCTGAGCCCGTCAAGGGCGTCGGCCAGGTAGGTGTTGACGGCCCGGCAGGCCACGGTGCGGAGGGCGTCGTCGGGGTGGCCCATGCAGGTGAGCCCGACGCTCGGGTACAAGACGGTGAAATCGATGCCCAGCTCGTCGAGCCGTTCGTGCATGAGGCGGGGCAGAAAGCCGGTGGCCCGGTCGCGGGTGGAGGCCGGAAGGGTCCACCACGCCGGAATGGCCCGCCTCATGGTGCGGGGACGCCGAGCGTCGAGGCGATCGAGCAAGGGGGACCGGCGCGAGGAGTAGGTGGGCGACGACCCGATGAATCGGTCGGCCACGTCGGAACCCCCGATGCGGCGCATGTACTCGGCGATGGCCGGCAGGGATTCGACCACATGGCCGTCGCAGTCCACGATGGGGTGGTCGAGCTTGGACCGTACCCTCTGGGGATCGGGGCGCACCGCCTGGGGATCGGGGCGCACCGCAGAGGGATCGGGGCGCACCGCAGAGGGATCGGGGCGCACCGCAGAGGGATCGGGGACGGGCATGGACGCTCCTTGTGACGGGCGAAGCCTACCGGGAGGCGAGTGTCCGAACTGTGCGACGAGTACCCACGGAATCGAAGGATCGGTCGGTAGACTTCGTTCGGTCCCAGGGTGAGGCGCCCCGGGCCGAGGAGCGCTGATGGGCAGGTCCGGATGCCGGGTGATCGATGCCCACCACCACGTCGGAAGTGTGCCTTCGTTGATGGCCCAGGTAGCCGACTCCGGTCCACGTGGCCTCGAGCTCGATCTGGTTCCCTTCAGCGATCGCTCGGAGGTGGCGGAACGCACTGTGGTCATGGATGCCAACGGCATCGACCAGGCCGTGGTCATCCCCACGCACGAGTACCTGCGCCCAGCCGGGATTGCGGACACCCGCCGGGTCAACGATGCAATCGCCGGCTACCGCGACGCCAACCCCGACCGCTTCCCCGCTGCGGTGGGAATCGTCGAGCCGCTCCACGGTCGTCACGCCTTCGACGAATTGGTCCGGGTGCACGACGAGCTGGGCTTGGTCGGTATCAGCTTCCACACCCGGTTCCAAGGGGTGTCCACCGACAGCTACCTGGTGCGGGCGCTGGTCGAACGAATGGTCGACATGCACCTGGTGCCGTTCATGCATGCGTATGCCGGCTCCCCCGACGAGGCGCCCTGGATGGTCGCGGGGCTGGGCCGTGCGTTTCCCGAAGCAACCATGATCGTGCTGGACGGCTTCTCGGGCATGGAGCGGAGCGCCAAGGAGGTGTCGGTGGCCGCGGAGGCTGCGCCGAACCTCGTGTTCGACACCAGCCTGGCCTACAGCTTCGACTTCGTCGAGCGATTCGTGGCCAACTTCGGCGCCGAGCGGGTCGTGTTCGGCACCGACATGTACTCGCCGCCGCTCGCCTACCGCCGGAGCACGGTGCTCGACCAGCTGATCGACTCGGGGCTCGACGGCGACCAGAGATCCCTGATCCTGTCGGGCAACTTGGACCGGATCCTGGGGATGGGCCCGGAGCCTCAGCCCGAACCGACTTCGCCCGAGACCCCCTCGCACTCAGCCTGAGACAACTCGGGCTCGCGGGGCATGACCGCCCACGGCCTCGGTGATCTCGTCGGCCGCCCGTCGCAGGTCTCGTCCGGTGCTCTCGATCTCTCGCCCGGTCATGCGCCGCTCGACGTGGATGGACAGCGTGAGCACGGGGTGGGCCCCGCCGTCGAACACCGGGGCCGAGATGGCGTTCACCGAGTACCCCTGATCGGCCCGCAGCCGGGCGGGCAGGTACTCCACCTGCCCGATCTTGTCCATGAGCAGGTCGATGGCGTCCTGCATCTCCTCGGACAGCTGCTTGCCGTCGAAGATGGCCAGGGCGTCGCGGAACCGGGCTAGGGAGTCGTTCTCGCTCTGGACGTCATATCCCCGGCTCCGGACGCTGTCCAGCGCGGCCCGCAGGTCGGCGACCCGATTGAGCGGCGATGCCCGGTCGAGCCACTCCTGCACGTGCTTGTCGTCCATCCAGGCCACCTGCACGGCGCCAAAGGGGGGCACCACCGGCACCCGCTGGCCGACATGGCTCCATGACCTGGCATGGTTGGAGCTGGGCTTCGGGCTGGCCCAGTCGATCACCGTGATGAACCCGTTCTCGATGATGGAAGCCACGCACTCGGCGTTGTGCTGGTTGGCCACGTGGCGGACCGTGGGGCCGGCCATCCGGACGGCGGGGAAGGCCAGCTCGGCCGCCCGCCCCGCCGCGATCAGGGCCGGCCCCAGCAGGTAGCCCTTGGTCCGGGGCGAACGTACGACATATCCGGCGTCGAGCAGGGCCCGGATCACCGCATAGCACGTGGCCTTACTGATGGAGAGCTCGTTGACGATGTCGGAGAGCTTGAACTCGTGTTCGGGGCGGGAGACGAGGAGGGCGATGACCGCGATGACCCGGCCGGTGGGCGGTGAGACGCTCCGGCGGGGTCCGTTGCCATGGGTCGGACGAGGCGGTGTCATCAGGACGAACACCCTAGTGGATGGGGTAAACCTCGCTCGATTCGTCGCCCTCGCCGGCGCGGGACCTGGCCGCCTCGAGTTCGAATATCTAGCCGGATTCGTCCGATATTTTGTAAGTTACTCGGGCAGGAGTCGACGGGGCCCGGTCCCCAACGAACGGGGGCTCGGTCCCCAACCAGTCGCCCGGAGGTGACCATGCCCACGTTTGACCATCTGGACGAGATCGACCATCTGCTGACCACGACCAAGGCCGTTCGGCGGCGGCTCGACCTGAACCGCTCCGTATCTCGAGAGGTGGTGACCGAGTGCATCCGTCTGGCCTGTTTCGCCCCCAACGCCTCGAACGCGCAGGACTGGCGCTGGGTCGTCGTCGACGACTCGGAGCAGCGACGCCGCGTTGGCGAGCATTACCGGGCCCTGATCGAGCCCCCGGTGTCCCAGATGCTCGAGGCGAAGCTCCGGACAGGTGATGAGGCAGGTGCCAGGATCTCCCGATCCATCCTGTACCTGGCCGAGCACATGGGCGAGGTCCCGATGCTGGTCATCCCCTGTTACGACATCGACGCGGCCGAGAACCGCTATCGCCGGCTGATCACCGATCCTGGACTGCAGGAGGCGGCGGTGGGCGGGACCCACGAGATGACGCCGGGCATGTACGCCTCGATACTCCCTGCCGTCTGGAGCTTCCAGCTGGCCCTGCGCAGCCGTGGGCTGGGATCGGTGATGACCACGGCCCACCAGGCCGACCAGCCGGGCATGGCCAAGATCCTCGACATCCCGTCCCGGTGGGCCCAGACCGCGCTGATCCCGGTGGCCCACACCACCGGCGGGGACTTCACCCCGCCGCCCCGGGAGCCGGTCGAACGGGTCATCGTCTGGAATCGGGGCACGCCCTGAAGGGACCGGGTCAGTGCCGTCAGCTCGACAGCCGGGGCAACACCTGTTCGACAAAGAGGGATAGACACTCCCAGCCCTTCTCGATGGGCATGCCGCCAACCAGCGGATGCAGCGCGAAGGTCGCCGGTCCGCCGGCCTCGTCGGCGTCGTCGGCCCGGGCTACGCATTCGTCTGGGGTGAGGACCTCGTAGATGCCCTCGGCCCGCAGCTCATCGACCGTGGTCGCACCGGAATGGACGGCCGAGTGGATGTCGGGCGTCTGCCACCCGGCGTACACGGTTGCCTCGTGGAGGAAGTACCGGCCCAGTTCTGCCCATGCCCGATCGGGATCCTCGGCGACATACGTGGTCGAGAACTGGCCGGGCGGCATCATGCACATGCCCTCGGTGCCCCGTTCCTTGCATTGCTCGTAGTAGTAGCCCTCCAGTTCGGGGAGGTGGGCGGCCGGCGCCAGGGGGAGGCCGAATCGGGCTGCGCGCCGGGCTGACGGCCTGGACGTCCCCCCGATGAGCAACATCGGGTGGGGCTGGGTGAGCGGCGTCGGGGTGACCATGATCTCGTTCCCCCCGTAGTCGAACGGCTCCCCCGACCAGGCCTTCAGCAGCGTGTCGACCGCCTCGTCCATGAGCCGTCCGCGCTCGGCCCAGGACTTCCCGTGGGCGGCGTACTCCTCGGGGCGGTAGCCCAGGCCGCCGACGATCGTGAGGCGACCACCACTGGCGAGGTCGAGCACGGCGATGTCCTCGGCCAGCCGGAGCGGATCGTGCAAAGGCAGGAGGAGCGCCATGACGGTGATGGGGATGCGAGGGGACCGCCCGAAGATCAGGCCTGCCGTGATCAGGGGGGACGGGCTCCAGCCGTCGTCGGCCCCGTGATGCTCCTCTAGGGTGACCATGTCCAGGCCGTGCTCGTCGGCGTAGGCGGCCATGTCGACCGATGCCTGGTAGCGGGCGGCCATCTCCTGGGGTTCCAAGCCCGGTTGGACCTGGTTGAAGCGAACTAGTGACACCACCATGCGGCCACCCCCTTGTCGTCCGGGCCGGGCCCCGGTGGTCCCGGCCTCGCCCTGTCGTCCGAGCCCGGCCCCCGTCCTACGGGCCTGACCCCGTCTTGTCCGGGCCTGGCCCCGACCCTACTGCGACCGCTGTTGTACGGTTAGCCATAGTCGAAACATACGTCTGAATATTCGGCCGAACAGCCGGCGGTCCATGGGATCACTTGGGCAACCGGGTCGGTTTGGACCAGGGCCTTGTGGGCAACAGGGCAGAAGGGCCGGGGGAACCATGGGAAAGCTCGACGGCAAGGTGGCGCTCATCACCGGGGGCGCCCGGGGGCAAGGACGGAGCCACGCGCTGACGCTGGCCCGAGAGGGTTGCGACATCGCCTTCTGTGACATCTCCGAGCCGGTGAAGACCACGCTCTACCGGACAGCCACGGAGGAGGACCGGCTCGAGACGCAGAAGCTCGTCTCCGAGGCCGGCCACCGCTGCCTGGCCGTCGAGGCCGACGTGCGTGACCGGCCGGCGATGAGGGCGTTCGTGGCCAGGACTCTCGACGAGTTGGGTCCCATTGACATCGTGTTGGCCAACGCAGGGATCACGGCGTTTGCCCCAGCATGGGAGACGCCCTATGAGTTGTGGGACGAGACCATCGACATCTGCCTGAACGGGGTGTGGAACACCTGCCGGGAAGTCATGCCCTCCATGGTCGAGCGGCGCAAGGGAACCATCGTGATCACGTCGTCGAACGCCGGCCTCACCCCCATCCCGAACGTGGCCCCCTATGTGGCCGCGAAACACGGGATCACCGGGCTGATGAAGGTGCTCGCCGTGGAGCTGGCCGCGTTCGACATCCGGGTCAATGCCGTGCACCCCTGTGGCGTGGCCACCGACCTGGTCCTCAACCAGCCGGGCCTCGACCTCTTCGCCGGGAAGGAGGGAGCCACCTTCGAGGACGCGGAGGAGGGAATGAAGAGCCTGAACCTCCTCGACGTAGCGTTGATCCAGCCCGAAGACGTATCAGAGGCCATTCTCTACCTGGTCAGCGATGCCGCCCGCTACGTGACCGGCCTCTCGCTCACAGTGGACGCCGGCACCACGATCTGTCCACCGGGGAGCTTCCGGGGGTGGGAGGCGTAGGGGGTCGGCCGGGCCCGGCTTGCGGCCGGGGCAGCCAGGGTCTCAGACCCGGCCGGGCCGGGAATGTTGACCCGGCTGGTACGGTTTACATGGTTCGAACAGTCATGCAGGTGGCTTCGGATGGACCGGTCACCGCCGACAGTGAAGGATCGTGATAGCTGTGCCCACGTTCAGGGAGATGCTGGCCGAAGCCAAAGCGGCCGTCCGGGAGGTCGAGCCGGCCCAGGCCGAAGAGGAGCTCGGGAGGGACAAGGCCGTCGTCCTCGACGTCCGGGAGCCCGACGAGTACGAGCAGGGTGCATTGCCCGGTGCGGTCCACATCCCAAGGGGCACGTTGGAGACCTCGGTCGAGGGGAGGATCCCGGACAAGTCGTCCCACGTGGTTATCTACTGCGCCGGCGGTACCCGCTCGGCCTTCGCGGCCAAGACGCTCCAAGAGCTCGGCTACAGCGATGTGGCCTCGGTGATCGGGGGCTTCAACCGCTGGAAGGACGAGGGCCGCCCCTGGGCGACGCCGCAATCCCTCACCTCCGAGCAACGCAATCGGTACCAGCGCCACCTGCTGCTCCCCGAGGTGGGTGAGACCGGCCAGCTGAAGCTCCTCGACGCCAAGGTCCTGCTGCTCGGCGCCGGCGGATTGGGCTCACCCGCCGCCTTGTACCTGGCCGCGGCCGGGGTGGGGACGCTCGGGATCATCGACATGGACGTCGTCGACGCCTCCAACCTCCAGCGACAGATCCTTCACAACGTCGACCGGATCGGCGAGCGCAAGGTCGACTCGGCCAAGAAGACGCTCACCGCCCTCAACCCGGACGTGAACGTGGTCACCTACGACGTCCGGTTGGGCGCCGACAACATCCTCGACATCATCGACGGCTACGACGTGATCGTGGACGGGACGGACAACTTCCCCACCCGCTACCTCGTGAACGACGCCTCCCTCAAGAAGCGGATCCCGGTGGTCCACGGGTCGATCTTCCGCTTCGAGGGTCAGGTCACCGTGTTCAACCCGTACGAGGGGCCCTGCTACCGCTGCATGATCCCTGAGCCTCCCCCGGCCGAGCTGGCCCCCAGCTGCTCGGAGGCCGGCGTGCTCGGCGTGCTGTGCGGGATCATCGGTTCGCTCCAGGCCACCGAGGCCATCAAGATCATCCTCGGGATCGGCGAGACCCTCCAGGGCCGCCTCTTGGCCTACGACGCGCTGGAGCAGAGCTTCCGCACGTTCAAGGTCCATCGTGACCCGGCTTGCCCGACCTGCGGCCCCGATGCCGGCGAGATCGTCATCGCCGAGTACGACGATCTGTGCCTTCCCCACGTGATGGCTCCCGCCTCGGCGTAGAGCACAGGGGGGCGGTACAGGGAAATCGCACCGGCGCCAGCGGCGCCGCCTGGCGCCAGCGGCGCCGCCTGGTCCACGGCTACTGCCGGTACTCCTCCACCGTGGAGTCGCCCCGCATGACCGCGTCATCAGGGTTCTTCCCGACCCCCCGCAACGCTCGACGCTGACGGAGCAGATCCCAGAGCACGTCGAGGTGGATGTCGATGCGTCGCTCGCGGCTTCGTTCCTCGTCGGTGAGGGCGTGGCCTGACGCGGCCCGCTCGTGGAGCTGCCGTTCCTCGGCCACGAGGTCGTCGATCTGGTGGATTACGTCTTCGTCCTTCATGCCCTGCGAGCGTATCGGGAGCCGCCCTGGGAGTGCCCGGCCCACCACCCGCCGGGCGGCACGGCCTGGCCTGCACCTCTCTCTACCGGTGATGGCAGGATGGATCCATGAGTGCCCGTGCCGATCGAGCCCGAGGCCCGTGCTGAGGTGACCCCTTCGGCGGGCCTTGGCGAGGCTCCGGACAGGGTGGTCTCCGACGATCCGTCGGAGGTGGTCGACGACCCGTCGGAGCTGACAGACGAGTCGGACCTGACCGACCTGACCGCCCCTGCACGGCGCACGGACGTGGCGCCCCAAAGCCGGCATCGGTCGGTGTGGCGCCCGGGCACGATCGTCCGCATCGCCAGCCACCTGGTGATCTGGTCGGTGATCTGGGTGCCGACGGCCACCGAGCTGGCGAAGGGTTGGCGGCCCCTGTTCGACGACGCCACCGTCTCCCAGCGTGCGCTCCAGGTCTTCTCGCTCCACCCGCCGCTGCTGGGACCCTACTCGGTGGCCTCGGGCAGCAGCAGCCACACCGTCTACGACCTGGGACCGTTGCTGTTCTGGCTGTTGGCCATCCCCGTCCGTATCGACCCGGCCCAGGGCGCTCTCTGGGGGGCGGCCATCTGCTGCGCCGTCGTCCTATCGGTGGCCGCCGAGGCGGCCTGGGCCCGCGCTGGCTGGATCGGCTGTGCCGCAGTGGCTGCCGTCGTGGTCGACTTGGCGTGGACCGAGCCCGAGGTGTTCAGGCACCTGGTGTGGAATCCGAACATCGGTCTCGTCTTCTTCGTGGCCTCGGTGGTACTGGCCCTAGTGGTGGCATCGGGATCGGTCGGTTGGTGGCCCGTGCTGGTCCTCACCGCGTCCGTCGCGTCCCAATGCCATCTCATCTATGCCATCACCACAGTGGCGCTTGCCGTGCTCGCCCCGGTGGTCGGCCTGATCCGTGGTCAACGCCCGGACCGGGCCCGGTGGCTCTGGGCCGGCATCGGCGTCGGCGTGGCCTGCTGGATCGCGCCGCTCGTCCAGCAGTTCACCAGCCACCCCGGGAACATGACGCTGGTGGCCCGCTCAGGAAGCCACCAACCGGGGATGGGCAGTGTCTTCGGCCTGCAGGTCCTGGCCGGTCTGAGCTCGCCCCACCCGATTTGGCTGGTCCGGTCGTCTCCACTCTTCTTTCCCACCCTGGAGCTGGTCCACGGGCACTCGGCGGCCATCGGTGTGGTCGTGCTGGTCCTGATCGGGGCCGTTACCGTGCTGGCCTGGGCGTTTGGGAAGAAGGACCTGGCCGCTGCCGGGGCGATCGCCGCCATCTGCTCGCTGGGGACGGTGGTGACCTTCGCGTCGTTTCCCGCCGCCGACGTGTTGCTGCTTACCTATCTCCACATCTTCTGGTGGGTCCCGGGCCTCCTGGTGTGGGTCGTGGCCGGCTGGGCTCTGGTGTCGGTGGTGGGTCCGGTCCTCCGGCGGTTGATCGATCACCCGGTCTTCCGGAGCAGCGAGCGTGCAGCCACGCCGAGCGTGCAGCCACAGCCGAGCGTGCAGCCACAGCCGAGCGTGCAGCCACAGCCGAGCCGGAAACGCGGGGACGACCGACAGTCACGGCCCTGGACCAGCCGGTGGCGCCGAGGCTGGATGCCTGTGCTCGCCGCCGCCGCCCTCTTCATATCGGCACTCTTCGGCGCCCGGGCGCTGGTCGTGCCCACCTCGGCGCTGGACGTCGACTGGCGCGGGATCGCCCAGGTCGACCGCATTGCCCCCGCCATAGAAGCCCTGGTGCCCCGGGGCCCCGTCGCCCTCGAGTTCCCGGGCGATGTCGGCCTCCTCCATCACGGGATCTCGCTCGGTGTGGTCTACCGGCTCGCAGCCGACGGCTGGCAGCCGGGCCTGAACGGCCCGCTGGGCGAGACCACCGGCTCGGTGGTCCCACCGGGCTCGCGGTGGCCAGTCGTGGTCGTGACCCTGAGGGGCGAATCGGCGAGGGCGACGGTGGCCCGTCGCCGCACTGGCCCGGAGTTCCCAGGGGGAACTTCGGCCTAACCTGTCGCTATGGCATCGAAGAGCACGCCGCCCAACGAGCGGCGCACCGACTCGGGCATCGAGATCCACCCCGTGTACACCGCCGACGACCTGGCCGGTTGGGACCCGGCGGACCAGTTGGGCGACCCCGGCCAGTACCCCTACACCCGTGGCATACGGGCCGACATGTATCGGGGGCGCTTGTGGACCATGCGCCAGTACGCCGGCTTCGGCGATGCCCAGTCGACGAACCAGCGGTTCAAGTTTCTCCTCGGGGCGGGTCAAACCGGGCTGTCCTGTGCATTCGACCTTCCCACCCAGATGGGCTACGACTCGGACCACCCCCGGGCCGAGGGCGAGGTGGGCAAAGTGGGAGTGGCCATCGACTCCCTGGCCGACATGCGCCTGCTCCTCGCCGACCTCCCCCTCGACCAGGTCACCACGTCGATGACCATCAATGCCACCGCCGCCATCCTCTTGCTCTTCTACCAACTGGTGGCCGAGGAGAACGGAGTCGATCCCAAGGCCCTCGGGGGGACCATCCAGAACGACATCCTGAAGGAGTACGTCGCCCGGGGCACCTATATCTACCCGCCCCGACAGTCGATGCGCCTGGTCACCGACACGTTCTCGTACTGCGCCGAGCACCTGCCGGCGTGGAACACCATCTCCATCTCCGGGTACCACATTCGCGAAGCGGGCTCCACGGCCGTCCAGGAGATCGCCTTCACCATCGCCAACGGGATCGCCTATGTGGAGGCCGCTCTCGCCGCCGGGCTTGATGTCGACGCCTTCGCCCCCCGGCTGAGCTTCTTCTGGAACGCCCACAACAACCTGTTCGAAGAGGTGGCCAAGTACCGAGCCGCTCGACGGATGTGGGCGAGGATCATGACCGAGCGGTTCAAGGCCACGAACGAAAAGTCCACCCTGCTCCGCTTCCACACCCAGACCGGTGGCTCGACGCTTACCGCACAACAGCCCGAGAACAACATCGTGCGGGTGACCGTGCAAGCCCTGGCTGCCGCCCTCGGTGGTACCCAGAGCTTGCACACCAACGGGTTCGACGAGGCCCTGGGACTTCCCACCGAGAAGGCCGCGAAGATCGCGCTCCGGACCCAACAGATCGTGGGCTTCGAGTCGGGGATCGCCGACACCGTCGATCCTCTGGCCGGTTCCTACTACGTCGAGTCCCTGACCGACGAGGTGGAAAAGGAAGCCTGGGGCTACCTCGAGCGCATCGACGGCATGGGTGGAGCAGTGGACGCCATCGAGGCCCAGTTCATGCAGCAGGAGATCGAGCAGGCTGCCTACGCCTATGCCAAGGCGATCGATGACAACGAGAAGATCGTCATCGGCGTGAATAAGTTCGCCGATGACAGCGACGAGCCCAACGACGTGTTCCCGATCGACGTCGAGCTGCAGCGCTCCCAGATCGCCTCGGTGAAGAAGGTCAGAGCCGAGCGTGACCAGTCGGCCGTTGACACGGCACTGTCGGACGTCGAGGCGGCGGCCCGCGGGTCGCAGAACCTGCTCGTGCCCATGAAGGAGGCGCTCGGGTCCATGGCCACCTTGGGCGAGGTCTCCGACGTGCTGCGCGGCGTGTTCGGGGAGTTCAGGCCGGGAGGCTAGGGACGACCGCGGCGGCAGTGGCGAGCGCGGCAGCCGGGAGCCGGCGACAGACGGCGAACTACAGTCCGGGAAGGCACGAGGGAGCGTGCCCGAGCGTGGCGATCGAAGGGAACGACATGGACCTTGGCCGAGTAGGCATCTGGAGCGGGCAGTTCCGGTCCAAGGACATGGCCGCGGCGCGTGACGCAGCGAGGGAGCTCGAGGGGCTCGGGTTCGGTGCCCTCTGGATTCCGGGAGGCGCAGGCGGGGACATCTTCGGCGACGTCACCCGTGTCCTCAGCGCGACCACGACGCTGCCGGTGGTCACGGGCATCCTCAATATCTGGATGCACGACGCCACCGAGGTCGCGTCGGAGCACGCCCGGATCGGAGCGGCCTACCCGGAGCGGTTCCTTCTCGGGCTCGGCGTGAGCCACGCGTCGCTCGTCGACGCCGATGGCGACCGCCGGTACCAGCGCCCCCGAACGGCGATGGTTCGCTACCTCGACGCGCTCGACGCCGCCGTCCCACCGGTGGGGAGGGAGGACCGGCTCCTGGCCGCCCTGGGACCCAAGATGCTCGAGCTGGCTCGGGACCGCTCCGCCGGAGCCCATCCGTACCTGACCACCCCGAAGCACACCAGCGAGGCCAGATCGACCCTCGGTACCGGCCCGCTGCTGGCCCCCGAGCAGATGGTCGTTCTCGACGCCGATCCCGCCAACGCCCGCACCGTGGCCCGCAAGGCTCTGGCCCGGTACCTGGAACAACCCAACTACACCAACAACCTGAAGCGACTCGGGTTCACCGATGCCGACCTGGCCGACGGGGGCAGCGACCACCTGGTCGACGGGATCATTGCCTGGGGCGACATCGCCGCTGTTGCCGGCCGGGTCAAAGAGCACCTGGACGCGGGGGCCGACCACGTCTGCCTACAGGTCCTGACCGGCGCTCCCGGCGCCTACCCGATCGCCCAGTGGCGTCAGCTGGCCGCCATCATCTCGGGGCTCAGCGGCTAGCCGTGAATGAACCGGCGTCTTCGCCCACTGGTGGTCGACCACAAACAGTGACCGGCCGCCGGCGCTGGCGCCACAAGAGATCAGCGGGGGCCGAGGCAAACGAGGTTTTCGGGGGTCCTCCCCTCC
Organism: uncultured Acidimicrobiaceae bacterium; assembly: GCA_963803065.1. Classification (GTDB taxonomy): domain Bacteria; phylum Actinomycetota; class Acidimicrobiia; order Acidimicrobiales; family RAAP-2; genus DASXMT01. The sequence continues at coordinate 482,639 of CAWDKW010000004.1, forward strand.
GATCAGAATTCTGCCCGCGTTTCGGCGAAAGCGGCGGGATGGCATCGTTCTGTGGCGGGCAATTCGCCCAAACGCGGGCAGCAATAAGTCCCGCTGGAGTGGCGGAACCCTCGACCGGTCGACCCTCTGCCGCCATCTTTCGGACAAGACGCTCAGGCGCTTACCGGTCTGGATCCTCACGGACAGTGGGATAACGACAAAGTGCCTCGCCGGGGCCTAGGAGCCCCCAAGGAACCGCCAAGGAACCTCCACCGGCGGGACATCTTGGGGGGTGCTGGCCCTGGGGCCGGAGGTGCTGACCGTGGGCCGGTGCCTCAGCGAGCCAGCAGCCGATCGCGCAGAGGGCTGTTGGCCGCGGCGTCAACGGCCGTCCACGCCATGGCCAGCGCTCCGTCGCGGAGCGCTGCATCGGCTGATTCGGTAATGCAGGCGGCGGCGAATTCGGGTTGGTGATTGACGGCTCCACCGGAGTCCAGTGCGATGAGCGGGTGGATGGTGGGGACGGCCAGCGAGACGTTGGCCATGTCGGTGGACAGCGTGGGAAGCGCGGCGCGCTCGTCGTCCAGGGTGAACTGCCGGCCGAGCGACTCGGCATTGATCCGGTAGGCGTTGAGCAGACCCTGGTCGCTCTCCATGTGGGAGTAGACCGGTGCGAGCTCCTCGTACCGCACGTTCGCCCCCGTGGCCGTGCTCCCGGCCTCGAAGCATGCCCTCACCTTTGGTTCCAGGACCTCGAGGTCTCCGAGGGTCAGGGCCCGGACCATGTACCGCGCTGACACCGCCGCCGGAATGATGTTGGCTGCCGAACCTCCCTCGGTCACCACACCGTGCACCTGATTGCCGGGCCGGAATTGCTGGCGCAGTAGGCCGAGCGCCACCTGGGCAACAGTCATGGCGTCGGCGGCGTTGACGCCTTCCCATGGGGCGGCCGAAGCGTGGGCCGCCTTGCCGGCGAAGTGCACGTCGAAATGGGAGACGGCCAGGCAGGCCGCGGCCAACCGTTCGGTGGGCCATGGGTGCACCATCATGGCGGCGTGGACGCCGTGGAACACCCCTCGCTCGAGGAGCAGGATCTTCCCGCCGCCGCCCTCCTCGGCCGGTGTACCCACCACCCGGACGGTCAACCCCAGCTCGTCGGCCACGGCGGCCAGTCCCAGGCCGGCGCCGACCGCACTGGCCGCAATGATGTTGTGACCGCAGGCGTGACCGACGTCGGGCAGCGCGTCGTACTCGGCGCACACCGCAACTACCAGCGGCCCCGAACCGAACTCGGCGCTGAACGCGGTGGGGAGGTCGCCGACCCCCGCTGTGACGGTGAACCCTCCGTCGGACAAGGCACCGGCCGTCCACCCCGCAGCTCGCTCCTCCTCGTAGGAGAGCTCTGGGTGGGCGTGAATAGTGTGGCTCAGTGCGATCAGCGAATCGAGCGCTGCGTCGACTGCGGTCTCGACCGACTGCTTTGCCGTGGTCACGTCGGTCGCCTGGCTCACTGGCTGCCCCTCTTCGATGATGGCGACTATTCGATGATGGCGACCACGTCGCCGGGCCCCACCGCGTCGCCCGCGGCCACTTTGATCTCCTTGACCGTCCCCGCCTTCTCGCTTACCACGTTGTTCTCCATCTTCATGGCCTCGAGCACGCAGACGGTCTGACCCAGCTCCACCTCGTCACCCACGGCGACCGTCACCTTGACGATGGTGCCCTGCATGGGCACGGCCACGGTCCCCGACCCGGTAGCCCCCCCGACCGCCTTGGGCCGCCTGGGCCCGGTGGCACGGTTGGACGTGCCGGTCACGGCTACGTCCCCGAGGTCCGGGACCCACAACTTCACCTGGTACCGCCGCCCGTCGACTTCGGCAGTCACGTCGCGCAGGACCTTGGCCTCCGGTTCGTCGCCTTCGGGATCCCGCTCGGGCTCGGGGCCTGGCTCGGCGGTCAGCGAGCTGAGGTCGAGGGTCTGCTCCACCCAGTTGGTGGAGTGGGTGCCGGCGGCAAAATCGGGATGGGACAGGATCACGACGTCGGCCGGGAGGGTGGTGGCCACCCCGCCCACCACCGTCTCCTCGATGGCCCGCAACATCCGCAGCCGGGCCGCCTCCCGATCGTGGCCCCAGACCACCAGCTTGGCCACCAGGTTGTCGTAGTACTGGCTGACCGTGTCGCCCCGTCCGTAGCCGGCATCGAGCCGCACGCCGGGGCCACCGGGAACGACGAGCTCGGTGATGGTGCCGGGTGACGGGGTGAACGCACCGCCGGTCGGGTCCTCGGCATTGATGCGCACCTCGATGGCATGGCCATCCCGGGCCACGTCGTTCTGGCCGAATCCGAGGGGCTCACCTGATGCCACCCGCAGCTGCCACTCCACCAGGTCGAGCCCGGTGACCATCTCGGTGACCGGATGCTCCACCTGCAGGCGCGTGTTCATCTCCAAGAAGTAGAACTCGCCGTCCTGGTACAGGAACTCGACGGTCCCGGCATTGACATAGCCGCAGGCCTTGGCCACACGCACGGCGGCCGCACCCATGGCCTGGCGGATCTCCTCGGGGAAGTCGGGGGCCGGGCTCTCTTCCACCAGCTTCTGGTGGCGACGCTGGCACGAGCAATCGCGCTCGCCCAGCCACAGGGTGGTGCCGTGGGTGTCGGCGATGACCTGCATCTCGACGTGCCGGGGCCAGGCCAGGTAGCGCTCGACGTAGCATTCGTCGCGCCCGAAGTAGGCCAGCGCCTCCCGCCGGGCGGACTCCAAGGCGTCGGCGGCCTCTGCTGCGGTCTCCACCACCTTCATGCCGCGCCCACCGCCACCGAAGGCGGCCTTGATGGCGACGGGCCACCCGGCGTCGTCGCCGAAGGCGATCACCTCGTCGGCCGAGGTCAGCACCTCGCTGCGTCCCGGCACGCCCGGGACGCCGGCCTTCTCCGCCGCGTGCCGGGAGCTGATCTTGTCGCCCATCACGTCGATGGCCTCGGGCGGCGGGCCGATGAAGGTCACGCCCCGGTCGGTGATGGCCAGGGCGAAGTCGGTGTTCTCCGAGAAGAAGCCGTAGCCGGGGTGCACGGCATCCGCCCCGCTCTTCTCGATGACACCGAGGATGGCCTCTGTGTTGAGGTAGCTCTCGGCTGCCGTCTGGCCGCCGAGGGCATAGGCCTCGTCCGCCAGTCGAACATGGAGCGCGTCCCGGTCGAGCTCGGAGTAGACGGCCACCGTGGCCACGCCCATCTCGCGGCAGGTCCGTATGACTCGGACGGCGATCTCCCCCCGGTTGGCGATGAGAACTTTCTTCAGCACGCTGGGCCTTTCGAATCTGGACGAGCCACGGTCGGACCGCCGACGAGCGCTACAACACTGGCACGGCCCATAGGGTACGTGCCATGCAGGAGCCCACCGCTGACACGCCGGGGCCGCCGGGCGGGGAAGGGCCAGACCGTACCGGCCTCACGTCCGGGGCGACCGCCCCCCGGGCTCCCCACCCCGAGGGTGGTGCCCGGTCCGATCGGCACCCGGTTCGCCGAGGTGTGGTGGTTCGACGAGCTCGACTCGACCAATCGGTACCTGCTGGACGAGGCCCGAGCCGGAGCCGGCGAGGGACTGGTGGTGGTCGCCGATCACCAGAGCGCCGGAAGAGGCCGGCTGGGCAGGCGCTGGGAGGCACCGCCGGCGGCGAACCTGTTGGTGTCGGTCCTGCTGCGACCCCAGTTGCCACTCGAGGCCCGCCATATGGCCAGTGCCGTCGTCGCCCTGGCCGCGGCCGACGCCTGTACCGCGCTCGCCGAGGTGGCGGTGTCCATCAAGTGGCCCAATGACCTCCTGGTCGACGGGCGCAAGCTGGCCGGGGTGCTGGCCGAGGCCGATGTGGTCACCGAAGGTGGGGCACCCATCGTGGTGGGCATCGGCATCAACGTGTCCTGGCCTCGGGGGGCGGACACGGGTGACCTGGCTGAGTCGGCGACGTCTCTCCTCCGGGAGTCGGGGCGTCCCGTCGATCGCGCCCAGCTCCTCGACCGCTTCCTCGTCGAGCTCGAGCCCCGGGTAGCCGCACTGTCGTCGCCCGAGGGTCGGGTCGACCAGGCTGGCGACCTGAGGAGCCGGTGCACGACCATCGGTGCCCGGGTCCGGGTGGAGTCATCTGATTCCACGTTCACCGGTGTGGCCGTGGACGTCACTGCCCAGGGCCATCTGGTCGTTGACGTCGACGACCAGGGGCCACGGACAGTGGTGGTCGGTGACGTGATCCATTTGCGGATGGCCCCCGAACAAGGCCGTGGCCCGGGGTAAACTTCGCTTGCTCATGCGACTTCTGGTCACCGGCGGTGCCGGATTCATTGGGTCCAACTTCGTCCGGTTCTGGGCGGACCGCCACCCCGACGACGCCGTGGTCGCCTTCGACGTGCTGACCTATGCCGGGAACCGGCCCAACCTGGCCGACGTCGAGGACCGGATCTCCTTCGTCCACGGAGACATCTGCGACCTGGACCGGGTGGCGAACACGCTGGACGAGCACCAGATCGACGTCATCGTCAACTTCGCCGCCGAGTCCCACAACTCGCTCGCCATCTTGGACCCCACCCGGTTCTTCCAGACCAACGTGATCGGGACCCAGACCCTGCTCGAGGCGGCCCGGAGCCACGGCGTCTCCCGATTCCACCACATCTCCACCTGTGAGGTCTACGGCGACCTGGCCCTCGACAGCGACGAGCGGTTCACCGAGGAGACGCCGTACCGGCCGCGCACGCCGTACAACGCCTCCAAGGCGGGCGCCGACCACGCCGTGCGGTCCTACGGCATGACCTTCGGGGTCCCGGCCACCATCACCAACTGCTGCAACAACTACGGGCCCTACCAGTTCCCTGAGAAGGTCATCCCGTTGTTTACGGCCAAGGCCCTCGACGACCAGCCCCTGACTATGTACGCCTCGACCCAGAACCGACGCGAGTGGCTGCACGTGGAGGACCACTGCCGGGCCATCGAGGCGGTGCTCCACCACGGGGCCGAGGGGGAGACCTACAACGTCGGCAGCGGCAGAGAGGCCAGCATCGAGGAGATCGCCGACGCCGTTCTGGCCGCCACCGGCCGCCCCTCGACGCTCAAGGAGATCGTTCCCGACCGCCCGAGCCACGACCGGCGCTACCTGCTCGATTCATCCAAGATCCGCCACGCCCTGGGTTGGGAGCCGACCATCGGCTTCGCCGAGGGACTGGCCGCCACGGTCAGGTGGTACGCCGAGCATCGCAGCTGGTGGGAGCCACTCCGCGACCGGGCACCGGTGGTCGAGGGCGCCTGGACCCTGAGCCAGTCGTGACCGATTCCGTGCGCATCTTGCTCACCGGGGCGAACGGGCAGCTCGGCCGGGACCTCCAGGCTGTCCTGGCCGGCCGTTCCCCCGACGGGGGCGATCCGCATTCGGCCATCGCCGCCGGCGCCGACCAGATGGTCGCGGCAGCCGGACAGCTCAGCGTGCTGGCCACCGACATCGACACCCTGGACGTGGCCGACCGGGGTGCGGTCGACGATGCCTTCGAGGCGTTCGGTCCCGACGTGGTCGTGCATGCCGGGGCCTATACCGCGGTCGACGCCTGTGAGTCTGATGCCGGCACCGCCTTTGCCGTGAACGGGGTGGGTACCCGCCACGTCGCCGAGGCCAGCGCCCGTGCCGGCGCCCACCTGCTCTATGTCTCCACCGACTACGTGTTCGACGGCGACTCCGACCGGCCATACCTGGAGGGCGACAAGCCGAACCCGCGATCGGTCTACGGCCGCTCGAAGCTGGCCGGCGAGATCGAGGTGGCCCGGACCGCGCCGGGTGCAACCGTGGTGCGCACCTCGTGGGTCAGCGGCGCGCACGGTTCCAACATGACCAGGACCGTCCTGGGGCTGGGGGCGAGAGCAGACGGCGGCCCACTCCGCTTCGTCGACGACCAGCACGGGTCGCCCACCTTCACCGCAGACCTGGCCCCGGCCATCGTGCGATTGGCCCTCGACCGCCGTCCCGGGACGTTCCACGTGACCAACCAGGGCGCGACGACCTGGTTCGGGTTTGCGAGGGCCGTGCTCAGGGTCGCCGGCCTCGATCCCGGGCGCGTGGAGCCGATCGCCACCTCGGAGCTCGATCCGCCCCGGCCCGCTCCCCGCCCCGCCAACTCGAGGCTCGACAATGCGGCCTTGCGCCTGGCCGGACTGCCGCTCCTCCCGGCGTGGGAGGATGCCCTGGCCCGCTTGGTGCCGGTGTTGTCGGGTGTGGCCGACCATGCCCCGGCGGGATAGACGCCCCGCCCGCTGAGACACCGAAACGACCCGCCCAGCGAGATAGAGGAGAGCCGTGACCGGATCTGGCCACGTACGACGGATCAGCGGTGCGACCGTACCCGCACCAAGGGATTCGGAATCAGGCAGCCCCACCGACCCGAATAGGGCCCAGACCGGGCCTGCCGCCAGCGACCCGAATCAGACCCAGACCGGGCCTGCCGGCGGCGCATCATTCCGGACCCTCCCCCACGGCGGTCGGACGGTGGCCGTGATCGGGGTGGGATACGTGGGCCTGCCCACAGCGGCGACATTGGCCCACATGGGCCACCGGGTGACCTGCGGCGATGCCGACGCGTCCAAGATCACTCGCCTGCAGGAAGGGCGCATCTCCATCGTCGAGGAGCACCTCGAGGAACTGGTGCAAGAGGGCCTTGCTGCCGGTCGTCTGACCTTTGTGACCGGGGCCACCGCCGCGGTGGCTGATGCTGAGTTCATCTTTCTCTGTGTTCCCACGCCGCAGGGAGACGATGGATCGGCCGACCTCTCGTTCGTCGAATCGGTGGCGGCCGAGATCGCCCCGCACCTGGCGTCGGGATCGATCATCGTGAACAAGTCAACGGTTCCCGTCGGCTCCACAATGGTGGTAGAGCGCGTGCTCGGACGCCGGGACGTCGTGGTGGTGTCGAACCCGGAATTCCTCCGCGAAGGCACGGCGGTGGCCGACAGCCTCCATCCCGAGCGGATCGTCGTCGGTGCGGCCGATCAGGCCGCGGCGGCAAGGGTCGGCGAACTGTTCGCCGGCACGCATGCGCCGCTCCTGATCACGGACGCGGCGACGGCCGAGACGATCAAGTACGCGTCGAATGCCTTCTTGGCCACGAAGTTGAGCTTCGTCAACGCCGTGGCCGGATTGTGCGAGGCGGTCGGGGCCGATGTCCGAGATGTGATTCTCGGCCTCGGGTACGACAAGCGCATCGGGTTCGAGTACCTGCGACCGGGTCCGGGCTGGGGTGGCAGCTGTCTGCCCAAGGACACCAGAGCACTCGTCCACATCGCCGAACAGGCCGGGTACGATTTCTCGTTCCTGCAGGGGGCGATCCGGACCAACAGCGAACAGTTCCACCGCGTGGTCAACAAGGTGGAGGAAGCCGTTGGTGGCTCCGTGGAGGGCGTGGTCATCGCCGTGTGGGGCCTGACGTTCAAGGCGGGGACCGACGACCTCCGTAACTCGCCGGCCATGGAGATCGTCCGGCGCCTGTTGCGAGGCGGCGCCCGGGTGCAGGCATACGACCCCACAATTGCGGTCCCGTTGGGTCAGCCGTCGACTCCAGTGGTCGAGATCGACGGTGCTGACGTGCTCGATGTTCTCGACGTGCCCGGAGCACCTGGGGACGCCTGCGGGCCAGCACCTGAAGCCGTCGAGGTGCGTGCTTTTCCCGACGCCTATACCGCCTGCGACGGTGCCGCCGCCGTGGTGGTGCTCACCGAGTGGGACGAGTTCCGCTGGCTCGAGTTCGAGAAGGTGCGGGACGCAATGACCTCGGCGACGTTGGTCGATGCGCGCAATCTCCTCGATCCGGCCCAGCTCCGCCGTATCGGGTTCCAATACACCGGAATCGGTCGCCGATGAGCCTGCGTGCCGTGGTGACCGGTGGCGCCGGGTTCCTCGGGTCGCACCTCTGCGACCGGCTGATCGATCGGGGCGACGAGGTGATCTGCGTCGACGACTTCTCGACCGGTCGGTGGGCCAACGTCGCCCACCTCGAGGACCACCCGGCCTTCACCCTGGTGCGCGCCGACGTGGCATCGGAGCTACCGGTGGAGGGCCCGGTCGGGGCGGTACTGCACCTGGCCAGTGCGGCCTCGCCACCGGATTATCTCGAACGACCGCTTCAGACCCTGGCCGTGGGCAGCGAGGGGACCAGGCGGTGCCTGGAGCTGGCCCACCGATCCGCGGCCCGGTTCATCCTGGCCTCGACCAGCGAAGTGTACGGCGACCCGGCCGTCCACCCCCAGCCTGAGAGCTACTGGGGAAACGTGAACTCGGTTGGCCCTCGCAGCGTCTATGACGAGGCCAAGCGGTTCGCCGAGGCGATCACGGCGGCCCATCACCGGGCGCTGGGGACCGACGTCGGCATCGTCCGAATCTTCAACACGTACGGCCCCCGGTTGCGCCGCCGCGACGGCCGGGTGGTGTCGAACTTCATCGAGCAGGCTCTCCGGGGTGAGCCGCTCACCGTGTACGGAGACGGTGCCCAGACCCGGAGCCTCTGCTACGTCGACGACGAGATCGGCGGTCTGCTCGCCCTGTTGGACTCGGACCTGGTCGGACCGGTCAACATCGGGAACCCGGATGAGCACACGATAGTGGAGCTGGCACAGCTGGTCATCGAGCTCACCGGCTCTACCTCGGAGATCGTGCACGAGCCCCTGCCGCTCGACGATCCGACTCGTCGCAAGCCGGACATCTCCCTGGCCGCCAGCGCACTCGGCTGGCGTCCGGTGGTAAAGCTCGAAGAGGGTTTGCTCCAGACGGCGGCGTACTTCGCCAACGCCGGTGGCGACGGTGCCGACGACAGGGTATTCGGACGGAAAGGTCATCGCTGATCATGAGCACGACGAATGGCACGGACGGGGGGGAGGGAGCCACCGACCTCCCCTTTGCACTACGGGAGTACCGGACACTGACTGTCATCGTTCCTGTGTTCAACGAGCGGAGCACGGTGGCCGAGATCATCCGTCGGATCCGGGCGGTCGACGTCCCGCTCACCGTTGACGTGATCGCCGTGGACGACGGATCATCGGACGGCACGGACAAGGTGCTTGCCGCCGTGGAGGACTCGACCGTGCGGGTGATCACCCACCCGGTCAACCGGGGCAAGGGTGCGGCCATCCGCAGCGGGCTCGCCGTGGCCCGCGGTGACCTCATCCTCATCCAGGACGCCGATCTCGAGTACGACCCCGAGGACTGGCCCCGCATGCTCGACCCGATCCTGCGGGGCAAAGCCCGTGTCGTCTACGGCAGTCGGTTCACCGGTGAACGGAAGAACATGCTCCCGCTCCACTGGATCGGCAACCGCTTCTTGTCCCTCGTGACCAACGTCCTCTACTCCTCGACCCTTTCGGACATGGAGACCTGCTACAAGCTCTTCGACCGGGAGGCCATCGCCGGGATCACCGTGCAGTCCGATCGGTTCGACTTCGAGCCCGAGATCACTGCCAAGGTCCTCCGCCGGGGGTTCAGGATCTACGAAGTGCCCATCTCCTACGCCGGCCGCGAGTCCACCGAGGGCAAGAAGATCACGTGGCGGGATGGATTCGGCGCGCTCGTGGCCTTGGTCAAGTTCCGGTTCAGTCGGCTCGATCCATGAGCGGGCCGGCTGGGGGTTCCGGCCACAGTGCCCTTCCAGCCGCCGGCCAGCCAGGTCCCGGCGTCACTGCATCCGCAGGCCGGGTTGCCGCCGTGGTGGTCAACTTCGAATCGGGTCCGGCGCTGGCCGAGTGTCTCCAAACGCTCGTGTCCGAGTCGCCGGCCGAGGTGGTCGTGGTCGACAACGGATCCCACGACGGGTCGTTGGCTCGGGCCCACCGGGAGTTTCCGACGGTCGAGGTGGTGGTGCCCGGCCGGAACCTCGGTTACGGTGCCGCCGCCAACCGCGGCGCGGCAGCCACCACCGCTGAGCTGATCTTGGTGTGCAATCCCGACCTGTCGGTGCATCCCGGTGCCATGGCCGCGCTGGTGGCCGTCCTGGACGAACAGCCCGAGGTGGCGGTGACGGGGCCATTGATCCGCACCCCTTCCGGGGACCGCTACCCGTCGGCCCGTCGGTTTCCGTCGCTCATCGATGCTGCCGGTCACGCCGTCCTCGGGCTCTTCGTGCCCAACAACCGGTTCACGAGGACCTACCAACGCAGCGATGTGGCCATGGCCGACGGTGCGTCCCAACGGGTCGACTGGTTGTCCGGGGCCTGCTTCCTGGTCCGCCGGTCGGCCTTCGAGGCCATCGGCGGGTTCGATGAGGCCTACTTCATGTACGCAGAGGACGTCGACCTGTGCTGGCGACTGGCCCGCGCCGGATGGAAGGCGACCTTTGTGCCCACCGCGGAGGTGGTCCACACCCAAGGTGTCTCGACCGACCATCACCCCTATCGGATGATCGTCGAGCACCATCGGTCACTCCTCCGTTTCGCCTGGCGGTCGACCTCGGGCTGGAGGCGATTGCTGTTACCGCTGGTGACGCTAGGGATCGGCGGGCGGGCCCTTCTGGCCGCCGTTCGTCGCCTGTCGCTGCGTTGAGAGCCGATCCCGCCCCGGGGGCCGGGAAAACACTGTCCCGCCGAGCCCGGCAATCCCGCCAGCTGAGCCGGACAAGCCAGGCCCGCCGAGCCGGACAAGTCAGGCCCGCTCAGCCGGACAAGCCAGCCCCGCTGAGCCGGACAAGCCCTGGGCGACCCGCCAGCTGAACCGTGCAACATCGACCTCGGGCGTGCGGGACCGACGAGCGGCAGGTTGTAGGGTGTCGTCCCGATGCCCAGCGACTCAACAGGGAAATGGGTGGCCCGTGCGGCGTCCACCGGTGGTGGCCGCACCTACCGCGGCCAGGCACCGGTCAATTGGTACCTCAGCCTGGCCCTCATCGTGATCGTCGGCCTTCTCCTGGTCGGCTTCAGTCGCTACCAGCGCACCCATCCGACCTCCTCGTCTGCCGGTGCACCGACCACGTCTGACACGTGGCACGCGGCCCTCGGCATCGACGTGTGCGGGACCATGCAGCCCAACCTCCCGGCAAACACCGGCGGCACGGCCGGGCTCGCCGCCAACGGCAACGGGGTGCTCACCGTGGCTCCGAAGAACGCTTCGGAATCCGGTGGCCACGCCACGCTGGGCAAGTTCGTCTCCGAGTACCACGGTCTTACCCTGACGTCGACGACGCTCGGGTACCCCGGCAAGTCGGTCATGTCCAACGGACAGCAGTGCCCCAGGGGAACTCCTCAGGCCGGCAAGGAAGGGTTCGTCATCGTGAAGACGTGGCCCAACTTCGCGTCGAAAGCCGGCACCGTGGTGAGCGGCGACCCGACCGCGGTCAAGTTCACCAACAACCAGATGATCACCATGGCCTTTGTGTCCGCCGGCGACGACGTGCCCAAGCCACCGGCCTCGACCATCACCAGCCTGATCACCGCGGCGTCCGGGACTTCGTCGACCACGACTACCCTCCCCACCACCACGACGCCGACGACGACGCCCACGACCACCACTCCGACGAGCACTACCCCGACGACCACGTCACCCACGACCACGGCGCCGCCTTCCACCACGACGAAGCCGACCACTGCGCCCACGACGACCAAACCGGCCGGAACGAGCGGAACCACGAAGTGAGAGCCGTCGTCCTCGTGGGCGGCGAGGGGACGAGACTCCGTCCCCTGACGCTGACCACGCCCAAACAGATGCTCCCGGTCATGGAGGTGCCCATGATCGAGCGGGTTCTTGGCCAGCTGGCTGCACACGGGATCAAGGAGGCCGTCCTGTCCCTCGGCTACCGGCCTGACGCCTTCATCAACGCCTACCCCGATGGTTCCGCCGGCGGGGTCCGCCTGTCCTATGCCGTGGAGCCCGAGCCGCTCGACACCGCGGGAGCCATCCGGTTCGCGGCCGACCATGCCGGGGTCGGGGAGACCTTTGTGGTCGTCAACGGCGACGTGCTCACCGACCTCGACATGACCGCCCTGGTCGACTTCCATCGCAGCCACCGGGCCGAGGCCACCATCAGCCTGACCCCGGTGGAGGACCCGTCGTCCTACGGGGTGGTCCCGACCGACGCCCAGGGCAGGGTCGAGGCGTTCATCGAGAAGCCGCCTCGTGACGAAGTGCCGACCAACCTGATCAACGCCGGGACGTACGTCCTCGAGCCCGAGGTGCTGGGCCGCATTGCCAAGGGCCGCCGGGTGTCGATCGAACGCGAGACGTTCCCCGCGCTGGTGGAGGCGAGGTCCCTGTACGCCCTGGGCTCGGAGGCGTACTGGATCGACACCGGAACGCCGGCGTCCTACCTGCGTGCCCACCTGGACTTGTTGGCCGGGCGGCGTGGCACCGTACCCGCACCGGGTGCCGTTCTCGCCCCGGATGTCGGTCAGGGGGTGTGGGTGCTCGGCGAGGTCGCTGCTGAGGGTGCCGCGGTGACCGGTTCATTGCTCGCCTCCGGCGCCCGGCTCGAGCCCGGCACGGTGGTCGGTGGCTCGGTGATCGGGAGCGGTGCCATCGTCGAGGAGGGGGCGACCGTGCTCGGCTCGGTGCTCCTCCCCGGGTCACGGGTGGCGGCGCGGGCCACGGTGGAAGGCTCGATCGTGGGCCCGGGCGCTACCATCGGCCAGCGATGCTCGATCCGGCCGCTCTCCGTCATCGGTGCCGGTGTGGTGATGCCGTCGGGGTCGACCGCCGACGGCGAGCGCGTCCCATCAGGAGCCTGACCACGTGCGGGCCATAGTCACCGGGGGAGCCGGGTTCATCGGCTCCACCCTGGTCGACCGGCTGCTGGCCGAGGGCCATTCCGTCGATGTGGTCGACAACCTCTCGACCGGGTCGCTGGGCAACCTGACCGAGGCCCGGTCGAGCGCGGGTCGGCACCTCACCTTCCACAACCTCGACGTACGCTCGGCAGAGATCGTCGACCTCATGGTGAAGCGGGGGCCTGAAGTGGTCTTCCACCTGGCCGCCCAGGCCGACGTCCGGGTCTCGGTGGCCGAGCCGGTGTTCGATGCCGACGTGAACCTGCTCGGCACCCTGCGGGTGCTCGAGGGAGCCCGAGCTGCGGCAGCGAGCCGGGTGGTGTTCGCGGCCAGTGGGGGAACCCTCTACGGCGATCCCGATCCGGGCGACCTCCCGCTCCCGGAGTCGCATGCCCATCGCCCCCTCTCCCCCTACGGGGTGTCCAAGAAGGCGGCCATCGACTATCTCGTGGCCTACCGCGAGCTGCACTCCCTCGAGTTCTCCGCTCTGGCCCTGGCCAATGTCTACGGGCCCCGCCAGGATCCGCACGGCGAGGCCGGGGTGGTGGCCATCTTCGGCGAGCGGCTGTTGCGGGGCCAGCCCGTCACCATCTTCGGCGACGGCGAGCAGACCCGTGACTTCGTGTACGTCGATGACGTGGTCGACGCGTTCGTCCGGGGAGCCACCAGGGGTGGGGGGCTGGTGTGCAACATCGGCACGGGCACGGAGACCTCGGTCAACGAGCTGTACGCGGAGATGGTCGACCAGGCCGGACTCGAGGCCACCGCTACCTACGCTCCGCTGCGTCAGGGCGAGCTGCTCCGGAGCAGCCTCGACCCGGGCCGCGCCGCCATCCACCTCGGCTGGAAGCCGTGGACCAGTCTGGCCACCGGCACGGCCGCCGTACTCGAGTTCATCCGTCGCCGGCTGGCCGAGGAGACCTGAGCCCGGCAGCCACCCGGCCGGGTCCCATCGCTGCTCCGCATCAACTAAGGTGGTGGGCGCCCTGGTGCGCGACGAGTCGTGACTGACTTGCTTTGTTTCTCTTTCTGCGCTCCGTACTCAGTTACTCATCGCACGAAAGCGCGCCCACATGCCTCCCTCCTTCGCCGATCTCGGCGTTCCCTCCGACCTGGTTGCCGCCCTTGAGCGACGATCGATCACCACACCGTTCCCCATTCAGGCCATGACCGTGCCCGATGCCCTGGCCGGGCGCGACCTGTGCGGGAAGGCCCCGACCGGTTCGGGCAAGACGCTGGCCTTCGGCATCGCCGCCGTGGCCAGGCTCGAGGGCAAGCCGTCGCGACCCGGCCACCCCCGAGTCCTGGTGCTGACGCCGACCCGCGAGCTGTGCGCTCAGGTGGCCGGCGAGATCGAGACGCTGGCCGCGGCCCGCAACCTTCGGGTGGCCTCGTTCTACGGCGGCGTGGGCTACGGCCCACAGCTGAAGTCGCTGGCCCGAGGGGTCGACGTGGCCGTGGCCTGCCCGGGGAGGCTCACCGACCTGATCGAGCGGCGGAGCATCCATCTCGGCCGCGTCGAGATCGTGGTGATCGACGAAGCCGATCGCATGGCCGATATGGGGTTCCTCCCCGACGTCCGCCGGCTGCTCGACAAGACGCCGGACAGCCGACAGACCGTCCTGTTCTCGGCCACCCTCGACGGCGACATCGACGTCCTGGTGCGCCGTTACCAGAACAAGCCGGCCCGCCACGAGATCGAGGCGACCGAGGAGAGCATCTCCCTCGCCCATCACGTGTTCTGGAGGGTGGCCGCCGGGGATCGGGTGGGGACCGCCGCCGACATCGTCACGGCGTCGGGACCCACCATCATCTTCTGCCGGACCAAGCACGCCACCGACCGGATGGCCCGGCAGCTCGACACGCGGGGTGTCCGGGCCGTGGCCATCCACGGCGACCGCAGCCAAAAGCAGCGGGAGCGCGCCCTGGCCTCGTTCATGCGGGGGAACGTGGACGCCCTGGTGGCGACCGACGTGGCCGCCCGGGGCATCCACGTGGACGGGGTCACGGCCGTTATCCACTTCGACCCGCCGGCAGACGCCAAGGACTACGTCCACCGCTCCGGCCGGACGGCTCGGGCCGGTGCGTCGGGCGTGGTCGTCAGCCTCGTCACCCCGGACAAGGCGGGAGCGGTCAAGAAGCTGCAGCGCGACCTGGGTATGCCCACCGTCACCGGCGCGCCCGACTTCGCCGCTCTGGCGGTCGCCCTGGGCGAGGGATCGGTGAAGTCGGTTCGCGAGACCGTCGTCGAGCGTGAGGCTCGAAGCCGCCGCCGCGGCTTCGAGGACACCGATCGCACGCGTCGTCCCAGCCGGTCAGGCTCCGAGTCGAGCGCTGGTGGGACGAGGCATCGGAAGAAGCGACCCGGAGCCGGTGTGCCCAAGCGAACTGGGTGGTCCGGTGCGACGGCGTCGTCCCCGCTTCGGCGCGATCGCGACTCGGGTTGGCCTGCCGACGAAAAGCCATCGCACGGGCGCCGGCTGGGCGAGGGCGCATCGGCGTCGAAGTCCGGAGCGCCATCACGGCCCGACCGCCACTTGAAGGCAGCCGGCACCAAGAAGCGCGGCCCCAAACAGGGCTATAGCCGGTAGCCGAGGCCGGCTCGGCGGCCTGAAGCCTGCGCTGGGGCCGACCTCGCCAGCCGGCCTTCGGTTTGGCGCTGGCCACGGCCTACAGTTTGGCGATGTCCTCCAACACGAAGCCGACCGTCACCATCCCCGCTGAGCAGCCGCCGAGCGGCCTGACCATCGATGAGATCGAAGAGGGCGGAGGCGCCGAGGCAGCTCCCGGCTCCGAGGTCCAGGTCCACTACGTGGGTGTGGCCTGGTCGAATGGCCAGGAGTTCGACTCGTCCTGGGATCGCAACGAGTATTTCGAGTTCCCGCTCGGAGCAGGGCACGTCATTGCCGGTTGGGACCAGGGTGTTGCCGGGATGCGGGTGGGCGGTCGCCGTCGACTGACCATCCCGCCCCATCTGGGTTATGGCTCGCGAGGAGCCGGCGGTGCGATCGGGCCCGACGAGACACTGGTGTTCGTCGTCGACCTGATCGGGATTCGCTGAGCCGGGACACCCCTGTTAGCGGAACAGGTCTTCACCGGGCGGCCGCACGATCTCGGCGGCCACCGACGCCGACCGGAGCCATGCCGGGTCGACCCCGCGGACGATGGCCGCCGGCACGCCGCGGTCCTTGCCCATGACCAGCTCGGCCGCAGAGGCCAGCTCGTCGGCCACGCACACCTCGGTGGCCTCGAGCACGCGGCCGTTCGCGTCCAGCGTCCCTTTGAGATCGACGACCCCGGCCACACCGGCAATCCCGATGGCAACGTCGGTGACCCCCTTTCTCCAGGGGCGCCCAAAGGTGTCGGAGACGACCACCCCGACAGCGACGCCGTGACGGTGCTGCAGCGCCTCGCGGATCCGCCGGGCCGAGCGGTCCGGATCGACAGGCAGGAGGGCGGCGGTGCCGGCATCGACGTTGGACAGGTCCACCCCGGCGTTGGCACAGATGAACCCGTGGCTGGTCTCGGCGATGATGAGCTCGTCGCGGCGGCGGAGGATCCGGACCGACTCCGACTCGACCAGCCTCGACTTGGCCGTGGGGTCGTCGGGATCGAAGCCCACCAGCCGACCCTCGGCCTTGGACACCACCTTCTGCGTCACGACCAGCACGTCCCCGTCCTGAAGCGACAGGTCGGGAGTGGCGACGACCAGCTCGGCCAGGTCGTCACCCGCTCGGACCTCGCCCATGCCGGTGACCGGGATCACCGACAGCGTGCGCACCACCGTCGGCCCACCGGTCGCCTCCTGTCCGGTCCGTGACCCGGACAGGTCACCCTCCTCGCTGACGGGGCTGTCAGGCACGGTGGACACCCAGGACGGTTCGGGCCAGTTCGGCGGCCCGCTCGGGCGTGGACATGACCGTGGGGGCCACGATGCAGCGCACACCCTCGGCCTCGACCGCCTCGGCCAGAGCGGCGTCCGCCTCGTCGACGACCAGCGTGCCCACCCATGAGGCGTACCAGCGGGCCACCCCGACCACCGACGGCTCGAACCCGAGCTCGGCCAGGAGTCGATCGGCCGGGCCCTTGAGGGCGGCGCCGGCAACGATGGGCGAGACGCCCACGATCTGTTCGCGGCGGGACAGGAGCGCCTGGTGGACGCCGGGCACGGCCAGGAGGGGGCCGATCGACACCACGGGGTTGGACGGGCAGACCACGATGGACGAGGCGGTGGCGATGGCCTCGAGCACGCCGGGGGCGGGACGGGCCGACTCGGCCCCCTCGAAGCGCACGCCCGAGACGGCAACGTCGTGGTGCATCCGGACGAAATACTCCTGGAATGCCACCTCGGGCCCATCGACCAGTTGCAGCCGGGTTCGGACCGGGTCGTCCGACATGGGGACCAGGTGCACGTCGACGCTCCAGCTGCGGGCCAGTTGGGCGGTGACCTGGCTCAGGGTGTCACCCCCAGCCAGACGTTGGGTGCGAAAGAGATGAGTGGCAATATCCTTGTCGCCCAGGCGGAACCAGGTCTCGCCGCCCAGTTTCTCGAGCGCATCCATCACTGTCCACGACTCGCCGGTCAGGCCCCAACCGGTCTCGGCGTTGATGGCACCGGCCAGGGTGTAGAGCACCGTGTCGAGGTCGGGCGAAATACGGAGCCCGTGCAGCTCTGTGTCATCGCCGACGTTGACGATGGCCGTGATATCCGAGGGGGGAAGGACACGGACCAACCCGCGCAGGAAGCGGGCGGCACCGACACCTCCGGCGAGGGATACGAGCATCGAGGGCAGGCTAGTCAGTATCCCGCCGGCCCGGTCCGTGTCGGACCGGGCGCGCTGGTCTGTCCCTGCCCGGCCGTGCCGGTCCGCCTCGGCCCATGTGCAAGGCTCCCTGCGTGCCGCCTGAGCGATCAGCGACCGCGGGG
Source organism: uncultured Acidimicrobiaceae bacterium (assembly GCA_963803065.1). Lineage (GTDB taxonomy): Bacteria > Actinomycetota > Acidimicrobiia > Acidimicrobiales > RAAP-2 > DASXMT01. Next base: position 500,317 of record CAWDKW010000004.1, read on the forward strand.
ACCGGGACTGCTCCTCGGGTTCCGCCGTCCGACCCAGGGCTCGCCGTGGCCCTCGACGCCACCCCATTGCTGGGCCGGCCGACCGGTGTCGGTGTCTTCTGCGCCGGGGCGCTCGGTGGTTTGGCCCGGCTCGACGAGGTGGACGTCTCCGCCTTCGCCATCAGCTGGAGGAGGCGCCAGGGGATCGTCGACCTGGTCCCCTCGGGCGTGTCCACCCGCCAACGGGCCATGCCGGCCCGGCCCCTGCACGCGTCCTGGCGTCGCTGGAGCGAGCCCCCCGTCGAGTGGTTCATCGGGGACCACCAGGTGGTCCACGGTACGAACTTCGTTGTCCCCCCGACGCGGCGGGCGGCCCGGGTGGTCACGGTGCACGACCTCACGATTGTGCGCTACCCCGAGCTGTGCGACCCGTCCACCCTCCGGTTCCCCGCTCTCATCCGCCGGGCGGTGGCTTCGGGGGCGTGGGTCCACACTCCGTCCCGGTTCGTGGCCGACGAGGTCGTCGAGGCGTTCCACCTCCCGCCGGAACGTGTACGCGCCGTCCACCACGGGGTACCCATGCTGCCCGGACCAGCTGCCAGGGGACCCGGTGCGCCCAGACCCAATGCGCCCGGACCCGGCGCGCTCCGCCTACCCCCGGGCGCGTCCCGCTATGTGCTGGCCGTCGGCACGGTGGAGCCGAGGAAGGACTACCCATCCCTGGTGGCCGCATTCGAGCTGGTGGCCGAGGCTCGCCTCGATGTGGCGCTGGTCGTGGTGGGCTCGGGGGGGTGGGGGTCCGACGCGTTCCAGGCGGTGGTCAACTCGTCGCCCGCCCGCGACCGCATCGTCCGTACCGGGTTTCTGGACGATGCGACCCTGGGTGACGTGCTACGCGGCGCCGCCGTGCTCGCCTACCCGTCCCTCTACGAGGGGTTCGGCTTCCCGCCCGTGCAGGCCATGGCCGAGGGGGTGCCGGTGGTGTCGACCAGGGTCGGGGCCATTCCCGAAGTGGTGGGTGACGGCGCCGCCCTGGTCGAACCGGGTGACCCCGAGGCTCTCGCCGCCGCGCTGGACGCCGCTCTGGCCGGTGGAGACGAGCTCACCGCCCAGGTCGACCGGGGGCGGCGGCGGGCCGAAGCGTTCACCTGGTCGGCTTGTGCCGCCGGTCTGGTCGGTCTCTACCTGGATGCCGCCGGGGCCAGCCGGTGAGCTCCCGGCCGCGGGTCCTCCTGCTCGTGGAGCAACTGCGGCGCAAGGCCGCCGGGGGGATCGGTACCTACGTGCGGAGCCTGATCCAGGGCCTGGCCGACCTGCCGGCCGAGGACCGTCCCGCGATCGAGCTGTTCGCCAGCCGGCCGAAGGCCGACCCCGACCTCCTGGCGACGATGGGGTTCCCGCTGCGGACCTCGGCCCTTCCGGGGCCCCTGTTGACGCGGGCCTGGGACCGTGGGCTCCTCCGCGCCCCGGGGGGGTACGACGTAGTCCACGCCCTCTCCATCGCCACGCCGGAACCCGCCACCGCCGCTTTGGTGTCGACGGTGCACGACCTCCTGTGGCGACACGTACCCGAGACCTACCCGGCCCGCGGGCGGGCCTGGCACGAGGCGGCCCTGCGGCGGGCGCTGGACCGTTCCGACCGGTTTCTGGTCCCCTCGGAACTGGTGGCCGGAGACCTCGTTGGCGCCGGGGCCTCGGCCGACCGGGTCTCCGTGGTCCCCATGGGCTGCGACCACCTGCCGCCACCGGACCCGGCGGCGGTCGACGCGCTGCTCGCCCGGCTCGGGGTGGTCGGGCCGTTCCTCCTCAGTGTCGGGACCATGGAGCCGCGCAAGAACCTGGTTCGGCTGGCCCTCGCTTACGACCGGATCCGGCCCTCGCTGCCCGAGCCCTGGCCGCTGGTGGTGGTGGGACCGAGCGGGTGGGGCGAGCAACTTCACCAGCACTTGGGAGTGGTGATGGCCGGCCTGGTCACGCCGGCCGAGCTCGCCGGCCTCTACGCCCGGGCCCGCCTGCTGGCCTATGTCCCTCTGATGGAGGGGTTCGGCCTCCCACCGGTGGAGGCGATGCTGGCGGGGGCACCGGTGGTGGCGAGCGACGTCCCGAGCAGCGGATCCGCTGCCTATCAGGTCGATCCTTTCGACACCGACTCGATCGCCGAGGGCCTGTTGGTGGTGGCCACCGACGATGCCTGCCGCGAGCGATTGCAGTCGGCCGGGCGGCTCCGGGCTGCCGAGCTCAGCTGGTCGTCCATCGCTCGGCGGCACGTGGACCTCTGGAAGGAGGTCGGCCATGGGTGAGGTGGGCTCGGCGCCGGGCTTCGACCGGCCGCCGCCGGCGGCGCCGTGGGCGACCGGGGCCTCCGAGCAGCCGACCCGGAAACCCGACCCGATGGCCCTGACCCTCGACGTGTCGGCCGTTCCGGCCGATCCGGTCGGGGCCGGGCAGTACACCCTGTGCCTGGCCTCGGCCCTGGCCCGGCGGCCCGACTTGGACCTGACCGTGATCAGCCGCCGGAGCGACCGGGAACGGTGGGGGGAGACCGCGCCGGGCGCCCGCCTGGTGCCCGCCGCGCCACGGCGACGACCACTTCGCCTGGCCTGGGAGCAGGTGGCCCTGCCCGGCCTGGTGCGCCGGCTCGGTGCCTCGGTCCACCACGGTCCTCATTACACGATGCCCGAACGATCATCAGTCCCCGCCGTGGTGACCGTGCACGACCTCAGCTTCTTCGAGGCACCGCAGTGGCACGACCGGTCCAAGGTGGTGCTGTTCAAGCGGGCCATCCGGGTGGCCGCCCGCCGCGCCGCCGCCGTGGTCTGCCCTAGCCGAGCCACCGCCGACCAGCTGGCTCGGTGGTGCCGGGTCGACGCCGAGGTCTTCGTGGCCCATCACGGCGTCGACGCCCGCCGCTTCGGGGCTCATGAGCCCGAGGCCGGCTCCGATGCCGCCGCCCTCGCCCGCATCGACGCCCGCTTGGGCGAGGGCCGGCCCTTTCTGGTGTTCGTCGGCACGCTCGAGCCCCGCAAGGACGTGCCCGCCCTGGTCGATGCCTTCGACAGGATCGCCGATCACCACCCCGACGCCCTGTTGGTCCTGGCCGGTGGGGACGGCTGGGGTGCCGGGGAGGTCGACCGGGCCGTCGCCGCAGCCCCATCCCGTTCACGGGTGGTGCGCACCGGGTACCTGCCCGATGCCGCCGTCCCCGCCCTCCTCCGCTCGGCGGCGGCCGCGGTCTACCCGGCCCTCTACGAGGGTTTCGGGCTCCCGGCCCTCGAGGCCCTGTCCTGCGGGACGCCGTTGATCACCACGTCGGGAACGGCCATGGAGGAGGTGGCGGGCGACGCGGCCACGCTGGTGGCCCCCGGGGACCGGTCGGCTTTGGCCGAGGCTCTCGATGGGGCCTTGGCGCCCGGTGCGGCGGTCGGTGCCGCGGAGGTCGACCGGAAACGGCGAGCAGGACTCGCCATCGCCGCCGCCCATACCTGGGAGCTGAGCGCCAGCCGGCACATGGAGGCCTACCGGTACGCCGCCGGGGGCACCGGTCGCTCGGGGCAGGGGAACCAGCCGTTGTCCCGCCGGCCGAGCCGGTAGGGTGACCGGTCGTGCGCTCGCTGATCACCGGAGGCCGAGGGTTCGTCGGCACGTGGCTAGCCGACCATCTGCGTGAGCAGGGCGACGAGGTCGTGGCCATCGACGACGAAGTCGACGTGACCGATCCGGCCGCTCTGCTCGATGCGGTGTCGGCCGCCGCTCCCGACGCCATCTACCACCTGGCCGCGCTGACCCATGTCGGGGACTCGTGGAAGGACCCGTTGCGGGTCCTCCAGGTCAATGTGCTCGGCACGGCCGCGCTGCTGGCCGCGGCCCGAGAGTGCGGTACCGATCCCCGTATCCTGGTCACCAGCTCGGCCGAGGTGTACGGCGCGGTCACCGATCCCTCCCTCATGCCCCTCGACGAGCTGACCCCGACCGCTCCTCTCACCCCTTATGCGGCGAGCAAGCTGGCCGCCGAGGTCCTCATCGGCCAAGCCTTCCGGGGGCACGGGCAGTCGGTGATCGTGGTACGGCCGTTCAACCACATCGGGCCCGGCCAGACTCCGAACTTCGCCGTTCCCGCGCTGGCCAAGCGGATCGTCGACGCCGATCGGCGGGGGGACCGGTCCATCGCCGTGGGCAACCTGGCTGCCCGCCGGGACTTCACCGACGTCCGCGACGTCGTCCAGGCCTACCGACTGCTGATCGAGTCGGGGACCCCCGGTGAGGTGTACAACGTCTGCTCGGGCCACGACGTCGCCATCGAGGAGATCGCCAATTCCCTCTTGCGCCTGGCGGACACCTCGCTCGGGTTCGAGACCGATCCGGCACTGGTCCGGCCGGTGGAGGTGCCGGTGCTCCGGGGTGACCCCACGCGCCTGCAGCATGCGACCGGATGGAAGCCCGAGATCCCGCTCGACCAGACCCTGGCCGACGTCCTCGAGTACTGGCGCAGTCAGGCAGACTGACAGCGACGTGGGCCGGGCGCGACCGACAGGGGGCGTGGCGCGAAGAACGGCCCGCCGGAGCGGGCCGTTCTTCAAAGGACCGGAGGGGGGTTCCGGTTCCTGTGGCCGACCCGCCGCTGAGGCGGGCGGCCTGTCCGGCGAACGGCCCAGGGGGGCGGGCCAATGTTCGCCGAATACCTGGGCGCTGATCAGGCGTCCGTCTTGATCAGGCTGCGGATCTGTGAGCGGGCCTCTCGGGCCTGGACGTGGATCTGATTGGCCAGTTCACGGGCGGGGACCGGAAGACGCTGCTCCAAAGGCACGATAGCCGCTTCGATCCGCTCGATCACGTCTTCGACCCTGGCATCGACGTCGTGCACCACTTTGGTGACGTCGGAGCGAACCTCGCTCAGACGGGTGTCGAGCTCGGAACGGGGATCGGCAAGCCGCTTCTTCAGCTCCTGGCGTTGCACCTGGGCCTTTTGAAAGCCGATGACGCCGAGTCCGACGGCGACGTAGCCGGCGTCCTTGGCCACGGTGGTGATGTCCTTGGCGGTGGCGGTGAGGGCGGTGGGGAAATCTGGCATCGTCATCTCCTAGCGATGGATCCGAATGGAGCGGGGGAGCTCCTGTATAGATACAAGTGTATCGGTTATGATAAACGATTGCAAGCACGCCAACGAGTACGGACGGCGGGGCGCCGCGGCCGACCGCAGTGGCCCGCTCCGACCCCGAAACGCCCCTGAGCTGGACACTTCTCGCCACCCCTTCGCCAGCCCGATAGCCTCTGCTCCCTGATGGAATCGCTGGCACCGCCGGTTGTCGCCGTCATCGTCGCCCATGATCCCGGTCGGTGGTTCGAGGAGACGCTGGCTTCGTTCGGATCGCAGAGCTACGAGGAGCTGTCCGTCCTCGTGCTCGATGCGGCCAGCGTCGGGGACCTCACCGCGCGGGTCGCCGACGTCCTACCCAACGCGTACGTCCGCCGGTTCGGCGAGAACGGGGGGTTCGGCGCCACGGCCAACGAGGTCAGCTCGATGGTCGGCGGGGCCGCCTACTACCTGATCTGCCACGACGACGTGGCGCTGGCCCCCGATGTGGTGCAGTTCCTGGTGGAAGAGGCATTTCGCTCCAACGCCGGCATCGTCTCACCCAAGCTGGTGAGTTGGGACGACCCCGGCCGCCTCTTGGAGGTGGGCATGTCCGCCGACAAGGGTGGCTCGGTGGTGGGCCGGGTCCAGCCCCACGAGATCGACCACGGTCAGCACGACTCGGTCAGGGACGTCTTCGTCGCCCCGGGGGGTTGCACGCTGATCCGCGCCGACCTCTTCGGCGAGCTCGGCGGCTTCGACCCGGCCATCGTGGCGATGGGGGAGGACCTCGACTTCTGCTGGCGTGCCCAAGTGGCCGGGGCCAGGATCATCGTTGCCCCCGACGCCCGGGTCCGCCACCGCGAAGGGCTGGCCAGCGGTGAGCGCATGCTCGAGCCGTCGCTGGTCGATCGGGTCGCACCGGCTGAGGACCTGCCGGGAACCTCGGCAGCGGCTGCCTCGGCGCCCTCGGCGTCGGCGTCGGCCACTCCCGGGGGGCCCTCGGGCGAGCTCCTGGCGGACAGCGTCGGCGAAACCCCGGCGGCTGCCCCGCCGGCCCCCGCCTCCGACCCATCGGATCGCCCGGCGTCAGGGCCCCCCGGTCAGGGCGGCTGCGCCGACCAGCACTGCGCCGACCAGCACTGCGCCGACCAGCACCGCGCCGACCAGCAGTGCGCCGACCAGCACTGCGCCGACCAGCACCGCGCCGACCACCCTCCAGGAGCTGCAGCGGCGCCATGAGCTGCTCGCCGTCCTGAAGTGCTATGGGCCGTTCCACCTCGCACGGGTGCTGCCGCAGGTCGTCCTCTTGACCCTGGGCGAGGTGGTGGTGGCCGGATTGGCCGGGAACCGGGTCCGCGCCCGCGCCGTTTTGCGGGCCTGGCGGTGGAACCTCGGGCGGTTGGGCGTGATCCGGCGGCAGCGCAAGGAGCTGAAGGGCCATCGCCGGTTGAGCGACGCAGAGATCCGCGTGCAGCAGGTGGGCGGGAGCGCCCGACTGTCGGCCTACGCCCGGAGGGTCTTCCAGCACGGGTTCCACGGAGCCCACGCCGACGAGCTGGCCGCCGCCGCGGCCTACGATGTCCACGAGAACGATCGTCCCGGCGGGGCCCTGGCCGTAGGCCCGTGGCCGCCAGGCACCGACGCCACCGTCGGTCCAACGGAGCGGGGGAGGATGTCGGGGCAGGGCATCCTCACCGCCTGGGTGGTGGCCTTCATCGTGGTCCTTATCGGCTCGAGGGGGCTGTTGACGACCGGGATTCCGGCCGTCGGCCAGTTCGCAACGCTGCCGGGGTGGTCGTCGGTCTTCCATCTCTTTGCCACTGGTTGGCACCCGTCGGGGGTCGGCACCGCGGCACCGGCGTCACCCGCCTTCGCCATCCTCGGTGTGCTCGGCACCATCCTGCTCGGGGCGATGGGGCTCACCCTGAAGGTGGCCATCTTCGGCTGCCTCCCGCTCGGCGCCTGGGGTGCGGTCCGGCTCATGCGCCCCTTCGGCTCGCAGCGGGCCGGAACGGTGGCCGGCATTGCCTACCTGGCCGTTCCGTTGCCCTACAGCGCCCTTGCCCTCGGCCGCTGGGAGGCGCTGATCGTCTACGCCGGAGCGCCATGGGTGCTGGCCCTGCTGTTCAGGGCTACGGCGCTGGCCCCGTTCACCACCGCGGTCACGGGGCTGGTCGCGGCGCCCGACCGGGGTCGGCCACGGGCCCAGCGGGCCCCGCGGTCCCGAGCCTTGCGACGCGTCCTGTCCCTGGGCGTGCTCGAGGCCGTGCTCGTCTCCTTCGCCCCGGCCGCCGCCTTGGTCGTGCTCGGCGTGGCCGTGGCCCTGCTGGTGTCGGGGGCGATCCTTGGCGCCTGGCAGGCGTCCATCAGAGCGTTCGTCACCGCGGTCGGGGCAACGGTCGTCGCCGCCATCCTGTGTCTTCCCTGGCTCATCGGCACGATGAACGCCGGACGGGCTGCGATCAACGTCTTCGGGGTGGCCAGTGCGCCGTCGACTGCCCCCTCGTGGGGCGCCTTGCTCCGCTTCGCCGTCGGCCCGATCGGCGTCTCCCCGCTGGCCTGGGGGTTCATCGTCGCTGCCCTGCTCCCACTCCTGGTCGGCCGGGGCGCCCGGTTCCGGTGGGCGGCCCGTTGCTGGTCGGTCGCCATCGTGTTCTGGCTCCTGGCCTGGGTCATCGGCCGCGGGTGGGCCGGCAACCTCGCCGTCGACCCCATGATCCTGCTGGGCCCGGCGGCGGCGGCCATCACCATGGCCATCGGCCTCGGGATCGCTGCGTTCGAGGAGGACCTGCGCTCGGCCACCTTCGGCTGGAAGCAGGCGGCGACGGGGCTGGCGGCGATCGCCGTCGTGCTCGGCGCGTTGCCCACCGTCATCTCGGCGTTGCCTGGTCGCTGGGACCTGCCCACGACCGACACGGCACAGACGGTCACCTGGATGCACGCCAAGGTGGCCGCCGGTGCCTTCCGCGTCCTCTGGCTCGGCGACGCACGCGCCCTCAACCTGGGCAGCTGGTCGGCGGGCAGCGGGTTGGCCTACGCCACCTCGGAGAACGGGGCGCCCGACGCCACCTGGCTCTGGAACGCAGCCGACCAGGGTCCGGCCCGGTCGCTGGCCGATGCCGTCGACCTGGCCCGTAGCGGCAGGACCAACCGGCTCGGGCAGCTCCTGGCCCCGTCGGGTGTCCGCTACGTGGCCGTGGTCACGGCCATCGCCCCGGTCATCCCCGGCCTGCAGCAGACGCAGCGGTACCCCTTACCTGCGGACCTTGAACCGGGCCTCGCCCAGCAGCTCGACCTTCACCCTGTCGTCTCCCAGAGCGGGATCACCGTCTACGAGAACGCCGATTGGATCCCGATGCGGGGCGAGGTGCCGGCGAAGGGCGCCGCTCGCCCCGACACCTCGATACCGTCCCCTCTGAGCAACCCGCCGGGCACACCGATCGTGTCCGGCCTCCGTCCCGTCCTGCCCGGCCCGACCGCCGCCACGTCGTACCAGGGGCCACTGGTGCCCGGGACCGTCCTGGCCTCGTTGGCCCCGGCCGATCGGTGGGCTCTGACCGATCCGGCAGGACAGGTCCTGTCGAGTTCGCCCTCGTTCGGATGGGCCGCCCGCTACGCCGTCACCGGCTCGGGGACGGGAACCCTGCGCTTCACGACCGACCTCTGGACACCGCTGGGCGTGACCTTCCAGGTCGTGGTGTGGCTGGCCGCCCTCACCGTGCTGGCGAGACGCCGACGCGCCTCGGGGCGGCGCCGCCGCGCAGGCCGGGGCCGCACCCCTGGACCGCGGCCGGCCGGCGAGCCGGTCGTCCCGGCCACCGGCGAGGCCCGATCGTGATGGCACGAGGGCGCGTCGGCCGGTCCGGCCGCCTGGAGAGCGAGCAGGTGGCCGGGCGGCGGCTGGCCGTCGTGGCGCTCGTGGTGGCAGTGGTGGTCGGCGTCGCCCTGATCGACCGCACGGTGCCGCCCCCCGCTCCTGCCGCGCCCCCGGTCCTGAGCGCCGTGGCCATCCCGAGCGCCAGCGCACCCACGTCGTCGTGGTACTGCGCCGGCGGTACCACGGGCACGGGATCCCAGGCCAACACCACCATCTACGTGACCAATACCGGGACGCGCGCGGTCGCCGGGATCGTGACGACGACCGTGTTCACGGGCAAGGCCCCGTCATCGTCCCACCAGACGATCTCGGTCCCGCCCGACGGGGCCGTCGCCCTCAATCCGGGCATCAACGCACCGGTCGGCTACGGCGCCAGCACGGTGACGCTGGCCGGGGGAGGGGTGGGGGTCTCGCAGATCGCCGCCGGCCCCGATGGGTGGTCCACCGTTCCGTGTGCCTCGGCCACGTCGGACCGCTGGTACTTCGCCGCCGGGGCGACGACAGCCGGGAACCAGCTCGTCTTGGCCCTCTACAATCCGACGTCCACCGAAGCGGTGGCCAACGTCTCGTTCGACACCGATGCCGGGGTGATCACACCCCAGCTCTACCAGGGTCTCGTGGTGCCGGCCGGCCAGGTGGTGGTCGAGAACGTCGGCGACTACGTGCAGAACCGGTCGGCCATCGCCACCGTGGTGGCGGCGCAGTCCGGCCAGATCGTGGCCGACCAGCTGCAGCTGACCAGCTCGGCGAAGAGCGGGCTGTCGCTGACCCTCGGGGCGCCCGCCGTGCAGCCGCACTGGTACTTCGCCCAGACCACCAATCCATCGGGCACCGGGTCGTCGGTCTCACTGCTGCTGTCGAATCCCGGGCCGACGGCCGAGAAGGCGGTGATCAGCGTCGGGCTCGCCCAGGGCGCCGTGGCCCCGGTGACGGTGGAGGTCCCGGCCACCTCGGTCGTCCCCTTCGCCGCCAGCGGGGCGAACCGGATACCCCACCAGGTCCCCTACTCGGTGGATGTCTCCTCAACCGGCGGCCCGGGGCTGGTGGTCGCCCGGGCAGTCCTCGGCCCTGACGGTGCATCGCTGCCCGCCTTCGGGACCATGCTCGGAAGCCCCCAGCTCAGCGACGACTGGCTGGTCCAGGCTCCCGGTGCGGGAACGGCGCCAGGCGTCCAGGGCGCGGCGGCGGCGAGCCTGTCCGTGGCCAACCCCGGCCCGGCGATGGCCCAGGTCACGGTGGGGCCCCTCGGCGGCACCCCGGCTCAGTCCAAGCTCCTCCTGGTCAAGCCCCATTCGCTCCTGGTGCTGGCCGAGGCTCCGGTCGGCGGCCTCGTCACCCTCGAGGTGCGATCGGACGTGCCGGTGGCGGTGGAAGAGGACAGCGTCCCCAGCGGTGCCGCGGGCGTGGTCTCCTCGACCGGCCTCCCCGCCGGCTGACCCGGGCCTCACGCGGCGCACCACCGGCTGAGCGCCACCGCCTCGCCGGTTGAGCGCCACCGCCTCGCCGGCTGACCACCGGTTGGTAGCGTGAGTTGGTGCGCGTGGTGATTGCCGGTGGCCACGGCCAGGTAGCCATGCATCTGGAGCGGCTCCTGACCGAGCGGGGAGACGAGGCGGTCGGGCTCATCCGGAACGCCGACCAGGGTGGGGACCTGCGCCTCGTCGGCGCCGTCCCGGTGCTGTGCGATCTGGAACACACCGACGCGGCCACGGTCGCCCGTCACCTGGCCGGATGCGACGCAAGCGTCTTCGCCGCCGGTGCCGGGCCGGGCAGCGGGGCGGCCCGCAAGGAGACCGTTGATCGTGATGCGGCCATCCTCTTGGCTGATGCGGCGTCAATGAGCGCGGTACGCCGCTACCTGCTGGTTTCGGCGATCGGTGTCGACCAGCCACCGTCCCCGGGGACCGATGAGGTCTTCGCCACCTACCTCAGGGCCAAGTCCGAGGCCGAGGTCGAGCTTCGAGGACGCCCGCTCGAGCTCACCGTCCTGCGACCGGGCCAGCTCACCGACGGAGCACCGACCGGCCGGGTCGCGTTGTCTGCCCACGCGGGGCGAGGGGCCATACCCCGGGCCGACGTGGCCGCGGTCTTGGCCGCGCTGCTCGATGAGCCTCGCACGGCCGGGTTGACCCTGGAGCTGATCGGCGGGCGGATCCCGGTGCCCGAGGCGATCAGCGCACTCGTGGACTGACCCGGGCTATCGGCGACCGGAGGGCGGCGGCGGTGGCGGTGGCGGCCACGGCGCCTGATGGGGCCAGTGCCCCGGTGCCGGCTGTGCCGGCCACGGAGCCGGCGTCTGGGGCCAATGTCCGGGCGGCGGGGGCGGGGGAGGCGGCCACGGTTGGGTGGAGTCCTGTCCGCCCGGTTGTCCGCTGTCGGATTGCTGCCCGTTGCCCGGCTGCCCCGTGCCGGGCTGCCGGGTGGCGTGCGACGAACCGGCGACTTCCGCTTCGACCTCGGCAGCCCGACTCTGCCTCGGTGTCGGTGCCGTTGGCCGACGAACCGGTTCGGGCATCACCACTGCCGTTCGCGCCCACCTGGTCCGCACCGGGGCCGGTACCCGCAGAGCCGTCAGCACCTGCCGAGCCACCGGCACCAGCGGAGCCACCGGCACCAGCGGATCCATCCGCTTCGCCGCTCGGAACACCGTGTTGCTCGGCCACGAACACCGGAGGTACTGCCTTGACCCCGTGCTCATGGACCGGCTTTCCGTAGGCCGTGTCCACCAGCTTCGCCACGGTGGCGCCGTCGATGGTCTCCTCGTCCAGCAGGGCGCGGGCCACGGCGTCGAGGCCGCCCCGGTGACGGGAGAGGACCTCGAGGGCCCGCTCTTCTTGGTCCCGCAGGATCCGCTCGACCTCGGCATCGATCACCCGACTGGTGTCCTCGGAGTAGTCACGCGTGTGCATCAGGTCCTCGCCCAGGAACACCTGTCCCTGGGAACCCCAGGCCATCGGGCCGATCTGGTCGCTCATCCCCCACTCGCGAACCATCTTCCTGGCCAGTTCGGTGTTGCCGACCAGGTCGTTGCTGGCCCCGGTGGACAGGTCGCCGTAGACGAGCAGCTCGGCCACCCGGCCGCCCATGCGTACGGCCAGCGCGTCCTCGATGTGCGAGCGCGGGTGGATGTGGCGCTCCTCCACCGGAAGCTGCTGGGTCACGCCGAGGGCCATGCCGGTAGGCAGGATGGTGACCTTGTGCACCGGGTCGGACTCGGGCAGGACATAGGCGAGAACGGCGTGACCGCCCTCGTGGAACGCCACCCGCTCCTTCTCGTCGTCCGAGAGGACCAGGCTCTCGCGGCGCTGGCCCATGAGGACGCGATCCCGGGATGCCTCGAAGTCCTGGGTCTCGACCACCTTGGATCCCCGGCGCACGGCGTGGAGGGCGGCCTCGTTGACCAGGTTGGCCAGATCGGCACCGCTCATGCCCGGGGTGCCCCGGGCCACCAGGGCCAGGTCCACGTCGGGGGCGATCCGCTTGTCCTTGCAGTGCACCTGCAGGATGGGCAGGCGCTCCTCGAGATCGGGGAGCGGGACCACGATCTGACGGTCGAACCGGCCCGGACGCAGGATGGCGGGATCGAGGATATCCGGCCGGTTGGTGGCCGCCATGACCACGACCCCCTCGGTCGGGTCGAACCCGTCCATCTCCGAGAGCATCTGGTTGAGCGTCTGCTCGCGCTCGTCGTGGCCACCGCCCAGCCCGGCACCGCGCTTGCGTCCGATGGAGTCGATCTCGTCGATGAAGACGATGGCCGGAGCCTGCTTGCGGGCCGTGGCGAACAGGTCGCGGACCCGGCTGGCCCCCACGCCCACGAACATCTCCATGAAGTCCGATCCGCTCACCGACATGAACGGGACCCCGGCCTCACCGGCCACCGCCCGGGCCAACAGCGTCTTGCCGGTCCCCGGGGGGCCGACCAGCAGAATGCCCTTGGGTATGCGGGCCCCGATGTCTTTGAACCGAGCCGGTGTCTTCAGGAAGTCGACGACCTCGCTGATCTCCAGTTTGACGCCCCCATAGCCAGCGACGTCATCGAACGTGGTCGACGGTCGCTCGGTCGAGTAGAGCTTGGCCTTCGACCGCCCGATCGACATGATGCTGCCCATCTGTCCTTGAGCCCTTCTGCTGATGAAATAAAAGACGCCCAAGATGAGGATGACGGGGAGTAGGTAGATGAGGATGCTCGTCAACGGATTCTGCTTGGGATTGACCACGGTGTACTGCACGCCGCCCGCCTTGAGCGCGTTGTACTCGGAGTCGATGACCGGATTTGGACCCGATACCGTGTAACTGGTCCCGTTGTCGAGGGTGCCGGTGATGGTGCCCGAGGAATTGTCGATCTGGGCCGTCTTGACCTGTTTGTCATGGACCTGGGTGAGGTAGTTCTGGTACGTGATCGACTTGGCCGAGGACTTCGAGAGGAGCGACGGTGCGGCGATGACGGCGATGACGGCGACGATGGCGATCGCGTAGATGAGCCGCATGTTTCGGCCCTGACCGGGCGTGCCCTGGCCCGGGCCTCCGGGACCGGAGGGGCCGTTCTGGCCGCTGGGCTGATCGGGGTTGGTCGGAGGCACCGCACCATGCTAGGCGCCTACGACGTGCCTTGATGCATCGCTTCCCCGCCACCGCAGGGGAGGCGGTGATCGGTAACGTGTCGGGGTGATCGACGGAGGTGACAGGGGCGGGCGCGCCGGGACGGGAGAAGGAGGGCGGCCCCCTCGAACTCCCGGCCCCGTCCCCGCCGTTCCCGTCACCCGTCCGCGGGCCCCGGTGCGAGCCCCGCCAGCATCGGCCGGCGCGCCGCCGCCACCGTCCGCGTCGGCGCCCCGACCGCGCCACCTCCGCCGCCCCGGTCAGGCTCCCGGTCACCTCGGCCCGTACCCCCGCCGCCACCGCACTGGCCTCCGCCTCCTACCCGGTACCCGATCGACACCGGCCTCGACCCCGACCCCAACCCCGTGATCGCCGTCGAGGCCGAGACCCGCCAGCACGCCGTGCCCCTCGGCCGGCAGCTGGCGGCTGGCTTCGCCCCGCGGACCAGACGGGACGCATGGCTGTGGCTGGTCCTCGCCGCCCTGGGCTTTCTGGCCGGCCAGATCATCGCGTCGGTCTTCGTGCTCATCTCGGCCGCGATCACGGGCAATTCGCACAACATCACGGCGCTCTCCCGCCTGAGCGTGCCCCCGGAGTGGTACGTCGTGTCGACGTTGCTCGGCCTCTGGGTGGGGTTCTTCGGCGCCCCATGGGTGGCCAGCCGGGTCCGGGGCACGCGTCGGCTGGTCCGGGACCTCGGGCTGCGGTTCCGCTGGATCGACCTGGTCGGCATACCCATCGGCATCGCCGGCCAATACCTGGTCGCGGCCATGTACATCCCGCTCGAGAGCCACATTCACAACTTCAATCAACGGTTCAGTGCCCCGGGCCAGAAGCTCACCGGCGCCTCCCACGGGGCCGGCTTCGCCGTCATCGCCGTCTTCACCGTCGTCGGCGCACCGATCGTCGAGGAGCTGTTCTTCCGCGGCCTCATCCTGCGGGCACTGTCCCGGTTGTTCGGCACCATCGGCAGATGGGTGGGCCCGGCCCTTGCCATCGTGATCACCGGTGTGCTGTTCGGCCTGGCCCACGCCGAGTCGCTGCAGCTCCTGGGCCTCGCCACCTTCGGGGTCATCCTGTCGTTCATCGCCTACAAGACGGGGCGTCTGGGCATGAACATCTTCGCCCACGCCTCGTTCAACCTGGTCGCGATCATCGCCGTCCTGGCCACGGGTTCCGGCGTCATCGGATCCGGCGTCATCAGCTGACGTGGTGACCTCACCGGCACGGCCCGCGGCCCACTCGGCGGCCCACTCGGCACGGCCGGCGCGGGCGCCGACGCCGGCGTCGCCGCGCCGGCGACGCTGGACCGGCCCGGGGTCGTGGGCGGGCTGGACCAACCTGGTGGTGATCCTGGGCGTCATCGCCGTCGCCCTGTGGCAGCTCCACCCGTCGCTGTTGTTGGCCAACACCACCACGACCGGGGGCGACACCGGCGCCCACGTGGTGCTGCCGGCCTTTTTGAAGTCGAACCTGCTTACCCATGGCCAGCTCACCGGTTGGGACCCCGACTGGTACGACGGCTTTCCCCTCTACACCTTCTACTTCCCACTGCCCGGCCTCCTGACGGTGGTATTGAACGCCCTGGTCTCGTACGACGTCGCCTTCAAGCTGGTGACCGTTCTCGGGACCCTCACGCTGCCCATCGCCGCTTGGGCATTCGGGCGGCTGGCCGGTCTCCGCGATCCCGGGCCGGCGTGCCTGGCCGCGGCCACCCTGCCCTTCCTCTTCGAGCCGAGCTTCTCCATCTACGGCGGCAACCTGTTGTCCACCATGGCCGGCGAGTACTCGTATTCGCTCGGGCTGTCCTTGGCCCTGGTCTTCCTCGGGGTCGTGGCCCACGGGCTACGCACCAACCGGCAGCGGGGTCTGGCCGCCGTGCTGTTGGCGCTCACCCTTTTGTGTCACCTCATCACCGGCCTGTTCGCCGTGGCCGGGGCGTTGGTGTGGCTGGTCCTCGACCACGACCTGGCCCGGGCCGTGTTGTCGGGAGCCCGTGGGCGAGTGGCCCGGGCCCGATGGTCGGCGAGGGTGCTCTGGTCGGTGGTGGTGGGCGCGGTCGGCGTCGCCCTGACCGCGTGGTGGCTGGTCCCCTTCCTCCTCGATCAGCAGTACACCACCAACATGGGCTGGCTGAACATCGACGGCTTCCCGCACCTGTTGTTCCCGGGATCGGCGAGGTGGGTGCTGGCCGTGGACGTGGTCGGCCTGGTGACCATGGTCGTGTACCGGAACCGGGTGTCCTTGTTCATCGCCGTGATGGGCGGGGTCTCGGCCGGGGTGGTCTGCCTCGATCCCCAGGGAAAGCTCTACAACGTCCGGTTCTTGCCCCTGTGGTTCCTGTGCCTCTACCTCCTGGCCGGGTTGGCGGTGGCCGATGTCAGCGCGGGCGTGGCCCGATCGGTGCGGCGCCGCCGCCTCGACCGCTGGGTGGAGGCGGTCGGGCGGTCGGCGGGCGATGTGCCGGCAGGCTGGCGACCCGGCCTGCGGATCACCCAGTACCGGCGTCCCCGGCCACCGGCCCGTCCTCCGGCTGCCATCGCAGGGGCGCTGCTCGGCCTGATCGGCGCCTTGGTGGCCGTGGTACCCCCGCTGGCCCTCCCGGCCAGCGCGTTGTCCCGGGTCGGGGTGACCGTGGGGGCCGACCAGCCGAGTGCGTGGGCGACCTGGAACTACTCGGGGTACGAGCGAAAGCCGGACTACCCCGAGTACAAGTCGCTGATGCAGACCATGGCGTCGGTGGGCGCCGACCAGGGGTGCGGGCGGGCCATGTGGGAGTACGACCCGTCGCTCAATCGCTTCGGCACGACGATGTCGTTGATGCTGCTGCCCTATTGGACCAACGGGTGCATCGACTCCATGGAGGGCCTCCTGTTCGAGTCGGCCACCACGACACCCTTCCACTTCCTCAACCAGAACGAGCTGTCGGCGACCCCGTCGAACGCCATGGTCGGCCTGCCCTACGGGGGGCTGAACGTACCCCTCGGGATCGAGCACCTCCAGCTCCTGGGCGTCCGGTACTTCATTGCCTCCTCGCCCTCGGTCCAAGAGGCGGCTGGGGCCGATCCGGCGGCCACCCTCGTCGCCTCGAACGGGCCGTGGAGGACCAGTTACAACGGCGAGCTGCTCAACACCACGTGGAAGATCTACCGGATCGCCGGCACCTCGCTGGTCGAGCCCCTGGCCAATCGACCGGTGGTCTGGAACAACGTGGGCCAGGTCCAGACCGACTGGCTGCCCCCGTCCCTGTCCTGGTACCAGAACCCGGCCCGGTGGAGCGTCGTGCCGACCTCCGGTGGACCGGCGACCTGGGCGCGGGTGCCGAGCACCGACACCGCTCCGGCGGTCGTGCCCGAGGCCCACACCACCGTCTCGGCCCTCGCCACATCGGACAACACCGTCCGGTTCCACGTGAGCCAGATCGGCACGCCGGTCGAGGTGAAGGTGTCGTACTTCCCCAATTGGAAGGTCAGCGGGGCCATCGGGCCGTGGCGGACCGCGTCCAACATGATGGTGGTCGTGCCGACGAGTCACGACGTGGTCCTGCACTACGGGACGTCGGATGCCGATCGCATCGGCTGGACGCTGACCGCGGTCGGGGTGGTGGCTCTGTTCGTGCTGGGCTGGTGGACGCTGCGGGCGCGCCGCCTCCGCCGGTGGCGGGCCGGGGCATGAGCCCGGTCCCCTCGGCCCGTGCCCCCCTTGCTACTCTCCGACCCATGCCAGCCCGGAGACCGACCTTGGCCGCCGTCGCACTGGTCGTCGCCTCGGGGCTGGGCCTGGCCGCCTGCGGCGGCGGCTCGCCGGTGGCGGCCAAGAAGCATGTCGCCACCACGACGGCGCCGACCACCCCCGGGGCGCCCACCACCACGACCACGCAACCGCTCGGGCCCGACCTGGTGACCCAGTTGAACGGTCAGCTGAGCCAGCTGGACACCATGTTGAACCAGGCCACCAGCGATCTGAGCCAGGCACCCAGCGACTCCTGAGCCCCACGCCCGGCCCCGAGTTCGTGGGCCTGGTCTGGGTAGGATGTCGGGGCCATGACCAGCCTCGCCGACATCTTCAAGGCCTATGACATCCGGGGCACGGTCCCCGATCAGCTCAACGCCGACCAGTGCCGGGCCATCGGCGAGGCCATGGCCCGGTTCAGCGGCGGCCCCCGGTTGCTGTTGGCCCGAGACATGCGCGAGTCGGGGGTCGAGCTCAGCCACGCCTTTGCCGAAGGGGCGCGATCCGCAGGGGTGGAGGTGGTGGACCTGGGCCTCGCCTCAACCGACCTGTTGTACTTCGCCACCGGCCGCCTGGATGCCGCAGGAGCCATGTTCACCGCCTCCCACAACCCGGCCCGCTACAACGGGATCAAGCTGTGCCTGAGCGGGGCCCGGCCCATCGGGCGGGACACCGGCCTGGTCGAGATCGAGGAGAACGCCCAGGAGCTCCTCGAACGGTGGGGGGCCGACGGCCCTCCGGCGGCCGACCCGACAGCGCTGGCCCCGATGGAGGAGCGGAACCTGCTGGACGAGTACGCCGACCATGTTCGGTCGTTCGTCGACCTCGGCGTGCTGGTGCCGCTGAAGGTGGTAGCCGACACGGCAAACGGCATGGGCGGGCTCGTGGCCCCCAAGGTCTTCGCTCCGCTCCCCTTCGACGTGGAGATCCTCTTCCCCGAGCTCGACGGCAACTTCCCCAACCACCCGGCCGACCCGATCCAGCCCGAGAACCTGACCGCGTTGAAGGCCGCCATCGTCAGCGCCGGGGCCGACGTCGGCCTGGCCTTCGACGGGGATGCCGACCGCGTGTTCCTGGTGGACGAGCACGCCGAGCCGGTGTCGGGCTCGCTGACCACCGCGCTGGTGGCCGCCTCCATGCTCGACAAGCACCCGGGCGCGACCGTGCTCTACAACTGCATCTGCTCCCGGGTCGTGCCCGAGGTCATCGCCGAGCACGGCGGGACCGGCATCCGTACCCGGGTGGGCCACAGCTACATCAAGGCGGTGATGGCCGAGACCGGGGCGATCTTCGGTGGCGAGCACTCGGGTCACTACTACTTCGCCCAGAACTACCGGGCCGACTCGGGGATCATCGCCGCCATGGTCGTCCTGGAGCTGTTGAGCGTCACCGGGAAGCCGCTCTCCGAGCTGCTCGCTCCCTACAAGCGCTACTCGGATTCGGGCGAGATCAACACCGAGGTGCCCGACCCGGCCGGCGCGGTCGAGAAGATGGCCGCCGCCGTCGAGGCCGCCCACGGGGAGATGGGTACGGCCGATCGTCTCGACGGCCTGACCGTGGATCGCGGAGACTGGTGGTACAACCTGCGTCCGTCCAACACCGAGCCGCTGTTGCGCCTCAACGTCGAAGCGCCCACCGACGAGGAGTGCCGGAGCCACGTCGCCGAGATCCTGGACGACGTGTCCCGCATCACCGGCGCCTAGGCCATGTCGAGATCGGGAGCGCCCGTTCACCCGCAGGGACCGGGACGACACCACAACCAACCAAGGAGAACCGTGACCATGTCGCTCGACCCACTCTTGCTCGGGGTGCTCGCCTGCCCCGAGGACAAAGGGCCGCTGCTCTACTTCGCTGACGAGGACCGCCTGTACAACCCCCGCCTGCACCGGAGCTACGAGGTCCGTGACGGCATTCCCGTCATGCTCATCGACGAAGCCACCGCGGTGTCCGACGAGGAGCACACGCGGCTGATGGCCAAAGCGGATGCAGGAGGGGCAACCTCCACTCAGGAGAAAGCCGGCGCGTGAGCGGGACGGCGGGGGGGCCGGCTGACGGCGGGGGCTCCAGCCCGCTTCCCGTCGATACCCTCGACATGTGGGGCGCCACGGCCGGCCTCCCCGAACAGGTGGCCGAAGCCGTCGCCCGTTCCCGGGGCCTGGCCGGCCTTCCTGACCGCGACCGGGTGGAGAACGTCGTGGTCCTGGGGATGGGCGGGAGCGGCATCGCCGGCGACGTCCTGGCTGCCACTGCCGCACCCTTCATGGCCGTCCCGGTGTCGGTGGTCAAGGGCTACCAGCCGCCCGACTTCGTGGGTGCCGGCACCCTCGTCTTCGCCCTGTCGTTCTCGGGCGACACCGAGGAGACGCTCGAGGCGGCCGGTCTGGCCTACGAAGCGGGGGCGGCACTGGTCGTCGTGTCCGGCGGGGGCGAACTGGTCCGCCTGGCCGAGGAATGGCGGGTCCCCGTCGTCCCGGTGCCGACCGGCATCCCCCAGCCCCGGGCCGCACTCGGCGCCATGTCCGTGCCCCCGATCGTGGTCCTGGAGGAGATCGGGCTGTTCCCGGGGGCTGGGCACTGGATAGCCCAGGCCGTCGAGCAGCTGAAGCGGCGACGCGACGAGCTGGTGCGACCGAAGGGCCTGGCCGAGGACCTGGCTCGCCGAATCGGGCGGACGATTCCGCTGGTGCACAGCTCCGAGGCGCTCGGGGCCGCCGCCGCTCTCCGGTGGAAGGCGCAGATCAACGAGAACGCAAAGTCGCCGGCCTTCTTCGCCGTCTACCCGGAGCTGTCCCACAACGAGGTCGCCGGCTGGGGGCAGCAGGGTGACGTGACGCGCCAGATCATCACGCTGGTCAACCTCCGCCATGATGCCGAGCATCCCCAGGTGGCTCGGCGATTCGAGCTGGTGGCCGACGTCATGTTGGAAGTGGTGGCCGGCATCGTCGAGGTACGGGCGGCCGGCGAGGGGGACCTGGCCCAGCTCGCCGACCTGGCACTGATCGGGGACTTCGTGTCGCTGCACCTGGCCGCCCGAGAGGAGATCGACCCGGGGCCCATCCCGGTGCTGGACGACATCAAGCGGCGGTTACAGGAGGCATGAGCCGGACTCTGGGGCGCGGTGCCGGGGACCCCGGGCCGTGTCAGCGGGCTCCGGGCCCCGTGCCGGCGTCGTTGCGGCTCTGTGTCGGGGGAGTGGCGACTGTGTGAACTACGTGGATCCCGCCCGTTGCGTCGCCCGGGGCGGGCGTATGCTCCTGGCGTGAGCTACGTGCGGGTCTGTGGTTGCAAGTCGAAGCCAGTCGCAGGCGAAACGACCCACGTAAGGCAACTTCTGGTTGCCGAGCATGGTGCGGCTTAGGAGTAAGACCTGCCCGCGGCGCCCCCGACTCTCGGGGGCGGGCGGAGATGGGGTGACGCGTGCCGTTCGCGGTGCCGCCGGGTTGCCGACCGCCACGCGGTCCGGGAGCCGCCGGCGCCGGGCCGCCATTCCCACTGCAGGCGAGTGTGGGGTCAAAGACCAGGTCAGCCGCACGTAGCGCACATCTCATCCACCTCATGACCGATCGGGAGGACCGGCCGAGAGAGCATTCCCAAACCACGGAGCACCCCAACCAACAGCAGTTCCAACCACACAGGAGGGCGAGCAAGTGGACGTCGTCATCGCGAATGGCCGCAGGATCGTGCCCGATGCACTGCAGGCACTCGTCGGGGAGAAGGTGGGCCGGCTGGGCCGGTACTGCCCGGGCCTCGACCGGGCCGAGGTGCGCTTCAGCGAGGAGCACAATCGCCGCATCGTGGACAGCGAGATCTGCGAGGTCATCATGACCGGCCACGGACAGGTTGTCCGGGCCCGCGCCGCCGCTCCCGAGGCGTTGGCCGCCGTGGACCGGGTGGTGGAGAAGCTCGAGCGCCAGCTGGAGAAGACGAAGGGGCGACTGATCGACTCCCACCAGGGGCGGGCGTCGAGCGCGGCGGTCCGAGCCCTGCAGCGACCCAAGGTGCGCACCGCGTAGCCGCACGGCGTGAACGGGTCCCTCCGAGACCGCCGGGAGGGACTGATCGGTAGGATGGGTGCGCTATGAGCGTTTTCACCAAGGTTCTCCGCGCGGGCGAAGGGAAGAAGGTCCGTCGGCTGGCCGAGCTGGTTCCCCTCGTGAACGACCTGGAGCCGGAGATGGAGGCGCGCTCGGACGCCGAGCTACGAGCGGCCACCGAGGTGTTCCGCCAGCGGTTGGCCGATGGCGAGACCCTCGAGGACATGCTGGTCGAGGCCTTCGCTGTGGTGCGCGAGGCCGCGTGGCGGGTCCTGGGCCAGCGGCACTTCGACGTCCAGCTCATGGGGGGCATGGCCCTCCACTTCGGCTGGATCGCCGAGATGAAGACGGGCGAGGGGAAGACGCTGGTGTCCACCCTCCCCGTCTACCTGAACGCCCTCGCCGGCAACGGGGTCCACCTGGTGACCGTCAACGACTACCTGGCCACACGGGACGCGGCGTGGATGGGCCGCGTGTACAACTTCCTCGGCCTCACCGTGGGCCGGGTCGGGCCCGACGTCGAGGACCCGGCGGCCAAGCGGCTGGCCTACGAGGCGGACGTGACCTATGGGACCAATACCGAGCTCGGGTTCGACTACCTGCGGGACAACATGGCCCGGTCCATGGACGCCATGGTCCAACGCGGGCACCATTTCGCCATCGTCGACGAAGTGGACTCCATCCTCATCGACGAGGCCCGGACTCCGCTGATCATCTCGGGGCCGGCGGCCGAGTCGGCCAAGCTCTATTACCAGTTCGCGGGGATCGTCCGCACACTGCGGGTCGACCAGGACTACGAGGTCGACGAGGAGAAGAAGATCGTCGTCCCCACCGAGGCGGGGATCGAGAAGGTGGAGCGCCAGCTCGGGGTGAGCAACCTCTACGACTCAGTGGGCGTCAACCACGTCCACCACCTCACCCAGGCCCTCCTGGCCAAGGAGCTCTACCGCCGGGACAAGGACTACCTGATCGACCAGGGCGAGGTGAAGATCGTCGACGAGTTCACCGGGAGGACCCTGGAGGGCCGCCGGTGGTCGGACGGCCTGCACCAGGCGGTCGAGGCCAAGGAGCGGGTGCGGATCAAGGAGGAGAACCACACCTGGGCCACGGTGACCCTCCAGAACTACTTCCTCCTCTACGACAAGCTGGCGGGGATGACCGGCACGGCGGAGACCGAGGCATCGGAGTTCGCCAACACCTACTCGCTGCCGGTGGTGCCGATCCCCACCAACAAGCCGCTCATCCGAGCCGACGCCTCCGACCTCATCTACAAGTCCGAGGAAGCCAAGTTCGCCGCCGTAGTCGACGACATCGCCGAACGGCATGCCACCGGCCAACCGGTGCTGGTCGGGACGGCATCGGTGTCCAAGTCCGAGCAGTTGTCGCGGTTGCTCGACAAGAAGGGGATACCCCACGAGGTGCTGAACGCCAAGCAGCACTTCCGGGAAGCCGAGATCGTGGCCCAGGCCGGTCGGGTCGGCGGGGTGACCGTGGCCACCAACATGGCCGGGCGGGGCGTCGACATCCTCCTGGGCGGCAACCCCGAGCTGTTGGCCCTGCACCAGGTGCGGTCCGAGGGTCTGGACGTCGAGTCCGACGAGGGGAAGGCGGCAGTGGCCGCGGCAACGGCCCGTTTCGAGCAGTCGTGCGCCAAAGAGGGCGAGGAGGTGCTGGCCGCAGGCGGGCTGTACGTCCTGGGCAGCGAGCGCCACGAGAGCCGCCGGATCGACAACCAGCTCCGCGGCCGGGCCGGCCGCCAGGGTGACCCCGGGGAGAGCCGCTTCTTCCTCTCGCTCGAGGACGACCTCATGCGTCTGTTCGCCACCAACGCAATGAGCTGGGTCATGAACCGCGCCCTGCCCGACGAAGTGCCCATCGAGGCGAGGATGGTGACCAAGGCCATCGAGCGGGCACAGAACACGGTCGAGGGTCGCAACGCCGAGACCCGCAAGGACGTCCTGAAGTACGACAAGGTCATGGACAAGCAGCGCAAGGTCATCTACGAGCGGCGGCTGCAGATCATCGAGGGTGAGGACCTCCGGGACGAGACCCTGGAGCTGCTCGAGTCGACGGTGACCGCATTGGTGGCCGAGGCATGTCCCAGTGACTACGTCGAGGAGTGGGACCTGCCCCGCCTGATCACCGAGGTCACCCAGTACTTCCCGACCCAGTTCGTGGCCGAGGACCTCGAGGAGGCGACCACCACCGGCCAGGTGACCGAGAGCCTGGTGACCGAGGCCCTCGAGCTCTACGCCGAGCGGGACGAGAGCCTGCCCGGCGGCGAGGAGACGGCCCGCCAGCTCGAGCGGGACGTGATGCTCCAGATCATCGACCAGCGGTGGCGAGACCACCTGGCCGAGATGGACTACCTCCGGGAGGGCATCAACCTCCGGGCCATGGGCAACCAGGATCCGTTGGTGGCGTGGGAGCGTGACAGCTTCGCCATGTTCGAGCGGCTCATGGAGGGGATCACCGACGACTACCTGCGGTACGTCTTCCACGTCCAGGTGCTCACCGAGCCGTCCCCTGAGCCAGACCTGGGCCAGGCCAACTACATCGCCGCCGACGACCCGGTCCAAGACGCCGGCCCCATGGCCGCCGCGCTGGCCGGGCAGGTTCTGATGGAGGCCGAGATGGCCCTGTCCGAAGAGCGCGCTGCCGACGGCCACGCCACCAACGGGCCGGCGGCCACCGGCCCCGCATCCCCGAACCCGGCATCCACGAACCCAGCATCGAGCCGAAGAGGCAATCGGTCCGCCGACCCGGGTGAGATCCAGGCTCCCATCGTGAAGTCGGAGCACGAGAAGGTGGGACGGAACCAGCCGTGTTGGTGCGGGAGCGGCAAGAAGTTCAAGCTCTGCCACGGCGCCAGCTGAATGCCGTCCGCTGGCAGCCCCCGCCCCGGGGCTGAAACCGAGCGAGTCGACATCCCGGCGCGTCTGGCCGAGTTGACCGAGCGCCTGGAGGTGGCCGAGCACTATCTGGGCATCGAGCAACTGCGCGCCCGACGCGCCGAGCTCGAGGCGTCGGCATCGCGCCCCGATCTCTGGGACGATCCCGACAACGCCCGGAGCGTGACCACCGAGCTGGGGCGGGTGACCGAGGACATCGAGTTGCTTGACAGCCTGTCGGGGATGCTGTCGGACGCGTCGACCCTCTACGAGCTCTCGGAGGAAGAGGACGACCAGTCACAGCGTCCCGAGGTCGAAGCAGGATTGGCCGAGCTCGACCGCCGGCTCGGCGAGCTGGAGCTCCGGTCGCTGTTCGCCGGTGACCACGACGAGCTCGACGCCGTGGCCGAGATCCACGCCGGGGCGGGTGGTACCGACGCGCAGGACTGGGCCGAGATGCTGCTCCGGATGTACTCGCGCTGGGCCGAGCGCCGCGGGTTCGAGATCGAAGTGGACGAGGCCACCCCGGGCCAGGAGGCCGGGTTGCTGTCGGCCACCTTCATCGTGAGGGGGCGATACGCCTTCGGCCTGTTGGCCGCCGAGCGCGGTGTCCACCGGCTGGTGCGCATCTCGCCCTTCGACGCCCAGCACCGGCGCCAGACCAGCTTCGCCTCGCTCGACGTGGTCCCCTTCTTGGACGACGTGTCGGGGGAGGTGGACATCGACGAGAAGGACCTGCGCATCGACACCTACCGGTCATCGGGAGCCGGTGGCCAGCACGTGAACAAGACGGACTCGGCGGTTCGCCTCACCCACCTGCCCACCGGCATCGTCGTGTCGTGCCAGAACCAGAGGAGCCAGCACCAGAACAAGGCCAAGGCGATGCAGATCCTGGGAGCCAAGCTGGCCGAGCAGCAGCGGGCCGAGCGGGAGGCGGAGCTCGAAGCGCTCTCCGGTGATCGGGCCGACAACGCGTGGGGAAACCAGATCCGTTCCTATGTCATGGCCCCCTATCAGCTGGTCAAGGATCTCCGCACCAACGAGGAGACCGGAAACGTGGAGTCCGTCCTCGACGGGGACCTCGACGCCTTCATGGAGGCAGAGCTGCGCAGGCAGGCTGAGCTGCGCCGAAAGGCGGATTGACCAGGGTTGCCCCAGTTGGGCATTCGGGGCGGTTACACTTGCTCGCGAGCAGTACCGGTTCCGCCACCTCCCTCCTCTCATGACGATGCCCTCATGATCCGTTTCGACAACGTCACCAAGACGTACAAGGGCACCACGGTTGCGCTCCACCAGTGCTCGGTGGAGATCGACAAGGGGGAGTTCGTCTTCCTCGTCGGCCCATCGGGATCCGGGAAGACCACCTTCATCCGGCTGCTCCTCCGTGAGGAGACGCCGGACTCCGGTCGCATCTGGGAGGCGGGCAAGGAGATCGGCCACCTGTCCAAGTGGCGCATCCCCTACCTGCGCCGCAACATCGGCTGCGTCTTCCAGGACTTCCGCCTGCTCCCCAACAAGAACGTCTTCGAGAACGTTGCCTTCGCCCTCGAGGTCATCGGTCGGCCCAAGCACGTCATCAGCCAACAGGTTCCCCAGGTCCTCGACCTGGTCGGCCTGTCCAGGAAGCGGAACAATCTCCCCCACGAGCTGTCCGGCGGCGAGCAACAGCGCGTCGCCGTGGCCCGCGCCTTTGTGAACCGCCCCTTGATCCTGCTGGCCGACGAGCCCACCGGGAACTTGGACCCCACCACCAGCCTCGGGATCATGCGCCTCTTGGACAGGATCAACCGCACCGGCACCACCGTGGTCATCGCCACCCACGACGCCGGCATGGTCGACCAGATGCGTCGCCGGGTCATCGAGCTCGACCGCGGCGTGCTCGTGCGCGACCAGGCCCGCGGCGTCTACGGCATCGACAGCGCGGTGGCCGCCCAGGGTGCGGGGTCCCCCACCGGCGCGGTGATGGGGAACGGCGTGGACGGAGGATTGGTGATCGAGGCCTGATGCCAGTCTCGGTTGGGTACATCTCCAAAGAGGCCGGCACCAACCTGTGGCGGAACCGGCTCATGACCGTCGCCGCCGTGTTGACGGTGGCCGTGTCCCTCGCGCTGGTCGGCTCGGCCCTGCTGTTGAAGCAGGGCGCCTCGAACGCCACCACCCGGTGGCAGCAGGGCGTCGACGTCGTGGTCTTCGTGCAGCCCAAGGCCGCTCCCTCCCAGAACGCCGCCATCGGCAGCGAGCTCAAACAGCTCCCGTTCGTGAAGTCGTGCACGGCCCGCAGCCAGAGCTGGGACTACGCCGAGGCCAAGCAGCTAGAGCCGCCCGACCTGTCCAATGCGCTGAGCGTGTCCGACGTGCCCTCGTCATGGCGATGTCACCTTTCGGATGCATCGCAGGCGTCAGTGATCCAGTCCGAGTTCACCGGGAAGCCGGGGGTGGCCACGGTGGCCTCGCCCACCCAACAGATCCACACCATGGAGAACGTCATCCACGTCCTCCAGTGGGTCTTCCTGTCCATCGCCGTGGTGCTCCTGTTGTCGGCCTCCGTCCTCATCTTGAACACGATCCGCATGGCCATCTTCGCCCGGCGCCGTGAGGTGTCGGTCATGAAGCTGGTGGGCGCGACCAACTGGTTCATCCGGTTGCCGTTCATGGCCGAAGGACTGGTCCAGGGGTTGCTCGGCGGAGGGGTGGCCGTCCTGGCCGTGCTGGGCCTGTACTGGGGCATCGGGCTCGACGTCCCTCACGACGCCAGTGGGTCGATCACCGCCCAGATGGCCATGGGCGGCTGGGAGGTGGCGGCCACCTGCATCCTGGTCATGGTGGTCGGTGTGGGGGTGGGTGTGATCGGCTCGGCTTTTGCCGTCCGGCGCTTCCTCGACGTCTGATCCCATCGGGCAGCCTCGACATCTAATTCCACCGGGACCCCTCGACAATCTCCTCCTGATGGTCTGATCTCCTCCGACCGGTGCCGGTCTACGATCGCGCCGACGTGCGAGCCCTCGATCAAGTAGCCAGCTGGCCGGTGGCATCGGCGGCCGTAGGGGTTCTCGGCCTCTCACCCGCCGGGCAAGCGAGCCCGACCGGATCCGCGAGACCTGCCGGCCCAGCGAGCGCCTCGGGCGACCCGGACCGACCGTATGCCTGGGCGTCGGTGACCAAGTTGGTCACGGCCCTGGCCGTGTTGGTGGCGGTGGAGGAGGGCACCATGGACCTCGACGAGCCGGCAGGGCCGCCCGGGTCGACGGTCCGCCACCTGTTGGCCCACGCCTCGGGGCTGGGGCCCGAGAGCCGCTCGGCCCTCAGTGCGCCCGGGACCCGGAGGATCTACTCCAATGCCGGCTACGAATGGCTGGCCGAGTTGTTGGCCGAGCACTCGGGGATGGCCTTTTGGTCGTACGTCGGCGACGGGGTGCTCGGCCCTCTGGGCCTGTCCGGCACCGTCCGGCTCGACGGAGGCTCGCCCGCCTCCGGGCTGGCCGGCCCGCTCTGCGACCTCCTGGGCCTGGCCGCGGAGCTTGCTGCCCCCACCCTCATCAGTGCCGCCACCCATGAGCTGGCCACGTCGGTGGCCTTTCCCGGGTTGGCCGGAGTCCTGCCCGGCTTCGGGAGATTCGATCCCTGCGACTGGGGGCTGGGCGTCGAGATCAGGGGGGCCAAGGACCCCCACTGGACCGGGCGCCACAACTCGCCGGCGACCTTTGGCCACTTCGGCCAGTCTGGTTCGTTCGTCTGGATCGACCCGGTCGCCGGGTTGGCCTGCGCCGGGCTGGCCGACCGCCCCTTCGGGCCGTGGGCGGCTGAGGCATGGCCTCAACTGGCCGACGCCGTCCTGGCGGAGGCTGCTGCCCAGCCCGATGCCGCTCGCCCCGGCTACGGCTGATCTCGCCCCGGCTACGGCTGATCTCGCCCCGGCTACGGCTGATAGGGCCCCGGCTACGGCTGATAGGGCGGGGCTTCCCCCCAGCCCCACCTGGGCACGGGCGCATGCTCCACGACGGCGGCGCCATGTTGGGAATTCTCGAGTGCCAGGCGCGTCCCCCACTCGAGGTAGGCGACCAGGGCGGATCGGAATTCAGGGTCGCTCGGCATACCGGCATCGTCGGCGGCCAGGCTCATCAGGGAGGCGAACCGGAACCGCTGCTCAGGCGTGACGCCCAGCTCGCGGTGCTTGTTGAGCATCCGCTCGTAACCGCCGAGCCGCTTCGTATAGTCGGCCGGTCCGCCGAACACCTCGATCCACCACGAGGTGACGTTGCTTCGGTGCTCGGCATGGACCCCGCCGGGGAAGAACGGCGACAGCAGCTCGTCCCGCTCGACCCTGTCGTAGAAAGCGTTGATCATCCGGTCGAAGGCGTCGAGCCCCCCAGCCCAGTCGAACAGCGTCGGGTCTTCGGCCACAGAGCCAAATGTAGCGGCGCCCCTCGTGACAGCAATCGGGGCGACCCCGCTCCTCGGCGCCGACCACGCTCTTTGGAGCCGGCTCTGGGCTGGGCCACCGACCCTGGGCTGGGCCGCCGAATCTGGCGGGCCGCTCGCGCAGCCTCGATGCTCTGCCGGAGCGGAGCCTCGAGTTGCTCAGGTGGTGGGCGAGGGCATTTCACCGTAGGCTTCCGTCGATGAAGGGCGTCATCCTGGCCGGGGGCACCGGCTCTCGGCTTCACCCCCTCACCACCATCACCAACAAGCACCTGTTGCCCATCTACGACCGGCCCATGGTCAACTTCTGCATCGAAGCCCTGGTCAAGGCGGGTATCACCGAGATCATGCTTGTCACCGGCGGGACCCACGCCGGCGAGTTCCTCCGTTTGCTCGGGAACGGGCACGAATTCGGGATCGACCGGCTCAGCTACGGCTACCAGGAGCGACCGGGCGGCATAGCAGAGGCACTGGGCCTGGCCGAACGGTTCGTGGACGGCGACCCGGTCCTGGTCATGCTGGCCGACAACATCGTCGAGGGCTCCATCGGCCCGATGGTCGAGTCGTTCGAGGCCGACCCCCACGGGGCCCGTATCTTGTTGACGTCGGTCGAAGAGCCCGAGCACCTGCGCCATCTGGGCGTGCCCTCGTTCGACGGGGACGGAAACATCTCGGGCATCGTGGAGAAGCCCGACGACCCACCCTCCTCGTTCGGCGTGACCGGCATCTACTGCTACGACGCCGACGTGTTCGAGGTCATCCCCACCCTCGAGCCCTCCGGGCGGGGCGAGCTGGAGATTACCGACGTCAACAACCACTACATCGCCAACGGAGCCATGGCCTTCGACGTGCTCGAGGGGTTCTGGGGCGACGCTGGCGAGTCGATCGACGCGTACTACACGGTCAACGACTTCGTCCGCTCGCACGGTGCGAACAAGGGCTGATCGCCGTCGGTGGAGCCGGGCGCAACCGGCCCGGCGCCGAAGCCACGGAACGGGGCCGAGCTCTGGCATCTGCGCCCGCCGGGAACCGGCCGGTCTCCGGCCGGGCTCAGGCGCGGGGCTCAGGCCGGCGCCACCCAGTCGGTGGCCTCGTCCCGGTGGCGGCCATAGTCCATCTTCCCCGACGGGGTACGGCCGATGGAATCGACGAAACGGACCCGACGCGGTGACTTGAAGCCGGCCAACCGCTCGCTCACGTAGGCCTGGATCTGTTCGCCGGTCACCGAGTCCTTGTCGACCCCCGGCTTGAGCTCCACCGCGGCGACCACCTCCTCGCCGAAACGCTCGTTGGGGATGCCGACGACGGCGACGTCGGCCACGCCGGGATAGGTCTTCACCACCTCTTCGACCTCTTCGGGGTAGACCTTCTCACCACCGGTGTTGATGACAACCGAGCCCCGCCCCAGCAGGTGGATCTTGCCGTCTTCGCCCACCTCGGCATAGTCCCCGGGGATGGAGTATCGGACGCCGTCGTAGGTCCTGAAGGTCGCGGCGGTCTTGGCCTCGTCCTTGTAGTAGCCGAGGGGGTTGCGGCCTCCGATGGCCAGCACCCCGGCCTGGCCCGAGCCGGGCTTGACCTCGTTGCCGTCGGGGTCGAGCACCTTGACCTCCGGGCCCAGGGTGAACCGGGCGGTCCGGACGGCGGAGGTCCCCGAGGACACCGACGACCCCATGCCCAGCGCCTCGGACGAGGAGAACGCGTCGATCAGCATCATCGTGCTGTGGTGCCGCAACAGGCCCTGCTTGGTCTCCTCGCTCCACATGACGCCCGAGGAGATGATGCCGACCAGGCTGGTCAGGTCCCAGTGGTCGGGATGCTCGTCGAGGGCGCGGAGGATGGGCTTGGCGAAGGCGTCACCCACGATGATCAGCCCGTTCACCCGCTCCCGCTCCACGGTGTCCAAGAGGTCGACGGCGTCGAACTGACGTGAGGTGGAGGTGACGACGTGCCCGCCCTCGCTCAGGCACTCCATGGCCGTGAACCCACCCGTCCCGTGCATGAGCGGGCAGGCGGGCAGCAGGGTCATCCCGGCCCCATTGGCCTCCAGGTCGGCCCGGATGCCGTCGAGCCCGTCGGCGGCGGCGTAGCGCCGGAACCCCTGGCCGTTCAACCGGGCGAAGAGGTCGTCCTGGCGCCACATGACGCCCTTCGGCATCCCGGTCGTGCCGCCGGTGTAGAGCATGTGGATGTCGTCGCCGCTGCGGCCCCAGGGGGCGGCGGTTGGTGAACCGTCCCCGCTGCCCACCGCGTCCTCGTAGCAGGTGGCCCAGGTCGGGCACGGGCCCGATCCATCGTCCACCCACAGCCAGCTGGTCACCCCGGGGACCCGATCCCGGAGCCTCTCGATGCGCTCGGCGAATGTCCCATGGAAGACCACGGCCACCGCGTCGGCGTTGGACCACAGATAGGCCAGCTCGTCGTCGGCGTAGCGGTAGTTGGTGTTGACCGGGACCAGCCCCACCTTGAAGGCGGCGAAGGTGGCCTCGAGGTACTCGGAGCAGTTGTACAGGTACAGGGCCACTTTGTCCTGGTGGCTGACCCCGTGGTCGAGAAGCCACCGGGCCACACCGTTGGCCCGCCGGTCGGTTTCCGCCCAGGTCTGTCTGTTCCCCCCGTGGACCAGGGCGACGGAGTCCGGCAGCGTCGCGGCCACCACCTCCCAGACATCGGCATAATTCCAGTTGCTCACAGATCGCTCCCCACTCCCGCCCATGGCGGCGACGGGCGTGTCGTTGTCGTTGGTGTCCTCGAATCCAAGCTGGTGGACCGCACGAGCCTACGCTGGCCCCCGTGGACTTCGCGTTACCGGGGGAGGACGACCCACGACGTGTGGCCTTTCGGGCCTGGTCAGCTGGACACCCCTCGGCGTCCCCGGGGGAGCTGGCCGCGGCCGGCTATGTGGCCCCGCACTGGCCCCAACCCTGGGGGCTGGGGGCCGACCCGGTGACCCAGCTGGTCATCGACGACGAGCTCCGTCGGGCCGGCCTGCGCCGGCCCGACAATCCCATAGGGATCGGGTGGGCGGGCCCGACCCTCATCCATGCTGGGTCGGCGGCCCAACAGGAGCGCTACCTGCCCCCGCTGCTCTCGGGCGAGGAGTTCTGGTGCCAGCTGTTCAGTGAGCCCGGCGCCGGATCCGACCTGGCCGCGCTGTCCACCCGGGCCGTGCGGGACGGCGAGGACTGGGTGGTCACCGGCCAGAAGGTCTGGACCTCGTTCGCCCACCGGGCCGCCTTCGGCATCCTGTTGGCCCGGACCGATCCCGAGGCGCCCAAGCAGCAGGGCATCTCCTATTTCATCTGCCCAATGGACGCACCGGGCATCACCGTCCGGCCATTGGTGGACATGACCGGCGACCACACCTTCAACGAGGTCTTCTTCGACGAGGTCCGTATCCCGCACCGGAACCTGGTCGGTGAGGTCAACCGGGGCTGGGCGCTGGCCAAGGTCACGCTGGGCAACGAGCGGGTCTCGTTGTCAGGGGCCGGGGCGATCTGGGGCCAGGGCCCGACGGCCCAGGACCTGGTGGACGTGGTCGGTGACGGCGGAGGGGATCGCGATCCTCGGCGACGCCAGCGGCTGGCCCGGCTGTGGGGTGACGGTGAGATCCTCCGCCTGATCCGCCTCCGAATGCTCTCGGCTGCCCTGTCGGGCATCGAGCCCGGAGCCGAGGCGTCGGCGCGCAAGGCGCTGGCCGACCGGCACGGTCAGGACGTCATGGCCCTGGCCAAGGACCTGTGCGGGGCTGCGGGCATGCTGGCCGGAAGCAGTCCGGCGCCGCGGGTGGCCGCACCGAGTTCCGGAGCTGCCCCGACGCCGGCAGCTGCCCCGATGCCGGCGAACGGCGCCTTCCGGTGGCCGGCGGCTATCTGGGGACAGGGGTTCCTCTTCGCGCCGGCGCTCACCATCGGCGGGGGCACGGCCGAGGTGCAGCGGAACATCATCGGGGAGCGGACCCTCGGGCTGCCCCGGGACCCGGAGAGCTGAGTCCGGCTCAGCCGGGAGCGATGGGGCCGGCGTCGTCGTAGCCCTGCCGGATGCCCCGCCCGGCGCGTCGGGTGAGCTGTTCGGGTTCGTAGACCATCCAGTAGGCGTTCCGGGCGTGGTCGCGGGCCCGGTTGACACAGACCTTGGCCAGCCTGGCCGGGTCCTCTTCCTCGTTCTCGTGGACGAAGACCTCGAGGACCGGGGTCGAGGTCAACAACTGAGCGAGCATGATCCCCTGGGACGCCTCGTGGGCGCAGACCTGGTCGATGGCCGCCTTGCCCGGCATCCCGAGGGCCACCACGATCCGACAACCCTCGTTCTCGATCAAGCGCTTGCAGGCCACCCCCAGGTCCTTGAATCCCGGGACGGTTCGGTAGACCACCTCGAAGCGCTCGCCGTGACCAGGGCACTGAGCCAGCTCATCCAGCGCCTCGCCCCCCATGTCGTAGCGGGCGAACATGGTGTCGACCACACCGATTCGGTCCATGCACCGAGCCTACCGGTCAGGCATCGGGCTCCCCACTGGGGACATGCGGGGGGCGGGTCAGTTCGCCCCAGTCGATCCGGTGGACAAGACTTGCCGCGATGACCTCCCCGAAGACCACACTATGCGGCTGACTGGGCCGCCCGTGACGCAGCCGTGGTGTGGCACGGCTTCACCCAGATGGCCACCTACGAGCGCACCACCCCGATCACGGTGGAGCGGGCCGAGGGCCGTACCCTGATCGACGTCGACGGGAAGCGGTACTTCGATGGCATCTCGTCGCTGTGGGTGACCACCCTTGGGCACCGGGTGCCCGAGCTCGACGCCGCCCTGGTGGATCAGGTGGGCAAGGTGGCCCATTCCACGTTGCTCGGGAACGGCAACCGGGCCGCCATCGAGTTCGCCGAGGCGCTGGCCGCCGTGGTCCCGGTCGATGACGCCCACGTGATGTACGCCTCCGACGGGGCGGTGGCCGTGGAGCAGGCGCTCAAGGTGGCCTTCCAGCACTGGGCCAACCGCGGCGAGCGCGACCGGACCCAGTTCCTGGCCCTGGGTGGGGCCTACCACGGGGACACGGTGGGCGCCCTGTCGCTGGGGGACGGCGGTTTCGGCACCGATCTCTTCGACCCCCTTCGCTTTCCTGTGCTCCGAACTCCCGGGTACGCCGAGGCGGACTGGGCCGACAAGGCCGTCGCCGCGCTGGACCGCCACGGTCCCGAGCTGGTGGCGCTGGTCATCGAACCGCTGGTGCAAGGGGCGTCGGGCATGCTGGCGGCGGAGCCCTCCGACCTGGCCAGGGTGGGCCGGGCGTGCCGGGACCGGGGCGTGCTGCTCATCTGCGACGAGGTGGCCACCGGGTTCGGGCGCACCGGGAAGCTGTTCGCCTCGGAGTGGGGCGACCTGCGACCCGACATCCTGTGCCTGGGCAAGGGCATCACCGGCGGGTATCTCCCGCTGTCGGCCACGGTGGCGTCGGGGCCCGTGGCCGCCGCCTTCGCCGGGCCGGACCTCGGCGAGCAGACCTTCTACCACGGGCACTCCTACGGTGGGAACGCACTGGCCTGTGCGGTGGGCCTGCGCCACCTCCAGCTGCTGGACGAGTGGGACGTCCTGGCCAACGTCACGACCACGGCTGCAGCCCTGAGCGAGGCCCTGGACGCCCGGATCGCCTCGCAGCCCGGGGTGGGAGCGGTCCGCCAACGGGGCCTGATGGCCGGGATCGAACTGGGTCCCCCGCCCGGCGGCGAGCGTTGGGGCCGGCGGGTCTGCGCTCGGGCGGTCGAACAGGGAGTGCTGCTCCGGCCGCTGGGCGATGTGGTCGTGGTCATGCCCCCGTTGACCACGACCGTGGCCGAGGTGGAGCACCTGGTCGAGGTCCTGGCTGGGGCCATCACCGCGGTGCGGGACGAGGACGGTCCCGGCCCGTCGGCAGAGCAGAGGCCGTGAGCGAGAAGCGCCCCTCTCCCTGGTCGGAGTGGGTCGAGGCGACCGGTGCCCGGGTGGAGGCCGCCGGGCAGTGGCGCGTCCCCCGGACCTTCGATGCCCGCTCGACGACCGGGATCCTGGCTGGCGCCAATGGCGAGGTCGTGTCGTTCGCCTCCAACGACTACCTGGGCCTGGCCTCCCACCCGGCGGTGGTCGACGCAGCCCACGCCGCTCTCGATCGGTGGGGCGCCGGCGCGGGGGGATCCCGCCTGATCACCGGGTCCCGTCCCATCCATGATTCGCTGGAGGCGGCTCTGGCCGAATGGAAGAACTGTGAGCGCGCCGTCGTCTTCCCCACCGGGTTCGCCGCCAACCTGTCGGTGTTGTCGGTCTTCGGCGCGAATGGGGCCCGGATCTACTCGGACGAGCTCAACCACGCCTCGATCATCGACGGGTGCCGTTTGGCCCGGGCCAGCGCCACGGTGTTTCCCCACGGCGACCTGGGCGCCCTGGACGACCTGGTGGCCGCTTCGCCCGAACGGGCGGTCATCGTGTCGGACACCGTGTTCTCCATGGACGGGGACGAGGCCGACCTCCCCGGCCTGGTCGAGCTGGCCGGCCGCCACCGTGCCTTGCTCGTGCTGGACGAGGCCCACGCCGTCCTCGGGCCCGACCTGCCTGACAGCGCCACGGACGATGTCGACGTGCTTCGGGTGGGGACCCTGTCCAAGACACTGGGGGCGCTGGGCGGCTTCGTGGCCGGCCCGACCCGTTGGGTCGAGCTCCTGATCAACCTGGCGCGGCCTTATATCTTCACCACCGCGCCGACCCCGGCGGCTTCGGCCGCCGCCCTGGCGGCCCTGGGCGTCGTCCAATCAGCCGAGGGGGACGAGCTGCGGTCCCGGCTGGCCGGATTCGTGGCCCGGATCGCTCCCGACCCGAGACACCGGTCGCCGATCGTCCCGGTGGTCATCGGCGCGGAGGAGGACACCATCGTCGCATCGAGCTCGCTGCAGGCCTTGGGGCTCTGGGTTCCGGCCATCCGGCCCCCGACCGTTCCGGTAGGCACGTCTCGGCTACGGGTGACCCTCTCGGCCGCCCACACCGACGAGCAGGTGGACCGGTTGGCCGGAGGCTTGGCTGGCCTGGCCGGACATAGCCGGTCGAAGCGGGCGAACGGATACGAGAACGAACAGAGGAACGCCCCGGAGAAGGAACACGGAAGCAGAGAACACGGAAGCAGAGAACAGGGAAGCAGAGAACAGGGAAGCAGAGAACAGGGAAAGCGGTCGACGGAGCCGAATGCCCTCGCGTCCTGACCGGGTCGTGCTGGTGTGCGGAACGGGTACCGAGGTGGGAAAGACGTGGGTGGCGGCCACGTTGCTCCAGGAGCTGCGGCGTAGGGGGCTCAGTGTCGCGGCCCGGAAGCCGGCCCAGTCCTTCGATGTCGATCGGGAGGCCGACCTGATCGGGGAGCGCACCGATGCCGAGGTGCTGGGCGAGGCCTCGGGCGAACGGCCCGAAGTGGTGTGCCTGCCGGCCAGGTCGTACCACAGGGCCATGGCGCCGCCCATGGCCGCCGAGGTGCTGGGCCTGCCCCCGTTCACCCTAGGCGACCTGGCCGACGAGCTGCGCTGGCCCGAACCAGCTGCCACTGTCGGCTTGGTGGAGTCCGCCGGGGGAGTCCGCTCGCCCCTGGCCTCCGATGGGGACGTCGTCGACCTCGGTCGCCTGCTCAAGCCCGAGGTCGTGCTCCTGGTGGCCGACGCCGGTCTCGGCACGATCAACGGCGTGCGGCTCTCGGTCGGGGCATTGCGGCCGTTGACCGACCCGCCGACTGCGGACGATCCCGGTGGAGGGCCGGCCCGCCTGCTCGTGGTCCTCAACCGGTTCGACGAGGACCACGATCTCCACGGGCGGAATCTCCGGTGGCTGGTCGATCGGGACGGACTGGAGGTGGTGACCGTGCCTGGAGGCGCTGCTCACCTGGCCGACAGAGTGCTGGAGGCGCCTCGCCGACACAGTGCTGGAGGCACCTCGCCGACAGGTGCGGAGGAGGCTAGGACATCGCCTGGTTCCGGCTCACCCGGTCGCGCACGAACCCGGTGATCCGCTCCTGATCCGAAGCGGACAGGTACGACCGTCGGTAATGCCGTTCGAAGCGCGGTGCCAGTTCGGGCTGGTGCTGGCGAAGCCATCCCATGAAGTGCTCGCGGACTCCGGGACGTAGATGGAGTGGGATGGCGCCCACCGACTCGGCCCCCGCATCCAGGCAGGCATCGGTGACCTGGGCCAGCTGGTCGGGGGAGTCGGAGAGCCCAGGGATGACCGGAGCCACCAGCACGCTCGTCCTGATGCCGGCGTCGACCAGCTTCTTGAGGGCGGCCACCCGTTGGCGGGGGTGCGGGGTACCGGGCTCGGTGGCTCGCCACACCGACTCATCGAGCGTGCCGATGGAGAAGCTGCACTGCACCGTGGTCCGTTGTGCCGCCTTGGCCAGTAGGTCGAGGTCCCGCACGATCAAGGTGGACTTGGTCAGGATCGAGAACGGGTTGGCCGCATCACCCAGAGCGGAGACGATGCCCCTGGTCAAGCGGTACTTGCCCTCGCAACGCTGATAAGGATCGGTGTTGGTTCCCATGGCGATGGGCTCGCCGGCCCAGCGTTCGGACCGGAGCTCGGCGGTCAGCCGCTCGACAGCATTGACCTTGACCACCAACTTCCGCTCGAAGTCCTCCCCGATGCCGAGGCCGAGGTACTCGTGGGTTGGGCGTGCGAAGCAGTAGACGCAGGCGTGGCTGCAGCCCCGGTAGGCATTGATGGTGTGTCGGAAGGGCATGGACGAGGTTGCCGGAAGCGTGTTGATGATCTTCTTGGCGTTTACGTGGAGGAACTCGTAGCCGCGGAACTCGCCCGTGCCCACGTGGCGCTCCCCCAGGTCCTCGGGGCTGAACAGGGCCAGCTGGCCACCGTCGGCCTCGACATCGTCAGCGAGCTTCCACCGGAAGGAGTGGGGGGCACCCATCGAGGAAAGGATAGCGAACATATGTTCGATGACGGACCGAGTCAGTCTCGGGTCGGTCCTCGAGTCGAGCGAAGCGCAGGTCTGACCGGGCAAACGACGTCGACCGGGAGCGGCTGGACCACGCGACCTGGCGGTACTCGCTGGCCACCCCGTTAGGGTCAGGCTTGTGGGGCAGGTGCTGGTCATCGGGCCTAGCGACGATCACCGGCCGGCGCGCCCTGCTGGTTCCCCTGCCCCTGGTCGGCATGGTCAAGGCGTTCGACCAGGGAGTCCATCTCGCCCCCGACCATCAGGTCGGGACCACGACGTGGGAACAGTGGCTGATCGCCAACCGGAAGGCGTAAAGGCTCCGCCGGGCGTCGCCGACTTCCCGGTGCAAAACTGGGCTGAGCCCATGACCGCGTCAAACCCATGACCAGGAAGCCGCCACCATGAACCTTGCCGGATCGGGCGACGGGTTCGTCACGCTTGCCGATGGGTCCATGCGGTGGGGCAAGTACGGGGCGGCCGGCGTGCTCGTCCGCCACGTCGGTCCCGACGGCACCTGGTATTTCTTGGCCCGACGCTCGATGCATTGCCATCGGGGTGGCACCTGGGCCATTCCTGGCGGGGCGTTGGACCTGGGGGAGGACCCTGTGGAGGGTGCACTTCGAGAGTTCGACGAGGAGATCGGGCACGTCCTCGACAACTTCGAGCTCGGCGACACCCACCAGGACGACCACGGCGGTTGGTCCTATTGGACGGTGATCATCGACGTCGAGCAGCGGTTTGATCCCCCGGCAACGCTCGGCTGGGAGACGGCCGAGGCCCGATGGGTGGCCGACCACGAATTGGACACGCTCGAGTTGTTCGACGCCTTCTCGTCCACGCTGACTCGACTTGGGCTCCTCTAGGTGCGTGCGAATGAAGTCCCCGCCCCGGCAGCGTTGGCCTTTCTCGATCGCCCGTAGGCCAGATGAACACCGGCGGCCGCGCCGATCACGTCGGCCTGCGTCAGAGCGAGCCCTGCAGCCGGGCGGCGACCTGGCGGTAGCGGGAGACGGGGACGAGGTGCACCCCGTCGAAGGCCTGGCTGTCGCGGACCTGGAGCACCAGCTCGCAGGCGGCCTCCACCCCGGCGTCCCGGTCCCGTTCGATCGAGTGGACGAGGGCGGCAGGAATATCGATGTCCGGGATGCTGGCGGCCAGGTTCGCCGCCATGGCCGCACTGGCCAAGGTCATGACCCCGGCGTATACGGGCACGTCGATATCGGCCTGCTCGCGCCAACGGAGGAGCCGCTCGAGGGAGAAGCCGACCTGGACGAAGAGGAAGTCCGCCCGGCGTTTCCATGCCGGTAGGGCTCCGAGCCCGGCGGTGGCCCCGACGCGGAAGGGTGCGGCCCGGTCCAGTCCGGGACGTGCGGCAAACGCCCGGGCCTCGTCGAGCATGGTCCTGACGGTGAGCTCGCCGGTCCGGCCGCCGCTGGCCGGCTTGTCGCCGTAGACGAACAGGAACTGGTCGACACCGTAGGCCGCCGCGGTCAGGAGGTCGCGCTGGAAGCCCAGCAGGTTCCTATCCCTGGCGTTGAGGCAGGCGATCGAACGGCCGCCCATCACCTCCACCTCGTGGGCCACGGCCACGCTCGACACCGTGGCCCGTCCGATGTGGTTGTCGGGGATCAGAAACGCAGAGGCGACCGGGCCCAGCGCGTCGATCTGGCGCCGGACATGGTCCAGGTCTGGGGTGGTCGGTGGCTCTATCTCACAGATCAGCTCGAAGGGGATTGGCACTCGTCCGAGCCTACGGGGGCCCGGACGGCCGACTGTGCGATCAGCCTGACGCAGAGGCGCTGGGCTCGACGCCAGTGCCGCCCTCGATCGGCCAACGCCGGTCGACGTACCGGTTCAGCACCCGGGGCACCAAGGCAATCAGGAACCACATGTACTTGGCCGCGTTGGGAGCACTCCAGGCCAATCCCATGGAGATGCCGACAATGGCGACGATGCTGAGGGCTCGCACGCGACCGGCCCGGATCGCGACGGGATCGGCCCACGAGACGACCAGACCCTTTCGCTGGGCCACGGAGATGACGATCAGGGTCGAGAGGCTGGCGATGACGAGGTTGAGGCCGAAGATATCGATGGCCAGCGGGTTCTCGGCGTACTGGCCGAGCAAGTTGCTGGTGAACGGCAACAGCGTGATGGCGAGGAGGAACAGGAAGTTCCACCAGGCCAGGCCCTCGTCGTGGCCCTTCATGAGCCGGAAGGTGCGGTGATGGGCGAGCCAGAACTGGGCGATGACGTAGAACGAGACCAGGTAACTGATGAGCGGATCGGTCAACGCGTTGAGCTGATGCCAGAGCCACGACGCCGAATTTGCGTCGGCCCCGTGGCTGGGGAGAGCGGGCACATGGAGGGACAGGACCAGGAGGGTCAACGCGATGGCGACCACGCCGTCGGACAAGGCCAACAAGCGTTCGACTCCGGGCGCCCCCTCGGGCTCCTGCTCTACCTTCACGGTCAGCCTGTGGGGGTGGGGGCCGCCGTCATTTCATCTCCACTTGCTCAAGGTACCTCTCGTCCCAGTGGACGAACTGCTCTTGGGGGAGGAGCAGGCAGTGGGTGGGCTCGAGGGCGGCGACGAAGTCACGGTCGTGGCTGACAACGAGGACCGTGCCCTCCCAGTCGCTGAGCATGCCCCCGACGGCCTTGATCGACGAGGGGTCCAAGTTGTTGGTCGGCTCGTCGAGGAGGAGTACGTTGGCCTGGCCGGCGGCCAGCATGGCCAGCCCCAGCTTGGCCCGCTCGCCGCCCGAGAGCGTGCCCGGCATCTGGTGGGCGGCCTTTCCGGCGATGCCGAACGATCCCAGCAAGGCCCGTCGCTCCGTCTCCGTAGTCAACACGCTGTCGTCGAGGTTCTCGAGCACGGTGGCGCCCAGGTCGACCTGCTCGTGCTCCTGGGCGAAGTAGCCCAACGCCACGTTGGCCCCCAGCTCGATGGTGCCTCCCGAGGGCTCCTGCACACCGGCCAGGCAGCGGAGCAGGCTCGACTTGCCGGCACCGTTGCGCCCGACGATGACGATCCGATCGCCACGCCGAGCGTGGAACTCCACCTTGGACAAGACGGTTGCGTTCCCGTAGCGCACGGCGAGCTCGTGGGTGCGTAGGGGCACCTCGCCGGATCGGCGGGGAGTGGGCAGTCGGAACTTGCTGGCCCGCTCGCGCTTACGGACGTCGGTCGTGGACGACTCCAGCCGCTCGACTCGCTTGTCGATCGACTTGGCGATGCGGGCCCGCCGGTTGGTGCTGCCCCGCATGGAGTCGGCCAGCGTGGACAGGCGCTTGATCTCCCGTCCTTCTAGCTGGGCGGCCCGTTCCCGTTGGCTCGTATCCGCCTCCAGCTGGATGAGGTAGCTCGAGTAGGTTCCCTTGAACTCGTGCAGGCGACTGTCGGAGAGGTGGAGCACCTTGTCGATCGAGCGGTCGAGCAGCTTCAGGTCATGGCTGACCACGAGGATGGCGCCACTGAACCGCTGGAGCTCCTCCATCAGCCACTTCTTGGCCGGGAGGTCGAGGTGGTTCGTCGGCTCGTCCAGGATCATCATGTCGGGCCCCTGGAACAGGATGCGGATGAGGTCGACCCGTCGCCGCTGGCCCCCGGACAGCCCCTCGATGTCCTCGAGCAGCAACTCCTGGCGCAGGCCGAGTCCGTCGGCCAGCCGGGCCATGATGGCCTCGGCCTCGTAGCCGCCGTTCTCGCGGAACTGCTCCTCCAGGTCGGAGAACAGCTCGATGTTCTCCGAGCTCGGGTCCTTGCTCATCTGCGTGCGGGCCTTGCCCAGCGCGTCGTCGAGGACGTCGAGGCCGCGGGCGGACAAGACGTGGGAGAACCCGTTGGGGTCGAGCCCGAGCCCGTTGGGCACCGGGACCTGGGGTAGATAACCGTAGGTTCCACGGATGCGCACGCTGCCCGTGGAGCGGACACTGCGCCCCGGTTCCTCGATGACCACCGAGATGAAGGTCGACTTGCCCGACCCGTTGCGGCCGACCAGCCCGACCTTCTCGCCCGCGCCGATCACGAAAGAGGCGTCCCGGAGCAGAGTCCGGTCGCCGATCTCGATGGTGAGGGAGGATCCGACGATCATCAGGAAGAGGGGGTGAGCGGGGCCTGACCGGACATGGGTACCGGTGCGAAGTGCCGGACGCTCCCGGCGCGATCAACCCACCCGTTATTCTCCCACACCGTTCGCGTCAGGCGGTTCAACCTCCCGATACCAGCCCGTCGCCCAGCGGTGGGGCCACGCGGCTCAACCTCCCGATACCAGTTCGTCCCCCCCGACCGGTGGGGTCAGGTCGTCGACGCTGTGGAGCCATCCGGCAGGGAGCGCCACCGGCCGGGGCCCATTGGTGTGGCCCCTGGCCATCCGCAGCGCCTCGAGG
This sequence comes from uncultured Acidimicrobiaceae bacterium, assembly GCA_963803065.1. Taxonomy (GTDB): domain Bacteria; phylum Actinomycetota; class Acidimicrobiia; order Acidimicrobiales; family RAAP-2; genus DASXMT01. The sequence continues at coordinate 542,268 of CAWDKW010000004.1, forward strand.
GGGAAGGGCTGGTTCCCATCCAGCCGGCCCACGGCGGCCTCCAGGTCGGCCATCGAGTCGAGCCTGGCCATGGCCCGCCGGTGCTCGCCGCCCACCGGGAAGCCGGTCAGGTACCAGGACACGTGCTTGCGGAACTGGCGGATCCCGCGGCTCTCTCCGAAGACCTCGCACAGCAACCGGGCGTGGGTGACCATGACCGCCGCCACCTCGCCCAGGTCGGGCGGGCGGCGTTGCCGGCGGCCGGCAAAGGCGTCAGCCAGGTCACCGAACAGCCACGGCCGGCCCAGGCAGCCCCGCCCGACCACCACGCCGTCGCACCCGGTGGCGGCCATCATGGCCAGCGCATCGGACGCCTCCCAGATGTCACCGTTCCCAAGGACGGGGATGCCGGCGATGTGGGCCTTCAGTTCGCCGATGGCGGTCCAATCGGCCGATCCGGAATAGAGCTGCTCGGCCGTACGGGCGTGCAGGGCGACGGCGGCTGCTCCCTCTGCCTCCGCCAACCGCGCCGATTCGAGGAAGGTGAGATGGGAGCGGTCCACCCCGAGTCGGAGCTTCACCGTGACCGGGACCGATCCCGCCGCCCTCACGGCGGAGCGGATGATCGCCTGGAGAAGGGCCCGATGCACCGGAAGGGCTGCGCCACCCCCCTTGCGGGTCACCTTGGCCGCCGGGCAGCCGAAATTGAGATCGATGTGGTCGACGCCGATGTCGCCGACGAGCCGCCGCACCGCGGCGTGCATGACCACCGGGTCCACCCCGTAGAGCTGCACGCTCCGGCAGGGATCGCCATCGGCAAAGGCGACCATGTCGAGCGTCTTGGCGTTCCCCTCGACCAGGGCGCGCGCCGTGACCATCTCGCTGACGTAGAGACCTGCGCCGTAGGTGCGGCACAGGCGGCGGAAGGCCCGGTTTGTCACTCCCGCCATGGGGGCGAGCACCACGGGTGGATCGATCTCGAGCGGCCCGACAGCGAGCGGCTGGACGGCCATCATGGCAGGTGCTTCCGTGCTCATTGGGCCCACAGGTCGGTGATCTCGATGCCAATCCGGCCCAAAAGGATCCGAAAGGTGGGCAGGGACAGGCCGACGACGTTCCCCGGGTCACCTTCAATGCCCCTGACGAAGGGGGCCGATCGCCCGTCCAGGGTGAACGCGCCAGCGACGACCAACGCCTCGCCGCTGGCCACGTAGGCGTGGAGCTCGTCGTCGGTGATGGGGGCGAAGCGGACGACGGTGGATGCGATCGCGGTCACCACGTCCCCCGAGGACCCGTCGATGACGCAGTGGCCGGTGTGCAATGTCCCCTCGGCGCCCCGCATCCGGGACAGCCAGTCGACGGCCTGTGCGGCCGAGGCGGGCTTGCCGTGGGCCTCGCCTTCGAACTCGAAGACGGAGTCGCACCCGACGATCAGGGCGTCGCCGGCCCGGTCGGCCACTGCCGACGCCTTACGCTCGGCCAGCGTCCTGACCAGGGAGGGGACGTGGTCGTCATCGACCGCCTCCGAGACGCCGCTGACCATGACCGTGGGGTCGAACCCGGCCTCGCGCAAGAGGCGCAGTCGTGCCGGGGATGCGGAGGCGAGCACGAGGCGACGGGTCGGCACGGCATACCAGTGTGGCAGCCGGCGACCCACCGACGGCCCACGGGGGCCACCGATGGCCCACGGGAGCCACCGACGGCCCACGGGGGCCCACCTCCGGCCCCGATCGCCCAGAAGCACACGCGGGCTATCGCTCGCCGGCCCGCAAATGCGCGAACCTGTGTTGATGACGCAAATGGAGACGGCTACCTCGCCGACGATCTCGCCGACCACCGCGCCGACGAAAGCGCCGACCATCTCGCCCACCACGGTGGATCCCCTGCTCGACGGGGATCATGAGCGGATGACCCACATCGTGCTCGAGGGCTTCAAGCCGGAGAAGGGTGACTTCGTCTCGGCCGGCCCGTCCGTGGTGGAGGGCATGGTGAACGGCACCGCCGTGCGGGCCCTGTGCGGCAAGGTGTGGGTCCCGGGCCGTAACCCCAGGCGCTACCCGGTCTGCCCTACCTGCAAGGAGATCGCCGAGGGCAAGGGCTGGAAGGTCCCGGCCAACTAAGCCATGAGCCGGACCGAGAAGGACCAGCCGGAGGGCGAGGCGGCCCAGCAGTCGCAGGTCGCTCCGGCGTGGCGGTCCGAGGGCGGGGTCTCGGTAGTCGACCGGCTGGCCCGGGAGCTGCCCAAGGCCGAGCTCCACCTCCACCTGGAGGGCACCCTCGAGCCCGAGCTCTTCTTCCGCTTGGCGGCGAGGAACAGGGTGGCGGTGCCCTACGCCGACGTCGGCGCCATCCACGATGCCTACGTCTTCGAGAACCTGCAGTCGTTCCTCGACCTCTATTACCAGGGCTGCGACGTCCTGGTGGCCGAGGAGGACTTCTACGAGCTGACGGCGGCCTATGTCCGCCGCGCCGCGGACCAGGGCGTGCGCCACGCCGAGGTCTTCTTCGACCCGCAGACCCACACCGACCGCGGCATCCCCCTGGGTGCGGTGGTCGACGGGATCCGTCGGGGACTGGACGAGGCGGCCTCGGCCTTCGGGATGACCTCGTTCCTGATTCCGTGCTTCCTGCGCCACCTCAGCGCCGAGGCGGCCATGGCCAGCCTGGAGGACCTCCTCGGCTTCCGGGAGGCGTTCGTCGCTGTCGGCCTCGACTCGGGCGAGCAGGGCAATCCGCCATCCAAGTTCACGGCCGTGTTCGACCGGGCTCGGGCCGAAGGGCTTCTCACCGTGGCCCACGCCGGCGAGGAGGGGCCACCGGCCTACATCAGGGAGGCCCTCGACCTGCTCGAGGTCCGCCGGATCGACCACGGTGTCCGCTGCCTCGAGGACGAGGGGCTGGTAAAGCGCCTGGTGGCCGAGCAGGTCCCCCTGACCGTGTGCCCGCTCTCCAACGTGAAGCTACGAGTGTTCCCCACCCTCGAACAGCACAATCTGGGCCGCCTGCTCGATGCCGGCCTGGTCGTGACCGTGAACTCGGACGACCCCGCCTACTTCGGCGGGTACGTCGCCGACAACCTGGCCGACACCGCCCACGCCCTCGACCTCTCCGGCTCCCAGATCGTACAGCTGGCCACCAACTCGTTCGACGCATCGTTCCTGCCCGAGGCGGACAAGGAGCGCCACCGGGGCGACGTCCGCCTCGTGGCCCGGGCACTGCTCCCGTGACCGGCACGAGCACGGAGGACCGGGTCGCCCCGCCGGAGCTCGACCAGGCGATCATCCGCACCACCGATCTGGTCAAGGTCTATCCGGGCACGGACTTCCGGGCCGTCGACGAGTTGAGCCTGACCGTCGGGGCGGGAGAGATCTTCGGGCTGCTCGGCCCCAACGGCGCCGGCAAGACGACCACGGTCGGGGTGCTGACCACCAGGGTCATCCCCACCTCGGGGTCGGCCCTGGTGGGAGGGATCGACGTGGTGGCCCACCCGGCCCTGTCCAAGCAGCTCCTGGGCGTGGTCTCCCAGCAGAACACGCTCGACCGCCAGCTCAACGTGTGGGAGAACCTCTACTTCCACGGACGTCTGTTCGGCATCGGGGCGAAGGAGTCGCGGCGGACGGCCACCGAGCTGCTGGAGAAGTTCCAGCTGGCGAAGTGGGCCAAGGCTTCGGTCTATGCCCTGTCGGGAGGGATGGCCCAGCGCCTCATGGTGGCGCGATCCATCTTTCACCGGCCCGCCGTGCTCTTCCTCGACGAGCCCACTGCCGGCCTCGACCCCCAGAGTCGCCTGGCCCTGTGGGAGATCCTGCGCGAGCTCAACCGCGATGGGCAGACCATCCTGCTCACCACCCACTACATGGAAGAAGCCGACCAGCTGTGTGGCCGAGTGGCCATCATGGACCACGGCAAGGTCCTGGCCCTCGACACGCCGGCCAGGCTCAAGCAGGGCGTGGGTGCGGACACCATCGTGACCGTCAAGGCCGTGGGCGATCCCGAGGCACTGACCGCCGCCCTCACCCACACCGTGACCGGGGTGACGAAGAGCCGGACCATCGACGGCGGCGTCGAACTCCACGTCAGGGCGGGTGAGCGCCTCGTGCCCCGGATCGTGACTGCAGCCGAGGCGGCCGGGTTCCCCGTCGCCGACCTCTCGGTGGCCGAGCCCAGCTTGGAGACCGTCTTCATCAGCCTGACCGGCAAGGAGCTGCGCGAGTGACGACGACCGTGAACCCGACCCGTACCTATGACGGACACCGGGTGGTCCGGTCGCCGACCCGTTCGGCCGGGGCGGCGAGCTGGCTTGCCCTCCGGGCCCTCATCTTGCGCGACCTGGTCGTGCTGAAGAAGAACTTCGTAGAGTTCGCCGTGCGCACCCTGGTGCAGCCCTTCTTGCTCTGTTTCGTGTTCCTGTACGTCTTTCCCAAGATCGGCCAGGGCATCGGCGGAGGCGGTAGCGCCCAGGCCGAGTCCGGTTTCGCCACCGTGCTCGTCGCCGGCGTGGTGGGGATCTCGATCATGTTCCAGGGCGTCCAGGCCGTGGCCATGCAACTGGCGCAGGAGTTCGGCTTCACCCGGGAGATCGAGGACCGGGTGCAGGCGCCGTGCCCCATCTGGCTGGTGGCCACCTCGAAGGTGCTTTCGGGAGGAGCTCAGGGGATCATCTCGGCCATCATCGTGCTGCCCATCGCCTCGGTCGTCCACGCCCCGGGGGTGAAGCCCGACCTTTCGTTCCACTGGTGGATCGTGGTCACCATCGTGCCCCTGGCCTGCATCGCCATGACCTCGCTGGGTTTGGTCCTGGGAACCAGCTTCGAGCCGCGCAACATCGGGCTCATGTTCGGGTTCGTCGTGCTGCCGATCACCTTCCTCGGGGGCACGTACTACGAGTGGACCCGTTTGGCCCCGGTGGAGATCGGTGGGTTCCACTGGCTGCAGACCCTGGTGCTGATCAACCCGCTCATCTACGTCAACGAGGGCATGCGGGCCGCGTTCACCGACGCACCCCATATGCATCTCTATGTGATCTATCCGGTGATCGTGGCGTTCATCGCCGCCTTCATGGCCATCGGGCTGCGGAACTTCCGGGCCAAGGTCCTGAGCTGAACCGAGCTGTCGTCGACCGGCCCGGGCCCCTAGAGAGTCCCGAGCGGGCCGTCCGGTCAGTGGTCGGGGACCAGCTCGCCGTGGTCTCGGCAGCGTGCCCGATAGCCGCCCGGGCTGACCGTCACCGTCAGGCGCCGGCCGCAGGTGGGGCAGAACCGCGGTGGGTCGAGCTCCCGCCCGCAGCCAGCACACTGCTGGACGGCTGCGCCACACCCGGTGCAGTGGAGCGGGTCGGTCACCGCCGCAGGCCAGGCCCGGCTCAGAGGACCCCGGTCAGCGTGCCGACGGGCATGCGGAGATCGGCGAGCATCTGGAGGTCCTGGTCGGCTGAGCGACCCAGGGTGGTCAAGTAGTTGCCCACGATCAAGGCGTTGATGCCCGACGTCAGGCCCATGGACTGCAGGTCGCGCAAGGTCACCTCACGACCGCCGGCGTAGCGCAGGATGACGCCGGGGAGCCCCAGCCGGAAGAGGGCGATCCAGCGGATCGCTTCCCAGGCGCCGACGGGCTGTTGGTCGCCGAGGGGGGTGCCCGGACGGGGGTTGAGGAAGTTGAGTGGGACCTCGGTCGGATCGAGCTCCTGGAGCTGGGTGAGGAGCTCCACCCGCTGGTCATCGGTCTCACCCATGCCGATGAGCGCCCCGCAGCACAGCTCCATCCCGTGGTCGCGCACAAGGCGGCAGGTCGCTTCTCGCTCCTCCCAGGTGTGGGACGTGACCACGTTGGCAAAGAAGGATCTGGCCGTCTCGAGGTTGTGGTTGTAGCGGTGGACGCCGCCCTCGGCCAGGCGGCGGGCCTGGTCCTCGGTGAGGAGGCCTGCGCTCACGGCCACGTTCAGCCCGGTCGAGTCGCGCACCAACGGGACCAGCTCCAAGATGCGCCCGAGGGTCCGTTCGTCGGGGCCCCGGACGGCCAGCACGATGCAGAACTCGGAGGCGCCCGAGGCCTTGGTCTCCCGGGCCGCTTGGAGGACCTCGTCGGCGTCGAGGAAGGGGGTGGCCTTCACGGGCGTCTCGAACCGGGACGACTGCGAGCAGAAGTGGCAATCCTCCGGGCAGCCGCCGGTCTTGGCCGAGAGGATTCCCTCCACCTCGACCTCGGGCCCGCACCAGGCCAACCGGACCTGGTGGGCAAGCGCGGCCAGTGAGGTGACCCATCGGTCGGGCAGCTCGGCCAGGGCGCCGAGCTCGGAGGCCGTGAGCAGGCGACGCTCGTCGAGCAGGGCGACCTCTGCGTCGGCCAGCCTTTTCCGTGCCGCTTTGGAGTCGATCTCCGGATGGTCGGTCCCTGGTGCGGTGGGGCGCCGGTTGGGCATGCCGAGGGAGACGGTGGTACGAGTGGGGGCAGCAGTGGCGTCGCCGGGCATGGCTGTACGGTAGCGGGCCGCCCACCAGTGACGAAATCGAACAAGCGAACGACAGGAGAAGCATATGGCCTGGGACTTTTCAACCGAGCCCGAGTTCGAGGAGAAATTGGCCTGGATGCGCTCGTTCGTCCGGGACGAGATCTTCCCCCTCGAGACGCTGGACCTCTCGCATACGGCCATGCTCGAGGCGGTCGCGCCGCTCAAAGAGGAGGTGAAGAAGCGCGGGCTGTGGGCGTCGCACCTGCCGCCCGAGCTCGGCGGCGGCGGCTTCGGCCAGGTGAAGCTGGGCCTCATGCACGAGATCCTGGGCCAGACGCCCTACGGGCCGGTGGTTTTCGGCAACAACGCCCCCGACTCGGGCAACGCCGAGCTGCTGGCCATCGGCATCGCATCATCGGGTCGGGAGAACCAACGCGAGCGTTGGCTCCTGCCGCTGCTCGACGGTCGCATGTTCAGCGGGTTCTCGATGACCGAGCCGGGCGCCGGCGCCGACCCCACCCTGATCGCCACCCAGGCCGTCCGGGACGGGGACGAATGGGTCATCGATGGCCACAAGTGGTTCACGTCCAACGGCTCGGTGGCCGATTTCCTCATCGTCATGGCGGTGACCAACCCCGATGTCCACCCCTACCAAGGATGCTCGATGATCATCGTCCCGGCCGACGCTCCCGGTGTGGACATCGTGCGCGACATCGCCACCATGGAGGACCCGGTGGAGCACTTCGGCGTCTTCGGCGGCCATGCCGAGATCGTCTACCGGGAGGTCCGGGTCCCCTACGAAAACCTGGTGGGCAAGGAGGGCGAGGGTTTCCTCCTGGCCCAGCAACGACTCGGGCCGGGCCGGATCCACCACTGCATGCGCTGGCTGGGCCAGTCGAAGCGAGCCTTCGACATGCTGTGCGAGCGGGCCGTGTCCCGCTACACCCACAAGTCCACGCTGGCCGAGAAGCAGACGGTGCAGAACTGGGTAGCCGACTCGCTGGCCGAGATGACGGCGGCTCGGCTGATGACGCTGTACGCAGCGTGGAAGATGGACCAGGAGGGTGCCGCTGCGGCCCGGGTCGAGATCGCCATGATCAAGTACTACGGCGCCAGCGTGCTGTACAACGTCATCGACCGCGCCATCCAGGTCCACGGCTCCCTCGGTTTCTCGACCGATCTCCCCCTGGAGGCGATGTACCGGCGGGCCCGGGCGGCCCGGATCTACGACGGGCCGGACGAGGTGCACAAGGTGACGGTGGCCCGCCGGGTGCTGAAGGACTACGCGCCGGTCGATGTGCCCAGCGAGCACGTGCCCACCCGGCGGATCGCGGCCAGGGAGCGCTTCGCCTCGCTCCTCGACTCGGCCACAGCCGACAGTTGAGGGCACCACGGTGCCGTCGTCCAAGCCAGCGCAAGACGGTGCCGGCCGGCCTCATCCTGACGCCAGGAGCAGGGGCGGGCAGCGACCAGCCGTCGCTGGTGGCCATCGAGGAGGCCTTGGCCCCTGATGGCGTGCGAGTGGAGCGGGTCGACTTCCCCTATCGGCTGGCTGGAAGGAAGGCGCCGGACCGGCCGCCGGTGTTGCTGGCAACGGTAATCGAGGCCACCGACGCATTGGCCACCGAGCTCGGCGTCGACGGCACCAGGATCGCGGTGGGCGGGCGTTCGATGGGTGGGCGGATGTGCTCGATGGCCGTGGCCAGCGGCATGGCCGCGGCCGCTCTCGTCCTGGTGAGCTACCCGCTCCACCCGCCGGGAAGGCCCGACCGCCTCCGGACCGAGCACTTCGAGGCGATCACCGTCCCCTGCCTGTTCGTCTCGGGAACCCGTGACTCATTCGGCACCAAGGCCGAGCTCGAGTCGGCCACCGCGGCCATTGCCGGCCCGGTGACCCATGTCTGGATCGAGGGCGGCGACCACGGCCTCCGTCGCAAGGATGCTCAGGTGGCCGAGCAGGTCCGGGACTGGTTCCTGCGTCTTTGAGCGAGTCCTCGCCAAGGCCCCGGTCCGGACGCTCCGGACTCGGCGGTCAGCAATCAGTAGCGGTCAGGAATCAGTAGCGGTAGGAATCAGTAGCGGTAGGAATCCGGCTTGTATGGCCCGTCAACCGAGACACCGATGTAGTCGGCCTGGTCCGTGGTCAGCGTGGTCAACCTGACGCCGAGGGCGTCGAGGTGGAGGCGGGCCACCTTCTCGTCGAGGTGCTTGGGCAGCACGTACACCTTGTTCTCGTACTGGCCGGACTGGGTGAACAGCTCCACCTGGGCCATGGTCTGGTTGGTGAACGAGTTCGACATGACGAAGCTGGGGTGGCCGGTGGCGTTGCCCAGGTTGAGGAGACGGCCCTCGGAGAGCACGATCACGGCATGGCCATCGGGGAAGATCCACTTGTCCACCTGGGGCTTGATGTTGACCCTCTCGATGCCGTCGACCTTGGCCAGGCCGGCCATGTCGATCTCGTTGTCGAAGTGACCGATGTTCCCCACGATGGCCTGGTGCTTCATCTTGGCCATGTCCTTGGCGGTGATGACGTCCTTGTTGCCGGTCGTGGTAACGAAGATGTCAGCGGTGGCGACAACATCGTCCAGGGTGGCCACCTGGTAGCCCTCCATGGCTGCTTGCAGCGCGCAGATCGGGTCGACCTCGGTGACGACCACCCGGGCCCCCTGCCCGCGCAGCGATTCGGAGCATCCCTTGCCCACGTCCCCGTAGCCACAGACCACCGCAACCTTGCCGCCGATGAGCACGTCGGTGGCCCGGTTGATCCCGTCGATCAGGGAATGGCGGCAGCCGTACTTGTTGTCGAACTTCGATTTCGTCACTGCGTCGTTGACGTTGATGGCCGGGAAGAGCAGTTCGCCGTTGCGCTCCATCTCGACGAGGCGGTGTACGCCGGTCGTCGTCTCCTCGGAGACGCCCTTGATGCCGTTGGCGATGGCGGTCCATCGCTGGGCGTCGTCGGCCAGGCTGGCTGCGAGCAGGCTGAGGACGACGCCGAATTCTTCGGAGTCGGCTGTGGACGGATCGGGCACGGCGCCCGCCTTTTCGAACTCGACCCCCTTGTGCACCAACAAGGTGGCGTCGCCGCCGTCGTCGAGGATCATGGTCGGGCCCTCGGCCGGCCATACCAGGGCCTGTTCGGTGCACCACCAGTACTCCTCAAGGCTCTCACCCTTCCAGGCGAACACCGGGACACCCTTGGGGTCATCGGCGGTGCCGTCCGGCCCGACGGCCACGGCCGCGGCGGCATGATCCTGGGTGGAGAAGATGTTGCAGCTGGCCCAGCGCACCTCGGCCCCCAGCGCGGTCAGCGTCTCGATCAGGACGGCAGTCTGCACGGTCATGTGCAGCGAACCGGTGATCCGGGCCCCCTGGAGGGGCTTCTCGGACCCAAACTCGGCGCGCATGGCCATGAGGCCGGGCATCTCGTGCTCGGCCAGCACGATCTCCTTGCGGCCGAACTCGGCGAGCGACAGGTCGGCGACCCTGAAGGCGGGGCGGTTCTGGTCGCTGGTCATGCGGTCTCCTTGTGCTGGGCCGCCCGGGTCGTCGTGGGGCGGCGCGAGTACGGATACAGCTGGCCCGAACAGGGCGGTGGGCTGTCGACCCAGGTTGGATGCCGAGGGCTCTCGGCCCCTCAACGCTAGCGCAATGGCACCTGCGAACCGGGCAGCCTACCGAGTGGCGGCCCGCCGGAGGCATGGGCGAACGGGAGCTCTGGGCGAACGGGAGCCCAGGGGGAGTGGGAGCGGGCCAGGAGTGGGGGGCGGCGAGCAGTGGGAGCTGGGCAGAGGGCGCCTCCCGGGTACTCCCTAGAATCGCCGGGTATGCCAGAACCGGACCTCGACACCGCCGACAGCTCAACCACGGACGCTCCGGCATGGTTCCGAGGGGCGCTCGAAGCTCCGGTTGCCACCGAGCACGTTTCGGTCGACGGGTGCTCGATCGCCTTCCGCCGGTGGGGTGACCGGTCCCGACCCGGGGTAGTACTGGTCCACGGGGGTGGTGCCCACAGCCGGTGGTGGGATCATGTGGGCCCGTTGCTCGCCGCCGAGTGCAGCGTTGCCGCCCTCGACCTGTCCGGCCATGGCGACAGCGGAAGGCGGGACCGCTACACGTTCACGGACTGGGCCCGAGAGATCCTGGCCGTCGCCGGTGAGCTGGCCGGCCCCGAGCCTCCCGTTGTCGTGGCCCACAGCATGGGAGGGTATGCCACCATCCAGGCGGCAGCCACCTCGGGCGACCGAATGAAGGGCATCATCATCGTGGACTCGGCGGTGCGGACCGTCTCGCCCGAGGAGGAGGCCGCCCACGAGGGCGTGTTCGGCCCCTTGCGGGTCTACCCCTCCCTCGCCGCTGCGCTGACCCGGTTCCACCCGGTGCCCGATCAGCCCAACTCCCTTCCCTACGTGCTGAACCACGTCGCCCGCACCTCGGCCCACCGGGTTCCAGGCGGCTGGAGCTGGAAGTTCGATCCAGCCTTCCACCAAGCCTTCGAGCGCCCGACGCCAGAGGTGCTCGCGGCCGTCTCGTGCCGGGTGGCCCTGTTGCGAGCCGAGTTCGGCCTTCTCACCCCGGACATCGGGACGAGCATGCACGAGATGCTTGGGCGCAACGCGCCGGTCATCGAGATCCCCCTGGCTCATCACCACGTCATGCTGGACCAGCCTCTCTCCTTGATCACGGCGATCAGGACCTTGCTGGCCGACTGGCGACACTCGGCTGCCGTTCCCAAGGAATGGTCATAGGGCCCCCCGGTCCTCTTGCGCGGAGCGTCAGCGGGCAGACCGCGCCCCGCTGGCAGCACCGCTTACGGCACCGTTCCTACCGGCGAGATCTGAGGCGATTCCTGAGCGTTCCCGGGACAGGTGGCGAGATTGGAGGCGGTGGCGATCACCGACGCGGTCTGATTGGGCGGGTACACCCGGAAGCCTTGGACCGGCACCGGCGTGCAGTTGAGGACGCCCGGGTTGGCCTGGCGGAAGATGGCGGTCGTCGACTGGCCGGGCGCCAACGTGACCAGGGGAGCCGCCTGACCGGTCTGGGCCGCCGCCGCGCCCACCTGGGTCCCGTTGGCGTCCACCAACGAGACGCCGGGGTAGCCCTGCATCGTGCAGGTCGAGCTGCCTGTGTTCTGGAACACCAGTGGGATGATCACGGAACCGGCTGCCCCCTGGGCCTGGCCGACCGACACCGACAAGTGCCCGGTCGTGCACTGGGATGTGTTCGGTGCGGTGGTCGTTGTGGCGGGGGAGCTGGTGGTGCTCGAGGCGGGCGCGGTGGTGGACGGTGGCGTCGAGGTGGTCTTGGTAGTCGACGTGGTCGACGTGGGGTGAGTCTTCTTCGTGGTGGTCGATGTCGTCGTCGGCTTGGTCGTTGCGGTGGGGCTGCCACTGCTGCAGCCTGCAGCCACCGCACCCGCCAGCATCACCGCGCACCCGACCCATAGTCCTCTGCGAACCACCATGACGACCCCTTCACCGGTTTGCTCCCAGTCAGGTATACCTGCCCCTGCGGGGCACCACGCGGACCACCCGACGTATCACGGGATGCCGATCCAGTCGCCGTCCGCTCGAGGCGTCGGCTTTCCAGGTGGCATCCTGGTCCGCACTGGTGAGCGCGCGTGGTCGCGCCGGTGAAGAGTAGGCCGGAACGAGTTGCAAACAACGAGTTGCAAAGCAAAGGAGCAGATGTGCCGATCTATGCCCTGGGCGACCTGGTGCCGAGCATCGACGACAGCGCGTTCGTCCACCCCGACGCGGTGGTCATCGGGAACGTGACCATCGGGGCTCGGTCCTCGGTATGGCCGTGTGCCGTCCTGCGGGGGGACGGTGGTGAGATACGGATCGGAGCGCGGACGTCGATCCAGGATGGTTCGATCCTGCATACGACGGCGTTTGCTCCCACGACCATCGGGGACGACTGCGTGGTCGGCCACCTGGTCCACCTCGAAGGGTGCACGATCGGGGACGGGTGCCTGGTGGGAAGCGCCTCGGTCGTGCTCCACGATGCGGTCGTGCAGACCGGGGCGGTGGTCGGGTCGAACGCGGTGGTCCCTGACAAGATGCTCGTCCCCACCGGCGCTGTGGCCCTCGGGGTCCCGGCCAAGATCCGGGAGGCATCACCGGAGACCCTGGCCGGGATCGCCGTCGGGGCGCAGCACTACCTGCACCAGACCGACCGGTTCCGTTCGGAGCTTCGCCTCATCGGCTGACGCCCGGGCTCCGGTTCCCGGCCCTGGCGGTCCGACGGCTGACCATCGGTCGGTGCCCTGCCGCTCCCGCCGCCCGGCCGGCTCTTGGCTGTTCAGCTGCCGATGTCGTCCCGCTCGGCCGCCGTCGTGGCGAGCTCGTCGAGCCGTCGGGCCAGGAAGCTCTGCTCCACCGAGTTGTCGGTGATGTCACGGGCCCTCTGATAGGCAACGGCTGCCTCGACCGGTCGCTCGGCCCTTCGAAGCAGGTCGGCCCGGCTCGAGTGGAACAGGTGGTAGTCGTCGAGCAGGGACGCGAGCCGGCCACCGTCCAAGATGGCCAGGCCGGCCTCGGGCCCGTCGGCCATGGCCACAGCAACGGCCCGGTTGAGCTCGACGATCGGTGTCGGCTCCCACGCGAGGAGCCGGTCGTAGAGCAGGACGATGGTGGCCCAGTCGGTCAGGCCGGCGTCGGGCGCCCCGGCGTGCACGGCGCCGATGGCCGCCTTCAGCTGATATGGACCGACTGCATTCATCCGCTGGGCCCGGTCGAGCAGCGCAAAGCCGACGGCGGCCTTGTCGGTGTCCCACTTCCGGCGGTCCTGTTCTTCCAAGGTGAGTGGGTGCCCACTCCCATCGGTGCGGGCTGACCGCCGCGAGTCCTGGAAGTGCAACAGGGCGGCGAGGCCCAGCGGCTCCGGCTCGTTGGGCAGTAGGTCGACGACCAACCCGGCCAGCCGGATGGCCTCGTCGCAGAGGTCGACCCGCACGAGCTCGGTGCCGCTGCCGGCCAGGTAACCGGCATTGAAGATCAGGTAGATCACGGTGAGCACGGCATCGAGCCGTTCAGGAAGCTCGTCGTGCGATGGCACCCGATAGGCGATGCCGGCCTGGCGGATCTTCCGCTTGCCCCGGACGATCCGCTGGGCCAGCGTCGGGGCGGAGAGCAGAAAGGCCCGGGCGACCTCCTCGGTCGTGAGGCCGCCCAGGGACCGCAGGGTCAGGGCCACTCGGGCCTCGAGCGACAGAGCCGGATGACAGCAGGTGAAGATGAGCCGGAGGCGGTCGTCGGCGATAGGACCGGTGACCTCGCCGGCGTCCCAGGCGATGGCCAGCTCACCCCAGGCCCGTTGGCGGCGCTCTGCCGCGGCTGCTCGGCGGAGCCGGTCGACGGCCTTGCGCCGGGCCGTGGTCACCAGCCATCCGGCAGGGTTGGCGGGAACGCCCTTGTCCGGCCAGGTGGCGGCGGCTGCAGTGAAGGCGTCCTGAACGGCGTCCTCGGCCAGGTCGAAGTCATTGACGATGCCGATCAGGCAGGCCAGGACGCGACCGCGGTCGGTCCGGTAGGCGACTTCCAGCGCCTCGTCTACCGAACCGTCGCGGTCGTGCATCGTTGTGGGCTCCGGACCTACATCGCCGCCACGGGGCGGACCTCGACCGAGCCGTACTTGGCCGACGGCACCATGGCCGCGGCCTTCAGTGCCTGGTCGAGCTCGTCGCACTCGATGACGTAGTAGCCCGACATCCATTCCTTGGTCTCGGCGAAGGGGCCGTCGACGGTCAGCGTCTCACCGTCACGGACCCGTACCGTGGTCGCAGTCTCGGGGCCGTTGAGCGGGTCACCGGTGTAGGAGCCGAGCTGCTCGCTGAACGCGGCGTAGTCCGCCATGAGCTGGTCCCAACCTGGGCCTCCCGGCTGAGGGTGCAGTTCGGGGTCGTTGTGGATGATCAACATGTAGCGCATCGTTGGCTCCTTGTCGTGGGCGGCGGAATGTCCGCATCGCCCAATTGACGCCGTACACCCCCCCGGATCGACAGGAATCCAGAAGTTCTTCGACGGGGCCACCGTATGTTGCTCGGGGGCCAGCCGGTCCTGGCTCGGGACGGGAGCCGACCCGTGCCGGCCCCGGACAGGCCCGCTCGCCCCCGTTGACAAGGCTCTGACCGACCCCCCACACTGATGGGAGGCCGAATGACCAGGGGGAATGATGACGACCAAGGTGTACCAGCTGCCCGTGGACAAGACCGGGTGGCAGACGGAGGACAAGTCGGGGACGGCCACGTTCACCTGGGAATACGACGACGGGCGTGAGAAGCTCATCAACCTCTACGAGAAGGGCAAGAAGAAGCAGTGGGACGCGGCCGAGCGGATCGACTGGTCCCACGACCCGGACCTGGAGAACCCCCTCCAGCTGCCCGACGAGCTGGTGCCCATATACGGATCGCCGGTGTGGGACAGGCTCAACAAAGCCGAGCGGGGCAACGTGCGGCGGAACATGGTGGCCTGGCAGTTCAGCCAGTTCCTCCACGGCGAGCAAGGTGCGCTGATCTGCACAGCCAAGATCGTCGAAACGGTCCCCGACATCGACTCGAAGTTCTATGCGGCCACCCAGGTCATGGACGAGGCGCGCCACGTCGAGACCTACTCCCGGTACCTGGACAAGATCGAGACCGCCTATCCGATCAATGGCAACCTGAAGTCGCTGCTCCATGACGTGCTCACCGACTCGCGGTGGGATATGACCTACCTCGGCATGCAGGTGTTGATCGAGGGCCTGGCCCTCGCTGCCTTCGGACTCATCCGGAGCACGGCCGGCGACCCCCTGGGCAAGGCGGTCAACGCCTACGTCATGCAGGACGAGGCCCGCCACGTCATGTTCGGCCGGCTGGCACTGCGCGACTACTACCCGCAGCTCACCCAGGCCGAGCGCGACGACCGCGAGGAGTTCTGCGCCGACGCCTGCTACCGGATGCGCGACCGCTTCCTGGGGGAGGAGTTGTGGCAGCGGCTCGGCTACGACCCAGACGAGTGCATCGAATTCGTCAATCAGAGCGAGAGCCAGCGGGTGTTCCGCAGCTTGTTGTTCACCAGGATCGTGCCCACGTTGAAGGACGTCGGTTTGTGGGGACCGAAGATGCGCCAGACCTTCGCCGACATGGACGTCATCGGCTACGAATCGACGGACCTCGATGCGGTGATGGCCGAGGACGAGGAGGTCGCCGAGGCGATCGACATCCAGCGCGCTCACCTCGATCAGGCCATCGCCGAGGGCTCGCCTGTCGACTGACCCCGACCCCCTCGCCGGGGTTCACCGGCGGCTCACCATCGGACGTGCGAGAAGACGTGTGGGAGTCTTTGCCGTTTCGACCTCCGACCTCGGTCTACGCGAACATGCCTGGTGTCGGGGCGAACCCGGTCCGTTGAGTCGCCGAATGTGAGAGGGAACGATGAAGATCACCACCACGCTGAGCTACGCGGGCAAGTTCCGGGAGTCGGCGGCCCAGGTCGCCGAGTTCGAACGGGCCGGCCTCGATCTGGTGTGGGTGGCCGAGGCCTACGGGCTCGATGGTCCGAGCATGATGGGCTACCTTGCCGCACTGACCGAAAAGGTCGAGATCGGCTCGGCCATCCTCCCCATCTACACCCGTACCCCCACCTTGATCGCCATGACGGCAGCGGGCATCGATGCTCTGTCGGAGGGCCGCTTCCATCTGGGCCTCGGAGCATCGGGGCCACAAGTGATCGAGGGGTTCCACGGCGTGCCCTACACGGCCCCGATCGCCCGGACCCGGGAGGTGATCGAGATCTGTCGGAAGGTCTGGGCCCGGGAGGAGCCGCTCACCTATGAGGGCGAGGTGTTCACGGTGCCGCTCCCGCCCGGACAGGGGACGGGGCTGGGCAAGGCGCTCAAGATCATCGGCCGGCCGGTCCGCGCCGACATCCCGGTCTGGGTGGCCTCGCTCGGGGAGAAGAACGTGACCATGACGGCGGAAGTGGCCAACGGCTGGCTGCCGATGCTCTTCATTCCCGAGAAGGCGAAGGCGGTATGGGGTCCCGCCCTTGACGCCGGTCTGGCCAAGCGCGACGCCTCCCTCGGGCCCCTGTCGATCGCCGCCGGCGGGGTGCTCGCCATCGGCGACGGGGACGACGTGACGGCCGTGCGCCAACTTTCCCGGCCGAGCTTGGCCCTCTATATCGGGGGGATGGGTGCGCGGGGCCGGAACTTCTACAACGACGTCGCCCGCCGATCGGGCTACGAGGACGCGGCCACGAGGATCCAGGACCTGTACTTGAGGGGCGAGAAGGCTGAGGCGGAGGCGGCGGTTCCCGAGGAGCTGCTGGAGCTGACCTCGCTGTGCGGGCCCGCCGGCTACGTCGCCGAGCGCATTGCCGCCTTTGCCGAGGCGGGGGTCACCCACCTCCAGGTATCGCCGGTGCCCATCGGCGACCAACGGGCGGTCGACCTCATTGAGCAGGTGAGGGAGCTGGCTGGTTGACGCTGGCGGCATCGGCCGGGCGGAGGCGGGTCAGTCCCCTACGTCGTGGAGCTCGAAATCGGGATACCGGTGGGCGGCGAGCTGGCGGAACCCGTCGCGCCATGAGGTCTCGCATCGCCCCAGCACCTCGTGCATGAGGGTGGTGTCCATCTGCCCGGCCGGGTAGGTGCCGTCGGTGTACTTGAATATGGGCTCGATGCCCAACAGCTGGCCCACGTAGGTGCAATAGTCCTCGATGCTGACCGCCTCGTCGCCGCAAAAGTTCACGGTGATGGCCGGTAGGCGTCCCGCATCGAAGGCGGCGATGGCCAGGCGGACGGCGTCGCCCTGCCACATGACCGATGCACCCCGGGGCTCGGTCGGGTTGACCCAGACCTCTTTACCCCGCACCATGCGGTCGAGCCGGACGGCCGGGCCCGTGGCGTCGAAACCGTAGACCGCCCCGATGCGGAGGATGATGGTGGGGATCTGCCACTGTTCCGAGACGAAGCGGACCAGGTGCTCGGCGGCGATCTTGGACATGCTGTAGGCAGGGATGGTGGCTCCGTAGGGGTCGCTCTCGGTGCGCGGGTGGTCGGCGTGGGCGTAGACCCCTCCGGTGGAGCAGTGGACGAAGGTCTTCACCGACCTGCAGTGGACCATCAGCCGGCCGGTACCCTGCACGTTGACCTCGAAGGTGTGAGCCATGTCCTTCTCCGAGTCCATGGCCACCATCGCCCCGGCGTGGAAGACGTAGTCGAAGTCGTCGGGAAGATCGTCGAAGCGGTCCGTGGCCAGGTCCTTCTTGACGCAGGTCACCCCGAGGGACTCGAGCTCGCTACGTTGGGCGGGATCGGAGAACCTGGCCAGACCCCACACCTCGTTGTCGGTGGCCAGCTCGCGGACCAGCGGTGCGGTCAGGTGTCCGGCCGGGCCGGTGACCAGGATCTTCTGTCCCTCCATGGCGGTTCCCCCTTGCGTCGCCGGCCGGCTCGTCTCGCCGGCCGCAGCTACGTCGATATCTTGCCCATCGCCTTCGTGGCAAGCTGGCCGAGCAACTGGGAATCAACGGCGCCGTAGTCACCGACGGCTACCGCGGCCAGGGTGTTGCCCTTCCGAGCGATCACGAACTCCTGGTCGAGCACCGTCCCTTGTACGGTCAGATTGGCCGTGTAGCTCGAGCTCTCCGCCCCGAAGCGCCGGTTGGAAACGGGAGTGAGGGTTCCGGAGACCTTTTCCCCGGCGACCGTCTCCGAGAAGCTCGAGCATCGATTGAGGTTGGACACCACCTGCTTATAGGCGGTGTGACCGTTCTGGTACGAGCCGAGCAGCTCAACCAGCTGGGGCACGCTCTCGTTCATCTGGAACGCAGCCCGGGCCCTGGCCTTGTACGGGACCTTCCAGATCGGATTGCTGTAGCAGCTCTTGGTCGTCGGGCTGGTGGAGGCGCTCTTGGACCATCCGGGAGGAAGGTTCTGGACAGTGAGGGCCATAGCTTGGAGTTGCTGGGCGGTCGGGGTGGTGGCGGCCGCGGCAGGCCAGCCGTCGGCCAGGGGACCGGCGGCGAGTGCGACAACGAGGGTGACGGCCCACCGCCGCCGGCCGGCACCGACCAGGCCGCGATTCCGACCGCGTTCAATGGTGTGGGTGGTACCCCCACCCGCTTCAGGACTCCGTCTCACGACACACACCGTTCTCTCGCTGGCGTACATCATGCCGTAGGCCTGCGGCGGTGCTCCGTCGGGTTTGCCGTGGTGACCAGTGGACCGACACGGCAACGACGCCGCACCTCCGCCCGACCCACTCAGGCGAGCGTGCGTGGTGCGGGCAGCTCCACGCCGTCCTGATCGGCCAGATCGCAGGGCGTGTCGACCGGATCGAGGTCGTTGGCCCTCGCCGCGAGGAGCCTGAGCTGGGCCCGGAAGGTCTCCCGTTCCTCGTCGTCAAGCGGAGCGAGCAGCCGGGCCTCGGCCGCTCGGAGGCGTTGATCAAGGGTGCCCAGTAGCTCAAGGCCTTTGTCGGTGGCCAAGACACGCCGGGCTCGCCGGTCCGTGGGGTCGGGCCGCCGCTCGATCAGGCCGTCTGCCTCGAGGTCGTCGAGCAGGTAGGTCATGACCGTGCGGTCGATTCCGAGGTGCTGGGCCAGGGCGAGCTGGCTGGCAACGCTGCTGTGGGCGGCGGCAGAGAGGACCTGATAGCCCCGAGGGCCGCCGGGGAGATCGGCAACTGCGGCGCGGGCCGCGGTGGCGTAAGCCCGGAACACGACGCCAAGCCCCCAGCCGAGGTCCTCGGCCAGGGCGGCGTTGCACCCTCCCGTCCCGGTTCCAGCCGCTGTGGCTCCGCCATCTGGGACATCGGGACTGGTCAGGTGGTCGGGCACAACTCAAATGCTACCGGGAATGCGCATCAGGAGAAGATCGGTTGCACAGATCGTCTGTAGACAATATGATCGTCCCGGCAAGCCGTATCGGGGTGATCTCGCAAGAGGTATCGGGCGACCCGAGCGAACCTGGCACGACCTACTGGGGAACGAGGACTGGAGATCAGATGACCGGGAATGATCAGGCACAGAGCAGGATGCGCGTGGTGGTCGTGGGCGGAGGTTACGGAGGGGTAGCCGTGGCCAAGACGCTCGACGAGACCATGGACGTGGTCCTCATCGAGCCGAAGGACGCGTTCATGCACAACATCGCCGCCCTCCGGGCGTTGGTCGACCCCTCGTGGCTGCCGAGGATCTACCTCCCCTACGACAAGCTGTTGGCCAACGGCCGCGTCGTCCGGGACCGGGCCACCGTCGTGGAGCCGGGTCGGGTGGTGACCTCGTCGGGCCAGGAGATCCTGGCCGACTACGTCGTCCTGGCCACGGGATCGAGCTATGCCTTCCCGGCCAAGACCGACAAGGTGGATACCCAAGCAGCGCAGGACCAGGTCCGCGCCGCCCACGACGCCCTCTCCGCCGCCGACCGAGTCCTGTTGTTGGGGGCGGGTCCTGTCGGCATCGAGCTGGCCGGGGAGATCGGCCACGTGTGGCCCAAGAAGTCAGTCACCCTCTTCGACGTCTCCGGCGAGGTACTCGGGGGACCGTTCAAGCCGGAGCTCAGGGCCGAGATCCGTCGCCAACTGGCCGAGGTGGGTGTCAATGTCCTGCTCGGAAGCCCTCTGCGCGCCGCCCCGCCGACCGCCCCCGGCGAGCTGGGGACCTTCACCGTGACCACGGAGGACGGGTCCGAGATCACGGCCGACATCTGGTTCCAATGCTTCGGCGTCGTACCCAACAGCGACTACCTCGGAGAGGCGTTGCTCCCCGCCCTCCAGGCTGACGGCTTCGTCCGGGTCGAGCCCACCCTCCAGGTCGTGGGCCAGACGACCGTGTTCGCCCTGGGAGACCTTTCCACGGCTGACGCCAAGATGGCGGGATTCGCCCGCCACGAGGCTGAGACGGTGGCTGCCAATATCGCCGCACTGGCCGACGGGTCGGATCCGACCGCCTACCAGCCCATGGGACCGGGCATCGTGGTCCCGATCGGGCCCCTGGGCGGAGCCGGACAGTTCCCCGGCCAGGACGAGATCCTCGGCCCAGACATGGTGGCCGACCTCAAGGGCAGGGACATGATGGTCGACCCGCTCCAGGAGCTGTTCGGTCTGGCCGTGGCCGCGGTCGACTGAGCATCCCGGCCACACCCGCCTCCTGACATGACTGGAGCGGCGGTCAGTAGTCGGCGGCAGGGAGGTCCTGGGCAAACTCGATGAATGCGTGGGGCGGGAGGTAGTCCTCTGGGATCTCGTCGGGGTGGCGGTAGTTGTCGATGTCGAACAGGTTCGACACGCCGTCTCCCTCGGCCGTGGCGACCAGGGCCGGCTCGTGGCTTCGTGCAAATGCGTCCCGGCCGGTGATGGCGGCGGCCTCGAGCGACACGAACGTGTCGCGGTCGATGCGAGCGACGAGGCTGTACACACAACCGTCGAGCGTGGCCCCCACCCGGCGACCGATCATGCAGTGGTGTTTGCCGTCGTCGATGGCGTACACCGTCTCGTCGCCCGTGCCGAATCGGCTCCGGACCCGGTCGGCGTGGCCGAACATGACCCACTGCTCGTGACGCTTGTCCTTCATGGCCCACAGCGGGCTCGGGGGGATGATGCCTTCGGGCTCGTCCTCCTCCAGCGGTGTGGCATCGACGGGAGCGGAGATCGGATCGGTGCTGCCCACCGACTCGGGCGTGAAATGCAGCTGGCCGTCGGCTCTCGATTGGAAGATCCCCCCGCCCTCGACGGGGACCTCCTCCGGTTGCTTGGTGCGTTCTGGTCCGTCCGGGTCGCTCACTGGGTGCTCCTCGTCTCGCTGAGGCGTGGTCTCGGCGAGGCACGGCTTCCGCACGACCTCGTCGTAAGGCACAGTCTGCCGGATCCACCATAGGGGCGCCGACCGGAGACCCGGGGGCGGCGCCCCGGCGGTACCGAGGGCAATTTCTCAACTCCTCGCCATCGACCGGTCCCGGCGCCGGCCCGAGCGAGCACGCCGCTGCGCAAGTGCGGTGATGGTGACGTACTGCTTGGTGATCGTGCCCCCGAGGTGCTCGTCGACGAGAGCCCCGATTCCCCGGAGTAGTACCTCGCGTCGTCCGGGTTCCATGAGGGCATAGCTCGACTGGCTGGCGAGCATGGACAGATAGCTCTGCCGGTCGTAGGTCGCCAGCCACGGGTATGTCGAGACCTCGGGCGGATCGAACAATTGCGAGACGGGCGGCGGCTCGGCGAGCTTGCGCTCGATGCGCGACCACACAGCGGCGATGTCACCTCCGGCTTCCGCCCGCCGACGTAGGTCGGCGAGTGACGGGAATGTCCACGAGCCGATTTCGGGAGCCAACTGTCGGTGGAGGTCTCGGATGGCTCCCCCAATCGGCTCGTGGGCATGGGTGCCACCAACAGCATGGGCATTGGTCATCAGCGCCAGCCATCCTCCCGGTCGAAGCAGCCCGGACGCCTTGGCGAAGGACACGTTGGGATCGATCCAGTGGAACGCCGTGGCCGACACGATGGCGTCGTAGGCACCCGGTTCGTCGGCGGCGTCCTCCAGTGTGGTGGTTGTGATCCGTACGTTCGGGGCAGCAGAAAGATTTCGCCGGGCGATCCGAGCGAGCGCCGCCCCCGGTTCGAGGCAGTGGATCGACGCCCCGCTCCGAGCGAGGTCAGCGGTGGCCTGACCCGTACCGCATCCGACCTCGAGGACCGAAGAGGTCGGACCGAGATGGCACCGAGCCGTCAGGTCGGTGATGGCGTCAGGTGGGTACCCCGGCCGCGCCTGGTCGTAGAGGCCGGCCAGGGTGTCGAAGACGGTGCGTGCCTCCTGGCGGGGATCGGACAGCCCTCTCGGAAGCGGCACGTAAGCGAGGCGGCCCTCGTGCTCTTGACCGGCGATTGCCGCGCCATCGGCCATGCACGGAGCCTACCGGCAACCCGGTACCCAGATCGGGTGCGTGTTTGAATGGGAGCGTGCAGGGGAGCGGTCGACCGGAGCAACCCGAACCCGGTCCGGCCGCTGTCGGCGCCGAGCAGGCTGAGTCACGTCCCTTCCCATGGAAGACCGTCGTTCAGCACGGGGTCGTCATCGTTCTCGCCGGTCTGGTGATCTATCTGGTGTTCCCCAAGATCACCGAGGTCTTCGCCTCCTGGCCCCGACTCTCGACGCTCGAGCCCGTTTGGTTTGCCGTCGCCGTGGCGGCCGAGGCCATCCACTTCATGTGCACGTTCGCACTGCAGCGCATTGCGCTGCGCACCAAGGCGTGGTTCCCGGTCGTCACGTCGCAGCTGGCCGGCAACTCCATCAGCCTGATCATGCCCGGCGGGGCCGCAGCGGGTGCGGCGGTGCAGTTCCGAATGCTCGCCACCAGCGGCCAGGCAGGCGGCGGTGTCGTCGGCGGTCTCGCCGCCTTCTCCCTGCTGGGAGTGGGCGGACTGTTGGCCCTCCCGGTGTTCGTTCTGCCTGTCATCTTGATCGGCAGCCCCATCAACAGGGGGCTCTACAACGCGGCCATCATCGGATCGATCGGATTTGTCGCCTTTGCGGGCTTCGCCGCCGCCGTCCTGGTCACCGATGCCCCGCTCCGATGGAGCGGGCTTCTGGCCCAGCGGATACGGAACGCTGTCCTTCGACGCCGGCCACCGCTCACCGGTCTGGACCACACGCTGCTGAAAGAGCGAGATCTGATCCGGTCGGTGCTGGGTAAGCAGTGGTGGCAGGCAGTGCTGCTCTCGGCCGGACGGCTCGCCTTCGATTTCCTCTGCCTGCTCGCCGCCGTACGGGCGACGGGCAGCCATCCCCGCCCGTCGCTCGTCCTGGTGGCTTACGCCGTGTCCGGCATCATCGGGCTGATCCCGATAACCCCCGGTGGCCTGGGCATCGTCGAGGCCAGCCTGACCGGTCTCCTCGTACTGGCCGGGACGAGCTCGGGCGACGCCTTCCTGGCCACCCTCACCTACCGGCTGGCCTCCTACTGGGTGCCAATGCTGGCCGGCCCGATCGCCTATGGCGTCTTCCGCCTCCGCTACCGGAAGGCCCCGTCCTCACCCCAAGCGGGACCGCTACCCGCGTGAGGCCGTCACCCGTGACTGGTGGCGTGAGCGAATTCGGCGTTCACTCAGAAGTAGGCAAGCTCCGCAAGGTACTCGTGCACCGACCAGATCTGAGCCTGCAGCGCCTGACGCCGTCGAATCGCGACGGGCTGCTCTTCGACGATGTGCTGTGGGTGGAGCAGGCGCAGCGCGAGCACGATCAGTTCGTCGAGGAGCTTGTCGTCCGTGGGGTCGAGGTCTTCTATGTGCACGACCTCCTCAGTGAGGCGCTGGCCGCGCCGGGCGGCATGGAGTGGGCCATCGAGCACGCGGTCAGCGCCCGTACCGTGGGGCCCGCCGCTGTCGATACGGTGCGGGCCGCCCTGGCCACCATGGACCCGGACCTCCTGGCCACCCACCTGGTGGCGGGCCTGACCGGCGCCGAGCTGATCGAGTACGCAGACGCTGACCCGGCGCTGGCGGCGTCGGTGACCGCGGTGGTGGCCTCGGAGGTGGCACCGCCGTGGCCCCCGGGCGGGGCCCGCGGCAGGATCTTGACAACCGACGGGTCGCCGTTCGTCCTCCCTCCGCTGCCCAACCACTTGTTCACACGGGACAGTTCCTCATGGATCTATGACGGCGTATCGCTCAACCCGATGTTCTGGCCGTCGCGTCAGCCCGAGACAATAAACATCGGTGCCATCTACCGGTTTCATCCGATGTTCAAGGATGCAGACTTCACGTTCTGGTACCCGGACGGCGGCCGCGGTGACGGGCACGATGAGCTGGCCGAGCTCACCGAGCTCGACATGGGGGCCAGCGGGGGGTCGCTCGAAGGCGGTGACGTGATGCCGGTCGGAAACGGCACGGTCCTCATCGGCATCAGCGAGCGGACGGCCTCGCACATGGTCGAGGTGCTGGCCAGGCGACTGCTCTCCTTGGGCGGTGCTGAGCGTGTGATCGGGGTGCAGCTCGAGAAGCAGCGGTCCTACATGCACCTGGACGTCGTGTTCACCTTCATGGACCGTGACACGGTGACCGTCTATCCCAAGGTGATCGACACCAGTACTGCGTTCAGCATCCGCCCCGGCGACAAGCCCGGGTCGATCGACGTCACACCGGAGTCCGGCCTTCTCCCGGCGGTGGCCGACGCCATCGGGATCGAGGAGGGGGACCTACGCGTTGTCACCACCGGAGGCGACGAGGTCCAGCAGGCACGAGAGCAGTGGGACAGCGCCAACAACGTGGTGGCAATCGAGCCCGGCGTGGTCGTCGCCTACTCGAAGAACGTCTACAGCAATCAGAAGTACCGAGACGCCGGCATCGAGGTCGTGGAGATCGACGGCTTCGAGGTGGGCAAGGGTCGGGGCGGCGGACACTGTATGACCTGCCCACTGCTGCGCGATCCCTGAGCGACCACAGAGCGGGGAGGTCCAAAGGGGCCCGCGTCACCGCACCATCTTGGCAACCGAAAGAGCCAGCGTTACCATCACGGCATACAACCCCACAGGCCGTACTTCCTGGGGCGCCTTCGATTCGCTCCTCATGGGACGAATCGAATCAGCCCGTCATGGGTGACAACAGTCACGAGGGATAGGGAACATTGGACATCGGATTCGATCACGTCACAATCTGCGTCCTCGATCTCGAGGATGCCAAGCGCTTCTTTGAACTGCTGGGCTTCGAGGAAGAAAAAGCCGTGGTGGTGTCTGGACCCGTCATGTCGGGTTACATGGGGATCGCCGATTGGGAGGCGGACCATCTCACCCTTGTGCATCGGCAGGCATCCTCACATCAGGAGGTGCAGCTCCTCCGCTTTCATCGTCCGGCACCCGAGGTCGACTCGGAGACAGGAAACCTGGCCCGGACGGGTTTCAGTCACGTGTGCTTCCGGGTGGACGATCTGGATGCGACACTGGCGAGACTGCGTGCGGGTGGGTTCACGGCGCGTAATGAGCCTATGGACTTCCATGACCGCCGTCTGGTTTTCGTAAACGGCCCGAGCGGGGTCGTCATCGAGCTCGCGCAGTGGGACCGAGCGGCCCTCGAAGCGGAGAGAGGGTAGATCAGCTGTCTCGCATCGTCGAATAGATCGGACCCGGCACTGCGGGGGAGACTGGGACCCCTTGTTGGGCGACAATGGGGGGATATGGGAGAGATCCGGTTCAGAGCGGAACTGCAGCCCCGTGGCCCGGCAGCTGCCGTCGTGCTCAACGATGTCCAGGTTGCGGTGGTCGGTGAGGGGGCCAAGCGATTTCCTATCGTGGCCACCATCAATGGCTATACGTGGCGAACGAGCGTGTCCCGAATGAGGGGTGAGTTCCTGCTCGGCTTGAGCCGAGAGGTGCGCGAGGGTGCGGGCGTCGAGGCCGGTGACGATATCGACGTGCGCATAGAGCTCGATGTTGCGCCTCGCGAGGTCGAGGTGCCCGAGGCGCTCGCTACAGCCCTGGCATCCGACCCCCAAGCTGCGACGTCCTTCGAGAGCATGTCCTTCACCCACCGCAAGGAGTACGTCCGCTGGATCAGTGACGCGAAGCGGGAGGAAACCAAACAGCACCGCGTCCAACAGGCACTCGACATGATCCGGGCAGGAAAGACCCGCTCCTGACGGCTGCAATCAACGGTTCACGATCACCGAGCCATCGGCGGCTGGCACAAGCCGGACCGTCGACGGGCTCAACGACGGCCGGTCTTGCCGCCATCCTCCTTCTCTGAAGCCAAGCCTGACGCTGGGCACCTTGTGAGGGGCGGTCAGGTGACCGCAACGGTTACACCGGTGGCAGCTGCGCCGAAGCGCTCGGTCGCTGCGTTGGCGGCAGGGCAGAGTCCTCGCTCACGACCGCATGCGGAGACGCTGCACAGGCGACACGTCCATGCCCCCCCGTCCTTGGTGGCAACCACATTGGCGAGAACCCGGCCGAGCAACTCGACCAGTGTCTCCACCTCGACTGTCGAGAGGCCTTCGGTCAGCGTATCGATCGCGCTGAGGCGTTCTGCGGTGATTTCGTCGGCGAGCTGGGCACCCCGTTCTGTGAGCGAGACACGGCGACTCCGTCCATCACTGCCGGGCGCTCGCGTTGCCAGCCCATACCGGCAAAGGCGGTCGACCAGTCGCACTGTTCCGGAGTGGGTCAGGCCCAACACGTTGCGCAGCTGATCGAGGGTGGCGTCATGGAGGAAGTGACGCAGGGCCGACAGCGCCGCTGCCGCCGACGCCGACGGGGCATCCTGCGACGTCGCCGCGGCGCTCGCCCGGTCGGCGATCGCCAGGGAGGCTGCCCCGACGACCGTGGCGTGCCGGAGACGCTCCGACTTCTTCACGCCAGGTCGTAGTCGAGACGGAGTGGCATGTACGGGTAGTCCTGATGCGTTGACTCACTGACGGCGGAACCCCTGATGCCACCAAGGCCATCTGATCCGGACCCCTCGACGATTGCCAGCTCCTGTCGAGCCGTCGTGCCGTCGTAGTGACCCGTCCCCGAGAGCACGAAGGACCCAGAACGACCGCCCAGTGTCGCTTCGGCCCGCAGCAACACGACGAAGGTGCTCGTTCCGTCGGCGCGGTAGAACAGCAGCGACTGAGACCGCGCCGTCCCGACGTCACCCACGCCGGTCAAGGTCACCTCGGCCCGGCTGATCTTGGTGCCGTCGGCGAACTCACTCGTCGGCCGCTCGTCCCACGATTCGATCTTGAGCTTCGTTTCAACGGTCTGTTCCATCCTCTCAATATATGAGTGACGCACACATATTTCAAGGTTTGCGCTCCGGGACCGATGACCTACCAGAAGAACATCATCGGTTGGTGTCCGCGGTGATGTGCTCGAACAAACCCGCATGGATACGGGTGCGCACCCCGTTGGCCCACGGCTCATCCAGCTCGTCGACATCGAGGGCGGCCACGTTGTTGAGCAGCATGCCGAAGGCGAGGAAGGACTTCACCGTCACCGGGTCCAGACCTGCCGTATCGGCAACCGTGTCCCACATGTGCGCGAGTCGCGCCCGCACAAGGTCACGGACCTCGGTATCACCGCAGGCGGCAAAGCCTTGTAGCTGCAACAAGAGCGTCGTGCGGTCCGACAGCAACTCGTAGTACTGCGCCCCCATCAGTGCCAGCGCGCTCAGGCCTCGGGCGCCCGTGGCGGCCTGTGACATGCCGTCACTGAAACGATCGAAGGCGGCCCCGACGAGCTCCACGAACAGTGCTTTCTTGGTCCCGAACATCCGGAACACGTAGGCCTGCGTGATGCCCGCCTCGCGCGCGATCGCCTCGATCGACGCACCGTGAAGTCCATGATTCGCGAACTCACCCGCGGCGATCCCCAACATCTGGGATCGCCGTTCGGATCCGCTCATACGCCCAGCCATGGGGATCAGATTACTAGTTACTAACTACTAACTGATACCCTTGGTGTGGTGGACGATGACACCTGGGCCAGCTTGGCTGACAAATTTGCCGATGACGCCTATGCCTCGGTGAAGGGGTACGTACGCACCTATGTGATCCACCAGCATCTGCTCGACCACCTGCCGCCGCCTCCCGTGCCCGTGCTCGACGTCGGCGGCGGCGCCGGCCATCAGTCGTTTCCGCTGGCCCAAGTCGGCTACGAGGTGACGTTGCTTGACTCGTCGGCGGCGATGCTGGACAAAGCTCGACAGCGACTCCGGCGGCTGCCTGCTGAGGCCCAGCGACGGGTGACGCTCTTGCAGGCCGACGGTTTGAACGCCGACGAGGCCGTGCATGGCCGACGCTTTGCTGCCGTGTTGTGTCACGGCGTGCTCGGGTACCTCGAACAGCCGGAGCCGTTTGTCGACCAGCTGTGCCGGTGCGCCGCTGCCGGTGGCGTCGTCTCGATCATGACGGGCAACGCCAAGGCGACCGCGGTGCAACCGGCGTTGGAACGGCGGTGGGACGATGCTCTGGCCGCGTTTGACGCCAGGAGCGGGATCGGCGTGCTGGGAGTGCAGGGGCGAGCCGACACGGTGGAGGAAGTCAGCCAGCTCATGCGCAACGGGGGCGTCGAGCCAGCGCGCTGGTACGGGGTATGGCTGTTTGTCGACTGGCTCGAGTTCAGTGGAGCCGAGTTGGACCCCAGCGATGCCGAGGAGGTGGCGGCGACGGCCGCGGTCGAACTCGAAGCCAGCCGACGAGACCCCTACCGCCAACTCAGTCGCGTCTTTCATCTCGTGGGGCGCAAAGAGCTGAGCTGACCCTGGAAGGGGCCAGCGATTTCCAAGCGATCACGTTGCTTGCCGACGACTTACGTCGACATGGCTGCCGGATCCTCCTTCCGTCCAGCCCTTGGTCGGTCATGGGGAAGCTTCCTTGTGAACGCGAGCGAAACGAGAGCGAGGAGGGCGGCAGTCAGCAAGCCCGCCTTCAGTGAGCGAAGCTGGGCCGACTCGTAGTTGTCAACCAATGCGGTTGTGGTTGCATCGTTGAGCCCCGACTTCTTGGCCGCAGCCTCGACTTGGGTAGACGAAACGAAGTTGGTATTGGAACCGGCTGCCACTCCCACCTGTGCCGACACGTCGGCGCTGATGCGGGAATCGTGCTCGATGTTGGAGATGAAGGTGCTGGTCAGGCCCATCAGGACAATGGCCCCGATCAGGGCCACACCGAGCGATGAGCCGAGTTGTTGCCCCGTGTACTGAAGTCCGCCGGCCTCGCTCCGTCCCGACTCGTCGACCGATGACTGGACGACGTTACCCAGTTGAGAAACCATCAGGCCCATCCCGATGCCGAGCACGCCCATGCCGATGGCGAACCCGGCGTCGGACAGGGTTGGCTTGATCGTTGAAAGCAGGATGAGAGTACCGGCGATCGTCATGAGCAGCCCGCTCCGGACGATGGCCCGCACTGGGAACCGATTCGACAGCCTTGATCCCATCGCGGCCGTCACGAACATGGTGATCGAGACGGGCAACATCTTGATCCCGGTTTCAAGAGCGTTGAGTCCGAGCACGAGCTGGAGGTAGAGCGGGATGACAAAGAAGACGCCCATGAGAATCAGGTTCTGGCTGAACAGCCCGATCAATCCCGATCTGACTGGAGGAATGCGCGCAATTGACAGATGGACGAGTGGGTCGAGGTCCGCCTTTTCCCGGTGACGCTGCCAGGTCACGAATCCCCAAAGCAGAACGCCGCCCGCGGCGATGACGAAGATTGTGAGTGAGAAGCCGAAAATGGTGATCGGTGAGTTCTTCGGCTTGAGCCACCCCCAGGTACTGGACTGGAGGACACCGAACACGAAGACTCCGAGACCTGTCGCCGAGAGGACCGAGCCGACGAAGTCGAACTTTGGGGTGGGATCGGGACGTGCAGCGTCTCCCACCTTGGGCGTCATCACCAAGATGAAGGCCACGATGATCACCTCACCGACAAAGACGATCCGCCAAGTGACTTCCGTCGTTGCCCATCCGCCAAGAATGGGGCCGACGGCGATTCCTGCACCGGCCACCCCCCCGATGATCGCGTAGGCGACCTTGCGCCGGGAGCCCTCAAAGTTTCCAGCAATCAAAGCGGCGAGCGCGGGGAGGACGAGGGCTGCTCCGATGCCTTCGAGCACCGACCAACCGAGAGCCAGCATTTCCACCGACTGTGAAGCTGCGGTGAGCGCCGAGCCGCAGGCATAGATGATCAAGCCAATGACGAACGCCCGGCGGCGGCCGATCATGTCACCGATCTTGGCACCGGTGAGGATGAGCATGGCCATCACCAAGCAGTAGAGGGTGATGACGGCCTGAATCGTGGTGACCGTGGTGTGGAAATCCTGGACCAGCGCACTGATGGAGACGTTCATCACCGACTGATCGAGCACCATGAGGAACTGAGCCGTAGCCAGGGCGACAAGTGCCAGCCCGCCCTTGCTCGATGTCGCTTGGTCGTTCATTTTTCTCCTGACCTGCAGGGTGGTTCCCAGGGGGAATGGCCCCCAACGGGTCAAGTAGGTCTATCTCACTTCAGAGCCCGTCGACGCCCTCCGGCCGCCCGACGGGAGCGCCTCCGAGAAGGATCCGGCGAACCTTCGTGGCCGTGACCTCCAAGGAGCGCGACAAGCTTCGAACGCGCAGGGGCAAGCGAGCCAGGGGCAAGCGATGAGCCAACGCTACGGCCCTAGGGTCGGAGTTCGACTGGTACCCCATGCGGACCGAGACTTGCGAGTCAGGACGAAGTCCCGGGGTGCGAGCCGAGGCGTCCTTATCCGTAAAGCCGTGGACGCCATGCTCTGCACCACGAAGACGCGGTGACCATCTCGCTCACAGAACGACGAGCTCTGGCGAACGAGTCCTATGCAAAGCATCGACAAGCCGCAAGTGCAGGCTGGCGCCCTTCCCTTTCGGCGACAGCCTGACCTGCAGCTTCGAGTGGAGGCGAAGGGACTCGAACCCTCGAACCTCCTGACTGCCAGTCAGGCGCTCTACCAGCTGAGCTACGCCCCCGAGGCTCTATTTTTCCTGGTCAGAGCCCGGTCCTGTCGCTGCACTCTTGGAGTACATCTGGCCGATGCAACCAAGATGCAAATCCAAAGGCTAAGGGGCGCTGCCAAGAATGGCGTCCGCAACCCTATCAGCAGCGGCTCGGTCCACTTTCCCGGCTGACGTGGCTGTGATGTCCCCTGCGATGGCCACGGCGCTGTGCCCCCGCTGCTACGGCATCACCAGATGACCCACTCCAGTGGTGAGCCCTGCTTGTACCCGATCGCGGTGGACGCGAAGAGTGAACCTTTGTATCCTGCGAGTGGGCGACCGGCACTGATGGGGCGCATCATCGACTCTCCCCGAAGCGGCGGCGGGACCCATGTGCGATACGACAAATAGGGGAGGATCGTCCATGCTGAGACGACGGAGTCCGGGCAACCGGACCGGGCAGGCTCGTCACGGGGCCGCCCTCGGGCGACGGTTGGCCGTCGTCGGTGCGGTGGCCGGTCTCTCCTGTGGCGCGATGGCGGCCACCGTGGCCTTCTCCGCCCCGGCTGGCGCCACCACCACCACCTATGTCGCCTGCGGGGACGTCTACGGTCCCGCAGGCCTGGTTGCCGCCATCAACGCCGCCAACGCCGGTGGCGGCGGGACCATCAATCTGGCCGGGGGTTGCACCTACACCCTCACGACCCAAAACAATTATCCCAACGGGCTGCCCGTTGTCACCAGCACCATCACCATCAACGGCAGCGGCTCCAGCATCGCCCGGAGCCAGGCCCCGGGCACGGCCAGCTTCCGCATCTTCGAGGTGGACGCTCCAGGCAACCTCACCCTCAACCTCCTGACCGTCACGGGGGGCAATCCGGGCGGCGGATTCGGCGGGGGCATCTACGTCAACGCCTTCACCAACACCGCCGGGCTCACCTTGAACAACAGCCAGGTCGTCAACAACACCGCAGATAACGGCGGGGGCGTCTTCAACGCCAACTTCGGCACGTTACGGGTGAGCGTCAGCCATCTGAACAACAACATGGCCCGCGTCGGCGGGGGCCTGAGCAATCAAGGCTCAGCCACGCTGTCCTCGAGCCAGGTAAACAACAACACGCTCAGCGGGACGGGCGGCGGATTAGCCGGTGGAGGGATTTGCAACTGTGGCTCTGGAGCATCCCTCACCGCCACTGCCACCCAGGTCAACGGC
Source organism: uncultured Acidimicrobiaceae bacterium (assembly GCA_963803065.1). GTDB lineage: Bacteria > Actinomycetota > Acidimicrobiia > Acidimicrobiales > RAAP-2 > DASXMT01. The sequence continues at coordinate 574,317 of CAWDKW010000004.1, forward strand.
AATACCGCCGCTCGAAGCCAACCGAGTACATTTTCGACCTCGGGCGGTGGAATAAGAAACGTCGGCACGCTCAATCTCCTCGCCAGTCAGGTGAGCAACAACACGGTCAGCGACCCCAATGGGTCCGCCCAGGGTGGGGGAATCTTCAATACCAGCGGCATCTCGACGCTGCGCGCCACCACCGTCACCGGCAATGTCGCTACCGGGAGCACACCGGACGGCGGGGGCATCTTCAACAGCTCAGGCTCGGTACTCCTGATCCCCGGCTTGGCGTTGGGCAATAGCCCCAACAACTGCGCCCCACCCAACAGCGTCCTCGGCTGCATCGGCTGAGGGCGCCTTCAACGGTGGCCAGGTGAGGGGGCGGCTCCTCGGGGCCCTCAGGGCGTCTCTCACCCGTATCGGCCGGTAAATCGTTCTGCCGACACAGACTCATCGGGCCGGCAGCTCGACGCCTACCGGGCAGCTCGACGCCCGGCACGCCAGCTCGACGCCGGCAGCCCTCCCGAGAGGCCGACGGTCCCGACTCGAACGAGGGCCCTTGTGCCGGCCAGCCGGGAACAGCGCCGCTCACCGGTACCATCTGCACCATGGCACGGGCCTACGACGTCGTCGAAGTGGAGAAGAAGTGGCAACGGCGCTGGGCCGACGAAGGCACCTACGAGGTCGATGCCGACGATCCCCGACCCCCCTGGTACGTGCTGACCATGTACCCCTACCCGTCGGGACCCGCCCACATGGGCCACGTGCGCAACTACACCTTCGGCGACCTGCTTGTCCGGCAGCGGACCATGCTCGGCCATGCCGTCCTCTCCCCATTCGGCTTCGATTCCTTCGGGCTGCCGGCGGAGAACGCGGCCATCAAGACGGGCACCCACCCCCGGATCTTCACCGATGCCCGGATCGCCGAGCTCAAGGCGTCGATCACCTCGCTCGGCGCCGTCTACGACTGGCGCCGCGAGATCCGGAGCCACGACCCGTCCTACATCAAGTGGAACCAGGTCATCTTCACCAAGCTGCTCGAGGCCGGCCTGGCCTACCGAGCCAACGCGCCGGTCAACTGGTGCCCGGGCTGCCAGACCGTCCTGGCCAACGAGCAGGTCCTGCCGGATGGCACCTGCGAGCGGTCCGGCGACCTGGTGGTCAAGCGGGACCTGGAGCAGTGGTTCTTCCGCATCACCGACTACGCCGACGAGCTGCTGGCCGACCTCGACGCCCTGGACTGGCCCGATCGGGTCAAGACCATGCAGCGGAACTGGATCGGCCGCTCGGAGGGCGCCGAGATGGACCTGGCCGTCGTGGGCCGGGATGACGGCGAGGCCCTCGCCCTCACGGTGTTCACCACCCGGCCGGACACATCCTTCGGCATGACCTACGCGGTGGTCGCCCCCGAGCACCCGTTGGTCGACGAGCTCACCACCGACGAGCACCGCGGCACGGTCGACGAGCTCCGCCGCCGCGCCGCGGCCAGCTCGGAGATCGAGCGCACGGCAGAGGGTGCGGGGGCAGCCGGTCTGGCCAAGCGCGGGGCCTTCACCGGCTCCTACGTCCGGAACCCGTTCACCGACCAGCCTGTCCCCGTCTACGTGGCCGACTACGTCCTCATGGGCTATGGGACGGGAGCCATCATGGCCGTCCCGGCCGAGGACACCCGCGACTGGGACTTCGCCCAGGCCTACGGCCTCCCCTATGTCCGGACCGTGCAACCGCCCGAGGGCTGGGACGAGCACGGTGGCCCCGGCGGCGGCCCGGGGGGCGCCTACACCGGCCCGGGAGAGAAGATCAACAGCGAGTGGCTCGACGGCCTCGACATCCCGACGGCCAAGGCCAAGGCCATCGAGTGGCTCGAGGCCAAGGGCATCGGCGTCCGCACGGTCAACTACCGCCTCCGGGACTGGCTCGTTTCCCGCCAGCGCTTCTGGGGCTGCCCCATCCCCGTCGTCTACTGCCCGGACCACGGCATCGTGCCCGTGCCCTTCGAGGAGCTTCCGGTGCTCGCCCCCGACGACGTCGAGTTCCTGCCCACCGGCCAGTCACCGCTGGCCACCAACGAGTCGTTCCTCAACACCACCTGCCCGATCGACGGCGGCCCGGCGATCCGTGAGACCGACACCATGGACACCTTCGTGGACTCGTCCTGGTACTTCCTGCGGTTCTGTGACCCCTGGAACGAGGACCGCCCGTTCGACCAGGACAAGGTCAGCCACTGGATGCCGGTGGACCAGTACATCGGCGGCGTCGAGCATGCCATCTTGCACCTGCTCTACGCCCGGTTCTACACGAAGGCCCTGGTCGACATGGGCATCGCCCCCGAGGGCCTCCGTGAGCCGTTCACCCACCTGTTCACCCAGGGCATGGTGCGCATGGACGGCCACAAGATGTCGAAGTCCCGGGGCAACCTGGTGGCCCCGTCCCTCTACATCGACACCGTCGGGGCCGACGCCCTCCGGCTGTTCCACCTCTTCGTCGGGCCACCGGCCGACGACGTCGACTGGACCGAGCAGACCGACAGCGTCATCGAGGGTTGCGGCCGGTTCTTGGACCGGGTCTGGCGCCTGGCCACGGGGACCGACGGGGACACCCCCCTGCGGGAGGGCGCGCTCACGCCCGAGGACACCGCCGTCCGTCGGAGGACGCACCTGCTCATCGACAAGGTGAGCCGGGACTACGAGCGCTGGTCGTACAACACGGCCGTGGCCGAGTGCATGGGCTTCGTCAACCTGCTCCAGCCCTACGTGCGAGGGGGCGGCCAGGCCGAGGTGGTGGGCGAGGCGGTCGATTCCCTGTTGTTGCTGCTCGCCCCCATGACCCCCCACCTGACCGCCGAGTTGTGGGAGCGGCGCCATGGCGACCACATCCACCTGCGGCCCTGGCCGGTGGCCGACCCGGCGCTGGCCGTCGAGGAGCAGGTCACCCTGGTCGTCCAGGTCAACGGCAAAGTGAGGGACCGAATCGAGGTGAGCCCGGACATCGATGCCGAAGAGGCCGAGCGCCTGGCCCTCGAGTCGCCCCGGATCGTGGAGGCCCTCGGGCGGCGGGGCGCCCAAGCGGGTCATCAGCCGGCCGCCCAAGCTGGTGAACGTCGTCATCTGATCGGCACCCCGACATTGCTGTCGACATTTGTCACTCATTTCGAGTTGGACGCCACTTTGACGTTGACGTAAAGAAACGGTAACCTTCACGTCAACGTAAAACTCACCGGAGGACCGGCTTCCGGGGGAACGGGGACACGACGGCCGTGGCAAGAGGCGTGGCAAGGCAGGCACCGGGCGGCAACTACAAGTGGCAGGCCCTGAGCATCACCACCACCGGCGTGCTCATGGCCACCATCGACGGGACGATCATGCTGATCGCCCTGCCCGACATCTTCCGCGGCATCAAGCTGAACCCGCTCCTGCCCGGCAACAGCTTCTACCTGCTGTGGATGATCCTGAGCTTCCTGGTCGTGACGAGCGTCCTGGTCGTCAGCCTCGGCCGCCTGGGCGACATGTACGGGCGGTCCCGGATGTACAACCTGGGCTTTGCCGTCTTCACCTTCTTCTCGCTGCTGCTCTCGGTCACCTGGATGACCGGCTCGTCGGCCGCCATCTTCCTGATCGTGGTCCGGGTGTTCCAGGGCGTAGGGGCGGCCCTTCTGTTGGCCAACTCCTCGGCCATCCTCACCGACGCCTTCCCCGTCCACCAACGGGGACTGGCCCTTGGGATCAACCAGGCCGCCGCCATCAGCGGGACGTTCATCGGCCTGATCCTGGGCGGGATCCTGGCCCCGATCAACTGGCGCCTGATCTTTCTGGTCTCGGTGCCCATCGGCCTGTTCGGGACGATCTGGGGCTACATCAAGCTGCGCGAGCTGGCCCCGCACAGGCGGGCCAAGATGGACTGGGCCGGGAACGTCACCTTCGCCCTCGGGCTGATCCTGATCATGATCGGCATCACCTACGGGATCGAGCCCTACGGCCGGCAGACCATGGGGTGGCAGAACCCACGGGTGATCGGCGAGCTGGCCCTCGGGGTCGTCCTGCTGATCGTCTTCGCCATCATCGAGTCGAGGGTGGAAGAGCCGATGTTCCGGCTGCCGCTCTTCCGCATCCGGGCCTTCACCGCCGGGACCCTGGCCAGCTTCATGTCGGCCATCGGCCGGGGCGGGCTCATGTTCATGCTGATCATCTGGCTCCAGGGCATCTGGCTGCCGCTGCACGGCTACGACTTCATCCGCACCCCCCTGTGGGCCGGGATCTACATGATCCCGCTGACGGTGGGCTTCCTTACCGCCGGGCCCATCTCGGGGATCCTGAGCGACCGGTTCGGCGCCCGTCCGTTCGCCACCGGCGGGATGCTCGCCGCGGCACTGGGGTTCGTCCTGCTCGAGCTGCTGCCCATCAACTTCCCGTACTGGGCCTTCGGGCTGCTGCTCTTGCTCATGGGCCTGAGCATGGGGGCCTTCGGCGCACCCAACCGCCTGGGCGTCATGAACAGCCTCCCTCCCGAGGACCGCGGCGCCGGGGCCGGGATGAACACCACCTTCCAGAACTCGGCCCAGGTGCTGTCCATCGGCATCTTCTTCTCACTGATGATCGTGGGTCTGTCCACCGGCCTGCCGGCCAGCCTCTACCACGGGCTGGTGAGCCAGGGCGTGCCCCAAGCCGCAGCGGACAAGGTGGCGCACCTCCCCCCGGTGTCCACCCTGTTCGCTGCCTTTCTGGGCCTGAACCCGGTGCAGAACCTGCTCGGGCCCCAGGTCCTCGGGCACGTGACGCCGGCCCAGGCCCAGGTGCTCACCGGGCACAGCTTCTTCCCCTCGCTGATCGCCGGGCCGTTCCGGCAAGGTCTCCACGCCGCCTTCGACTTCGCCATCGTGGCCTGCCTCATCGGGGCGGCCACCTCGTGGACCCGCGGCAAGCGCTACGTGCACGATGCCGGCCCCGATGCCGTTCCTTCTGAGGGCGGCACCGTTCCTTCTGAGGGCGACACCGTTCCTTCTGATGGGCGGAACCAGTTCCTTCTATGGCGCGTTCCTTCTATGGGCGGCACCGTCGCCCCTGTGGCCGAAGCAGGTGCCGGAGCCGCCGTGGCCGGTGCGGAGGTGCGGCCGATGCCCCTGTGGGTGCGCCGGCGGGGCGGTGGCCGGTTCGACCGTGGCCGGCGGGGCCGTGGAAGAGAGGACCGTGGCCGGCGGGGCCGTGGAGGAGACGCCCGAACTGATCCCGACGGCAACGATGGTCACCGCCCAGGACGTCACCCGATGAGCGGCGAGGACCAGATCACAGGGGGCGAGTCGCCCACGCTGCGGATCGGCGAGGTGGCCAAGTCCACGGGGCTCACGACCCGGACCCTGCGCTACTGGGAGCAGCTGGGCCTCCTCTCGCCCAGCAGCCACCGGGAGAGCGGCGAGCGCCTGTACAACTCCTCGGCCATTGAGCGGGTGGGCCGGATCCGCGAGCTGCAGGACCTCCTCGGGTTCTCCCTGGCCGAGGTGAAGGTGGTACTCGATGCCGAGGACGACCTGGAGCGGGTCCGCAGCGACTACCGGGCCAACCAGACGGATCCCCGTCGTCGGCGTGACCTGCTGGTGGAGCTGATCGCGGCCAACGACACCCTGCTCGAGCGGCTCGACGACACCGTCGGTCGGATCCAGGCCTTCCGGGACGAGCGCGCCGAGAAGGGCAAGCGCATGCGCAAGACGCTGCGCGAGCTCGACGCCGAGCATGCCGCCCCGACCCGGTAGGAGGGTCCAGCGGGCGAGCAGAGCCTGAGCCTTGTCGGGTACGGTCTGAGTGGGCCGGCGGCGGCATCGGGGAACCGGCCGGAGACGCTAGGACGGACCACGGGGGCGAACATGGCGAACGTGCTAGAGGGCCGGGTGGCGTTGGTGACCGGCGCCAGCAAGAACATCGGCAAGGGGATCGCCATCCAGGTCGCGGCCAGCGGCGCCACCACTTACCTGACGGCTCGTTCCCTCGAGGACACGCCCGGCCGCCTGGCCAGCCTCGACCGGACGGTGGCCGAGGCCGAAGCGGCCGGTGGTCGCGCCATCCCCATTGCCTGTGATCACGGCGACGACGAGCAGGTCACTTCGGTGTTCCGACGCATCGTCGACGAGCAGGGACGGCTCGACCTCGTGGTCAACGTGGCCTCGCCCGACTTCTCGACCATGGTGGGCGTGCCTTTTTGGGAACTGCCCTTCGACGACATCTCCCGCTGCCTCCAGATCGGGCCTCGATCCGACTACGTGACGACTGCCCTGGCGGCGCGGGTGATGGTGCCCCAGGGCTCGGGGCTCATCGTCAACGTGTCTTCCCACGGTGCGGAGGGCTACCTCCTGTCCGTGCCCTATGGGGTCGGCAAGGCGGCGATCGACAAGGTCACCCGCGACACCGCGCTCGAGCTGAAGCCGCACGGTGTTGCAGTCGTGTCGCTGTGGCCTGGGCTGGTGCTGACCGAGGGCCTCTTGTCCCAGGCGGTGGTCAACGACGATGGCACCACGCAGCTGCACGGGCTCGACCTCGCCTTTGGCGAGACGCCCGCGTTCAACGGCAAGGCGGTGGTCGCTCTGGCCTCGGACAGGCAGATCCTGGAGCGCACCGGCGGATCGTACTGGTCGAGCCGGCTCGCCCGGGAGTACGACTTTGCCGAGGATGACGGTTCGCTCCCACCCGAGCTGGTGAACGGGATGACCACCATCATGGACTCCGATGACATCCCGGCGTTCTGGCGGGGCGTCGACCGCTTTGCCGGCACTGACGGTGACTGACCTCCCTACCGCTTGAAGCCGGCCACCAGGGTCCGCCAGTGCTCGGGCTCGAGCGGGTAGGGCGCGTAGAAGTTGAAGCGGTCGACGACGTCGCCGTAGCGGTCGAGCACCTTGGCCGGGAGCTCATCGAGCTCGCTGACGATGGCGAATGTGGCCAGCATCTCGTCGTCGATCAGCTCGGTCATCTCCGACCACGCCCCCCGCTTGGACAACGTGTTGAGCTCCGGCTGCAGGTCGCCCCAGCCGTGGAGCTCCAGGACGGGCCGGTAGGCGGGGGTGGAGCCGTAGAAGGCGAGCTGGGCCTTGACCGCGGTGGTGGCCTTCTCCCACTGGGTCGCGTCGGAGCCGGTGACCACCAGGCCGGGGAAGGAGATCTCCACGTCGGCCCGGGACTTGCCGGCGCGGTGCAGTCCTCGCTCGAGGGCGGGCACGGTGACCTCTCGCAGGTAGCGCTCGGTGGTGAAGGCGTGGGCCAGCAGACCGTCGGCCACCTCGCCGGCCACCTCGGTCATGCGTTCGCCCACCGCGGCCAGGAATACCCGGGGATTGCCGTAGGGGTTGGGACCGGGGTCGAACATGGGGGTCATCAGGGTGTGCCGGTAGAACTCGCCCCGGAAGGCCAACCTGGTGCCCTCGGACCAGCTGGCCCAGATGGCCCGCATGGCCATGATGAGCTCCCGCATCCGGGAGGCGGGATGGGACCAGGGCATGGAGAACCGCTTCTCGATGTGCGGCTTGATCTGCGAGCCGAGCCCGAGCATGAACCGGCCCTTGGACATGGTCTGGATGTCGTTGGCCAACATGGCCAGGTTCATGGGGCTCCGGGCAAAGGCCACGGCGATGCCCGTGCCCAGCTTGACCCGCTCGGTGTGCTCTGCGGCCAGGACCAGGGGGAGGAAGGGATCGTGGGAGGTCTCGGCCGTCCACACGCCGTCGTAGCCGAGGGCTTCGGCCTGGCGCGCCGACTCGACCACGCCGCTCGGGTCGAAGCCGACGCCTCCATCCACCTGCACCGGGCTACGGGCCCTCGTCCCGGAGGAAGCGCTCGAGCTCGGCGGCGATCTCGTCACCACTCGGGACCTCGATGTCGATCCCGAACGGGTTCGCCTCCTCGGAGTCGATCGAGGACTCGAGGCGCCGCACCATGTCGGTGTGCTCGGCGTTGTCGGCAATGAGCTCGTCCACCTGCCGCCGGGAGGCCTCTGCGGCCCGGCGCACGGCCGTCGTGTCGAAGGCCAGCCCGCTCACCGCCGACAGCCCCTCGATCAGCGCCGCGCTGGCCTCGGGGAAGGGCATGGCCGCCACGTAGTGGGGGACCCGCGCCCACAACGAGATGATCGGGACGTCGACGGCGCCGATGGCGATCTCGAGCGCAGCCTGGACCCCGGCGGGCACCTCGAGCGTCCCCTGGACAAAGCCGACCCGGCCGGCCAGGTCGGCCGACTGGGGTGGGACGGTGGAGGCCAGCCGGACCGGCCGGGTATGGGGAGCAGGGGCGGGAAAGGCGCCGAGCCCCACGACCATGCGGACCCCGAGCTGTTGGACCAGCTCGACCACGGCAGCGAGGAACGCCTGCCAGCGGAAGTCGGGCTCCGGCCCGACCAGGTACAAGACGTCGGCGCCGGCCCTGTCCGTGCCCGCGACGATCTGGATGGAGGGCCAGGTGAGCTCGGTGGTGATCCCGTTGACCAGCTGGGCGATGGGGCGACGAGCCCGCTGGTCGATCAGCGCCTCGGTGTCGAAGGTGGCGACCGGGGTGGTGCCCGACGAGCCCACCAGCTCGGCCACGGCTGTCGAGGCGCCCAGCCCTGCGTCGACCCAGCCCTCGAGCGCGACCACCAGCACCGGCTTCTCGAGGCGGGACCCGATGGGCTCACCCCAGTCCGGATCGATCGTGTAGATCGGTGGGTTCGCCTCGGTCACAAGGACTCCACCTCGGCCAGGGCGCGCTCGCCCAACCGGCCGACCTGGACGGGGAACATGTCGACGTTGCTCCGGTCGCCGGCCGCCGCCCCGCCTGCGTAGCGCGCGTAGACCCCCTGGAGGATGCAGGCCAGCTTCCAGAAGCCGAACGCCTTGTAGTAGGGAACGGCGGACAGGTCCCGGTCGGACAGCGAGGCATAGCGCGCCACGAGCTCGGCCCGGCTGGAGAAGCCGGGCAGCCGGGTCGGCCCCACCCCGATGAGCGACGCCTCGGTGTCATCGGGCTCGGTCCAGTACACGAGCAAGAGGCCGAGATCGGCCAGGGGGTCGCCGAGGGTACAGATCTCCCAGTCGAGGATGGCCCGCACCGTGCCGTCGTCCCCGATCACCGTGTTGTCGAGCCGGTAGTCGCCGTGCACGATGCCCACCCCCTGTTGTTCGGGGACACGGGCGGCCAGGAGGTCGTGGACCTGGTCGATGATCGCCGGGCCCGGCGTGCCCTCTACCTCCGACTGGGTGAACTGGCCGTGCCAGCGCTTCAGCTGCCGCTCGATGTAACCCTCGTGGCGGCCGAACTGATCGAGGCCGACGGCTTTCACGTCGACGTCGTGGAGACGGGCGAGGCTGTCGACCAACGACTCACCCGCGTGGCGCCGGGTGGCCTCGTCCAGCCCGGCGGCGGCGGCCTCGTCCCGGAGGATGAGCCCCTCCACGAAGTCCATGACGTAGAACGGGGCGCCGTTCACCGAGTCGTCGCTGCACAACCCGAAGGTCTCGGGGACGGGCACGTCCGTGCCCCACAGCGCGGAGATCACGGTGTGCTCCCGCTTCATGTCGTGGGCCGTGGGCAGCACGTGGCTCACCGGTGGGCGGCGGAGGGCCAGCGACCGGCCGGTGGCGTCGGTCACCCTGTAGGTGAGGTTTGAACGGCCACCGGCGATCAGCTCGAACGTGAACGGCGCCTCGACCCCGTCGACGCTGTCCGTCAGCCACGCCGAGACCGCAGGTTCGTCGATCCCCTCCACCAGTGTCGCTGAGCTCCCGGTCATGGACACGACGCTACCGCCCCCGGCGAGGCGTCCTGGGAGCACCGGCCGTTCGTGCAGCGTGGGGGGCTTTCCCGATCGTGGCCGGGGCCGGACCCGGCACGGACCGCTCTTGGGGCCCGACCGGCATGGACATCGGGGCCTGCCCGGTATTCTCATGGCGATGATCGATGTCACCGACGCCACATTCGAGGAAGAGGTCCTCCGCCGCTCGAGCCAGGTTCCCGTCGTGGTGGACCTCTGGGCTCCGTGGTGCGGGCCGTGCCAGACGCTCGGCCCCATCATCGAGAAGGCCGTCGAGGCCACCGAGGGGGCAGTGGTCCTGGCCAAGGTGAACGTGGACGAGAACCCCTCGATCTCCCAGAGCTTCCAGGTGAAGTCCATCCCGGCCGTGTTCGCCCTGCGGGACGGCAAGGTGGTCGACGGCTTCATCGGCGCCCAGCCTGAGGCGGCGGTGGCCGAGTTCGTTGCCAAACTGGCCCCGCAGCCCACCGAGGCCGACCTGTTGGTCGAGCAGGGCCTGGCCGCCCAGGACGCCGGGCTGTTGCGGCAGGTCCTCGAACTGCAACCCGACCATCCCGGTGCCATCGTCGGCCTGGCCGGGCTCCTCATCGCCGAGGGGGAGACCGACGAGGCGCTGGCCATCCTGGCCCGGATCCCCGAGACTCCCGAGACCCGCCGCCTCCAGGCTGAGGCCCGGCTGGCCGCGCAACAGGTGTCGGTCACCGACGAAGCCATCGACGTGCTGCTCGACGGCCTGTTGGATCGGGTCCGGGAGGACGACAACGCCCGGCAGGAATTCGTCGACCTGTTGGAGACTTTGGACCCGGCCGACCCTCGGGCCCTGAGCTACCGGAAGGCCCTGTCGGCTCGGCTGTTCTGAGCCGTGGCCCGGCTGTTCTGAGCCGTGGCCCGGCTGTTCTGAGCCGTAGCGTGGCTGTTCTGAGCGGGGGGCCTGCTGTCCCGGACGGTCCGGCCCTGCTCCCCTATGGCCAGGTAGCGTCACGTTGTGCTTCCCACCTTTCTCACGCTGGGCGACCGGCGTGCCGACATCCGGTTCCGGGCCGTGGTGATGGGCATCCTCAACCGGACGCCCGACTCGTTCTTCGACAAGGGGGCCACCTACGACTTCGACACCTTCTTGCGCCGGGCAGAGGTGCTGGTGGACGAGGGAGCGGACATCCTCGACGTCGGCGGGGTCAAGGCGGGTCCGGGGCCCGAGGTGACCGAGACCGAGGAGCTGGAGCGGGTGATCCCGGCCATCGAGGCGCTCCACGACCGCTTCGACGTCCCGCTGTCGGTCGACACCTGGCGGTCCACGGTGGCTAGGGACGCATACCGTGCCGGTGCCGTGATCGGCAACGACATCAGCGGGTTCGGCGACCCCGAATACCTGCCGGTGGCCGCCAGCGCCGGGGCCACCGTCGTGGCCACCCACATCCGCCTCGGCCCCCGGATCCCGGACCCCGAGCCTGCCTATGACGACGTGGTCGAGGCGGTCTGCACCTTTCTGCTCGAGCGGGCCACCCGGGCCACCGCCCTCGGGCTCACCCCCGATCGCATCGTCCTGGACGCCGGCCTCGACCTGGGCAAGACAGCCGACCAGTCGCTCACCCTGTTACGGGCCTCGGGGGCCCTGGCCGAGTTGGGGTATCCGCTGCTGCTCTCAGCTTCGAACAAGACCTTCCTGGGAAAGATCCTCGGTCTCGACATCGACGAGCGGGGACCGGCCTCGCTGGGCGCGGCCGCCCTGGGCGTCTCGCTCGGCTGCCGCATCGTCCGCGCCCACGACGTGGCCGGCACGCGCCACGTCTGCGACTCGCTGGCCGCCATCGAGCGGGAGAAGGCCGAGGCGGACGTCACTCGAGTCGGGGGCTGACCGTGTCGGCAACTGCGACCGACGTGCACCCGGCCTACCTGGTCAAGGGGGACGACCCCTCGCTGGTGGCCCAGGCCACCCACGGGTTGGTGGAGATGCTGGTGGGCGGGTCCGACCTCAGCCTGGCCGTGGAGGAGTTCGGAGGCCCGGGACTCGACGACCTGGACGTGGGCCTGGTGATAGACGCATGCACCACACCCCCGTTCCTGGTGGAGCGCCGTGTGGTGGTGGTGCGGGACGCCGGGCGGCTCAACGCAGCGGATGGTGCCCGCCTGACCGCCTACCTGGAGGACCCCTTGCCCACCACGTCGCTGGTGCTGGTGGCCGGGGGTGGCACGATCCCGGCTGCCCTGGCCAAGTCAGTGGGGAAGGCGGGCGATGTGGTGAACACGGCGGTGGGCACCGGGAAGGCCCGGAGCCAGTGGCTGGCCGAGCACTTGCGCGGGGCGCCGGTCCGGCTCGACGGCGCAGCCACGGCCAAGGTGGGCGAGCACCTGGGTGGGGACATGGGCCGGCTGGCCGGCCTGCTCGACACGCTGGCCGCCGCCTATGGAGTCGGGGCCACGGTCAAGGTGAACGACGTGGCACCGTTCCTCGGGGAGGCCGGCTCGGTGGCGCCCTGGGACCTGACCGATGCCATCGACAGCGGTGACGCGGCCAAGGCGCTGGGACTCCTCCACCGCATGACCGGTGCCGGGGACTTCCACCCGCTTGCGGCCCTCAGCCTGTTGCACCGGCATTACCGCCAGATGCTCCGGCTCGACGGGTCAGGGGTGACCTCGCCCGAGGAGGCGGCCGAATTGCTCGGCCTGCGCAGCGCCTACCCGGCCAAGAAGGCGCTGGCCCAGAGCCGGCGACTGGGGACGGCCCGGATCGCCCGGGCCATCAACCTGCTGGCCGAGGCCGACCTGGATCTCCGCGGTGTATCGGCCCTGCCCGGCGAGCTGGTGCTCCAGGTGCTGGTGGCCCGGCTCAGCCGGTTGGCCCGCCAGGGTCGCTGAGCGGCCTGCCGGGCTGAGCGGCCTGCCGGCCTGCCGGCCTGGTTCCGACCGTCCGGACTGGGTGCGCCTGCTGAGCGGCCCCGGCGTCCGGGCCGGTGCGTCTGCTCAACGGAAGTCCCGCGAGGGCGGCACCGGGCCCAGTTCGAGGGGCTCGATCCGCTCGGCCACCAGGTTGATGGCCCCGTCGCCGCGCTCCAGCCGCCCCCGGACCACCAGGGCGGGGGAGAACCGGGCCACCGATCGCCACCGCACCCATGCCCCCCGAGAACAGATCACGTTGACCATGCCCGTCTCGTCCTCGAGGTTCAAGAAGACGGCGCCGTGGGCGCTCTCGGGATGCTGGCGGTGGGTGACCACGCCCCCCACGGTGATCCGCTCACCGGAGTGGACCGTGCCCAGTTCGCCCGAGGGGACCACGCCCTGACGCCGGAGCTCCGGACGGGCCAGCTCCATGGCGGTGACGTCGGGGGTCATGCCCAGGGCCCACAGGTCGTCGGCCACGTCCTCCCAGGCGGTGGCGGTGGGAAGCGCGGGCGACTCGGCCCCGGTGACCATTCCCGGGAGCCGGCCCGGGGTGGCCTGGGCCGCGGCACCCGCCGCCCACACCAGGGACCGCCGGTTGCCGGTTGCCGGCTTGTTGTCGGTGGCCGCCGGCTTGCCGTTCCCTCCCGGCCTGTTTCCCGCCGTGCCGCTTCCCTCCCGGCCTGTTTCCCGCTGTGCCGCTCCCCGCCGTGCCGCTCCCCACCGGCAGGTTGTCCAACGCCCCCGCCGTGGCCAGCGCCTCCAGCTGCGCCTTGGTGGCACCGGCCCGGCGGACCAGGTCCTCCATGCCCGACCAGGGGCGCCCGGCGGCGATCCGCTCTGCCGTCTCGCTCCCGATGCCTCGCACCGAGGACACCCCGAGCCGGATGGCGAGCCCGGCGCCCTCGAGCCCCTCCCCCTCGAGCCGGGCGCACCCTCGAGCCGGGTGCCCTCGAGCCCCTCCTCCTCGAGCGTGGCATCGGCTCCACTCCGATTGACGTCGGGCCGGAGGATGGTGACCCCGTGGCGCTTGGCGTCGGCGATCAGGCTCTGGGGTGACCAGAATCCCATGGGTTGGGCGTTCAACAGTCCGGCGGTGAAGGCGGCTGGGTAATGCAGCTTGAACCATGCTGTCGAATACACCAGGTAGGCAAACGCCACCGAGTGGCTCTCGGGGAACCCGAAGTTGGCGAAGGCGGCCAGGGCGGCGTAGACCTGCTCGGCCACGTCCTCGGACACGTCCCGGGCGGCCATCCCGTCGAACAGCCGGTCCCGGAGCCGGCTCATGCGCTCGCCGGACCGCTTGGCCCCCATGGCCTGGCGGAGCTCGTCGGCCTCGGCCGGGGTGAAGCCGGCCACGTCGATGGCGATCTGCATCAGCTGCTCTTGGAAGAGGGGGACGCCGAGCGTCCGCTCGAGGGCCGGCTTCAACAGGGGGTGCAGGAAGGTGATGTCCTCCTCGCCGTTGCGCCGCCGGATGAAGGGATGGACGGCGTTGCCCTGGATGGGCCCCGGGCGGATCAGGGCCACCTCGATGGCCAGGTCGTAGAAGCAACGGGGCTTCACCCGGGGCAGGGTGCCCATCTGGGCCCGGGACTCCACCTGGAACACCCCCACGGTGTCGGCCCGGCACAACAGGTCGTAGACCTCGGGCTCCTGGTCGATGAGGGCCACGTCGATCCTGACGCCGTGATGGGTGGCCACAAGGTCGACCATGTGGTGGAGGGCGGTGAGCATGCCCAGTCCGAGCAGGTCGAATTTGACCAGCCCGACGGCAGCGCAGTCGTCCTTGTCCCACTGCAGGACGCTCCGCCCGGGCATCCGGGCCCACTCGACCGGGCAGACCTCGACCACCGGGCGGTCGCAGATCACCATGCCCCCCGAGTGGATGCCGAGGTGCCGGGGGAAGTCGAGTACTGCCCCGGCCAGGTCGCGCACCATCGGCGGGATGGTCTCGTCGTCGTGCATCGACTGGCCGCGGTCGACCGAGCCGGCCCAGCCCTCCACGTCGGCCAGTGGGTGCCCGAGGGCCTTGCCGATGTCACGGAGGGCGGAGCGTGACCGGTAGGTGATGACGTTGGCCACCTGGGCCGCGTGCAGGCGGCCGTAGCGTTGGTAGACGTACTGGATGACCTCCTCCCGCCGGCCCGACTCGATGTCCACGTCGATGTCGGGGGGCCCGTCGCGGGCAGGGGAGAGGAACCGCTCGAACAACAGTCCCAGGGACACCGCATCCACGTTGGTGATGCCCAGGGCGTAACAGACGGCCGAGGTGGCGGCCGAGCCGCGGCCCTGGCAGAAGATGTCCTCCTGACGGCAGAACCGCACGATGTCCCACACGGTGAGGAAGTAGCCGGGGAAGCCGAGGGCGTCGATGACGGCCAGCTCGTGGTCGAGGCGCTCCCACGCGCCGGGTACCCGCTCGGCCTCGCGGGGCCCGTAGCGGTCGGCGGCCCCTCGGCGGACCAGCTCGACGAGCCAGGTCTGCTCGGTGTGGCCGGTGGGCACGGGGAAGTCGGGGAGTCGGGGGGCGACCAGGTGGAGGTCAAAGGTGCAGGCGGCGGCGATCTCGGCGGCGCGCTCGACCACCCCGGGCCACCGGGCGAACCGCCGTCGCTGCTCGCCCTCGGACCGCAGGCAGGCCATGGCCGAGGGCGGGAGCCAGCCCAGGAGCTCATCGAGCGGGCGCCGGGCCCGCACCGCGGCCAGGGCCGTGGCCAGCGGGAAGCGGGTGGGGGAGGCATAGTGCACGTTGTTGGTGGCGACCGGGTCCACCCCCCGCTCCACCGCCAACAGGGCCAGGGCGTCGTTGCGTGCCGTATCGAGAGGATCGCCGTGGTCCCACAGCTCCACGGCCACGTTGTCCCGGCCGAAGCAGTCGACCAGGTGATCGAGCTGCCGCGCCGCCGCGCCAGGCCCGTCCCTGGTCAGGGCCCCGGCCATCGCTCCCTTCCGGCAGCCGGTCAGAACCTGCCAGTGGTCTCCGTGGCGACCGGCCAGGTCGTCGAGGGTGAAGGTCGGCTTCCCCTTCTCCCCGCCGGCCAGGTGGGCCTCGGCGATGGTCCGGCTGAGCCGGGCGTAGCCCTCGGGGTTCCGGGCCAGCACGATCAGATGGGTGCCCTCCGGGTCGGCGACGCCGGTACGGGGGACGGCGGGGGAGAGGGCAAGCTCAACACCGAACACGGTGGGCATACCCAAGACCCGGGCCGCCTCGGCGAACCGGACGGCGCCGTAGAGGCCGTCGTGGTCGGTGAGGGCCAGGGCCGACAGACCGAGGCGGGAGGCCTCGGCCACCAGCTCCTCGGGATGGCTGGCGCCGTCGAGAAAGGAGAAATTGGAGTGCGCGTGTAGCTCTGCGTAGGCCACTGTGCTGCCTCTGCTTGTGGTATTGCTTCTACTGCTTTTGTGTACTTGTACTGCTTTTGTCCGTGTGTACTGCTTTGCGTACTTGTACTGCTTTTGTCCGCTGGGCTCTTTCTACTTGCTCCTTCTGCTTGCTCCGCTTCTCTGCTTTGCTCTGCTGTTGCTTGTCTTGCTCGGCTCCTCTGGACCGGTTGTCGGCCTGACCGGCCCCTCGCTCAGCCGTAGGTGGCCTCGACCCACCACCGGCCCTGTTCGGTCAACAAGAGCCGCGCATCCTCGCCGGCCAGCACGACCTGCATCCGGGCCGTTCGTCGCCGGGCCCGTGACCACCACCGCTCCTCGGCCGGCCACGGACCGGCCCACGCCGTCACCGCCGTCCACGGCCCCCCGGCCACCGACAGACGCCCCGGGGTGGCGGTGAGGAGCCCTCGCCCCGACACCACCACCGGTTCGCCGGCATCGTCGACCACCTCGGCCCCGAGCGGAGGAGTGTGCACGATCGCCGGGGCCGGCGGCGGGATCTGGCCGGGCCAGGGCGCGTCGAGGGTCCGGTCGCCGGGGGTCTCCCGTGCTCCCCAGGTGACCAGCCGGGACCGCTCAGCCGGGCTGCGCCCCCCCTGCAGGCGGATCCGGAGCACGCCGTCGGCCCCGAGGAGCCGTTGCACGTCGGCCAGGGTCCGCGCCGCCCGGGCATCGCGGTCGCTGGCGCCGCCCCAGAAGCCGCCCTGGGTGCCTTCGGCCGGCTTCCCCCCATGTTGGTGCCTCTCGATGTGGCGGTCGATCCCCGGTTGGCGGAGCCCGGCGAGCTCCCCGCTGTCTCCCCGGGCCACGCGGTGGCAGGCCACGCCGTCGGCGCCGAAACGTCCGAGGACGTGGCGCTCGGGGAGGGCGGCGAAGTCCCCGAGGGTGCGGATCCCGAGCCGGGCCAGCAACTCGGCCAGGTCGGGGTGCCCGAGGGCGGACACCGGCAAGGGAGCGAGGAACGCCGGGGTGGTCGTGGCCGGGACCACCAGCGCGGCCCGGGCGGCCAGCACGGCACCAAAGAGGCCGTCGGCGATGCCCACCTCGGCATCGGCGATGGCTGCGGTGGCCACGGCGACGAGATCGACAAGTGCCTGCTCGCCCCCGAAGTACCGGGCCGGCCCTCGGGCGGGGAGCGAGCAGATGCCGGGCCGGACGGCCTCGACCCAGGGACAGTACGCTCCCACGGCGGCGAGCACCGAGACGAAGGTCCGGAGTGTGGCGCCTCCTTCGTCTTCCTCGAGGAGCCCGGGGCACCGCACGACCAGCAGGCGGTCCATCATCTCGGCGCGTCCGTCATGCTGCCGGGGCCGTCCGTCATGCTGCCGGGGCCGCCCATCACGCTGCCGGGCCGCCCATCACGCTGCCGGGGCCGTCCGTCACGCTGCCGGGTCACCCATCACACCGCCCGGCAGGGCGACCGCGACCTCATCGGGTGCGGCAACCTCCACAGATCCCGCCGTCGAGGGCAGCCACAGATCCTGGTGCCGTGGCCGGGCCGCCGACCGACGACCGGTGGCGATCACCGTCACCCGTCGCCGGCGGAGGTGGCCGTCCCCCTTGCCGATGCCGTCCCATCGTGTGTTCTCGACGCTCAACCGCATGTCCGGGCCCTCGGGCCAGCCGGCCTGGCCGGGGACGACAATGAGAATTGCCCCGCGGTCCCTGGTGCGCGCCACAAGGCGCCGGGCCATGGCCGGGCGGACGGGAAACGGGGGGCACAGCACCACCACGTCCACTCCCTCGAGGAGAGTGGCGGTCGACTCGGCCCACTTCGGTCCCGGGGAGGGAAGGAGGATCAGGCGGGTCAGGTCGATCCCGAGATCGGCGGCTGCTACCGCTCCCAGGCCGCAGATCCCCACCGCTGCGCACCATGAACCAGCTGACGAGGCTGCACCCAGGAGCGACAGGCACAGGGTGAGCCCGCTGGTGGTGGCGCCCGTGGCGCCCGCCCCGCCGCCCCGCTCGCCCGCCCCGCCGCCGCCCCGCTCACCCTTTCCGGCGACCACGATGGAGGTTCCCCGGCGGAGGCCTCCTCCGGGGAACAGCCCCTGGAGGGGAGGGATCACCGGCAGGAGCTGGCTCTGACTCGAGGAGGTAGGCCGCGCCCGTTCGGCCAGGACCGCCAGGGACTCGCAGACGGCGGGAGCCCTGTCTTTCACTGGGTTTCGGCCATGACCTCCGGCCTGCCCGGCGTCCGACGGCGCTTCGGGACCGTCGACAATGGAATCGAACATATGTTCGTACAGTAGCCGTTGCCGGCACCGTCAGCTCAAGGCCCGGACCGATCTCGTCCCCTCCGGCTCGACCACCGGGATCGGGCGCCGGTCCTCTCGCGTCGCCGGAAACCGACGGAGGCTGAGGATGGGTCGGTGTTGCTGCCTGCATCGGTGTGTTTGACAGCAGTCAGCCGGCCGCAGCAATGTTCCGACGTCAGGCGGACTGCCGGTCACCCAGGGGCTGGCCCCGACTGCATGCTGGCCCCGACTGCACGGAGAGGGCTGAGAGCCGATGCCGGAAAAGGTGAGCACCGACCCAAGCCGGCCGCGGGTCGGTTTCGTGGGCGTGGGGAGCCAGGGCGGTCCCATGGCCCGCCGGATCGCCGAGGCCGGATTCGCCACCACCTTGTGGGCCCGCCGGCCCGAGTCGCTGGAGCCGTTTGCCACTCTGGCGGCCACGGCCGGTTCGCTGGTCGAGCTCGGCCGAGTGAGCGATCTCGTGGCAGTGTGCGTGGTGAACGACGACGACGTGCGTTCTGTGCTCCTCGGACCGGACGGCATCCTGGCCGGAATGGAGGTAGGCGGGCTGGTCGTCATCCATTCGACAGTGCATCCGGAGACCTGTCGTCAGGTGGCCGAGGAGGCACGGCCGCGTGGGGTCTCGGTGATTGACGCCCCCGTCAGCGGTGGCGGTCGCGCTGTCGAGGCTGGCAACCTGCTCGTCCTGGTGGGTGGGGACAGCGACGGCTTGGAGCGGGCGCGTCCGGTGCTGTCGACCTACGGCAATCCCGTCGTACACCTGGGGCCACTCGGCAGCGGCCAGGTGGCAAAGCTGATCAACAACGCACTCATGACGGCACAGTTGGGCCTGGCCGACGACGCACTGCGTATCGGGGCAGCACTGCAGCTCGATGCCGGGGCTCTGGTCGATGCCCTGGGCCACGGGAGCGGCGCCAGCTACTCACTCGGCGTCCGGGCGCACATGCCCTTGAGCCAGTTCCCCGCCGGCGACCTCCTCCGCAAGGACGTGGACATTTTGGCCTCGGTAGCGGAGAGCGGCGGCACCGATCTCGGTGCCCTTCGAGCCGCGGCCGAAGCGACACTGGGTCGGGTTTTGCCCCGCGGGGGCTAACCGGGAGGCGCAGGCAGAAATCCGGGCCGAATGCCGTCACAAACGGCTGGGGATTCGTTACCATGTGTGCACCAGAGAAAGGAGGTGGTCCAACTGATAAGTCATAGACGTGGGACTCTGGAGGTGGCTGGCCGCTAAGGCGGCTTGTCGGACCACCTGGCGAATCCCAGCCAGTTACCCGCCGAACCCTCTAGCCGGGAACTAGTCCCGCTCGGCGCTTTCCGGAGCGTTCGGTGCCTTTCAACATCCGCACTAACGGCTGAAGGGCGTCCCCCCGGGGGCGCCCTTCAGCGCGTTCCGGTGACACGGCGGGTTGCGACTCACCCCAATTCGACGATTGACCTGGAGCCTTGCTCTGACTCTGACCCATCACGCTCCTCAGCCACCTCGTAGGTCGGCCGCCGTGCGGCCGGCCAGCGACCGGATGATCCCTATCGTGGCTCGCGTCACCGGTTCCAGACTTGGGACATGGACCTTGTCGATGGTGTCCTGGGCATCGAACAGGTACATCGGCGCTGTCAAGAAGTGCACCAGCGGTACCCCGGCGCCGTAGAAGGCGGATCCGTCGGTTGGAGGGGCGTCGCCAAACTGAGTAGGCGACAACACGAATGACCGTCGCAGATCCTCGCTGCGAAGGGCTTCGGCCACGGCAGCCTGCAGTCCAGGCTCAGGGCTGGTGAACCACCAACGAGGTTCGGGCTTCCCGGTCAACGTGAGGTGCTCACCGTCGCCGTGCACTTCGGACGCGGCATGTTCGAGATGGACCTCGAGCACCACATTCTCCAGCTCCACCGCATGCTGTTCCACGTACGAACGGGTGCCCGCCCCGCCCGCCATGTGGCCGGCAGTCAGGAGAAAGGTGAAGTTGTGCGGTCGTTCGGCCGCGGGCACCCGAGCCCAGTACCGGGCCTGGGCCAGAACGAGCGCCATGCCACTGGCATCCTCGACCGCCGAGGCCCACGGTGCATCGTGGTGTGACCCGATGACCACCACCTCATCACCACGTCCGGGCAGATGCCCTACCACGTTGTGGCAGCGGGCATCGGTCCGCTTGCCGTCGACGTTGAGCCGGCCGCGGAGAGGGCCCTGGCCCAACAACCCCTGCAGACGGATGCCTTCGGACCGACTCAACCACAGGCCTGACACCGCACGCGGTCGGGTGTCGTAGGGGACGTAGTACTGCGACGTCTCCCAGGGGACTCCGGTGAGGAGCCCCACGTACCCGGCGGCGCCCGCCTCGACGGCGGGGTCGAGGACCAGGTTGAGGCGCGGACCGAACGGCAGTGTCTGGACCAGCGCGTCGAAGTCTCCGTCCGGGTCGAAGGTGAAGGCAGCTGCCTCTCGAAGGATCGCCTGTGGCAACTCGGTGAACGTGAGCGGCTCGACGACGATCTGGTCCCTGGCGGTGAGGGCGTCGAACGCGACCAGATCCCTCTCGAGGTCGAGGCACGGTTCGGTATAGGGCGGGGCGAAGCCCTCGAAGCGATGAATGGTCGACGGGTCGTCGGGAGACCACACGTCCAGCGTCGCCCGACCGAACTCCCACATCTGGAGCCCGACCGCCTCAAGGCCTACATCGTGTAGTCCCAATTCGGCGAACCAGTCGGGCGGCCCAGGCCTCAGCGCGACGATCTCCCGGGTGGCCGGGCTGGCGGATGCCGAACGTGAGGATGGCCTCGATGTCGGCCAGCATCTCCTCGGCGGTTGGCATGTACTTCATCGTTGCGTCAGGACCCTCGTCGGATGTGTTCGGGTTTCGTCTGCGTCGGCCAGGTCGAACCGCTTGCGATCATCGCCCCGTGTGTCGGAGCCTAGTGACCGAGGTCCGGCCATTGGGGCGAACGATTCGCTCCAGCATCGAAATCGTCGGGGGGTACTCTCCGCACGTGGAGTTCCGTGTGCAACAAGTGGCCGCCTCGGCCACCTGGGGACTGCGGCAGGCCGTCTTGCGCCCCCACGAGACCGTCGGCCACATGGCGCTGGCCGATGATGACGAGCCGACGACCGGAACGTTCGCGGCCATCGACCAGGACGGCAAGATCGTGGGAACGGTTCGAGTGGCACCCGGAGCCCCGCCGTTCCCGGCCGGCACGTACGCTCCAGCCGAGTCGGCGACGTGGCGACTGCGGGGAATGGCGGCCCGTGAGGACGTGCGCAACGGTGGCATCGGCACCGAGCTCCTCGCCCGGGCGATCCAGCACGTGGTCGAGCTCGGTGGGGGCCTCCTCTGGTGCAATGCCCGGGTGCCCGCCGTCAACCTCTATCGGCGGGGCGGATTCGTCGAGCACGGAGAAGTGTGGGACGAGCCCGAAATCGGACCCCACGTCGTGATGTGGCGCCTAGTGTGATGGCTCTGGTGTGATGGCTCTGGGTTCGAGCCGCTCGAGCAAGTCTTGGCTGACATATCCTCGGTACGTGTGACCCGTTGCTGAGACCATCCGTTGGGATCTCGGCCCCTCGGCGATGCTACGCATTGACACGGAGAGGACCACGAAAAGGACGGGAGAGGAGCGGCATGAAGGTCGCCATCATCGGCACCGGATTCATCGGCGGGATCCTCGGTCGGGCACTCGCGGACGCGGGGCACGAGGTCACGTTCGGTTCTCGCCGCGCCGATGACCATGTCGACTCGGGGACCACCGCGACCGTCGCATCCGTCGGCGACGCGTTGGCCGGATCGGAGGTCATCGTCCTTGCATTGCCCGGTGCAGCGGTCTCGGGTCTCACCGCCGACCACGGCGATGCGCTGGCGGGCAAAGTCGTCATCGACGCCACCAACCGCATGGGCGAAGCCGTGACCAACAGCCGCGCCTCTCTGCCCCCCACCGTTCGCTACGTACGGGCCTTCAATACGCTCGGCGGCGAGAACATGGCCGACCCGGTCTTCGCCGAGGGACGGGCGGACATGTTCTTCTCGGCACCCGAGGATGACCGGTCGACCGTGGAGGCCGTCATCGAAGGCGTCGGACTTCGACCTGTGTATGTGGGTGAGGACCAAGAGGCCCTCATCGATGCGTTGTTCCAGCTCTGGATTGCGCTCGCCCTGACCCAGGGTCGAGGGCGACGGCTGGCATTCCGACTGCTCGAGGGCTAATTCCTCGCGTCGGGTTTGACGCTGTCGACCTGTAGGACGTGGTGACGAATCTGAAGTGCGTGGTCGATTCTGGGATGGTCGTAGCTCGTCACGTCCGCTAGTCTCACGTCGTGCGCTGATAGCCGGTAGACCTCATCCGACCCTGTCCCTTGGTCCCGGAGGCTTCTGGTGCCCGCACCCACCTTTTCGTTGGCCACGCTCATGGCCAGCCATCTGTCCCACGATCGCGGCGGGCGCACGGTGCTCCGCGACATCTCATGCACGGTCAGGCCCTCCGACCGCGTCGGAGTCGTGGGCCCCAACGGCGTGGGCAAGTCCACCCTCCTCTCCCTACTGGCCGGCATCGAGGCGCCGATGGGAGGTTCCATCCGGGTCGATCCGCCCACCGCCACCGTGGGCTTGCTGGCCCAGGAACACGAGGCCCGCGCGGGTGAGACCGTCCGGGCGTTGCTGACCCGGCGCACCGGTGTCGCAACGGCCGAGATCGAGCTCACTACGGCCGCCGGGGCGCTGGTGGAGGGCACCCGAGCCGCCGAAGCGCGCTATGAGGTGGCGCTCGAGCGCTACACCGCCCTGTCCGCCGGCGACCTCGACGCCAGGATCGACGCGGTCCTCGCCGATCTGGGCCTCGGAACCGGGATGGCCGATCGCCAGGTGGCCACCCTGTCCGGCGGTCAGGAGTCCCGACTGGCCCTGGCCGCCATCGTGTTGTCTCGCTTCGACATCATCTTGCTGGACGAGCCCACCAACGATCTGGACTTCGACGGGCTGGAGCGCTTGGAGTCGTTCGTGCTCGCCCACGCCGGTGGCCTGGTCGTCGTCTCCCACGACCGGGCCTTTCTCGACCGAACCGTCACCTCCGTGCTCGAGCTCGACGAGCACCACCACACTGGCCGCCTCTATGGCGGTGGGTGGGCCGGTTACCTGACCGAGCGGGCGACGGCCCGCCGCCATCAGCTGGAGGAATTCGCCGTCTACCAGTCGAGACGGGCCGAGCTGGCCGATCGGGCTCGCCGCGAGCGCCGATGGGCGACGTCGGGTGTGCAGCGGGAGAAGCGCAACCCCAGGGACAACGACAAGGCCCAGCGCGACTTCCGGATCAACCGGACCGAACAGCTCGCCTCCCGGGCCCGGAGAACCGAGCGCGCCCTCGATGCCCTCGACGTGGTCGACAAGCCCTGGGAGGGGTGGGATCTTCGCTTCACCATCGAGGAGGCCCCTCGAGCAGGGGCGGTGGTGGCTCGCCTTACCGGTGCCGTCATCGAGCGGGGGGCGTTCACCCTCGGCCCGCTCGACCTCGAGATCGGGTGGGCCGAGCGAGTCGCCCTGGTGGGACCGAACGGGTCGGGCAAGTCGACCCTGGTGGAAGCGATCCTCGGCCGATTGCCGCTCCGAGCCGGGTCGCGATGGCTCGGACCGGGTGTGGTGGTCGGTGAGCTCGGGCAGGACCGGCGATCCCTCGGCGGAACGACCAGCGTGGTCGAGTCGGTCATCGCCCGGTCCAGACTGTCCATCTCCGATGCCCGGTCCCTGTTGGCCAAGTTCGGACTGGGCGCCGACCATGCGACCCGGCCGGGCGGCTCGTTGTCGCCGGGCGAACGGACCCGGGCGGAGCTGGCCACCTTCCAGGCGCTTGGGGTGAACTTCTTGGTCCTCGACGAGCCCAGCAACCACCTCGACCTGCCGGCTATCGAACAGCTGGAAGCGGCGCTGGCCGGTTTTGCCGGCACCCTTCTGCTCGTCTCGCATGACCGCCGGCTGCTCGAGACCGTGGAACTGACCCGTCGGATCGAGGTGGGCTGACCGCCGGCTGTGCCGCATAGCCTGGGCTGGTCATGTGCGGCCGCATCGCCCTCTACACGGAACCGGAGCGATTGTCCCGGGTATTCGACGCCGCGTTGGCGGCCGGCGTCGACGCGAGCGACCTGCCGCGGTTCAACGTCGGCCCCACCAACGAGATCTTCGGCATCATCGACGCCGGCAGTCCTCCTGACACGGCCGGATCCAGACAACGCGTCCTCGACCGGTTCCGCTGGGGGCTCATTCCCTGGTGGTCGAAGGAGGTGACCTCGGGAGGCCGCCTGTTCAACGC
Source organism: uncultured Acidimicrobiaceae bacterium (assembly GCA_963803065.1). GTDB lineage: Bacteria > Actinomycetota > Acidimicrobiia > Acidimicrobiales > RAAP-2 > DASXMT01. The sequence continues at coordinate 598,859 of CAWDKW010000004.1, forward strand.
TCGGGCCGAGTCGGTGTCGACCAGGGCGGCGTTCCGAGAGGCCTTCCGACTGCGCCGGGCGGTCATTCCCGCCGACGGGTTCTTCGAGTGGCACAAAGAGCACAAGGGGTCGGGAAGCCGGCCGGGGGAGAAGAGCCAGCCCTATTTCTTCACTCGAACGGACGGCCAGCCCTTGGCCCTGGCCGGGCTCTGGGAGGTGTGGCGCGACCCCCTCGGTCCGGACGACCGGTCGGCGTGGATTACCTCGTGCGCCATCATCACCACGACGGCTGGGCCAGACGTGGCCCCGGTGCACGAACGGATGCCGGTAATCCTCGAGCCCGAGGCCATCGAGGCCTGGCTCGACCCGTCCGAAGACGTCGAGGTCCTCGAGGCCCTCATGCAGCCGGCGCCGGCGGGCACCCTGGCCCACCATCCGGTGGATCGGCGGGTCGGGAACGTCGCCAATGACGAGCCTGGGCTTCTCGCACCGGTCGATGTCGACGAGGAGGACGTCCTCCCGCTACCGGTGAGCACACCGACCCTCTTCGACTGAGCGCACCGGCCTCTTCGACCGAGCGCACCGGCCCTCTTCGACCGAGCGCACCGACGCGCACGACGTGATGAGCCTGATGGCTACGCGTGTTCGAGGTGAGCCTGATTGGCTACGCGATCTGCGAGCTGGCGCCTTGCGAGGCTGGCCGCTCACGCCTCGCGTCGGCTGCACGACATCAGAGGACCGAGTGGGTCAATCCTCGTCGACAGCCTCGAGGGCGTCGGCGAAGGCCGCAGTGTGCTTCATCAGGCGGGCCTTGCGGTTGGCGGCCTGGTTCTTGTGGATGACTCCCTTTGCCGCAGCCTTGTCGATCCGCTTGATGGCCAAGCGCAGCGCCTCGTAGCTGTCGTCGGCCCCCGTCTCGGCGGCGATGATGGCCCGCTTGGTCCGGGTACGAAGCTCGGAACGGACCGCCTTGTTCCGGGCCCGGAGTTTCTCGTTCTGGCGATTGCGTTTGATCTGGCTAGGAATGTTGGCCACAAGTCGTCCTTGTCTTGCTCGGTCATCGAGGAAATTGGGTTCCGCCGCGCCAAGGGTGGGGCCTGGCGACCGGATTCGCGCCCGGCAGCCCCGAGGCGCCTGGCGAGACAGCCAAGGTTAGCAGTCCGGCGGAATCCGGCTCCCACGGCCACTGCAGGCCAGACTGCGTTAACGCGCATTCGTGTAGCCACGCCCGCACTCGGCACTCGGCACCCGGGGGCCATGGCCACCTGGGTGGGAGGCGACATCGGCCGCTCCGCCTGCTTCCATTGCTTTTGTACTTTTGCCTACTTACACTACATGTACATAGTTTACATGTATATAGATTACTAGTACTATAAGTAGCGTGAAAAACAATACCGGGACTCCGAGCGAAACCCAGACTCCGAGCCAGACTCCGAGCGCATTCGAGGCCTCGATCGCAGCGGAGAGCTCGATCACCGCCGAGACCTCGATCAGCGGTGGGACCTCGATCAGCGGTGGCACCTCGGAGATCACCGAGACCACGACCCCTGCCTTCCTGGTGTGGCGGCTGTCGATGAAGTGGCGGATGGCAGTGGACCGTGCCATTGCCCCGATGGGCTTGACCCATGCGCAGTACTCGTTTCTGGGCGCGCTGCTCGACATGGAACGGTCCGGGCAACGGCCAACCCAGAGCCAACTCGCCGATCAGACCGGCCTCGAGCCGCTGTACGTCTCGAAGCTGGCCCGCGCCCTCGACCTTGCCTGTCTCATTCAGCGCGAGCGGCATCCCGCGGACGCACGGGCACTCCAGCTTTCGCTCACCGACGTCGGGCGGGAGGCCCTCGACCTCGCGATGAGCTTCGTCCACCCGATCCTGGACGAACTCCTGGATCCGCTGGGCGGCCTCGGTGCCGAGCACACCGACCTGTTCGTCCGCGACCTGCTCGCGCTGCTCGACGTACCTCTCCGAGACCTGGCATAAGAAGTATCCCTCCGACCCCTGGTCTAGGCGTTCACCATCTGCTGGCAAACCCCCACGAGCTCCGGTGGCCTGGGTCCGGGCCGGTCACCGGTACGCTGAGCAGCCCGTGCTTTCCGTCGATCAGATCCGCAATTTCTCCATCATCAGCCATGTCGACCATGGCAAGTCGACCCTGTCCGACCGCATCCTGGAGCTGACCGGGGCGGTCGATCCTCGGCTCATGCGTGAGCAGTACCTCGACTCGATGGACATCGAGCGCGAGCGGGGCATCACCATCAAGGCTCAGAACGTTCGCGTGGGCTGGAAGGACCACACCCTCCACCTCATCGACACTCCCGGGCACGTCGACTTCGGTTACGAGGTCAGCCGTTCCCTGGCCGCATGCGAGGGTGCAGTCCTCCTGGTCGACGCCTCCCAGGGGATTCAGGCCCAGACACTGGCCAACTGCTATCTGGCCATCGAGCACGACCTGGAGATCGTGGCCGTGCTCAACAAGATCGACCTCCCGGCGGCCGATCCGGAGCGGTGCGCGGCCGAGATCGAGCAAGTGCTCGGCCTGGATGCCTCCGAGATCCTCCACATCTCGGCCAAGACGGGTGAAGGCGTCCCGGAGCTCCTCGACGCCATCGTGGCGCGCATCCCCCCGCCGTCCGGCGACGTGGACGCGCCCCTGCAGGCGCTCATCTTCGATTCGGCCTACGACCAGTACCGCGGGGTGGTCAGCTCCATCCGGGTCATGCAGGGGATGCTGGCCAAGACGGCCAGGCTGCGGTTCATGCATGCTGGGGAGAACCACGAGATCGAGGAGATCGGTGTACGGACGCCGGTCACGGTGGCCGTCGACGAGCTCGGACCGGGCGAGGTCGGCTACCTGATCGCCGGCATCAAGGACGTGGGCGGCGCCCGCTCGGGGGAGACCATCACCACCGCCACCCACCCGGCCACCGCGCCATTGGCCGGGTACCGCGACCCCAAGCCCATGGTCTTCTGCGGGCTCTTCCCCATTGACGGTGACGAGCTTCCCGATCTGCGGGACGCGCTGGAGAAGCTGCGCCTGAACGATGCCAGCTTCACCTACGAGCCCGAGTCCTCTCGGGCGCTCGGGTTCGGGTTCCGCTGCGGGTTCCTCGGACTGTTGCACATGGAGATCGTCCGCGAGCGACTCGAGCGTGAGTTCGACCTGTCCCTCATCGCCACCGCACCCTCGGTGGCCTATCAGGCTTACCTGACCGACGGGACCAAAGTGGACGTGGACAACCCGAGCGAGTTGCCCGAGCCGACCCACCTCGATCATGTGGACGAGCCGATGCTGCGGGCCACGATCCTCACCCCAGCTGAGTACACCGGGACGGTCATGGAGCTGTGTCAGAGCCGGCGGGCCGAGATGGTGCGGATGGAGTACCTCTCACCCGAGCGGGTGGAGTTCATCTACACCATTCCCCTGGGCGAGGTGGTGGTGAATTTCTTCGACCAGCTGAAGAGCCGGACCAAGGGGTACGCCAGCCTCGACTACGAGCCCGACGGCTACGCCACCGCCGACCTGGTCAAGGTGGACCTCTTGATCAACCACGTCCCCGTGGACGCCTTCTCCACCATCGTGCACAAGAGCCAAGCAGACTTCTATGGGCGACGGATGACCGAGAAGCTCCGGGAACTGATCCCTCGGCAGATGTTCGACGTGCCCATCCAGGCCGCCATCGGCGGCCGGGTCCTTTCCCGCGAGACAGTGAAGGCCCGGCGCAAGGACGTGCTGGCCAAGTGCTACGGCGGCGACATCAGCCGGAAGCGCAAGCTGCTCGAGAAGCAGAAAGAGGGCAAGAAGAAGATGAAGAACATCGGGCGGGTGGAGATCCCCCAAGAGGCCTTCGTCTCCGCCCTCCGCCTCGATGACTGACAGCGTCGTCGCGTCGCTAACCTCGACCATGAGCTCAGCCCGCCCGGACGTCGTGTGGAGCGACCGGATCGACGAGTCAGGCTGGGTGGCCCGACGCCTGCGTCACCCGAGCGAGCACGTGGTCACATCGATCGTGCCAGACGGATTCGACGCCTACGTCCGGATCCTCCATCCAGCGTCAGGCGGCGCCGGGCGAGAAGGCTCAAAGGTCCGATGGTCCGAGATCGCCTCCTGGAGCGGGTACCCAGTGGCTGCAGACAGCCCGTTCCACGCCGTCGCCCTGCGGCTGGAGGAGACCGATGAGCCACCGCCGTGGGGGACCGGGCAAGGGCCTCGCCAGGGGAGCCTGGAGCCCGACGACGCGGTCGCGCTGGTCGACGTGCTCGGGCGCCACACCAGCACGCCGAGCCGGTGCTGGTTCTGCATCTGGGACGGCTACGGCTGGGGGGACGAGGCGCCGTTGGCGTCCCGAAGCGAGCTCGCTGGACGGTTGGCAGACCCACCCGTACCTCCCGAGGTCCGGGACGGCCCGCGCCTGGAGCTCGCTTCGCGCAACTACTTCCTCTACTCGGGCCCGATCGAGGCCGCGTTGGCCTTTCTCGACTCCGAGGGCCAATCGCCGAACCTGTTCTGGCCCGAGGACCGGTCGTGGTGCGTGGCGACAGAGATCGCCTCTTCCTCGACGTACGTGGGCGGATCGAGCCAGCTGAGCGATCAGCTGCTCGGAGACGAGCGGATCGAGGCGCTGGCGGCCACGGCGACCGACGCCACCTACCGGGTCGATCCGCGGGTGGCCGACCTGGTGGCGACCTCGATCGACGCTCTCCTGGCCAAGCGGCGTGTGGTCATCGATACTGCGGTCGGCATTGTCTTCGCCTCATTGGCCCGCAGTCGGCTTCGGCGCGGATCGGCCACCTTCGCCATCGCCACCGCCCGGGCCAACGGCACCGTGTCCAAGGGCAAGAGGGCCACCAGCATCCGCCAAGGCCAGGACCTTCGAGCGGCATTGGAGCCGGCACTGACCCGTGCCATCATCGACCTGGTTGGCCAATAGACCAGAGATCCAAGAGAGAAGGCGAGATGGCTGACGGAGTGGTTGTTTCGTTATGGCGATACCCGCTGAAGTCCATGATGGGCGAGGACCTCAACGCTTCAGAAGTCACGTCTCACGGCCTACTCGGTGATCGTACCCTGGCCTTGGTGGACACCGAGACGGAGAAGGTCGTGAGTGCCAAGAACCCGAAGCGGTGGCCGACGATGTTCGATTGCCGGGCGGCTTTCACCACCCCGCCAGTACTCGGCGGGCCTCTCCCAGCGGTCATGGTGACGCTCCCCGACGGCGTGAACGTCAAGTCCGACGACAGCCGTTTCGACGCGCTCGCATCGGCTGCACTGGCCAGATCCGTGACCCTCGCTGCTGTGGGAACGACACCGTCACAGAGCCTGGAGGAGTACTGGCCCGACATGGCGGAGCTGGACCACCAAGAGGTAGTCACCAACGAGTCCATGCCGATCGGGATGTTCTTCGACGTCGCCACCGTCCATGTGCTGACCACGGCGACGATCGACCGCCTCCATGAGCTCTATCCCGAGGGTCGCTTCGAGGCCAGACGCTTCCGGCCCAACATCGTCGTACGCCCTGCTGATGACGGAGCCGCATTTACCGAGACCTCATGGATCGGACGAGAACTTCGGATCGGGGACGATGTGGTACTCCAGATCACGGATCATTGCTCGCGCTGTGTCATGACGACACTCGCGCAAGGAGACCTCCCGAAGGACAGTTGGATCTTGCGCACCGCGGCACGTCACAACGATGTCCACGTAGGAGTTTATGCGGAGGTCCGTCGCACGGGGAAGGTCCGGCGAGGCGACGATGTGATCCTGAGCTGAGCAACTCGGGTCTCGACTGCATTCGGCATTGCCACCCGGCTGCGCTTGATCGACGGTTGTTCAAACCGACATTCGCTAGAAACACGTGTGAAACATCTCAGCCGTATTATCCAAGCCGACTCATATGTTGAGGCGTGCCTAGGGTTCCGTTTCGGGTGCTGAGTGCCCGGAAGCCTGGACCGAGAGACACGGCGGGCGTGACGGATCGCTCGTTCCACGGAGGGATAAAAGCCCGGGAGAACGGCCAATCCGGCTGGACTCCGGTCGGGTGCTATTCCAGGAGCGGCGTACGTGCAAGGTGACGATCTCCACGATCGATACGGTCCGGAAGCCCGATATGCCGTGGCTGCGGAGGCGGCACTCCCGACGACGAAATGGGAAGAGGAGGTGGCGCGCGGTCTCGAATTGGGCTTGCCGGGTGCCGACTCCATTGTCGACAGGCGGATCCCGACGTTCTCCCGTGGGGAGCTTCCCCATTTTGCCGGAATCAATACCTTTCTGAAGGCTCCATTTGTCGAGGATGTCCGAACCTGCGGCGACTACGACGTGGCGGTGGTCGGGGCGCCGTTCGACGGAGGCACGACGTACCGCTCGGGCACTCGGTTCGGGCCCCAGGGCATCCGGACCATCTCCGCCCTCTACGGCCCCTACAGCTTTGAGCTCGGAGTCGATCTTCGGGAGTCGATCACGATCGGCGACCTGGGGGACATCTTCACCATCCCGGGGAACATCGAGAAGACGTTCGACCAGATCAGCAACGCTGTCGGGCACGTCTTCTCGTCGGGGGCGTTCCCCGTCATCCTCGGCGGTGACCACTCCATCGGGTACCCCACCACCAAAGGGGTGGCCGAACACCTCGACGGAAAGTTGGGGATCATCCATTTCGACCGACATGTCGATACCCAGGAGACCGATCTCGACGAACGAATGCACACCACCCCGTGGTTCCATGCCACCGATCTGCCCAACGTCCCCCCCGAGAACCTGGTGCAGATCGGTATCGGGGGGTGGCAGGCGCCGCGCCCGGGCGTGAAGATCGGACGTGAGCGACAGACCACCATCATGACCGTCACCGACTGCGTCGAGATGGGCATCGACGAAGCCGCCGAACGGGCGCTCGAGGTCGCCTGGGACGGCGCCGAGGCGGTTTGGCTGTCCTTCGATGTCGACTGCCTGGATGCCGCCTTCGTCCCCGGGACCGGTTGGCCCGAGCCGGGCGGGTTCCTGCCCCGCGAGGTGCTCAAGTTCATCCAGCTCATCGCCGAACGACCCCTGGCCGGCATCGAGGTCGTCGAGTGCTCGCCGCCCTATGACAATGCCGAGATCACCGCCCTCATCTCCGCCCGCGTCATCTGCGACACGCTCGGCTGCCTGGTGCGGGCCGGTCATCTTCCCCGGGGGGTGACGTCGTGCACCTGACCCCCCACGAGGTGGACAAGCTGCTCGTCTCCCTAGCCGCCATGGTGGCCAGAGATCGTCACGCCCGCGGGGTGAAGGTGAACTACCCCGAAGCCGTGGCCATGGTGAGCAGCTTCATCCTCGAGGGTGCCCGTGATGGGCGCACGGTGAGCGACCTGATGAGCGCGGGACGAGCGGTGTTGACCCGGGACGATGTCATGGAGGGAGTCCCCGAGATGATCGATGAGATACAAGTCGAGGCCACATTCCCCGACGGGACCAAGTTGGTGACCGTGCACCAGCCGATCCCATGATTCCCGGCGAGGTCCTCGCCGCTGACGAGCCCATCGTCGTGAACGAGCAAAAAATCACCCGTCGGCTCCGGGTGGTCAACACCGGTGACCGTCCGGTGCAGGTCGGGTCCCATTACCACCTGGCTGAGGCGAACCAGTCCCTCCAATTCGACCGGGATGCGGCGAGGGGCATGCACCTCGATATCGCGGCCGGGACCAGCCTTCGGTTCGAGCCCGGCGCCGATCGGAAGGTGACGGTCGTCCCATTCGGCGGTTCTCGGGTGGTGGCCGGTTTCTGCGGTCAGGTCGCAGGAGCGCTCGATGCTTGAGGTCGGCCGACAGCGCTACATCGACTTGTTCGGACCGACCACCGGCGATCGGATCCGCCTGGCCGACACCGACCTGGTGATCGAGATCGAAGAGGACCGCTGCGGGGGCCCCGGACGAGCCGGAGACGAGGCTGTCTTCGGCGGCGGGAAGGTGATCCGTGAGTCGATGGGCCAAGGCGGGACGACAGCGGCGGCGGGAGCGCCGGATCTGGTCATCACCGGTGTCGTCGTCGTCGACCACTGGGGCATCGTGAAGGGTGATCTCGGGATCAGGAACGGCCGCATCGCCGCATTGGGCAAGGCCGGCAATCCCGACGTGATGGACGGGGTGCACCCGGAACTCGCCATCGGCCCGGGCACGGAGATCCTGGCCGGCAACGGGATGATCCTCACTGCCGGCGCCATCGACTGCCACGTCCATCTCGTCTGCCCTCAGATCCTCGATGAAGCGTTGGCCGCCGGGATCACCACGGTGATCGGGGGTGGCACCGGGCCGGCCGAGGGGTCCAAGGCGACGACCGTCACCCCCGGGCCGTGGTTCCTTGCTCGCATGCTCGAGTCGCTCGACGGGTATCCCGTGAACGTGGCCCTCCTGGGCAAGGGCAACACGGTGTCCGAGCCGTCGCTGTGGGAGCAGGTTCGAGCAGGGGCCGCCGGCTTCAAGCTGCATGAGGACTGGGGCTCCACCCCCGCGGCCATCGATGCCTGCCTCCGGGTGTGTGACCAAGCGGGCACTCAGGCCGCCATCCACACGGACACCCTCAACGAGGCCGGGTTCGTGGCGTCGACGTTGGCCGCCATCGGGGGACGGACCATTCACACGTACCACACCGAAGGTGCGGGAGGAGGCCACGCGCCCGACATCATCACTGTGGCCGGGCAACCCAACGTGCTTCCCTCCTCGACCAACCCGACTCGCCCCCACACGGTGAACACCATCGACGAGCACCTGGACATGTTGATGGTGTGCCATCACCTCAACCCGACTGTTCCCGAGGATCTGGCCTTCGCTGAGAGCCGGATCCGCCCGTCCACCATCGCCGCCGAGGACATCCTGCACGACCTCGGCGCCATCTCCATGATCGGGTCGGACTCCCAGGCCATGGGACGCGTCGGTGAGGTCGTGCTCCGCACCTGGCAGACCGCCCACGTCATGAAGGGACGGCGCGGTGCCCTCCCTGGCGATGGCCGAGCCGACAACGGCCGAGCTCGTCGCTATGTGGCCAAGTACACCATCTGCCCGGCGGTCGCCCACGGGCTCGGCGAGGAGGTGGGATCGGTCGAGCCGGGCAAGCTCGCCGACCTGGTGCTGTACCAGCCGGCCATGTTCGGCGTGCGTCCCGCCGTGGTGATCAAGGGCGGCATGATCGCCTGGGCACAGATGGGTGACGCCAATGCGTCCATCCCCACCCCGCAGCCGGTCCTGCCCCGTCCCATGTTCGGCGCGACCCCTCTGAGCTCGGCGGCCACCTCAGTCACGTTCGTCTCGCCCGGAGCCATCGAGTCTGGCATCGGTCAGCGGTTGGCGGTCGGCAAGAAACTGGTGGCGGTGGCCGACACCCGGCAGCTGTCCAAGGCGGACATGGTCAATAACGACGCCCTCCCCGACATCAGAGTCGATCCCGATCGATTCGGCGTCACCATCGACGGCGATCTGGTCACCGAGGCACCGGTCACCACCCTGCCGATGGCCCAACGCTACTTCCTGTTCTGAAAGGACACCGTGAACAGCACACTGCTCCTGCTGGCCGATGGTCGCCTCCCGACCGGTGGCCATGTCCACTCGGGCGGCGTGGAGGCCGCCGTGTCCGAGGGGCGGATCGGCGATGTCGATGAGCTTCATGGCTACCTGGTTGGACGGCTGTGGACGGTCTGCCGGGTCGACGCCGCGTTCGCCTGGGCGGCATGCGCACAGCAGTTTCCCTTCTCCGAGCTCGACGCCGAAGCAGCGGCGCGCTGTCCGTCACCTGCTCTCCGGGGCGCCAGCCGGGCCCAGGGCCGGGGCATGGTGCGGGTCGGACGGGTGACCTGGCCGGCGGACCATCTCGAGGAGATGGACGGACTGTTCGACCAGGGCCCCATGTGGTCGGTCGCCCTCGGGGCCGTGGCCGCGGCCGCCGGCGTCGACCCAGCTGGTGCCGCCCTGGTGGCCGCTCACGCCGGCGTGGTCGCACCGGCCTGGGCCGCCGTCCGATTGCTCGGCCTCGATCCGTTCGCCACGTCACGGGTCACGGCGGAGTTGGCCAGTGCCGTCGACGCGGTGGTCTCGGCCACCCGTCAACTGTTCACCACCGCTTGCACACCGGACCGTTTCCCAGCCTCCGGCGGCCCACTAGCCGACATCGCCGCGGAAGCCCACGGGCATTGGGAGGTGCGTCTCTTTGCTTCATGAACGCCATGACCACGGCGTCGACGAGCGCCGTACTCCGCCTCGAGCATCCCGGACTTCATCGGTCCGTCGAGGTCCGGCGCGGCTGGGGATAGGAGGTCCAGTCGGAAGCGGAAAGACGGCGTTGGTGGCGGCACTGTGCCGTTCGCTCTCGGCCAGGATGTCGATGGCCGTGGTCACCAACGACATCTACACCCAAGAGGATGCCCACATCCTCCGGCGCCAGTCTCTGCTCCCTGACGAGCGAATCCTGGCGGTCGAGACCGGCTGTTGCCCCCACACCGCCATCCGTGACGACATCAGTGCCAACCTCGACGCCGTCGAGCGCCTGGAGGCATCGATCCCCGATCTGGAGCTGGTGCTCATCGAGTCCGGCGGGGACAACCTCACCGCTACCTTCAGCTACGGATTGGTTGATGCCCAGATCTTCGTGATCGATGTGGCCGGGGGAGACAAGGTCCCCCGAAAAGGAGGCCCGGGGATCACCCACTCAGACCTCCTGGTCATCAACAAGACCGATCTGGCCGAGCTGGTCAACGCTGATCTCGACATCATGGCCGTCGATGCCGCCGCCAAGCGGGGCGTCCGGCCCGTGGTGTTCACCAGCCTGGTCGCCGACCCCCTTGCCGTCGACGTCGCCGGCTGGCTCGAGACCCAGATGGCATGCGCGCCAACGCTGCACTAAGGGTCGAGGCCGGTCCCGACCGGTGCCGACTGACCCGGGTGGTCGAGTCAGCCCCCATCGGCTTCCGCCAGACCAGGGACGCCGTCTACATGGTGGGCACCGCGGCAGGGCCTCTGGGGGCCGATCAGCTGTCGTCCACGATCGAGGTGGGCGTCGGCGCCCGATTGACGATGAGGAGCACGGCGGCCAGCATCCTCTACGCGGGTTCGGGGTCGGGATCCCGTACCGAGACGGTGGTCACGGTGGCTGCCGATGCCACATTGACCTGGCGGCTGGAGCCGACCATCGTCACCTCGGGTTGCCGGCATGATGCTTCGACACAGGTCTGGCTGGCGCCGTCCGCACGGCTCGATTGGACCGAGCTCGTGGTGTGCGGGCGCGACGGCGAGCGCCCGGGTTCGCTCCACCTCCGGTTCGACGTCGACGCGGGGGAGGCCCCGCTCCTGCGGCATGGGCTGGTCATTGGACCCGACGGTCCGGGATGGGACGGTCCTTTTGTCCTGGGGGAACGGCGGATGCTCGGTATGCGCCTGGTCCGCGCCGCCGAAGGAGCGAGCGTCGAGACCGGAGATGACGGTCGGGGGGAGGGCTTCGCGGCGATGCGCCTCGACGACCGCACCGTTGTGGTCATGGCCGTGGGCGACGAGGTGGAGGTGGTGTCGAGCCTGCTGGCACCCGCGGGGTTCGGCCTTTCCGAGCCGGCGATGGGGGCTTCGGCGCCCTGAGCGTTCGCTTTCCGGCGTGGACGCGGCGGCATTGCGGGCCCTCCGGTGGCCGGGCCGGCGTCAGTCGGCGGTGAATCGTTCGGCCAGGGACCGGGTGAGATCAGGCCAGACCACCGGGTCATGACCGGGGATCAGCGGGTAGCCGCGTTCGGCCGCGATTGCCTTGAGCCGACGGATGGCTTCGATCGTCACCTCGGGGCTAGCGTCGATCCGCCCGCCGACCGCCCGCTCCATCTCGATGTTCTCGGTCAGGTCGGCGGCGTCGAAGGCGAACACGAGACCGCCGCCGCCCACCGATTCGTCCAGGTCGACGACGAAGCTCTGATGCCCCGGCGTATGCCCGGCGCTCAGGATGGCGGTCACGCCCGGGGCGATCTCGCTGTCGCCGTCGGCCAGGCGCCAGTCGATGGTCGGGTCGTCGTAGTCGATCCGGAACATGGCGTGGCGCTCAGGTCCGGGATGGTCGGACAGCCCATAGGCCACCTCGGTCCGTTGGGCATGGACCGGGACCTGTCCGGCGAAGTGCCGCAGTCCGCCGGCGTGGTCGTGATGGAGGTGGCTGAGCCCGACGGCCACGATCTCCTCGAACGGCACGCCTGCGCCGGCCAGGGCTTCCTCCAACGGCTCGCCCGGTCCGGGGAGGATGGGACGGAACTGCGGGTCCCCGTGGAAGCGTCGGCGGAGTGCAGGGTCGGTGATCAGGGCCGGGTTGAACCCCGTGTCGAGCAGTAACCATCCCCCGTCGCAGAGCAGCAGGACCCCGGGCACCGGCTCGGTCAGCCGCTCCCCGGGCGGGGCCCCCTCGACCGACACCGACTTGGGCAGGTCCTCCCAGCCCAAGGTCAACAGCACCACCCGGCGCACGCCGCTCGCCCCACGGGTCACCGCCGATCCCCGGTCCGTCGAGTCGGTCGCGTCCAACCCGGAGGCAGCGGCCCGGCTGCGGTATCGGCGAACAGCGCCGCGTGGGCTCCGCCGATCCCTTCGGTCGAGCCGACCGTCAACGTGAGTTGCCAGCTCCCGGCATGGGTGAACAGCGCCGCACCCGGCCGGTCGCCCGACCAGACCGCTGCGGCCAGCACGCCCACTCGCACCAGGCGCGCCGTCACCAGGTCGGAGTCCCCATCCCGGTGTTCGGCCACGGCGGCGGGGGCGCCCTCGGGTCCGTCCGGTCGCCAGCGTTCCTCGTAGCCGTCCGCCCATTCGACCAGGACTCCGTGATCGAACCGGGTACAGCCGGTGTCGCGGTGCCCGGGCGGCCGGTCCTGGGTGTCGAGATCGTGCGTCCAGGTCACCGTCGTCCCCTCGGTGCTCACCACCCCGCTGAACCCTTGGGCGAGGTCGAGGGGATGGCTGACTGTCTGGCCGGGCCGGGGAGCTCGAACGTCGGCAAACCAGGGACCGGCCTGCAGCCAGTACACGTCGGCGAGCTCAAGGGACGGCCCGCCGTCAACCGATCGGGCCTCCCGGACCCAGACCCCGTCCAACCATGCCGACTGCGTGGCCTTCGGTGGCCCGGTGGTCATGCCGGCTCGCGGCACCGGCGCTGGTCGTCAGGCACGAGGGCGCGACGGAGGGAGGCATGGAACCGGCGCACCGGGGCCTCGTGCACGCTGGCCATCGGGCCGTAGTCAAAGGCGTCCGAGGACGCGGCCAGTTGCAGCCGACGGCAGGCCTCGAGGTCCTCCGACAAGAAGGTGCGGATCGCCGCGACCAGGTGATCGGCGTCGGCCCCCTCCTGCGCCCTCACCCGGAGGGTGAGCCGTGTCCGGGACGGGGTGACCGGCACCGCGTCGTAGGTGGCGAAGTACTCGCCGGTGGTCACCATCATGAGGTTGGGGAACAACAGGTGGGCGCCGATGCTGTGCCGCTCGCGCTCGCTGAGCCATGGAAGGCCGGCGGGGGCGGCGGTCAGATCGCGGAGCGGTTCCATGCTCCACCAGTTGTCACCGTAAGGCACCCACTCGAAAAACCGGTGGGCATAGCCGTTGAGCGAGCGGCTGTGCAGGTACCAGAGGTGGTAGACGTCGACATGGTTCTCGATCAGGAGCTTCCAGTTGCATTCGGCGTCGTAGTGCACGCACGCCACCTGGCGCATCGGGCCCGAAAGGAACGACGCCAGTCGGCCGTCGAGGCCGGCCATCGCCTCGGCCAGGCTCTGGGCGTCGGGGACGGGATTGGCGAACACCATGCCTCGCCATTCGGAGACGGCCACAGGCAAGAGCCCCCATCGCTTCAGTTCGATGCCGTCGAACTGGGTGTCGGACTGGGGGACCCGCATCAGCGGGCCGTCGAGGGCGAAGCTCCACTGGTGGTAGGGGCAGGTGATGAACCGACCGAGTCGCCCCGAGCCCTCGAGCAGCGTCATGCCGCGGTGACGGCAGATGTTGTGGAACGCCCGCAGCTCGCCGTCGGATCCTCGGACCACGGCCACGGGTGCGTTTCCGAGCGTGGCCGTGACGTAGCTGCCCGGCTGGGCCAACTCCTCGCTCGAGGCGACCAGGGCCCACGACTTCGAGAACAAGAGGCGCCGCTCGGCGGCCAGCACGGCGCCAGAGCCGTACCAGTCACCCATCCGCTGCACGCCCAGGCTCGACGCGGCGGCGCGATCCCAGCCCAGTTCGGCCAGGCCACCAGCCACGACTACTCCCCGGCCGAGCTCGACACCGGTGGCCCGTTGGCCGCCCGTTCGTCGAGGTAGTCACGAGCGGTCAGCCCCAGCCGCCGCATGGCCACACCGGTGAGGGCCTCGAGCACGCATCGATGGGCGAAGAGTGCGGTGATGTTGTTGCCCGAGTCGTACGGTGGGCTCACCTCGACCACGTCCATGGCCACCATGCCCACCTCGCTGGCCATCCGGCGCACCGCCCGAAGCACCTGTGCGCTGGTGAGCCCGCCGGGCTCGGGTGATCCGGTACCGGGGGCATGGGCCGGATCGACGGCATCGACGTCGACGGAGATGTACAGGTGGTCCGCCGACCCAGACAAGGCCTCGTCTATGGCCCGCTCCAGCACGGCGTCGAACCCGTGGCGCTGCACCTCGGCCATGAAGTGCGACTGCATGCCCTGGTCCTCCATCCACGCCACGACGTCCGGGCCCGGCCAGTAGCCGCGCAGGCCGACCTGGACGAAGTTGCGCCCTCGCACGGCGCCGCTCTCGATCAGGCGCCGCATCGGGGTCCCGTGCCCGGCCAGCGCGCCCTTGCAGTCCGGGGCCGTGTCAGCGTGGGCGTCGAAGTGCACGATCCCGATCTTGCCGCTGCCGTAGACGTCGGCCACCGCCGTGGCGACCGGCCAGGTGATCCCGTGGTCACCCCCGAGGATGATAGGAATCGCGCTCCCGTCGAGGATCTCGGCGACGAAGGACCGGATGTTGGCAAAGGTGCGCTCGGTGTCGCCGATGACGATGTCGGCGTCGCCGTAGTCGCACACCTTGAGGTGCTCGAACGGGTCGACCCGGACGTGCAGGTGGGGGCGACTCCACGGCGGAGCGGGCAGGTGGTCGCACACTCGGATGGCCTGGGGCCCGAGGTGGGTCCCCGAGCGCGTGGTGGCGGTGCCGTCCCAGGGGGCGCCGGCCACGGCGACGTCGATGGCACCGGCCCGCAGGTCGGCCGGGTTCATGCACACGGGCAGCTTCAGGAAGGTCGGAATTCCCTCCCAGGCGAACTCCATCTCGTGACGGGTCAGGTCGATCGGACCGGGTGGACGCCCGCTCGACGTCGCTGCTCGTTCGGTCTCGCTCATGGTCGCTCCTCGGACGGGCTGGTGGCCCGGTTGATGGATCGTCACTTCATGACAGCGTGATGCGGGGGTCGGCAACGGCCTGGAGTATGTCGACGATCGTGTTGATGACCACGTACGCGACCCCGAGGACCAGGGTGACCCCGGCGATGGCCGGGAAGTCGGCCGCCGGGATGCTCTGGTCGATGTACAGCCCGACACCGGGCCACGCGAACACTGTTTCGATCACCACCACACCGGCGAGCATCAAGCCGAGCTGCAGCCCGGTCATGGACAGGGCTGCCGTCAGCGAGTTGCGGAGGGCGTGCCTGGTCAGCACCCTCCGTTCGCTCAACCCCTTGGCCCGGGCCGTCCGGACGAAGTCCGACCCCATGGCGCTGGTCAGCGAGCCCTGCAACACCCTTCCGATGGAGACCGCCGCGCCCAACGCGATGCACAAGGCCGGGAGGATGAGGTGGAGGATCCCGTCCCAGAACACGGCGAAGTCGCCATGGAGCAGCCCATCGACGACGATCATGCCGGTCGGACCAGTCGGCGCGTTGGAATAGCCGGTGTCACCGGTGGCCGGCAGCCAATGGAGGTGGCCGCTGAACAGGAGGATTCCGAGCGAGGCCAGCAGGAACACTGGAGCCGAGGCCGAGGAGAACATGATCACCCGAAATATTCCGTGGCCTCGCCATTCTCCCGCACCGGTCACGCCCAACAGGGCCCCGAGGCCCACGGCCAGCAGGAGCCCGGCGACCGTCAGCTCCACGGTGGCCGGGAGGTAATTCACGATGTCGGTCGCTACCGGCCTACGGGTCCGCAGCGAGACTTGCAACGAGCCGTGGAACAGACCTGAGATGTAGTGGAAGTACTGATCGATGAGCGGGCGGTTGTACCCGAGGATCCTCGACTCCCGGGCGATCGCCGACTTCGAGGCGTTCGCTCCCAGATAGGCGTGGACCGGGTCGGTGTGACTCAGCTTTTGAAGCAGGAAGACCACGGCAGTCAGGATCACCAGGATCACCACCATGGACACGAGGCGCTTGGCCACGAGCCGGATCATCGGGGGCCCCTTCCAGTGGTCATTCGCCGCTCATCAGATCCCGGAGGCCGTCACCGGACAGGTTGGCGCTCAGAGCCAGCAAGAAGATGGCGATGCCGGGCATGATCGGGACCCACCATTCCTGCAGGAGGTACTGCAGGCCTCGGGCCGACATTGCGCCCAACTCCGGTGCCGGGGCGGGCGCGCCCAGGCCGAGGAACGAGAGGCTGGCCAGGGTCAGCACGAGGTTCCCCACGTCGAGGCTGGCCGTCACCACGATGGCCGGCATGGCTCCGGGAAGGAGGTGTCGCCAGGCCCGGCGCACCGGTCCGCAACCGGCCAGCCGGGCCGCCTCGAGATGGGGGCGGGCGGACAGGGCCCGGACCTCGCCGCGCATGATCCGGCTGTAGAAGGGCCACCAGACGATGGCCACGGCGAGGAGCAAGTGGAACGAGCTTGGGCCCAGCGCGGCGACTATGGCGATGGCCAGTACCGGCCCGGGAAGAGCGAGGAACAGGTCGGTCACACGCATGAGCACGGTATCCACCCAGCCCCCGGCCACCCCGGCCACCAGGCCGACGAGCCCGCCGATGATCACGCCGGACGAGACCACCAGCGCCGCCGCGATCAGGCTGGCCCGCAGCCCGAACAGCACCCGGGAGAAGATGTCGAACCCGACCTCGTCGGTCCCCAGGATGTGAACGCCGCTAAACGGGGGGGTGAAGGGGGCGCCGCTTGGCACCGTCGGGCTGTAAGGGGCGATGACTGGCGCCAGGATCGCCACCAGTACCAACACCAACAGCAAGACGATCCCCACTCGGTCGCCGATCGACAGCTTGTTGAGCGAGCGCCTCGCCCCGGTCAGGCGGGCGGTGCCTCGCCGGGGTGGGTCGAAGATGTATGGCTCAGCAACGGCCACGGTGCCTCCTGACGCTGGCGTGCTGGCCCGTCATGTCGAACTGCCGTGTCCGGCTGCGAGCGACACCGGGCAGGCCACGACGTGGGTGCCCGTTCCGGTGGGCTCGAGTTCGGGAGCATCGGTGGTGCACGAGGCGACGGCGAGCGAGCATCGGGGGTGGAAGCAACAGCCGCTGGGCGGGCTCAACGGGTTCGCCGGCTCGCCGGAGAGCAGGCTCTTGGGGACTCCGAGGTCGGGAACGGTGGCGAGCAGGGCGCGCGTGTAGGGGTGCACTGGCTGGGCACAAATCTGGTCCGCCGGTCCCAGCTCGACGATTCGGCCCAGGTACATGATGGCGATGCGGTCGGCCACCATTCGGGCGGCAGCGAGGTCGTGGGTAACGAAGAGGACGGCCATCCCGAGCTCCCGTCGGAGCCGCCCGATGAGGTTGAGGACCGTGGCCGCCAACGAGACGTCGAGGGCGCTGGTCGGTTCGTCGCACAGCAGGACCTCGGGAGGGACGACTGTCGACCGGGCCAGTGCCACCCGTTGGCGCTGGCCGCCGGAGAGATGTGCCGGCTTAGCCTGGGCTACCTCGCCGGGCAACCCGACCAGGGCAAGGGCCTCTGCCACCCGCTGGTCACGCTGGTTACGCCTCAGCCCTTCGCTGTGCAGTCGCTCGCCGATCAGCTCACCGACGGTAAGCCACGGGGTCAGAGAGGCGCCAGCATCTTGAAACACCATCTGCGGACGACCGCCTCGGCCGAATTCGATCCCTCCCCGGTCGATACCCTGCAGCCCGGCGATCGAACGCAGCAGGGTGGACTTGCCGCAGCCGCTCTCGCCGACGAGGGCAACAGCCTCGCCCTCGACGACGGAGAGCTCAACGCCTCGAAGGGCGTGCAGCTTCTGCCGCTTGAGGCCCGAGCCGATGGGGAACGTCTTGTGCACCTCGTGGACCAGTACCGCTGGCGGTGGTCCGCCGATGACGGTCCGGTGGATGGCCGGCCAGGGATCGGCCGTCGGCGGCGACGAGGCAACGGCGATCTGTGCACTCGGGCGGACACAGGCCACCACATGGGAGAGGCTGTCATCGGCGACCGGTCCGAGCTCGGGCAGGGCCGAGTCGCACTCCTCAGCGTGGAAGTCGCAGCGTGGGCCGAATGGGCAGCCCGGTGGGTGATCCCGCGGGTCGGGCGGCTCGCCGGGCAATGTCACCACCGGTCGACTGCGATCGGTGTTCAGCAGCAACCTTGAGCGCAGCAATCCAGCGCTGTAGGGATGACGCGGGTGTCGGAAGACCTCGGTGGCCGGACCGATCTCGGCCAGTCGGCCGCCGTAGAGCACGGCGATTCGATCGGCGATCTGGGCCGCGACACCAAGGTCGTGGGTGACGAGGACGAAGCTGGTGCCCATCTCCCGGCACAGATCGGAGATGAGTCGCAGGATCTGCGCCTGGACGGTCACGTCGAGCGCCGTCGTCGGCTCGTCTGCGACCACAAGCGACGGTTTGCCGGCAATAGCCATGGCGATCATCACCCGCTGGCGGAGCCCACCCGACAGCTCATGGGGATACGCCCGTTGCCGGCGCCTGGCGTCGGGGATCCCCACCGAGTCGAGGAGCTCTATCGCCTGGTCGGTCGAGCCGGCTGCCTCGGCCACCTGTCGCCCGACCCGCATGGTGGGGTTGAGCGAGGTCATCGGGTCTTGGAACACCGCGCCCATGTGCTCCCGACGCGTCAGCCGCCGCTCGGTGCTGGTGGCCGTGACCATGTCCGTGTCCAACACCCGGGCCCGTCCGCTGATCTCGGGAACGGGACGGTCGGGGAGCAACCCGAGCAGGGTCAGCCCCAGGATGGTCTTTCCGGACCCCGACTCACCGACAAGGCCGACGATTTCCCCCGGTTGGATCTCCAAAGACACGCCCCGGAGGGCGCGGACCCTTCGTCCGTTCCGGTCGAACGTGACATGGAGGTCCTCCAGCGATACCAGCGGGCCGGCTCGTGCCGTGCTGCCTCGACCATTACCCGCCGTCCCTGTTTCCTCGCCGGACTCCGAGCCGGAATGGTGCTCTCTCTCGCTTTCGGAGGCACCGAACCTCGAACGGTTGCCGGCTTGGACCCCCGGAGAGCGGCGCAGTGAGGACCACAGGACGGTCATAGGCCATTGCCCGGACGGAGGAGCCCCAAAACGACGGTGTCGGCAGTGGGAGGTTGCACGTAGAAGCCGGTCATGCCCTTGGGTGCGACCACCGTGTCGCGCACGTCGGCAATGCCGATCCATTCCCCGGAGTCGGCGACCAGGGTCCCGGCCTGGGCGTAGTCCTTCTGGATGGTGGCCGCGTCGGTGGCATGGAGCCCGGCATCCATCAGTTGGTCCGCAGCCGGCACGGAACCGTGCAGCTGGTTCAAGGCGCCATTGGTGTTGGAGAAGATCCGGATCCAGCTGTCGGGGTGGGCGTCGTCGGGGTTGACCGTCCACACCAACAAGTTCGGGAGCTGGCTCGGCGGGGTGCTGGCGTAGTTGAAGACCTGGGCGATCGGCACCCCATGGGTAGTGACGTTCAGCCCGACCGCCGACAGCTCGGTCTGGATGAATTCCGCCACCCGCTGGTTGTTGGGATCATCGGTGGAATAAGCCAGGGTGATCGTCTTGGATCCCGAGGCGTGCTTGATCGCTGCCGTGAGCTTCGACGGGTCGTAGACCGGGTTGTCAAGGGCCAGGTTCTTTGGGAACTCGCCGACCGGGTATGCCTGGGTGGACACGGCCGCCTGCTGGTTGCCGTATACCGAGGCCACGATGGCCTGCTTGTTGATGGCGCTGCGCAGCGCCGAGCGAACCTGGGCGCTCTTGAAGATCCCGATGTTGGGGTTGACGTAGAGCATCGCCTTCAGTTCCATGGGAAATTCTTTGACCTGGAAGCCCGGATTGGACTGAAAGCTCTTGACCGCGTTGACCGGGAGACCGTGCAACGACATCGTCAGCTGTCCGTTCTGCAGCTCCACCTCCTGGGTGGTGATGTCGGGGACGATGGCGATGTTGACAGTTGTGTAATACGGCTTCGGACCCCAATAGCCCGGGTAGGCCGCCAACGTGTAGTGGCTCCCGGGGACGAAGGATGAGATCTCGTAGGGACCCGTCCCCGCATCGTGGGTCTTGAGGTACTCCTGGGCCCAGTCGCCGGGGTTGCCGCCCACCTCGTGCGCCTGGACCAGGGTGGGGCTCACCATCTTGGGCCCATACGGTGCGGCCAGGTAGTCGAGGAACGCACTGACCGGCTTGTCCAGGTGGACCACGAACGTCTGAGCATCGGGGGTGTCCGTCGACGTGACATCGGCCAGCATGTAGGCAGGAGCCGAGTTGACCCCGGTGCGCCGCATGAAGCTGAACTTGGCCGCAGCCGAGTCGAAGGGGGTCCCGTCATGAAAGGTGACACCGCTGCGTAGGTTGAAGGTGTAGGTCATCCCATCGGGGGATACCGTCCAGCTCGTGGCCAATGCCGGGACGATCTTGGTCGACCCGTTGGCGTACTTGACCAGGCCCTCGTAGACCGATGTCACCACTGCGTTGCCTTCGATCTCGTAGAAGATGTCGGGGTCGGGAACCTGCATGTCGGCGCCGAACGCCAGGTGCAGGGTGTGCGAGGTCAGCACCGACGACGCCGCCCCAGCCGGGCTGCTCGTCAGCGCTGTTCCCACCACGCCGAACCCCATCAGCGCGCAGACCCAATAGGTCAGCAGCCGATGGGTCTTCCTCATCCGTTGTGGCATGACGCTCCTTTTTCTCGGGAGATCTCGTGTCCGACTCGTTGACGATGTCGTGTGCAGGTGCATGGACTTGGGCGCATAGGGACGCATGGGGATCAGTGCAAGATCGCCCCTCCGTTCGTGCAGATCGCTTGGCCGGTGACAAAGGCGGCACCGCTGGTGGTAAGCCACGTGACCAGGGCGCTGACATCCTCCGGGGTGCAAAACCGACCGGCAGGTACGGCATCCATCAGCGAGGAGCGGACCTCGTCGCTGCTGACCCCTCGGATCCCCGCTTCGTGTTGCATCTCGGCCAGGACCATCTCGGTCTCCACCGTGCCGGGACAGACCGCGTTCACCGAGATGCCCGCCGGCGCGAGCTCGACCGCCGCCGCCTGGGTGAGCCCGACCACGGCGAACTTCGTGGCGCTGTACCCGGCCAGTAGCGGTGCGGCGCGCAAGCCCAGGTCCGAGGCGATGTTGATGATTGCCCCACTGCGCCCGGCTGTGACCATGGACCGCCCCGCCGCTTGGATGCCATAGAAGGTCCCGAGGAGGTTTATCTCGGTCATGGCGGTCATGGAGTGCGCCGTTGTCTCGAGCAGCGGGGCCAGGGTTGAGATGCCGGCGTTGTTCACCCACGCATCGAGTGGCCCGAACGACGACTCGGCCACAGAGACCAGCTCCGCTGCCGTAGCCGGATCGGCGACGTCGCCTTGGACGGCTACCGAGGCCCCGCCGAGTCCGGCGATATCAACGGCCGTCTTCGACACCGACTCGGACGAGGACCGGTAATTGAGCACGACGTTGAAGCCGTTCCGGGTGAGCTCGAGGGAGATCTCGCGGCCGAGACCCCGGCTCGCCCCGGTCACCACGGCGACCCGGCGACGGTCGTCGACGGCACCGGTCATGGCCCGACGGCTCCGGTCATGGCCCGACCAGCCAGCGGAAGGCACCCAGGTGACGGTCGTCGGTGGAAACAAGTCGTTCGGGGTGCCACTGAATGCCCAGTGCACCGCGGCCTTCGACGGCCTCGATCACCCCGTCGGGCGACCAGGCCGTCGCCACCAGGCCGTCGCCCGGATCGGCGATGGCCTGGTGGTGGATGGAATTGACGGAGCCCATTTCGCCGAGCACCGTTTCGCACAGCGAACCGGGCTCGGCCTTTACGTCGTGAACGGGTTGGTATTCCTCGTCTTCCATCCAGTGCCCGGCGAAGCCGGCCGAGGGGAGGTCGGCGACGAGCGAGCCCCCCATGGCCACGGCGAGGACCTGCGCCCCTCGGCAGATGCCGAGGACCCGTCGGTCGGTGGCCATTGCTGCTCGGACCACTTCGAATTCGACCGCGTCCCGCTGGGTGTCCACCGTCATCAGCTGGTCGACCCGGACGTGCCCATAGGTCTCGGGGTCCACGTCACCGCCGCCGCTGAGGACCACCGCGTCGCAGCCGCGGACCCACCCTGCTACTGCGGCCGGGTCCATCCCGGCCCCGGCCGGCACCACCAGGGGTAGCGCCCCCACTCGGGACAGCGCATCGAGGTAGCCCCGGTGCACCGAGTACCGCTCTTCGGGCGATCGCCCGGCCAGCACGGCCACGACCGGCGTCACCGGGACCGTCCGCTCGTCACCGACGATGTTTGCCCTTCGGCCGAGGTCGGAGCGGCCCCGTGCGACCGCAGGGGCGGCTCCTCGTGCTTGCCCAGTTCGGTTAGGTCCACCAACGCCGCGACGGTCTCGCCCAACAGCCACTCCCCGAGCTCGACGGTGGCCAACGAGGGACTGCCCGTCACCCCATTGGTAGAGAGCGATGGGGCGGTATAGCGGAAGACGAGGCCGGTGCTCCGGTCAGGATCATCGGCCCCCATGGCCCGGTCCATCCGAACCATCTCGGGGGCGACGGCCAGCATCATCGATGTCTCGGCCCGGTTGGCGTGGATGTCCTCGCCGTCCTGCAGCACCTGGGCGGCCACCTCGTCGGTGGCCGCCCACCAGCTGACGGTGCCAATGCGCAAGTCGGGCCGGTGGAACCGGATGTGATCGGAAGCGATCCCGAGAGCGGCCTGGTTCCCGAAGTGCCCGTTGACCACGAGGACCCGGCGCAACCCCGAGTACGCCGCCCACTCCACGACCTGACGCACCGTGTGAGCCAGGGACTCGGGGGTGACCGAGAAGGTCCCGGGAAGTTCGGTGCCGTGGCCGTAGCTGCAACCGATGGCGATCGACGGCAGCACGAGTGCGCCGGTGCGGGCCGAGACCGCCTCGGCGATGGCCGTAGCCAGGATGGTGTCGGTGCCCGTCGGAAGGTGTGGGCCGTGCTGCTCGGTGGCACCGACAGGCAGCAGTCCCACCTCGCGGCCCGACCCGCTCGCCCGGTCGCCGACCTCGGGTGAGGACAGGTCGGCCCAGTGAACGGCGGGCACGCCTAGCCCTCCCACCGCGTTGTCAGCCCCGCGCCGTAGGACGGACGGGTATTCACTGAGGCTGTCGTCTCGGTCCGGATCGATTGGGTCATCGGGTCGAGGTTCATCGCTGCTAGAACATGTGGAGGTAGGTCGTACGCTCCCAATCGGTCACTTGCGAGTGGTAGGTCTCCCACTCGTCGACCTTCATCTCCACGTACGTCGAGACGAACTTTTCCGGGAAGGTCTCACGGGTCAACGGATCTGCGTCGAAGGCCTCGACGGCCTCGATCAGAGTCCGGGGTAGCCGGGTGGCGGCGAGATCTCCACCCGAGGGGCCGGCAGTGGCCCAGTCGTAGGTGAGGTCCTCGACTGGCTCGCCCGGGTCTAGCCCCTGCTCCACCCCTTCCAGGCCGGCGGCCAGAAGGAACGCCGCAGCCAGATAGGGGTTGGCGGCTGAGTCAACGCCTCGGTTCTCAACAGCGGGCCGATTGCGAGGGAGCCGGAGCATGCACGAGCGGTTGTTGTCCCCGTACGCAGCCCATGTGGGGGCCCAGGACACCGTCCCGTCGGACAGCCGGGGTTGCAGGCGCTTGTACGAGTTCACCGTCGGCGTGCAGATGGCGGCCAACGCCGGGGCGTGGCGCAGGATGCCGGCAACGAACCCGTAGGCCTGCTTGCTCCACCCGCGGCCCCGAGCATCTTCGGCGTCCCGGAACAGGTTCTCGCCCGCGGAATCGACCAGGCTCATGTTGAAGTGGGCTCCCGAGCCCCACCCCTCCGTGTAGGGCTTGGGCATGAAGGTGGCCTCGAGGCCCACCTGCTTGGCGATCTGCTTCGCCATCAGCCGGAACAGCGTGATTCGATCGGCCATCACCAGAGCGGGTGCGTAGTCGAAGTCGAACTCGACCTGGCCGTCCCCACCCTCGTGGTCGAAGCTGAAGACACCGAAGCCGCATGCGTCCATCGACCGGACCATCTCGTCGAGGTAGGGCATCATGTCAAGTGTCGATTCGACGTCGTAAGCCGGCGTCGGGCGGAGCTGCCCGGAAGGAGCCACCGGCTGCAGGTAGCCGTTCGGGCCAGGGTGCTCGGCGAACGAACGGGTGACAAAGAGCTCAGTCTCGATCCCCAGTTGCATTCGGTAGCCAGCCAGAGCGGCCCGTTCCTCCTGACGCTTCAGCGCCGAGCGCGTGCACAGCGTGAAGGGCTCGGTTCCGCCATAGAAGAGGTCGGCGGTCATGTGAGCAAATCGCGTGTCCCACGGGAGCACGCACAGAGTGGCGATGTCGGGAACGGTGACGCACTCGTCCTCGTCGGGGGTCATCCGGCCCAGGTTGCCCATTCCCCGCGGGGTGTAACGCTCGTGGCCGGCAAAGAGGGAAGGGAGTTGGGCGATGGGCACGCACTTGGACTTGGCTCGGCCTGTGACGTCGATGAAGGACGCGAAGACGTACTGAACGCCTTGGTCGGCAAGGGACTTCGCCAGGTCCTCATGCTCGACCTCGATCTGCTTGATGGTGTCCACATCGTCTCCCAAAATGGGCAAAGCCCAGAAGGTCGTAACCTCCCGGGCTTTTGTCCCTCCGTGTCAGGCGCAGTGAAATGAGCCTGTGCACCTCTCGGACCAGTCCATCCGGTGAACGGATGCGGAACCCTAGATGCGATTTAGTCTTCGATTGTTCACCCTAAGTTGCCGTTGTTTCCTTCCCGTATCTTGGTTGTGAATAGCGCGTTACACGACTCATCCACGACTGCCGCCGGGCCCGATCTCCCATGGGCAACCGTGAGCACCCGGGCGTCGATCTTGTCTGTCTTACAAGCCAGAGGAGCGAGAAGTTTCGCCTTGGGCATTGGCGATCTCGACGCGCCACCCCTCCAGCCTCGCCCTGCTCAAGTCCATCCCGAGGTGCAACGTTGCTCTCGGGCCTCCTTTGGTCGTTGGTTCCGGTGAGAACCCACGTTCCCACTGGAGGAGGCGTCCGTTCATGGCATTCAGTCGGCCGTCTCCGGAGGAGAGGTGTCATCCCGATCGTCGGCGTTCGGCCCTTGCTCGTCCATGAGCCAGGGCCGGATCACCGCCACCGTCTTCTCTGGATGATCCGGGTCGAATCGCAGTTCGATGGGTCCCTTGGGCCCGGAGGGGTCGCCGTCGGCCTGTTGCACGATCGGCACTTCCTTCCGCTTTCGCTCGAGCGCCTCCTGCAGGCCGAATGCGATGCCGGTCATCATCGCCCCGGCGGCCGAGCGTCGCCGCCACCGGTCGAAGCGCAGCGAGCCCTCGGGCGACTCCGCCCGGTCTCCACCGACCCCGCCCTCGGCCCCGCCACCGGCCCCGCCCTCGGCCCTGTCACCGGCCCCGCCCTCGGCCCTGTCACCGGCCCCGCCCTCGTGATCGCCCTCGGTGCACTGGTGGACGGCGTCGCTGCCCAATTCCTGCTCATCGTCCACGTCACCCACGG
Source organism: uncultured Acidimicrobiaceae bacterium (assembly GCA_963803065.1). Lineage (GTDB taxonomy): Bacteria > Actinomycetota > Acidimicrobiia > Acidimicrobiales > RAAP-2 > DASXMT01. The sequence goes on from CAWDKW010000004.1 coordinate 624,702, forward strand.
TAGTGCCGTTCGTCCGCAGATCAGCAGGCAGGACGCTCCTGGTCCCATGCCCCGCACGAGCGAGCACGCCGCCGATCTAGGATCATGTCCGTGCTCGACCGATTCCATCCCCCGGTCGAGGAGTACCTCGAGGCGATCTTCTCCCTACTGGAAGAAGGGGTTCCGGTTATCCAGGCCCGCCTCGCCGAACGCCTCGACAAAGCGGCACCCTCGGTGTCGGAGATGCTCGATCGTCTGGAAGCGGACAATCTCATCGCCCGGACCAGCCGGCAGATTGCCCTGACGCCGACCGGTGCAGCCGTGGCCGAGGGCGTGGTCCGCAAGCACCGGCTGGCCGAGCGGCTGCTGGTCGACATCATCGGTCTCGACTGGGACAAGGCCCACCTCGAGGCCGGCCGGTGGGAGCACGTCATCTCCGATGAGGTCGAAAAGCGGCTGATCGTCCTGCTCGATAATCCCACAACGTGCCCGCACGGCAACCCGATCCCCGGATCGGCCGGCGGTCGGAGCGAGCAGCGATCCCTGGCCAAGGCCGAGCCGGGCGAGAACATCCGACTGTTGAGGATTACCGAGAGCGTCGAGCACGACTCGGCGTCGCTGACCTACCTGGGCGACCATGGGCTCACTCCGGGCACCACGGCCACGATCCAGGCCAAGGCTCCAGACGGGACCCTGACACTGGTGGTGGGTGACGCCACCGTTGCCGTGGGCCCGGCCATGACCCAGCAGCTCTTCATCGCCTCGGCCTGAACGACTCGGGGTGGCCTCGGGGTGGCCTGAACGACTCGGGGTGTTCAGCGCAGGTCTGGTCCCAGGCTGCGGGAACGCCCTGCCCCGAGGCTCCCAAGCGGCGCACCGAAGGGGATGAGGGCCGCCACGGGTCAGCACTCGGTAGAGTGGAGTGCCAATCGACGAACCCATGGACCGGACCCGGCAAGGCCGCCGTCCGATCGGTGGGGACGACCGAGATAGCCGAATTGATGACCCATGGTACGTATTGACGACCCACAGCTCCACGACCTGGACGGGGACAAGTCCGAGATCGACTCCCGCAAGGCAGCGATCCTGACCGCGGTGGTATCCGAGTACATCGGAACGGCAGTTCCCGTCGGGTCCCAACATGTAGCCGACCTGCCCGGCGTGGGCGTGTCCTCGGCCACCGTCCGGACCGAGATGGCCGCGCTCGAGGGGGATGGCTACCTGACCCAGCCTCACACCAGCGCGGGGCGCATCCCCACCGACAAGGGGTACCGGTTCTTCGTCGACCATCTCGGGGGTCCCGGTCCGCTCGAGCCCGTCCAGCGTCAGCAGGTCCGGCAGTTCTTCGACCACGCCCACGGCGAGATCGAAGAGATGCTCGAGCGCACCTCGGGCCTTCTGGCCGACCTGACCGATTGCGCGGCCATGGTCGTCGGACCCTCCCACGAGGCCGCGGCCATCCGTTCCATCCAGCTTGTGGGGCTCGGTCCGCGCCTGGCCCTCCTGGTCGTGGTCTTGGCCGACGGCGCGGTGCAGAAGCAGTCGATCGAGCTGAACGAGGACACGACGGAGGAGCGCCTGGCCGCGGCGAGCCGGCAGCTGGCTGCCCACGTCGACGGCGTCTCCTTGGGCATGGTGTCAGAGCAGGCCTCCTCGACGGGGGATCTCGCCACCGACTCGTTGGTGTTGGCCGGTCTCTCCGCCCTGGTGTCCATGCGGCCCGGGGACCACGCCGAGCAGCTCTTCGTCGGGGGCCCCTCCCGCCTGGCCACTGCCTTCGACGCGGTAGAGACGGTCCGGTCGGTGTTGACCATCCTCGAGCAGCAGTTGGTGGTGGTCTCCTTGCTCCGCGACGTCCTCGATCGCGGCCTCTCGGTGGCCATCGGGGCCGAGCACGGTTTCGAACCCCTGGCCTCGTGTGCCATCGTCGTGATGCCGGTATCGGTGGAGGGGGAGAAAGCGGGGACCGTTGGCCTGCTCGGGCCCACCAGGATGAACTACCCACAAGCGCTGGCCGCCGCCCGGGTGGTTGGCGAGCGACTCGGCCAACGCCTCGGCGAGTCCGGATCTCTTTGAACGGAATAGAGCTCATATGAACGACGATCTGTACGCCCTCCTTGGTGTGGCGCGCGATGCCAGCGACGACGAGCTCAAGCGCGCCTACCGGCAAAAGGCGCGCGAGCTGCACCCTGACGCCACCGGAGGCGACGCGGCCACCGATGAGCGGTTCAAAGAGGTGAGCATGGCTTACGAGGTGCTCCGCGATCCCGAGCGTCGGGCCCGCTACGACAGGTTCGGGGCCGAGGGCGTCTTCGGACCGGCCGCCGGCAACGGTGGGTTCAGTGGGAACCCGGGGGACATATTCGGTGGCGGCGGACTGGGCGACCTCTTCGATGCCTTCTTCAACGGCGGCGTAGCCGGAGGTGGCGGCGGACGCCGGCGCACCGGGCCAGTTCCCGGTCCTGACGTCGAGATGGTTGTGGGGCTCGAGTTCCGCGAGGCTGTCTTCGGCGCTCGACGGGAGGTCACGGTCGAGGGGCCGGTCCACTGTGAAACCTGCGAGGGCAGCGGCGCCCGGCCCGGCACGTCGGCTATCCGGTGTCCAGACTGCGATGGCGCGGGCGAGTTGCGCCGGGTCCGGAACTCGATCCTGGGCCAGGTGGTCACGGCCGTGCCTTGCCAGCGGTGCCAGGGGACGGGCGAGGCGATCACCACTCCCTGCACCGACTGCGGCGGCGACGGCCGACGTGTCGTCGAGCGAACGCTCACTGTCGACGTGCCCGCCGGGGTCGACAACGGTTCCACCCTTCGCCTCGGGGGCCACGGCCCCGCCGGCTACCGAGGTGGCCCCAACGGCGCGCTGTTCGTCCATCTGTCGGTGAAGGAGGACGACGTCTTCGAACGGGAAGGCACGGACCTGCACGCCGATCTGCCCGTGGCCATGACCCAGGCCAGCCTGGGCGCGACGGTGGGGTTCGAGACGCTCGACGACCATCGTGACGTGACCATCGCTCCGGGGACACAGACCGGACAGGTGATCAGGATGAAGGGCCTCGGCGTTCCCCACCTGCGGGGCCGGGGCCGGGGCGACCTCTATGTCCACGTGGTGGTGGAGACTCCGACAGACCTCGACGCCGCCCAACGGGAGCTCCTGGAGCACCTGGCCATCGAGCGGGGCGAAGCGTTGGATCCGCCCGGTCACGACAAGCTGTTCTCCAAGATCCGCTCGGCGCTCAGCTGACGTGCCCAGCTGGCCGACCTGACGTGTCGAGCTGACGTGCCGGCGCACGCCCCTCCCTCAGACGGGTCGGAGCGTTCGCTGCTCGGCCCGGCATCGGTGGACGCCGCAGCCATGGTGTTCGTCAACGATCCCGGTCGTCCGGTCCTGAGTGACGCAGATGCCCATCATCTGACCGCAGTACTCCGACTACGAGACGGCGAGATCGTCGTGGCCGGTGACGGTGCCGGTCGTTGGGCCCGCTGTCGCATGGTCACCGGACGGACAGACACCGGCCGGCCACGCCCCGGGCGCACTGACGCAGCTCGCACTGACACAGGCCGCACTGACACAGGCCGCACTCCGGCCGGTCCCACCCTGGACCCGGTCGGGCCGGTAGAGCTGACCGCGCTGGCCGAGCCGGCGGTGACAGTGGCCTTCGCCCCGGCGAAGGGGGACCGCCCGGAGTGGGTGGTGCAGAAGCTGACCGAACTGGGTGTCGACCGGATCGTGCCCATCCTCACCGCCCGGTCGGTGGTTCGCTGGGAGGGCGAGCGCGCCACCAAATCGGTGGAGCGCCTGCGCCGGGTGGCCCGGGAGGCCGCGGCCCAAAGCCGACGAGCCCTGGTTGCCCGAGGTCGCTGCCGTCTCCACGCTCGGGTCCCTCGCCTCCCTCACCGGGAGCCCGACCGCCTTGGCGTGCCCGGGCGGTAGGCCGCCGCACCTCGGCCGGCCGGTCGTGGCAATCGGTCCAGAAGGGGGATGGGACAGCGCCGAGCTCGAAGCTGGATTTGACACCGTCGGGCTGGGATCCGACATCCTGCGGGCGGAGACAGCGGCCGTCGCCGCGGGCACGCTACTCTGCGCGTTGAGGCAACAGCTGATAGCGCCGCTTGCATAACCACGCTTCGTGGGCAAAACTGTGCATAATCCGTTCGTGGGCAAGAGGGGATTTGGTTCGCCTTGCATCTGGGCTCGAAGCGATTCGAGCTCGGTGCTCGATTCGGATCCCGGACCCCCACTAGATGCAGCGGTGAGAAGCGAATACATCGGGTAGCGAAAGTTGATGGAGGGGCACATGAGGACAGTGAACAGACCATGACGGCGGTGGACAACGGGATCGCCACCGAGGAAATCGACGACGAGGCCAGCTGACGACGAGCAAGAAGAGGCGGCGCGTATTGCCTATGCCCGAGCCGTCGGGGCCCGCATCCGCGCCATGCGCAAGCAGATGCGGCTGTCACTGCAAGCGGTCGAGGCGATGTCAGATCAGGAGTTCAAGGCATCGGTCCTCGGTGCTTACGAGCGCGGCGAACGGGCCATCTCCGTTCCACGGCTGCAGCGCCTGGCCAAGCTCTACGACGTCCCCGTGGACCAGCTCCTGCCGCCCGACGACGACGCCAGCACACGCTGGGGCGCATCGGGAGGAGGTCCGGAGACGGCGCCGCTCACGGCCCGTCGGGCCCTCCACGGGCTGGGCGGTCACGAGAAGATCACCATCGACCTCACCAAGCTGCACTCGGTCAGTGGCCCGGAGCGGGACCTGTTGCGTCGGTTCCTGAGCATGATCCAGGTACACCGCCAGGACTTCAACGGCCGGATGATCACCATCCGCGCTGAGGACGTTCGGGCTATCGCCTGCATGTTCGGGATCACTCCCGACGCCATGGCCGTCCGTCTCGGCGAGCTGGGGCTCCTGGTCACCACTTGAGATCTCGCCACGGCGCCCGGAGTTCCAACGGCGCCCCGAGCTCACAGGACTTCCCAAGTTCACAGGGCGACCCGAGTTCACACGGCGCCCCGAGTTCACACGGCGCCCGAGTTGACACGGCGCCTGAGTTGACACGGCGCCGGACATCGCCGGCTGGCGCTCAGCTTGCTCGGCTGAGTTCACTGGGCTGAGTTCACTGGGCTGAGTTCACTGGGCTGAGTTCACTGGGTGGCTTCGTGTTTAGCTGGGCTGAGTTCGCTGAGTGGCCTCGTGTTCGCTTGGTGTACTGAATTCGCCGTGTGCGCTGACTTCGCCTGGTGAAATTCCGCAGTCCGCAGGTGGTGACGCCTCGGGTTCACTCGGCGACGCGCCGGGGTCGGCGGTTCCCGGACCTGGTCGGTTCTCGAACAGCACAGTCGACGGTAGCGACAGAACATGAGCCATCTCGAGATCCACCATCGTCGTCCGAGGATTGGTGAGTGGCGCAACGCGGTATAACTGGGCAGATGGTTGATTCGATCCGATGGCTGAGCACGAAGGAAGCGTCCGAGCGCCTCGGTATCACGCTGAGGAGCCTCTACCGGTTCATCGATGAGGGCGGCCTCGTCGCGTACAAGTTCGGGCGAGTGATCCGTATCCAGGAGGCAGATGTCGACCGTTTCATCGAGGCAAGCCGGATTGCCCCCGGAAGCCTGGAGCACCTTTATCCGGAGCTCAAGGGGAACGACCGGGGTACGACGATGACGTCTCCGTCGGTCGCGACCGGCGGCTCCGGCTGAGCCCTCGGTGGCCGACTGCCTGTTCTGCGGCATCGTCGCCGGTGATGTCCCGGGCGACATCGTCCACACCACGGAGAGGACGGTGGCCTTCCGCGATCTGAACCCATTCGCCCCTGTCCACGTGCTGGTGGTCCCCAAGCGCCACATCGAGAATGCGGCGGTCATCGGGCCCGAGGACGCAGACGACTTGGCCGAGATGTTCGCGGCGGCAAAGGCGGTGGCCGACGCTGAGGGCATCGGGAGCCCCGACCGGGGCTACCGGCTGATCTTCAATGTCGGGCCGGACGCCAGCAACTCGGTTCCTCACCTCCATCTCCATGTGCTCGGTGGTCGCGGACTGGATTGGCCTCCAGGTTGATCCGAGGGGAAATCGCAGCGGGACGCCAACGGGGAACGGCGGTGGGAACCCGAGCGGGAGGGCCAGCAGCAGCGCCAGGCGGAGGGCCCACGGCAAACGCCAGCTGGAGGGCCCGCGTCAAGCCGGTCGGAGGGCCCACGGCAACGCCAGCCGGAGGCCCGACGGGAGCGGCAGGCGGAGGGCACACGGCAAACGCCAGCCGGAGGCCCGACGGGAGCAGCCCGACGGCGAGCGTGCCAACGACACGCCCCCGCTGAGCATGGGCTCGCCGCCACCGGGTCGCTGGTAGGGTCAGGCGCAGAGCACACGTGTCGTCAACCCAGGTAAAGATCCTCGTCCCCGGCAACCACCTGATGGCAGGCCTCCTGGGCCAGCGGGATGAGTTGCTGCGCCTGGTCGAGGACGCGTTCAGTGGCACGCACATCGTGGTCCGGGGTAACGAGATCTCCATCGACGGTGATGAGGCCGAGCGGGTGGGGCGGCTCTTCGAGGAGCTCGTCCTTCTGCTCCAGTCCGGCCAGGGTCTGGACCTGATCCAGGTCGCCCGCACCATCGACATGGTGAACGACGACGTCCGGCCCTCGGAGGTCTTGACCTCCGAGGTGCTTCGGTCGTCACGTGGCCGGTCGGTCAGGCCCAAGACGGCGGGACAGAAGCAGTACACCGATGCCATCGCCTCGAACATCGTCACCTTCGGCATCGGGCCCGCCGGCACGGGCAAGTCGTACCTGGCCGTGGCCCTCGGTGTCCAGGCGCTACAGGCTCATCAAGTCAACCGGATCATCCTGACCCGTCCGGCAGTCGAGGCCGGTGAGCGGCTCGGGTTTTTGCCCGGTGACCTCATGGCCAAGGTCGATCCCTACCTCCGACCGCTCTACGACGCCCTCTACGACCTGCTCGAGCCCGAGGGAGCCCAGCGACTCCTCGATCGTGGCGCGGTCGAGGTGGCCCCGCTTGCCTTCATGCGGGGCCGCACCCTGAACGGCAGCTTCATCATCTTGGACGAGGCCCAGAACACCACCCCGGAGCAGATGAAGATGTTCCTCACCCGGATCGGCTTCGGCTCCAAGGCGGTGGTGACCGGCGACGTGACCCAGATCGACGTGCCCGGCGGCCGCTCCGGCCTGGTCGGGCTCGAGCCGGTGCTCACCGGGATCGAAGGCTTGGAGTTCGTCCATCTGGGCCAGCGTGACGTGGTGCGGCATCGGATCGTCGGCGACATCGTGGCCGCATACGAGCGGAGCTCCTCGACCGGCATCCCGGCCACGACCGGCACCCCCGGCACGACCGGCACCCCCGGCACCCGCCCCCGGGCGCTCTCCCGCGCCTCCACCTAACGGGTCGCGACCGTTCGGCCAGGCCACCGGAGCAGGCAACCCCGGTACGAACCACCCCGGCGGCCCGGGCGACCCCAGCACCGAGGCCCCGGGCGACCCCAGCACCGAGGCCCCGGGCGACCCCAGCACCGCGGGCCGAGGCGATCCCAGCACTGCGGGACCGGGCGGCGCCAGCACCACGGGCCGCGGAGTCGGCCGCGGTGACGGCGGTCTCGGTGAGCCTTGACGTCTTCGCCGCCGACGAGCAGTCGGACCACCCCGTGGCCGTCGAGCGCTGGTCCGAACTGGCCCGGGCGGTGCTCGAGGCCGAGGGGGTAAAGCACGACACCGAGGTGTCGCTGCTCTTCGTCGACGCCCCCACCATCGCCTCGCTCAACGAGCGGTTCCTGGGGAAGTCGGGCCCGACCGACGTGCTGGCCTTCCCCATCGAGGATGATCTCGAGCGGGGTGGACGATCACCCGACGAGGGCGGGACGGGACCGGGATCGGTCGAGCCTGATGTCGACCAGCTCGTCCTGCTGGGCGACGTGGTCGTCTGCCCGGTGGTGGCGGCGGCCAACGCCGTCGACCACGGAGTCAACTTCGACGACGAGATCGCCCTACTGGTCGTGCACGGGATCCTCCACCTGTTGGGCATGGACCACGAGATCGAGGCGGAGGCCGAACGGATGGAGCAGCGGGAACAGCAGCTGCTCGCCCGCTTCTACCGCTCGGCTTCGTGACGGGCAGGAGCCGGCCGTGACCGCACCCCTCCTCGCCTCGGCCCACTTCACCGGCATCGACGTGCTCCTCATCGTCGTCGTGGTGGTGCTTCTGGCCGCCTCGGCCGTCCTGGCCCTGGCCGAGACCAGCCTGGTCCGGACGAGCAAGTCCAAGGCCCTGTCCATGGTCGACGAGGGTCGCCGCGGGGCCAGGGACCTGGCCCGGCTGACCGAGAACCCGCAGGGCTTTCTCAATCCCGTGCTCTTGCTCGTGCTCATCTGCCAGTTGGTGGTGGCCACCCTGGTCGGCCTGCTGGCCTCGGATTGGTTCGGGGCCTGGGGGGTGGTTGCGGCCACCGTGTTCGAGATCATCGTCATCTTCGTCCTGGGCGAGGCCGTGCCCAAGAACTGGGCCGTCCACCACCCGGAGCGGGCCGCCCTGTTCAGCGCTCCCCTGGTCTCGGCCCTGGTCAGGTTCTGGCCGATCCGGATGGTCTCGGGGGGCCTGATCGGCCTGGCCAACCGGCTGATCGGGGCCCGTGGGGAGGCGTCCGGCTCGGACGTCACCGAGTCCGAGCTGTTGGCCATGGCCGATGTGGCCGTCGAGGACGACGTGATCGAGACGGAGGAACGGGCGCTCATCCACTCGATCATCGACTTCGGCGACACCGTGGTACGCGAGGTCATGGTGCCCCGACCCGACATGAGCACGGTCGACGCCGACGCCACCGTGGAGATGGCGCTCGAGCAAGCCTTGGCCGCTGGCTACAGCCGGCTGCCAGTGGTCGACAACAGGGTAGAGGACGTGCTCGGGCTGGCGTACGCCAAGGACCTCATCCGCGCCCTGCGCGCCGGTTCGGGGGCGGCATCGGTCCGAGACCACATGCGTACCCCGCGGTTCGTCCCCGAGACCAAGCGCGTCGCTGGGATGATGCGCGAGATGCAAGAGGAGAAGTACCACATGGCCGTGGTGGTCGACGAGTACGGCGGTACGGCCGGCTTGGTGACCCTCGAGGATCTGATCGAGGAGCTGGTCGGTGAGATCGTCGACGAGTTCGACGTGGAGGAGCCACAGGTGGAGCGGCTGGCCTCGGGTGAGTTCCGGGTCAGCGGCAGGATGGTCGTCTCCGACGTCAACGAGCTGCTCGAGTCCGACCTGCCCTCGGGGCCCTGGGACACGGTGGGCGGTCTCGTCTTCGACCTCTTGGGCCATGTCCCGGTCGAGGGGGAGACGGTCGAGGCCAACGGCGTCCGGCTGGTCGCCGAGCGGGTGAGGAGCCGCCGGATCGAGCGGGTCAGGATCGTGCCCGAGCATCGGCAGCCCATGGCCGAAGAGCGGTCGTGACCTTCCGTTCCGGGTTCGCCGCCGTGATCGGCAGACCGAACGTGGGCAAGTCGACCCTGGTCAACAACATCGTGGGGACCAAGGTCACCATCACGTCGCCCCGGCCCAACACCACCCGGGCCCAGGTCCGAGGGGTACTCAACCGCCCCGACAGCCAAGCCGTCTTCGTGGATACCCCCGGGCTGCACCGCCCCCGCACCGCATTGGGTGAGCGGCTCAACGAGACGGCCACTTCCTCGCTCGACGATGTCGATGTGGTCGTGGCCATGGTGGACGCCACCGGCGCCATCGGGCCGGGCGACCGCATGGTCCTGGCCCACGGGGCCAGCCGGGTGCGGGCCCAGGCGCGGAGCGCGGCCCTGGCCGCCGAGCTCGACGTGGCGTCGCCGACCGTGGCGTCGCCGGCCCTGCTGGTGGTGGTGAACAAGATCGACAAGGTGGATGGCAACACGGTGCTCGCCCACCTCGCCGCCGCGGCCGAAGTGGGCGAGGCGCTTGCCGCCGAGGGAGGGGCCGTCCCCACCCCGGTCGAGTACTTTCCGGTCTCGGCCGTGACCGGCGAGGGCGTGGACACGCTGGTCGACGCCGTGCTGGCCCGGTTGCCCGAGGGGCCTCGCTACTACCCCGAAGGCATGATCACCGATGTGGCCGAAGCCTTCTGGGTCGCCGACCTGGTCCGGGAGCAGCTGCTCCTGCGGGTCGAGGACGAGCTCCCGCACAGCATCGCCTGCCGGGTCACCGAGTGGGAGTGGCCGAGGGTGCGCTGCGAGATCCTGGTCGAGCGCGACTCGCAGAAGGGCATCGTCATCGGCAAGGGGGGCTCGACCCTGAAGGCGGTGGGCACGGCCGTACGGGCGCAGATGCTGCCCGGCGCCTACCTGGAGCTGTTCGTGCGGGTGGAGAAGCACTGGCAACAGCGGGACGACGCCCTCGATCGCCTGGGGTTCTGACCCAACGACGACGGCCGGACCGTCGCAACCCGACCTACGACGAACGGACGACCTCACGGCGGAGGAACTCCTCGACCTGACGTCGCTCCACCACCCGGCGCATCGGAGGGACCCGGGCAAGCAAGACGCCGCGGTAGCTGGCCGACGCCAGCCGGTTGTCGAGCACGGCGACCACCCCCCGGTCGTCGGCCGACCGGATCAGGCGCCCGGCCCCCTGGGCCAGGAGGGTCCCGGCACGGGGCAGGTCGACGAGCTGGAAGGCGGCCGCCCCGGCCCGGTCCCGGCGGGCCAGGAGCACCGGCTCGTCGGGGCGGGGGAAGGGGATGCGGTCGATGGCCACCACGCTCAGGGTGGGCCCGGGGATGTCCACGCCCTGCCAGAAGCCGAGCGTGGCGAACAGGCACGTGGCGTCGTCCGACTGGAACGCCTCGATCAGCGCCGGCTTGGGCAGGTCGGACTGGGCCAGGATGGGGAAGGCCACCCGCTCGCGCAAGACGGCCACCGCCGCCGTCATGGCCCGCCAGCTGGTGAACAGGGCGAGGGTCCGTCCGCCGGCCGCGGTCATCAGTGCGGCGAGCTCGTCGTGGATGGCCGGCTCCGACTCAGGCCGACGGCGATCCGGGAGCGACCGGGGCACATAGAGCAGGGCATGGGACGGGTAGTCGAACGGGCTGCCCACGTCGAGCTCATCGGTGCGCTCGGCGGGGAGGCCGAGTCGGGCGGGCAAGCCCACCGGCACCGTGGCCGAGGTCAAGACGGCGGTCACCTCGCCCCAGAGCCGCTCGGCCAGCAACGGCCCGACCTCGATGGGAGAGACCCGAAGGGTCGGGAACCGGGACCCACCGTCCACCCAGGCCACCTCGTCGTCGGTCAGCGCCGGCAGTTTGGCCAGATCGCCGCCCAGGTGGCCGGCGGCCAGGAGGGCCCGGTCCCGCCGGGAGCGGGTCTCGTTGCCATCGGTCTCGCCCGTCTCCCGCTCGGCCCGGCGCAGGGCATCGACCAGCCGGGACACCCGGCCGATGGCCAGTTCGACCAGGGCGCCGAGCTCGGGATCGGAACGGGCGGCCCGGACCCCGAAGGGAGCCGGCGGCCGGGCGCGGGCTGCGGCCGGCGACGACGCGGGCGACGACGCGCTCGAACCGGAAACGGCCGCTGCGGTTGGACGACGCCGCGTCCGGGTCGACCGGCGTTCCATGCCGGGGTCGAGCGCGGGGAGTCCCAGGTCCAGCCCCTGTGGTTCGCCATCCCGCTCGTCATCCAGTCCCTGGGTTCCCCGGTCGGCATCCGAACCCGAGGCTTCCTGGTCGGCAGTCTGGGTTTCCCGGCCGGCTCCGGCGCCAGGCCGCTCCTCTGGGACGGCATGCTCACGCCCGGCCACTTCGTCGGCGCCGTTCGGGCCGACGAGCAGGGCCCGGGCCACCCGGGACCCAGCCAGCGGCTCGATGACCCGTTGCCACACGTCGCCCACCTGGGCCACGGCCTCGACGATGGCGTCGGACCGGTCGTCGACGAGGCCGCGAGCCGAGGCGGCCAGCGCCCGGAACCGCCCGGGCCCGATCTCGGTGCCCAAGCTGTCGGTCATGACCTCTTCGACCTCGTGGGCCTCGTCGAAGATGACGACGTCGTGGGGCGGGAGCACCATGCCCCCGCTGGCCAGGTGGGCCCCGTACAGATGGGTGTTGACCACCACCACGTCGGCCTCGGCGGCGCGTGCCCGGGCGTGCTCGGCGAAGCAGTCCCGCCCAGAGGGGCACCGGAATGCCCCCGGGCACTCGCGAGCGGTGGTCGAGACCATGGCCCATGCCCGGGGGGCGGGCTCGAAGTCGAGCTCGGCCCGGTCCCCGGTCAGGGAGTTCTGCCCCCAGTCGAGCAACCGGCGAACCTGCTGGCCGAGGCGCCCGCCGTCCTCGGTCAGCCCGCCCGCCGCCATCGGAGCCCCGCCTGGCGCCGTCGGAGCCCCGCCCGCCGCAGGAGCCCCGTCACCCGCGCCACCCTCGAGGGTCAGCTGCTCGCCGCCGCCGCCCACCTCGACCGCCCGCTGCTTGCACAGGTAGTTGCTCCGTCCCTTCAGGACCGCGAAGGAGAACTCGCCCGTGGCCAAGGTGGCCACGCTGGGAAGGTCCTTCGTGGCCAGCTGGTCCTGGAGCGCCTTGGTCGCCGTGGCCACGACCACCCGCTCGCCGGCCAACATCGACGGGACCAGGTAGGCCAGCGACTTGCCGGTCCCGGTCCCTGCCTGGACCACGAGGTGACGTCGGCCGGCGATCGCTCGACCGACGGACCGGGCCATCTCTGACTGTCCGGCTCGATGCTCCCCGCCCCCCGGAAGTCCGGCCGCGGCGCGGTCGAGTGCCCTGGTCACCGGGTCGGAGTGGGGATCGAGCGGCGCGGCTGCGGCGCCTGCGCGCCCATGGTGCCTCACCGACTCGGTCATCCCCGTGACCCTACCGGGAGCGTGATGACCGGCTTGGCCCTGTGCCGGCAGCGTCCGCGCCGGGGCCGCCCTCGGTCTGCCGCGGCTGCGTCCCCGACCTGCCGACGGCTACGACCCCGTCACCCACAACGTGATGGCCACGCTCACGCCCACGGTCACGATCAGGGCTCGGAACAACTGCCGGTTGAGCTTGCGGCCGATCGGCGCGCCCAGCTGGCCGCCGGCGATTGACCCGCCGGCGATCAGTGCGACCACCGACCAGTTCACGTGACTGGAGCCAACGAACAAGCACGCGGCACCCAGGTTGGCCATGAAGACCAGGACGTTCTTCGCCGCGTTCAGGCGTTGCATGTCGTCGTCGAGGAAGATGGCCAGCAGGGCGATGAGGATGACGCCCTGAGCGGCGCCGAAGTACCCGCCGTAGACGCCGGTGGCGAACACGGCGACGAAGAGGACGGGACCACCGTGATGGGCGCGCTCGCCCCGTTCGGACAGCCAACGGGTGAGCATCGGCTGCAACGCGATGAGGACGCAGGCCAGCACGATCAGGCCAGGCACGACGCGCCGGAAGACGCTCCCGGGCAGCGCCAGAAGGAGAGCGCCGCCGGCCAGACCGCCGACGCCGGCGGCGATGCTCAAGATGAGCACCCGGGGCCGTTGCCCGACGAGCTCGGGCCGGTAGGCGATGGCGCCACTCAGGTTGCCGGGCACGAGACCGAGACTGTTGGACACGTTGGCCAGCACCGGCGGGTAGCCGAAGGCCAAGAGGGTGGGGAAGGTGATGAGGGATCCTGCTCCCACGATGACGTTGATCGTCCCCGCAGCCAGACCGGCGGCAAATATCGCCAGGGCGACGAGCGGTGACATGGAGAGGGTCTAGCCCGGGGCTCACCGCGGCTCAAGACGGCGGTCTTTCCGACACCCGGGTACGCATCCACCCGAACGAACGGCACCCCTGACGACAGCGGATAGGTTCGCGGCGTGCAATTGGCCGATGGCAACCCCGAGCAGGGCGCGGTCCCGTCGCGCCCGTTGGTGGCTGCCGACGTCAGCGGGGGGCCAATCCCCAGGCACATCGGCTGCGTCATGGACGGGAACGGTCGGTGGGCCAGCCGCCGCGGGCTGCCCCGCACCGAGGGCCACGGTGCCGGTGAGGCTGCGCTGCTCGATGCGGTGGAGGGGGCCTTGGAGCTGGAGATCCCCTGGCTGACCATGTACGCCTTCTCGACCGAGAACTGGCGCCGCCCGGCCGACGAGGTGCGCTACCTGATGGGCTTCAACGAGGGACTCCTGGCCCGGCGCCGAGACGAGCTGCACGACAAAGGGGTGCGGATCCGGTTTGCCGGGCGCCGAGACTGGCGGGTGCCCAAGCGGGTGCTGCGGCGCATGGACGAGTCGGTGGCGCTGACCCAGAAGAACCGGCGGATGACCCTCACCATGGCCTTCAATTACGGTGGCCGGGCCGAGATCGTCGACGCCGTCCGCCGGATCGTGGACGACCGGGTTCCGGCCAACAAGGTCGACGAGAAGGCCATACGCTCCCGGCTCTACTACCCCGACCAGCCCGACCCCGACCTGGTCATCCGGACGTCGGGGGAGACCCGGATCTCCAACTTCCTGCTCTGGCAGCTGGCCTACAGCGAGCTGGTGTTCCCCGATGTGCTGTGGCCCGATTTCCGGCGCGAGCATCTATTCGATGCAGTTCGCGAGTACCAGCAGCGACAGCGGCGGTACGGCGGCGTGACGTGACGACCGGTCGACCGGTTGGTGGCCCGGTGCGGGGTCGAGCCGTGATCAGGGTGGTCGTGCCGTGATCAAGGTGGCCGTCGCCGGCGGCGTGGCCCTCTACGTATTCTGCGTGGTCCTGGCCGCGGCCGGCTTCACCAGCATCGTGCCGCTCATCGTGCTCGTGCCCATCCTCGTGCTGTTGGTCGGCGGCGGCAACCTGCTCGGAGGACGGAACCACGGGCGGACCCGGGCGGCCGTGCCACCTGGGTTCAACCCCGCCCCCCTGTCCTCATCGGGACCGAACGGACCGCTTCCCCCCGCTCGTGGCGAGGGGGAGCCCGGCGAACCCGACAGTGTCGAGGGCGCCCCGAGGGCCACGGACGCCACGAAGGCAGAGGGCGCCACGAAGGCGGAGGACGCCCCGAAGGCGGAGGACGCCACGAAGGCCGATGATGCCGTGGAGCCCGACGAGGACGGATGAGCCTCTTCCGCGACCAGGGGGTGGTGCTGCGCACGATCCGGCTTGGTGAGGCGGACCGGATCGTCACCATCATGACCGAGCAGCACGGCAAGGTCCGCGCCGTGGCCAAGGGTGTCCGTCGGACCGCATCCAAGTTCGGGGCCCGGTTGGAGCCACTCAGCCACGTGGCCATCCTGGCCTGGCAGGGCCGGAGTGATCTCGACATCGTGAACCAGGCCGAGGTGATCGACACCTTCCGCACCATCCGGGAGGATCTCGATCGGACGTCGGCCGCCCTCTCGATGCTCGAGGTGGTGGACCAGGTCGGCCAAGAACGGCACGCCAACCCCCAGCTCTACGAGATGCTGGTCGGCGCCCTCCGGGTGTTGGACGGGGCCGACACGCCGATGGTGGCGCCGGCGTTCTTCTTGAAGGTGCTGGCTCTCGAGGGATCGGCTCCGGTGCTTGACATGTGCGTCTCGTGCGGCGAAGAGGACAGCGCACAGCTGGTGGCGTTCGACCTCATCGAGGGAGGAGTCCATTGCCGGAACTGCCGGCGCGGCCGTCCGATCTCCGCCCGCGGGCTCGAGCTGTTGCGCCGGACGCTGGGCGGGGGACTGGCCGGCGTGCTGGCCGAGCCCCGATCGTCGGCCACCGACGAAGTGGCCTCGTTGGCCACCGAGGCGATGGAGGCCCACCTCGATCGGCGCCTTCGGGCCGTACGCTCCGGGCCGGCCTCATGACCCCGTTCGGGGTGTACGTCCACATCCCGTTCTGCCGGGCACGCTGCGACTACTGCGCCTTCGCCACCTACACCGACCGCGACCACCTGATGGAGGACTACGCCGGCGCCTGCGTGGCCGAGTCCCGAAGGGCCGTGGACGAGGGCATGCCCGCGGCCACCTCGGTCTTCTTCGGCGGCGGGACGCCCACGCGGCTTCCTGCCGACCTCTTGTGCGACATCTTGGCCTCGATACCCACGGTGGCCGGCGTCGAGGTCACCGTGGAGTGCAACCCCGAAGACGCCCAACCGGAGCGACTTGCCCGGTACCGGGAGGCCGGCGTGACCCGGATCTCCCTCGGCGTCCAGTCGACCTCCCAACACGTGCTGGCCGGGCTCGGACGGCACCAGAGGGCGGGGGTGATGGCCGAGGCGGCTGCGGCGGTAGCCGCCGCCGGGTTCGCATCGTGGAACATGGACCTCATCATCGGTGGGGCGGGGGAGACCGACGCCGACTGGGAGCGCAGCCTGGCCGACCTGGTCGCGCTCCCCGATCCTCCGCCTCACATCAGTGCCTACGCCCTCACGGTGGAGCCGGGGACGCCGCTGGCCGCCGACCCATCCCGGCACCCCGACGACGACACCCAGGCGGCCCGCTACGAGCGCACCGAGGAGGTATTGACGGCGGCCGGGTACCGGTGGGAGGAGATCTCCAACTGGGCCCGACCCGGCCACGAGTGCCGCCACAACCACCTGTACTGGGACCATGGCGACTACCGAGGGATCGGATCGGCGGCCCACTCCCACCAGTCGGGCCGTCGCTGGTGGAACGTGCGCACGCCCGAACGGTACGTCCGAGAGATCGCCGCCGGCCACGACCCGACGGCAGGTGAGGAGGTCCTGAGCGAGTACCAACGCGCCTTCGAAGCGCTCACCCTCTCGCTGCGCACCCGGTCGGGCGTGCCGGCCAGCGCCGTACCCGATGACCCCGATCTTGATGGCCTCACGACCACGGGTGCAGGCCGGGCCGTGCTCACCGTTCGGGGCAGGCTGCTGGCCAATGAGGTGAGCGCCCGGTTGCTCGTCGACGTCTCGGCCCGCTGATCCGGGGCATGGGCCGCCTCGGCCCGCTGAGGCGAGGCAACCGTGCGCCTCCTGGGCTGGGTCTTCGGCGGCACCCGGTACCATTCCCCCATGTCCGACGCCACCGCACCCGACGATGCCGTGGAGCGGCAGACCGACCTGAAAGACCCGACCGACCTGAAGGACCCCACCGACCTGAAGGACCCCACCGACCTGACCGAGCCCACGTTGGACCTGATGGAAAAGGTCGTGAGCCTGTGCAAGCGGCGCGGGTTCATCTTCCAGTCGGCCGAGATCTACGGCGGCTTCCGCTCGACCTACGACTACGGGCCGCTGGGCGTGAACCTGCTCCGCAACGTCAAGGATGCCTGGTGGAAGGCGATGGTGCAGCAACGAACCGACGTCGTCGGCCTCGATGCGTCCATCCTGTCGCCTCCTGCCGTCTGGGAGGCGTCCGGCCACCTGGCCAACTTCACCGACCCGCTGGTCGACTGCCGACACTGCCACCAGCGGTGGCGAGCCGACAAGATCGACGGGGTCTGCCCGTCGTGTGGGTCGACCGAGTTCACCGAGGCCCGGGCGTTCAATCTCATGTTCAAGACCCACGCCGGCCCGTTGGAGGACGAGGGGGCCGTCGCCTACCTGCGCCCGGAGACGGCCCAGGGCATGTTCATCAACTTCATGAACGTGCTCCAGACCACGAGGAAGAAGCCGCCGTTCGGGATCGCCCAGGTGGGGAAGTCCTTTCGCAACGAGATCACCCCGCAGAACTTCGTGTTCCGGACCCGCGAGTTCGAGCAGATGGAGATGGAGTTCTTCGTGCCCCCGGCCGAGGCCCAGCAGTGGTTCGAGTACTGGCTGGACGAGCGCTACCGCTGGTACATCGACCTGGGCATCCCCGAGGACCAGCTGCGGTTGCGACACCACGAGGCCGACGAGCTGTCCCACTACTCGGCGGCGACGGCCGACGTGGAGTTCCTCTTCCCCTGGGGTTGGGACGAGCTCGAGGGCATCGCCAACCGCACCGATTTCGACCTGAAGGCCCATGCCGCCGCGTCGGGTGAGCGCCTCGACTACTTCGACCCCACCACCAACGAACGGTACGTCCCCTACGTCATCGAGCCAGCGGCCGGGGCCACGAGGACGATGATGGCCTTCCTGCTGGCCGCCTACCACGAGGACGAGGTAGCCGGGGAGACGCGGTCGATCCTGCGGCTGCATCCGAGGCTTGCCCCCTACCAGGTGGCCGTCCTGCCCCTGTCCAAGAAGGACACACTCGAGCCCCTGACCCAGCAGGTGCTCTCGGCCCTCCAGCCTCATTTCATGTGCGACTACGACGTGACCCAGTCCATCGGCCGGCGCTACCGTCGCCAGGACGAAGTAGGGACGCCGTGGTGTGTGACCATCGACTTCGACTCGCTGGACGACCTGGCCGTGACCGTCCGGGACCGGGACACGACCGACCAGGAACGGGTCCCGATCGTGGATCTGGTCGAGGCGATCGAGCGCCGTATGGCCGGCGCCTGAGGGCAGCCCGCCGCGGCACTGCGCCAGAGGCCGGCCCGCGCCTCCGGTCGCTTCGGAGCCGTCGACATCGTTGGGTAGCATTGGGGGTTCGCGCATACAGCGCGAAAGCCACCCCGACCAGCTGCAGGAGACTCGACGCGATGCCGTTTGTCTACGACTTCGACCATAAGCACCGTAAGCCGCCGATGGCGATGAAGGACCTGCTGGGGGGCAAGGGCGCCAACTTGGCCGAGATGACCTCGGTACTGGACCTTCCCGTCCCTCCGGGGTTCACCATCTCGACCGACGCCTGTCGGGCCTACATGGAGGCGGGCTGGCCCGACGGGCTGAGCGAGGAGGTCGCCCGGGCCCGGTCGCGGCTCGAGAGGAAGATGGCCAAGCGCATCGGCGACCCGGCCGATCCGCTGTTGGTCTCGGTCCGCTCCGGTGCCAAGTTCTCCATGCCCGGGATGATGGACACCGTCCTCAACCTGGGGCTCAACGACCAGTCGGTCATCGGGCTGGCCAAGCAGACCGACGACGAGCGCTTCGCCTTCGACTCCTACCGGCGCTTCGTGGCCATGTACGGCCGGATCGTCCTCGGCGTTCCCGGCGAGGAGTTCGACAGCCTGCTCGAAGCGGCCAAGGAGCTGGCCAACACCGAGTCCGACGCCGGCATCCCCATCGAGCTCCTGCGGTACCTGGTGGACGCCTACCAGCAGATCGTGGAGCGCCACACGGGCAAGCCCTTTCCCCAGGATCCCGACGATCAGCTCCGCGGGGCCATCGAGGCGGTGTTCGCATCATGGGACAGCCCCCGGGCCAAGGCCTACCGGGTTCGCGAGCGGATCGCCCATGAGCTCGGTACCGCCGTCAACGTGCAGGCCATGGTGTTCGGGAACCGGGACGACCGCTCGGGGACCGGGGTGGGCTTTACCCGCGACCCGGCTACCGGTGCCAAGGGTGAGTACGGCGACTATCTGATCAACGCCCAGGGCGAGGACGTGGTGGCCGGCATCCGCAACACCGAGCCGCTCTCCGCGCTGAAGCGCCAGTTCCCCAAGATCCATGCCGAGCTGCTGTCCATCTTCGCCCGGCTCGAGGGCCACTACCGCGACATGTGCGATACCGAGTTCACCATCGAACAGGGAAAGCTGTGGATGCTCCAGACCCGGGTGGGCAAGCGCACCGGCCAGGCCGCCCTCCGGATCGCCGTCGACATGACCACCGACCGCAAGATCAAGCTGAGCCGGTCGGAGGCCGTCGAGCGGGTCACCGCCGAGCACCTGGAGCAGGTGCTGCATCCCCAGTTCGCCGGTTCGGGCTACCCCGTCCTGGTCAAGGGGCTCGGAGCGTCTCCCGGCGCCGCCGTCGGGCGGGTCTACCTGACTGCCGACGATGCCCAGGCGGCCGCCGAGCGAGGCGAGCGGGTCATCCTGGTCCGGAGCGAGACCTCGCCCGAGGACGTGCACGGCATGCTGGCGGCCGAGGGCATCCTCACCGCCCGGGGTGGGCTGGTCAGCCACGCCGCGGTCGTCGCCCGGGGCTGGGGCAAGCCGGCCGTGGTCGGGGCGGAGCAGGTTCGCATCTCGGGACGCGCCTTCAGCGTGGGCGACACCGTCGTCCACGAGGGCGACTGGATCTCGGTCGACGGGACGGGCGGCACGGTCGTACTCGGCCAGGTCCCGCTCAGCCAGGGCGACACCCCGGACGAGTTCGAGACCATCCTCGGGTGGGCGGACACCATTCGGGCCGGCCACCTGGGCGTCCGGGCCAATGCCGACAACGGGCCCGATGCGGCCAACGCCCGCAAGCACGGAGCCGAGGGCATCGGCCTGTGCCGCACCGAGCACATGTTCCTCGGCGAGGACCGGCTGCCCATCGTGAGACGGATGATCCTGGCCTCGACCGAGAGCGAGGAGCACTCGGCACTGGAGGAGCTCCGGATCGCCCAGAAGGCCGACTTCGAGGAGATCCTCGAGGCCATGGACGGCCTGCCCGTGACCATCCGCCTGCTCGATCCCCCCCTGCACGAGTTCCTGCCCGACACCCAGGAGCTGGCCCTCAAGGAGGCCACGGTCGGACTGACCGAGGAGGAGGGCCGCTTGTGGGAGGCGGCCAAGACCTGGCACGAGTTCAACCCGATGCTCGGGACCCGGGGGGTGCGCCTCGGCGTGATCAAGCCCGGCCTCTATGCCATGCAGGTCAGGGCCCTGATGGAGGCGGCGCTCGAGCGGGTCGCTGCCGACGGCCATCCGATCGTCGAGATCATGATCCCCCTCACGGTGGCCAGGGAGGAGCTGGCCCTGGCCCGCAGCTGGGTGGAGGGGGCGGTGAGCGAGGCGCTCGCCGCCGGGGCGACCGGTGGCCGGGGCAAGAAGGCGGCGGCGGCCCGTCGGGCCACGACCTCGGGCGACCTCGACGTCATCATCGGCACCATGATCGAGACGCCCAGGGCCGCCCTGCGAGCCGCCGAGATCGCCGAGGAGGCCGACTTCTTCTCGTTCGGCACCAACGACCTGACCCAGATGACCTTCGGCTTCAGCCGCGACGACGTCGAGGGCCGGATGATGTCGGCCTACCTCGAAGAGGGGCTCCTGAAGCGGAACCCCTTCGAGGTCGTCGACCCCGACGGCGTGGGCGAGCTGGTCCGGTTGGGCGTGGAGCGGGGCCGGTCCACCAAGCCGGCCCTCAAGATCGGCGTGTGCGGCGAGCACGGGGGAGACCCCGAGTCCATCGCCACCTTCGCCCGGGCCGGCCTGGACTACGTCAGCTGCTCACCCTTCCGGGTGCCCATCGCCAGGCTGGCCGCCGCCCAGGCCGTGCTGTCCACCGCCGGCTCCGGCCCGGCGAAGCCGGCCAGGCCGCGGCCCAAGAAGGCACCGGCACGGCCCAGGAAGTAGAAGGGCGGGGACACCCTGGCGGAGCCTGCAGTTCGCCCCTGGCAGGCCGGCGCGTACAGTTCGCTCCCGGCGAGGCGTGCGGTTCACCGGTCGCCGCGGCACGGTACCGTCAACACCCGTGGGGATCCCCGACGAGGACGTGGCCCGAGTCAGGGCGAGCACCGACATCGTGGCGCTCATCGGCGAGCACGTCGCCTTGAAGCGCGTGGGCCGGCGCTGGAGCGGCCTGTGCCCGTTCCATGCCGAGAAGACGGCCTCGTTCAGCGTCAACGCCGAGGAGGGCTTCTACTACTGCTTCGGTTGCCAGGCCAAGGGCGACGCCATCACCTTCGTGCGGGCCATCGACCACCTGGACTTCGTCGACGCCGTCCGCAGACTGGCCGATAAGGCGGGTATCACCATCCACGAGGACGCCGACGCCGGCCGGGCCAGCCAGCGGCGCAAGCTGTACATGAACGCGATGGAGGCGGCCACCGAGTGGTACCACCAACGGCTCCTGACCGGAGCGGACGCCGGGCAGGCCCGTGACTACCTTCGTTCCCGCGGCTATGACGGCTCGGTGGTCCGCCGGTTCCGCCTCGGGTGGGCGCCCGACGACTGGGACGCACTGTGCCGGGCCCTCAAATTGTCCGAGGAGGTGGCGGTGGGGGCGGGCCTCGGGTTCGTGAACCGCCGGGGCCGGCTCCAGGATGCCTTTCGGGGCCGGGTCCTCTTCCCCATCTGCGACTCGTCCGGTCGACCGGTCGCCCTGGGCGGCCGGGTGCTGCCGGGGAGCAGCGACCCGGCCAAGTACAAGAACTCACAGGAGTCGGTCATCTACTCCAAGCGCAAGGTCCTCTACGGGCTCAACTGGGCCAAGGCCGACATCATCGCCAGCGACGAGGTGGTGGTGTGCGAGGGCTACACCGACGTGATCGGCTTCTTCGAGGCGGGGGTGGAGCGGGCGGTGGCCACCTGCGGTACGGCCATGGCCGACGAGCACTTCGGTATCCTCCGGAACTTCGCCAAGCGGGTGGTGCTGGCCTACGACGCCGACGGGGCCGGCCAGGCCGCCGCCGGTCGCTTCTACGAATGGGAGCGCCGGCACGAGATCGACGTGGCCGTGGCCGACCTCCCTCCCGGAGCCGACCCGGGCGAGCTGTCCAGGTCGGACCCCCAGGCCCTCCGGGCCGCCATCGAGGGGGCGAAGCCGTTCCTCCAGTTCCGGGTGGAGCGGGTGCTGTCGGCGGCAGACCTGTCGACGCCCGAGGGCAGGGCCAAGGCGGCCGACGCCGCACTCTCCGCCGTGGCCGAGCACCCCGACGACCTGGTCAGGGACCAGTACGTCATGCAGGTGGCGGAGCGATGCCGGCTCGAGCCGGCATCCCTGCGGGACCGGCTCGAGCGCCTGCGCCGTGAGGGGTCGAAGGACCCGTCCTCGAGACGGGCCGGCCCGCCGGGCCGATCGACCGGTGACGACGCGCCCTCGTGGGTCCGCGACCCGGACGATCCGTGGGATCGCGGCGGGCCCGATGGGGACGAGGACGCCCCGGGATTCGAGGACGAGCCGGGGTGGCGACGGCCCCCGTCCTTCGGACCGGGTCTCGAGGCGCTCAAGTTGGCCATCCATCGTCCTGAGGAGGTGGCTCACCGGCTCGAGCCGGTGCTCTTCGGTGACGACCTCCAGCGCAGCGCGCTGATGGTGCTGATGGAGGCCGACGACCTCCGGGTGGCCATCGCCGAGGCGCCGCCCCGGGTGCGGGACCTGCTGGCCCGCCTGGTGGTGGAGGAGCCGGTGGGCGACGCCGACGGCGTCCTGTTCAACCTGGTGCGATTGGCGGCGCGCCGAGAGCTGACCGTGCTGGAGCGAGAAGCGCGGACGTCGCCCGAGGCCGGGTCGGAAGTGGTCGAGATCCGGCCCATCATCGAGCAATTGGAGGTCACAGGTGGCGCCGGTGAGGCGTCGGATCGGTTGGTAGCCTGGCTCGTTGGGAGGGAGCACATGAGTCTGACGGGCGGAGGCACGTGACCGCCGGGCGCATCGCTCGGCCGTCGGTACAGGTAATGACGGACCACATCATGGACGACCATCGTGGGAGCGGTCAGGCTTCGCTACCCGACACCACCTCTCCTGTCGGTGCTCCTGTGGGCTCACCTGTCGGCGCCGTGCTGTACGCCCACGAGTTCGACGTCTTGCTCCGATTGGGGAGAGCCAAGGGTTTCCTCGAACAGGACGACCTCATGTCCGTACTGCGATCGGTCGAGCTGAGCCCGGACGTGATCATCGATGTGGTCATGCGGGTCCGGGCCGAGGGGATCGAGTTCGTCGACGCCCCCGACGAGGTCGGCGACCTGAGGTCGGTGCCACCGACGACCGCCGTGCTCGACACGGGCAGCAGCGATGGTGTGCGGGGCACGGGCAGGGTCGGCATGGCCGGCAGAGGGGTGACGGGCAACGGCACCGGCCCGGCCGGCGATGCGGCGCCGCATGCGCCCGACGCCGAAGCTGCGGCGCTGCATGCCCCCGACACCGACACGGCGACTGCGCCGGCTCCGGAGTCGGTACCGGCTCGGGAGGTGCCACCGGCTCCCGAGTCCCCGCCGGCCGGGCGGTCGGCCCGGAAGCCGAGCACAGGGCGGTCAATTGATCGGCTCTCGCCCCGGACCCCGTCCGATGCGGTTCCGGCGGACAACGGCTACTCCGGGAGCGACCGCTTCGCCGGACCGGGGGCCGATCCGGTGCACACCTACCTGAAGGAGATCGGGAAGGTCCAGCTGCTCGATGCGGCGCTCGAAGTCGAGCTGGCCCAGCGGATCCTGGCCGGGACCGAGGCGGCCGAGCGGCTCGAGCGCGGCGACGAGCCCTCGGTCAGTGACGGTGGTCGGTCGCGGGTCAGCGAAGGCGTCCTGGTGCGGCGGGGACAGGCGGCCAAGGAGGCACTGATCGAGGCGAACCTCCGGCTGGTGGTGTCGATCGCCAAGCGCTACCGCAACCGGGGGATGGCGTTCCTGGACCTGATCCAAGAGGGAAACCTCGGACTGATGCGGGCGGTCGAGAAGTTCGACCACACCAAGGGATTCAAGTTCTCGACCTACGCCACCTGGTGGATCCGCCAGGCCATCACCCGGGCCATCGCCGATCAGGCCCGCACCATCCGCATCCCCGTGCACATGGTCGAAACGATCAACAAGGTGGTGTGGGCCCAGCGGCAGCTCCTCCAGGAGCTGGGTCGCGAGCCCACGGCCGGGGAACTGGCCCAGCAGGTCGACTTCACCATCGAGCGCGTGCGGGAGATCCAGCAGATCAACCAGGACACGGTGTCGCTCGAGCAACCCATGGGCGACGAGGACGACTTCAGCCTGTCCGACCTCATCGAGGACCGGGGTGCGGTGGTTCCCGACGACGCGGCCACCCGCATCATGCTCGACGAGGCTGTGCGCGAGGCCCTCGGCCACCTGGCCCCGCGGGAACAGGACGTGGTGCGGCTCCGTTTCGGGCTGGACGACGGCAAGGTCCGGACGCTCGAGGAGGTGGGCAAGGCCTTCGGGGTGACCCGCGAGCGCATCCGCCAGATCGAGGCCAAGACCCTGGCCAAGCTGCGGCGGCCCGACTCCGCCCAGCTCCTCAGGGACTACCTCGACGAGGTCTGATTCCCCGACCCTCGCTTGCTGAGTCCGGGAAGGACCGCCAGGAGCGCTGGTCCGGGTGGACTCGACCGCAGATGTGGACTCGGTCGCAGATGTGGACTCGGCCGCAGACGCGACGTCCCAGCCAGCTTCGATGAGGTCGCAGAGAGCAGCTGATCGCAATGCAGAGCGCTTTCTTGCTGTTTCGCCCATGGGGCTAGTCTTGGCGAGCCCACTCGAACAGCCAACGATCGAGCGGATGCCCGCGAGCGCTGGCTGAAACGCCCAGTGCGCACTCTTCGTTGATGGTGTGGTCCGGATCGGGCCGAACGAGTAAAAGGACTAGCCGAATGGAACCTGCGATGACCGCCACAGTGCCGGGATCGATCGTTATGGCGGCACATGCCATCGACTTGGTGAAGACCTACGGCAAGGGTGACGCGACGGTGCGTGCGCTCGACGGAATCAACGTCGAGTTCGGCAGTCGCCAATTCACCGCAGTCATGGGACCCTCGGGCTCAGGTAAGTCCACGCTCATGCACTGCATGGCCGGTCTGGATAAACCAACCTCGGGCCGTACCTTTGTGGCCGACCAGGAGATCGGCCTGCTCGACGATGCCGGGCTGACCCAGATGCGGCGGGACCGTATCGGGTTCGTGTTCCAGTCATTCAATCTGGTGCCCACGCTGACCGCCCGCGAGAACATCACGCTGCCCGCCGACCTGGCCGGGGCGAAAGTGGACGAGGCCTGGTTCCACTACCTGGTGACGCAGTTGGGAATCGCAGATCGCCTCTCCCACCGCCCGAACGAGATGTCAGGCGGCCAACAGCAACGTGCCGCCTGCGCCAGAGCGCTCATCAGCCGGCCGGATTTGATCTTCGCCGATGAGCCAACCGGCAACCTCGATTCGAACTCGTCGGCTGAGATGCTCGAGTTCCTCCGGCGTTCTGTGAGCGAGTTGGACCAGTCCATCATCATGGTGACGCACGACGCACGGGGCGCTGCCTACGCCGATCGGGTCGTGTTCCTGGCCGACGGAAAGGTCGTGGATGAGATCGTGTCGCCCACGGTGGATTCTGTCCTGGAGCGGATGAAGCAGTTGGGCAACTGACGTGGGGAAGGTCACCCTCAAGGGACTACTAGCCCATAAGTTGCGCCTGGCCCTGACGGCCTTGGCCATTGTGCTCGGTGTGACGTTCATCTCGGGGACCCTCGTCCTTACCGACACCCTGCACAGCACGTTCACCACGCTGTTCGGGAACGTCTACCAGAACGTCGACTTCCAAGTCCGGGGCACGGCTGCCTTCTCCAACAACAGCGGAGCGGGCGGGGCGGTCCGAAAGCCGATCCCCCAGTCGATCGTTGCGACCGTCCGCCATGTCCCCGGGGTGGCCTACGCCGAGGGCACCGTGGGCGGATACGCCCAGTTCGTCTCGCCAAACGGGAAGGCAATCAGCAACGGGGGTGCACCCACGCTGGGTCTCTCCTTCGATCCCAACTCCAAACTCTCCTCCCTCAGAGTCACGGAGGGAAAGGCTCCCACCTCGTCAAACGACGTGGTCATGGACGCCGGCACCGCCCAGCAGTACCACTTCAAAGTTGGCAGCCGTGTCCGGGTGCTTCTGTCCGGTCCGCCCCGTACATTTACCATCACCGGACTCGTCACGTTCGGAACCGCCAACAATCTGGCTGGGGCGACCCTTGCCGCCTTTGATCTTCCCACCGCGCAGAGCCTCTTTGGAAAAGTCGGCCGCTATGACGCGATCGATGTCCTGACCGCACCGGGAGCGAACAAGGCGGTGGTCCAACACGCCATCGCCGCCGCTCTCCCCCGAGGTGTAGAGGTGGTCACCGGCCAAACCGTGGCCAACGAGAGCTCGAACCAGATCAATCAGGCCCTTTCCTTCTTCTCGACGGCGCTGTTGGTGTTCGCCTTCATCTCCCTCTTCGTCGGTGGCTTCACGATCTTCAACACGTTTTCGATCATCGTGGGCCAACGCACCAGGGAGCTTGCCCTGTTGCGGATCGTGGGTGCCAGCCGGCGGCAGGTCTTTCGCTCCGTCCTCATGGAAGCCGCCATCGTCGGAATCGTTGCCTCACTCGTCGGCCTCGGTCTGGGCCTACTCGCCGCGTTGGGCCTCGAAGCTTTGCTCAAAGGATTCGGCATCACCCTGCCATCATCGTCGCTGGTCTTCGCACCCCGAACGGTCGTTGTCGGCCTGCTCGTGGGCGTGGGTGTGACCGTCATATCCGCCATCAGCCCGGCGCGCCGCGCCGTGCGCATTCCGCCCGTGGCTGCGTTGGCCGATCAGCGCTCAGATCAACAGGAGTCATCTCGACGACGCATCGTCTTCGGCACCGTCTTCGGGGCGGTCGGGATCGCCTCGCTGGTCTTCGGCTTGACCAACCCGGCGATCGCATTTGTCGGCGTGGGGGCGGCCGCCATCTTCGTCGGCATCGGGATGCTTGCACCTATCGTGGCCCGACCGATGTCGAGCGCGATCGGTCGCCCGCTGGCGGGAGTCCTGGGCATCTCGGGAAAGCTGGGGAGGGAGAACTCCATGCGCAGCCCGCGACGGACTGCGCAGACTTCCTCGGCATTGATGGTCGGACTCGCCTTGGTGTCGACCATCGCCGTGTTCGGTGCATCACTGTCCAAATCGGTGACCAGCAGCGTCGATAATGCGGTAAGTGCCGACTACATCATCACCAGCTCGGCCACCGGTGGCCCTGCTGTTGGTTTCAGCAACTCGGTGGCATCGACAGCGGCCAAGGTACCAGGGGTTACTGCCACCTCAACGGTGTACAACGGTGAGTTCGAGGTCCAACACTCGCTGTCCACCCTCACGGCGGTGTCCGTCGACCATCTTGCCCAAACGGTCATCCTCCAGATGGATAGCGGGTCAGGTGCTCCCTCCCTGGGTGCCGGCGAGATGCTCATCGACACGACAACGGCAAACAACAAACACCTGTCCGTGGGCTCGGTAGTACCGGTTAAGTTCGCCCAGACGGGGACCTCGACGATTCGGATCGGCGGGATCTACAAGCCCAACGCGCTTCTCGGGAGTTACCTCGTGGGGGACAGCTACTTCCTAGCCCACTTCGACAACCCGCTACCGGTAGCTGTGCTGTTGCAGACAAAGAACGGGAGCAGCACCGCCATCGGCACGGCGCTTGACCGCGGCCTCCATGCCTATCCGAACCTCAAGATTCAGACACGGGCCGCATTCGAGAAATCCCAGCAGGCCGCGGTCAACCAGTTGCTTGGTCTGGTCTATGCCCTCTTGGCTCTGGCGGTGTTGATCGCCCTCATCGGCATCGTGAACACCCTGATGCTCTCGGTGTTCGAGCGAACCCACGAGATCGGCCTCCTTCGGGCCGTCGGGATGAAGCGTCGACAGGTTCGGGCGATGATCCGATCCGAGTCGGTGATCATTGCTGTCTTCGGTGCAATCATCGGCATCGTCGTCGGTACTGCCCTGGGTACCGCCTTCGCCGCTTCATTGAAGCAGCAAGGCATCACTGATATCTCTATTCCGGCGTCAAGCCTGGTGGTCTTCCTCGTCCTTGCGGCCCTACTCGGCTTGGGGGCCGCCAGTTGGCCGGCCCGCCGAGCAGCCAAGTTGGACGTCCTGGCGGCTATCGCCACGGATTGACGCTGTATCTCGTTGCGGACGTCGAAGTCCAGAGGACAAGGATGCGAGCAATAGCCTCTGACCTGGGAAGATGCTCCGGGGGAGAGACTCGAACTCTCAACCTAGCGGTTAACAGCCGCTTGCTCTGCCGATTGAGCTACCCCGGAATCTGACGCCGGCACGGTCGATCCCGACCCGACGCGACAGAGGACTGTAGTCGTTGGCGCTCGACCCCCGGAAAGTCCCCGCCGGGCAGCCGGCGAGGGGCCAGGGCCGGGGCCGCGAGAGGTGCCGGGGCCGGGGCCGGAACGCATCCGGGGCCGCGGGGAGGCGCCAGGGCTGGTCCCGGGGCACAATGGTTGTCATGAAGCTACGAATCGGGACAGTTGTGGCATTCGCCATCGGGTACACGCTCGGCGCCCGCGCCGGGCGTGAGCGCTACGCCCAGATCGCCCGGATGGCCGACCGGGTCGGGCAGTCGACGCCCGTGGCCGCCACCGTCGGGGCCGTCGGGGACAAGGCCCGAGCCGCGGCCGTTCTCGGCGTGGAGCGGGCCAGGGACGTCATCGGGATCCGATTGGGCCTCCGCGATGGCGACGAGGCCGCCGATGTCCTGGCCCAAGACCTGGCGGCGGCATTGAATGGGCGCGGTCGCTAATCGAGCAACCAACTGGCGCACCGGCCCGGGCCGGCCGAGTGGTCTGGACGGATGCGACGGTCCGGAACAGAAGATGTCCAGGGCCTGTTCTTGATAGCGCCCAGCGTGCGACGGTGTCATGCTTGATGCGTGGCAACCCGGTCGGGCCAGGAGCGCAAGGCGGACGCCCTGGCGAAGCTGACGACGGTCGAGGCCAACGTATGGGTCGCATCCGCCTCGCCTACCGGTGCCGTCCACCTCGTGCCAGTGACCCACACCTGGAACGGCAGTCAGGTCGTGTTGGCCACCGAGCCGAGGTCGCGCACCGTCGCCAACCTCACCGCCAACCCGCGGGCCCGCCTCGCCCTGGGCGAGACCCGCGACGTGGTGATGATCGACGCTGTTCTGGTCGAGGCCATCCCGAAGTCCGAGGCCCCGACGGACCTGGCCGGGAGGTACGCCGCCCAGGCGGGCTGGGATCCCCAGACCGATAGCGGCGATTACGTCTACCTGGTCCTCGCCCCCGAGCGCATCCAGGTGTGGCGGGAGGCCGAGGACCTGGCCGGGCGCACCGTTATGCGCAACGGGGCGTGGGTGGTCTGAGAGCTCGTGAACTGCGACCCACGTGCATTGACCGTGCGGCCGGCTAGCGCCGCTCGTACTCCATCACGCCCGGGTTGTCAGGCGGCAACCACCTCGAACTGCGCTCCGGGCCGTTGACCGTGACCAGCAACAGGTCCTTCACTTCGTCTTGGGCCAGTTTCAGGCTGTCGAACCCCCAGTTCCGGTGCGTCAGCGCTCGCGTCGCTACCAAAGGTTCGGAAAACGGCACCAGCTGCACCTCGAGCCTGCGGTGCAGAGTCAGCCTGGCGAGCGACTCGACCGAATGCTCGGCAGGTGCCCACCCGCGGTCACGGGCTATGCATTGTGAACTGTATGTGTCCCGCATCTCCAGCACGGTGTCGAGCAGCGCCTGGACTCGCCGCAGCTTGGCATCGACCGCTGCCTGGCTTGCCGCTCGGACGGCTGCCCTGGTCGTCCAGCCGCCGAGGACAACGACGGCCACGAGGCTCGCGACGGCGATACCGAAGGCTGCTGAGTCCACCGTCTCAGTGTCGCACGGGGATTGCGAGATGAACGTGAATGTCGATATTTGTTGGCCGAGTTAACTGAGGGCATTGGAAGTCATGCCGTCTCCAAGACGGCGTCCGGTCCGGCTGCCCCAGAAGCGCCGATCGTTGGCGTCAGGCAAGAGGAGACTCGCTGGATCATTTGACTGTCTCACCATGCAAAGGACGTCCGGGAAGCCAAGGATGTCGATGACCTGCGCCGCCAAGTCCGACCTTGAACAGATGGTGACGCGGTCAACGGACTTACTCAGCTCGCCGATAGCGCGATAGCCGCGCACGGAGATGAACTCCGCCGAGGTCGCGTCGATGAGGACGCGGTCCGGCCTGGCCGCAAGCGCCTCAAGGATTGCCGCCTGCAGGGAAGGCATCGAAACCAGGTCGACCTCGCCCGTTATGGCGATGACTGCCGTGTTTCTGGCGTCGTCAAGGTAGACGTTGCAATCAGGGTTCATGATCGTCGAGTCCTTGACAGCGTGCGCAGAGGCGTTCGCCCCGCATCAACCTCGTGGTGTCCCGTAACCCGCATCTTTGGCAACGCAACCCGATGAACAAGCGGTCGGATCGGCCCCCTGTTCCTACAGGGGCCTCACGTTCGAGCAAAGCTTGCACATCCCCTTTTAGGCTCCATACCCCGGGCGCGATCCTCTCGACGAGGTCGTACTCGATCAGGTCGTGCATGAGCGCAGGTAGACGAGACCGTATCCGCCGGGCCCTTGTGGAACCGTCGACGGGGGCGCCTCGGGGTTGTGGCGGGGTGCTCGTGTACTCGGTGACCATCTCGCCTCCTGTCCATCACGTGCGAAGGCCAAGGCGAGCGTCCCGGTCGCAACGGGGAGTCGCTGCGTCCGGGACATCCCCCCTCACCCTCAGCCGTCAGCTGTTGAGCTCCTGCCGTTCGGATCGGGTGGTGACTTCGATCCGCCGCGGCTTGGCTTGCTCCGCTACCGGAATAGCCAGCGTCAGTACGCCCGCTTCGTAATCAGCATGAATGTTGCCGGTGTCCAAGTTGGTGCCGAGGAATACCTGGCGGATGAAGGTACCGAAGGGACGCTCGGTAATCACCGATTCGACCTCATCGGACTTCGGAGGAGCTCGGACGCTCAGCCTTGATCGTCAAGACGTTCTCCTCGACGGTCAAGTCGATCGAATCGACTTGAACTCCCGGAAGGTCCAGGCGGATCAGGAAGGAGTCGTCCTTCCGGTAGGCATCCATGGGCATTGCCATCTGCCTGCCGCCGCTCGCGCCAGCGCCTTGGCTCGCCCAGAGTTGCTGGAACAGACGATCGACATCACGGAACGGATCACTTCGGACAAGTGCCATGATAACCACCTCCTGCTTTGCTCTTTTGTACCCATCCTTTCTTGCCACCCCTTTCGGGGTTCAAACGTGATTTTAGCAGTCGCGCCCGACGAGTGCTAGCCATCAGATCGGCAGCTCCTTGGCGGTCTGCTTCTCGGTGCCAGTGAACGTCACATGGCGTTGCGTCGGGTTGCCAACGACCCGGGTTGCGGCGCGATGACCGCGCAGTCTCCACTGGCCCGAGCCAGGCGCTGTCTCCTTCATGCTGCCGCTGCGATAGCGCGCAACATTTGGATCGTGGAAACCCCCGCACAGTGTTGCATTAAAAGTGGCACGAATACTGCCACGACTTCCTACCTACCGGTCGTTCGACTCACTCGCCCAGCCGCCGACCGCTTAGCCCGTCAGCTTGGCATCTGCCGGACACACTCCCGGCTGACGCCGCTGGACAGAACCTCTGTAGCCGGAGGTCGTGTCCTCAGGGCGTCCAGTCAACCAGCACGTCGGGAGGCGGGCTTTCGGGTGGAGCGCCCAGGTCGACTCCAGTCACATCCTTGACTTGGCCACGAAACCAGATGGAGAACTCTTCGCCGGAGGTGGCGAGTTCCGTGAACGCCTTCTCGATGTCAGGAGCCTCGAACCACACCAACATAAAGCTCCCCATCGGGGTCTCCTGCAGAGCCCAAGTCTCCCGGGTAAGTCCCGACCTTGCCGCCTGAGCGTCGAACCCCTTGCGGCGCTCCCCCATGCACGCGGCCGCGAAGTCCCTTCCTCCTTGTTCTTTTCCGGGAAGGATCGGGAACACGCCATTAAACACTGCCATTGGCTCTTCTCCTTGTTCGTCCGCCGTCGGATTGAGTGGAGTGCGCCCCGCTCGGAACGTCTACCACGCAGTGTGTTTCACCCTGTACTGTTCGTGAGGCCAGCGTACACCGTCCACCAGGGACTCGCTCCTAGGCGCTAGGCAATCGAACATACGTTCGATAGTCTGTTCCATGTTCGAGATTGACGTCCGTTACAACCGGCCCCTTACCGACCAGACTCGGAGCTACCTGAACCACTTCCTCGATGACGAAGGGATCGGGCTACTGCGATGGCGGGGAGACGACGAACACGTTGTGCTCACCTTCCTCGTGAAGCACGCCACTCGGGAAGGAGCGAAGCGGCTCGTGTCCGATCAGGCGGCGATGCTGTGGCCGCACGACGCACCGGCCGGCGATGAGAACATCAGGTAGCGAGCACTACGCCAGCGCCTTCAGCGCCAGGCCGGGCGAGTGCTGGCGGCGGGTGTGCCAGTCAGATGGCAGCGGCCGGCCGACGAGCTGCCCGGAGCCTGCCGAGTGGCGAGGACGGTATCGGACGCGCAAGGGGAAGTGGTTCATCGTGGACAGCTGCGCCGGCCACGTCGACGACGAGCAGCTCGTCGAGGTGTATCAGAAGCACATTTTCGTCGCCTCAACGGGGTGGCGGCGGAGGGCGTTTGGCCGCTTTCGCTGTCGGGTAGTGCTCGATTGAAACCGAACGTGTGGGGTCTCCAGCAACCCGAAAGGAGTCACCATGATCCTTCCACGGAGGGTCCTTCAGGTCGCATTGGGCTTCGTGCTAATGACCATGCTCGTTGTAGCCCTAGTCGTAGGCAGTTCGTACAACCCCACGCCCACCAACAACAGCGGCGGCGGCCCGGGCAGTAGTTACCCCGGTTGGCACCATTCAGCTTCGTACTCGCATCCACTGTTCACCTATGGGCCGGACGGAAGTTGAAGGTAGCGTCGGCATCCGGGGGCCTCAGCCGAGCAAACTTCGCAGTGGCCCAGTCATGAACTGATCCAGTACTTCCTGAACGTCCCGGTAGACCTGAATGGCGCCGGCCTCGCCGAGCTCGTGCTGGCTGAATCCGCCGGTCTCGACGCCGATGCAACCAATCCCCGCAGCTCGTGCTGCCTGGATGTCCCAGATGCTGTCGCCCACGGCAAGTGCGCGCTTCGGGTCGATACTTCCAACCTTCATAGCAAAGAGAAAGACATCCGGTGAGGGCTTCGACGAACCCACGTCATCCGCAGTCGTGGTCGCGTCGATCGCCGCCTCAGCTGCCAAGAGGTCCAGCAAGTGTGCCAGCTCATCTTGGGGCGCCGATGTGGCGAGCACGAGTGCGACACCCTCGTTGTGGATCCGCCGCAGGAGATCATGGGCACCCGGGAAGATCCGAGCGTCGCCCATCAACTCCTTGTACCGGCGGGGCCGAGCCTCGGTCGCCCTGGGGCACTCATGGCCGATCAGCTCGGGCACAAGCTGATCGCCTCCCATGCCGATGAGGCGGTGGATGGCGTTCATGGGCGCCCACTCACCGGCATCGCGTAGTGCTCTGGACCAGGCGAGCGTGTGGAGATAGTTGGTATCAGCGAGCGTACCGTCGACGTCAAAGAGAACCCCAGGTCGAAGGTGAGCAGTCACGATCGCGGATCTACTTCCCTGTTATGCGACGCCTTCTCCTCGCCGGTGCGAACGCCTCCTGTCGAATCGGGGGTGGAATGCGAGGCGTCTTCGTGTATGTCCACTTGGGAGTCGTCATTCAGATCTTCGTCGGGAGGCGTTCCAGTCGCATGAGGATCTGATCTGTCTGGATGGTCGCTCATGTCGGTAATCTTCCCGCTCCCGGTGAATCTCAACCGGCGATTCAACGGGCAGCTTCGTGCACCGCGCAATCACGGAAAGTCCGCCCCGCTGCAGAACTGCGGATCAGGTGAACGTCGGCGCCTGCGGGTAGACCGAGGAGCTGACCACCTGCACGGCTGCAGGGTGGCGGACGATGACGCCGACCATCGCCGAGAGCTGTAGAACGACCGTGAGATCAGCTGTTGCGAACGTCTCAACGACGGCTCTCGTGACGGGCTCGGTGATCAGCGTGAACAGCTCGGCCTGGTTGGCGACGATGATCTGGGCGTTGCTGCTGCTCGCGGGATGTTGCCGTCAGCGAACACGGCCGTTCCGAGCAGCCGGTCGCCGGTGAAGCCGCCGGGGCTCGCCGTTCGGTCCGGGCCGGACGGGCAATGGGGCGGCAGGATTGGTCGGGAGCAGTAACGGCCGACCGTTCGGGTCAGCCTGCGCCAAGAGCCACTCATGGATGGTCGACTTACCAACCAGGGACAGGACTGAACAACCAGGGATAATCGGTCCAGGCGCCTAATCGCCATGACGTCGGCTTCTCGTGCCCCTAACTGCAACAGGCCGACTGGAGCAATGCTCGTCCAGTCACGCAGAGCGACCAGAACTTCACTACCGCTCGTACGCGGCGCGAACACCGGCAAACGGGACCGGCTTGGATCACGGGTTTGAGATCCGGAGCGTCCAGTTGCCGTCTGAGTCAACGGCGGCGTCGTAGGGACCGTTCTCGTTCTCCTGTGAGATCGTCGACCCGCTGAAGCTGCCGATCTCGTTCACGGGGATGTCCTGCTGGCTGCCGTCGGATGCGGCGAAGAGAGACACGGCGAAGTTGCCGCCCCCGGTGCTGGTGTTCGTCGACTTGATCCGAATGCTCGTCGACTTACTGGAAAAGGGTCCGATCACTTGCTGGCCCGTGCCCGTGTAGGTGTGAGGAATCGCAGTCGCCGCCTGCTTGCGGGGCTGGGTGACAGTCACCGTCCACGGAGAGTCGGCTTGGACGTTCAGGATATAGATCCCGGCCTTCAGCCTTTCGGCGACAGATCCGCTGTACGGACCGATGGACTTCGCGGTGGTGGTCATGAGGCAAGATTAGAGCGTATTGGATCGAAGTGGCACGAAAGTGGCACACACGAGAGGGAGAGAGCGCGAAAGTCCAGTAGGCCCACGTAGCTCAGGGGATAGAGCGTCGGTTTCCTAAACCGTGCGTCGCAGGTTCGAATCCTGCCGTGGGCGCA